>NZ_DAMABV010000011.1:0-108311 GCF_031984885.1 Phenylobacterium sp.
CGTCCTCCTCGGATCAACCCGCATCTGGCTCCAGGCTTATGAGTCCACGCCCTAGGCCGTGCAAAGGGAATCCGTCATGGTCCCGCGCCATGACGAACGAACCCTTTTTCAAACGGGACGGTCAATACTTCGTCCCAACTCCCGCCGGCCGCGGTCCCTGGAACCCTCAATCGCTCCACGGACGGGTCATCATTGGTCTTCTCGGCTTTGTGCTTGAGCAGAAGCACGGCGACGCGGACTTCATCCCTGCGCGCCTGACGGTCGACATGTACCGCCTGCCGGGCTTTGACCCGATCGAGGTGACGACCACGGTCGTCCGCGAGGGCGGCCGCATCCGCGTGGTCGACGCCGAGTTCATTTCGGGCGGCGTCAGCATGGCGCGGGCCTCCTGCCAGTTCCTCAAGCGCACCGAGAACTCGGAAGGCAATGTCTGGAAGCCAGGCACGTGGAACGTGCCGTCGCCGACCGATATCCCCGAACCGGAGAACCGCGGCGGCATGGGCGGCATGTGGGCCTCGCGTCCGATCAGCGGCGGCTTCGCCACGGCCGAGCAGCGCCGCACCTGGATGAGCGAGGTGCGCGACATCGTCGAGGGCGAGGCGTTGACGCCGTTCCAGCGTGTGGCCGTGGCCTGCGATTTCGTCAGCCCGCTGACCCATGTCGGCGACCATGGCCTGGGCTACATCAACTCGGACGTGACGCTCTATCTGCACAAGCTGCCGGACACCGAGTGGGTCGGCTTCGAGAGCATCTATCACGGCGCCGACGACGGCGTGGCGGTGGGCGACGCCCGGGTCTATGACGAGAGCGGCCCGATCGGCGTCGCGTCCTGCACGGCCCTGGCCCAGCGCCGTCTGGCGCCGCCTTCGCCGAAACCGTCCTAGCTTCGTCAGGGCGCGGTTCAGGCTAGGATGAGCCGATGACCGCGCCCGTTTTGCAGATTTCGGACCTCGCCAAGTCGGTTCCCGGCGGCCGCATCCTGTTTGCGGGATTGAATCTGCGCCTGGCGCCCGGCGAGTTCGTCGCCATCATGGGGGAGTCGGGTGTCGGGAAGTCGACCCTGCTCAACCTGATCGCCGGTCTGGACCGGGCCGACGACGGCGCCATCGCCATCGACGGCGTCGATCTGTCCGGCCTGGACGATGACGCCAGGACCCTGCTGCGCCGCGACCGGGTGGGGTTCGTCTTCCAGGCCTTCCACATCCTGCCGCACCTGACGCTCGGCCAGAACGTCGCCCTGCCCATGGTGCTGCAGGGCGCCAGGGGCGACGAGGCCCTGGCGCGGGCGCAGGACATGCTCGAAGCGGTCGGCCTTGGGGGGAGGGCCGGCGACTATCCGCGCCAGCTCTCGGGCGGCGAGATGCAGCGCGTGGCCATCGCGCGGGCGCTGATCCACCGGCCGCGCCTGCTGCTGGCCGACGAGCCGACCGGCAATCTTGATCCGGAGACCGCCAGGCGGGTGCTGGAGGTGTTCGCCGGCGAGGTTCGGCGCTCCGGCGCGGCCGTGGTGCTGGTGACCCACTCGGAGGTCGCGGCCGCCGCCGCCGACCGGACCCTGATCCTTGGGCGGGACGGCCTTGTCGAACGCATCCCAGCCTAGGCGGCGAGGGCTCGCGGCCCGCTGGATGATCCTGGGCGAATGGCGCGCGCATCCGATGCGGGTGCTGACCGCCGCGGCCGCCATCGCCATCGGCGTGGCGCTGGGCCTGGCGGTGCATCTGGTCAACGCCTCGGCGCTCAGCGAATTCTCCAAGGCGGTGAGCGCGGTGAACGGGGATGCGGAGCTGCAGGTCCGCTCCACGACCTCGTTCGGCTTCGACGAGGCGCTGTACCCCCGGCTCGCGCGGCTGCCGGGCGTCGCCGCCGTCAGCCCGGTAGTGGAGCTGGAGGCCGGAACCGACCGCACGGGGGAAACGGTGACGGTTCTGGGCCTGGACGTCCTGCGCGCCGCGGTCGTGACGCCCAGCCTGATCGGGCGGCCGCTGTCGGCCGACGGCGAGGCTCGGGGCCCGACCATGGACGCCGCCTTCGATGAGCAGGCCGTGTTCCTGTCGCCGGCGGCGCTGGCGGGGCGAATGGTCGGCCAGGAGATCGAGCTGACGGCCGGCGGGCGCAAGGCGCAGTTCAAGATCGCCGGCGTGCTGCCGGGCGCGGGCGAAGAGCGCCGGCTGGCGGTGCTGGACATCGCCTCGGCCCAGTGGCGGCTGGGCCGGATCGGACGGCTCCAGCGCCTGGACCTGAAGCTGGACAAGGGCGCGGACGTCCAGCGGGTGGCCGCGGCCCTGGCCGGCCAGTTGCCGGCCGACGCGCAACTGGTCAGCCGCGAGAGCGAGGCGCGACGGAGCGACAGCCTGAGCCGGGCCTACCGGGTCAATCTCGACATGCTGGCCCTGATGGCGCTGCTGACCGGCGGGTTCCTGGTCTATTCGGCGCAGTCGCTGTCGGTGGCGCGGCGCAGGCCGCAGTTCGCGCTGCTGCGGGTGCTGGGCGTGCGCCGCCGCGCGCTGCTGGCGCAGGTTCTGGCGGAGGGGATCTGCGTCGGGCTGGCGGGAGGCGTCGTCGGGATCGCCCTGGGCTTTGGCCTGGCTGACGTGGCCTTGCGGGTGCTCGGCGGCGATCTGGGCGGCGGCTATTTCGGCGAGGCGAGGCCGCAGTTGGTGCTGACGCCCGGCCCGGCGCTGGTGTTCCTGGCCCTGGGCCTGATGACGGCGATCGTCGGCAGCCTGGCGCCGGCGCGCGAAGCGGCCAGGGCGCAGCCGGCCGTGGCGCTGAAGAACGCCGGCGACGCCGTCGACCCGCGGGTGACGCCGCCGATCTGGCCCTCGCTCGTCCTGCTGGCGGCCGGCGGGCTGGCGGCCTTCGCTCCGGCCGTGCGAGGCGTGCCTCTGTTCGGCTACGCCGCGATGGCGCTGCTGCTGGCGGGGGGCGTGGCGGCGATGCCCCGGCTGGCGCGAGTGCTGCTGGCCGGGCTGCAGCGTCGCCCGCTCGGCCATGTGGCGGCCGACCTGGCGGTGAAGCGGCTTTGGGGCGCGCCTTCGCAGGCCGCCGTGGCGCTGTGCGGCGTGGTCGCCAGCACCAGCCTGATGGTGGCGATGGCGGTGATGGTGTCGAGCTTCCGCGGCTCGGTCGAGGACTGGCTGACCCAGGTGCTGCCGGCCGACCTCTATGTCCGCATCGAGGCGGTGGGCACGGGCGGCGGGTTCGACCCGGCCGAGCAGGCGAGGCTGGCGGCCACCCCCGGCGTCGCGCACATCGCCTTCATGCGCACGACGATGCTGCGGATGAGCGCCGATGCGCCGCCGCTGGCCCTGATCGCGCGCCCGGAAGGCGGCCTCGATCAGGGGGGCCCGCCGATGATCGGTCGCACCGCGCCCGCGCCGGCGGGCGCGATCCCGGTCTATGTGTCGGAACCCGCGGCCTGGCTCTACGGGTGGAAGGCGGGGCAGGAGATCGCGCTGCCGATCAGCGGCGCCGACCGACCGTTCTTCGTGACCGGCGTCTGGCGGGATTACGCGCGCCAGCACGGCGCGGTGACCCTGGAGAGCCACGACTATACGGCCCTGACCGGCGATCGTTCGCGTAGCGAGGCCTCGGTGACCCTGGCGCCCGGCGCGGACCGCGAGCAGGTCGCCCGGGCGCTCGAAGCCAATGTCCCGGCCAGGCTGGCCGGGCGGGTGACGGTGGCCGAGCCGCGGGCCATCCGGGACATGGCTCTGCGGCTGTTCGACCGCAGCTTCGCGGTGACCTACGGCCTGGAGGCGATCGCCATCGTCGTCGGGCTGGCCGGCGTGGCGGCGACGATCTCGGCCCAGACCCTGGCGCGGACCAAGGAGTTCGGGATGTTGCGGCATCTGGGCGTCACGAAGGGGCAGATCGTGGGCATGCTGGCCGCCGAGGGCGCGCTGCTGGGCGCGGTCGGCGGGCTGGCCGGGATCGGCCTTGGGCTGGTGATGAGCCAGGTGCTGATCCATGTGGTCAATCCGCAGTCGTTCCACTGGACGATGGAGACCAGGCCGCCCTGGGGACTGCTGGCCAGCGTCGGCGCGGCGCTGGTCGCCTCGGCGGCGGGCACGGCGTTGCTGGCGGGCCGGCGCGCGGTCTCGTCGGACGCCGTGCGCGCCGTGCGGGAGGACTGGTGATGCGTTGGTTGCTGGCGCTGCTGACCCTGCTGGCCGTGTGCGTGGCGCCGGTCGTGGCGCAGACCCCGGCCTATCCCGAGGTTCGCCCCGGCGTGGCGCTGAGGTTCCCGGCCGATCATGGGGCGCACCCGGCCTTCCGGACCGAGTGGTGGTACGTCACCGGCTGGCTGAAGACGCCCGAGGGCGAGGAGCTGGGTTTCCAGGTGACCTTCTTCCGCTCGCGCCAGCCGGTGGATGAGGCCAATCCCAGCGCCTTTGCGCCCAAGCAGATCCTGTTCGCCCATGCGGCCCTGTCGGACCCGGCGGTCGGCAAGCTGCTGCACGGCCAGCGGATCGCGCGGGCCGGGTTCGGGCTGGCCGAGGCGGCGACGGGCGACGCCGACCTGATCATCGACGACTGGCGTCTGCGGCGCGAGCCCGACGGACGGTTCGTGACCAAGGCGGCGGGAGAGGGCTTCGTGCTCGACCTGGCCTTTGCGCCGACCCAGCCGGTGCTGCTGCAGGGCGAGGGCGGGTTCAGCCGCAAGGGGCCGCTGCCGAGCCAGGCCAGCCACTACTACAGCCTGCCGCAACTGAAGGTGACGGGATCGGTGTTGCGGAACGGCAAGGCGGTGAAGGTCGCCGGCACGGCCTGGCTGGACCGCGAATGGTCGTCGACCCTGCTGGACCCCGCCGCGGTCGGCTGGGACTGGGTCGGGCTGAACCTGGACGACGGCGGCGCGCTGATGGCCTTCCAGGTCCGCGATGCGGCGGGAAAGGCGTTGTGGGCCGGCGGCTCGCTGCGCGGGCGCGACGGTGCGGTGACCAGGTTCGCGCCGGCGCAGGTGACGTTCTCGACCCTGCGCAACTGGCGCTCGCCGCGGACCCAGGCGCTCTATCCGGTCGAGCGGCAAGTCACCGTGCGCACGCCCCAGGGCGAGCGGCGATGGACCCTGCGGCCGCTGTTCGACGATCAGGAGCTGGACAGCCGCGCCTCCGGCGGCCCCGTCTACTGGGAAGGGGCCGTGCGCACGCAGGGCGGGCGCGGCTATCTGGAGCTGACCGGCTATGTCAGCCCGATGAAGCTTTAGGGCTGGACCAGGATCTTCACGTGGGCCTCGGGATCGCCGAGGTCCTTGAAGGCCTGGGCGACGCCGTCGAGCCCGACCGTGCCGGTGACGACGTTGTTGACGTCGATCCTGCCCTCGGCGATGTCGTGCAGGGTCGCGGCGAACTCCTCGGGCGTGTAGCCGAACACGAAGGTCAGCTCGATCTCCTTGGTGATGGCGATGGCCGGCTCGATGCGGTCGCTCTCCATGCAGACCCCGGCGACGACGATCTGGGCGCCGGCCGGAGAGGCCTCGATCAGGCTCTGCAGCACGCCGGGCGAGCCGACGCATTCGAAGACGACAGGACGACCGAAGCTGCCGCCCATCATCCGCACCATGTTCTGGGCGGCGCGGGCGGTGGGGACGCCGAAGCCTTCCCAGCGGGCGTGAGGGCTCTCGACCGCCGGGTCGATGACGACGTCCGCGCCCAGCATCTCGGCGGCGGCGCGGCGGCGCGGCGAGAAGTCGGCGGCGATGACCGGGCCATGGCCGCGCGCCTTCAGGCCGGCGATGACGGCCAGGCCGACCGGGCCGCAGCCGACCACCAGGGCGACGCTATTGGGATCGAGGCGGGCCTTGGCGACGGCGTGCGCGCCGACGGCGAACGGCTCGGTCAGCGCCGCCTTGTCGGTCGGCAGGCCGTTCGGCACTTCCAGCAGCAGGGCCTCGGAGAGGATCATCCGCTCGGCGAATCCGCCGGGCAGGTTGTTCGAGAAGCCGAGCATCTCGACCCCGCCGGCCGGGGTGAGGGTGGCCGGAATCGAGACGACCCGGGCGCCCGCCTTGAGTGCGCCGGTCGTGCCGGGGCCGTGCTCCAGGATCTCGGCGCAGAACTCGTGGCCGAACACCGTGTCGGCGGTCGGATCGAAGCCATCGCCCATGCCGCCGGCGCGGCGGGTGAGGTCGATCATGTGCTCCATGTGATGCAGGGCGTGCAGGTCCGAGCCGCAGATTCCGCAGGCCAGGGTGCGCACCAGGACCTGCCCCTGATCGGGCTTCAGATCGGCGATCTCGTCGCAGACCAGTTGCTTGTTCCGCCGGATCACAGCGCGCATGACATCCTCCCGTTCTCGATCGCCGCCTTGCCGGGGCTTGGCTTATCCCCTAACCCTCCCGGCTCGGAATCGTAAGTGCGTGGGAGACGCGCAATGAGCCTCGCCTTCATTTTTCCTGGTCAGGGCAGCCAGGCTGTCGGCATGGGCGCCGACCTGGCCGAGGCCTTCGCCTCGGCGCGTGAGGTGTTCCAGGAAGTCGACGACGCCCTGGGCCAGAAGCTGTTCGCGCTGATGCGCGAGGGCCCGGAAGGCGACCTGACCCTGACCGAAAACGCCCAGCCGGCCCTGATGGCCGTGTCGCTGGCGGTGACCCGGACCCTGGAGAAGGAATTCGGCGTCGGCATCGAGAAAGCCGCCTTCGTGGCCGGTCACTCGCTGGGCGAATATTCGGCGCTGGCCGCCGCCGGCGCGATCAGCCTGGCCGACACGGCGCGGCTGCTGAAGCTGCGCGGCCAGGCCATGCAGCGGGCGGTTCCGGTCGGGGCTGGCGCGATGGCCTCGCTGATCGGCCCGAAGACCGACGTCGCCCTGGCGGAAGCTGCGGCGGAGGCCGGTTCGAAGGTCGGGGTCTGCGTCGTCGCCAACGACAACAACAACGGCAACGTGGTGATCTCGGGCGACAAGGCCGCGGTCGACGTGGCCATCGAGAAGGCCAAGGAACTGGGCGCGCGGGCGATCCCGCTGAACGTCTCGGCGCCCTTCCACTGTCCGCTGATGCAGCCGGCCGCCGATGAGATGGCCCAGGCGCTGGCGAGCGCTACGATCCTGGCGCCCCGCGCGCCGGTCGTGGCCAATGTGACGGCCCGGCCGACCCTGGACCCGGAAGAAATCCGCCGGCTGCTGGTCGAGCAGGTCACCGGCCGCGTGCGCTGGCGCGAGAGCATGATCTGGCTGGCCGGGGAGGGCGGGGTGACCCGCTTCGCCGAGGCCGGCGCGGGCAAGGTGCTGTCGGGCATGGCCAAGCGCATCGCCCCCGACGCCGAGGCGACGCCGCTCAACACGCCCGCCGACCTTGAAGCCTTCGCGAAGGGACTCTGAGATGTTCGACCTGACGGGAAAGACCGCCCTGGTCACCGGGGCGACCGGCGGCATCGGCGGCGAGATCGCCAAGGCGCTGCACGCGGCGGGCGCGCATGTGGTGCTGTCGGGCACCCGCGAGGCGGTGCTGCAGGACCTGGCCCAGCAACTGGGCGAGCGGACCTCGGCCGTGCCGGCCAACCTGTCCGACCCGGAATCGGTCGACAGCCTGATCAGCCGCGCCGAAGAGGCGGCGGGGAGCGGGATCGACATCCTGGTCGCCAACGCCGGAATCACCCGCGACGGCCTGCTGATGCGGATGAAGGACGAGGACTGGGACGCGGTCCTGAAGGTCAACTTGGAGAGCTATTTCCGGCTCAGCCGGGCGGCGATGCGCGGCATGATGAAGCGCCGCCATGGCCGAATCATCGGCATCACCTCGGTGGTCGGGGTGATGGGCAATCCGGGCCAGGCGAACTATGCGGCCTCGAAGGCCGGCATGATCGGCTTCTCCAAGGCCCTGGCCCAGGAGGTCGCGACCCGCGGCATCACAGTGAATTGCGTGGCGCCGGGCTTCATCGAAAGCCCGATGACCGACGCGCTGAACGAACAGCAGAAGGCCCAGATCATGGGCACGATTCCGGCCGGGCGGCTGGGAACCGGCGGTGAAGTGGCCGCCGCCTGCGTCTACCTCGCCAGCGATGAAGCCGGTTACATGACGGGCCAAACCCTGCATGTGAATGGCGGCATGGCCATGATCTGAGCCCGCTGGCGTGGCCGTGGCGAACATGCTACGTCGCCGCGCGAACCGGCGAGGCGAAGGTCTCTACCCGTATATCCGCAACGGTTGACATCCCGTCGGCCGTCGCGGATGGATTTAGCGAAACAAAGGGACTTAAGCGAATGTCCGACATCCTCGAGCGCGTGCGTAAGATCGTCATTGAACATCTGGACGCCGACCCCGAGAAGGTCACCGAAAAGGCGAGCTTCATCGACGACCTGGGCGCTGACAGCCTCGACAATGTCGAGCTGGTCATGGCCTTCGAAGAAGAGTTCGACATCGAGATCCCGGATGACGCCGCCGAGCACATCCAGACCGTCGGCGATGCGGTGAAGTTCATCGGTGAGCGCCTGGGCGCCTAAGGCGAACCCACGGAATTCATTGACTATTCGGCCGCCGCGAAGCTCTTCGGAGTTCGCGGCGGTCTGCGTTTGGAGGCCCGCTCATGCGTCGTGTCGTCGTCACCGGCATCGGTTTGCTGACCCCCCTCGGCCAAGGCGCCGAGATTACCTGGAAAGCCCTTCTTGAGGGCAAGTCCGGGGCGGGGCGCATCACCACCTTCGATCCCACCGACTATGCCTGCCAGGTGGCCTGTGAAGTGCCGCGGGTCGATGGGCGCGGCGGCGGCGGGGAAGGCGTGCCCGGGTCGTTCAATCCGGACGACACCCTGCCTCCCAAGGACCAGCGCCGGGTCGACGATTTCATCCTCTATGCGATCGCGGCGGCTGACGAAGCCGTGAAGGATTCGGGCTGGGCGCCTGAAACCGACGAGGACAAGGAACGCACCGGAGTCATCATCGGCTCGGGGATCGGCGGTCTGGCCACCATCGAAAAGACCAGCGTCGAGCTGTTCGAGAAGGGCCCGCGCCGCGTCAGCCCGTTCTTCATCCCCTCGGCCCTGATCAACCTGGCCTCGGGCCAGGTTTCGATCCGCCACGGGTTCAAGGGCCCGAACCATTCCGTCGTCACCGCCTGCGCCACCGGCGCCCACGCGATCGGCGACGCGGCCCGCCTGATCAAGTACGGCGACGCCGACGTGATGATCGCCGGCGGGGCCGAGGCGGCCATCTGCCCGGTGGGCGTCGCCGGCTTCATCGCTTGCCGCGCCATGTCGACCGGCTTCAACGACGATCCGCAGAAGGCCAGCCGTCCCTACGACAAGGACCGCGACGGCTTCGTGATGGGCGAAGGCGCGGGCGTGCTGGTGCTGGAAGAGTACGAGCACGCCAAGGCGCGCGGCGCGAAGATCTACGCCGAGGTCGCGGGCTACGGCCTGGCGGGCGACGCCTATCACATCACCGCCCCGGCCGAGGACGGCGACGGCGGGTTCCGCGCCATGAAGGCCGCGATCAAGGACGCCGGCATCGACGTCGCCGAGATCGACTACGTCAACGCCCACGGCACCTCGACGCCGCTCGGCGACGAGATCGAGCTGGGCGCGGTCACCAGGTTGCTGGGCGATGCGGCGAAAAACCTGACGATGTCGTCCACCAAGTCGGCGACCGGCCACCTGCTGGGCGCCGCCGGCGCCATCGAGTCGGCCTTCACGGTGCTGGCGATCCGCGACCAGATCGCGCCGCCGACCATCAACCTCGACAACCCCTCGGTGGAGACGCAGATCGACCTGGTCCCGAACAAGGCCAAGCCGATGAAGATCGACGTGGCGCTGTCCAACAGCTTCGGGTTCGGCGGCACCAACGCCTCCGTGGTGTTCAAGAAGGTCTCGTGAGCCGCCGACCGCGCAAGTCGGCCGGCAGGGGGCGGCGCAAGCCTGGCGGAGCCCTGCCGCCGCTTCGCCGCCTGGGGATCATCCTGGGCAGCGCGGCGGCGACGCTGGGCGTGGTGCTGGCCCTGGTCCTGGCCTGGGCGCTCTGGTCCTACCAGGGACCCGGCCCCTCCACCGACGGCGGCGAGACGCGGGTGGTCATGCTGCGCAAGGGCGCGGGCCTGACGGAGATCGCCTCGACGCTGGAACGCTCCGGGGCGATCCGGTCCAAGGCGCTGTTCGCGGCGGCCGCCCAGGTCACCGGCTCGGCCAAGTCGCTGAAGGCCGGGGAATACGAGTTCAAGAGCCGGGCCTCGCTCGCCTCGATCCTGCGCGACATCCGCGAGGGCAGGATCGTCATCCACCAGGTGACCATTCCCGAGGGCATGACCTCCGAGGCGGCGTTGGCGACGCTGATGGCGCGGCCCGACCTGACCGGCGTGGCGGCGGCGCCGCCCGAAGGTTCGATCCTGCCCGAGACCTACCAGTATGAACGCGGCGAGGACCGCTCGGCGGTGCTGAAGCGGATGATGGACGCCCGCGACGAGCTGCTCGCCCTGCTGTGGGAGAAGCGCCAGCCGGGCCTGCCGATCAAGACTCCAGACGAGGCGGTGATCCTGGCCTCCATCGTCGAGAAGGAGACCGGCATCGCCAGCGAGCGGCCGCAGGTGGCGGCGGTGTTCGTCAACCGGCTGCGCAAGGGCATGCGGCTGGAGAGCGATCCGACGATCATCTACGGCCTGAACGGCGGCAAGCCGCTGGGCCGGGGCCTGCGCGCCTCGGAACTGGCCAAGCCGAACCCCTACAACACCTATCAGATCGACGGCCTGCCGCCGACGCCGATCGCCAATCCCGGCCGGGCCGCCTTGGCCGCGGTGCTCGACCCGCCGGCCAGCGAGCATCTGTTCTTCGTCGCCGACGGCGGCGGCGGGCACGTCTTCGCCCCGACCTACGACGAGCATCTGAAGAACGTCGCCCGGTGGCGGGCGATCGAGAAGCAGCGTGCGGAGGCCGCCGCGCTTCAGGAAAAGGCGGCGGCTGCGCGCTAGGGAGCACGTGCTCGCCGGCTGCGGCGCGCGTGTTCCCTCCGGTGAATCCCCATGCCCGCTCAGCAAATCGCCCTAGCGCCGCGTCCTTGGCTTGGTCCTATCGGTTAACGGACAGGCGTCGAGCGCGCCCTCCGCTGGCGCTTCCTGCCCGACGCCACATCCATCGAACGGATTGGAGGACGGGCTTATGGCCGAAGATTGGTCCATCGACGTCAGGAAGTACGTCCCGAACGCCGATTCCAAGGTGATCGACGCGATCGTCCGGTATTGCGGGATCGCCTTGCAGAACCGGGATTCCTCGCTCGTGTCGTTCAGCGACCCGGCGGAGGTCGGTCGGGTCCGCGAGAACTATCTGAAGAAGAAGCTCGGGCTGACCCTCAGCGACGCCGACCTGGACGATGCGATCGCCGACGTCGGTGAGCGCATGAGGGGCGATCCGACCAAGAACCGGGTCACGGTCTACTACCTGCTGGCCGAGCGCTTCCGGAAGCTGTCGCTGTTCGGCGGCACGGACGTGGCCGGCGGGGTCGGGAAGGCGACATTGGCGGCAGGCGCGCTGGGCGCCGGGGCGGTGGCGGCCTCGGTCGCCAGCGCCGCCACCGACGCCTCGGCCACGGTCGCCGATTTCGCCGACCGGCCGCGCCGGGTCGAGGATCGCCCCCCGCCGGCCGCCCCGGTCTACGCCGCACGCTCGACCGCGGCCGCGGCCCCCGCCGCGAGCTCCGGCCTGGCGCGCTGGTTGCCGTGGCTGCTCGGGCTGGCGGCCCTGGCCTTGCTCGCCTGGTTCTTCCTGGGGCGCCAGACCGCCCCCACGACGGCGCCGGTCGCGCAGGTGAGGACGCCCCCGCCGGCGGCGGTCGATCCGATCGAGGCGGCCCCCGCGACCGTCGCGCCGGTCATCGCCAGCACGCCAGCGCCCGCCACGGCGCCGGCGGCGATCGTCGGATTGCCGGCCCGGGTGCACTTCGCCCTCGGCTCGGCGATGATCGGCGGCGACGAGGGCCGGGCCATCGACGAGGCCGCCGCCGCGATCAGGCAGGACAGCCTGAAGGTCGCCGTCACCGGCTATACGGACCGGACCGGCAATCTGGCGATCAACGCGCCGCTGGCCCAGCAACGCGCCAACGCGGTGCGTGACCGGCTGATCGCCGCGGGAGTGCCGGCGGGCGATATCGAGATGGTGGCGCCGGCCGCCGTCGAGAACGGGCCGGCCGGGGTCGCCGATGGAGAGGCTCGCCGCGTCGAGATCACCCGCCGATAGGGCCGGGGGCTGCGCAGTCGCCGCGGCTTGCGCTCTAGGAGCGCGGGTCGCGGCGGTCGCGGAACAACGGCAGGATGGCGGCGAACAGCAGCAGGACCAGCGTGATGTAGTTGGCGACCTGGTCTGAAGGCCGGACGAGTTCGGTCTGGAAGAAGCGCCGGAAGAAGGTCAGTTCGATCACGGCCAGGGCGAACATCATCAGCACCGCCAGCACCCCGACCGACAGGCGCTGCGCCAGGCTGGGAGAGACGGCGAAGGTGCGGACCGCAAAGCCCGCCGCCGGCAGCAGGATGAAGGCGACGATCAGGGCGCCGGCGACCTGGCCGAACAGCGGTTCGACCCCGACCAGCTCGACGAGGTCGCGAATGAGCTTGGCGACGCCGAACGAGGTGAAGAGCGCGCAGAAATAGATGAAGGCCGCGCCGGCGATACGTCGAACCACGGCCATGTCGACCTCCTCCGTGACAAGCTGCGCATCGAAATCGTTACTGCACACGGCGGGCGTCGGCTGGCGATCATCCACGCGACGGCGACTAGACGACGCCAAGGCGCGGGAGTCGACTAGAGACGTGACGGGGCGTGGCGTAGCCAGGCCGTTTCCGCGGCGTGTAAGCTGCGTCGGCTGAATGGTGCGGTTTTCGAGGGGCGTGGGTCCCGGGGGTGCTTCCAATGCCACTATCTGGGATGACGGGCTTTGGCCGGGCCGAGGGCTCGGCGGGCGACTGGAGTTGGGCGGTCGAAGCGCGCTCGGTGAACGGCCGCAATCTGGAGATCCGGTTCCGCGGCCCGCCGGGCTTCGACCAGTTGGACCGGGCCGCGCGCGAGGGAGCCCAGGCGCGGTTCGCCCGCGGCCAGGTCAATGTCGGGGTGCAGGCCAAGCGGACCGACAGCGGCGTCGAGATCAAGATCAACGAAAACGTCCTCGCCCGCTATCTGGCCATGGGCGCGCCGCTGATCGAGGCCGGCAAGGCCGGTCCGCCCAGCCTGGACGGGCTGCTGGCCCTGCGGGGCGTGGTCGAGGCGACCGAGGGCGATGACGATCCCGAGGCGCAGGCGGCGCTGCAGGCGGCGATCGCGCTGTCGATCGGGGCGGCGCTGGAGGCCCTGGCGGCTTCGCGTCGGGAAGAAGGCCTGGCGCTGACCGCGGTGCTGATCGGGCTGGTCGACAAGATCGAGGTCCTGGTCGGGGAGGCGCAGGGCCTGGCCGAGAGCCAGCCGGCGGCGATCAAGGAGCGCTTCGCCAGGCGGATGGCCGAGCTGGTGGGCGAGGCTGTTGGCGCGGACAAGATCGTCACCGAAGCCGCGGCCATGGCGGTGAAGGCGGACGTGCGCGAGGAGCTTGACCGCCTGCGTGCGCATGTGGAGGCGGCGCGGGCGCATATCGTGGCCGAAGGGCCGCAGGGGCGGCGGCTGGACTTCCTGACCCAGGAGTTCATGCGCGAGGCCAACACCCTGTGTTCGAAATCGGCGCTGGGGGCTTTGACCACGGTCGGCCTTGAGCTTAAGGCGACGATCGAACAGTTCCGCGAGCAGGTTCAGAACGTGGAATAGGAGTACGCCCTTCCTCATAGGCAGGGCGGATCGACGCGAGGCGACCGGATGGCCGGCGTCGCAAGGAAAGAGAATGACTGACGGACACGACCATCCCAGGCCCTGGGAAACCAACCGCCGGGGAATGATGCTGCTGGTGTCCTCGCCGTCTGGGGCGGGCAAGACCTCGCTGTCGCGGCGGCTGGTGGCCGACCACAGCGACCTGATGCTGTCGATCTCGTGCACCACGCGCGCGCCGCGGCCGGGCGAGGAGGAGGGGCGCGAGTATTATTTCGTCGATCGTCCAACCTTCGACGCGATGATCGCGCGCGGCGAGTTCCTGGAGTGGGCCGACGTCCACGACAACCGCTACGGCACGCCCAAGGCCCCGGTGATGGCGGCGCTGGAAGCGGGCAAGGACGTGCTGTTCGACATCGACTGGCAGGGCGCCAAGCAGGTCGCCGACGCCGCGCCCGCCGATAGCGTGCGGGTGTTCATCCTGCCGCCGTCCTGGGAGGACCTGTCGCGGCGGCTGCATGCGCGGGCCCAGGACAGCGAGGAGGTCATCCAGAAGCGCCTGGTGAAGGGCAAGGACGAGATCGAGCACTGGCGGCTCTACGACTATGTCATCGTCAACAAGAACTTCGACCGGGCCTATGCCGACCTCGGCCACATATACCGCTCCGAGCGGATGAAGCCGGGCCGGAACCCCTGGCTGCCGCAGTTCGTCGAAGGGCTGCTGGACGAATAGCGGCCGCCTGAGCAAGCTGCGCCATAGTTACAGTATAGCTTCATCATATTGAGTGCTCGTCATGCGATTAATCCCGTGTGACGAGTATTTTGTTGTGCTAATCGTGCATTTGATTGACCGTGGGTGGAGATTTGGTCGCCCCATCGGGAGCTCGGACCGGTCAAGCCTAGGGGCGCCGTGGGGAACTACGCCTGGCGGCGGCAAGACGACAGGAGGGCCAGTATGAAGTTGCTTTCAGTCATCAGTGCTGCGGCCGTTGTCACCATGTGCGCGCCGCCCGCCGCGGCGGCGACCGCCGTTTCGAGTTCCTGGCCGCCGGAGCCGGGGCTGGCGACATGGGCCGTCGCCGGGGCGGGGCTGGCGGGGGCCGTGCTGTGGCGGCTAGGCCGACGGGCCCTCCACGCCTGAGCAGGCGTTCACAGGATTTCGGGCTCGAGGGCGCCTCTCCTGTTTGGGGACGCGGCGACTCTTCGGATGGTGCCGGACGGCGGGTCCCGAACGTCGGGCTGGCCGACCGACGAACAGCCCGAACGGAGTCGCGCATGTCTGCTTTTGTTCTGCCCATCGAGGCGGGCGTGAACGAGAAGATCTGGGTCGAGATGCAGCGCAAGCCGCTGCTGGCCTGTGTGGGCGAGGATCGGCACCTGGTGGCGCGCTGCGCTTCGCCGGGGTGTGAGCGGGTCGCCCCTTGCGACCCCGCCCATTGGGTCGCCCAAGGCCTGGGCGGGCTGCCGTTGCGGGCGTTCACCGACCGGATGCGCTGTGTCTGCGGCGGGCGTCGGGCGGAGCTGAGCATCGCCGCGGGGCCGCTGCCCGAGCGGGCGGGCGGCGAGGTGTACGTCTTTCGCTGAGCGGCGCTGTGGCGAGGTGAGCCCAGGTCCATGGCCGGGCGACGTCGAGCAGCGAAAAAAGAAAGCGCGCCCCGTCCGGAGAGCGGGGCGCGCCTGGCGTGAGCCTTATTTCTTGAGCATGGCCTGCAGTTCGTCGGCCGTGGCGTTGATCGTCGCCGAGCCGTCATCGATCGCCAGCTTGCTGGTTTCCACGGCGAAGGTGTCGTCGCCCATCTTGATGGTGGCGACTTCATTGCCGGTGGCGTCAGGCTTGACTTCCGTAACCGTGCCGATGTTGGCGCCGGTCTTGTCCTTTACAGCAGCGCCCACGGCCAGGGTGGCGGCGGTGGCGCTGGCGTCAGTCGCCGCCGGAGCCGGCTCGGACGCGGCGTCCTGAGCGAAGGCCGGAGCAGCGATGGCGAGGGCGAGGGCCGCAGCCCCGTAGGTGAGGATGGAACGCATGAAGTCTCCCGTGGATCTGTGAAGCCTCCCCCGAGGCGTCCCCAAGCTCGCGGCTGATTTTGGCGATCGAAAGACCTGGATAAGGCAAAATAAAGGCATCGGTATGCCAGAATTTCCATATAGAAATGGACTTTGATAAACATATTCGAGCATGGAGTATGGTCCGCGGACCTTGGTCCGCGGTGCGCCGGCGCATCAACGCCAAGCTTGACCTTGCAGTCTGCGCGCGCAGGAATGCGCACGGGGAACAACCGGAGGCAGGGGAATGAAGCGGGTTTGGCTCGGTTTGGTTGCAGCGCTGACCTGGGGCGAATTGGCGCAGGCTGCACCGATCAAGATCGAGCCGGTCCAGACGCTGGGATCTCCCGTGCAATACCGAGACGGCATGGCGGGCGCG
Organism: Phenylobacterium sp.; assembly: GCF_031984885.1. Lineage (GTDB taxonomy): Bacteria > Pseudomonadota > Alphaproteobacteria > Caulobacterales > Caulobacteraceae > Phenylobacterium. The sequence goes on from NZ_DAMABV010000011.1 coordinate 16,126, forward strand.
CGCTCGACCCTGGCGAAGAGCGAGGCGGCGATCGTCGTGGTGCGCGAGACGCTGGACGAGAAGGACTCGCCGGTCATCGCCCTGGCGGTGAAGAACTACGGACAGACGGCCTTCAATCTCACGCGGCGGAACGTCGAGGTCCGGGTCGATGGGCAGTTGCAGCAGGTGCTTACCCGCGACGAGGTGACCGCCGCGACGCTTGATCGGGCCCGCAAGCGCGAGCGGTGGGCGCGGATCGCTGCGGGCCTCGATGGCATGGGCTCGGCCTTGCGCGACGAGCCGACGCGGCCGAACCCGAAATTCCAGCGCAACATCGAAACCGCGCAGATCGAGGGCGCGGCGGAGGTCGAAGCCGCGCGTGACTATGGTTTCGTCGCCCAGACCCTGGAGCCCGGCGAGAGCCACTGGACCGAGCTTGGTCTGGGCCCGCTGCCCAAGGGCGCCCAGGACGTGACGATCGTCGTGACGATCAACGAGGAGACGCATACCTTCCCGCTGAAGGTGGCGCGCTACCGCTAGTTCAGACGCTGACCGGCTGGGCGATGCGGCCGGCCTCGCCGAACACCCGGATGTAGCGGGCGATCTCGGCAGGATCGCCGGTGGCCTTCTCGGGATTGTCGGAGAGCTTCACGGCCGGGCGGCCGTTGGCCTGCGTGACCTTGCAGACCAGGGAGATCGGGTCGAGGGCGTCGCCGCCGCCCGGCAGGCAGCCCTTGAAGTCGTTGGTCAGGTTGGTGCCCCAGCCGAAGCTCATGCGCACGCGGCCGGCGAAATGGCGGTGGGCTTCCTCGATCGAGTCGATGTCCATGCCGTCGGAGAAGACCAGCAGCTTCTCGCGCGGGTCGCGGCCCTTGGCCTTCCACCATGCGATGATCTCCTCGCCGCCGGCGATGGGCGGAGCGCTGTCGGGGCGGAACCCGGTCCAGTCGGCGACCCAGTCGGGGGCGTCGGCCAGGAAGGCGCGGGTGCCGAAGGCGTCGGGCAGGGCGACCAGCAGGTTGCCGCCATAGGTGCGCCGCCATTCGTCCAGCACCTGATAGGGCGCGGCGCGCAACTGCTCGTCGGTGTCGGCCAGGGCGGCGGCGACCATGGGCAGTTCGTGGGCGTTGGTGCCGATGGCCTCGAGGTCGCCGTCCATGGCCAGCAGCACGTTGGACGTGCCGAGCACGGCCCGGCCCAGCCCCTCCTTCAACGCCTCGACGCACCAGCGCTGCCAGAGGAACGAGTGCCGGCGACGGGTTCCGAAGTCGGAGATCAGCAGGCCGTCCAATCTACGCAGGCGCTCGACCTTCTCCCAGAGCTTGGCCTTGGCGCGGGCGTAGAGCACGTCGAGCGCGAAGCGACCCTGGCCGCGCAGCACGGCGCGGGTGCGCAGCTCGTTGATGATCGCCAGGGCCGGGATCTCCCACATGCTGGCGTGGGTCCAGGGGCCGTGGAAACTGAGCTCGTACTGGCCGTCGTGTTTCGTCAGTTCGTAGGGCGGCAGGCGGAAGTCGGCGAGCCAGGCGATGAAGCCCGGTTTGAACATCTGGGTCTCGCCATAGAAGGTGTTGCCGGCCAGCCAGATCAATTCCTTCCTGGAGAACGACAGGGTGCGGGCGTGGTCGAGCTGGGCGCGCAGCTCGCCCTCGTCGACGACGTCGGCCAGGCGCACCTGGCGTGTGCGGTTGATCAGCGAGAAGGTGGCGTTGACGTCCGGGTGCAGGCTCCAGATCAACTGGAGCATCAGCAGCTTGTAGAAATCGGTGTCGAGCAGGCTGCGGATGATCGGGTCCAGCCGCCAGCCGTGATTGTAGGTCCGCGTCGCGAGGTCGGTGATCGCCATGAGCGGACAATGGCAGTCCGCGCGTGGTTTCGGAATATGGTCGCGCCATGCATCAGATTCGCACCGAAGCGATCATTCCGGCGGCGCCAGACCAGGTGTGGGACGTGCTGGCCGACTTCGCGCGCTATGGCGAATGGAACCCGCTGAACCTGGAGGTGCGCGGGCAGGCGCGGGTGGGGACCAGGGCCAGGATGGTGTTCCGCAATCTGGCCGCCGCGCGGGGCGAAGGCGTCATCCGGCAGACCGTGCGGATCGTCGCCGCCGAGCCGGGGCGGGAGTTGGCGTGGTCGGGCCACGTGCCGCTGCTGTTCGCCGGCCGCCACGGCTTCCTGCTGTCGCCGCACGGGGAGGGAACGCATGTGCTGCACACCGAACTGCTGGGCGGGCTGCTGCCGATGACCTGGAGCCGGGAGAGGATCGCCCGCGATTTCACGCCGGCCTATGAGGCGGTGAATGTGGCGCTGGCGGCGCGGGTTGCAGAATTGGCGCTCTGACCCCTATCGCTCTCTGGGTTTTTGAGAGAGACTCTCAATTGGCATGACGCGCGCGCTTTATCTGGTTCTGGGCTTGGGGTTCACGGCGTTGGGCGTGGCAGGCGCGTTCCTGCCGCTGCTGCCGACCACGGTGTTCCTGATCCTGGCGGCGGCCTGTTTCGCCAGGTCCTCGCCGCGGCTCGAGGGGTGGATCCTCAATCACAAGCAGTTCGGGCCGCTGGTCCGCGACTGGCGGGCCCATGGGGCGATCCCCAAGCGCGCCAAGGTGCTGGCCTGCACCGGCATGGCGGCGGGGTTCGCGATCTTCTTCCTGTCGGTGCATCCGGGCCTGTGGCTGGGCCTGGGCGTGGCGGCCGCGCTGGGCCTCTGCGCGGCGTTCGTGGTCTCGCGGCCGAGCGCGCCGCAGTAGCTCAGTGCGCCAGGACGGCGGCGTGCAGCATGTCGAGCCCCACCTGCAGGCACGCGAGCCTGACGCCGGCGCGGCCGATATTGCCGAACCGCTCCATCCGCACCTGAAGTGGCCGGCCGCGCGCCGCGACAGCGAACCAGACCAGTCCGGCCTGCTGACCAGGATCGGGGCCGGCCTCGCACCAGCCCGTCACGGCCAACACGATGTCCGCGCCGGAATTGGCCAGCGCCCCCATGGCCATTTGGCGAACGGCTTCCTCTGACACGGGGCCGTGGTCGCGCAGCGTCTCCCCGCGGATTCCGAGAAGCTGCTGCTTGGCGGCGTTGCTGTAGGTGACGAAAGCGCGTTCGAAGACATGCGAGCGACCGGGGACATCGGTGAGCAGCGAGGCGATCAGGCCGCCGGTGCAGCTTTCGGCGGTGGCGAGTTTCAGCTCCCGGTTGCTGGCCGCACGCAGCACCTCGTGGGTCAGGGCTTCGAGTTGCGGCGGCAGGATGGGGCTGAGCGCTTCGGCCATCGCTCAGAGGTCCGTGTGGGCGTGCAGCGCGGCCTGCTGGTCGAGATAGGCGAACCAGCCGAAGGCCCAATGGCCGATGATGGAAATGAGGAAGAAGGCTAGGGTCAGCCAACCATAGGCATAGCGTTTCAACGGAACCTCCCTGAGGTGCTGGCGCTAGCAACGGGCCGGTACGGTCGGGGTTCCTGCTGCGGCGGGTAGGCGCCGGGCAGGGGACTTGATAGGCCAGGGCCGACGACGGAGAGGACGATGGCCGAACCCAAGGGCAAGCGGGATTTCCGCGACAACGTGCGGCTGGACGTGCGCGAGCGCCACGAGGTGGCGTTCTGGGCCAAGCGATGGGGCGTGAAGCCCGAGCAGGTGATCGCCGCGCACCGCAAGGTCGGCCACAACGTCAAGGACATCGCCGCCGAGCTCGGCAAGCGGAAGTGACGTTCCGCTGCTGACCGACCCCTTCTTCTACGCCGTGGCGATTCCGGCCGTGGTCCTGCTGGGCATGGCCAAGGGCGGGTTCTCGGGCATCGGGGTGATCGCCGTGCCGATGATGGCGCTGGCGGTCTCGCCGGTGCTGGCCGCCTCGATCACCCTGCCGATCCTGATCGTGCAGGACGTGGTCAGCGTCTGGGCGTTCCGCAGAACCTGGGACAAGGGCGTGCTGGCGGTGATGCTGCCGAGCGCGGCGGGCGGCATCGCCCTGGGCTATTCGCTGGCGGCGTTCGTCAAGCCCGGCGCGGTGGAGCTGGCGGTCGGCGCGGTGTCGATCGTCTTTGCGCTGATGCGGCTGTGGGCCGAGCGCGGATCGGCGCCGCCGAAGCCGGCGAAGGCCGAGAAGCTGCCCTGGCGCGGGGTGCTGGCCGGCGTGGTCGCCGGCTTCACCAGCCAGATCGCCCATGCCGGCGGCCCGCCGTTCCAGATCTATGTGATGCCCAAGAACCTGCCGCGGGACGTGTTCATCGGCACCAGCGCGATCTTCTTCGCCGTGGTGAACTGGATGAAGGTCCCGGCCTACTGGGCGCTGGGGCAGTTCACCCGCGAGGCGATGATGACGGCCCTGGTGCTGCTGCCGCTGGCCATCGCCTCGACCTGGGCCGGGGTGTGGCTGGTGCGGCGCGTGCCGGCGGGGAACTTCTACCGGATCATCTACGTGCTGCTGATCGCGGTCGGCGGCAAACTGGCGTGGGACGGGGCGGCCGCGCTGCTTGGCTGACGCCATACGAGCGCCCATATCGGTTGCTTAAGCTGCAGCGCGCTTGGAGGCGCCTTGAGCATGCGTACGCGTTCGATTTTGGCGGTCACGGCCGCGCTGGCCCTCTCGGCGGGCGCCGTCCAGGCTCAGGAGGCCATGAGCACCGCCGGCGCGACGGGCCTCGCTCCCTCCGAGATCGACATCGCCGCCGCCGAGCCGGTCGCTGCGGCCGCGCCGCCGGCCGAGCAACTGGACACCGCCCAGCAGATCCAGCGCTGGCTGGCGGAATCGCCCGCCGCGGCGTCGGAGGAGGCCTTTGCCGAAGGCGTGCGCTTGCCGCGCGATCGTCAGATCCACGGCGAGGTAGGGATCGCGGTCGGCACCGGCGGCTATCGCAGCGGCTACATCACCAGCGTGATGCCGCTGGGAGAAAACGGAACCCTGGCCCTGACCCTCGGCCAGGAGAAGAACGGCTATCGCCAGTACTGGGGCGGGCGGTCTCCCTATGGCCAATTCCCCTACGACCCCGCGTTTCCCTATTGATCTGCGACTGCTGAAGCGTCTCGGCACGAGATCACGCTTCATGCGTTAGGCCAGCGGCGATGATCGTCATCTTCGCCGCCTAGCATCGCGTCCGCGTTGTTTTGCGTTTGTCGCACCTCGCCCATGAGCGGTCATGCGGCCGCCCGGACGGGCGCCCGAGCCTGCGCCCGCTCGGGTCCAGCAGCACCAAGGGAGACGAGCATGGCCTTCATCACCACCAAGGACGGCACGAAGATCTTCTACAAGGACTGGGGCAAGGGGCAGTCGGTGCTGTTCTCCCATGGCTGGCCGCTGACCGGCGACGCCTGGGATGGGCAGATGCAGTTCCTCGGATCCCAGGGCTATCGCGTGATCGCCCATGACCGCCGCAGCCACGGCCGTTCCGACCAGACCTGGGACGGCAACAACATGGACCAGTACGCCGACGACCTGGCCGAACTGATCGAGTTCCTGGACCTGAAGGATCTGGTGATGGTCGGCCATTCCACCGGCGGCGGCGAGGTGGCGCACTATCTGGGCCGTCACGGGACCGGACGCGTCGCCAAGGTGGTGCTGCTGGGCGCCGTGCCGCCGCTGATGCTGAAGACCGCGGCCAACCCCGAAGGCACGCCGATCGAGGCGTTCGACGGCATCCGCAAGGGCGTGTTCGACGACCGCAGCCAATTCTACAAGGACCTGACCCTGCCGTTCTACGGCTACAATCGGCCGGGCGCGAAGATCTCGGAAGGCGTGCGCGAGAGCTTCTGGCTGCAGGGCATGATGGGCGGGATCAAGGGGCAGTACGACTGCATCCACGAGTTCTCCGAGGTCGACTACACCGAGGACCTGAAGAAGATCGACAAGCCGACCCTGATCGCCCATGGCGACGACGACCAGATCGTGCCGATCGGCGCGGCGGGGCTGAAGTCGGCGAAGATCGTCCCGGGCGCTCAGCTCAAGGTCTATCCGGGCGCGCCGCATGGCCTGGCGACGACCCACCAGGACCAGTTCAACGCCGACCTGCTGGCGTTCATCAAGGGGTGATCGGCGCCGCCGATTCAAACGATTGTTCGAGTCTCGCGGGCGTGCGTCTATAGAAGGCGACGCGCCCTTGCCGGCGCATGCCCGCACAGGAGACGCCCATGAGCTTCGAGACGCCCCTCAGCCTCGCCGGTCCGCTGCGCAAGCCGCAGCAGATGCTGGCCGACCAGGAGTATGGCGGCCATTCGTCGATCCACGACGACGCCATGGCCGAGAAGCTGGGCTTCCGGGCAGGTCCGATCGAGGGGCCGACGCACTTCAGCCAGTTCCAGCCGCTGCTGGCCAGGATCTGGGGACAGCGCTGGTACGAGAGCGGCTGCATCTCGTCCCACTTCCTGAACATGGTCGTGGAGGGTGAAGAGGTTCGCGCCTTCGCCGAGATTCCGGCGGAAGGGGCGACCTCCACCCGCGTGTGGGCCGAGAAGGCCGACGGCACGCCGGTGCTGGAGGCCAGCGCCAGCGTCGGCCCGCAGACGACGCCGAGCCTGCTGGAGGCGCGCATGGCGGCGCTGCGTCCGCCGGGCAAGCTGCTGATCCTCGAGGACCTGAAGGTCGGCATGACCGGCGCCAGGGACGAGCGGGTGCGGATGGACGCGGACCAGAACATGGGCGCGCTCTATCCCTTCAGCCTCAATCAGAAGCTGGCCAAGATCACCGAGAACTCGCCGTGGTATTCGGACGCCTCGGCCTCGCCCTGGGGGCGGGCGATCATCCCCTTCGAGATGCTGAGCGTGCTGTTCGAATATTCCAGCCGCGAGGCGGCCTTCCCGGTGAAGGGCCCGGCCGTGGGCCTGTTCGCCGACCAGGAGATCAAGCTCATCGACGGGCCGCTGTTCGTCGGCGAGGAATACGTCCTGCGCCGCGAGGTCGTCGCCCTGGCCGAGAGCAAGCGCACCGAATCCTACTGGGTGCGGACGCGGGTGTTCGACGCCAAGGGCGAGAAGCAGGTCGCGCAGATGCTGCTCAACCACGCCAGCCTGAAACACTCCTACGCCGGCTATGCCGACGCGGCCGACGCCTGACCAAAAGGACGCTTTTCGATGGAAGTTAAGGACAAGGTCGTCGTCGTCACCGGCGGCGCCGACGGGATCGGCGCGGCGCTGGCCCGCCGCTTCGCGCGCGAGGGCGCCAAGGCGGTGATCGTGGCCGACCGCAACGGCGAGGGCGCCGCGGCGGTGGCGCGCGAGATCGGCGGCGAGGCGGTGACGCTGGACGTCAGCGACGGCGCGGCGATGGCCGCGATGGTGGCGGATGTCGAGGCGCGGCACGGCGGCATCGACCTCTTCTGCTCCAACGCCGGGGTCGGCGGCGGCGATCCGGACAAGCAGAACGCGGCCTCGTCGCCCGACGAGGTCTGGAACCGGGCCTGGAACGTCAACGTCATGGCCCACGTCCATGCGGCGCGGGCCGTCATCCCGGGCATGCAGGCGCGCGGCGGCGGCTATCTGCTGAACACCATCTCGGCGGCGGGGCTGCTCTCGCAGATCGGCGGGGCGGTCTACTCGACCACCAAGCATGCGGCGGTGGGCTTTGCGGAGTCGCTGGCGATCACCCACGGCGACCAGGGGATCAAGGTCTCGATCCTGTGCCCGCAGGGCGTGGACACCGCCATGCTGCGCCAGGGCGATGCGGCGTCGCAGCCGCAGAACCTGGACGGGGTGCTCAGCCCGGACGACGTCGCAGAAAGCGTGGTCCAGGGCCTGGCGGCCGAGAGCTTTCTGATCCTGCCGCATCCGGTCGTGCTGACCTACATGCAGCGCAAGACCGGCGATTACGACCGCTGGCTGGGCGGCATGCGCCGGCTGCGGGCCAGGATGGTTGGCGGCTAGGCCCGGCGCAGGACGTCGGCGAGCGTCAGGAAGCCCGCAACGTCGATGGTCTCGGCGCGGGCCTCCGGCGCGATGCCGGCCGTCTCGCAGAGCTCGGCGCCGCCGAGGACCTTGAGGCTGGAGCGCAGCATCTTGCGCCGCTGGCCGAAGGCGGCGGCGGTGACGCGCTGCAGGGCGTCGAGGCGTTCGGGCGCGGGACGGTCGGCGCGCGGGGTCAGCCGGGCCACCGCCGAGGCGACCTTCGGCGGCGGGGTGAAGGCGCGGGCCGGGACGTCCATGACCACGGCCGTGTGGCTGGTCGCTTGGGCGATCACCGAGAGGCGGCCATAGGCGTCCGAACCGGGTTCGGCGGCGATGCGGTCGGCGACTTCCTTCTGGAACATCAAGGTCATGGAGGCGGGCGTGAAGGCCCCCGTCAGCCACTTGATCAGCAACGGCGTGCCGACGTTGTAGGGCAGGTTGGAGACGATATGGGCCGGCGCGCCGGCGGCGACCTCGGCCTCGTTGGTCTTCAGGGCGTCCTCCAGGCGCAGGGTCAACGCGCCGCCCGACGCGATGGAGAGTTCCTCCAACAGCGGCGCGAAGCGCGGGTCGGCTTCGACGGCGGTGACCCTGGCGCCGGTCTCCAGCAGGGCGCGGGTGAGGCCGCCGGGCCCAGGGCCGACCTCGATCACGTGATCGCCTTCGCCGACCTCGGCCAGCCTCGCGATCTTCCGCGTGATGTTCAGGTCGAGCAGGAAGTGCTGGCCGAAGCTCTTCTTGGCGAGCAGGCCGTGCTCGGCGAGGGTTTCACGCAGGGGCGGCAGTTGGTCGAGGGTCATCCCAGCCGCAATAGCAGGCGCGGGCCGGCAAGGGCAGGGGCGTGCGGGGCGTCCGCCGGCCCAAAGCTGTGTCTTAAGCCCGCCTTCACTCCCTGGCGGTAAGATGTCGGCAACTTTTGGCAGGTGACTGGCTCGTGTCGATCACGCCGATACAAGGCCCGCTGACGCCCCAGGTGGCGATACCGGTGACCCCGGTGCGGCCGGTGATTCCGGTGACGCCCCCGGCTGCCCCGTCCATCGACATCGATCCTGGCCATGTTCAGGCGCAGATGCTGGCGCAGACCGCGCAGCGGGCCGCGGGTCGCCAGGGCGGACTGGCCCCGCTGATGGCGGACCTGACCCAGGCGGCGCGCAATCCGGCGCTGCCGGCGCCGGTGCGCTCGGCCGCGGCGCAGGTGCTGGCCCAGGCGACGCCGTCCGATGCGCGGCTCGGCGGCGGCGAGGTCGCCAAGGCGCTGTCACAGTCGGGACTGTTCCTGGAGGCCAGGCTGGCGGCTGCTCCGCAGGTCTCGCCCATGGGCCAGGACATGAAGGCGGGACTGCTGGTCCTGCGCCAGGCCCTGGCCGCATGGCTGGCGGGCGCGCCGCGTTCGCCGGACGCGCGGTCCCTGGCGCGCACGCCGCCGCCGCCCTATCGCGCGGGCGGGCCGCGGGCCCAGCCCTCCGCCACGCCGAGCCTGGCGCTGGACGCCTCGCCCAGCAAGGTCGGGCAGAGGCTGCTGGCCGAGACGGAAAGCGCGGTGGCGCGACAGGAACTGTTGCAGATCGCCTCGCTGCCGGCCGGGGCGGACGAGCCGGTCGAGGCGCAGATGACGCGCTGGATGTTCGAGATGCCGTTCACCACGCCGCAGGGCGCGGCGGTGGCGCAGTTCGAGATCAGCCGCGACGGGCGCGGCAAGGGCGGCGAGACGCAGCCGACCTGGCGCGCGGCGTTCTCACTGGACATCGAACCGCTGGGGCCGGTCCATGCGAGGGTCTCGCTGGTCGGCGGCCAGGCGATCGTCGGTCTCTGGGCCGAGCGCGAGAGCGGCCTGACGAGGCTGGAAGAAGGGCGCGAACTGCTGGGCGCAGCGCTGGCGCGAGCCAGTTTCCAGGCCGAGATCGCCCTGCATCGCGGCGCGCCGCGCGTCGCCGAGCCGGAGGCGGGCCAGTTGGTGGACCAGACCTCATGAGCGAAAGCGGCCGCAGGACCTTGGCTGTCGCCCTGACCTACGACGCGCCCCATGCGCCGCGCGTGGTGGCGAGCGGCCGCGGCCTGATCGGGCAGAAGATCATCGAGGCGGCCCAGGCTCATGGCGTGCCGATCCAGCAGAACGCGCCGCTGGCCGAGGCGCTGTCGACCATCGAGCTGGAGACCGAGATCCCAGAGCGACTCTATGTGGCGGTGGCCGAGATCCTGGCCTTCGTGCTGAGCGCGGCCGAGGAGGGGCGGCGGCGCTGAGAGCGTGCTAAGCGGGGCCTATGCACGCGATCCTCTGCGCCACGCCTGAAGAGATGGACGCCCTGCGCGGCGTCCTGCACGCCGATCCGCAGCCAGAGATCCATGGGCCGACCAGGGTCTGGCGCGCGCGGTTCGCCGGCGAGGCGGTCGTGCTGGCCCAGGCCGGCATCGGCAAGGTCAATGCGGCGGCCGCGGCGACGCTGCTGCTCTCGGCGTTCGGCGCGCGCACGCTGATCTTCTCGGGCGTGGCCGGAGGGCTCAATCCGGCGCTCGGGGTCGGGTCGGTGCTGCTGGCCGACCGGCTGGCGGTGCACGACTACGGCATCATTTCGGCGGGCGCCTTCACGCCGACGGCCTATGGGGTGATCCCGGTCGGCGCGCCGCCGCTGAGCGGTCCAGAGCCGGTGGAGGAGGCGGTGCGCGCAGTCCTGGCGCGGCTGGCGCTGGCGATGAGCGGCCGGCTCGATGCGCGGCTGGGCGGAGTGGTGACGGCCGACTATTTCCTGAACTGCGCGACTACGCGCGACGAACTGCATGCCCGGCTGGGCGCCGACGCCATCGACATGGAGTCCGGCGCTGTGGCGGTCGTGGCGCGGGCCTGGGGCGTGCCGCTCTATGTCATCCGCACGCTGTCGGACCTGGCCGGCGGCGACAGTCACCTGACCTATGACGAGATGGTCGAGGCCGCCGCGCGGAACTCCGCCGCCTGCGTGGAGGCGTTGCTGGACCTGCTGTCGAAGACCTAGACGATCGACATGACCTCGACCTCGGCGCCGTTGACGTCGGCGAGGTCGCCGACGCGCTTGCCGAGCAGGGCGCGGGCCAGGGGCGAGATGTAGGACACCGAGCCGCCGGCCGGATCGGCCTCGTCCTCGCCGACGATGGCGTAGGTCTGGCGGCGGCCGTCCTCGCGCTCGAAGGTCACGGCGCGGCCGAACTGGACGGTGTCGAGGGCGGGGTCGGGCTCGACCAACTGGGCGCTGGCGCGGCGAGCCCCGTAGTAGCGCAGGTCGCGAGTGGCCCTGGCCATGGCGGTGCGGTCGGCGTTGACGTCGCCGCTGGCCTGGGCGGCGCTATAGGCGGCGCGCGCCTTGGCGAGTTCGTCGTCCAACTGGGCCAGGCCCTTGGCGGTGACGAGATTGGGGTGCGGGGAGATCGGACGATCAGGCAGGTCCGCCGCGGCGGACTCGCTGTCCTCCTCCTTGGTGAAGGCGACGCTCATGGGCGCATTGTCTCAGGAAGCGGCCGTCATGAAAACGTCGTAGCGCAGGGTCTTGCCGACGATCTGGTGAGAGGGCGGGCGCAGGCCAGGCATCGGCGGGCCCTTGCGGGGCCACTTCAGCACCACGCGCTTGCGGGCGCAGGCCAGCGCCGCCTGCATCAGCTCGAGCTGGTCGGGGTCGGTCCCGACGAGGTCGCGCAGCAGGCGCATGTCCTTCTTCACCAGGGCGGTGGAGGTGCGCTCCGGGTGCATGGGGTCGACGATGACCACGTCGGCCGACAGGGTCGGCAGGATCAGGCGCGCGTCGCCGTGCAGCAGGGTCATGCGGGCCACGACCTCGGCGGTCTGCGGGGTTGCAGCAGCAGCCTCCAGACCAGCGGCGAGGCGGGCGTGGACGTGGGGCGAGCGCTCGATCAGCGTCACCTGCGCCCCCAGCGAGGCCAGCAGGAAGGCGTCGCGGCCGAGCCCGGCCGTGGCGTCCACGACGCTGGGCGTAAACCCCTTCACGAAGCCGGCGGCGCGGGGCAGGTCCTGGCCGCGTCCGCCGCCGAAGCGATGGCGATGGCCGACCGCGCCGCCGACGAAGTCGATGGTCAGTTCGCGGGCGAGATCGGCCGGGTCGCTCATCAGCGTTGGGACACGGTCCACTGGTCGACCACGCGCTCCAGCACCGCCAGCGGCAGCGAGCCGCCGAGCAGGACCGCGTCATGGAAGCCCTTGATGTCGAACTTCGGGCCGAGCGCGGCCCTGGCCTTGGAGCGCAGGCGGTCGATCTCGGTGTGGCCGATCTTGTAGCCACAGGCCTGGCCCGGCCAGACGACGTAGCGGTCGATCTCGTTCTCGGCCGCGCCCAGCGGCAGGCCGACGGTCTCGCGCATATAGGCGATGGCCTGCTCACGGCTCCAGCCCTTGCCGTGGATGCCGGTGTCCAGGACGATCCGGGCGGCGCGGTAGAGGAACGACTGCAGCCAGCCGATGCGCCCGGCCGGATAGGCGTCGTACATGCCGAGCTCGTCGCCGAGCTGCTCGGCATAGAGGCCCCAGCCCTCGCCATAGGCCGTGAAGCCGATGTTCTTGAACAGCATCGGCGAGGCGCCCGCTTCCTGCACCAGCGCGCCGTGGAACAGGTGGCCGGGGACCGCCTCATGATAGGTGAGGGTCGGCAGGGCCCACTTGGCCCACTCGGTCGTGTCGCGCAGGTTGATGTAGTAGGTCCCGGGCCGCGAGCCGTCGAGCGAACCGCTTTCGGCATAGCCGCGCGGCGCGCCGATCTCGATGGCCGGCGGCACGCGGCGGATCTCCATGCCGCCCTTGGGGATGGTGTTGAACACCTTGGGCGCGGCGGCCTTCACCGCGGCCATCTGGCGGTTCAGCTCGGCGAGCAGCGCCTGCCGGCCCGCGTCGGTGTTCGGATAGAACTGGGCGGGGTCCTTGGCGAAGGCGTCGAGGCGCGCGGCCACCGAACCCTGGGTCAGGCCCTGGGCCTTCAGCAGCGGATCGAGACGGGCGGTGAGGTCGGCGACCTGCTCCAGGCCGATCTGGTGGGCCACGTCGGGCGTCAGGTCGGTCGTGGTGTGGAAGCGCAGCGCGTACTCGTAATAGGCGGCGGTGATCTGCTGACGCGAGACGGTGGCGTCGTGGACGGCGGTCCGGCGCTGGGCGGTCAGCAGCTCGATCTGGCCGGCCAGGGCCTGGGCGACCGGGCCGTCGACGATGGCGGCGGCCCTGGCGGCCCAATCGCTCCCCAGACCCTTGGCGGCCGCGCGGCGTCCCAGCGAGGCGGCCAGGCCCGAGGTCTCGCCCTTCTGGGCGGCCAGGGCGTTCATCTGGGCCAGGGCCTTGTCGAGGATGAAGTCCGGCGGGGCGAGGCCCTGGGCGGCGCTCTCCCTGGCGCGGGCCGTCTCGTCGTTCATCGCCTGGGCGAAATCGGCGAGGCGCGCGAGGTAGGCTTCGGCGTCGGCCTTGGTCTCGATCACATGCTTGGTGTCGAGGGCGTCGGGGACCTTCTGGTAGCAGCCGGTGAGCTGGCTGAGCACATAGGGCACGGGGTAGTCGTAGGAATCGACGCCGACGAAGGCGAAGCGCGCGCCCTCGGCGCAGCGGTCGGCGAACCAGGTGATGGTGTCGTACTCGGTGACGCTGCGGCCGCTCAGCGCCGAGCGGTCGATGGCCTTCAGCGCGTCGCGGGCGTCGATCAGCGGCTGGAACGCGCCCATGCGGCCGGCGGTGGAACGATCGCCGACGCGCGACTTCAGCGGCGCGCGGGCGTCCTGGTCGAGGCCCAGGCCCGAGGCGTTCAGCGGATCGGCCGCCAGCATGCCCTCGAAGATCTGGTCATAGACCTTGAGCGCCTGGGCCTGGGCGTCGGCGGGCCCCGCACGGGCGGGGGCGAAGGCTCCGAGGCTCGCGGCGCCGGCGGAGGCGGCGAGCAGGCGGCGGCGATTGAGCATGGTCAGGAACTCCCCCGGTCGGAACTCGGCAAGAGGCCATGCGAGGACGGAGTCGGCAAGCCGCGGGCGACCGGAGCTAGGCGCGCCGCGCGGCGATGTCGGCGGCCATGCGGATGGCGGCGACCAGGCTGTCGGGACGGGCGAGGCCGCGGCCGGCGATGTCGAAGGCGGTGCCGTGGTCGGGCGAGGTGCGGACGATCGGCAGGCCGAGGGTGACGTTCACCCCGCCCCAGAAGTCGAGCATCTTGACCGGGATCAGCGCCTGGTCGTGATACATACAGATGGCGGCGTCGTACTTCGCCCGGGCGGCTTCGTGGAACAGGCTGTCGGCCGGCGTGGGGCCGTTGGCGATGACGCCCTGAGCGCGCAGCGCCGCCACGGCCGGAGCGATGATCTCAATGTCCTCGCGGCCGATGGTCCCGTCCTCGCCGGCATGGGGATTGAAGCCGGCGACGGCGAGGCGGGGCTCGGCGACGCCGAAGTCCCGGCGCAGGGCCTGGGCGGTGACGAGGCCGGCATTGACGATCTTCTCGACGCTGAGCGAGGCGCCGACCTTGGCGAGCGGCTCGTGGACGGTCACCAGGGTGGTGCGCAGGCCTTCGACCGCCAGCATCATGATCGGGCCACGGGCGCCCTGGTAGCTGGCGGCGGCGGTCAGCTCGCCGAGGAACTCGGTGTGGCCGGGAAAGCCGAAGCCGGCCTCGTAGAGCGGCGCCTTGGCGATCGGGGCGGTGACCAGGCCGCTGACCGCGCCCGAAAGCGCCAGGCCGACGCCGGTCTCGATCCAGCGGATGATCGCGGAGGCCGCGGTCGACGAGGGCTGGCCGGCGATCACCGGGCTGCGCAGCGGGATGTCGAGGACCGGCAGCGCCTCCGGGAAGACCGCGACGGCTTCCTTGGGCGTGGTCACCCGCCGCACCGTGCGCATGCTGGAACCGGAGGCCGAGGCCACCGACTGGAAGTCGCCGACGACCACGAAGGCCGGCCCGCCGACGCGCAGCAGGTTCCAGGCCTTGACGATGATTTCAGGCCCGACCCCGGCGGGGTCGCCGAGGGTGAGGGCGAGCGGCGGCTGGTCGGGCGCGATCACCGGGTCTCGATCGTCGCCGAGGTCCGGAGGTCACGCATGTAGCGACGGGCGATCATGCTGAGCTGCTGGCCGTAGAGACGGCTTTCGATCTGCTCGGCGGTCAGGCTGTCGGCCCCGCCGGCGCGCTTGTCGCAGACCGCCAGGATGTGGAGGCCGGCGTTGGTGCGGATCGGCGCCGACACCTGTCCGGGCTGCAGGGACTCGACCGCCTGGCGGAAGGCCGGGGCCAGGTCGTTGATCTCGGCCTCGCCGAGGTCGCCGGCGACGACGCCGTTGACCCTGGAGGCCTTGGCTTCGATGTCGCTGCAACTGGTGACCTGGCTGCGGACGGTCTCCAGGGTGGCGGTCGCGGCGGCGACCTGGGCTTCGCTCGCCGTCTGCGGCAGGGCGATGGCGGCCTGCTTCAGGTGGACGACCGAGGCGCTGGCGCCCGAGCGCTTGTCGCGCAGGAAGATGATGTAGACGCCGTCGCGGACGGGGATCGGCTGCGAGAGCTGGCCCGGGCGCATCTGCTCCAGGGCGGTGTCGATCTCGGGAGCCATTTCGCCCGCGGTGATCCAGCCGGCGTCGCCGCCGTTGGCCGCGGTGGCCGAGGCCGAGAACTGGCGGGCGACGGCCGGGAAGGGCGCGCCCTGCTGCATCTGGGCGACGAGCTGGGTGGCGCCGTTGACCGCGGTGTCCATGCCGCCGACGCGGTTGGCGTCGATGAAGACTTCGCTGATCTGATACTGCGGCTTGGCGGCGGCCGCTTCCATGCGCTGGCGCACGGCCTTGACCTGGTCCTCGCCGACCCGCAGGCGCGAGCCGTAGCGTCCGCGGATCCAGCGCTGCCAGCTAATCTGGGCGCGGACCTGGTCGCGCAGGGTGCTGACGCTGATGCCCTGGCCGGCGAGCGAGTTGGTGAACTGCTCGAGCGACATGTTGTTGTTGCGCGCCATGTCGGTCAGCTCCTCGTCGATCTCGGACGAGTCGGCGATCAGCGAGATCTTCTGTTCCTTCTCCTGGCGACGGAGCTCCTGGATCTGCAGGCGCTCGTCGACCAGGGAGATGAGCGCCTCGCGCTGGAACTGGGCGATGTTCTGCTGGGTCGGCTGGATGCCCGAGGTGGCGATCAGCAGCCGCATCCGTTGGGCGAGGTCGTAGGTCGAGATGATGTCGTCATTGACCACGGCCGCGACGGATTCCGACAGGCCGCGGGGCGCGGCGGGCGCAGGCGCGGAGGCCGGAGCGGCGGCGGGCGCTTGGGCGAACGCGTACTGCGGGGCGGCGGCGGCGGCGAAGGCGGCGGCCAAGGCGACGCCGCGCGCCGCAAGGCCCGTGACTTTACGCGCGCGGATCATGGATGAGGTCTTCCTTAGCGTAGCCGTAGCGGGCGGCGCCCCGGGGCGGCCGCGGTTGTCAGTTGCCATATATCGGTTCGCCCAATGTGGCGAGGGTTAGGCGGAACCCGATGGACTCGGTCGCACCCAGGCGGTTGGCGATGGCGTCTTCGCGACGGAAGAAGACGTCCAGGCGCAGGCACTCATCGCGATAGGCCACGCCGATGTCGCGCAGGACCCAGGCGTCCGAGGCGAGATCCCGTTGGCCGTAGGCGGTGAGCGACCAGTTCTTGGTGACGAAGACTTCTCCGCCCAGGTCGAGGTTCTCGACCCTGCCGTTCGTGTCGAGGGAGATGGGGTTCGAGCGGTCGCGCAGATAGCGGACATAGCCGAAGCCCCACTTGGAGGAGACGTTGGCGCCGGCCTCGGCGCGGGCGATGTCGAAGTCCTCGGAATCGAGACGCGCCCGGGTGAACAGCGACACCCCGCGGATGGGCTCGGCCGAAGCCGCGACGATCCAGTCCGACGACTTGGGCCGCAGGCCGCTGGCGGCCGAGAACACGTCGTTGGTTTCGGTGCGCAGCGAGCGTCCGAACAGCAGGCTGGCCCGGCGGCCGTCGTCCCAGAGGATCGAGGCGCGGCCCCCGACGTTGGCGCGCAGCCCGTCCTCGTAGAGGTCGTAGCCCGGGAATTTGTTGGGCCGGAAGAGGTTGGTCTCGTCGAACTCGAAGGCGAGGCTGTCCTCGTTCAGGTAGATCGGGGCTCCGGCGGCGTCGCGACCCAGGACCACCTGCTTGACGTCCGGCGACAGGGCGATCTGGACGATGGGCTCAAGAACCGCCGTGAAGTTCTTGTAACGCTTGAAGAATGGGTAGCTGACATCAGCTCCGGCGACGCCGAGGCCGCGGATCAGGTCGTCGGAGCGCGAGCCGCCCGACAGTACGCCCTGGAGGTTGTCGTCGATCGAGTAGGCGTCGATGCGGGCCTGGACATAGGGCGAGACCACGATCCCGGCCTTGCTGACGAACGTCGTGCGCCAATCGATCTCGCCGGTGGCGCGGCGGCTGTCGAGGCCGGCCAGCCGCAAGGGCGGAGCGCCCATGGGCGACTGGTCGCGGGTCAGGGCGACGGCGCTGGCGCGAAGGCGCAGGCGGCCGCCGAGGATGGAGGGCTCGGCCTCCCAGCGCGACTCGATCAGCGGGGCGACGATCGGGAAGGTCCGGTCGTTGTCGTCCGGGCGCAGGCCCTGGACGGTGAAGGCGGCGGCCGAGAAGTACGACCGTTGGCCCTCGCGGATCGTATAGACCTGACTGATCAGGCGGCGGTCGTCGGCCACATAGGGGCCGCGGGCCTCGTAGACGCCGCCGATGTCGTACTTGTCGAACAGCAGGTCGTCGGACGTGCGCTCGGCGGTGAAGCCCCAGCGCCAGTTCTCGTTGATCGCGAAGGCGCCCGAAGCCAGGATGTAGCTGTGCGAAGTCTCGTCGCCGCTCTGGCCCGGAGGCGCGGCGATGTCGTCGTCATAGGTGTAGCCGAAACGCGCCTCGACGCCGCCCGAATAGAACCGCTTGCGCAGCTTTCCATTAAGAAGCGGGTTAACTTTCGTGTTGATTTGGGGGCTTAGCGTCAAATCCGTAGAGGGCGAGAGCGCGAACAGATAGGGCTGCTCATAGGACACGCCGCGGCGGTCGGAGAACGAGATCTCGGGCGGCAGCAGGCCGGACTTGCGCTGCGCCTGCGGGTCCGGGTGCCAGAACACCGGCAGGTAGATCAGCGGCACGCCCATCACCTGGATGACGGCGTTGCGGTAGTAGACGATCTGGCGGTCCTTATCCTGGACCACCTTGTCGGCTTTGATCGACCAGGTCGGCGACTTGGCGGTCTGGCCGTCGGGCGCGCAGATATCGCACGGCGTATAGATCGCGCGATTGAGCTCGTTGATCGTATCCGAGCGGCGCACCGCGCTGGCCGAGGCCATCTTGACGTTCTGCTGCAGGCGGGCGGAGAAGCCGGTGGCGACCCCGGCCTTCATCTCGTCGTCCAGGACGATCTCGTCGGCGTACTGCACCGAGCCGTCGGCGTTGATGATCGAGGTGCGGCCGCGGGCGCGCATCAGGCCCTTGGCCTCGTCGTAGACGAGTTCCTCGGCGCGCAGGGTGCGGCCCTGATAGCGGACCTCGACCTCGCCCTTGGCCGTGGTGATCTTGTTCTTGTCGTCGCGGATGACGAGGTCGGCTTCCATATAGAGCTGGCCGGGCGCCAGGCCGTCGGGTGAAGCGGCGGCGGCCGGGCGCGCAGCTTCCTGCGCCTGGGCTGCGCCGCAGAACACCATCAGCGCCACGCCCGCAAGCAGGCCGCGCTTGGCGGAGGCTGAACGCCTGCCGAGACTCATGAACTCCCCTCGCGCGGACCCTAGAGCGTGATGCATAGCCGGTAAGCCCGGCGATTCAACCGTCTTCGGTGTAGCAGAGCAGCGCAAGGCCTGACAGCAGGGCTACGACCGGCGGCGCCCAGGCCGCCGCGAAGAGCGGGATGATGTCCGCGCCTGCGAGCGCGCCCGAGAACTCGTTGAAGAAAAACACGATGAAGCCGAGCCCGACCCCGGCCCCGGCCAGGCCCGCCAGGCCGCCCAGCCGCGCCAGTCGCAGCGAGAAGGCGGCGGCCAGGATGGACATGGCGGCGAACAGCACGGGCGTGGCCAGGAGCTGCTGGAAGCGCAGGCGATAGCCGCTGGCCGAGAAGCCGGCCTGTTCGGTGAGGCGGATGGCGGAGGGCAGGCGCCAGAACGCCACGGACTGGGGCGCGGCGAACCGTTCCATGGCCGATTCCGCGTCGAGCGTGGAGCGGATCGACAGCGAGTCGGAACGCACCGAGCTCTCGCCGGCGCTGGCCTCGCGGACGTTCCAGAGCTTCCAGTAGCCCGGATAGAGCTGGGCCTCGGCGGCCTCCAGCCGGCGCTTGAACTCGGGGCCGCCGCCGCGGTCCTTCTGATAGACGAAGACGGAGACGGCCTTCAGGCGCACGCGGCCCTGTTCGGTGTCGCGCTGCTTGGCGTGGATGACCATCTGGGTCCGCCCGTCGCCCTGGCGCAGCCAGACCTCCTTGGGCGCGTCGGTGAGATAGTTCTCCATCAGGTTGGCGCGGTCGGATTCGTACCGGGCGCTGAAGGCGGCGGCCAGGGGATTGAAGACCAGCACCACGGCCACGCCGATCAGGAAGGCGGCCCCGGCGGAGGGCAGGATGAAGCGCCAGGCCGACACGCCGGCGGCGCGCATGGCCACCAGTTCGGATCGGCGGTTCAGCCCGACGAAAGCGGCGATGCCGCCGAACAGGAATACGAACGGCAGCAGCAGCAACACCACCGACGGCGTCTGCAGCAGGGTGAGGCCGAACAGTTGGGCGACGCCGACGTCGGCGCGCACCGCCACCTCGCGCGAGAGATTGACGAAGGAGACCAGGATGATGACCGCCGAGATCACCGCCAGGGCGGCGCCGACGCCGGCCATGGTGCGCCCCATCACATAGCGTTCGAGCTTGCCCGCGCCGATCATGCGCTGGCCTCCGCATGACGGCTGATCCGGTGAGGTTTCAGGCGCATGTCGATGAAACGCGACACCTTTTCGCGGAATACGCCGCGCAGGCCCACATAGATCGCGGCGATGGGGACGACATACTGCAGGACGTTGAGCCAGGCGGCTTCCTCGGACGCCGCCTGGACGACGAAGCCGAGGATGCGGAAGCCGACGGCGACCGCGCTCATGATCGCGATGCGGCGGCCATAGCCCATGCGGCTGAACCCGCCGCCGATGATCGCGGCGAAGGCCAGCGCCATCAGCGCGATGTTGTAGAGCGGACTGGCGATGCGGTTATGGCCCTCGGCCAGCAGCTTCAGTTCGTTGCGCTTTTCCCAGTCCTGGGTGAGGTCGGGGAACAGCAGTTCGTGCAGGTAGCGGTCCGACGGCTTGAAGTGAATCATCTCGTCGGTGCGCATGAACGGCGACAGATCGTAGGGATAGTCGTCGAAGGTCAGGTAGTTGAGGACGTCGGCCTTGTCGAACTCCTGCATCGAGCCGCGGTGCATGGCCAGGACCGGCTTGCCGTTGCGCTTCTCCAGGCGGCCCTCGTCGGCGGTGTAGGTGG
This sequence comes from Phenylobacterium sp., assembly GCF_031984885.1. Taxonomy (GTDB): domain Bacteria; phylum Pseudomonadota; class Alphaproteobacteria; order Caulobacterales; family Caulobacteraceae; genus Phenylobacterium. Next base: position 36,432 of record NZ_DAMABV010000011.1, read on the forward strand.
TGGCGCCGCCGGCGTTCTTCTCCTGGTGGATGAAGAGGTTGTGGATCAGGCCGGTGGCGTCCACCGACTGGGCGTAGACCGTCAGTCCCGGGGCCGGATTGGTGAACTCGCCCTCGCGGATCAGGGTGGAGGCCAGGTCGGTGCGCACCTCGAACAGGGTCTCGCGCATCTCGCGCGCGGCCAACGGCTGCAGCCACAGGTTCATGACCAGGGCCAGGATGGCGATCATCGAGGCCAGGCGCAGGGCGGGGGCGATCACGCGCCAACGGCTCATGCCGCCGGCGAAGCAGACGACGATCTCCTGCTCGGTGTGCAGCCGGTTCAGCGACACCAGGGCCGCGACGAACACGGCGATCGGCATCACCATGTTCAGTAGCTGCGGCATCGCCAGCAGGGTGACCTTGGCGAAGACGAGCGCGCTCTGCCGCTGTCCGACGATGAGATCGAGCGCCGAAAGGCTTTGCGAAAGCAGCGCGACAGCGGTCAGCGCGGCCGTGGCGAGCACGGTCGGTCCGAGGAGCTGGCGGAGCAGATAACGGTCGATCAGCAGCATGACAGAAAAGTAAGGTTCGACCGGGGATTTTGCGCGCCCTGGACGTGAACCTGCTCTAAATCATGCGTCGCCGCGTCATACAACCGCCGCAAGAGCGGCCAAGCTTGTTGTCACGATGGACGCGGGTCCAATTTCTATCTGGAGTTCGAGACTTATGGAGATCGAGTTCATCGCGGCCGGCGCCGCGCTTTCCGAGAAAAGCGCCCTGGCCTTGGTGGTGTTCGAGGACGCCGTTCTGGACGGCGCCGCCGGGCAGGCGGACGCCCAGGCGGACGGAGCCCTGGCGCGCGCCGCGACGGCCCAGCGCTTCACCGGCGCCAAGGGCCAGGTCCTGGACGTGCTGGGCGCCGCGGGCCCGGCCGCGCGCATCCTGCTGATCGGCGCCGGCAAGAAGGACGCCTTCGACGATCTGGCCGCCGAGCATGCGGCCGCCAGCGCCTACAACGCGGTGAAGAACTCCGGCCTGACCTCGCTGCGGATCGTGTTGCCGCAAGGCGGCTCGGCTCCGCGCGCCGCGCTGGGCGTGCGGCTGGCCTCGTATCGTTTCGATCGCTACCGGACCAAGGAGCCGGCCGACAAGAAGCCGTCGGTCGTCAAGACCCAGGTCGTGGCCGGCGACGCGGACCAGGCGCTCGCCGACTTCGCCCCGCTGGCCGATCTGGCCGATGCGATCGCCTTCGCCCGCGACCTGGTCTCCGAGCCGCCGAACGTCCTCTATCCGGAAGAGTTCGCGAGCCGCGTCAAGGCGCTGGAGAGCCTGGGCCTTGAGGTCGAGATCCTCGGCGAGGCCGAGATGGCCAAGCTCGGCATGGGTTCGCTGCTCGGCGTCGGCCAGGGCAGCGTCCGCGAGAGCCAGTTGGCGATCATCAAGTGGAACGGCGCGGCCGATCCCAAGGCCCAGCCCATCGCCTTCGTCGGCAAGGGCGTCTGCTTCGACACCGGCGGCATCTCGATCAAGCCGGCCGACGGCATGGAAGACATGAAGTGGGACATGGGCGGCGCCGGCGCCGTCGCCGGCCTCATGCACGTGCTGGCCGGGCGCAAGGCCAAGGTGAACGCTGTCGGCATTCTCGGCCTGGTCGAGAACATGCCCGACGGCAACGCCCAGCGTCCGGGCGACGTGGTCACCTCGATGTCGGGCCAGACCATCGAGATCATCAACACCGACGCCGAAGGCCGCCTCGTGCTGGCCGACGCCATCTGGTACTGCCAGGACCGCTTCAAGCCGAAGTTCATGGTCGACCTGGCGACGCTGACCGGGGCGATCATCATCAGCCTGGGCAACGACTATGCCGGCCTGTTCTCCAACAACGACGAGCTGTCGGGCAACCTGCTGGCGGCCTCGGGCGTCGAGGGCGAGCCGCTGTGGCGCATGCCGCTGCCGGCGCAGTACGACAAGAACATCGACTCGATGATCGCCGACATGAAGAACACCGGCGGGCGTCCGGGCGGGTCGATCACCGCGGCGCTGTTCATCCAGCGCTTCGTGAACAACGTGCCGTGGGCGCACCTCGACATCGCCTCGACCGCCTGGAAGAAGCCGTCCACCGTCCCGACCATCCCGGACGGCGCGACGGGCTTTGGCGTGCGCCTGCTGAACCGCATGGTCCAGGACAAGTACGAGGGCTGAGGGCGGCTTCGCGCCGATTGAGACGAGGTGTTCGCCGTATTCTGCGGGATCCGGCGTTCATGGGTCCCGGTCTTCGGCTGCGCCGAAACCGGGATGACATGGTTGCGCGTCCGGCACGGCTCAACGAACCCGCACGCGATCGACCATCTGAGCTAGAACACCTTCATGCGATTCATCCTGCTTCATAGCCCGCTGACGGGGCCGGCCGCCTGGGGACCGGTGGCGGCCGAGCTGGCGGCCCGCGGGATCGAGGCGACGCGACCGGTGCTTCCGCCCATGGCGGCGCTGGCCCGGCCCTACTACGAGAGCGCCGCGCAGGCGGTCGCCGCGCAGGTGCTGAGCCAGGGCGGCCCGTTCGTCCTGGCCGTCCACTCGGCGGCGGGCGGCCTGGCGCCGTCCGTCGTCGCGGCGGCCAGGGGGCAGGTGAGGGGCGTGCTGTACGTGGACGCGATCCCGCCGCATCCCGGCCGCTGCTGGTTCGAGACCGCGGGCGACGGCCTGGTCGCCAGCCTGAAGTCCAAGGCCCGGGACGGCATGATCCCGGCCTGGGACCAGTGGTTCCCCGCCGGCGCGCTGGAGAGCCTGCTGCCCGAAGGCCCGCTGCGCGATCGCTTCGTCGGCGAACTCGCGCCTACTCCGCTGGACTGGTTCGAGGAGGCCGCGCCGCTGACGGACTTGCCCAAGGATGTCGGCTGGGGCTTCCTGCGATTGTCGAAGGCCTACGAACGTGAGGCGGGCGAGGCGCGGCGGCTCGGGTGGCCGACCCTGCGACGAGACCTGCACCACCTGTCGATGGCCGCCCATCCGGTGGAGGTGGCGAGCGCCATGCTGGCCTTGACGCGGCTGTTGGGTTTGAAGGTGGGCGCTTGAGCGACGCACCCTGCGAGGTCTGGTTCTACCACCTGGAGCGGTCCGGGCTGGACCAGGTGCTGCCCGACCTGCTGGAGCGGACCCTGGGCCGCGGCTGGAAGGCGATCGTGCGGAGCCGCGAGCCCGAACGGATCGAGCACATGGATGGCTGGCTGTGGGCCTATCGGGACGACAGCTTCCTGCCGCACGGGACGGCGGACGAGCCGCAGAAGGCGCGCCAGCCGATCCTGCTGACCACCGCGATGGACAACCCGAACGCAGCCGACGTGCTGTTCGTCGTCGACGGCGCCGAGCCGGGGGACCTTGCCGGATACGCCCGATGCATGATCGTGTTCGACGGTCGCGACGAGGCTCAGCTCGCCGTGGCGCGCAGCCAGTGGAAGGCCGTGAAGGCCAAGGGCCATCCCGCCGTCTACTGGAAGCAGCAGGAGAGGGGTTGGGAGAAACAGGCATGAAGAAGATCATGGTTGTGGGCGCCGCGCTGATCGCGCTGTCGGCCTGCGCCGACAATCCGCCGGTTCCGCCGCCCGCCCCGCCGAATCCCGCGCCAACTCCGCCGCCGCCACCGCCCCCACCGCCGCGCGAACCCGACCAGTGCGGGGCCGCCGACGCGCAGAAGTATGTCGGGGGTCCGCGGACGGAAATCCCGGTGCCGGTGCTGCCCAACCTGCAGCGTGTGGCCTGCACGACCTGCCCGATGACGATGGATTTCAATCCGCGTCGGCTGAACTTCCTCTACGACGCCGCCACCGGCGTGGTGAAGGAGGTCAAGTGCGGCTGACGCCGCCCGCCGTGCGATGAGTTCGCGCCTGGGCGCCATGATCCTTGCCGGCGGCGCCTCGTCGCGCATGGGCGTCGACAAGGCCACGGTGCTCTGGCGCGGTCGCACGGCGGTCGAGCGGGTGGCGGCGCTGGCGACCGCGATCGGCGCCGAACCGGTGATCACGGTAGGCGCCGGCGACTATGGGCTGCCCCTGGTCCTGGACGAGCAGCCCCTGGGCGGGCCGGTCGGCGGCGTGCTGGCCGGCGCTACGGCCCTGCGGGCGGCGGGGTGCGCGCGGGCGCTGGTGCTGGCGGTCGACGCGCCGACGCTGCAGGCCGCCGACCTGGCGCCGCTGCTGGCGGCGGCGGGGCCCGGCGCGGCCTATGAAGGACTGCACCTCCCGATGGTCGTCGAGTTGGCCGCGATCCCCGCGGACGCCGCCGCGGGTTGGCCGTTGGGGCGGCTGGTCGAACGGGCGGGACTGTCGCGTCCCGCGTGCCCGCCGGAGGTCGCGACGCGAATCCGCGGCGCCAACACGCCAGGCGAGCGTGATGCGCTGCTGGCGAGCATGCCGCCCGACGATAATGCGGAAAATTCGGGCGCCGACTGACCGATCGTCGGGCGTTTCGAAGCCGTGAGCGCGGGCAGGGCGACTGGCGCCTGCGCAATGGGGCCGGCGCCCCCTTAGTCGGGCGGCATGCGCGTCCTCGTCATCGATCCTGATCCGGCCCGGGCCGCCCTCGTCGCCGAGGGCCTGGCCGGCGTCGAGCCGTTGGAGGTCCGGCACGCGACGGTGTTCGACGAGGCCGAGGCGGCGCGCTTCGAGCCTGACGTCGTGGTCGTCGCCGCCGACAGCCCCGACCGGGACACGCTGGAGAGCCTGCGCGAGACCAGCCTGGCCAATCCGCGGCCCGTGGTGATGTTCGTCGACCGCTCCGAACCTGGCCTGGCCGAGGAGGCGGTCCGCGCGGGCGTCGCGGCCTACATCGTCGATGGACTGGCGGTCGGGCGAGTGCGCGCCATCCTGGAGGTGGCCATGACCCGCTTCCAGTTGATGAACCAACTGCGGCAGGACCTGGAGCGGGCCAAGGCGGACCTGGCCTCGCGCAAGAGCGTCGAGCGGGCCAAGGCCTTGTTGATGAAGGAGCGCGGCCTCGAAGAGGACGCGGCCTACAAGCTGCTGCGAAAGCTCTCGATGGACACCGGCCGCCCCCTGGGGGCGGTGGCGGCGGACCTGCTGGCCTTTGCGGGCGTGCTGAAGGGAGACGGCTCATGAGCGAGGTCCTGCGGCTGGGCTTCGTGCCCCTGACCGACAGCGCGCCCCTGGTCGTGGCCAGGGAGCGGGGGTTCTTCGAGGCCCAGGGGCTGCAGGTGGAGCTCAGCCGCGAAGTGTCGTGGGCGACGATCCGCGACAAGGTCGCCGTGGGCGCTCTGGACGGCGCCCACATGCTGGCGCCGCTGGCCCTGGCCGCGACCCTGGGCGTGGGCAGCGAACCTACGGCGATGGTCGCGCCCGTGGCGCTGAATCTGAACGGGGCGGCGGTGACGCTGTCGGCGCGTCTCAGCGCTGCGACCGGCGAGGGGCAGGCGCTGGCCAAGCTGATCGCGCGGCGCCGGAAGGAGGGGGCGAGCCCGCTGACCTTCGCGGTCGTCTATCCGTACTCGGTGCACAATTACCTGCTGCGCGACTGGCTGGCGGCGGCGGGGGTCGATCCGGACCGGGACATCCGGCTGACCGTGGCCGCGCCCTCCCGCATGGCCGGGCTGCTGGCCGACGGGGTCATCGAGGGCTTCTGCGCCGGCGAGCCCTGGAACAGCGTCGCCGTATCTTCGGGCGCGGGGCGAGTGGCGGTGCGTGCGTCGCAGCTATGGGGGCGGGCCCCGGACAAGGTCCTGGGCGTGACCCAGGACTGGGCCGAGGCGAACGGCGAGGCGTTGGCCGGCCTGGTTCGCGCGCTGATCGGCGCGGCGGCGTGGTGCGACGCGCCCGAGCACCGCGCAGAGCTGGCCGGACTGCTGGCCGGGCGGCAGTATGTGGACGCGCCGCGGGCGGCCATCGCCGCCAGCCTGGACGACGTCATCTTTCACCGTGACGGGGCCAACGCGCCTCGACCGGCGCAGGCGGCCTGGCTGCTCGGCCAGATGGCGCGCTGGGGCCAGGTCGCGGCGGACGCCGAAACCTCGGGGGTGGCCGCGCAGGTCTATCGACTGGACCTCTATGAGGCCGCGCGGGCGGGCGAGAACGCCTAAAAAGCGGTCATGGCGCTTTTTGAGGCGCCAAGATTTTGCGCTGCAGCAATCGCGATCTGATCGCCTCTCGATTTGCAGGTGACGCAGCCGTCGGCCGGGTTTCTCCTGGTCTCGGCCTCAGGACAACGGCGTTCGCGGCCCTGGAACATGCCCGATGACGGGCTGATCCGCCTTCGGCGACGCCGCCGCTTCCGTTCATCCTGCACGGGGCCAATCCTGCCATGCTGAGCCGTTCGTTCCTCAAGTCGGGCCACACGCCGACCCTGCTCTCGGCCTTCCTCTATTTCGACCTCAGCTTCATGGTCTGGGTGATCCTGGGTCCGCTGGGGGTCGCCATCTCCAAGACCCTGCAACTCGACGCCGGCCAGAAAGGCCTGATGGTCGCCGTCCCGGTGCTGTCGGGCGCGATCCTGCGGCTGGTGGCCGGGGTGATGGTCGATCATATCGGTCCCAAGCGCACCGGCCTGATCGGCCAGGTGATCGTGATGGCGGGGCTGGCGCTCGCCTGGTTCCTGGGGATCAACAACTACAGCCAGGTGCTGATGCTGGGCGTGGTGCTGGGCGTCGCGGGCGCCTCGTTCGCCGTGGCCCTGCCGCTCGCCTCGCGCTGGTATCCGCCGGAGCACCAGGGCCTGGCCCTGGGTATCGCCGGGGCCGGCAATTCCGGCACCGCCCTGGCCGCGCTGTTCGCGCCGGGCCTGGCCCAGACCTTCGGCTGGACCAACGTCATCGGCCTGGCGGTGCTGCCGCTGGCGCTGGCCTTCGTCGTCTACCTGATCTTCGCCAAGGACGCGCCGAACCGTCCGGCGCCCAAGCCGCTGTCGGAATATCTGGGCGTGCTGCGCACCGCCGACGCCTGGTGGCTGATGCTGCTCTACAGCGTCACCTTCGGCGGCTTCGTCGGGCTGTCGTCGTCGCTGACCATCTACTTCAACTCGGAATACGGCCTGCCTGCGGTCACCGCCGGCTTCTTCACCGCCGCCTGCGTGTTCGCCGGATCGTTCGTCCGGCCGGTGGGCGGGGCGCTGGCCGACCGCTTTGGCGGGGTCCGCACCCTGACGATCGTCTACATGCTGGCCGCGGTCGGCCTGACCCTGGCCAGCTTCGAGGCCGCCAACCCCTACATCGCGCTGGGCGTGCTGATGTTCAGCATGATGGCGCTGGGGGCCGGCAACGGCGCGGTGTTCCAGTTGGCGCCGCAGCGGTTCGGCAAGGAGATCGGCGTGGTCACCGGCCTGGTCGGCATGACCGGCGGGATCGGCGGCTTCTACCTCGCCGCCAGCCTCGGCTGGGCCAAGCAGGCGACCGGCAGCTACCAGGCCGGCCTGCTGGCCTTCGCAGGCCTCGCCCTGCTGGCCCTGGCCTGCCTGACCGGGGTCAAGGCGCGCTGGCGCCAGACCTGGGGCGCGCAGGCCGCCGGCGCCCAGCTTCGCCTCTGATCGGGAGCTCAAGATGTCCAAGGAAAAGCTCGTCGTCATCGGCAACGGCATGGCCGGCTGCCGGGCGGTGCAGGAAGTGCTGAAGCGCGACCCGGACCGCTACGAGATCACCATCTTCGGCGCCGAGCCGCGGGTGAACTACGACCGGATCATGCTCTCGCCGGTGCTGGCCGGAGAGAAGACGTTCGCCGACATCGTCCTCAACGACGAGGCCTGGTACCGCGACAACGGCATCGCCCTGCACGCCGGCCATGCGGTGACGCAGATCGACCGCGAGGCGAAGGTCGTGCGCACCGCCTCCGGCCTGGCCGAGCCCTATGACCGGCTGCTGCTGGCCATGGGGTCGGACCCCGTGCGGCTGCCGCTGCCGGGGGCCGACCTGGAAGGCGTGGTCACCTTCCGCGACCTGGACGACGTCGAGGCGATGGTCGCCGCGGCGGCCAGGCCGGGCGCGCGGGCCGTGGTGATCGGCGGCGGGCTGCTGGGCATCGAGGCCGCCTATGGCCTGGTCCGGCGCGGGATGGCCGCCACGGTCATCCACCTGATGGACGTGCTGATGGAGCGCCAACTGGACGCCTCCGCCGGCTTCCTGCTGGTCGAGGCGATGGCACAGCGCGGCGTCGAGACCGTGCTGGGCGCCCAGTCCGAGGAGATCGTCGGCGAGGGCGGCAAGGTCGCGGGCCTGAAGCTGAAGGACGGCCGGGTGCTGCCTTGCGACATCCTGGTGATGGCGGTCGGCATTCGCCCGAACGTCGCCCTGGCGCGCGACTGCGGCCTGGAGATCGGCCGCGGCGTGGTCGTCGACGACGCCATGCGCACCTCCGATCCCGCGATCCTGGCGGTGGGCGAATGCGCCGAGCACCGGGGCCAGTGCTACGGCCTGGTCGCGCCGATCTGGGAGATGTGCAAGGCGCTGGGCGAGACCCTGACCCAGGGCGAGGGGGCTTACGAGGGCTCGGTGCTCTCGACCCGCCTGAAGGTGTCGGGCGTGGACGTGTTCTCGGCCGGGAAGTTCGGCGGCGGCGCGGACTGCGAGGACATCGTATTCCGCGACGCCGGCCGCGGGGTCTACAAGCGCGTGGTGCTGGAAAACGGCAAGGTCGCCGGCGCGGTGCTGTTCGGCGACGCCGTGGACGGGCCCTGGTACTTCGACCTGATGCGGTCGGGCGCCGAGGTGGCCGACATCCGCGAGACGCTGATCTTCGGCCAGACCGTCACGGAGGGCCTTCGAGGCCTGGACCCTAGCGCCGCCGTTGCGGCCATGGCCGACGAGGCCGAGGTCTGCGGCTGCAACGGCGTCTGCAAGGGGGAGATCACCGGCGCGATCACCGGGCAGGGGCTCTCGACCCTGGATTCGGTGCGGGCGGTCACCAAGGCCTCGGCCTCGTGCGGGTCCTGCACGCCGCTGGTCGAAAAGCTGCTGAAGCTCACCCTGGGCGACGGGTTCCAGGCGCAGACCGGTCCCAAGCCGGTGTGCGGCTGCACGCCCAAGGGCCACGACGAGGTGCGCCGGCGCATCGTCGCCGAGGGCCTGAAGTCGATCCCCGCCGCCATGCAGGGGTTGGAATGGACGACGCCGGACGGCTGCGCCGCCTGCCGGCCGGCGCTGAACTACTACCTGCTGTGCGCCTGGCCGGGGGAATACCGCGACGACAAGCAGTCGCGGTTCATCAACGAGCGCGCCCACGCCAACATCCAGAAGGACGGGACCTATTCGGTCGTGCCGCGGATGTGGGGCGGCATGACCAGCGCCGCCGAACTGCGCGCCATCGCCGACGTGGTCGAGAAGTTCGACGTGCCGGCGGTGAAGGTCACCGGCGGCCAGCGCATCGACCTGCTGGGGGTGAAGAAGGACGACCTGCCGGCGGTGTGGGCGGACCTGAACGCGGCGGGGATGGTCAGCGGCCACGCCTACGCCAAGGGCCTGCGCACCGTGAAGACCTGCGTCGGGTCGGAGTGGTGCCGGTTCGGGACCCAGGATTCCACCGGCCTGGGCGTGCGGCTGGAGAAGTTCATGTGGGGTTCGTGGGCGCCGGCCAAGGTCAAGCTGGGCGTCTCGGGCTGTCCGCGCAACTGCGCCGAGGCCACCTGCAAGGACATCGGCGTGATCTGCGTCGACAGCGGCTACGAGATCCATGTCGGCGGCGCCGCGGGCCTGCACATCCAGGGCACGGAGATCCTCACCAAGGTCGCCACCGAGGACGAGGCGGTCTGGGCGATCTGCGCGGTGACCCAGCTCTATCGCGAGAACGGCTGGTACCTCGAGCGGATCTACAAGTGGATGGCCCGCGTCGGCCTGGAGAGCATCAGGGCCCAGGTCGAGGACCCGGAGACCCGCAGGGCGCTCTACGACCGCTTCTCCTACTCGCAGCGTTTCTCGCGCATCGACCCCTGGGCCGAGCGCGTCGCCGGGCGCCACGCCGAAGAGTTCAACCCGCTTAGCCGCCGTATGGAGTTCGCGCCGTCATGAACGCGCTGGTGAAAGACCCGATCGCCTGGACCGACGTCGGGGCGGTGACCGACATCCCGCTGCGCGGCGCCCGCCGGGTTCCGACCTCGGACGGCGACATCGCCATCTTCCGGACCGGGGACGGCAAGGTGTTCGCGCTGAAGGACGCCTGCCCGCACAAGGGCGGGCCGCTCAGCCAGGGCATCGTCCACGGTCATGCGGTGGCCTGTCCACTGCACAACTGGTCGATCGACCTGGCCAGCGGCGAGCCGATGGGCGCCGACCGCGGCAAGGGCTGCACGCCGGTCGTGCCGCTGGAAGTGCGCGACGGGCGCCTGCTGCTGGGACGGAGCTGAAGCCATGACCGGGGGCGCGGTTCGCACGGCTTGCCCCTATTGCGGCGTCGGCTGCGGCGTCGCCGGCCGGCCCGAGGGGCGGGCGCTGGAGGTCGCGGGCGACCCGGCGCACCCGTCGAACTTCGGGCGGCTGTGCTCCAAGGGCTCGGCCCTGGGCGCGACGGTCGGGCTGGAGGGGCGCCTGCTGACGCCGATGATCGGCCGGCGGGCGGCGAGCTGGAGCGAGGCCACGGCCCTGGTCGCCAGGCGCTTTCGCGAGACGATCGCGCGGCATGGGCCGGACTCGGTGGCCTTCTACGTCTCGGGCCAGTTGCTGACCGAGGACTACTACGTCGCCAACAAGCTGATGAAGGGCTTCATCGGCTCAGGCAACATCGACACCAATTCGCGGCTCTGCATGGCCTCTGCGGTCGTGGCTCACAAGCAGGCGTTCGGCGCCGACCTGGTGCCCGGCTGCTATGAGGACCTCGACCTGGCCGACCTGGTGGTGTTCTCGGGGCACAACGCGGCCTGGACCCATCCGGTGCTGTTCCGGCGGATGGAGCAGGCGCGGGCGCGCGGCCAGCGGCACGTGGTCATCGACCCGCGCCGCACCGACACGGCCGAGGTCGCGGACCTGCACCTGGCGCTGGCGCCGCAGACCGACGTGCGGCTGTGGAACGGGCTGCTGGCCGACCTCGACCGGCGCGGGGCGCTGGATGCGGACTATGTCGCCGCCCACGTCTCCGGCTTCGCCGAGGTGAAGGCGGCGCTGGCGCGGCACGACCAGTCACCGGCCGCGGTGGCCGCCGACTGCGGCCTGGCCGTGGCCGACCTGGAGCGGTTCTTCGACTGGTTCGCGCAGACCGCGCGCACGGTCAGCCTGTTCTCGATGGGCGCCAACCAGTCGGTCCAGGGCGTGGCCAAGGGGCTGTCGATCATCAACGCCCATCTGGCCACCGGCCGCATCGGCAAGCCCGGCGCCTGCCCGTTCTCGATCACCGGCCAGCCGAACGCCATGGGCGGGCGCGAGACCGGCGGCATGGCCACGACCCTGGCCGGCCATATGGACTTCGACGACGTCTCGCGCGCCCGCGTGGCGCGGTTCTGGGGCGCGCAGGACGTCGCCCCGCGCCCGGGCCTGAAGGCGATCGAGATGTTCGACGCCGTCGCCGAGGGCAGGATCAAGGCGCTGTGGGTGATGGCGACCAATCCGGCGGTCAGCCTGCCCGATGCGGACAAGGTGCGCGCGGCGCTGGCGGCGTGCCCGTTCGTGGTGGTCTCCGACTGCATGGCGCAGACCGACACCGCCGCCTTCGCCCACGTGAAGCTGCCGGCACTGGCCTGGGGCGAGAAGGACGGCACGGTCACCAATTCGGAGCGCCGCATCTCGCGCCAGCGGCGGCTGTTCGACCCGCCGGGCGAGGCGCGGGCCGACTGGCGGATCATCGCCGACGTGGCCGGCGCCATGGGCTGGCGCGAGGCCTTCGACTGGCGCGCGCCCGCCCAGGTGTTCCGCGAATGGGCGCGGCTGACCAATTACGAGAACCAGGACCGGATGCTCTCGCTGGGGCCGCTGGCGGGGCTGACGCCGGAGGCCTACGAGGCCCTGGAGCCGGTGCAATGGCCGGTGACGGCGGCCGGCGGCACGGCGCGGCTGTTCGAGGACGGCGTCTTCCAGACCCCGGACGGACGGGCGCGGATGGTGGTCGCCGAAGCCAAGGGGCCGGCCCAGGCCGCCGACCCGTCGTTTCCGCTGGCGCTCAACACCGGCCGTGTGCGCGACCACTGGCACACCCTGACGCGCACGGGCCTGGCGCCCGACCTCTGCCGCCACGCGCCCGAGCCCTATGTCGAGGTGCATCCGGCCGACGCCGAGCATCTGGGCGTGGTCGACGGCGCGCTGGCCCGCGTCCGCACCGCCCAGGGCGAGGCCGTCGCCCTGGCCAAGGTCACCGACCGTCAGCGGCCCGGCGCGATCTTCATGCCGATGCACTGGACGCAGGCGTTCGCCCCCAGCGGCCGGGCCAACCGGCTGGTCGCCGCGCGCGTGGACCCGCAGTCGGGACAGCCGGAGTTCAAGCACACCCCCGCGCGGCTGCGGCCCTATCGCGAGACCTGGCGCGGCTTCTTCATCGCGCGCGAGGCGTGGTCCGCGCCCAGCGGCCTGGACCTGGTCTGGCGGCGCATCCCGCAGCACGGCTGCCACCTGCACGAATTCGCCGGCCGTGGCGACGAGGCCGAGCGCGAGGCCCTGCGCCGGGCGCTTTGCAAGGGCGCCGCCGGAGAGCCGCTGCGGTTCGAGGACGCCGCCGCCGGCAGCCTGCGCGAAGCCTATCTGGCCGGCGAGGCGCTGGACCGGGTGCTGTTCACCGCCACGCGCGGCGCGCTGCCGCCGCGGGACTGGCTGGCGGAGCTGTTTGCGCGAGACGCCTTGGGCGCTCTCGACCGCGCCGCCCTGCTGATCGGCCGGGCGCCGGGCCGCGTCGTGGAAAGCGCGCCGCTGGTCTGCGCCTGCCGCGGGGTGCGGGCCGACAGGATCGGGGCTGCGATAGCGGCCGGCGCCGCCACCGTCGACGCCGTCAGCGACGCCACGGGCGCGGGCTCGTCCTGCGGCTCCTGCCGCCCGGAAATCGCGCGGATCATCGCCCAAACCAAGGAGGTGCGGCATGCTGCCTGAAGTTCGACCTGGCCGGGTGCTTCTGGTCGGCGCCGGCCCCGGCGCCGCCGACCTGCTGACCCTCCGCGCCGCCCGCGCGGTGGGCGAGGCCCAAGCGCTGCTCTACGACGCCCTGGTCCCGCAGGAAATCCTGGACATGGCGCCGGCCCATTGCCTGAAGATCCAGACCGGCAAGCGGGCCGGGCGGACCAGCATGGCCCAGGCGACGATCAACCGGCTGATGGTGCGCCTGGCGCGGCGCGGCCTGGATGTGGTGCGGCTGAAGGGCGGCGATCCGTCGGTGTTCGGCCGGGTCGGCGAGGAGATGGATGCGCTGCGGGCGGCGGGGATCGAAGCGCAGGTGATCCCCGGCGTCACCGCCGCCGCCGCGGCCGCCGCCCAGTTCGGCTTTCCGCTGACCCACCGCGGCCAGGCCCGGCGCGTGGTGCTGACCACGGCGCGGCTGGACCAGGGCGGCCTGGCGCAGGACTGGCGGGCGGCGGCCGATCCGGAGGCCACCCTGGCGATCTATATGGGCGGGGCGGCGGCCGGGGCGATCCGCGACCAACTGCTGGCGGCCGGACGGCCAGCGACGACGCCGGTCCTGGCGGTCGAGAACGCCGGGCGCGCCGACGCGCGGCTGTTCACCGGAACCTTGGACGGGCTGGCCGAGACCGTTCCGAGCGATCTCGACGGCCCGGTGCTGATCGTCGTGGGCGAGGTCGCCGCGCGGGCTGCGGTGCGGGCGCCGGCCCTGCTGACCGAGCTCGCCAGCTAGCCGGCTTGGCCCGAGCGGCGGAGCAGGCGCACACTGGCGCCGATTCCCGTTGTTCGTGGTGAGCCCGATGAGCGTCATTGCCGCCTATGTGTATGGCGAGGGCCGCCGGGTGCGGGGGATCGACCTGCACGATCCCGGCAGCCTGTATATCGAGCCGGGACAGTTCGCCTGGATCGGCCTGTTCGAGCCGACCGAGGACGAGCTCGACATCCTGAAGCGGCGCTTCGACCTGCATCCCCTGGCGGTCGAGGACGCCCTGAAGTCGAACCAGTTGCCGAAGGTCGACGTCTATGGCGACCAGTTGTTCGTGGTGGCGCGCACCGCGCACCTGGAGGGCGAGAAGATCGGCTATGGCGAAACCGACATCTTCGTCGGCGCGAACCACATCATCACGGTCCGCCACGGATCGGCGCGGGCGCACCTGGAACTGCGCGAACACCTGGAAGCCGCCCCCGCCCAGTTGAAGCACGGCGTCGACTACATCCTGCACGCGGTGCTCGACTTCATCGTCGACGGCTACTTCCCCATCGTCGATGCGATCGAGGAAGAGGTGCTGGCCATGGAGCGCTACGCCCTCGACGCCTTTCTCAGCCGCGCGGAGGTGCTGCGGATCTTCGGGCTGCGCCGCGAGCTGATGCGCTTCAAGCGGGTGCTGGGGCCGATGGAGGAGGTCGCCAGCCGGCTGGAGCACCATGAGATGCCCTGCGTCGACCTGGAGGTGCGGCCGTACTTCCGCGACGTCTACGATCATGTCCGGCGGGTGGCCTCGCTGGTGGAGTCGCTGCGCGACGTGCTGTCGTCGGTGTTCGAAGCCAGCAGCCTGATGGAGCAGCAGCGGCAGGGGGCGATCACCCGGCGCCTGGCCGCCTGGGCCGCGATCCTGGCCGTGCCGACCGCGATCGCCGGAATCTACGGCATGAACTTCGAGGTCATGCCCGAACTGAAGTGGCGCTACGGCTATCTGATGGTCATGGTCGTCATCCTGGCGATCTGCCTGTTCCTCTACACCCGCTTCAAGCGGTCCAAGTGGCTGTAGCCATGGATTCCGTCGTCGTTCCGCTGGACGCCGGGCGCAGCGTCTCCGGGCTCTGGATCCGGCCGGAGGGCGCGAGCGCGGCGCTTGTCCTGGCTCACGGCGCCGGCGCCGGCATGGGGCACAGGTCGATGACCGCCATCGCCGAGGGCCTGGCCGCCCGCGGCGTCGCCACCTTGCGCTACAACTTCCTCTACATGGAGCGCGGCTCGAAGCGTCCCGACGGCCCGGCCTTGGCCCACGAGGTCGTCAGGGCCGCCGTGGCGACGGCCGGGAGGCTGGCGGCGGATCTGCCCCTGTTCGCGGGCGGCCGCTCGTTCGGCGGACGCATGACCTCGCAGGCGCAGGCGGCGCAGGCTCTGCCGGGCGTGCGCGGGCTGGTGTTCTTCGCCTTTCCCCTGCACCCGCCGGGCAAGCCCGGCGTCGAGCGGGCCGAGCACTTGGCGCAGGTCGAGGTTCCGATGCTGTTCCTGCAGGGGACGAACGACGAATTCGCCCGGCTGGACCTGCTGCGCGAGACGGTTACGGGGCTGGGCCCGCGGGCCAGCCTGAGGCTCGCGGAATTCGCCGACCATTCGTTCCACGCTCCGGCCAGGAGCGGCCGCAAGGACCCCGAAGTGCTGGCCGAGATCCTGGACGACTGCACGGCCTGGATGGCCGCGAACTAGGTTCGGCCGGGCATCGGAAAGACCGGATAGGCCGGGGTGTATTCGCCCTTGAGGACCGCGCTCATATAGCGACCGGCGTTGCGCAGGTACTCCTGCTGGCCGGCGGCCGCGCGCTCGAAGGTGGGCAGGGCGGGGCGCGCGGCTTCGCCCAGGGCGGTGAGGGCGTTGAGCGCCTGGAGCTTCACCTGCCAGGGCTGGTCGCCGTCGGCGAGGTCCGTCAGGACGGCCAGTGCGTCATCGACGTCGCCCAGCCCGGCGACCGTCTCGGCCGCGACGACGCGAACCTGGGGCGAGGCGTCATCCGTCATCGCCTTGCGCAGCGCCGCCTTGGCCGGAGCGGCGTGGGAGCCCAGGATCAGCAGCCCTGTCGTGGCCCAGTAGCGGGCGACCGCGTACGGATCTCCCAGCGCGGCCTGAAGGGCGGCCAGGTTGGCCGGGCGGCCTTTGGCGGCGGCTTCGGCCAGGGCCATGATCCTTGGCAGGGCGTAGGCGCCCGAGCGGCTGGCCTCGTAGCCTTCGAGGGCCGCCCCTTCGGGGATGAAGCCGTTGTCGACGACGGCCAGCATGTGGCGGTCGAGCGCGGTTCGCAGCGCGCCCAGCGCCTGCTGCGCCGCCGGATCGTCGATCAGGTTGCGGACCTGGTCGCGATCGCTGGCGAGGTCGTAGAGCTCCTCATACGGCTTGGTCTCGAAGAAGCGCCGCTGGTCGGCGTTGAGCGTTCCGGCCCGCCAGGCGCTTTCCCAGTCCTGATACCCCTTGGCCAGCCATTCGAAGGCGCCGTGCATGCCCCAGGGGCGATGGGGCATGTAGTTGCGGATGTAGCGCCAGCGGCCGTCGGTGACCGTGCGCACGAAGTCGTAGCGCTCGTCCATGCGGCCGCGCATGCCGAAGGCGTAGGTCTTGGCGGGCCTGGCCCTGGTCCCCAGGAAGGCGGCCCCCTGCATGTGGGACGCGGCCGGCAGGCCCGCGAGCGAGAGCAGGGTAGGGGCGAGGTCGATGAAGCTGACCGGCGCCTGGACCTGCGTCCCCGGCTTGTGGGGGCAAAGGTGCGCCCACTTGGGCGGCAGGCGGACGACCAGGGCGCAGCGCAGGCCCTCGTCGTAGCAGTAGCGCTTGCTGCGCGGCAGCGAGCCGCCGTTGTCGGAATAGTAGAAGACGATGGTGTCGTCGGCGAGGCCGTCGGCCTCCAGTTCGGCCAGGCGTTCGGCGAGCTGGCCGTCCATCTTCTCGATCAGATTGTAGTAGTTGGCGATGTCGCCGCGGACGCCCGGGGTGTCGGGCAGGTAGGCCGGAACCCGCACTTGGTCGGGCCGAACCCGCCCGGGCGGCGGGGCGAGGAACAGCCGCGACTCGTGGGTGGTCTCGTAGTTGAAGACGGCCATGAACGGCTTGCCGGCCGGGCGGCTGCGCCAGTGCGCCTTGGTGCCCGACTCGTCCCAGATCCTGGCCGGGTCGACGTCGGAATTGTAGTCGGTCTTGGCGTTGTTGATGCAGTGGTAGCCGGCCGCGCGCAGGAGCTCGGGATAGGTCTTCACCTGGCTGGGCAGGGCGGCGCGGGCGCGCATGTGCTCGGCCGGGGCGCAGGATTCCGGATAGACGCCGGTCAGGATCCCGAAGCGCGACGGCGCGCAGACCGGAGCATTGGAATAGGCGTTGCGATAGAGCACGCCCGTGGCGGCCAGGGCGTCGATGGTCGGGGTGTGGGCCAGCGGGTCGCCATAGGCTCCGATCAGCGGATTGTTGTCCTCGCTGACCAGCCACAGGATGTTGGGCAGGCCGGGCGGAGCCTTGGCCTGGGCGGTTCCAGCGGCGGCGGTCGCGGCGACGGCGGCCACGGCGCTGCGTCTGGTGATGGCGGCCATATGCTCCTCCACGAATCCCTGTGAACGTTGTCTAGGCTGCGGCGGCTCGCGCGCCTACTGGGCGGCGGGTTCGGCCAGGGCCTTGCCGTAGGATTCGAACCGCGCGGTGCGATTGTCGCGGTCGTAGAGGATGAAGGCCGGGCCGCGGGGCTCGACGGTTTCGGCCGGCAGCAGCGCCCGCATCCTGGCGACGACGGCGGCGTGCCTGGGATCCCCGGCCAGGTTCCGCAACTCCTTGGGATCGGCGGCCATGTCGTAGAGCGAGACGCCAAGGCGCCCGTTCTCCCATTCGGTATAGCGCCAGCGATCGGTCCGCACGGTGCGGCCGCCCTGCACCTGGGAGTAGGCCGGGCGGTTCCAGGCCCTGCGCGGCGCATCCAGCAGGGGCCGTAGGCTGGCGCCCTCCAGGTCGCGCTTGGCCGGCAGGCCGGTCAGGTCGACCAGGGTCGGGTAGAGGTCGAGCAGTTCCACCGGGCGCGGCGAGGCCTTTCCGCCGCCGCGCGTTCCGGGCGCGCGGATGATCAGCGGCGTGCGGAGCGACTGCTCCCAAAGCGTGTTCTTCTGCCACTGGCCGTGTTCGCCGAGCTGGTAGCCGTGATCGCTCATGAACACGACGACGGTGTTGTCCTTCAGGCCGAGCCGGTCCAGCGCGTCGAGGATCTGGCCGACCTGGGCGTCCATGAACGTGGTCGAGGCGTAGTAGGCCTGCATCATCTTGCGGCGCTCGGCCTCGGGCGCGCCGAGGTTGGCGGGCCAGATGTTGGAGGTGACCAGCGGCCGCACGGGATCGTGCTCCGGCGGGGTCGGCTCCAGGCGGATCTTGTCCAGCGGGTAGAGATCGAAATAGGCCTTGGGCGCCACGTCCGGGACGTGCGGGCGATAGAAGCCGGCCGCGATGAAGAACGGGCCGTCCTTGTGCTGCTCCAGCAGCTTCACGGTCTCGGCGGCGGTGATGCCGTCGGTCTGCTCGGAGTCGGGGCCCTCGTCCTCCAGATAGGCCCAGGCTGCGCCATAGGGGATGCCCGGGCTCATGTTCACCAGGCGGCCCTCGAGCTCGGCCGCCTTGTCGCGGCCGCGCGGATTGACGACCTGGGTCCACGAGACCGTGTCGTCCGGGCCGCTGGTCCCGATGTCGTTGGGGACGCCCTGGTGGAAGATCTTTCCGACGCGGCCGGCGAAGTAGCCCTGCTGGCGGAAGTACTGGGGCAGGGTGACGACGTCGGGCAGGGCGACCCGGAAATTGGTCTTCAGGTCGAAGACGCGGGTTTCGTTGGGCCGGCGGCTGGTGAGGAACGAAGCCCGGCTTTGGGCGCATTGCGGGAACTGGGTGTAGGCGCGCTCGAACAGCACGCCCTCGCTGGCCAGCCGATCGAGATTGGGCGTCTTCACCTCGGGAAAGCCATAGCCGCCGAACCGCGCGCCCAGGTCGTCGCTCATGATCAGCAGCACGTTCATCGGACGCTCGGCGCTCGGGGCCCCGCGGGCGGCCGGCGCCGAGGGCTGGGCGGCGAGCGCGGCTGATCCCGCGCCCAGGGAGAAGGCGGTCGCGAGCGCGATCAACGGCGTCCGGGCGGCGAGGCGGAAGGTGGTCGGCATGGAACTCCCCTGACGCGACGATGACGCGGCGGTCGCGTCCTAGCGGCTTGACAACGATTACATCAGCGGCGGATAGACAACGTTGTCAAGAACGGTCGCGACGCAAATGGCGTCAGCGGCCGCGTCGCAGCCTCAAAGGGGGAACGCCATGAACAGGGATCTCACGGACCATCTTGCGCGCGGCCGGATGGCCGCATTGTTGGCCGGCGCGGCGCTTTGCGCGCTGGCGTCGGCGGCCTCGGCCCAGGCCGCGGACACGACCGAGGTCGAGGAAGTTCTGGTCACCGCCCAGAAGCGGACCGAGCGCCTGATCGACGTGCCGGTGGCGGTCTCGGCCGTCAGCGGCGACACGCTGGCCGCCAAGAACATCAACGACACTGCGTCCCTGGTGCGGACCGTGCCCTCGCTGACCTTCCAGCAGGCGGGAACGGCCAATAGCTCCTTCCGCATCCGCGGGATCGGCACGTCGCTGTTCGGGCAAGGGGTCGAGCCGTCGGTTTCGTTCGTCGTCGACGGCGTGGTGCTGGCGCGTCCGGCCCAGAGCCTGACCGACTTCGCCGACCTGGAACGGATCGAGGTGCTGCGGGGGCCGCAGGGCACGCTGTTCGGCAAGAACGCGACGGCCGGCGTCGTGCAGATGATCACCGCCAGGCCGCGCCATGAGTTCGGCGGCAGCGCCGACCTGACGATCGCCTCGCACGAGGAATACCGGGTGAAGGGCAGCGTCACCGGCCCGATCACCGACAATCTCGCCGGCCGGATCTCGGCCTACTACAACGACATCGGCGGCTACATCACCAACGTCCGCACCGGCGCCGACGAGGGCGGCTATGAGAGCTTCGGCGTCCGCGGCAAGCTCGAGTGGGATCCGAGCGACGAACTGAACCTGCTGCTGACCGCCGACTACCGGATGTTCGTCGGCACCGTCGGGCGGCCGATCCTGGTCTCGACGCCCAATCCGACGCTCGCCCAACTGATCGGCCCGGTCGTCGCCTCGCCCGGCAACCGCTCCATCGTGTCCGACGTCGAGACCCTCTCCAAGACCAACCAAGCGATGGTCTCGCTGGAGGCGAACTACGACCTGGGCTGGGGCACGCTGACGGCGCTCAGCGCCTACCAGCAGTACAACGAACACGGCCAGATCGACGTCGACGGGCTCTATACGCCGCAGCCGATCTATCTGGGCCCGCAGCCCAGCAACACGAACTCGCGGTTCAGCATCAACGACGGCCCGATCGACATCGGCAACTTCAGCCAGGAGATCCGCGTCGCCAACAATCCCGGCCAACGGCTGACCTATGTGGCCGGGCTCTACTATTCGAACGTGCTGATCCACCGCGACTTCAAGCGCGCGATCGACACCTGCGCCGGGACCGGCCTGGTGCTCGGCCAGCCCTGCGCCACCTACGTCACGCGCTCGGGCTATCACAGCGCCAAGCTGAAGAGCGAGCACATCTCGGCCTTCGGCCAGGCCGAGTTCGAGCTGGTCGAGAACCTGAAGCTGATCGCCGGCGGACGCCTGCAACGCGAAGAGGTGACGGTGCGGGGCAATCGGCCCGGCCTGCCGCTCAAGCCGGGCGATCTCAACCTCCAGGGCCCGACCGGGACTTGGTCGGTAGGCTCGCGCACCCACGACGACACGGCCCTGACCGGCAAGGTCGGCCTGCAGTACCGGTTCAGCCCCGATCTGCAGACCTATGCGACCTATTCCCGGGGCTACAAGGGCCTGGGCCTCAGCACCGAGTTGACCGACGACTTCGTCAACGGCCCGCCGGTGATGCCCGAGCACGTCGACGCCTACGAGGCGGGCCTGAAGGGGCGGCTGCCGGAAGCGCGGCTGAACTTCAGCCTGGCGGTCTTCTACGCCAAGTACACGGACCTGCAGATCCAGGCGAACCGCTCGGACCCGACCACCGGCGTGATCCAGTACGTGCAGACCAACGCCGGCTCCTCGACCACCAAGGGCGTCGAACTGGAAGGCGACTGGCGGCCGAGCGAGAACTTCTCGATCACCGGCTCGGTGACCTACACCAAGGCCTCGATCGACGTGGACGGCCTGAATTGCCCGCTGCAGTTCCAGTTGAACGCGCCGGTGCTGACCGGGGATTTCCCGACCAACGCCTGCTATCGCGCGCGCCTGCCCAACGCGGCCGGCGTGCTGGTCACCTCCAACCCGGTCCAGGACATCCGCGGCGGCAGCCTGCCCAGCACGCCGGAATGGCGGCTGAGCCTCTCGCCCCGCTACGAGCGTGAGATCGGCGCCACCGACTGGTCGGGCTTCGTGCAGGTCGACGTGAACTACCAGTCCGAGCAGCAGTTCGCGGTCGAGCAGGACCCGCTGCTGGTCCAGGACGCCTATACGCTGGTCAACCTGACCATCGGCGCGCGCAACCTGGCCAACGGCCTCAGCGTCAGCCTCTTCGCGCGCAACCTGTTCGACGAGAATTACTTCACCAACATGGCCCACGTCGGGACCCTGGGCAGCCCGCAGTTCCCCAACGACGTGACCGCCTACATCCCGCGCGACGCCGAACGCATCGTCGGGATCACGCTGGGCGCGAAGTTCTAGTTCCCCAACTGGCGGGCTCCCCGCGGGGGCCCGCCGCCTTTAGTCACGCACGACGCACCGGAAGCCGATATGGCTGGTGGAGCTGTCGATCGCCTGCGGATGCCGCGCCGCCGGCCGATAGCGCTGGCAGTAGGATTCGGCGCATAGGTGGGAGCCGCCCTTGATAACCTTCCTGGGAATCGTGACCTCGGGCATGGCCGGATCATAGCTCGCCTCCAGGGTTCCCCCCTTCGGCGCGCAGCAAGGACTTGCGGGAAGGTCGCCGGCGTCGGCGTACCAGTCGCTGGTCCACTCCCAGACATTGCCGATCATGTCGGACAGCCCGTAGCCATTGGCCGGGAACGATCCCACCGGCGAGGTCCGCTCCCAGCCGTCGAGCTGCAGGTTGCGCCAGGGAAATTCGCCCTGCCAGTAGTTGGCCAGCATGGCGCCGCCGGGCGCGAGCTCATCGCCCCAGGCGAACTCCGTGGCCTGGCCGCCCCGCGCGGCGAACTCCCATTCGGCTTCCGTGGGCAACGACTTGCCGGCCCATTCGGCGTAGGCGAGGGCGTCTTCATAGGCGACATGGACCACGGGATGATCGTCCAGCGCCATGGGGCCGGGGCGTCCCAGCGGGCGGCGCCAGAATGCCCCGAACTTGAACTCCCACCATTGACTGGGATCGCCGGTCCATACCGGTCCCGCGGTCGGCCGAAAGACCAGGGAGCCGGCCCGGGCCATCTCCGGCGGCATGCCGGGATAGTCCTTCGGGTCGGGCGCGATCTCGGCCAGGGTGCGATGGCCGGTGGCGCGGACGAAAGCGGCGAACTGGCGGTTGGTCACCGGCGTCTCGTCGATCCAGAACGGGTCGACACGCACCCGGCGCAGGGGGCGTTCCTCGGGATAGAAACGCTCCGAGCCCATCACGAACTCGCCGCCGTCCAGGCGGCGCATGCCGCGCGGGGCGCTCACGACGCGGCCCGCTGCGCGGTCGAGCCGCGCTCGATCAGCTCGAAGTCGAGCAGGACGTGGTGCGGCGGCTGGCCGTCGTCGGGCTCGAGCAGCAGGTCCACGGCGGTTGCGGCCATCTCCCGCAGCGGCCGGCGAATGGTCGTCAGTTCGGGCCAGACCAGCTTGGCGTAGGGCATGTCGTCGAAGCCGGCGACCGAGAGGTCCTCGGGCACGCGAAGCCCCAGGCGCGCGGCTGCGACCATGACGCCGAGCGCCATGCCGTCATTGGCCGCGAAGATCGCGGTGGGCCGAACGGCGCCGTTCAGCAGTTGGCGGGCGGCGGCCTCGCCGCTCTTGAAGCTGAAGTCGCCGTCCGCCTCCAGGTCGGGACGAAGCGGGATCCCAGCCTTCTCCAGGGCTGCGCGGTAGCCCACGCGCCGATAGGCCGAGGCGCGCCGCTCGCCGCCCGAGATGAAGCCGATGTCGCGGTGCCCCAGCGCGATGAGCCGGGCGGTCATCTGTTCGGCGGCCAGCTTGTCGTCGAGGCCGACGCTCGAAGCGACCGGATCGCCGCCGTCCGGCGAGATCAGGGCGTAGCGCAGGCCGCGTTCGCGCAGCGCTTCCAGAAGGTGAGGATGGAACGAGAGCGGCGGCAGCACGATGACGCCGTCCACGCGCGCGTTGTGGAGACGACTCGCCACCTCGCTTTCCGAACCCGGCACGACCTCCTCGACGATCAACTGGTAGCCGGCTTCGCGGCAGCGGCGGATCGCGCCGGTCTGCGCCCGCGCGAAGTTGTCGAGACCGCCGCCGCCGAACAGCATGGCCATCAGGTAGGAGCGTTTGCTGGCGAGCTGACGCGCCGAGATGTTCGGGGCGTAGTTCAGCATGGCCATGGCCTTGTGGACCGCCTCGCGGCGTTCGGCCGTGACGCTGGCCTCGTTGTTCACGACGCGGGCCACGGTCTTGAACGAGACCCCGGCCAGCTTGGCGACCTCCTTGATGGTCGGTCTGCGAGCGGGCGGTGAAGTCTGGCTCATGAGTCTCTTGTCGGCTGCCTTCGGGTCCTGAGTATTCGAGCTTTCGATCATTGCCCAGGCCATGGCGCGCCACAGGCGCTGTTGACGACCTCATAGGCGCGAAGTCCACAACAAATTGACAACGTTGTCGTGAGCGCGGCATACGAAGGCGCTCGCAACAAGCCATGGGACAATCGCGCATGATCTCCGCCTTCGCCCGTACGGGAGCCGCGGCCCTGGCTGCGGTCTCGATTCCTCTTGCGGCGCAGGCCGCGCCGGCGAAGCCCGCAGCCGCGCCCTACAATATCGTCTTCATCCTGGTCGACGACCTGCGGTTCGACGCCATGGGATTCCTCACCCCGGGCCTGAAGACCCCCAATATCGACGCCCTGGCCCAGAACGGCGTCTATTTCCCCAACGCCGTGGTGACCTCCTCGCTGTGCTCGCCCAGCCGGGCGACGATCCTGACCGGCCAGACCACGCGCAACCATCGCATCGTCGACAACAACAACGCCTCGGAAGAGGGGCTGACCTTCTTCCCCAAGTACCTGCAGGAGGCCGGCTACCAGACCGCCTTCTTCGGCAAATGGCACATGGGGCAGGCCTCCGACGGACCTCGGCCCGGCTTCGATCACTGGGTCAGCTTCAAGGGGCAGGGAACCTACTTCCCCACCGACGGCCTGACGCCGCAGGAGGTGGCCGAGGGCAAGCGGCAGACCCTGAACGTCGACGGCAAGACCGTGGCGCAGACCAGCTACATCACCGACGAACTGACCGACTATGAACTGAAGTGGCTGGACGAGGGGCGCGACAAGACCAAGCCGTTCTTCATCTACATGTCCCACAAGGCGGTGCATTCCGACGCCAAGCCCGCGCCGCGGCACGCCGGGCAGTACGGCGACCTGGACATCAGGATGCCGGCCAGCATGGCCGATACCCCGGAGAACAGGCGCGGCAAGCCCATGTGGGTGCAGAACCAGCGCAATAGCTGGCATGGCGCCGACTTCGCCTATCACTCCGATCGGGACCTGAAGGAATATTTCCGCGACTACTACCGCACGCTCAGCGCCGTGGACGACAGCGTCGGGCGCACGCTCGACTACCTGCGCAAGCACGACCTGGAGAAGAACACCCTGGTGGTGTTCATGAGCGACAACGGCTTCCTGATGGGCGAGCACGGGCTGATCGACAAGCGCAACGCCTATGAGCCGTCGGTCAAGGTGCCGATGGTGGCCTTCGCGCCCGGCCTGCTGCCCAAGGGCGTGGTCAACGAGACGCGGGTGCGCAACCTGGACCTGGCGCCGACCTTCCTCGACGTGGCCGGGGTCAAGCCGCCGCCGCAGTTCGAGGGGCGCAGCGTGCTGCCGGTGGCGACCGGCAAGGTCGCGGCCAGGGACTGGGTCGAGGACGACTTCGTCTACGAATACTACTGGGAATGGACGTTCCCGCAGACCCCGACGACCTTCGCCATCGAGCATGGGCCGATGAAGTACATCCAGTACCACGGGATCTGGGACCTGGAGGAGCTGTACGATCTCTCCAAGGATCCCGGCGAGATGACCAACCTGATCGACGAGCCCGCCTATCTCGACGCCAAGATCGATCTGCGCCGCCGGCTGTATGCGCAGTTGTCGAACGACAAGGGCGAGCATGTCGTGCCCTACACCCAGCGCTACAGTTCGGGCCTGGTGCTGCGCGACAAGGATGGCGCCAAGGCCGCCGAGTTCCCGCCGCAATGGATGACCACGCCCAACCGGCCGGACCGCATGAACGGCGTCTATCCCGACAGCCCGGAAAAGGCGGCCGCCGATCGCGCGGGACAAGCCTATCAGTGGCGACCGCCCGCCAGTCGCTGACCGGGGAGGGCCCTATCTGTCGGCTGTCAGGCGTGGGCGGGCGATCAGGACGGGCCGGTCGCGCCGTCGTCGCCCCCCACCGCGCGGTAGAGATCGACCCGGTTCACGGCGGCTGAGAACTGGCTGGCCACATAGGATCGCTGGGCGGTGTAGAGGGAGCGCTGCGCGACCAGGCTGGCGAGGAAGGGGTCGACGCCGCCACGATAGCGCGCCTCGGTAAGCCGCATGGTGTCCTGCGCGGCCTCCACCTGGGTCTGGGTGGCGGCGAGTTCCTCGGCGATCGTGCCCTGCCTGGCCAAGGCGTCGGCCGTCTCGCGGAAGCCGGCCTGGATCGCCTTTTCGTACGCGGCGAGGGCGGCGTCCCGCTGGGCCTTGGACGCCGACACGCCGGAGAGGCCGGCGCCGGCGCGGAAGATCGGATAGGCCGCGCTGGGCGAGAACGAGCGGGTGAAGGTCCCGTCTTCGAACAGCGACGAGAGCGAGGGGCTGGCGTAGCCGAGGGCGCCGGTCAGCGAGATGGTCGGGAACAGCGCGGCCCGCGCCGCGCCGATCTCGGCGTTGGCGGCGCGCAGGGCGTATTCCGCCTGGAGCACGTCGGGGCGGCGCAGCAGGACGTCGGACGGCAGGCCGACGGGCAAGCTCTGCAAGCCGTGGCTGGCGTCCTGGATCGAGGCCGGCATCAGGGCGGGATCCACGGGCGATCCGAGCAGAAGCTGCAAGGCGTTGAGATCCTGCGCCAGCGCCGTGCGGAGGGCGGCGACGTCGGCCTGGGCCGCGGCGAGTACGGTTTCGGCCTGTCGCAGGTCCGTCCTCGGCGCGATGCCGCCCTGGAGCCGGGCCTGGGTGAGCCGCACGCTGCTCTCGGCGCTGGTCGCCGTATCCTGCGCGATCTTCAGCAAGGTGGCGTCGGCGGCATAGGTCAGCCAGACCTCGGCGACGTCGCCGAGCAAGGTCAGGCGCGTGGCGCGGGCGGCCGCCTCCGTGGCGAAGTAACGGTTGAGCGCGGCGTCGCTCAGCGAGCGCACGCGGCCGAACAGGTCGAGTTCGAAGGCGGTGACGGCGACGTCGGCGGCGTAGGTTTCGACATTGGCGTTCGAACCGCCGCCCGTGCGGGTGTAGCGGCCGTGAGCGTCGATCTGCGGAAGGCGGTCGGCGCGCTGGATCCTGTACTGGGCCCGGGCGGCCAGGATGTTGGCGGCGGCGGCCCGCAGGTCGCGGTTGCCGGCCAGGGCCTGCTCCATCAGGGCCTGCAGGCGCGGGTCGGTGAAGACGTCGCGATAGCTGACACGCGGCAGGGCCGCTTCGCTCTGCTGCAGGTAGGGATCGCCGGCCGGCCAGGAGGCGGGCGTCGGCAACTGCGGCTGGACGTAGCGCGGCTGGAGCGAGCACCCGGCAAGGCCCGCGGCCAGGAGGATGAGGGCCGCGCGGTTCATGCGGGTTCCACTTCGGCGTTCGGCGCCGATCCCCCGGGGCCCTGGCCCTTGTGCATCGAACGGAAGCCCCGCCGCACCATGATGAAGAACAGCGGGATGTAGAAGATGGCCAGGATGGTCGCGGTCAGCATGCCGCCGATCACCGCCGTTCCGATGGCGATGCGGCTGTTGGCGCCGGCTCCGGTCGAGATAGCCAGCGGCAGCACGCCGAAGATGAAGGCCAGGCTGGTCATCAGGATCGGACGCAGGCGGATGCGCGCCGCCTGGATCGCCGCCTCGATGACGGGCGCTCCGCGTTTCTCCGCCTGCTCGGCGAACTCGACGATCAGGATGGCGTTCTTCGCCGCCAGGCCCATGGTCGTGAGCAGCCCGATCTGCAGATAGACGTCGTTGATCAGACCACGGAGGGTGACGGCCAGCACGGCGCCGACCAGGCCCAGCGGCACCACCAGCAGCACCGCCAGCGGGATCGACCAGCTCTCGTAGAGCGCCGCCAGGCAGAGGAACACCACGAGCAGGGAGAGCCCGTAGAGGATCGGCGCCTGGCCCGAAGAGAGCCGCTCCTGGTAGGACAGGCCCGACCAGGCGATCGTCGTGCCAGGGATCTCGGCGGCCAGCCGCTCGATCGCGGCCATGGCCTGGCCGGAACTGCCGCCGGGCGCGGCCGAGCCCTGGAATTCGTAGGACGGAATGCCGTTGAACCGCGACAGCGTCGTCGGGGCCTGCGACCACGAGATGCTGGCGAAGGAGGAGAACGGCGCCATCTGGCCGTTGGCGCCGCGCACGTACCACTCCTCGAGGTTGGAAGGATCGGCGCGGTAGGGGGCGTCGCCCTGGACGTAGACGCGCTTCACCCGCCCGCGGTCGACGAAGTCGTTCACATAGCGTCCGCCCCAGGCCGTCGAGAGGGTGGTGTTCACATCGGCCTGGCTGAGGCCGAGGGCCGCGAGCTTGCGCGCGTCGGTGTCGATCTTCAGGGTGGCGATGTCGGGCAACTCGCTCAGGCGGACCGAGGCCAGGGCCGGGTCCTGGCGCGCGGCCTCCAGCAGCTTGTCGCGGGCCGCGTTGAAGTCGGCCTGGGACATGCCGCTGGCGTTCTGCAACTGCATGGTGAAGCCGTCGGATTGGCCCAGGCCGCGAATGGCCGGCGGGATCAGGGCGAAGACCTCGGCGTCGCGGAAGTCGCGGAAGGCGGCCGAGGCGCGGGCGATGATCGCGTCGGCGGTGTTCTCCTTGCCCTTGCGCTCGGACCAGTCGACGAAATTCAGGAAGCCCTGGCCGGTGTTCTGGCCGCTGACCCCGCCGCCGCCTCCGCCGCTGACCGTGAACATGGTGCGGACATTGGCGTTCTCCTGCTCGCGGAAATAGGCCTCGACCTGGCGCTGGACCTCGACGGTCCGCGCTTGAGTGGCGCCGGCGGGAAGCTGGAACCGAACGCTGGCCGCGCCCTGGTCTTCGGTCGGCAGGAAGCCGGTGGGGAGGCGGACGAAAAGCAGGGCGAGCACCACCACGATCGCGCCGTAGATTCCGAAGGCCAGGACACGGCGATCGAGGATCGTGCGCACCGAGCGCCGGTAGGCGTCGGCCATCCGGTTGAAATTCCGGTTGAAGCCGCTGGAACCGCGGTGGATCAGGCTGGCGACGGCGGGAAAGCGGCGCCCGAACCAACTGTCGTGGATCTCGTGCGCCTCGCGCTTGCGCTTCAGCAGGTTGGCGGTGATCGCAGGGCTGAGCGTCAGGGCGACGAAGATCGACAGCGCCATGGCCGAAATGATGGTCAGCGAGAACTGGCGGTAGATCACCCCGGTCGACCCGCCGAAGAAGGCCATGGGCAGGAACACCGCCGACAGCACCAGGGCGATGGCGACCAGGGCCATGGTGATCTCGTCCATCGACCGGATCGTGGCCTCGCGGGGGGAGAGGTCCGGATCCTCCTCCATCAGCCGCTCGACGTTCTCGACCACCACGATGGCGTCGTCGACCAGCAGGCCGATCACCAGCACGAGGCCGAACAGGGTCATGGTGTTGATGGAGAAGCCGGCCAGGTAGAGCACCGCGCACGTGCCCAGCAGCACGACCGGCACCGCCACGGCGGGCACCAGGGTCGCGCGCCAGCTCTGGAGGAACACGAACATCACGATCACGACCAGGACGACCGCCTCGGCCAGGGTCTTCACGACCTCGGTGATCGAAAGCTTGATGAAGTCGGTCGTGTCGTTGGCGTAGGCGAACTTCAGGCCCGGCGGGAACACCGTCGCCAGTTCCTCCACCTTGGCCTTGACCAGGTCGGCGGTCTTCAGGGCGTCGGCGCCCGGCGCCAGCAGGATCCCCAGGCCGGCGCCCGGATGCTGGTTCACGCGGCTGCGGGCGTTGTAGTTCTCCGAGCCCAGCTCGATCCGCGCGACGTCCGACAGCACCACGGCCGCGCCGCTGGGCTGGCTCTTCAGCACGATCTTGGCGAACTGCTCGGGCGTCTGGAGCCGCGACTGGGCGGTCACGGTGGCGTTGAGCATCTGCGAGTCGGGCTGGGGCTGGCCGCCGATCTCGCCGGCCGCGACCTCGGTGTTCTGGTTCTGGATCGCGGTCACCACGTCGCCGGGCGTCAGTTGGTAGCTGGCCAGGCGGTCCGGGTTGAGCCAGATCCGCATGGCGTACTGGGAGCCGAAGACGTTGGTGTCGCCGACGCCCTTCACACGCGAGAGCGGGTCCTGAAGATTGGAGACCAGATAGTCGGAGACGTCCCGGTTGGTCATCCGGTCGGTCTCGTCATAGACCCCGACGATCAGCAGGTTGTCGGGGTTCGACTTGCGCACCACCAGCCCCTGTTGCTGGACCTGGGCGGGGAGGCGCGAGACGGTCTGCTGGACCTGGTTCTGCACCTGCACCTGGGCGATGTCGGGATCGACGCCCTTGTCGAAGGTGACGGTGATCGTCACCTGGCCGCGGGAGGTGGAGGCCGAATTGAAGTAGAGCAGGCCGTCGATCCCGGCCAAGGATTGCTCGATGACCTGGGTGACGCTGTTCTGGATCGTCTCGGCCGAGGCGCCGGGATAGGTCGCCCGCACGGAGACCTGGGGCGGGGCCACGTCGGGATACTGCGCGACCGGCAGGCCCAGGATCGAGCCGGCCCCGGCCAGCATGATGATGATGGCGATGACCCAGGCGAAGATCGGCCGGTCGACGAAGATGCGGGAGAGCATGCTCAGGCGCCCCCTGCGGCGGAGCCCTTGGACTGGCCGTCCGTCTTGCCGGCCGGCGCGCCGATGCGCTGCGGGGTGCTGGCCGGAACCGGCTTCAACGACTTGTCGGGCTGGACGTTGGCCAGGCCCTGGGTGATGACCTTGTCGCCGGGGGCCAGGCCCTTGCTGACCACCCAGAAGGCGCCCTGGGTCCGATCGGCGGTGATGCTGCGCTGCACCGCCTTGTCGCCCGGGCCGACGATGTAGACGCTCGCCGCCCCCTTCGGGTCGCGGGAGACGGCGGTCTGCGGCACGAGGAAGGCGGCGGTGTCGACCGCCTGGGTGAAGCTGGCGCGGACGAACATGCCGGGGAGCAGCACGCCGCTGGGATTGGCGAAGCGCGCCCGGAGGGTGACCGTCCCGGTGGCCGGGTCGACCACGGCTTCCGAGAACTCGACGGTCCCGACCTGGTCATAGGCGCTGCCGTCCTCGAGGGTCAGCCGCACCTGCGTGCCGCCCGGGGCCAGGCCGCCGGAGGCCAGGGCGCGGCGCAGGGCCAGCAGGTCGCCGCTGGACTGCTGGATGTCCACGAACATCGGGTCGAGCTGCTGGATGGTGGTCAGCGGATCGGCCTGGCTGGTGGTGACCAGCGCGCCGACCGTCGAGAGCGAACGCCCGATGCGGCCGCCGATCGGCGCCGGGACGGTCGTGAACTTCAGATTGATGCGGGCGGTGTCCAGCGCCGCGCGGGCCTGGGCGACCGCCGCGCGGGCCTGGGCGGCCTGGGCCTCGGCGTTCACATAGTCCTGCTGGCTCACCGCCTCGATCGCGGCGAGGGGCTTGTATCGTTCGGCCAGGGCGGACGCGGCCGCGAGGTTGGCCTCGGCGCTCTGCACGTTGGCCTGCGCCTGGTTGACGGCGGCCCGGTAGAGGCTGGGGTCGATCTGATAGAGCGGCTGGCCGCGCGCGACCACCGAGCCTTCGGTGAACAGGCGCTTCTCGATCACGCCGGCGACCTGCGGGCGCACCTCGGAACTCTGATAGGCCACGACACGGCCGGTGAGCTCGTTAGTCAGGTCGACGCGGGTGGGCTGGACGACCACATAGCCGACCGTCGTCGGCGCGTTGGGGTCGCGCCCGCCGTGGTGCTCGTCGGTCTTCGCGCCGCAGGCGGCCAGAAGGCTCAGGCTCGCAGCCGCCGCCCAGCCCGCAAAGACCCCGCCGCGCCGTCTCAAGATGCGGCGTCCGACGATGTCAGAGGCGCCGACCATGTCTCGCCTTGAGGAGCTCTCGGAGCTGGGGGCCGCGCTGGCATGTGTCCGTCATCCTGACTGGCTGGCGCCATCGTTCCGGTCCTGAAAAACGTCGCACCGGCTCAAGGCTGTCTATTCGCCGGAAAGCACAAGCATATGACCCTGCGTCACCGGCTTGAAACTAATGAGCCACAAGAACGCCGGATTGTAGAAACGTGCCGGCACGAAAGTCAGCCGGCCAGGCAATTTGCTGTGGAAATCCAAGGCTGGTGAATCTGTATCGTGAGCGAGAGCAGAGACGATAGCCATAACGCCTTGAACGCCGCGCGGCGCCAGGCGCGGTCAGTCGCTGGAGCCGTCCGAGGCCGTGCGCCAGTCCGCGCCGGCGGCGGCGAAGAGGCGCACGGCGTCGGCCAGACGCTGACCGTTGGCCCGAGCGAGCGAGGACTGGCTTTCGTTCACGCGGCGCTGGGCGTCGAGCACCTCCAGGAAAGCGCCGCCGCCGCGCTCGTAGGCGACCTTGGCCAGGCGCAGGTTCTCGTCGGCCTGGGCGAGGCTCCTTGAGTGCGCCGCCAGCGATTCCTCGTCGGCCGACAACGCCGAAAGCGCGTCGGCCACCTGGGCGAAGGCGGTCAGCACGGTCTGGCGATAGCGGGCCGAGGCGGCGGCCGCAGCTTCCCGCGCCTGCTGGCGCCGCGCCTTCAGGGCGCCGCCGTCGAACAGGGGGGCCGTCAGGCCGGCGCCGACATCCCAGCCGCTGGCGTCGTAGGAGAAGAGGTCGGCCGGCTTCAGCGAACCCTGGGCGATCGAGGCCGTGAGACGGATCTTCGGATAGAGGTCGGCCGTCGCCACGCCGATGTCGGCGGTGGCGGCATGGAGGTCGGCCTCGGCGGCCAGGATGTCGGGCCGGCGGCGAACGAGCTGGGAGGGCAGGGCGATCGGCGCGGGGCCGGCCAGGCCGAGGTCGGCGAGACGGAAGTCCGGCGCCGTCCACTCGGCCGGCGCATGGCCGACCAGCACGGCCAGGGCATGGCGCGCGGCGGCGAGCTGGGCGCGCAGGGGCGGCAGCAGGGTGAGGTCCTGTTCGAGCTGGCTCTGGGCGGCGACGCGGGCGGTGCTGGTCGAACCGCCGAGGGCGTTGGCCTTGCGGACCAGTTCGACATTGGCCTCGTCGGCGGCGATCATCTGCTCGGTCGCCTCGATCTGCGCCTGCAGCGTGGCGATGGTCACCGCCTGGAGGGCGACATTGGCGGTGAGCGACAGATAGGCGGCGTCCGCGCGGCGCGCCTGGGCCTCGGCGCGTGCGGATGCGCCTTCGAGGCGACGGCGCTCGCCGCCGAACAGGTCCAGGTCGTAGCCGATCCCGCCGCCGACCGAATAGAGCGAGAAGGTCGGGTTTTCGAGCTGCATGTCGCCAAAGCCGGTGAAGCCGAAGGCCTGAAGGTTGGCCCGCTCGCGATGAAAACCGGCGTTGAGGTCGGCTTGGGGGCCGGCCTCGCCGCGCGCCTGGGCCAGGGCCGAGCGAGCCTGGCGCAGCGTCGCATCGGCCTCGTCCAGCGTCGGGCTGTCGGCGATCGCCTGGCGGATCACCTGGTCGAGCTGGGAAGATCCCAGCGCGGTCCACCAGGGGCCGCTGGCCGCCGTGTCGGGGTCGAGCCGAGCGATGGCGGGCGCTGCGTCGCCGGCCATCGCATAGCCTTGCGCGGCCGGCGCGCCGGGGCTCTGAAAGTCCGGGCCGACCGTCGTGCAGGCGCTCAGCAGGACGGCGAGGCTGGCGCCCAGCAGGGCGTGGCGACGGGGATTAATCGACAGCGACATGTTGGTCCGTCTTGGTCTTGGGGGTGCGCATGAGCAGGATCAGCGGCGCGCAGAAGATCGTGATGCCCAGCATCAGCCGGAAGTCGTCGAGGTAGGAGAGCATCGCGGCCTGGCGGGTGATCATGGCGTTCAGTCCGGCCATGGCGCTCTGGGTCTGGAAGACCAGCGGCGCGTAGGCCTGGTAGAGCGGGTTGTCGGGCCGGGCGTGCTCGACCAGGGTCGCGTGGTGCACCTCGATGCCGCTGACGAAGCGGGCCTGCATGATGGAGATGCCGGCCGCCGAGCCGATGTTGCGGACCAGGGTGAAGAGGCCCGCGCCCTCGGCGCGGTGCTCGGCCCGCACGGTGGCGAAGGCGATCGTCGACAGCGGCACGAAGATCAGGCCGGTGCCGACCCCGGACAGGAAGCCGGACACGATGATCAGGTGGGTGTCCATGCCCAGGCTGAACTGGGTCATCTGCCACAGCGACACGGCGCTGATGGAAAGTCCGGCCAGCAGGATCAGCTTGATGTTCACGCGGCCGATGAGCTGGCCGACCGCGAACATGGCGATGAACGATCCGATCCCGCGCGGCATGCTGACCAGGCCGGTGAACGCGACGGGATAGCCGAGCAGGGTCTGCATCATCGGCGGCAGCAGGGCGAGGGTGGAATAGAGCAGGATGCCGATGAAGAAGCCGAACACGCAGCAGGTGATGAAGTTGGCGTCGGCCAGCAGCGCGCGGGCGACGAAGGGCTTGGGCGCGGTGGCCATCTGCACGCCGAACATCCAGACGGCGACCACGGCCACGATCAGGTAGATCCAGATCTCGGCCGAGCCGAACCAGTCCTGGCCCGGGCCGCGGTCCAGCATCATCTGAAACGCCCCGATCGCCAGGGCCAGCGTGGCGAAGCCGAGGATGTCGAACGGCCGCTTCTCGGCGCCCTTGCGCTCGGAGAGGAAGACGAAGACGCCGGTGAAGGCCAGGATCCCGATCGGGAGGTTGATGAAGAAGACCCAGCGCCAGTCGAGATTGTCGGTCAGCCAGCCGCCCAGGGCCGGTCCCAGGATCGGGCCCAGCACCGCGCCGGCGCCCCAGATGGCCATGGCCTGGCCATGCTTCTCCGGCGGGTTGATATCGAGCAGCACGGCCTGGGACAGCGGGATCAGCGCCGCGCCGAACAGGCCCTGCAGCAGCCGGAAGATCACGATCTCCGGCAGGTTTCCGGCGATGCCGCACAGCATCGAGGCCACCGTGAAACCGGCGATCGAGATCATGAACACCATCTTGCGGCCGAGCCTGTCGGCCAGGAATCCGGTCAGCGGCGTCATGATCGTGGCCGCCACGATGTAGGAGGTCAGCACCCAGGTGATCTGGTCGGCGGAGGCCGAGACGCTGCCCTGGATGTGCGGCAGGGCCACGTTGGCGATCGTCGTGTCCAGCGAGTTCATGATCGTCGCCAGCATGACGGCGATGGTGATCGGAACCCGGTTGGCGGCGTCGCCCTTGCCGTTCCCGGCGGCGGTCATTTCTTCAGGGCCGAACGCACGTCGACCTTGGCCGTGGCGCTGAGGCCGCCGCTGAGGTCGGGCGCCGCCTCGTCCAGCGCCAGGCGCACCGGCAGGCGCTGGACCACCTTCACCCAGTTGCCGGTGGCGTTCTCGGCGGGCAGCAGGGCGAAGCTGGAGCCGGTGCCGGGGCTGAAGCTGGCCACGTGCGCCTTCAGTTCATGGTCGTAGGCGTCGATCTTGACCGTCGCCGGCTGGCCGATCCGCATGTGGGCGAGCTGGTCTTCCTTGAAGTTCGCCTCGATCCACGGCGCGCCGGAGATCAGCCAGAAGAGGGGCTGGGCGGTGGCGACGCGGTTGCCGACCTGGATCTGCTCGACCTTGGCGACCACGCCGTCGGCCGGCGCGACGATGGTGGTGTAGGAGAGGTTCAGGCGCGCCCGATCCAGTTGCGCCTGGGCCTGCAGGACCTTCGGATGCTGGTCGGGCGAAGCGGCCCGGCCGCCGATGTCGGCGAGCGCCGAGGCCATCTGCTGGCGCACCACGGCGACCTGCCGGCGGGCCTGCTCGGCCTCATGGGCGGCCTGGTCGGCCTGGGCCTGGGGCGAGACGCCGGCGGCGGCGAGCCCCTTCTGGCGGACGGCCTCGCGCTCGGTATAGGCGACGCGTTCCTGGGCGGCGGCGAGGTCGGCCTGGCGCTGGGCGTAGACTCCCTGCGAGCTCTCGACGTCGAAGCGCGCGGCGGCCAGCGCCGCCTCGGCCTGGGCGACGGCCACCTGGTAGTCGGCGGGATCGAGCTTGAAGAGCACGTCGCCCTTGCGGACCTTCTGGTTCTCCCTGACGTCCACCTCGACGACGCGGCCGTCGATGCTGGGGCTGATCGCCGTGCGGGCGGTCTGCACATAGGCGTTGTCGGTCGTCTCGAACCGCCCGCCGGTCAGCACGAAATAGCCGACCGCGAGAAGCGCCAGCGCCGGTGCGCCGACCATCAGCGGCAGGCGCAGCTTCTGGCCAAGGGTGCGTTCAGGCGGCCGATGGCTGGCGGCCTCCAGTTCGGCTTCGGCGATCGCCTGGTAGCCTTCCGCGTCGCTCACGCGCTGCTCCAACGTCTGCGCGCGGCCGGCCTTCACCGTCCGCGCATTATTGTCTGTGTGGTGAGGGCAGGGCGGGGAGGCCCAACCTGGAGCGCGCAGATAGGCCTCCCAAGATCATGAGCCAAATGATAGTTCGTCACGGCAGTCATGAACGATGCGCATTTCAATACGCTCGACCTCAACCTTCTGCGGGTCTTTCTCGCCTTGCTGGAGGAGGAGAGCGCCACGCGGGCGGGCGAGCGTCTGGGCTTGACGCAGTCCGCCGTCAGCCACGCCCTGGGCCGGCTGCGTGCGGCGCTGGGAGACGAGCTGTTCGAACGCGGGGCCTCGGGCCTGCAGGCGACGCCGCGCGCCGTCGAGATGGGGCCGGCCATCCGCTCGGCGCTCAAGGCGCTGGAGGAGGCCGTCTCGCCAGCGAAGTTCGATCCGGCCACGACCGAGCGCGTCTTCCATGTGGCCGCCAGCGCCTACGCCAACTCCGTGGTGATGCCGGTCGTCGTGAGGCGGCTGCTGGCCGAGGCGCCGGGGGCCAAGCTGCACCTGGTCGCCCCGACCTCGAACCTGGCCGAGGACCTCGATCGGGGCCGGCTGGACATGGTGATCGGGGCCTTCGACTACGTCGCCGAGCGGTTCGCCTACACGCCTCTGTTCGAGGACACCGGGGTCTGGGTGATCCGGTCGGGGCACCCGGCCTTGTCGCCCGAGATCTCCGACGAGGTGCTGGCCAAGCTGCCGCGGCTGTTGATCTCGAGCGCGGAGACGCGCGACCTGGCCCGCGAGCGGCGCGGCGTTGGGCTGCAGCGGATCGCGAGCTGGGGCGAGGGCTACGCCCTGGGCGGCGTCGCCCTGCGGGAGATCGACAGCCCGATCAGCGTTCCCGATCCCTATTCGGCCCTGGTCATGGTGGGGGAGACGGACGTCGCCGCCCTGCTGCCGCGACGCCTCGCGCTCCTGGCCGAGCAGGCCGGCCGGGTGGTGGTGATCGAGTCCGACGGCGCTGCGCCGCCGTTCACGGTCGGGGCGGTCGTGCGCCAGGGGGAACGGGGCGCGATCGATTGGCTGCTCGCCCTGATCAGGCAGGTCGCGAGGACGAGCTAGCGCGCGGAGGTCAGTCGGAAAGCAGCGCCTTGGCGGCCACCGCCTTCAGGCGCAGGTCCGGCGCCTCGCTGAACGCCAGGTCCGAGACGCCGAAATACTCGGCCTGGTTCGAGGCGCACCAGTCGGTCGTGACGATGCGGACGGGCTTGCCCGCCGGCCGCGCGACCGTTTCGGCATAGAGGAAGTCGCCGTTGCGCTGGTCCAGCGGCATCGGGCGGTCCTGGTTCGCGCGGGCCATGAACCGAGCGAGCTGCTCGGGCGGCGCCTCGCCGACCATCAGCTTGCCTTCGAAGCGCACGACGGCGTCGAAGGCGTGCCTGGACACCGGGCCTGACGGCAGTCCCGTGCCCAGCGTCGTGTGGCCGATGAAGCCCGCGTCGGCGCCGGTCG
Source organism: Phenylobacterium sp. (assembly GCF_031984885.1). GTDB lineage: Bacteria > Pseudomonadota > Alphaproteobacteria > Caulobacterales > Caulobacteraceae > Phenylobacterium. Next base: position 73,445 of record NZ_DAMABV010000011.1, read on the forward strand.
CGCGGGCCATGGCGGCGGCGACCGCGCGGCCGGTGTCGCCCAGCGGCAGCGCGCGGGGCGAGACGCCCAGAAGGGCGCGCTCCTGTTCGGTGACCGACTGCGCGAGGACGGCAGGGATCAGCGCGGCCAGGCGAGGCGAGGGCGATGCGTCCAGCGCGATCGGCTTGGAGAGCGCCTCGGCCGGCCCGCTCGCCCGCAAGGTGACCGCGGTGTAGGCGTTGCTCCACGAGCCGGTGTGCAGATAGAGGCTGCGGCCCTGGCGGTGCTGGAACAGCAGGTGGTTGTGGCCGCCGATCATCAGCGTTCCGTCGGGCAGCAGGGGCAGGATCTCGCGGTCGGGCGCGACGCCGGCATGGCTCATCACCATCGCCAGGTCGGCGCCGGACAGGGCCGCGGCGAGGTTGGCCCGCGCCCACTCGCCCGGGACGGGGATGTTGAGATCGGGCCGGCTGGCGGCGGGATAGGTGTTGAGCGAATCCGTGGCCACGCCCACGACCCGCAGCGTCCGGCGCCCCAGCGGCAGGTCGGCGCTGGCCGCGGCGTAGGGCGCCCCGGTTCGCGCATCGACGATGGTGCTGATCACGGTGACGCCCAGGCCGCGCAGGCGGGCGACGACGTCGGCCAGGTCCGGGGTGATGTCGTTGTCGTGGTTGCCCAGGTTGACGATCGTGGGCGCGAGCTTCGGCAGCTCGCCCAGGAAGGCCCAGTCGATGGCGCCGTTCGACCGCACCGCGGCGACATTGCCGTGCTCGAAGACGTCGCCGTCGACGGCGATGACATGCGGGACCCTGTGGGCGGCCACCTCCGCCTCCAGGGCGGCGAGCAACTGCCCGGTCCGCTCATAGGCCGAATGCAGGTCCGCCATGGCCAGGACGCGCCCGACGATCGGCGAGGTGAATCCGGTGAGGAAAGGCGCAGCGGCGAGGCCGGCGGCCCCCTGAAGGAGCCGGCGACGGTCGGTGAGGGGATGATCGTGGGGCACGGGGCCTGATTTCACCATTTCGGCGGTCGCGCAACGTGCGTCCGCAGGTCGCAATGCGTGATTGCGGCCACGTCTTGAAAATTTCACCAGCCGAACGCCGTTTTGTATTGGCGCTTGGGTGCGCTGCAACGTAGGGCGGCGCCGATATCTACTCCTCGGGGATAAACTCATGTCACGTCGTTTCGGCGCGCTGGCCTGCTCGGTCAGCGGCCTGGCTCTTCTCGTCTCCACGCCCGCGCTCGCCCAGTCGGCGGGCGACGCCGCCTTCACCGTCGAGGACGTCGTCGTCACGGCCCAGCGCCGCAGCGAGAACATCCGCGACGTGCCGTTCGCGGTCACCGCGGTGAACGAACAGAAGCTGGCCGAAGTGGCCGCCGGCGGCGGCGACATCCTGTCGATGTCGGCCCGCGTGCCCAGCCTGCAGGTCGAAAGCTCCAACGGCCGCTACGCCCCGCGCTTCTATATCCGCGGCCTCGGCAACGTGGACTTCGACTTCAACGCCTCGCAGCCGGTCTCGGTCGTGCTCGACGACATGGTGCTGGAGAACGTCTTCCTGAAGGGCTTCCCGCTGTTCGACGTCCAGCAACTGGAAGTGCTGCGCGGGCCGCAGGGCACGCTGTTCGGCCGCAACACCCCGGCCGGCGTGGTCAAGATCGACACCGTCAAGCCGACCAACGACTTCACCGGCTTCGGCTCGCTGGCCGTCGGCAACCTGGGCGCGGTGCGCGCCGAGACCGGCGTGACCATCCCGGTCAACGACACCCTGCAGGTGCGGATCGCCGGCCTGTGGAACCATCGCGACGACTGGATCGACAACATGTACAGCCCCGCCTTCGCCGATCTGAACGGCAAGGACCTGGGCAATTTTGACGATCGCGCCGGCCGCGTCCACGTCGCCTGGCAGCCGACCGACCGCCTGTCGGCCCTGCTGACCCTGCAGGCCCGCGACTACGAAGGCACCGGCACGATGAACCGCGCCAACGTGCTGACCAAGGGCTCCAACGAGCTGAACGCCAACTTCAACCGCGAGCGCGTCTACTACGACGGCGGCCGCAACAACTTCCAGAAGCAGGAAACCCGCTCGGGTTCGCTGCAGGTGGCCTACGACTTCGGCCCCGCGACCCTGACCGGCGTGGTCGGGCGCTACTGGGGCGCCTCGGCGGGCGACGGCGACATCGACGGCGGCGTGGCCTCGGCCCCGGCCGACGCGCCCTGGAAGACGCCGTTCAACTCCGAGACCGGCACCCTGGACAGCGACCTGCGGCAGGACACCTACGAGCTGCGCCTGGCCTCGAACGGCGACGGGCGGTTCGGCTGGCAGGTCGGCGCCTTCTACTGGGAAGAGCGCTTCAACCTGATCTCGGCCACCTTCAACGGCACCGGCGGCCTTGCGCCGACCATCGTCACCGACATCGTGCAGGAGTCGGACTCCTGGTCGGTGTTCGGCCAGGGCCACTATCAGGTCACCGACGCCCTGAAGCTGACGGCCGGCCTGCGCTACACCGACGACAGCCGTGACTTCCGCGGCCAGCGCACCCTGGGCGCGCCGCTGGACGTGACCAAGCAGGTCGGCGACGAGCAGGTGAGCTGGGACGTCAGCGCGCTCTATGCGGTCAATGACGACCTGAACCTGTTCGCGCGCGTGGCCAACGGCTATCGCGGTCCGTCGATCCAGGGCCGGATCGCCACCTCGAACGTGGTGACGACCGCCAATTCGGAAACGGTGATGTCCTACGAAGCCGGCTTCAAGGCCCGGCTGTGGGAGCGCCGGGCGCACCTGAACGCCACCGCCTACTACTACGAGGTCACCGACCCGCAGTTCACCGCCATCGGCGGCGAGGGCAACTTCAACCAACTGATCAACGCCGACAAGGGCGAGGGCTACGGCGTCGAAATCGACGGCGACGTCTATCTGGGCGCGGGCGTGACCCTGACCGGCGGCTTCGCCTGGAACCACACCGAGATCAAGGACAGCGACCTGCTGGTGGCGTTCTGCGGCGCCAACTGCACGGTCACCGACCCGATCGTTGACGTCGGCACGACCCGCCGCGCCAGGATCAACGGCAACCCGTTCCCGCAGGCGCCCGAATACACCGCCAACATCACGCTGGACTGGGTGCACACCCTGGCCAACGGGGCGCAGTTGTTCGCCTCGACCGACTGGGTCATGCAGAAGAACTTCAACCTGTTCCTCTACGAGTCGGTCGAGTTCATGCAGGACACTTCCTTCGAGGGCGGCGCCCGCGCGGGCTGGCGTGCGCCGGAGCTTGGCCTGGAAGCGGCGCTCTACGTCCGCAACATCACGGACGAGGCGAACGTCATCGGCGCGATCGACTTCAACAACCTGACCGCCTTCGTCAACGAGCCCCGGACCTTCGGGATCCAGGTGACGAAGCGCTTCTGACCCCGACTGGCCCGGCGGAGCGCCATCAGCTTCGCCGGGTCAGGCTTTCGGCTCGAACCTGCTCGGCCAGCAAGGCCGTCGTGCGATGAGCCGCGGCGACGGCGCCTTCCTGCCAACTCGGCAGATGGCTCAGATGGGCGCCGCTGAGGTGGATGCGCCCTTGCGGCTCCAGGAGCACTCGATAGGCCGCCGGGTCGTTGCCGTCGGCGTTCCAGTGCAGCCAGGGGCCCCGGTTGAACGGGACCTTGTTCCAGTCGACGATGATCGGGGCGGTGAGCTTCGCGCCCTGACCGGGATGCAGCCGCTCGACGGCGGCGCGGGCCAGGGACGCCTGTTCGTCCAGCGGCCTGGCCTGGAACGCGGCGGCGAGCTTCGACACCATGTAGGCCGCGACCAGCAGGCCGCGCGGGGCGTTGAAATCGTTGCTCGGATACCAGACCGCCCCGGTGCCGCCGCTGGGGAACGACAGGCCGCCATAGATCTGCTCGGCCTCCCAGAAGCGCGGCGCGTCGAAGGCGACCTTGGCCGCATGATCCTGCACGGCGCCGGCGATCGCGGCCTTGAAGGCGGGCGCGAAGTCGGTCTTCACCCCGGAGAGGACGCTGAGCGGCAGGGTGACGACCAGGTAGTCGGAACGGGCGGTGCGGACCGCGCCTGAACGGCGATCGCGCCAGGTCACCTGGGCCGCGTCGGGCGACTGGCTGATCTCGAGCACCTCGGCGTTCAGGCGGACCTGGCCCTTGAGGGCGGCCGCCAGGGCGCGCGGCAGCCGGTCCATGCCGCCGACCGGCTGGAACATCGTCGCCTGCATGAGGATGTTGTCTTCGAAGAGGACGTTCGGCGTGGAGTCGCTGCGCAGCAGTTCGCGCAGGTCCAGCGGCTGGCGACGCGTCCCGGCCTCGTCGCCCGCGCCCGGAGGGGCGACATAGCCCGAGCGCTCGGACCCGCGGTAGGCGAGGTCGGGCTGCAGGTCGCCATAGAGCTTGAGGAAGGCGAGCAGGCGTTCGCGGTCGTCGCCCGTGAGATCGGCGTCCAGGGCGCCGCGATCGGTCGCCTTGGCCAGCAGCTCCGAGATCTGGCCCCGCAGGTCGTTGACCACCTGGCGCTGCTGGACGGGGCGGCCGGCGAACGCGGCGTCCGACTGGAGCAGGGCGCTGCGGCTGGCGTTCACCTCGACTTCCAGCGGGACGCCCAGCGCCTTGCAGTAGCCCAGGACGCCCTGGTGGTGGCTTGGAATACGGGCCGGGCCGGCATTGAAGTAGAGCCCCTCGGACAGCCTGGCGGTCTGGTCGGCCTCGCCGCCCAACTGCACCTTGTCGCCGTTCCTTATGGTCCAGGTGCGCCCGCCGACCCGGTCTCGCGCCTCCAGCACGGTGACCGCGAAGCCGGCCTTCTCAAGTTGATAGGCGGCGACGAGGCCGGCGACGCCGGCTCCCAGCACGGTCACCCGTCGGCCCGCCCCGTGGGCCGCAGGCAGCCGGGGCGCGGCCTGGGCCGGCGTGGCGGACAGGAGGCCCAAGGCCTGCATTCCGGCATAGGCCGCCCCGTAGCCGCCGCTGGCGGCGAGCCTGCTGATGAAACGACGACGGCTGAGCCCCACGCGACGACCTCCGAAATGAAGGTCTTGGCATCGGCGCTCGGCGCGGGCGGATGGAACGCAGAATTTCTACCTGACCGGCTCGGTTTGCTGCATGCACCGCCAGATGTGGCCGCCGCGCCGCAGTAGTGTTGGGGTTTATGAGCCAGGCGTTCGCATATGAGTTCTTCTCATCGCGCGTATGAGCAATGGTTACGCCGCCTCATAATTTCGACTCATGAGTTATATTGTTGATTTGGATATACAAAAATCTCTTCAGTTCGGCAGAAATTGTTGATCGCGGCGTCGGGTGACCTGTTGTTCCTGTGATGGGCGTCCATCAACAGGGAGAGCCTCGATGAGCTCCGCCGTTCTTGAAGCCCGTGACCTATCGCTGACCGTCGAGCGCCTGAACCCGACCATCGGCGCCGAGATCGGCGGGGTGGATCTGACCCAGCCGCTGACGGCGCAGTTGCGCGATACGCTTCGCGGCCTGCTTCTGAAGCACAAGGTGCTGTTCTTCCGCGACCAGGACATCACCCGTGACCAGCAGGTCGCCTTCGCCCTGAACTTCGGCGAGCTCTACGCCCATCCGACCGGCGGGGTGGAGACCCATCGCGTGGTCCAGCCGATCGCGGCCGAGAACTTCAAGAAGTATGTCGCCAACGGCGAGAGCCATTGGCACACCGACACGAGCTGGCGGATCGATCCGTCGTTCGGCGCCGTCCTGCGGGCGGTGACCATTCCTGAGGTGGGCGGCGACACCATCTGGGCCGACGGGGCGGCGATCTACCGGGGCCTGCCCGAGGACCTGAAGGCGCGGATCGACGACCTCTATGTCATTCACGACTACCAGGACGCCCTGCGCCGCTCGGGCGTGAACTATCCCCTGGTCGCCCATCCGATCGTCCGCACCCACCCCGAGACGGGTGAAGACATCTTCTGGATCAACTTCGGCCTGAAGCCGCGGATCGTCGACCTGGACAAGGCCGAGAGCGACGCCCTGCTGGCGCGCCTCTACGAGGAGGTGAAGCGGCCCGAGTATCACGCCCGCTTCCGCTGGCGGAAGAACTCGGTGGCCTTCTGGGACAATCGCGCCGGCCTGCATTTCGCCGTCCGCGACTATGGGGATTTCCCCCGGGTGATGGAGCGCGTGCTGATCGCCAGCGACGACATTCCGCACCGCGTCCGCCCGAGCGCCTGATCCGGCGTCGAGACCTCGGGCGCCGGCGGGGTCGGCGCCCTCCACAAGAAAAACAACAGGCGGCCATCGGCGCCGCCGGAGTCCTCATGTCCAAACGTCTTACTCGCGCCGCCCTGGTCGCATCGGCGGCATTCGTCTCGACACCGGCGCTGGCGCAGTCCGTCGCCGCCAACGCATCCCAGGCCGGGGTCGACGCCGCCGACGATGCGGTCGCCGAACTGGTGGTGACCGGCCTGCGGGGGCAGGCCCGGACGATCCTCGACAGCCCGGCCCCGATCGACGTGGTCTCGGCCGAGCAGCTCTCCGACACCGGCAAGGTCGGGCTGAAGGAGACGCTGAACACCCTGCTGCCCTCCTTCAACCTTCCCGGCATCAACGGCGGCGGCACCTCCTGGACGGTGCGCGCCGTGACCCTGCGCGGGCTGAACGGCGACCAAGCGCTGTTCCTGGTCAACGGCAAGCGGCGCCACACCACGGCGCTGATCAACAACCTGGCGCGGGTCGGGCGCGGCGGCGTGCCGGTGGACCTCGACCTCATTCCCTCGGCCTCGATCGCGCGGATCGAGGTATTGCGGGACGGCGCGGCCGCCCAGTACGGCTCGGACGCCATCGCCGGGGTGGTGAACATCATCCTCAAGAGCGAGGACCAGGGCGGCTCGTTCGGGGTCAACGCCGGCCGCAACTATCTGGGCGACGGCGAGAGCGTCAGCGCCTCGGCGACCTATGCCCGGAAGCTGGGCCAGGACGGCTTCATCGACTTCGGCGTGAACTGGAAGAACAGCCGCGCCGCCTCGCGGGGGATCCCGTCACAGGCCAGGTACATCTATCCGGCCCTGCCGGGCGGGGCGGCCGATCCCCGCGACGCGAGCGTGGATCGCTACTTCTGGGGGCAGAGCTACGGGCCGGGCGAGGAGGACATCATCGCCACCTCGGCGAACGCCGAACTGCCGGTGTCCGACGACCTGACGCTCTACGCCTTCGGGACGCTGAGCCACCGCAGTTCCAAGAAGAACACCGGCAGCTTCCTGCCCAACAACATCACCCGGCCGAACACCACCACGTCGCTGCCCGAGGTCTATCCGCTGGGCTTCAACGCCCTGCGCCGGATCTTCCAGCTCGACACCCAGGTCGCGTTCGGGGCCAAGGGCGAGCGCGGCGACTGGCGCTGGGACCTGTCGACCACGGTGGCGCACGACAACGCCCAGCTCGACGGCCAGAACACCATCAATGCGACGCTCGGCCCGGCCAGTCCGACCTATTTCCACCTCTCGACCCACGTGTTCGATCAGGCCACGACGAACTTCGACGTCGCGCGCGAGTATGACGTGGGTTTCGCCAGCCCGCTGACCCTGGCGCTCGGCCTCGAGCACCGCTTCGAGCAGTTCGAGATCTATGCCGGCGACGAGGCGTCCTACGTCATCGGCGACTACGTGATCCCGGCCGGGCAGCCGTTCGCCGGGCGTCCGCCGACGCCGGGGCTGTCGTCCTACGCCGGGACCACTCCGGACGACGCCGGCAAGATCAGCCGCAACAGCTACGCCGCCTATGTCGACGTCGGCGCCGACATCACCGACGGCTGGTACGTGGGCGCGGCGGCGCGGGCCGAATACTATTCCGGCGGCGTCGGTTCGACGGTCAGCGGCAAGCTCGCGACACGCTGGGAGTTCGCGCCCGGCTACGCCGTGCGCGCCACGATCTCGAACGGGTTCCGCGCGCCGTCCCTGGCCCAGACCATCTTCGCGTCCTCGACCTTCAGCAGCATCCAGTGCCCGCCGCCGGCCGGGGTGGTCGCCAACTGCCTGCCCGGAATGCCCTTCGTCTCGTCGCCGACCAAGGTGCTGCCGACCTTCCACCCGGCCGCGCTGGCCCTGGGCGCCGAGCCGCTGGAGCCGGAGACGTCGGTCAACTACAGCGTCGGCTTCACCGCCCAGCCGGCGCCGCGCCTGCGGTTCACCATCGACGCCTATCAGATCGAGATCGAGGACCGGATCGTCGACACCGGGGTGATCCGCGGCCCGGTCGTGGGCGCGATCCTGGAGACCAACGGCCTGCAGCGGGACCTCTCGGTCTCCTACTACACCAATGCGGTGAACACCCGGACGCGCGGCGTCGATGCAGTCGCCGAGTACGGGTTTGGCCTGGGCGATCTGGGCGACCTGCGGCTGTCGGCCGCCTATGCCTGGAACAAGACCGAGATCACCGGCATCAAGCCGACGCCCACGGTGCTGGCCAGCCTCGGCTACGCGCTCTTCGATCGGCAGAAGCAGGCGGATCTCACGGTCGGCACGCCCCGCGACAAGCTCTCGCTGTCGGCGATCTGGAGCCTCGATCGCTGGAAGGTGAGCCTGCGCGAGACTCGCTACGGCGAATACACCGAGGCCGGCGCGCAACCCGTCAACGACCGGACGTTCAGCGCCAAGTGGGTCGCCGACCTCGACGTCGCCTTCGATTTCGACGCGAACACGACCGTCGGCGTCGGGGCCAACAACCTGTTCGACCAGCATCCGGACAAGATCGGCCTGCTGAACCCGGACACGGGCGCCGGCCAGTTCGGCAGCTTCTCGCCCTTCGGCATCACCGGCGGCTACTACTACGCCCGCATCGAGCGGCGCTTCTGATGGAGGGCCGCATGCATCGCAGGGACATGCTTCGCCTGGGGACCGGGCTGACGCTCGCGGCCGTGCTTCCCGGCTGCTCGCCCGCGGGCGGGCCGGGGCCGGTACTCAAGGTCGGCAGCCAGAAGGGCGGGGCCAAGGCGCTGGTCCTCGCCTCCGGCGTGCTCGAAGGCGCGCCCTATCGGGTCGAGTGGAGCGAGTTCCCGGCCGCGCAGCACCTGCTGGAGGCGCTGGGGGCGGGGGCGGTCGATCTCGGAGCGGTGGGCGACGCCCCCTTCCTGTTCGCCTATGCCGGCGGCGCGCCGATCAAGGCGGTGCAGGTCTCGCGCGCGGCCGGCGGCGGCGGATCGACGGCGGTCCTGGTCCGGGGCGATTCACCCATCCAGTCCGGGGCCCAGCTCAAAGGGCGGCGTGTGGCCACGGGCAGGGGATCCATCGGCCACTACCTGCTGCTCAGGGTCCTGCAGCGCGAGGGGCTGAAACGCAGCGACATCGACCTGGTGTTCCTGGCCCCGGGCGATGCGAAGGCGGCGTTCTCGACGGGCGCGGTGGATGCGTGGGTGACGTGGGGATCCTACGTCGCGCTGGCGATCGCGCATGACCAGGCGCGGGTGCTCACCGACGGGCGCGGACTGCTCAGCGGCTACGGCTTCGAAGTCGCCGGAGCGCGTGCGATCGCCGGCAAGCGCGCCGAGCTGGACGACTTCCTGCGCCGCCTGGCCACGGCCAAGCGCTGGGTGGGAGACCACAAGGACGAGTACGCCAGGGTCCTGGCCAAGGAGACCGGCCTCGAACTGCCGATCGCCGCCTACACCGTGGCCAATACGCGCGGCCAGCCGGTCCCGATCGACACCGCGGTGATCGACGAGCTCCGCGAGGTGCTCGGGGTCTTCCAGGCCGCCGGCGAGATCAAGGCCAAGCCGGATGTCGGGGCTGCGTTCGACGCCTCGTTCAACGGAGCGGTGGCGACGTGAACGAGCCCCTCAGCCTCGAGACGGACGTGCTGGTGATCGGCGGCGGTCTGGCTGGATGCTGGGCGGCGGCCGCGGCGGCGCGTGCAGGCGCCTCGGTCGTGCTGGCCGAAAAGGGATATTGCGGAACGAGCGGGGTCACCGCCACGGCCGGCCCGTCGCACTGGTGGGTCCCGCCCGAGCCGCCGGCAGGCCGCGAGCAGGCGATCGCCGAGCGCCATGCGCGGGGCTTCGGGCTCTCCGATCCGGCCTGGATGGCCAGGATCCTGGACATGACCTGGCGCAGCCTGCCGACCTTGGCGCCCTATTACCGGTTCTCGGTCGATGAGCGGGGAGAGGTCCAATACCGCGGCCTTCGCGGCCCCGAATACATGCGCGCCATGCGCGGCCTGGTCGAACACCTGGGCGTGACGGTCCTCGATCAGAGCCCGGCGCTGGAACTGCTGACCCATCACGACGGGTCGGCAGCCGGCGCGGCGGGGCGCCGCCGCCAGGAAAGCCGGGACTGGACAGTGCGTGCGGGGGCCGTGGTGATGGCGACGGGGGGCTGCGCCTTCGCCTCGCACCTGCTGGGCTCGGCCAACAATACGGGCGAGGGGTTGCTGATGGCGGCCGAGGCCGGGGCCGACCTCTCGGGCATGGAGTTCACCAACTACTACACCGTGGCGCCGGCCGGCACGACCATGACGCGGTCGATGGCCTACAGCTTCGGCCGCTATTTCGACGAGGACGACCGGGAGCTGGACGTGCGTCCGGGACCGGACATGAACCGGGCCCTGGGCGAGGCGCTGCTGAAGGGCCGCGTCTATTGCCGCCTCGACCGGGCGCCGCACGACATCCGCGAGCGCATGCCCCAGGTGCAGCCGAACTTCGTGCTGACCTTCGCCCGCCAGGGGATCGATCCGTACACCGATCGCTTCGAGGTGACGCTGCGGGCCGAGGGGACGGTGCGCGGGATCGGCGGCCTGCGCCTGAAGGACGAGGACTGTCAGACCCGGACGGACGGCCTCTATGCCGCCGGCGACGCGGCGACCCGGGAACTCATCGCCGGCGCGACCTCCGGCGGCGGCAACCAGAACTCGGCCTGGGCCTTGTCGTCCGGTCAATGGGCCGGGGCGGCCGCGGCCGCGCGGGCGTTGCGTGACGGACGCGGCGCCCAGCGGGTCGCCTATTCCGCCGGCCGTGCGGGAATGCGGCCGGCCAGGGGCGCGCGCAGCTTCGATGTCCGCGCCGCGGTCGGCCTGGCGCGCGAGCACATGGGCGCCATCGACCGGAACATGTTCCGGTCGGGGGACGGCCTGGCGGACTCGCTGGAACGCCTGGACGGCGCCTTCGCCGAACTGATCGCCCACGCCGCGGCGCAGGGCGGGGAGCGTCTGCGGCTGCGCGAGGCGGCGGGGATGCTCGCAGCCGCGCGCTGGAGCAAGGCCTCGGCCCTGGCGCGGACCGAGAGCCGCGGGATGCACCAGCGGACCGACGCTCCGCTCAGCGACCCCCGCCTGGCGACGCGCCAGCGGTCCGGCGGTCTGGACGCGGTCTGGACCCGCTTCGAGGCGCCGGCGCCCGTGCTGGAGGCGGCGCGATGATCGAGTTGCTGATCGAGGATCGCTGCGAGCCGTGCGGCGCCTGCGTCGCGGTTTGCCCCCGCAACGTCTTCGAGCCCGGTCCCTCGGGGCGGCCGGTGATCGCCCGGCAGGACGACTGCCAGACCTGCTTCCTGTGCGAGCTCTACTGCCCGGCCGACGCGCTCTACGTGGATCCGGACTGCGAGCAGCCCCGGCCCGTCGATCCGGCCGACGTCCTTCACCTGCTTGGCCAGTACCGGCGCGAGTCCGGTTGGGGCGAGTGGGCCGATGTCTACGAGAACCAGCATTGGCGGATGGGCGAGATCTTCGCCCGCGCCCGCAGCCTGGCCGAGGCCGGGCCGCGGCGCCGATGAGCCGACGACTTCCCTGTGGCTCGAAAGGAGCACCCGATGGCCCAGCACCACAGTCTCAGAGCACGCCTGGCGGCGCTGCACGAGGAGCGCAAGCGAACATGGGAGCCGGCCGCCCTGCAGGCCAATATCGACCAGCGCCAAAGGCTGGTCGACCAGGCTGATCCGAGCCGCTGGGTGAAGGCCGGCGACGTCGTCGCCGAGTTCGAGCTGCGCGAGGTGGACGGCGGGACGCTGACCCTGGACGGCCTGCTGGGGCGGGGGCCGCTGGTCCTGGTGTTCTTCCGTTTCGCCGGCTGCCCGGCCTGCAACATCGCCTTGCCGTACTACCAGGAACGCCTGGCGCCGGGGCTGGCGGCGCTGGGGGCGCAACTGGTCGCGGTCAGCCCGCAGGTCCCGGAGAAGCTGGTGGAGATCAAGCGCCGGCACGGCTTCGACTTCCGCGTGGCGTCGGACGGCAACGCGCTCGGACGGCGGTTCGGGATTCTGTACGAGCCGGACGAAGCTGCGAAGGCCGCGGCGCGGGCCAAGGGCTCGTTCATCGGCGATACGACCGGGCTCGGGACCTGGGAGCTGCCGCAGCCGGCGGTCGTGGTGATCGGCCAGGATCGTGTCGTGCGCTTCGCCGAGGTCAGCCCCGACTGGCTGGTGCGCGCCGAGGCGGAGCCCGTGCTCGAGGCCGTGCGAAACCTGCAGGCGCGCGCGGCCGCCGAGTAGCCGCGAAAATTCCCCCTCTCCAGCCTGAACGAGCAGGAGAGGGGGGAGGCTACGCCAGTTCGCGGAAGCCGCGCTCGAAATAGACGAGTGGGTCGCCCTGCCGGGCGCGGGCGCTGCTGACGTCCAGGATGAAGATGGTGTGGCTGGCCGCGTCGATCCGGCAGCAGATCGGGCCCGACAGCGAGACCATGGCCGGGCCGTATTCCGGCGGCGATTGCGCCGCCAGGGACCAGCTTTCCGGATCGAACCTTTCCGCGGCCAGGTCCGACCGGGAGAAGCGCTCGGCTTCAAGGGTGTCGTCCGCGGCCAGGACGGCGAGGCTGACGGCTTCGGCCTGAAGCAGCGCCTGATGGGCGCCGGCCGCCTTGCGCACGCAGAACAGGATCCTGGGCGGATCGCTGGAAAGGCCGGTGAGCGAACTCACCAGCAGGCCGCGAGGGCCTGCCGGCGTCGTGCACGCGACGATGGCGACGCCGGAGGCGAGTTTCGCCAGGCCGTCGCGGAACACCACCTCGTCGACCGGCGGCCAGAGGCGGACGACGTCGCAGGCGTCTGTCGCCTGGGTGGCCTGAGCGCTGCCATCGGCCATCGATCTTCTCCTAACCGGCGGCGACGTTGGGGCGGGCGTCGCGCTCGGCGACGAGCTCGCGCACCAGCGGGATCAGGTCGCGGCCATAGGCGACGGCGTCGTCCAGCGGGTCGAAGCCGCGGATCAGGAAGGTCGAGACGCCCAGGTCGTAATAGTCCAGCAGGCCTTCGGCCACCTGTTCGGGCGTGCCGACCAGGCCGGTCGAGTTGCCCGAGGCCCCGGTGACGGCGGCGACGCCGGTCCACAGCCGCTTGTCCACCCGATGGCCCTGGGCCGCGGCCTGCAACAGGCGCTGGGCGCCGACATTGGGCGGGGCGTGGCCTTCGGTCTGCAGGCCGGCCGCCTTCCGCAGCTCGATCGTGCGGGCGACGATGTCGTCGGCCCGCTTCCAGGCCGCTTCCTCGGTGTCGGCGATGACCGGCCGCAGCGAAAGGGAGAAGCGCACCTGGCGGCCGTGCCTGGCGGCGGCCGCGCGCACCCGGGCGATGGTCTCGCGGACCTGGGCCTGGGTCTCGCCCCAGAGGGCGAAGATGTCGGCGTGCTTGCCGGCGACGGGGATCGCCTCGTCGGAGGATCCGCCGAAATAGACCGGGATCTGCGGCTTCTGCAGCGGTTTGACCGCCCCGAACGCCTGCACGACGTTGTAGTAGTCGCCCTGGTAGTCGAACGGCTTGTCGCTGGTCCATTCCTGGCGGACGATGTCGAGGTACTCGCTGGTGCGGGCGTAGCGCTCGGCCTTGGTGAGGTGGTCGCCGTCCTTCTTCATCTCGTCGTCGGAGCCGCCGGTGATGATGTGCACCGCGATCCGGCCCTTGCTGAAGTGGTCGAGGGTGGCGAGCTGGCGCGCGGCGATGGTCGGCGCGGTGAAGCCGGGCCGATGGGCGATCATGAAGCCGAGGCGCTCGGTGACGCTGGCCGCGTGCTGGACGATCCCGATGCTCTCGGGCGAGGTCGAGCCGAACGCCACCAGGGCCCGGTCGAAGCCGCCGGCGTCATGAGCCTTGGCGACTTTCTCGACATAGTCGGTGTCGAGCACGGGACCCTTGGGCGGGTGGATTTCCGATGAATGGTTGGCGCCGATATAGCCGATGAACTCGACGGGCATGCCGCTCTCCGATCAGGTCGTTTCAATTCCAAGTCTACGGCTGGGAATTGGAAGCGGAGAACGAATTGTTCTCATCGGGCCTATCAGCGGCGCTGAAGTCAGGCGCCGACCAGCAGCCGGTCGGGCGAGCTCTCGCGCGCCAGGGCCCGGGCCACCGACGGACGGGCGGCCGTGCGGCGGGCATGGTCGCTGAAGGCGGGATAGTCGGCGATCTCGATCTCCAGGCGCGGCGCCCAGCGGTGGAAGACCAGGGCGTAGGGATCGAGCAGGCTGAAGGCTTCGCCGAGGATCCACGGCGCGCCGTGCCCCAGGCGTTGCTCCAGCTCGGCGAAGGCGGCCAGGACGTTCTCGCGGCCGCCGGCCCGCAACGCCGGCCACGCGCTCTCGTCGCGGGTGAAGCGCTCGGGGCGGAAGACCTGGGCGAACGAGACATGCACCGAGCTGGAGAACCAGCCGATCAGCTCGTAGGCGCGGCCCACGGCAATCAGGTCGGCGCTCGGCAGCAGGCGGGCGGCCGGGAACTGCTGGGCGATCAGGGTGAGGACCGCTGCGTTCTCGCCGATCGCATGGCCGTCCACGGCCAGGGCCGGCACCCGGCCTCGCGGATGGATCGCGAGGTATTCCGGCGAGCGCTGGTCCCCCTCGGCCAGCACCAGCCGCACCGCATCGAAGCTGGCGCCGGCCTCTTCCAGACCGGCGAGCGCGGGCAGGGAGCATGAGCCGGCGGCGAAATAGAGCGTGAGCGACATGGCTGACCTCAGATCACGTAGAAGCCGTGCGCGCCGTCGCGCGCCAGTTGGTCGACGAGGCCGAACTCCCAGTCGAGATAGGCCTGCATGGCTTCGGCGGCGTTGTCGGTGCCCTCGTACGGGCGGCGATAGACGTCCTCGGGTTCGCTGGCGGCCCGGACGAGGCCTTCCTCAAGCGGCAGGCGGGCCGCCGTCCAGGCCGCGGTCCCGCCTTCGAGCACCAGCGGCGCTCGTCCCGTCAGCTCGGCCAGGTCTTCCGCCGCGAGGCGGGCGAGGGCGCCGTCCGGCGAGGTGAGGACGAAGTCGCGATCCTGCGGCAGTCGGGCGAGGGCGTCCCTCAGGCGGCTGCGGATGACGAACCAGGCGCCGGGAATGTGGCCGCGGCGGTGGGCGGGGCTCGGCGCGAGGTCGAGCACGGTGACGTCCTGGCGCTCGAGCCTGGCCTGCAGGTCGCCGGCCGAGATCGTCGAGACGTCGGGAAGCGGCGGCAGGGTCGGACGCCAGGGGCGAGGTTCGAGATCGACGTCGAAACCGCCGTCGAGGACATAGACCTCCCAGCCCATCTGGGCGAGCCAGGAGGCGCTCATCTCGGCGCGGGCGCCCTTGTCGTCGGCCAGCACGATGCGGGCGCCGCGGACCGGGGCGAAGACGTCGGTCTCCTGAACCAACTGCCCGCCCGGCGCGCTGCGGAAGCCGGGGATGTGGCCCGCAGCGTATTCGTCCGGGGTGCGCACGTCGAAGCGATAGAGGGTGCGGGCCGGATCCCGCGCCAGGATCTCCAGCCCGCGCGGGTCGAGGTGCTTCACCCCTGCGCGATAGGACACCGCGCGCGCCGCGGCGCGGGCCTCGGCCTCGCGGTCGGCCGAGACCTCGGGGAAGCGGCCGTCCCGGCCATGCTCCAGGTTCTGGCCCGCGAGCGTCCAGCCGATGGTGCCGTTGCGCAGGGCGAAGATGCGGTTCGGCAGCCCGGCGTTGATCAGCGACTGGGCGCCGATGATGCTGCGGGTGCGGCCGGCGCAATTGACGATGATGGTCGTGGAGGGATCGGGGGCGATCTCGCGGGCCCGCAGGACGAGCTCGGCGCCCGGCACGCTGACGCCGCGCGGGATGCTCATCGTCTGGTATTCCTCGAACCGGCGCGCGTCGAGCACGACGAGGTTCTGCTCCTGCTCGATCAGGGCCTTGGCCTCGGGGGCGGGCACCGAGGGCGTATGGCGCCGGCTCTCCACCAGCTCGCCGAAGGCCTTGCTGGCGGAATTGACGTCCTGGAAGAGTTCGTAGCCCGCCTGCCGCCAGCCCTCCAGGCCGCCGGCGAGTGCCGAAACCTGGGTGTAGCCGAGCTTCCGCAGCCGTTCGGCGGCCCTGGGAACCAGGCCCTCGTCGTTGTCGTAGAGCACGATCCTGGTCGAGCGGCGCGGCACGCGGTCGAGGATCTCCAGTTCCAGCCGGCTGAGCGGAAGTTGGGCGGCGAACAACGGGTGATCCTTGGCGAACGGGTCCTCCTCGCGCAGGTCGATCAGCGCCACCTCGCGGCGAGCGATCCAATCCAGGCGAACATCGGCGGGCGCGGTTTCGGAAATCATGGATCAGAGGCTCTTGGAGGCGTCCCAGAGATTGGGCAGCACGGTGTTGGAGTATCCGGAGATGAAGGGCTTCGGCCGCCCCGCGGCGTCATAGGTCGCGCGCCGCACCGCGCCGATGTTCGCGCCGTAGACGTGGATGCTGATCGAGACGCGGTCGTCGAAGGCGTTGGAGACCTGATGGATGTCGCCGATCGTCGGCGACACCGCCTCGACCTGGCCAGGTTCCAGGCGATGCGGCGGACCGTGGGGCTCCAGCCGTTCGCCGTCCTGCTGGAACGCCTGCGAGATTTCCGCGCCGCGCAGCACGCCGACCAGGCCCCAGACCGTGTGGTCGTGTACCGGCGTGGACTGGCCGGGCCCCCAGACGAAGCTGACGATCGAGAAGCGCTGGCGGCTGTCGCAGTGCAGGAGGTGCTGGCTGTAGCGCTCGGGATTCGGCTGGGCGAAGGCGTCGGGCAGCCAGTCGTCGTGCGCGACGAGATCGGCGAGCAGGGTCTTCCCCGCCTCCAGGATCGACGCCTCCTCCGCCGTGGCGTCCAGGAGGGTGGCGATGTCGGAGACGAAGGCCCGGAGGCGGGGAAGGTTGGTGGTCACAGGGCGTACCTCAGCGTCAGCAGGACGGTCCGCGGGTCGGGGAAGTTCTGGTAGTAGACCCCGGTGCTCGGCGTGTAGGTGGCGCTCACCGGCTTGTCGGAGTCCAGCAGGTTGCGGCCCGACAGCACCAGCGACCAATGCGGATCGGGCGAGGTCCAGGTCGCCACCGCGTTGAGGAAGCCCTGGGCCGGGATCGTGTGCTGGCCGCCGGGCGAGGGGATGGCGTTCGAATAGGTCTTGGTCTGGTACTGGGCGTTGACGCCCAGCCGCAGCGCGCCCGGAATCTCGATCGGCACGTCCCAGGTGAGGCCGCCCGAAAGGCTCCAGCGCGGCGAGTTGGTCAGCCGATTGCCGTCGGCGTCGACCCCGGCGCCGCCCGCGCCCTTGTACTCGTCATAGACCGCGAACAGGTAGCCGACCGAGAACTGGCCCGAGAGGTTCTCGGTGAGCCGCGCGTCGGTCTCGAGCTCGACCCCGTAGCTGTGCGCCTGGCCGGCGTTGCCGCGGCGGCTGCCGACATAGGCGGGGTCGTAGAACGCCACCTGCAGGTTCTGATAGTCGTTGTAGAACACCGCAAGGTTGGCGCGCAGGCGGTGATCCAGCAGCTCGCTCTTCAGGCCCGCCTCGTAGCTGATGACGTCCTCGGGCGCGAAGGGCAGGGTGGCGAGGTCGAGCCGCGTGGCGCGATTGTCGAAACCGCCGGATTTGAAGCCCTTGGAATAGGTGACGTAGGACAGGATGTCCGGCGTCCACGCGTACTGCAGCGAGAGCTTGGGGGTGATCGCCGACCAGATCTTCTGCGCCTGGCCCTTGATCGACGGCGCCACGACCTGGCCCGCCAGGTTGAGGACCGCATTGTCGAAGGTGAAGGTCTTCTCTTCGTTGGTCCAGCGCAGGCCGGTGATCAGCTTCAGGCGCTCGCTCACGCTCCAGGTCGCCTCGCCGAACACCGCGTAGGCGTCGGTGTTGGTGACGTTGTGGGCGCGCAGGAAGTTGTAGTTGCCCGGCGTGGTGACCGGGTCGGTGTTCTGGGCGTTGCGGCGGCTGTAGCCGTCACGCTCCACGTAGAAACGCTCGTGGAGATAGAAGAGGCCGGCCGTGAAGCTGACGCGGTCGTAGTCGCCGTTCAGTTGGAGTTCCTGGGTGTAGTACTGGTCGTTGTAGTGGATCAGGTTCTTCTGGATGAGCGCGGCTTCCCCGTCGTTGTCGTAGTTGACGGGGTTGAGGTTGAAGCCGCCATAGGCGCTGATCGATTTGAGCTGCAGGCGGTCGGAAAGGTCGTAGGCGATCCGCAGCGAGCCTGCGATCTGGTCGAGGTCCTGCTTGGGCTCGACCTCCGAGAACGACAGCCTCTTGTCGAAGCCGCCGCCGGGCTGGCGCAGGGGAACATAGGATCGGCTGTCGCTGCGGTCCCGCAGCGCGTTCACGGTCAGCAGCACGTCCAGGCGCTCGTTCGGCGTCCAGCGGAGCTTGCCGCGATAGGCGTCCAGGTTGATACGGTTGACGTCGTGTCCCAGCGTCGGGTCGTCGGTGACGCCGTCGCGCTTGTGATGGATGTAGGAGAAGCTGCCCGACAGCGTCTCGCTGATCGGTCCTTCCACCAGCGCCCGCACGTCGACCGCGCCGAAGTTGCCGAGCCCGACCTCGCCCTTCAGCCGCAGCTCGCGGCCGGGATCGCGGGTGATGATGCGCAAGGCGCCGGCGCTGGAATTGCGCCCGTAGAGCGTGCCTTGCGGCCCCCGCAGGACTTCGATCCGCTCCAGGTCGTTGAACTCGATCATCGAGCCGAGCTGGCGCGGGATGTAGACGTCGTCGACATAGACCGCCAGCACCGGTTCCTGGATCGGATCGCTCTCGCCGACCCCGCGCAGGGAGTAGGTCTGGGTCGTGTGGCTGATGGTGACCCGGCTGATCGACAGGTTCGGCACCGAGCCGGCCAGGTCGCGGATGGTGTCGATCTTGCGGTCGGCCAGGGTCTGGGCGCTGAACGCGGAGATCGCGATCGGCGTCTCCTGCAGGTTGGTCTCGCGCCGTTCGGCGGTGACGATCAGTTCCTCGACCGACGGCGCATCCGCCGCCGCGTCGTTCGCCGCGGCCGATCCCGACCAGGCCACGACGCTGGCCAGCGCGACCGACGCGAGGAGCGCCGGCCGCGGATTTCGATGTTCAGGTTTCCAAAGCATTCTGACGCCCCTTGTTGAGATGAGGGCGTTGAACAGGCTCTGCTTGCGGACAGCAACGTACATTAGCTGTTTTTTCTTGAAGGTGATCTATTATCGAGATCGCGAATATTATAGATCATGAATATTCAAGACTTCCTGGCGAGATCGCCATTCAGCTCTCGCGTCCACAGCTTGCTCACGTCGACCTTTGCCGGGATCGCGCCGATCTGGGCGAAGGCGTCCGCGACGGTCTGCTGCGAGACGACGGCTTCGTCCCCGACCGGGGCCAGTTCGGTGCGGGCGCTGCGCTCGCGGTGCTGTTGCTCGTAGACCGCGACAGGCACGCCGGTGGCCTTGGACTGCGCGGCGGCCCAGAGCGAGGGATTGGCGTCGGCCCAGTCGTAGGCCCGCCGCACCCGCTGCAGGTGATCGACGATCGCCGCGCGCCGCTGGGGATCGACCAGCGCCTCGTCGAGGGCGGCGTGCAGGTAGTTGCCCGACAACCGCCCGAGCCCGGTCGTCAGCACCCTGGCGCCCAACTGCGAGCGGGCAAGATTGCCCTGCACGCCGTAGATCACCCAGGCGTCCAGCGCCCCCTGGCTGAAGGCCGACAGGCCGTCCTGCGGCGACAGCGCGACCGGCGCCACGTCGGCCAGGGTCAGCCCCTGTTCCGCCAGCAGCCGGACAAGGAAGTACTGGGCCGTGGTCGCGCGCACATAGCCGATGCGCTTGCCCTTCAGGTCGGCCGGAGAGCGGATGGGCGAGTCCTTCGGGACCAGCGTCACCTGGGCGTTGACGTCGCCCTTCTGCACCGCGACCAGCCGCAGGTGGGTCGGCCGGCCGGCGACGAAGATCGGCGGGATCTCGCTCATCGAGCCGATGTCGATCGCGCGGGCGTCGATGGCTTCGGTGATGAGGTTGCCACCGGCGAACTCGGCCCACTGCACCTTGTAGGGCGTCTGGTCGAGACCGGCGGCCTGCAGCAGGTGATGCACGCCGCCCTTGTAGGTCGCCACGCGGAGCACCCCGCCGGCCGCCTCGTTGCGCGGCGCGCAGGCGGCCAGGGCGGCGCCGGCCGCCAGCAGCCCGCGCCGCGAAAAGCTGGTCGCGTCCATCAGTCGAACAGGTCCGGCTCTTCTTCGCTGACCACGTCCCAGTAGGGCTGGAAGGCGTAGACGCCGCCGATCTCGCTGCCGACCTGGCCGGCGGTGTGGCGGGCGACTTCGGGCGGCATGGGCCGGGTCTGGCCGGCCGCCTCGGCCAGCAACTGCACCTGGCAGGCGTTCTCCAGGGCGAGATAGCGCCAGACCGCCGCCTCGACGCTCTGGCCGACGGTCAGGATGCCGTGGTTCTGCAGGATCACCGCCTTGCGCGGGCCCAGCGCCGCGGCGATCTTCTCGCCCTCGCTGGTGTCGAGCACGACGCCCGAGAACTCCGCGAAGATCGAATGGTCGTCGTAGAACGCCGCCGAGTCCTGGGTCAGCGGATCGAGCAGCCGGCCCAGGGCCGACCACGCCTTGCCGTACAGCGAGTGCGAGTGGGCCGCGGCCACGACGTCGGGGCGGGCCTTGTGCAGCTCGGAATGAATGGCGAAGGCGGCGCGGTTCAGCCGGGGCTTGGCGTGGGCCGGCGGCTGGACGATCTCGCCCTCGTGGCTGACCAGCATCAGGTCCGAGACGGTGATCCGGCTGAAGTGGACGCCCGCCGGGTTGACCCAGAAGTGGTCCACCAGCTCGGGATCGCGGGCGGTGATGTGGCCGGCGCCGCCCATGTCGAAGCCGTTGCGCGCGAACAGCCGATAGCCGGCGGCCAGCCGCTGCTTGCGATAGAGGCGTTCGGCCTCGATCGTCGGCTGCTGGGGAACCGCGCCCGGGGCGCCGAAGGCCCGCTCGGGCAGGACGGTCTCGATCTTGGCTGGATGCGGAGCGCGAAGGGGGCGCTGAAGGGGCAGGTTCATGCTGGCTCCTGGCTCAATAGCCGCGGGCGGTGTCGACGAGGTCGGCAAGCGGCGCGCCGTCGCGGAACCGGGCGAGGTTCGCGGCGAACTGGGCGGCGAGGTTGCGGCGGGTGTCGGGGGTGTGGACCGAGGTGTGCGGCGAGAGCCGGACCTTCGGATGGCTGTAGTAGCGATGGTTGAACGGCAGCGGCTCGGGGTGCGTGACGTCCAGGCTGGCGCGGGCCACGCGGCCGTCGTCCAGCGCCTCCAGCAGGGCGTCGTCGTCGATCAGGGCGCCGCGCGCGATGTTGATCAGGTGCAGGCCGGGCTTGGCCCGGGCCAGGACCTCGCGGCCGACCAGGCCGACCGTCTCGGGCGTGGCGGGCGCGGCCAGCACCACGAAGTCCGAGCGCTCGAACAGCTCGCCCAGGTCGTGCAACTGCTCGACCCCCGGCGCCTCGATCGGACGCGAGGAGCGTCGCACCGCGACGACGTTGAGGCCCAAGGCGCGGGCGCGCGGGGCCAGGGCCTCGCCGATCGCGCCGAACCCGACAAGGCCGAGGGTCTTGCCCGCGACCAGGGTGAGCGGCGTCGGCGCCCATTGCTCGAAGCGGTCGATCCAGATCTCCGGCAGGCGCTTGGCCTCGGCGAAGATCGCCGCCAGCGCGAACTCGGCCAGGGCCACGGCCGAGGAGCCGCGCGCGGAGGTCACGGCCGGCCCGTCGAACAGCCAGTCGGGGTAGAAGTCGATGCCGACCGAGACCAGTTGCACCCACTTCACATTGAACGGCCAGCCGGGCGGGGGAGACAGCGGCAGCGATCCGCCCGCCTTGCGGAACGGCGCGGCGATCAGCACCTGCGCATCACGCGGCAAGGCCGCCGGCGTCCCGGCCGGAACGCCGACGATCTCCACGTCGGGAAGCTGCTCGGCGAACGTGGTGTTGAACGCCTCGTTCAGTTGGCTGGCGACGACGAGCCGGCTCATGGCTATTCCGCCGCCAGGATCTTGGGCGCGCCGCGCCGGGCGACGGCGGCCCGCAGTTGCGGCAGCAGCTCGCGGCCATATTCGATGGCGTCCTCCAGCGGATCGAAACCGCGGAACAGGAACTTGGTGATCCCCAGGTCGTAGTAGTCGAGCAGGGATTCCACGACCTGCTCGGGCGTGCCGACCAGCGAGGTCGAATTGCCCTGCGCGCCGGTCAGGGCGGCGATCTCGGTCCAGAGCCGCTTGTCGCGCACCTTGCCGCCGGCGGCCGCTTCCAGCAGGCGCTGGCCGCCGCGCGCGGTCGCATAGCGGGTCGGGACTCCGCCGCCGCCGGCGCGCAGCGCCCTGGCGTCCTCCAGGATGCGCTCGGCGCGCGCCCAGGCGTCTTCCTCGGTCCGCCCCAGGATCGGGCGCAGCGACAGCGAGAACTTGATCTCGCGGCCGTTCCGAGCTGCGGCGGCCCGGACGCGGGTGACGATCTCGCGGACCTGCTCCAGGGTTTCGCCGAACAGGGCGTAGACGTCGGCCTGGCGCCCGGCGATCTCGACCGCCTCGTCCGAGGCTCCGCCGAAGAAGACCGGGATATGCGGCTGCTGAAGCGTCTTCACCGCGGCCGGGGCGCCCTTCACCCGATAATGCGGCCCCTCGTGGTCGAACGGCCCGACGCTGGTCCAGGCCTTCTTGAGGACGGTGATGTAGTCGTCGGTGCGGGCGTAGCGCTCCTGCTTGGTCAGGAAGTCGCCGTCGCGCTGCTGCTCCTCGTCCGAGCCGCCGGTGATAATGTGTACGGCCAAGCGCCCGTCGCTGAGGTGGTCCAGGGTCGCAAGCTGGCGCGCGGCCAGGGTGGGCGAGGTGAACCCCGGCCGGTGGGCCAGCAGGAACTTCAGCTTTTCGGTCTGCTGGGCTGCATAGGCCGCCACCTGGAAGCCGTCGGGCGCGGCGGAGTTGTAGCCGATCAGCACCCGGTCGAAGCCGGCGTACTCGTGCGCCTTGGCGTGGGCCGCCAGATAGGCCTTGTCGATCAGCCCGCTCTGGGCGGCGTGGGTTTCGGAGGCGTACTGGGTCGAGATCAGGCCCAGGATTTCAAGATCAGGCGTATCGGTCATCGTGTGCTCCGGGGAGGGAGGGCGAACTCAGTTGGAGGCGAGGCTGGCGAAGGCGGACTTGCCGGCGCCGGCAAGGACGACGTCCGCCTGGGGCGTGTGGACCCGGCCGCAGAGAACGTCCCGGTAGTGACGCTGCAGCGGGTTGTTGCGGGAGAGGCCGGGATTGCCGCTCGCCGCGATCGCCTTCTCGACGGCGGCGATGGCGTTCTCGGTGACCAGGTGCTTGACCAGCCCGCCATGGGCCGCGCCCAGCCGGCCCTCGGCGGCCGAATCCAGCAGCACGCGGTTCTGCAGCAGCAGCCCGTCGATGGCGCCGACCAGCTCCTGGAAGCGGGGCAGGGTCGATAGCGAGGCGCCGAGGTTGGCCGGCTTGCGGTCGAGGATGAACTGCACGAACCAGTCGCGGGCCGAGCGGGCGACCGCGTCGTAGATCGCGGCGGTCAGCACCGGCGACCAGACCGCCATCGCCGGATCGGGCGGCTGGGGCGATCCGGGCAGGCGCGGCGAGAGCGCGTGATGCTCCGGGATCGGGGTGTCCTCGAAGACGACGTCGTGGCTGCCGCTGGCCCGCAGGCCGGTGTGATCCCAGGTCTCTTCGATCCGCCGGCCGGGCGCGTCGCGGTGAACCAGGAAGCCGCCCACTCGCGGGGCCTCCTCGTCGGTCCGCGCCCAGACGATCATCCAGGTCAGGGCCGGCGAACCGGTGGAGTAGATCTTGCGGCCCGAAAGGCTCCAGCCGTCCGCCGTCCGTCGCGCCACCGTGGCGGGCAGGCCGCCGCGGGCCGGCGTGCCGAGCTCGGGCTCGACCCGCAGGGCGTTGATCAGGGCGCCGTGCTCGACGGCGTCCCGGACCACCCTGGCCTTGAGGTCGTCGGTGAAGCCGGCGCGGCCGTCCAGCGAGGCGTGGAACAGGTACTGCATGGTCAGCACCAGGGCCGTGGCGGGCTCTCCCCGCGCCACGGCCTCCACGACCTTCAGCGTCGTCGGCAGATCGGCGCCGCCCCCGCCGAGCCTGGGCGGCGCGGTCAGGGCGAGCAGGCCGTGGCGATGCAGGCGCTCGAAATTCTCGAACGGGAAGCTGGACTCCCGGTCGTGCTGTTCGGCGGTGGCGGCGAAGGCGGCCGTCAGCTCGGGCAGCACAGCGTCCAGCGCGGCGGCCCGGTCGGCGGCCGAGGTCAAGGCGACGGCGCTCACGCCACGATCTCCCCGCTGGGAAAGGCCACCAGCGCGCCTTCCGATGCGACAGGCCGCAGGGTCTGCACGCCCAGGTGACCCAGCAGCCGCTGGCGCACGGCCTGGAAGGCGGCGTCGACTTCGCGCGGGCGCGGCAGGGTGATGCGTTCCTCGGCCGCGATCTGGCCGGCGTCCAGCACCAGGACCCGGTCGGCGAGGGCGATGGCCTCGTCGACGTCGTGGGTCACCAGCAGCACGGCCGGCGCATGCTTGCGCCAGAGCGACAGCACCAGTTCGTGCATACGGATGCGGGTCAGGGCGTCGAGCGCCGCGAACGGCTCGTCCAGCAGCAGCAGCCCCGGTTCCCGGATCAGGGCGCGGGCGAGCGAGGCGCGCTGGCTCTCGCCGCCCGACAGGGTCGCCGGCCAGGCGTCCAGGCGATGGCCGAGCCCGACCTCCTCGAGCGCGGCCTCGGCGCGCTCGCGCGCGTCCTTGCCCTTGAGGCCCAGGGCGACGTTGCGCCAGATCCGCTTCCACGGCAGCAGCCGGGCGTCCTGGAACACCACGGCGCGCGTCGCCGGGGTGGCGACGTCCTGGCCCTCGGCCGAGTCCAGGCCGGCCAGGGTCCGCAGCAGGGTCGTCTTGCCCGAGCCGCTGCGCCCCAGCAGGGCGACGAACTCGCCCTGGCCGATGTCGAGGTCGAGGTCCTTCAAAACCACGGTGTCGCCGAACTGGCGGGTGAAGCCCCTGACCCGGACAGCAGGTTGCCGGGGCGGGACGTCGATCGAGGTCGGACGGGGAGATGGGGGCACGGTCGCGGCCTTTTCGTCTTGAGGTCGGGAGCCGAGGCTCAGGATTTGATGAGGGAGGGGCGCCAGGCCAGCGCGCGCTGCTCCAGCGCGCGGACGATGAGGTCCGCCGTCAGGCCGAGCATCGCGTAGACCAGCAGGCACACGACGATGATGTCGGTGCGCATGAAGTCGCGGGCGTTGTTGATCAGGTGGCCAAGGCCCGCCGAGGCGTTGATCTGCTCGGCCACGACCAGCACCAGCAGCGCCACGCCCATGGCGTAGCGAAGCCCGACCAGGAACGAGGGCAGGGCGCCCGGCAGGATGACGTGGATGATCTGCTCGACCTGGCTGAGCCCGAAGCTGCGGGCCGCCTCGACCAGGCGGACGTCGACGCTGCGAATGCCCGAGAACAGGTTCAGATAGATCGGAAACACCGTCGCCACGGCGATCAGGGTGATCTTCGGCGCCTCGCCGATGCCGAACCAGACGATGAACAGCGGCGTCAGGGCCAGGCTCGGGATCGTGCGCTTGATCTGCATCAGCGGATCGACCGCCGTCTCGCCAAGCCGCGAGAGGCCGGCGATCAGGGCCAGGGCCGTGCCCGCCACGACGCCGATCGCAAGACCGGTCGCCGCACGCGCCAGCGAGACCAGCAGGTTCGACGGCAGCTCGCCGCTGATGGTCAGGTCCCACAGCGCGCCCAGCACCGTGGACGGCGCGGCCAGGATGCGGGGCGGGATCAGTCCCGAACGCGATCCCAGCTCCCAGAGCAGGAGCAGCAGGACCGGCGACAACCAACGAGCATTGCTAATGCGCCAGCGAGGCAGGCGCAGCCCGTTAGGTTTTCTGTCGGCGATTGATAGAGACACTGCAAGGGCTCCAAGCGGTGACCGCACAAGGGAAAATTCCGCTTGGCGTTTGGCGAGAAAGCCCCTTAATTCCTATCAACTCAATAGACTTATATTCAACTCAACTATCAGGGAATCTCATAGGTGGACCGATCGGCATGGCTGTGAATTTGCCCACCGAATTGTTGCGGAGTTTCGCCGCCATCGTCGATTCCGGCTCGATGCTGCGGGCGACCGAGCGGGTGTTCGTCACCCAGTCGGCGCTGAGCCTGCAGATGAAGCGGCTGGAGGAGACCGTGCAGGCGCCGCTGTTCCATCGCGACGGACGGCGGCTGGTGCTGACGCCGGTGGGGCAGAGCCTGCTGGCCTTCGCCCGGGAGATGCTGGCCACCAACGATCGCGCCGTCGCGGCGCTGACCGGCGGGGCGCTGGCGGGGCCGGCGCGCGTCGGACTGGTGCAGGACTTCGCCGAGACGCTGCTCTCCGGCGTGCTGACCCAGTTCACGCACCTCAATCCGGACGTCCAGTTGCAGGTCCGGGTCGGCGGCTCGCAGGAACTTCTGGACCTCCTGAAGGCCGACCGGCTCGACGTGGTGCTGTGCATGGGGGCAGGGGACGATGCGGCCGCGATCCGCGTCGCGCCGACGCTATGGATGGGCGACGAGGCGCTGGTGAAGGACGACGTCCTGCCGCTGGCGATCCTGGAGGAGCCGTGCCGGTTCCGCGACGCGGCGCTGGCGGCGCTGAAGGCGGCCGGCCGCAACTATCGGGTGGTTCTGGAAACCCCCAGCCTGTCGGTGCTGCGCGCGGCGGTCGTCGCGGGGCTGGGCGTGACCTGCCGCACGGCGATGTTCTCCGACCGTCACCTGGTCGATTGCGGCCTGCCGCCGCTGCCCAGCGTCGGCTATGCGAGCCACACCCGCGCCAATCCCCACGCGACGATCTCCCATCTCGCCGAACTCATGCAAACTGCGGTGCTGAAGCAATGAACCACCATTCCCTCGCCAGCGAGCCCTTGACCGCCCTGGCCCTCGACCGGCTCTTTCGCACCGCGAGGTCGGCGAACGCCTGGGCCGACCGCGAGACGCCGGAGCGCCTGCTGCGCGAGATCTACGACCTGGCCAAGCTGGGGCCGACCTCGGCCAACGTGTCGCCGGCGCGCTTCCTGTTCCTGACCACGCCGGAGGCGAAGGCCCGGCTCGCGCCGCATCTTTCCAGCGCCAACCGCGCCAAGACCATCGCCGCGCCGGTCACCGCGATCATCGGCTACGACCTCGACTTCGCCGAGCGGATCCCGGAACTCTTCCCACACAATCCAGGCGCCAAGGCGTGGTTCGCCGATCCGGGCGTGGCGGCCGTCACGGCGCTGCGAAACGGCACGCTCCAGGGCGCCTACCTGATGCTCGCGGCCCGCGCCGTCGGCCTGGACTGCGGACCGCTCTCGGGCTTCGATCACGCCGGCGTGGACGCCGAGTTCTTTGCGGGAACCCGGATCGTCAGCAATTTCATCTGCAACCTCGGCTACGCCGACCGCACGCAGGAGTTCGAACGCCTGCCACGCCTGTCGTTCGAGCAGGCGTGCGAGGTGATCTGACTCGCCAGGGGCGGCGTTGAATCTATAGTAGCCAGAGCAATCGATTGGATGCCCATGACCGATCCTGATCCGGCCGCCGCAGCGCAACTGAAGGCAGTCGGCGCGGCTGATGCATTTGCTCAGTGCTGCGCTGAGTTGCGAGACGCCGCACCTGACGCCAACGTCGAACTTGATGACATCATCAACACGCTCATGACTGAGCTCTGGGATAGGTGCTTCACGCAAACGGAAATTCGGAAGGCCTTCGAGGGCGCCGTTTCGGACATGAACCGATACGCCGCAGGCGAGGAACGGCGGCGCTAACCAAGGGGCGCTTTCGGCGCGAGTCCCAACGTCGGCACTTGACGCTAGGCGCCGCCGCCAGACGTGTTTCTCCATCAAAGCCATGATTCCGAAGCGTTTGCGGCGCAGGTCGTTTGGCGGCGACCAAGATCAGCGACATGCGGAACGGTGCGCTGACCGGAGTGGTGTCGCATCGTCGCGCGTCGTCGGACCTTCGAAGCTCGCAGGGACCGAGCCGCCAAGTCGTCGCTGGCGCTTGTCACGCGCCTGTCAGATTGCGGCGTTAGGGCCGCTCCCCTTCGAGGGGACCGCGCGCCATGTACAGGATCGATGCGGAGAAGAGCCGCTGGTTCATGATCCACATACTGCCGCACGAACCGGCGCTGCGCGGCTGGCTGTCGCGCCGCAGCGCCGGGCTGGCGGTCGACGACGTGATCCAGGAGACCTATGCGATCCTCGCCGCCCGTGAGAGCATCGAGGATATCCGCCATCCGCGCGCCTACCTGTTCCAGGTCGCCCGTTCGGTGGTGGCTCACCAGGTACGGCGCTCGCGGGTGGTGTCGATCCAGGCCGCCGAGGACCTCGACAGCCTCGGCGTCGCCGACGAGGGCCCTACGCCCGAGCAGCTCGCGATCGACCGGGACGAGCTGCGCCATCTGGCCCAGGCGATCGCCGCCATGCCGGCGCAGACGCGGCAGGCCTTCACCCTGCGCCGCGTGCACGACCTGTCGCAGCGGGAGATCGCCGCGCGGATGCGGCTGTCGGAGAACACCGTCGAGAAGCACATCGCCCGCGGCCTGAAATTCCTCATCGAGTGGTACGGGCGTGGCGGAAAGGCGGAGCCCCAGGGCTCTAACGATAAGAACAGGGAGGTCGGCGGCCGACATGGTCCAGCTCGAAACAGCCGACAGCATTGACACGGCCGCCGCCGACTGGGTGGCGCGCGAGGATCGTGCGCCGCTGACGCCGGCGCAGGAACAGGCTTTGGCCGCCTGGCTCGAAGGCGATCCACGTCGCGCCGGCGCGCTGCTGCGCGCCCGGGCGGTGGCGTTGCGCAGCCAGTCGGCGGCGGCGTTGGGGCGGCAGTACGATCCGGTCGCGTTCGGCGGCGCGCCGGCGCGCCCCTCGCGGCGGCAGATGCTGACATGGGGGGCGAGCGCGAGCCTGGCCCTGACCGCAGTGGTCGCCGGCGTCGGCGTGGCCGCGCCCCAGGCCCATGCCACCGGACGCGGCGAGGTGCGACTGGTGCCGCTGGCCGACGGCTCGACGGTGATGCTCAACACCCAGACCCGGGTGCGGGTGCGTTATGACGGCCAGGCCCGGCGGCTGCGGCTGGAGGCGGGCGAGGCGTACCTCACCGTACTCGACGACCCGCGTCCGCTGGTGGTGGAGGTCGGCGACCGCCATATCGTGGCGCGCAGCGGGGCGTTCCGCGTGCGCAAGCTGAAGGATGGTCCGCTCGACGTGCTGGTTCACCAGGGCCGGGTCGAAGTCCGAGCGGATGAAGCGGCAGTCGCCCTGGCGGCCAACACCGAACTCGTCCTGGCTCGGGAGCAAGGGCTGAGCGCGCCGCACGCGGTGAGTGCGGGCGACGTAACCCGCGAGCTCGCCTGGCGGGACGGCAAGATCGCCTTCGAGGGCGAGACCCTGGCGCAGGCGGCGAGCGCCTTCGCCCGCTACAGCGCCACCCGCATCGTCGTGGACGACCCGATCCTGGCGGCCGAGCCGGTGGTCGGGCTCTATTCGGTGAACGATCCGGCGGGCTTCGCGCGCGCGGTGGCCGAGGCCTTTGGCGCCCAGGCGGTCAGCGAGGGCCGTACCGTGATCCTGCGCCGTGCGCCGGGGCCCATTAAAGTTTCATGACGGATGGCGGTTGTCGCCGTCACGCCCCTCTAAGCCTCCGACGGCCGCGCTTCCAGCGGCTCTCGGGGGTTGGAGAGCATGATTTCGTACAAGTCCTTTCTGTCGTGCGGCGCGGCGGCGATGGTGGTTTGCGTCGCCGCAGAGGCCGCCGCCCAGACGCGGCAGTTCAACGTTCCGGCCCAGGCCGCAGTGACCGCGGTGCCTGAGTTCGCCCGCCAGGCGCAGGTCCAGATCATCGCCCCGGCCCGCGATCTGCAAGGCGTCACCACGCCGGCCGTGCAAGGCCAGCTTGAGCTGCGCGAGGCGCTGGACCGCTTGCTGGCCGGCACGCCGCTGCGGGTCGTTTCGCAGACCGAGGGGCTGATCACCCTGCGCTCGACCACCAACTCGCGCCAGGACGCCGGCGCGGTGGCCGGCCAGATCATCGACCCGGCGACGGGCCAGTACATGCGCAACGCCATCGTCCGGGTGACGGCGGCCGACGGCGCGCGCCGCACCGTGACGGCTGGTGAAAGCGGCGACTATCGGATCGCCGACCTGCCCTCGGGCCAAGCCGAACTGAGCGTCAGCTTCACCGGCTTTCCCGACCAGAGCGCCTCTGTGCAGATTGTGGCTGGCAAGACCGCGCAGATGAACTTCGAACTCGCGCGCGGCGGCGAAGACGCGGTCAACGTCCAGGAGGTAATCGTCACCGCCAGCGTCCGCGACGGCGACGCCCGCGCGATCATGAGCCAGCGCCAGTCGCTCGACATCAAGAACAGTCTGTCGTCGGAATCGTTCGGTGACATCGCCGAAGGCAATGTCGGCGAGTTCATCAAGTACATGCCCGGCGTCGACACGGAAGGCGAAGGCGACGACACGGTGCGCTATGTGCGCCTGCGGGGGCTGCCACCGGAGTACACGGCGATCACCGTCAATGGCGTCAGCCTGGCGGCCGCCGACGCCAACGCCGGCTCGTCCACTTCGCGCTCGTTCAGTTTCGAGCAGGTGTCGCTGAGCAGCATCGACTCCATCGAGATCTCGAAGACGACCAGCGCCGACGTCGACGCCAATGCGCCAGCGGGCACCATCAATCTGCGCACCAAGCGCGCCTTTGACCGCAAGGGCCGCCGGATCACCGCCCAGATCAGCGGCTTCACTCATTCCGACCAGTGGAACGACCGGATCACCGGGCCGGGGGAGGGCGCTCACGACGGCCATATCAGCCCCAGCGGCCAGTTCGAATACTCCGACGTCTTCTTCGACCGGCGGCTGGGCGTGGTCGCCAGCATCAGCCGTTCGAACACCTATACGGAGATGGAGCAGGCGTTTTATCCGCGCAGCTACGTTCCCAACGCCGTCAGCCCCGACCCGATGGCGATGACCACCATCAACGCACACATGCGCGCTCAGGAAGTCTCGCGCTTCGCTTCGTCCCTGACCCTCGACTACCGGGCCACCGACGCCCTGACCCTGTCGCTCTCGGCGATCTACAATGACGCCTATCTGTGGTCTGGGCAGCGCACGCACCTGTTCACGACCGGCGCGCGCACCTACGGCGTCGACGGCGACGCGGCGCTCGACTTCACCACCCGTCAGCCGGCCGGGGCGACCGGTGTGACGTCGCAGTCCAATATCATTTCCAAGCGCGGCAAGGGCCTGACTATCGTCCCGAATTTCGAATTCACCGGCGAACGGGTCACCCTGGACGGCGCACTGTCGTATTCGAACTCATCGAGCACTTACAATCCGCTGGGCCGGGAAGGTGCGATCTTCAGCCTCGCGACCGCGCCGTCGGCGGCCGGCAACTTCTCGGCCTCGCGTAGCGACCTGATGAGCACGGCCTTCCAGATCGCCCAGGTGAGCGGGCCCGACTGGGCAGACCCGGCCAACTACAAGGCCGCAAGCATCGTCGCCTACGCGCAGGACGGCCGCTACGCCCGAACCGAGATCGCCGGCGGGGCGCTGAACCTGACGGTCGAGACGCCGACGCCGATCGCCCCCGTCACCTTCAAGACGGGCGTGAAGCTGAAGCGCGCGGCCTACGATTTTGGCAACGAGCGGGTGGCGCATCAGTACCGCTATGTCGGGCCGCTCAGCGTCGCCGACTTCATGACCGCTAACGCCAGCGCCAACGAGCTGAACTTCAACGACATGGGCATCCGCTACACATCGCTGTCCGGCTCCGAGCGCCTCTACATGCCGAGCAACTACAAGATCGGCCAGTTGCTGCTCAGCAACCCCGAGCAGTTCACCCGCGTGCTGTCGGCGGCCGACTACTACACCGCCTATATCGCCAACGCCCGGCACTTCGAGGAGGACACCAACGCCGCCTATGTGATGGCCACATCGGAGGTCGCCGACCGGCTGACCCTGCGCGGCGGCCTGCGCTGGGAGGAGACCCGCACGCGCTCGCGCGAGTACGATCCGCTGTCGGCCGCCGAGGTTCGCGCCGCGGGCTATGCCGTCTCGGCCACCACCGGCCGGGCTACGACCCTCGAAGGGATCAAGCACCAGTACGAGACCAAGCCCAAGGTCGATCGCAAGGGCCGCTACGACTACTTCTTCCCGAGCGCCTCGCTGAAGTTCGCGATCAGCGACAGCACCGACCTGCAGATCGGCTACAGCCGCACGATCCGCCGGCCGGAGGTCAATGTCCTGGCCGGTGTCTGGTCGGCCAATGACGAGACCATGGTGGTCACTGCGCCTAATCCGGGGCTGGAGCCGGAGATCTCCGATAACCTGTCGGTCCGGGTGGCCAAGTACTTCGAGCCGGTCGGCCTCATCGCCTTCAACTACTACCGCAACTCGGTGAAGGGCTCGTTCCAGACCGAGGAGATGACCGCTGACGAGTTCGGTTACAGCGGCCAGGAATACGCTGGCTACACCTTCCGCACGACCCGCACGGTCGATGGCCAGTCGATCAAGATCGAAGGCTACGAGTTGGAGTTCAACCACTCACTGGACTACCTGCCGGGCGTGCTCAGCGGGCTGACGGTGCGCGGTTCCTACACCCACACCAAGCCGGAAATCCCGATCGCCGGCTCGGCGGAGAACTTCGCGGTGCTGGCCATGGCCTACAAGCAAGGCCCGCTGAGCCTCAACCTCAACACCGCCTGGACCGGCGAGAAGCTCAACAGCGTCACCACAGGATCGTTCATCGAGCCGCGGCTCAGCGCCGACCTTTCGGGCGCGGTGCGCCTGCGCACGAACTGGAACCTGTTCTTCTCGCTGCGCAACCTGCTCGACGAGCCGACCAATATCGTGCTGCCGGGCGTGCAGACCGCGAACGGCTACATCCCCGACCACGCCGGCGATTTCCGCGAGTACGGGCGTAGCGCCACCATCGGTCTGCGCGCAGTGTTCTGAGATGGCCGCCATGGACCTGATCGCACGACGCTCGCTGTTGATCGGAGGCGGCTCGCTGGCGCTGGCGGGCTACGCCGGCGGCGTCTGGGCCGCGCCGGCGTTCTCCAGCACGCCGTTCACGCTGGGAGTGGCGGCGGGCGACCCGGCCGCGGACGGCTTCGTCATCTGGACCCGGCTGGCGCCACGGCCGCTGGACGAGCACGGCGGCATGCCGCCACTCGGCGTCGTGGTCCGCTGGGAAGTGTCCGAGGACGCCCGGTTCGCGCGGATCGCCAGGTCCGGTGAAGCTCTGGCCCGGCCGGAATTGGCCCATAGCGTCCATGTCGAAGTCGGCGGCCTGCAGCCTAGCCGGCCCTACTGGTATCGCTTTCAGGTTCAGGGCGCAGACGCCAGCCCGGTCGGCAGGGCGCGGACCGCGCCGCGTGCGGGGGACCTGCCGGCGCGGCTGCGGCTGGCGAGCGCCGGATGCCAGCACTATCAGGCCGGTCTGTTCACCGCCTGGCGGCATCTGAGCGGCGAGGCCGATCTCGACGCGGTCTTCCACTATGGCGACTACATCTACGAGGGCGGGACGCCCGTGAACCCGCCGCAGATCGTCGTCGCCGCCGGCGCTCCGATCGACCGTCGCCACGTCGGCGGTGAAATCTACAGCCTGGACGACTACCGGCGCCGCTACGCGCAGTACAAGACCGACCCCGACCTGCAGGCCGCCCACGCGGCCGCCGCTTTCATCGTCTCGTTTGATGACCATGAGGTCGACAACAATTGGGCCTCGGACTTCGACCAGGACGGCACGCCGCCGGAGCTGTTCGTGCTGCGCCGGATGGGGGCGATGCAGGCCTGGTACGAGCACATGCCCGTGCGCCGGGCCCAGTTCCCGCATGGCGGCCGCGCGGCGATGTTCCGACGGCTCGACTACGGACGGCTGCTGCGCATGCACGTCCTCGACACGCGCAGCTATCGCAGCGACCAGCTCTGCGAGTACGCGGGGCAGACCGCGTGTCGCCCGCATGACGATCCGCAGTCCACCATGCTGGGCGCCCAACAGGAGGCCTGGCTGGCCGCGGGCCTGCGCAACAGCGCCGGTTGGAATCTGATCGCCCAGCAAGTGTTCGTCATGCCGACCCAGCGGCGGCGGCCGGACGGAAGTCTCGAGCGAGGCGGGAGCGACACCTGGAACGGCTATCCCGCCGCGCGCGCGCGCCTGGTGAAGGCGATCGGGGACGCCGGGTTGTCGAACGTGGTTGTGGCGACCGGCGATGCGCATATCCACGCCGTCGGCTCCATTCCGCTGCGCGACGACGAGCCGGACGGGCCGGCCGCGGCAGTAGAGTTTCTGGCCACCTCGATCAGCTCCGGCGGCGATGGCGCGGCCGAGACGGAAGGAACCCGCGCCCTGCTGGCCGGCAGCCCGAACCTGCGGCTGGTCAACGCCCAGCGCGGCTATCAGCTATTCGACGTCTCGCCGACCGAGTGGACGACGCAGGTCAAGGTGGTCGATCGGGTGCAAAGCCCTAGCGGCTCGCTCTCGACGCTCGGTCGTTTTTCGGTCCGACCACACCGTTCTGAATTGTATGGGTGAAGTCGTGTTCTCGCGCTCAAGTGTCTGCTGACGCGGAGTTGCCAGGAGGCGGAGCTGCCCCTTTGACGCGGTGTAAGGAGGGAAGTCGCTTCGGCGGGGCCGCCCTAGCCTTCATCATCGTCGCGCTCGGCGATCTCGGCCTCGATGATCTCTATCAGGGTGTCGCACCGGC
>NZ_DAMABV010000012.1:0-103355 GCF_031984885.1 Phenylobacterium sp.
ACCGACACGGCATTCAGTTGGTGGGTCCAAAGTGAACGCATCGAGAAATACTGCCTGGGCGGACACTCACGAACCAGAGGGGGGAGCGAGAGGCGGCATGTCATCGAACACTGCGCAGCCGTCGGGGTATGCCATCCACGGCATGCCTTGCGCGCACCGTACTGCGATGGTGGGAACCGGCAGCGTCGGATCGGCGAAGCAGCCTCCAGCAAATCCTGTCTGGCCGGGCCTCCATGCTCCGAACGACCTCCAATAGATCGTTGAACCGCACCTTGAGCAGAACCAGCGTTTGCCGAAACCCTCGAGGATCGCCAGCGGACCTTCCACCCGACTGACCTGTTCATCGTGGAAGTAGACCGACCATCCGAACGGCGCGCCCGTACGCCGTTTGCAATTGTCGCAGCTACAGAGCCCGCTGCTGACCGGCTCGCCCTCAACCTCGACTTCGCACGCCTGACACGCACATCGCGCTGTTCGAACGGTCATGGCATTCCCCCTGATCCCGGCGGCCGCCAACATCACGGAGGCGGCAGCGGAAGCCTGATCGTAGCGTCATGCTACGTCCGCATTCCACCCCGCGCAGACCTTGAGCGTCGGCTTCCGGGGCGATGGTTCGACGCGCCCGCCGGTCAGGCCGCCGCGGGGGTGAGGTCGAGGCGGGCGGCGACGGCGGCGAGCGTGGCCATGATCGCCGCGCCGATCCACAGGGCGCCGACGCCGAAATAGCGGAAGGCCAGCGCGCCCAGCGCCGCGCCGAGCACCAGGCCCAGCCACAGCAGCAGGTACGGGGCCCAGGCGAAGCGGTCCTCGCCGAGCAGGGCGGCGGTGATCCCCTTGCCGAGCTTGACGAGGGCGCCGGTCATGTAGGTCAGGCCGATGCGGACCTCGCCGTCCTGGGCGAAGACGGTGTTCTCGGCCCCCATGGCGAAGGCGAGCGCCAGGATCGCCAAGGGCGCGGCCTCGAGCGAGGCCAGGGTCGCGGCGGCGGCCAGGCACAGGGCGACGAGGGTCAGGACCGTCGGCGCGCGGCGCGGGCCGGCCCGGCGTCCGAGCAGCGCCCCGGCCGACACCCCGGCCACGAAGGCGACGATCAGGCCGAGCGCGAAGAGCGCATAGGGCTCGCGGTCGGTGAGCCCGACGGCGAGCCGGGTGGAGTTGCCGCTCATGAAGGAGACGAAGAAGCCGCCGGTGATCAGGAACCCCACGGCGTCGACGAAACCGGCCACGGCCGAAAAGCCCGAAGCCAGCAGCCGGACTTGACCATCGAGACGTTTCAGAGCGCCCTCTCCTTGAACCCGGCGCCAGGGCGCGATCCGTTCCGGTGGAAGCGGATCGCGCTCAGGACTCTTTGAATTTACGGTGTTTTATTCGCCGAACCGGCGTCCGCTCCGGCGAAGGCTGCGCTAGGCCTTGGTGTCGACCGAGCCGCCGGATTCGCCGTCGCCCACGGCGTAGGGGTTGGCGCCGGACGGGGCCGGATCGGCGGCGGGCGCCTCGGCGCCCGAGCCCTTGGCGGCGACCACGACCATGGCCGGGCGGATCAGGCGGCCGAGCAGCTCATAGCCCGGCTGCAGCACCTGGATGACGCCGCCGGCGGGGACGTCGGCCGAGGGCTGTTCCATCATCGCCTGGTGCTGGTGGGGATCGAACTTCTCGCCCTTGGGCGGGTCGATCTTCTTGAGGCCATTGCTCTCGAAGGCGCCGATCAGCGACTTCTGGGTCATCTCCATGCCGATCACGAAATTCTTCACGGCCGGATCGTCGACCGGCGCGGCCAGGGCGCGGTCGAGGGTGTCGGCGACGGCCAGCAGGTCGCGGCCGAACTTCTGGATGGCGTAGGCGCGCGCGTCGTTGGCCTCGCGCTCGGCGCGGCGCTTGGCGTTCTCGGCGTCGGCGGCGACCCGCAGCACCTGGTCCTTCAGGGCCTGGTTCTCGGCGCGCAGGGCGATCAGCTCTTCGGCCGCGGCGTCCGCGACTTCGTTGAATTCTTCGGCCGGCGTTTGATCGTCGGACATCTTGTAATCCTCTACGAGTTCGTCACCTGGGACAGGACGCGGGCGGTATAGTCCACCAGCGGGATGACCCGGGCATAGTTTAGGCGGGCCGGACCGATCACCCCGATCGCGCCCAGCACCTTCTGCCGGCCCGTCATATAGGGCGCGGCGATGACGGCGGAACCCGAAAGGGAAAAGAGTCGCGTTTCGGCGCCGATATAGATGCGCACGCCCTGGGCGTCCCGCACGTCGTCCAGCAAACCGATCAACTGTTCCTTTTGTTCGAGGTCGTCGAACAGCATCCGCACGCGCTCGAGGTCGTCGAGGGTTTCGCGGTCGGCCAGCAGGTTGGCGCGGCCGCGCACGATCAGCGCCCGCTCGGCCCCCTCGCCGCCGCCCCAGGCGGCCATGCCGTCCTCGACCAGCCGCGCGGCGGTCTCGTTGAGCTGGCGGCGGGCGTCGTCCAGCTCGCGGCGGATCTCCAGTCCGGCCTCGCCCAGGGTGCGGCCGCGCAGCCGCGCGTTCATGAAGTTGGACGCCTCCTGCAGCGAGGAGGGGGTGACGCCGGCGGCCAGGCGCATCAGGCGGTTCTCGACCACCCCGTCCTCGAAGACCATCACCGCCAGGGCCTGGTCGGCCGAAAGGGCGACGAACTCGACGTGCTTGACGCCGGCGTCGCGCACCGGGGTGACGACGATGCCGGCCCCGCCGGCCAGCCCCGAGAGGATGGCCGAGGCCTCGTTCAGCGCCTCCTCGAAATTGTGGCCCTTGGCCGAGAGCCGGGCCTCGATCGACTTGCGGTCGTCCTCGGAGACGTCGCCCACCTCCAGCAGGCCGTCGACGAACAGCCGCAGGCCGGCATGGGTCGGCACCCGGCCGGCGCTGATGTGCGGCGCGCCCAGCAGGCCGAGCTGGGTCAGGTCCTGCATGGTGTTGCGGATCGAGGCGGGGGAAAGGTGGACCCCGCCCTTGGAGAGCGTGCGCGAGCCGACCGGCTCGCCGGTCTCCAGATAGCCCTCGACCACCCGGCGGAAGATCTCGCGGGCGCGCTCGTCGAGTTCGGCGAGCGAAGGCCCGGGGGAAAGCAACGGGGTCACCACGGGCGGCGGTGCTCGGTCTGGGCCATGGACGGAACCTCTTTCATCTAGGATAAGCCGCCCGACGCAAGACGCCAGACCCCATAGTTTCCCAGGACCGCCCCATGCGCCCCTCCGACCGCACGCCCGACATGCTCCGCACCGTGACCCTGGAGACCGGGGTCAACCGCTACGCCGAGGGCTCGTGCCTCGTCAGCTTCGGCCACACCAAGGTGCTGGTCACCGCCAGCGTCGAGGAGCGGGTGCCCGGCTTCATGCGCGGCCGCGGCGTGGGCTGGGTGACGGCCGAGTACGGCATGCTGCCGCGCGCGACCCACACCCGCGGCCGCCGCGAGGCCTCGGAAGGCAAGCAGTCGGGCCGCACCCAGGAGATCCAGCGGCTGATCGGCCGCTCGATGCGCGCGGTGGTCGATCCCGCGGCGCTGGGCGAGCGGCAGATCTCCATCGACTGCGACGTGATCCAGGCCGACGGCGGCACCCGCACCGCAGCGATCACCGGCGCCTGGGTGGCGCTGCGCATGGCCACGCAATACCTGCTGGACGAGGGCGTGATCGCCAAGGACCCGATCCTCGACCAGGTCGCGGCGGTCTCCTGCGGCGTCTACGACAACACCCCGGTGCTGGACCTGGAGTACGAAGAGGACTCCAACGCCGAGGCCGACGCCAACTTCGTGCTGACCGGCAAGGGCGACATCGTCGAGATCCAGGCCACCGGCGAGAAGCGCGGCTTCACCCAGGACGAGTTCGAGGCGCTGTTCAGCCTGGCCCGCAAGGGCATCGGCGAGCTGTGCGAAGCCCAGCGCGCGGCGACGGCGAAGTAGGGCGCTTCAACGCGTCGTCCCGCTTTCCGGCCCCAAAAACAAAAGACCCCGCCCCGGGGAGGGCGGGGCGGGGTCTCGTGGACTAGACGGGCGGCTGGGGGGAGGAGGGGCCGCTTGTCGTCTAGAAGCCGTTCAGCAGATAGCGGAACGACGATGCCGGCATGCGCGCGAGCTCGCGGGCGAAGGGGCCCAGCATCCAGTCGATGACGCGTTCGATAGCGTTAGCCATGCCCATCTCCTTTTTTGTGCGGCGCAGCAAATGTTGCGGTGCATCTAGGGAGGTCTTGGCGACTATGCAAGAGGCTTGGGGCTGAATCTTGCCTAGTGAAGCAAAATTTGGGGCATGTCCTTCCGGGTGATGCCTAAAGGTCACGCTCGGGCTTGCGCCGGGGCCGTTCGCGCATGACGCCGGGATAGCCCTTGAGCGGCGAGAGGGCGGCGCCCTCGTAGATCCAGTCGGCCTTCTCGTGCAGGGCGAGGTGGTAGCGCGGCTCGCGGCCGGTGCGGGTCTCGAACACGCCGCGGGGGATGTTGACCATCTTCGGCGAGCGCGGCCGCTCATAGAGCATCGGCGTGCCGCAGCGGGCGCAGAAGCTGCGGGCCGCGCCGGTGTCCGGGTCCTCGTAGCGGGTCAGGTGCTCCTCGCCGTCGAGCAGTCGGAAGCGGCTGCGCCAGGAGCCGACATAGGTGGCGTAGGCGCCGCCGTGGGCGCGGCGGCCGGCCTGGGAATGGTCGTGCCAGGCCCAGACGGCCGGGACGTCGATCTCCAGCCGCACGGCGCCGCAGGCGCACTGGCCGATCGACTGGATGGCGGAGCGTTTGGCGTCGGACATTCGGGACCCTCGACTTCGGACGCGAGCCTAGCGCGGCGCGAGGGCGGCCTCCAACGCGATCAAGCGGCTGGACTTCGCGGCGGCGGGCTTGCTTAGAAGCGCCAGCCTAAATGCGAGACCAGACATGAGCCGCTTCTGGAGCGACCTGACCCACCAGCTCAAGCCCTATACGCCCGGCGAGCAGCCGCGGATGGCGGACCTGGTCAAGCTGAACACCAACGAGAGCCCGACCGGGCCCTCGCCGAAAGCCATGGCGGCGATCGCGGCGGAGGCGGCCGACACGCTGCGGCTCTATCCGGACCCGGAGGCGCGGGCGCTGCGCGAGACCCTGGCGCGCTATCACGGCGTCGCGCCCGAGCAGGTGTTCGTCGGCAACGGCTCGGACGAGGTGCTGGCCCATGCGTTCGCCGCGCTGCTGAAGCACGAGGCGCCGCTGCTGTTCCCCGACATCACCTACAGCTTCTATCCGGTCTATTGCCGGCTGTTCGGGGTCGCCTATGAGACCGTGCCGCTGGACGGCGCGATGGCGGTGCGGATCGAGGACTACCGGCGCCCGGCGGGCGCGATCATCCTGCCCAACCCCAACGCCCCGACCGGGGTGGCCCTGAGCCGCGCGCAGATCAGGCAGTTGCTGGACGAGCATCCCGAGGCGCCGGTGGTGATCGACGAGGCCTATGTCGACTTCGGCGCCCAGACGGCGATCCCGCTGGTCGCAGAGCACCCCAACCTGCTGGTGGTGCAGACCATGTCGAAATCGCGGGCCCTGGCCGGCCTGCGGGTCGGCTATGCGATCGGAGACGCGGCCCTGATCGAGGGGCTGACGCGGGTGAAGGACAGCTTCAATTCGTACCCGCTGGGGCGCCCGGCCCAGGCCGGGGCCATCGCCTCGATCGAGGACGAAGCGTTCTTCCAGGCCTCGCGGGAAGCGGTGATCGCCGA
This sequence comes from Phenylobacterium sp., assembly GCF_031984885.1. Classification (GTDB taxonomy): domain Bacteria; phylum Pseudomonadota; class Alphaproteobacteria; order Caulobacterales; family Caulobacteraceae; genus Phenylobacterium. The sequence goes on from NZ_DAMABV010000012.1 coordinate 5,685, forward strand.
GCGCGGCCGGCTGACGGCGGGGCTGGAGGCGCGCGGCTTCACGGCGTCGCCGTCCAGCGCCAACTTCGTGTTCGCGCGCCACGGATCGCGCGGCGGGGCGGACCTGGCCGCGGCGCTGCGCGAGCGGGCGGTGATCGTGCGCCATTTCGCGGCCCCGCGGACCGCCGACCATCTGCGCATCACGGTGGGGACCCCGGCCCAGACCGACCGGCTGCTGGAGGCGCTGGACGAGGTGCTGGGCGGTGGACCTGGCTGAGGAAGTCCGACAAGCTTGATCGGATGGAGAACGGGCACGGCCATCGGCGCGACCGGATGAGGCTGAGCCGGGTCGTCGCGGGGATCTACGCGCTGCTCTGCGTCGCGGCCCTGGCCCTGATCCCGATCAGCGCCCGGGGCTGGTTCGGCCTGGAGGCCGATCCGCTGGCGGCGGTGCTGGCGATCCTCCTGGCCATGCCCTGGAGCCTGGGCCTGCCCTTTCTGAAGGACCTGGGCGCCTGGACCGGCGCGGCCCTGCTGGCCATCGGCATGGGCGCGAACGTGGCGATCATCGTCTGGCTGGGGGCGCTGCTGCGGCGCCGGCGGGGGATCTAGGGTTGGCGCCCTTTGCTGGGCGATCCGGGATGACGCCTGTTTTTCCTCCGGTGGCGGTTGGCGCAAGCTGCTTGGTGGATTTTGAAACACCAAGACCACGAAGGACACTAAGAGCACGAAGGCGCCGTGGCGGGTGGATGGCGTGGTGCGAGGGGTGGAGTGCGCCTTTGGCGCGGTTGTCGCCTTCGTCGCGGGCGTGCTCCCCGTGTCATCCCGGAAAGCCCGCAGGGCTTGTCCGGGACCCGTTCGCGCCGGGCTTGACGAATGAGGCGCGGCCCCGCCCCAAAAGCTCAACTGCACCCCTGTAGCCTTGCTAGGCCGGGGCGATTTCGCCCTTCAGGAACTCGGCCAGGTCGCCGCCGGTGAAGTGCAGGGCGCGGACGCCGGCGCGGGCGGCGGCCTGGAGGTCGGAGTCCTTGTCGCCGACCATCACCGAGCGGGCGAGGTCGACCGGCCATTCGGCCAGGGCGCGCAGGATCATGCCGGGATTGGGCTTGCGGTCGGGCGGGTCGGGATGGCGATAGACCTCGACCTGGGCCAGCGGATGTTGCGGGCAGTAGTAGTAGGCGTCGATGCGGGCGCCGATCTCGGCCAGGCTCTCGCTCATCCTGGCGTGCAGGGCGACGACGTCGTCCTCGGCGTAGTAGCCGCGGCCGACCCCCGACTGGTTGGTCACCACGAACACCCACCAGCCGGCCTGGTTGAAGGCGGCGACGGCTTCGCGGGCGCCGGAGATCCAGTGGAAGTCCTCCCAGCGGTGCACGTAGCCGGGGTCTTCGTTCAGGACGCCGTCGCGGTCGAGGAACAGGGCGGGGCGGAGGATACTCATCGGGGCGGGCTCACGGTTCGCCATTCTATAGCCAAAGACTTGGGGCCCTGCGCGTGGTTTCGCCATGGCCGCGCACCAGTCTATGGTCGGCGCCTGTTTCTGACCCGAGGTCGAGTTGGCCGAGCCAGTCCTTTCCATCGACGATCTGAAGATCGACTTCAAAACCCACGACGGGATCGTCAGCGCCGTGCGCGGCGTCTCGCTGAACGTGGCGCGCGGCGAGGTGCTGGGCGTGGTCGGCGAGAGCGGCTCGGGCAAGAGCCAGACCTTCATGGCGGCCATGGGCCTGCTGGCCGCCAACGGCAAGGCGAGCGGCTCGATCCGCTTCAAGGGTCAGGAGCTGCTGGGGCTGAAGCCCCGGGCGCTGAACAGGATCCGCGGCTCGAAGATGACCATGATCTTCCAGGACCCGCTGACCGCGCTGACGCCGCACGTGCGCATCGGCGAGCAGATCGCCGAGCCGCTGCGGCTGCACCTGGGCATGAGCGACTCCGCGGCCCGCATCCAGGCGCGCCAGTGGCTGAAGCACGTGCGCATCCCCGAGGCTGAGCGGCGGATGGAGCAGTATCCGCACGAGCTGTCGGGGGGCATGCGCCAGCGGGTGATGATCGCCGCGGCCATGGCCTGCTCGCCGCAACTGCTGATCGCCGACGAGCCGACCACGGCGCTGGACGTGACCGTGCAGGCCGAGATCCTGGACCTGATGGCCGAGCTGGGCCGCGAGACCGGCGCGGCGATGGTGCTGATCACCCACGACATGGGGGTGATCGCGCGGCTGGCCGACCGGGTCTGCGTGATGAAGAACGGCGCCTATGTCGAGGAGGGCGAGGCGAGGGCCCTGTTCGCCGCGCCGAAGGACCCCTACACCCAGGCGCTGCTGGCGGCGATCCCGCGGCTGGACCGCGACGACCGCGGCGGGCGTCCGACCCTGGACCCGGTGGCGGCGGACGCGCCGGTGGTGGTCGAGGGCAAGGACATCAAGGTCCATTTCCCGGTGCGCGAGGGCGTGTTCGGGGCCAGGGCGGCGCTGCGGGCGGTCGACGGCGTCTCGTTCCAGGTGCGCCAGGGCGAGACCCTGGGCGTGGTCGGCGAGAGCGGCTGCGGCAAGTCCACCCTGTCGCGGGCGGTGCTGAACCTGATCCCGCCCACCCAGGGCGCGGTGACCGTGCTCGGCCGCGACATCACCCATGCCGACCGCGAGTCGATGCGCGCCGCGCGCCGCGACCTGCAGATCGTCTTCCAGGACCCGCTGGCCAGCCTCGATCCGCGCATGACCATCGGCGATTCCATCGCCGAGCCGCTGGCGGTGTTCCGCCCCGAGCTGAAGGGCGCGGCGCGCGAGACCCAGGTGCGGGCGATGATGGAACGGGCGGGGCTGTCGACGGGGCTGATCAACCGCTATCCGCACGAGCTGTCGGGCGGCCAGAACCAGCGGGTCGGCATCGCCCGGGCGATGATCCTGGAGCCCAGGCTGGTGATCTGCGACGAGGCGGTCTCGGCGCTGGACGTGTCGATCCGCGCCCAGATCATCGACCTGCTGATCGAGCTGCAGAAGCAGATGGGCATGGCGATGATCTTCATCAGCCACGACCTGGCGGTGGTGCGCGAGATCAGCCATCGGGTGATGGTGCTCTATCTGGGCCGGGTGATGGAGGAGGCCAGCCGCGAGCAGCTCTACGCCGACCCGCGGCATCCCTACACCAAGGCGCTGCTGTCGGCCGCGCCGATCCCCGACCCGGCGGCCGAACGCAGCCGCCAGCGGATCAAGCTGACCGGCGAGCCGCCCTCGCCGATGGACCCGAGGAGCGCCCTGCGGTTCCTGCCGTCCAAGCTGAGCGCCGAGGGGCCGGTCTATGTCCCGCAACTGAAGGAGGTCGCGCCTGGCCACCTGGTCAGCGAGTACGACCCGGCATGAGCGGCGTCGTGAAAGTAGATCCTCCCCCCTTGGGGGAGGTGGCGTGCGAAGCGCGACGGAGGGGGACTGCTCTCAGGCTGCTGAGTCAAAGTCCCCCTCAGTCAGCCATTCGGCTGACAGCTCCCCCAGCGGGGGAGCATCCCTGCGTTTGCGTTCTGGGATTTCCGGCATGACCACCCAGATCATTCCCGTCCTGATGTCGGGCGGTGCGGGGACGCGGCTTTGGCCGTTATCGCGCTCGGGGCGGCCCAAGCAGTTCCACCGGCTGGGCGGCGAGCACAGCCTGATCCAGGACACCGCCCTGCGGCTGGCCGGCGAGGGGTTCGCGGCCCCGGTGGTGGTCTGCGCCGCGGCGCATGCGGACCTGGCGCGCAGCCAGCTTCGGGAGGTGGGGATCACGCCGGCGGCGCTGATCACCGAGCCGGCCCCGCGCAACACCGCCCCGGCCTCGGTGGCGGCGGCGGCCTATGGGGCGGAAATCGACCCGCAGGCGCTGATGGTGCTGATGCACGCCGACAACCTGGTGGCCGACGTGGCGGCGCTGCACGGCGCCATCGCGGCCGGGCGGGCGGCGGCGGAGGCCGGCGAGATCGTGCTGCTGGGCCTCAAGCCCACCGGCCCCTCGACGCTCTACGGCTATATCCAGGCCAAGGGGCAGGGCGCGGTGCGCAAGGTGGCGCGCTTCGTCGAGAAGCCCGACCTGGCCACCGCCCGGCAGTTCGTGGCCGATCCGAACTTCACCTGGAACGGGGGGATGTTCCTGTTCAAGGCCGGGGCGTTCGTCGCCGAGGCGCAGCGGCTGGCGCCGGAGGTGGCGGCGGCGGCGCAGGCGGCGGTGGCCGGGGCGGCGCGGAGCGGCGACGTGGTGGCGCTGTCGGAGGCGTTCCTGGCCGCGCCCAGCATCGCCATCGACGTGGCGGTGATGGAGAAGACCGACAGGGCCAGCGTGGTCGAGGCCGACATCGGCTGGGCCGACGTCGGCAACTGGGGGGCGCTGTGGGAGCTGTCGGCGAAGACCGCGTCCGGCGACGCGCTGGAAGGCGAGGTGGTCGCCGTGGAGACGAAGGACTGCCTGGCGCGGACCGACGGGCCGGTGGTGGTGCTGGCCGGGGTCGAGGACCTGGTGGTGGTGGTCGAGAACGGGGTGGTGCTGGTCACCCGCCGCGACGCCCCCGCCGCGGTGGGGGCCGGGGTCGAGGCGCTGAAGGCCAGGGGGCGAGGCGAGTTGCTCTAGTTTGAGTTGCGGCAACCTCCGGGAAAGACTTGCTGGCTATGGTGCGCGCGAGTTCGGCGCCTGACGCGCCGCCAGGATCGCGCCCGTGGAAATCGACGTTGTTCGCCCGCAGGATCTGACGCCGGCCAGCCTGGAGCGCTGGGCGCAGTTGCAGACCGGGGTGCTGGATTCTCCGTTCCTCTCGCCGCAATGGACGCGCGCGGTCGATCGCGCCCAGAGCGGCGGCCGCCGGGCGATCGAGGTGGCGGTGCTGAAGCAGGACGGCCGCGAGGTGGGATATTTCCCGGCCCGGGTCGGCGCCTATACCGCCATCCCGGTCGGGGCGCCGATGTGCGACTATCAGGCCCTGGTCGCCGAGCCCGGCGTGCAGGTCGATCCCAAGGCGCTGGTCCAGGCCCTGGGCGTGCACCGGCTGGACTTCACCCACATGCTGGAAAGCCAGGCGAGCTTCGCCGCCCATGCGCGCGGCCGGGTGCTGTCGCACGTGGTCGACGTGCGGAACGGCTACGCCGCCTATGAGGCCGAGCGCCGGGCGGCGGGCAAGTCGATCCTGAAGGACAGCGACAAGAAGCGCCGCAAGGTCGAGCGCGAGGTCGGCGAGGCGACGTTCGGGGCGTTTTCGCGCTCGCGGACCGACTTCGACCGGCTGCTGGCCTGGAAGAGCGCCCAGTACAAGGCGACCGGCCAGACCGACATCTTCCAGACCGAGTGGACGCGGGGGCTGCTGCGCGACCTGTTCCAGAGCCGCGATCCCGATTTCGGGGCGGTGCTGTTCACCCTGCATTTCGGCGACCGGCTGGCGGCGGCGCACCTGCACCTGCACGGGCGCCGGACGATCCACGGCTGGCTGATCGCCCACGATCCGGAGTTCGAGCGCTATTCGCCCGGCATCCTGCTGTTCCAGGACATCCTGCGCTGGATGGACGAGACGCCCTATTGCCGGCTGGACCTGGGGGCCGGCGACTACCGGTTCAAGCGCGAGCTGGCCAATGACGGGCTGTGGGTGAACGACGGCTTCGTCGGCCTGCCCTCGCCGGCGGCGCTGGCGCGGGGGGCGGCCTATGGCGTGCGGCGGGCGGCCGAAGCGCTGCCGCTGGGCCGGGCCTCGGATCTGCCCGGCAAGGCCATGCGGCGGATGGACGTCTGGCGCGGGTTGCGCTGAGCGCGCTTTACACCGCCGGGCCCCTGCCCAATGCTCCGGCGACCAGAAGGAGCATGCGATGACCTCCACCATCGGACGGCGTCTGACCCTGGCCGCCGCCGCGGCCCTGGCCCTGGCCGGATGCGGCCAGCAGGCGGCCAAGCCCGCCGACGCCCCGGCCGAAGCCCCGGCGCCGGTCGCGGCCGCGCCGGCGCTCGACCCGGCGGCGCTGCAGGCGCTGCTGACGCCCGACGAGACGCTGGAGGTCGTGAGCCTCGATGCGGCCGGCGCGGCCAGCGCCAGCGGCGAGGTCAAGGGCTACAAGGCGCCGGTCTACGCCGTGCCGGTCGCCGCCGGGCAGACCTTGAGCGTGACCTTCGAGCCCTCGAACGCCAACCTCTACGTCAATGTGGCGGATGCGGCCGACACCAGCGGCGCGGCCGTGCACCGCGGCGAGGTCGATGGTCCCCAGGCCAGCGTCACCGCGGAGAAGGCCGGGGTCTATCTGATCAAGCCGTTCCAGCCGCGCGCCACCGCCCGCCGGGGCGAGGGCGGGACCTTCAAGCTGGCGGTGGCGGTGAAGTAGGCGGAACTCGGCCGGGTCAGCCGGCGGCGGTCATCGACACCACGACCTTCCCCTTGGCCCGGCCGGCTTCGAGGTAGGCCATGGCGTCCGCAATCCTGGAGAACGGGAAGGTGCGGTCGATGACGACCTGCAGCTGGCCGTCGGCGATCCACTGGGCGAGCTGGGCCAGGTCCGCGCCGCTCGGCCGCATGAACATGTAGCGATAGTCGACGCCCGCCGCGCGGGCCTGGCGGCGGACGCCGCGGCTGATCAGCCAGAAGAGGGCGGCCAGGCCCTTGCGTCCGCCCAGGTCGAGCATCGCCGTGCGCGGCTCTGGAACCGCAGCGACCGACACGACCTTGGCGCCCGGCTTCACGACCTGGAACATCCGCTCCAGCGTCGCGCCGCCGACGAGGTCGAGGCCGGCGTCGAACTCCCGGTCCAGGCGCGAGAGGTCGTCGCTCGTGTAGTCGATGACCGCGTCGGCCCCGAGGGCGCGGACCAGCGCCTCGCCGCGCGGCGAGGCGGTCGTGGTGACGTGGGCGCCCAGCAGCTTTGCGATCTGGATCGCGAACGTGCCCACGCCCCCGGCGCCGCCGGAGATGAAGACCTTCTGGCCGGCGGCGACGTGCAGTTCGTCGCGCAGCGCCTGCAGGGCGGTGAGCGCGGCCAGCGGGACCCCGGCGGCGGTCTCGAGGTCGAGCACGGCCGGCGCCAGGGCGGCGTAGTCCTCGCTCACGACGGCCAGTTCGGCGAAGGCGCCGGGACGGTCCTTCTCGACCCGCGCATACACCCGATCGCCCACCGAGAAGCGCGTGACCGTAGCGCCGACCGCCACGACCTCGCCCGCGAACTCGCAGCCCAGGACGATGGGGAGCTTCAACCGATAGAGGGGGCGCAGCCGGCCTTTGCGGAAGCCGATGTCGACCGGGTTCAGGCCCGCCGCGCGCACGGCGACGAGCAGCTCGTGGGGACCGGGCGTGGGCGCGGGGAAGTCCGTCAGAACCGCGTTGCCGGCGTCGCCGTACCGCTGGAGAACATAGGCTCGCATGGGGATGCTCCTCTCGACGACGGCTGCTCTAACCTTTAAGTCAAGTTGAAGGTCAACAGCGGAGGGCCGGGATCGTGCTGATCGGTGAGATCGCGAGACAGACGGGGCTGTCGGCGTCGCGCATCCGTTTCTACGAGTCGCAAGGACTGCTGAACGCCGAGCGCCGGCCCAACGGCTATCGGACCTACGCCGCCGATACGCTGACCGCGCTCAGCATCATCACAAGCGCGCAGGACGCCGGCTTCTCGCTGGACGAGATCCGTCGGCTGTTGCCGAGCGATCCGGCGGCCCCGCGCCACGGCGACCTTGTCGCCGCCCTGCGCGGGAAGCTCGCCGACATCCGCGCGATGGAGAAGCGGCTGGCGCGAACGCGGCGGCGGCTGGAGGACCTGGTCGCCGACATCGAGGCGCGGCCCGACGGGCTGTCCTGCGAGGAGAACGCCGACCGGATCCTGCGGAATTTCGCGGCCGCGCAATAGGCCGCGGCCAAGCGGTGATTGCCGTTGGGGGCCTGCACGGCTAGACGTGGCCCATCTCCCACATCGGCTCCGACATGACGCTTTCCATCGACGACATCCGCGCCGCCGCCGGCCGGCTGAAAGGCCACATCGAGCGCACGCCCTGCCGCCATTCGCGGACCCTGTCGGAGATCACCGGCGCCGACGTGTGGGTGAAGTTCGAGAACCTGCAGTTCACCGCCGCCTACAAGGAGCGCGGGGCGCTCAACACCCTGCTGCAACTGTCGGACAACGAGCGCGGGCGCGGGGTGATCGCCGCCTCGGCCGGCAACCACAGCCAGGGCCTGGCCTATCACGCCGCGCGGCTGGGCATTCCGGTGACCATCGTCATGCCGCGCTCGACCCCGTTCGTGAAGGTGCAGCAGACCCGCGGCCACGGCGCGCAGGTGGTGCTGGACGGCGACAATTACGACGAGGCCTCGCAGGTCGCCATGCGGCTGCGCGACGAGCAGGACCTGGCCTTCATCCATCCGTTCAACGACCTGCAGGTGATGGCCGGCCAGGGGACGGTGGCGCTCGAGATGTTCGAGGACGTGCCCGACCTGGAAGCCCTGCCGATCCCGATCGGCGGCGGCGGGCTGATCGCCGGCTGCGCGACGGTGGCCAAGTCGCTGAACCCCAAGGTCGAGGTGATCGGGGTCGAGCCGGCCATGTACCCGTCCTTCACCGCCAAGATGCGCGGCGTGAACGGGGCGACCGTCACCGGCGGCGGGGCGACCATCGCCGAGGGCATCGCGGTCAAGCAGGTGGGCGACCTCTCCTACGCCATCGCCCGGCCGCTGATCGACGACGTGCTGCTGATCGAGGAGCCGCACTTCGAGCGGGCGGTGGCGCTGTACTGCAACGTCGAGAAGACCGTGGTCGAGGGCGCGGGCGCGGCCTCGCTGGCGGCGCTGCTGGCCTATCCGGGCAAGTTCAAGGGCAAGAAGGTCGGGCTGATCATCACCGGCGGCAACATCGACACCCGGCTGCTGGCCTCGGTGCTGACCCGCGAGCTGGTGCGCGACCAGCGGCTGGTCTCGCTGCGGATCATCGGCGACGACCGGCCGGGCCTGCTGGCCACGGTCTCGGCGGTGATCGGCCAGATGGGGGCCAACATCATCGAGGTGGCGCACAACCGCCTGGCCCTGGACGTGCCGGCCAAGGGCGCGGAGTTCGACATCATGATCGAGACCCGCGACGCCCAGCACACCCAGGAAATCATGGACGCCCTGCGCGAGCACGGCTATCCGCCGCGCGCCGTCTAGGAACAGCCGACATGAAGCGCCTTCTTCCCGTCCTCGCCGTCCTGCTGCTGGCCGCCTGCGGCCGCGGCGGCGCCGATCCCGCCGACCTCGCCAAGTCCGCCGCCGAGGCCCAGGCGTTCATGGAGACCAACGGCAAGGCCGAGGGGGTCCAGACCCTGCCCTCGGGCGTGCAGTACAAGATCGTCCGCTCAGGTCCCGCCGGCGGCCTGAAGCCCGGTCCCAACGACGAGGTGAAGGTCCACTACGAAGGCAAGCTGACGGACGGCAAGGTGTTCGACTCGTCCTACGAGCGCGGCGCCCCGGCGGCGATGCCGCTGCCGGCGCTGATCCCGGCCTGGAAGGAAGCCCTGCAACTGATGCGGCCGGGCGACGAGTGGACGCTCTACGTCCCGCCGGCCCAGGGCTATGGCGAGGAAGGCGCGGGCGGCGGCGAGATCCCGCCCAACAGCGTGCTGATCTTCCGCATCGAACTGATCGACGTGCTGCCGGCGCCGGGGCGCATCGGGCGGGGGTAGGGACGGCCGGCGCGCCGGCTCAAGCAAGAGTGTCATCCCGGTTTGCGAAGCAGGACCGGGACCCATGAACACCGGATGGATCGAGGGGCGGCTCGTCCGCAGCCTCATCCCAGGGCCCAGGCGCGAATGGGTCCCGGTCTTCGGCCCTTGGCCGAAACCGGGATGACACGCGTGTCGGGAGCTTCCTCAGCCCAGCTTCATCCGCAGCGCGCCCATGTAGTCGCGCTTGCCGATCGGCACGCCGCGCGAACGCAGCAGGTCGTAGGCGGTGGTGGCGTGGAAGTGCAGGTTGGGCAGCGAGAACGACATCAGGAAGTTTTCGGCGACGAACGGGATCTTCGTGCCGCGGAATTCGAAGAACACGTCCTTGCCTTCGTAGGCGTTGATCTCGTCCGGCTTGATCGCCGAGAGCTTGGCGTGCGCGTCCTTGATCAGCGCGATCAGGGCCGGCAGGTCCTGGGCGCTCTGGTCGCCGCCGGGCGAGAAGACGCCGGCCTTCACGCCCTCGATGGCGCCCAGCGAGTGGTGGGCGACCGAGATCACCTGGAAGCGGAAGTCGAACATGTCCTCGCACATCTTCGAGGTCACGATGTCCTGCGGGTCGATCCCGTTGTCCTGGCAGTGGGCCAGGCCGCGTTCCAGGAAGCCGGCCACGCCGCCTACCGTCTGGAGAAATGAAGCCACGCTGACATCGTAGAGTGAGATCGCCATGTTCCGCCCTTATGTGATTTGGGCGGGCAATCTCCTCCGGCGCAGGCGCTGACGCCAGCGGTTTTGCTTCCCTACTTGAACATGCCCTCGCGCAGGTTGATCCCGTGCTCGAGCCAGGCCTTCAGCGCGCACTGCATCTGGGTCCAGCCCTGGCAGTTGCCGTAGGAGGCCTTGAGGCCGACCGGCGTCTGCTTCCAGCCGTGCTCCTCGATGGCGACCAGGGTGCGGCCGTCGTCCAGGCCCTCGAAGGTCATGGTGACCTGGGTCTTGTAGCCGACGTGGGTGACCAGGTTGTCGGCGTTCTCCGGCGGGCCGTCGTTGGCCTCCCACTCGAAGACGATCTTCTCGTTGGGGACCACCTCGATCACCCAGACCGGGAAGGCGCCGGGGAAGTCGGCGAAGTCCCAGTAGACGGTGGCGCCGGTCTCCAGCCGGCCCTTGGCGCCGCCGGTGGTGAAATAGCGCGACAGTTGGGCCGGATCGACGACGGCCTCGAACACCTCGGCCACCGGCCTGGCGATGCGGGCGCTCACCTTGAAGGTCAGATCCATGATCTTGCTCCTTGTTCTGCGGCCATTTATGTTATAAATTTATAACATGTCAAGCGATGACGAAAACGACCTGATTTTCAAGGCGTTGGCCTCGTCGACCCGGCGTCGGATGCTGGACGAGATCAAGGATCGGCCGCTGACCACCGGCGATCTTTGCCAGCGCTTCCCGGAGCTGGACCGCTGCACGGTGATGCAGCACCTGAAGGTGCTGGAGAACGCCGACCTGGTGATCGCCCGGCGCGAGGGGCGCGAGCGCTGGAACCACCTGAACTCGCTGCCGATCAAGCACATCCACGACCGCTGGATCGGTCCCTACGCCGAACGGGCGGTCGGCTTGCTGGACCGCCTGAAGAGCGACCTGGAGGGATGAGCATACCGCTCGCTTGAAGGGTTGCGCCGAGGGGCCGCGCCCTGTTTGCTGGACGCCAAACCAGAAACGAAAACAGGGAAACGCCGCATGCGCCTCGCCAAGCCCCGGATCGCGCCGGTCCAGGACGCCGACCTCAACGACGAGCAGAAGGAGATCCTGGCCCCGATGGGCGAGCGGGTGCTGAACATCTTCCGCACCATGGTCACCGCGCCGAAGGCGGCGAAGGGCTTCCTGGCCTGGGGCAACTATGTGCTGTCCAAGAAGAACGACCTGCCGGCCCGCGAGCGGGAGATCGTGATCCTGCGCATCGGCTATCTCTGCAGGTCGGGCTACGAGTGGACGCAGCACGTGCCGATCGGCCAGCGGGCCGGCCTGACCGACGAGGAGGTGGCGCGCATCAAGGGCGGGGCCGAGGCGGGCGGCTGGAGCGCCGCCGACCAGGCGCTGCTGCGCGCTTCCGACGAGCTGCACCACGACCAGTTCATCACCGACGCGACCTGGGCGGCGCTGAAGGCGCACTTCAGCGACAAGCAGTGCATGGACGTGGTGTTCACCGCCGGCCAGTACACCCAGGTCTCGATGATCCTCAATTCGTTCGGCGTGCAACTGGACGCCGGCCAGACCCTCGATCCCGACCTCAAGGGGTTCTGAGCGTGCGGCTGGCGGGCAAGAGCGCCATCGTCGTCGGCGCGGGCCAGACCCCGGGCGAGACGATCGGCAACGGCCGGGCGATCGCCATGCTGTTCGCCCGCGAGGGGGCGGACGTGCTCTGCGTCGACCGGGTGGCCGAGCGGGCCGAGGAGACGGTGGCGCTGATCGCCGCCGAGGGCGGCCGGGCCGCGGCCTTCGCGGCCAACATCACCCGGGCCGACGAGTGCGCGGCGGCGGTGGAGGCGGCCAAGGCGCGGTTCGGGGCCATCGACATCGTGGTCAACAATGTCGGGATCGGCGGGGGCGGCGACGGGCCGGTGCACAGGCTGACCGAGGAGGCCTTCGACCGCATCCTGGCGGTGAACCTGAAGGGCGCCTGGCAGGTCACCAAGGCGGCGCTGCCGACCCTGCGCGAGCAGGGGAAGGGCGCGATCGTCAACATCTCGTCCCTCGCCTCGATCGCCGGGGGAAACCAGGCCGCCTACGAGATCTCCAAGGCGGCGCTGAACCGGCTGACCACCAGCACCGCCCAGGCCAACGCCGGCAAGGGGGTGCGCTGCAACGCCATCGCCATGGGGCTGCTGGACACGCCGATGGCGGTGGCCGGCATCGCCCAGGCCAGCGGCCAGGAGCAGCAGGCGGTGCGCGAGGCCCGCAACGCCCGCGTGCCGCTGGGCGGCCAGATGGGCACGGCCTGGGACACCGCCTATGCGGCCCTGTTCCTGGCCAGCGACGAGGCGCGGTTCATCACCGGGACGGTGCTGTTCGTCGACGGCGGGATGTCGAGCCGGATCGGGTAGCGGGGACGCCGCCCCCGCGCGCATGCTAGGTCGGGGCTCTCGGCATCAACGGACGAAGCGCGATTCGGATGAAACTCCCCGGCCCCTCCTATGTGAACGACACCTTCTACGGCGTGGCCGACCTGAACAGCGCGATCGAGGCGCGCGGGGCCCTCATCGACCAGATCCGTGTGAAGTCGGGCATCTTCGCGGCGGACAACCTGATGACCTGGGACAAGACCCTGGGCTTCATCCGCGAGGAGGCGTTCGCCACGGCGGTGAACGCGCACACCCGGCCGGGTCCGGAACGCGCGGCGGTCTGGCGCTACAACACCCTGGTCTGGGCCGCGCGCCAGGCCGCGCCCCTGGAGGGGGATTTCGTCGAGTGCGCCTGCTATCGCGGCAACACCGCGCGCATCGTCGCCGACCTAGTCGACATCTCGAACCGCCGCTACTTCCTCTATGACCTGTTCGACCACGACGAGACCATGCCGCACCACGCGATGCCGGCGCATTCCAAGACCCTGTACGACGAGGTCCGGGCGCGCTTCCCCGAGCCGAACGTGATCATCACCCAGGGCCGCGTGCCCGAGAGCCTGGCGATCGCCTCGCCCGAGAAGATCGCGCTGATGCATATCGACATGAACAATGTCGACGCCGAGATCGGCGCGCTGGAGGTGCTGTGGGACCGGGTCGCGCCGGGCGGGGTGGTGGTGCTCGACGACTACGGCTGGCTCGCCTACCACCGCCAGCATTTCGCCGAGCGCGACTGGTTCAAGGCGCGGGGCCAGTTCGTGCTGGAGCTGCCGACCGGCCAGGGGCTGGTCGTCAAGCACGGCTGAGCCGCGAGGCTAGAGCCCGATCCCCCGCGCCATCATCGCGGCGAAGACCGGGATCAGGGCGAAGACGGCGACTTCGGCGATGAGGAAGGGGCGGACGGCCTTCACCTCGGCCAGGCCAAGGGCGAAGGCCGGTTCGGCGCGGGCGCGCTTGCGCCATTGCAGGATGCGGACGGTCGGCGGGGCCGAGAGCAGGCCGACCACGACGAAGGCGCCGATCTTGGCCCAGAACGTCCAGGCGCCGAGATAGGCCTCCGGGCCCTTGACGCCCATATAGACGCGCGCGAAGCCGACGATGAGGATCAGCGTCGCGATCAGGCCGTAGTGCATGTCGACGATCCCCAGCCGGCGCAGGGACGCGCCGGTGAGGCCCGGCCGGATCGTGGCCAGCTCGGCGGCCAGGATCGCCGCCAGGCTGAAGACCAGCAGGTGATGGACGATGGCGAGGACAAGGTCGGTCACGGGCGCGCTCCGTTGGCTGTCGGGCGACAGTGACGCTTTCGGCTTACAATGTAAATAGTCGACCTCAGGCCAGGCGCAGGACGACGGCGCCGGCGGCGATCAGCAGGGCCGAGGCGATCCGGGCCGGGGTCGGCTTCTCGCGCAGGACGAACACCGCGATGACCGTGGCGAACAGGATCGACGTCTCGCGCAGGGCTGCGATGACCGCCACCGGGGCGTGGGTCATGGCCCAGAGGGCCAGGCCATAGGAGACGAGGGTGCCGAGGCCGCCGACGACGCCCAGGTGCAGGTTGGCGCGGGCGTAGGGCAGGAAGCTGCGCCAGCGGGCGGCCAGCACCCAGACGACCAGCGGCGCGCCGCTGAGCAGGTTGAGCCAGAGCGTGTAGGCCGCCGGCGCTCCCGACGCGCGCACCCCGACCCCGTCGATCAGGGTGTAGCCGGCGATGACGAAGGCGTTGAGCAGGGCGGCGCGCACGCCCTTGCCGCTGGTCCCGCGCCCGGCCAGGGCCAGGCTGAGCACGCCGCCGCAGATCAGGGCGACCCCGGCCCAGGCGGGGGCGCTGAGGTGCTCGCCCAGCCACAGGCGGCTGACCAGGGCGACGATCAGCGGGGCGGTCCCGCGCATCAGCGGATAGGCTTGGCTCATGTCGGCGCCGCGATAGGCGCGGGCGACCAGCAGGTAGTAGCCGACCTGCAGCACGGTCGAGGCGGCCAGGAACGGCCAGCTCTCGCGCGCCGGCTGGGCCAGGAACGGCAGGGCCAGGGCCGAGATCGCCGCCGCCGAGGCCGCGACCAGGATGGTGGTCAGCAGCTTGTCGGGCGCGAGCTTGACGATCGCGTTCCAGCTTGCGTGCAGCAGGGCCGCGAACAGGACGACGCCGAAGACGCTGAGGGGCATGGGGCGACCCTAGCCGCGGGGGGCCTAGTCCGTGAACACCACGGTCTTGGCGCCGTTCAGCAGCACGCGGTCTTCCAGCCGCCAGCGGACGGCCCTGGCCAGGACCCGGCGCTCGATGTCGCGGCCCTTGCGGATCAGGGCGGCGGGGGTGTCGCGGTGGCTGATGCGCTCGACGTCCTGCTCGATGATCGGGCCTTCGTCGAGGGCGGCGGTGACGTAGTGGGCGGTGGCGCCGATCACCTTCACCCCGCGCTCGTGGGCCTGGTGGTAGGGGCGCGCGCCCTTGAAGCCCGGCAGGAACGAGTGGTGGATGTTGATGCAGCGCTCCTCCAGCTTGGCGGCCAGGCCGTCGGACAGCACCTGCATGTAGCGGGCGAGGACGACCAGCTCGGTCTGCGTCTCCTGGATCAGCTTCCAGATCGCCGCTTCCTGCTCCAGCTTGGTCGAGCGCGTCACCGGCAGGTGGTGGAACGGTACGTCCGAGAGGTCGAGGTTGGCGTAGGTCTCGATCGGGTGGTTGGAGACCACGGCGGCGATCTCCATCGGCAGCTCGCCGCGGCGCCAGCGATAGAGCAGGTCGGCCAGGCAGTGGTCCTGCTGGCTGGCCAGGATCATCACCTTGCGCCTGATCTTCGGGTCGCGCAGCGACCAGCGCATGGCCAGGCCCTTGGCCAGGTCCTCGAACTCGGCCCGCATGGCCTCGACGTCGGCGCCCTTGGCGTCGAAGACCACGCGCATGAAGAACTTGCCGGTCTCCTGGTCGTCGTACTGCTGGGCGTCGAGGATGTTGGCGCCGCGTTCGAACAGGAAGGCCGAGACGCGGGCGACGATACCGGGCTGGTCGGGACAGGCGAGGGTCAGGATCATGATGGCGCTGTAGGGCGCAATCCTGATCAATCCGTCAAGGCTGGAGGCTTCCCGGCTTGGAGGCGGACGGGGGGCGGGCGTAGGCTGGGCCCATGCCGAACCCGCAAGACCTGACCGCCCGCGCGCTGGAGATCCTCGAGACGCTCGTGGCCTTCGACACCACCTCGCGCCTGTCCAACCTCGCCCTGATCGAGTGGGTCGAGGCCTATCTGGACGGCCATGGCGTCGCCCATCGGCGGGTGCCCAATCACGACGGCAGCAAGTCGAACCTGATCGCCAGCGTCGGGCCGGCCATCCCGGGCGGGGTGGTGCTGTCGGGCCATACCGACGTGGTGCCGGTCGACGGCCAGGCCTGGACCAGCGACCCGTTCGTGCTGACGCCCAAGGACGACGGGCGGATCTATGGGCGCGGGACCTGCGACATGAAGGGGTTTCTGGCCCTGTCGCTGGCCGCTGTCCCCGGCCTGCTGGCCGTCCAGCCGAAAAAGCCGGTGCACCTGGCCTTCTCCTATGACGAGGAGATCGGCTGCCTGGGGGCGCCGGACCTCATTCGCGTCATCGCCGCCGAGCTGCCGCGCCCGGCGCTGGTGGTGGTGGGCGAGCCGACCGACATGGAGGCGGTGCGCGGCCACAAGGGCATCTCGACCTTCACCGTCACGGTGACCGGCAAGGAGGCCCATTCCAGCCAGACCCACCTGGGCGTCTCGGCGATCATGGAGGCGATCCCGCTGCTGGCCTCGCTGAAGGCGCTGGCGGCGCGGCTGGAGGCGGCGGCGGACCCGGCCTCGCCGTTCCTGCCCAGGCACGCGACCCTGACGGTCGGGCTGCTGCACGGCGGCACGGCGGGGAACATCCTGGCGCGGGAGTGTTCGTTCCAGTTCGACCTGCGCTGCCCGCCGGGGCAGGACCCGCTGGCGCTGCTGGCGCCGTTCCGAGCCGAGGTCGAGGCGCTGGACGCGCGGCTCAAGGGCCTGTTCCCGGCCGCCGGCGCGAAGATCGTCCAGCGCTCGGGCACCCCGCCGCTGTCGCCGGAGGAGGACGGCGTGGCTGAACGGTTCGCGCGGCGGCTGGCCGGCGACAACGGCCCGGCCCGGGTGGCGCCCTATGCGGCCGAGGCCGGGCAGTTCCAGGCGGCCGGCTTCTCGACCGTGATCTGCGGCCCCGGCTCCATCGACCAGGCGCACCAGGCCGACGAATATGTCGAGCGCGCCCAGATGGAGCGCGGCGGGGCGTTCATGGCGCGGCTGATCGACTGGGCCGCAACGGGCGAATGACCGCCCGGCGCTGGAAGAGGTCGTAGGGGTTCCAGGTCATGGCCCGGGCGATCTGCAGGGTCGAGGCGCGGCGCCGCTTCTGGACCTGGCGGCGGCTCTTCAGGATCGTCGGCAGGCCCTTGAGCGACTCCTTGAAGGCGCGCCAGACGATGTGGGCGTGGGGGTGGTTCTCGCGCCGGCTGGAGATGTAGGCGACGGCCGCCAGGTGCAGCGGCGCCACCACCGGCAGCAGCGGCCAGGGGGTGTCCTTGTAGACCACGTAGAAGCGGTTGCGGGTGCCGTGGAAGACCGCGAACTCGGACTTGCGCCCGCCGCTGGAGGCCGAGCCGACGTGGTGGATGGTGGCGGCGGGGACCAGGACGGTCGGCTCGCCGGCCAGTTGCAGCCGGTAGCCGAGGTCGACGTCCTCCGAATAGCAGAAGAAGAACTCGTCGAATCCGCCGAGGTCCAGGAACAGCGCCCGGTCGATCATCATCGCCGCGCCGCAGGGGGAGAACACCTCGCCCTCGGGGGTGTCCCCGGGATCGGGGGCCAGGTAGCCGCCGCGATAGGGAATGCCGTAGCCGGACATCACGTCGCCCAGCCCGTCGAGGTGGGTCGGGTCCTCGGCCATGACCTGGCGCGAGGTGAAGGAGCGCACCTGCGGATGGCGGCGGGCGGCGTCCACCAGCTTCTCCAGCCAGTCGGGCTCGGCATAGGCGTCGGGGTTGAGCAGCACGAACCAGCGGCCGCGCCCCAGCCGGGCGGCCTGGTTGCCGGCCCCGGCGAAGCCCAGGTTCTCGGCGTTCTGAATCAGCCGCACGAACGGGAACTCGCGCGCGATCGCCGCGTCGCCGGGGTCGGGCGAGGCGTTGTCGATCACCAGGGTCTCGAAGTCGCGCCAGGTCTGGCCGGCCAGATGCTGCAGGCAGGCGCGCAGGGTGGGGCCGGAATTGTAGGCGATGACGCAGACTGTGATCTGGACCGGGATCTCGACGGGGCTTTGCGGCGCTGGCGACTTGTGTTCCTGCGCGTGGTCGTTCATGCGGGGGCGGTTCCAAACTTGCAGGCAGTCATGACGTCGATCACGCCGCTTTCCATTCCAGAGGTCCTGCTTATCACGCCCAAGCGCCATGGCGATGCGCGCGGGTGGTTCGCCGAGACCTGGAGCCGGCGGTCGCTGGCGCAGGCGGGCGCCGACCATGAGTTCGTGCAGGACAACCAGGCCTTCAACGCCAGGGCCGGGACGGTGCGCGGCCTGCACTTCCAGAACGCGCCGCATCCGCAGGCCAAGCTGGTGCGGGTGCTGCGCGGCGAGATCTTCGACGTGGCGGTGGACATCCGCCCGGGCTCGCCGACCTATGGCCGCTGGGTCGGCGCCCGGCTGACCGCCGAGGGCGGCGAGCAACTGCTGGTCCCGCGCGGGTTCGCGCACGGCTACCAGACCCTGACCGACGGCTGCGAGCTGTTCTACAAGGTCGACGGCCAGTACGCGCCGCAGACCGAGGGGGCGCTGCTGTGGAACGATCCCGAGGTGGGGATCGAATGGCCGTGGGACGGCGAGGTCGTCCTGTCGGACAAGGACCGCGTGGCGCCGCGGCTGAAGGACATGCCGGTCCCGGCCTTCTAGCGGGACTTGCAAGAAAGACGGTCGGGGGGCCGAAGCGAGTGACGGGTATGAGTGAGCTGGTGCGGATCCTCGATATCGAGGCCATCGACCTGGACATGTTCCGCGGCCACAACGCCGACGGCGAGACGCGGCGCATCTATGGCGGCCAGGTGGTCGCCCAGGCGCTGGCCGCCGCCTACCGCACGGTCGACGCGCGGGTCTGCCACTCGATGCACGCCTATTTCATCCGCGGCGGCGACCCGAAGATCCCGATCCTGCTGAAGGTCGAGCGGGTGCGCGACGGCGGCAGCTTCACCATGCGGCGGGTCACGGCCCTGCAGCACGGCCAGCAGATCTTCAACCTGTCGGCCTCGTTCCAGGCCCCCGAGCCTGGCCTGGAGCACCAGATCGAGATGCCGGCCCTGCCCGGGCCCGAGGGCCTGCTCGACGAGGACCAGTTGCGCGCGGCCGGCGGCGAGACCGAGCAGCGGCGGACCTGGCCGGTCGAGGTGCGGCCGATCGATCCGCCGCCCTATGGGACCGCGCCGGTCATGGATCCCGAGCAGGCCATCTGGTTCCGGGCGCGCGAGCCGCTGGGCGCCGATCCGATGATCCACCAGTGCGCCCTGGCCTACGCCACCGACATGACCTTGCTGGACACCTCGCTGCGGCCGCACGGCATCCCATGGAGCGAGGGGCGGCTGCAGGTCGCCAGCCTCGACCACGCGCTGTGGTTCCACCACGCGACCGACTTCACGCAATGGCACCTCTATGTGCAGGACAGCCCCTCGGCCTCGGGCGGGCGGGGCTTCAACCGCGGCTCGATCTTCGATGCGAACGGCAAGCTGGTGGCCTCGGCGACGCAGGAAGCGCTGATCCGGTATCGGTAGAGCGCCGCTGTCATTCCGGTTTGCGCAGCGAGACCGGGAGCCATGAGCACTGAGGGCGGCGCCTCATTCGTCAGGCGCGGCGCGAATGGGTCCCGGACAAGCCCTGCGGGCTTTCCGGGATGACACTTGAGCGTGCGCGCGCCTTATTTTCCTCTCCCATTCATGGGGGAGGGGGACCGGCGCAGCCGGTGGAGGGGGCGGCGGCTGGCGATGAGCTTGCGGCTCGCCCCCTCCACCACGCTGGCGCGTGGTCCCCCTCCCCCGCTTCGCAGGGGAGGAAAGGATATGCGGGGCGTCTGCGGGTTCAGACCGTCTCTTCCTGCGCGACGAAGCCCTTCCAGGTGTTCATGTACTCGACGAAGGCGGGGCCCAGGCCCTCCTTGCGCAGGTGCTCGCGGGTGACCGGCAGGGCGATGGCCGCGAAGTCGGGGTCGGCGGCGACCTGTTGCGGGAAGTCGTGGTGCAGGATGGCGGCGCGGCCGATCAGGACGTAGTCGGCGCCGTCCGCCAGGCACTGGCGCGCGGTGGCGGCGGTCATGATCTTCCCCGCCACGCCCAGGCGCACCGAGCCGCGGTCGAGCTCGGTGAAGTAGGACATCAGGGTGCGGCCCTTGAACGCCTCTTCCACCGGCTCCTTGGCCACGTCCCAGAGCGACATGTCGAGATAGTCGATCGCGGCCTCGCTCATCAGCGACTGGGCGAGGTCGCGGATCTCGGCCAGTCGCAGGTCGAAGCGCTCGGGCGAGAGGCGGACGCCGAGGTTGAAGTCGGGGCGGCAGGCGGCGCGGACGCCGGCGATGATCTCGCGCAGCAGCCGGGCGCGGTTCTCCGGCGAGCCGCCGTAGCGGTCCTCGCGCCGGTTGAGGGTCGGGGAGAGGAACTGGCAGATCACATAGCCGTGGGCGCCGTGCAGCTCGACGCCGTCGAAGCCGGCCTTCTGCGCGCGGACGGCGGCGGCGATGAAGTCGTCGCGCAACTGCTCGACCTCGGCCAGGGTCAGGGCGCGCGCGCCGGTGTCGGCGTCCTGCGACGGGCAGACCGGGGCCTGGCCGATCAGCTCCTTGGGCGAGCGCATGCCGGCATGGTGCAACTGGACGACGGCGAGGCTGCCCTGCGCCTTGATGGCCGCGGCCAGGCGGGTGAGGCCGGGCAGGTGCTGGTCGCCGAACACGCCGAGCTGGCCGGGGAAGCCCTGGCCGACCGCCTGGACGTGGGCCGCGCAGGTCATGGTCAGGCCAAAGCCGCCCTTGGCCCGGAAGGTCAGCCAGGTGAACTCGTCGTCCGACAGCACGCCGTCGACATGGCTCTGCAGGTTGGTCAGCGGGGCCAGCATGAAGCGGTTCTTCATGGCCGGGCCGTGGTTGAAGGTCAGGGGGGCGAAGAGATCGGTCATGCTTCCACCTCGAACGAAAGGCCGGCGTTCTTCTGCAGGCGGGCGATGAGCCTGTCGCCGAGCGCCGCGCCGGGGACCCAGATCCCGCCCGGGACCTCGGGGGCGTCCTTGACCAGGCAGATGGCGGTTTCGGCGATGATCTTGGAGGTCGAGCCGTAGCCCGGGTCCTTGTCGCCCTTCACCGAGACCACGACCTTGCGGCCGTCGGCGGCCACGCCGATGAAGACGGCGTCGTAGAAGCCGGTCTCGCGCTCCTCCTTGCTGGGGCCTTCGCCCGGCTGCGGGCCGGCGCCCTCGTCCAGCGCGAACGAGGCCGGGGCCTTGGGATCGACCACGGCCATCTCGTCGTAGACGAAGTCCTGCCCGTAGGCGTGGCCCTGGAGGAAGTTCGAGCGGTGGACGTTCTTGGTGTTGATGGCGGCCATCATGAACGGGCCGACGTCGGCGCCCAGGTCCTCGTCATGCTCGACGGCGTCGCCGCGCGGCTGCTCGGGGCCCTTGAAGCCGGGGGTCAGGGCGAAGGGATCGACCATCAGGGCCAGCAGGCTGGGGTCCTTCTGGATCGCGGCCATGGTGGCGCGGCCGCTGGCGGCGGTGCCGCCGGAGAGGCCGCCCTTCAACTGGCGCATGCGGCCCTTCACGCGCGGGACCACGCCGCCCAGCTTCTGCCTGGCGGTCTGTTGCGCGAAGTAGACGCCGAGCTCGAAGGGGATGGAGTCGAAGCCGCAGGAGAACAGGATGCGCGCGCCGCTCTTCTTCGCCGCGGCCTCGTGGGCGCCGATCATCTGGGCCATCCAGTTCGGCTCGCCCGAGAGGTCGAGATAGTCGGTCCCGGCGGCGGCGCAGGCGGCGACCAGGTCCGAGCCGTAGAGCTGGTAGGGGCCGACGGTGGTCAGCACCGCCTTGGTGCGCTCGACCATCGCCTTGACCGAGGCGGGGTCGCCGGCGTCGGCGACGATCAGCGGGGTGTCCTTGGGGGCGCCGATCTCGTCGCGGACGGCCTGGAGCTTGTCCAGGCTGCGGCCCGCCATGGCCCATTTGACCTCGCCGCCGACGCCGTAGCGGGCGGCCAGGTGTTCGGCGACCAGCCGGCCGGTGAAGCCGGTCGCGCCATAGACGATGATGTCGAATTCCGCGCCTGGGTTCATGGCGTTCCTCTGTTTTCCACCCCTGGATGGGGGCGACCTTGCCGGGAAATTCGGGGCGGCGCAAACAAGCGTTTGAAAATTAGGACGTGTCGAACGGCGTCCGAGGCGTTTTTCTCGCGCCCAGCGCGTCTCGCCCTTGCCCCGACACCGGGGAAGCGGGTGAATGGGGGCGTCCGACGTCGGCGGCGACCGGCGCGAAGGGAGACGTCCGAGTGACAACGAACGCGCCGGCCCCACGGCCGCTGTCGACGCCGATGGCGCTCTCGTTCTCCACCCTGGCCCTGCCGCTGGGCGCCCTGGCGGTGGCGGTCTCGGTCTACATCCCGCCCTTCTTCGCCAGCCAGCTCGGCGTCAACCTGACCTCGATCGGCCTGGCCTTCTTCATCGTGCGGATGCTGGACCTGGGGGTCGACCCGGTGCTGGGCCTGGTGATGGACCGCACCCGCACCCGGATCGGCCGCTACCGCCTCTGGGTGCTGATCGGCGGGCCGATCCTGATGGCCGCGGTCTACGCCCTGTTCGAGGCGCCAAATGGAATCGGGCTCGGCTACCTGGTCGTCTGGCTGCTGGTCTTCTACCTCGGCAACTCGATCCTGAGCCTCGGCCACTCGGCCTGGGCCGCGACCCTGGCGACGGAGTACCACCAGCGCTCGCGGGTGTTCGGCATCCTGGCGGCGGCCGGGGTGGTCGGGGCGATGAGCGTGCTGCTGATCCCGATCGGCGCGGCCCACGTCGGCCTGAGCGAAGGCGAGGGGGTGCGGGCCATGGGCTGGTTCATCTTCGCCCTGATCCCGGTGGTGGTGATCCTGGTGGCGCTGCGCACGCCCGAGCGCGTCGTGCCCACGCCGCACGAGCATTTCGCGTTCAAGGACTACCTGTCGCTGATCACCAAGCCCGACCTGCTGCGGCTGTTCCTGGCCCAGATGGCCCTGACGCTCGGCCCCGGCTGGATGAGCGCGCTCTACATGTTCTTCTTCACCGACTCGCGCGGGTTCTCGGTGGAGCAGGCCTCGGCCCTGCTGCTGGTCTATGTGGTGGCGGGCATCGTCGGGGCGCCGCTGACGGCGCGGCTGGCCATGCGGTTCAGCAAGCACCGCACGCTGATGGTCACCACCACCGCCTATTCGCTGGGCCTGTGCACGGTGATGTTCCTGCCCAAGGGCAGCATGGCGGCGGGCGTCCCGATGATGTTCTGGCAGGGCTTCATGGCCGCCGGCTTCGACCTGATGATCCGCGCCATGCTGGCCGACGTCGCCGACGAGGTGCGGCTAGAGCAGGGCCAGGAGCGGCTGAGCCTGATCTATGCGCTGAACGCCCTGGCCAACAAGATCGCCTCGGCCTTCGCCATCGTGCTGACCTTCCGGCTGCTGGCGCAGATCGGGTTCAACGCGGCCGACGGGGCGGTCAACAGCGACGCGGCGATCCGGGGGCTGGAGCTGGCCTTCATCGCCGGGCCGATCGTGTTCGTGATGCTGGGCGGGGCCTGCGTGGTGGGCTGGAAGCTGGACGCGGCCAAGCACGCGGCGATCCGCGAGGAGCTGGAGCGGCGCGACGCGCTCTATGCCGAGGCCCCGATCCTGGAGAGCTTCGCGCCCGACCCGGCGCCGCCGGTGCTGCCGCAGGGCGGGCGCGACTGACGCGGGGTCATGGTGGGCGGCGGGGCAAATCCGTGACAGCGTAAGGCCAAAGCGCGCAGGAGGACGCCCCATGGAAGACCGCATCACAGTCGAGCTGAAGGACGGCGTGGCCGACGTCCGCCTGGTCCGCACCGACAAGATGAACGCCCTGGACGACGCGATGTTCTCGGCTCTGATCGAGACCGGCGAGCGGCTGAAGACCGAAAAGGGCGTGCGCGCCATCGTGCTGTCGGGCGAGGGGCGGGCGTTCTGCGCCGGGCTCGACATGGGCAATTTCGGCAAGATGGCCTCGGGCGAGCGCAAGGGCGGCCAGTCCTCGACCGGCGAATCCCTGCTGACCGACAAGCGCACGCCCGGCGGTTCGAACCGCGCCCAGCATGCGGTGATGGTCTGGCGCGAGCAGCCGGTCCCGGTGATCGCCGCGGTGCATGGCGTGGCCTTCGGCGGCGGCTTCCAGCTCGCTTTGGCGGCCGACCTGCGCCTGGTCGCCGCCGACGCGCGGATGTCGGTGATGGAGATCAAGTGGGGCCTGGTGCCGGACATGGCCGGGATGGTGCTGCTGCGCGGCCTGGTCCGCGACGACGTCGCCCGCGAGCTGACCTATACGGGCCGGGTCTTCGAGGGCGAGGAGGCCGCGCGGATCGGCCTGGCCACCCGGGTCTGCGCCGACCCGCGGGCCGAGGCCCTGGCCCTGGCCGCCGAGATCGCCGGCAAGAGCCCGACCGCGATCCGGGCGGCCAAGCGGCTGCTGGACATGACCCTCGACGCCGACCAGCACGCGATCCTCAAGGCCGAGAGCGTCGAGCAGGCGGCGCTGATCGGCTCGCCCAACCAGGTCGAGGCGGTGATGTCGAACCTGCAGAAGCGCGCCGCCGCCTACGCCGACTGATGCCGACGCTCTATCACTGCGCCGACGCCCGCTCGTTCCGCGCCCTCTGGGCGCTGGAGGAGCTGGGCGTTCCCTACGAGTTGAAATTGCTGCCGTTTCCGCCGCGGGTGCGGGCGCCGGAGTACCTGGAGGTCAACCCGCTGGGCACCATCCCGTTCTTCGTCGACGGGGAGACGAAGATGACCGAATCCTCGGCCATCCTGCAGTACCTGGCCGTTCGGCACGGCGGGCCGCTGAACGTGCCGAGCGACGATGGCGACTACGGCGCCTGGCTGAACTGGCTCTATCTGGGCGAGGCGACCCTGACCTTCCCGCAGACCCTGGTGCTGCGCTACACGCGGCTGGAGCCGAAGGAGCGGCGCAACCCGCAGGTGGCCGAGGACTATGCCCGCTGGTTCATGGCGCGGCTGCGGGTGGTGGACAACGCCTTGCAAGACAAGGACTTCCTGGTGGGCGGGCGGTTCACGGCGGCGGACATCTCGGTGGGCTACGCCCTGCTGCTGGCCGGGACCCTGGGGCTGGCCGAGCGGTTCAGCCCGGCGGTGAGCGCCTACTGGGCGCGGCTGCAGGCGCGCGAGGGCTTCGCGCGCGCCAAGGCGGCGCAGGGCGCCGAGGGAACCCCGGAGTGGCAGGTTTAGCGGCCGGCCCCGCAGGAACCCGCCGGTTCCGCTCCCAAAGGAATTTTCTATCGAAATAGATTGTTCAATCGATTGGACTGTGGGTCCACACGGGTGTCATCTCGAAAGTCCAGGGTCTAGCGCAAGATCCGAACTCAGGGAGGTACGTCATGGACGCCGAGAACAAATGCCCCGTGGACGGCGGCAGGGTCAGCGGCAAGGCTGTTCTGTTCGGGATGACCAACCGGCTTTGGTGGCCGAACCAACTGGACCTGTCGGTCCTTCACCAGAACCCGCCGGCGGGCAATCCGACCCCCGATCTCGACTACGCCTCGGCGTTCCGCAGCCTGGACCTGAAGGCGGTCAAGCAGGACGTCTTCGACCTGATGACTAAGTCGCAGCCCTGGTGGCCGGCCGACTATGGCCACTATGGCCCGCTGTTCATCCGCATGGCCTGGCACAGCGCCGGCACCTATCGCGTCGCCGACGGCCGGGGCGGCGGCGGGGACGGCGCCCAGCGCTTCGCGCCCCTGAATAGCTGGCCGGACAACGCCAACCTCGACAAGGCCCGCCTGCTGCTGTGGCCGGTGAAGCAGAAGTACGGGCAGAAGCTCTCCTGGGCCGACCTCCTGATCCTGGCCGGGAACTGCGCGCTGGAATCCATGGGCTTCAAGACCGCCGGCTTCGGCGGCGGCCGCGAGGACGTCTGGGAACCGCAGAACGACATCTTCTGGGGCCCCGAGCGCGAGTGGCTGGGCGACGAGCGCTATAGCGGCGAGCGCGACCTGGCCCACCCGCTGGCGGCGGTGCAGATGGGCCTGATCTACGTCAATCCCGAGGGGCCGAACGGCAAGCCCGACCCGGTGGCGGCGGCCCACGACATCCGCGAGACCTTCGCGCGGATGGCGATGAACGACGAGGAGACCGTCGCCCTGATCGCCGGGGGCCACACCTTCGGCAAGACCCACGGCGCGGCCAAGCCGGACGAGTATGTCGGCCCCGAGCCGGAAGGCGCGAGCATCGAGTCGCAGGGCCTGGGCTGGAGCAACAGCTTCGGCGACGGCGCGGGCGTGCACACGATCACCAGCGGCCTCGAGGGCGCCTGGACCAAGAACCCCATCAAGTGGGACAACAACTTCTTCGAGAACCTGTTCGAGTTCGAATGGGAGCTGACCACCAGCCCGGCCGGCGCCCATCAGTGGAAGCCGAAGAACCCGGAGGCGGCGAACACCGTCCCCGACGCGCACGACCCGGCCCGGCGGCACGCGCCGACCATGCTGACCACGGACCTGGCCCTACGGTTCGACCCGAACTACGAGAAGATCTCGCGGCGGTTCTATGAGAACCCCGAGCTGCTGGCGACGGCGTTCGCCGAGGCCTGGTACAAGCTGACCCACCGCGACATGGGGCCCCACAGCCTGTTGCTGGGGCCGGAGGTTCCGGCCGAGCCGCGGCTGTGGCAGGACCCGATCCCGCCGCTCGATCATCCGCTGATCGACGAGGCCGACATCGCCGCGCTGAAGGCCCAGATCCTGGGCTCGGGGCTGTCGACCGGCCGGCTGGTGGCCACGGCCTGGGCCTCGGCCTCGACCTTCCGCGGCTCGGACAAGCGCGGCGGCGCCAACGGCGGGCGCATCCGCCTGGCCCCGGCCAAGGACTGGGCGGTCAACGAGCCGGCCGAACTGGCCGACGTCCTGGCCAAGCTGGAAGCGATCCAGGCCGCGTTCAACGCCTCGGCGGCGGGTGGCAAGAAGGTCTCGATCGCCGACCTGATCGTGCTGGGCGGCAGCGCGGCCGTCGAGCAGGCGGCCAAGGCGGCGGGCCATGACGTGAAGGTCCCCTTCACGCCGGGCCGCACCGACGCCTCCCAGGAGGAGACGGACCCGTACTCCTACGCGGTGCTCGAACCCAAGGTGGACGGCTTCCGCAACTTCATCAGCGGCGACCAGACGCGCTCGCCCGAGGAGATGCTGCTGGACCGCGCCCACCTGCTGACGCTCAGCGCGCCGGAGATGACGGTGCTGATCGGCGGCCTGCGGGTGCTGGGGGCCAATGTCGGCGGCTCCAAGCTCGGCGTGTTCACCGACCGGCCGGGGGTGCTGACCAACGACTTCTTCGTCAACCTGCTGGGCACCAGCTTCGGCATGAAGTGGGCGGCGGCCGACGACAGCGACGACGTCTTCGAGGCCAGCGACCGCGTCACGGGCGAGAAGAAGTGGGCCGGCTCGCGGGTCGACCTGATCTTCGGCTCGAACTCGCAACTGCGGGCGCTGTCGGAAGCCTATGCGACCGACGACGCCAAGGAGGCCTTCGTGAACGCCTTCGTGGCGGCGTGGACCAAGGTGATGAACCTGGACCGCTTCGACCTGGCGGCCTAGCGGGCCGGCTCTGTTTCCTCCCCTGCGTCAGCGGGGGAGGAAAGGGCTTGAGGTCAGGCCGCCCACTCGGCGCGGACGTCGGGGTCGTTCTCGGCGGTCGCCGCGCGAAGGGCGGCGAAGTCGGCGGGGGCCAGCAGGCGTGAAAGCGCCCAGACCGCCGCGCCGCGGACCAGGGGCGCGGGGTCGTCCAGCAGCCGGCGGGCGGACGCCGCCAGGCCGGGCGCGCTCGAATTGCCGATGGCGTAGAGCACGTTGCGGATGAAGCGGTCGCGGCCGATGCGCTTGACCGGGCTCTTGGCGAAGAGGGCGCGGAAGGCGGCGTCGTCGAGGGCGGCGAGGTCGGCCAGCGCCGGCTCGCGCAGGGCCTCGCGCGCGTGCAGCCGCTGCTCGCGGGAGGTGGCGGCGAACTTGTTCCAGGGGCAGACCGCCAGGCAGTCGTCGCAGCCATAGATGCGGTTGCCGAGCAGGGGCCGGAACTCGGCCGGGATCGGGCCCTTCAGCTCGATGGTCAGGTAGGAGATGCAGCGGCGCGCATCGAGCTGGTAGGGCGCGGGGAAGGCGTTCGTCGGGCAGACGTCCAGGCAGGCGCGGCACTGGCCGCAGGAGCCGCCGCTGGGGCCGTCGGGGGGCAGGTCGAGTTCGGTGAGGATCGAGCCGAGGAACAGCCAGGAGCCGAACTCGCGGCTGACCAGGTTGGTGTGCTTGCCCTGCCAGCCGAGGCCGGCGCGCTCGGCCAGCGGCTTTTCCATCAGCGGGGCGGTGTCGACGAAGACCTTCAGCTCGCCGCCGAAGCGCGAGACCAGCCAGCCGGCCAGTTGCTTGAGCCGGCCCTTGATCAGCTCGTGATAGTCGTCGCCCTGGGCGTAGACCGAGATCGCCGCCCGGTCCTTGCGGGCCAGGACCTCCAGCGGGTCGTGGTCGGGGCCGTAGTTGACGCCGAGCATGATCGCCGAGCGGGCGGCCTCCCACATGGCGGTCGGATGCTGGCGGCGGCCTTGCGTGTCCTCGATCCAGCCCATCTCGCCGTGGCGGCCGTGTTCGACGAACGCGCGCAGTCGCTGGGAGGCGGCCCACTCGGCGCGGGCGTCGGCGATGCGGCAGGCGTCGAAGCCGAGCTCGGCGGCGCGCTGGCGGATCAGGTCTGCGGCCTTGGGATCAGAAGTCGAGGTCGTCATAATGCTGCGCCGGCGCGAGGCCGGGCCAGCGATCGGCCAGCAGCGGCCGGAAGCACGGCCTCGATTTCAGCTTCATGTACCAGGTCTTGACCGCGGGGAAGTCGCGCCAGGGCACGTCGCCGAAATAGTCGATCACCGACAGGTGCGCGGCGGCGGCGAAATCGGCCATCGACAGCCGCCGGCCGGCCAGCCAGTCGCGGCCCGACAGCAGCGCCTCGACATAGACCAGGTGCGCGCGCAGGGCCTCGCGGCCGGCGCGCATGGCGGCTAGGTCCGGGGCGCCGAGGCCGAGCAGGCGCTTTTCCATCTTCTCGTGCAGCAGGAAGCCGCCGACCTCGTAGTCGAACTTGCGGTCGAACCATTGCAGCAGGCGGCGGGCCTCGGCGCGCTCGGCCGGGTCGCGGCCCAGCAGCGGCGGCTCGGGATGGGCCTCCTCCAGGTGGTCGAGGATGGCGCGGCTCTCGCACAGCACGAGCTGGTCGCGGCCGCTGGCGGCGATCAGCACCGGGGTGAGGCCCGAGGGATTCAGCTTCACCAGCGCCGCGGGCCGTTCCCAGTAGCGCACCTGCTCCTCGCTGAACGGCAGGCGCTTTTCCCCGAGCGCCAGGCGCACCTGGCGAGACGCGGGATCCAGGGGGAAGTGCAGGAGGGTGAGGTCGGGGCTCATCAGGCGACCGAGTATCGCTAATCCTCGTTAAGGCCGCGTTTACCGAGGGCGGTCTCGGCGAAGGCGCCGCCGTGCGGTTCGGCCGCGCCGCGGGGGTCGGGATGGATGATGATGTCGGCGCTGGGGAATTCGGCCAGGATGCGCTTCTCGGCGGCGACCACGGCGGCGTGGGCCTGCTGGAGCGACAGGGCGGGGTCGAGGTCGACGTGCATCTGCATGTGAACGTATGGACCCGAGGCGCGGGTCCGGAGCTGGTGCACGTCGGTCAGGCCGGGGTCCTGGGTGACCAGGGCCTTGATCCGCTCGCGCGCCTCGTGCGGCAGTTCGCGGTCCATGAGCTGGTTGGCCGCCTCGCGGAAGACGCTGATCGCGCCCCAGAGCAGCAGGGCGGTCACCACCAGGGCGGCGATGGCGTCCAGGCCGTTCCAGCCGAGCACGGCGGCGGCGGCGATGCCGATCAGGGCCGCGGCGTTGGAGGCCAGGTCGGTGGCGTAGTGGGCGCGGTCGCCGGCCACGGCCACGGAGGCGGTCCGCCGCAGGACGTAGCTCTGGGCGGTGATCAGGCCGGCGGTCAGCAGGGTCGAGACCAGCATCACCGCCACGGCGAGGCCCTCCTGGCGCATCTCCTGCGGTTCGACCAGGCCCATGATCGCCTCGCGGCCGATCAGGGCGGCGGAGGCGAAGACCAGGCCGCCCTGCATCAGGCTGGCGAAGGCCTCGGCCTTGCCGTGGCCGAACCGGTGCTCGGCGTCGGGCGGGCTGGCGGCGTAGCGCACCGCGAAGAAGGTGATCAGCGAGGCCAGCAGGTCGAGCGCCGAATCGGCGGCCGAGGCCAGCAGCGCGACCGATCCGCTCAGCGTCCAGACCACCGCCTTGAGGGTGACCAGCAGTAGCGCCACCCCGGTCGAGGCCAGGGTGATCCTGCGGGTCAGGACGGAAGCCTCGGCGAGGCTGAGGCGGGGTTGAGCGGCCATGCCCCCCTCATAGCGCCGCCGCGGCGGCGACCCCAGCGCGAACGACTCGCGGCGCTGAGCGGAGGGGGCGGGGCCGAGCCGCCTCCTGGTCCCATCCGGTGTTCATGGGCCGCGGTCTTGCTGCGTAAACCGGGATGACACCTGTTTTTCTCCGGTGGCGGTTGGCGCAAGCTGCTTGGTGGATTTTGAAACACCAAGATCACGAAGGACACGAAGAGCGCGAAGGCGCCGTGGGGGTGGCGGGCGTGGTGCGAGGGATGGAGTGCGCCTCTGGCGCGTTTGTCGCGGGCGTGCTTCCCGTGTCATCCCGGAAAGCCCGCAGGGCTTGTCCGGGATCCATTCGCGCCGCGCCTGACGAATGAGGCGCGGCCCCGCCGCAAAAGCTCAACTGACTTGATGACACCCTGGGGGTTTAGGCGGCCTTCAGCGGGGCGGGGCCGACATAGACCGACTGCGGCCGGATCAGGCGTCCGCCGGCGACCTGTTCGCGGGCGTGGGCGATCCAGCCGGCGACGCGGCCCATGGCGAAGACGCAGGTGAAGGCGCTGGGCGGGAAGTCCAGCGCCTCCAGCAGCAGGGCCGTATAGAACTCGACATTGGTGTCGAGCGGGCGGTTGGGCTTGTGCGCCTTGAGGATCGCCAGGGCGGCGGCCTCGACCGCCTCGGCGAAGGCGATGCGGCCGGGGCGCGCGTCGCCGGCCAGGCGGCGGACGGCGGCCTTCAGCGCGTCGGCGCGCGGGTCGCGGACCCGGTAGACGCGGTGGCCGAAGCCCATCAGCCGGTCGCCCCGGGCCAGGGCCTGCTCGATCCAGGCGCGGGCGTTGGCCGGTTCGCCGATCTCGTCCAGCATCTCGATCACCGGGCCGGGGGCGCCGCCGTGCAGCGGGCCCTTCAGCGCGCTGATCCCGCCGAGCACGGCCGAGGTCAGGCCCGCGCGGGTCGAGGCGATCACCCGGGCGGCGAAGGTCGAGGCGTTGAGGCCATGGTCGCTGACCGTGACCAGGTAGGTGTCCAGGGCGCCCGCCTGGGCCGGGCCGGGGGCCTGGCCGCTGATCATGCGCAGCGCGTCGGCGGCGTGGCCGAGCGCCGGGTCGGGGGCGACCGGGGCCTGGCCGGCGTGGGCGCGGACCACGGCGGCGGTGAAGACGGCGGGCGCCGCGATCAGGCGCAGGGCGGTCGCCAGGTCGTCGCCGTCCGCGAGCCGCGCGGTCAGGGCGCGCACGGCTTCGACGGGGCTGAGGTCCAGCAGGCCGGGGTCGAGGGCGGCGACCTCGGAGAACACCTCGGCGCGGGCCGCGCCCAGGGCCGGGGCCAGGTCGGCGGGCAGGTCGTCGAAGAAGCCGTCGAACAGGATGCGGACCAGATCCTCGAACCGCGTGGCGCCGGCCAGTTCGTCGAGGGAATGGCCACGGATGATCAGCACCCCGCGCTGGCCGTCGACCTCCGACATCACGGTGTTGGCGGCGACGACGTCTTCAAGGCCATCGGACATGGGAAACTCCTCTTGCTGAGCGCGATATTTGCTCGCAAGCTGAATGGGTCAATCTTGATCAATATAATCAACGTATGAGCCCCCAGGCCGCCGCCGCCCGACCGCCCGAATGGATCGCCGCCGAGGAGGCGCGCGAGCGGCTGGGGGTGCGGGCCCAGACGCTCTACGCCTATGTCAGCCGCGGGCGGGTGCAGGTGCGGCCCGATCCGCGCGATCCGCGCCGCAGCCTCTACCGGGCCGCCGACATCGCCGCCCTGACCGACCGCAAGAGCCGCAGCCGCAAGGTGGCGGAGGTGGCGGCCGGGGCGATCACCTGGGGCGAGCCGGTGCTGACCTCGGCGATCACCACGATCTCGGGCGGGCGGCTGTTCTATCGCGGCCGCGACGCGGTGGAGCTGGCCCAGACCGAGACCCTGGAGTCGACGGCCCGGCTGCTGCGCGGCGGCCATGGGGCGGCGCTGAAGCGGACCGACCGCCCGCCGCCGCCGCAGGCCGGCGACATGCGCTCGCGCGCGTTCCTGGCGCTGGCGACGCGGGCCGGGGCGGACCCGCCGGCGCGGGGGCGCAACCCGCTGGCCCTGGCGGTGGAGGCCGCGACCCTGCTGGACGTGCTGACCGACGCCGTCGCCGGCCAGGTGGGCGGCGGGGCGATCGCCGGGCGGCTGGCCCTGGCCTGGGGGCAAGGTCCCGGCGGGCCGGGGGCGGACCTGATCCGCCGGGCGCTGGTGCTGCTGGCCGACCATGAACTCAATCCCTCGACCTTCGCCGCGAGGGTGGCGGCCTCGACGGGGGCCTCGCTGGCCGCCTCGGCCCTGGCCGGGCTGGCGGCGCTGTCGGGTCCGCGCCACGGCGGGGCGCCGGCCGCGGTGCAGGGCCTGGCGCGCGAGGCCGCCGCGGTCGGGCCGCGGGCGGCGATCGCCGCGCGGCTGGCCGAGGGGCGGACGGTCCCGGGCTTTGGCCATGTGCTCTATCCCGACGGCGACCCGCGCGCCCAGGCGCTGCTGGAGCGGTTCGAGCCCCCGCCGGAGATGGTCCGCCTGCAGTCGGCGGTCGGGGCGGTGACGGGGCTGGCGCCCAATGTCGACTTCGCGCTGGTGGCGATGTCGCAGGCGCTGAAGCTGCCGGACGACGCCCCCTTCGCCCTGTTCGCCGTCGCCCGCTGCGCCGGCTGGATCGCCCACGCCATCGAGCAGGGCCAGGGCGGCGGGGTGATCCGGCCGCGGGCGCGGTATGTCGGCGAGGCGGGGTAGCCCCTCACCCAACCCTCTCCCTGGGGGAGAGGGCAGGCCGATCGCATATGGCCCGGACCCCTTTTCCTCCCCTGCGCAGCGGGGGAGGGGGACCGCCCGAAGGGGGGTGGAGGGGGCGAGCCGCGAGCTCATCGCCGGCCGCCGCCCCCTCCACCGGCTGCGCCGGTCCCCCTCCCCCATGAATGGGGGAGGAAAATAAGGCGCGCTCGATCTGCGATCGCCCTGCCATGAATGGGGAGAGGGGTCGTTCCTAGGCCCGGTGGTGCACGGCTTCTTCCTCGGCCAGGGGCTTGTCGAGGCGGTGGACCATTTCCTTGGGGACGACCTGCCAGAACTTGGGCAGCAGGCGGTCCCAGTCGCGCAGGACGCCCTGGGCGAAGCTGGAGCCGGTTTCGCGGGCGTGCTCCTCGACCAGGGCCTTGAGCTCGGCCTCCCAGTGCAGGGTCCCGATCCGCTGGACCACGACGCTGTCGGGGTTGAGCATGGTCAGGAAGCGGTCGTGCAGGTCGAGCACATAGGCCATGCCGCCGGTCATGCCGGCCGCGAAGTTGAAGCCCACGGGCCCGAGCACCACCGCCCGGCCGCCGGTCATGTATTCCAGGCCGTTGGCGCCGCAGCCCTCGACGACGGCCGAGGCGCCGGAGTTGCGGACCCCGAACCGCTCGCCGGCCAGGCCCGCGGCGAACAGCTTGCCGGCCGTGGCCCCATAGAGGACGGTGTTGCCGATGATGGCGTTGGACTCCGCGCCGGCCAGGTGCGGCGAGGGACGGACGACCAGGGTCGCCCCCGACAGGCCCTTGCCGACATAGTCGTTGGCCTCGCCGGTCAGCTCGATGCGCAGGCCCTGGACGGCGAAGGCGCCGAGGCTCTGGCCGGCCGAGCCCTTGAGCTGGACGGTCAGGTGGCCCGGCGGCAGGCCCTCCATGCCGAACTTGCGGACGATGTGCGAGGAGGTGCGCGAGCCGATCGCCCGGGCGGTGTTCCTCACGGTGTAGGTGAGCTGCATCTTCTCGCCGCGCTCGAGCAGCGGGGCGGCGTCGCGGACGATCTGGGCGTCGAGGGTGTCGGGCACCTCGTTGCGGCCCTCGACCGTGCAGAACGGCGCGTGCGGGCCGGGGTCGGCGCGGACCAGCAGCGGGTTGAGGTCGAGGTCGTCGAGGTGCTCGCCGCCGCGGGAGACCTGCTGCAGCAGGTCGGTGCGGCCGACGATCTCGTTGAGGCTGCGGAAGCCCAGGCCCGCCAGGATCTCGCGCACCTCCTCGGCGATGAAGGTGAAGAGGTTGATGACCTTTTCCGGGCTGCCGGAGAACTTGGCGCGCAGGGCCTCGTCCTGGGTGCAGACCCCGACCGGGCAGGTGTTGGAATGGCACTGGCGGACCATGATGCAGCCCATGGCGATCAGGCTGGCGGTGCCGATGCCGAACTCCTCGGCGCCCAGCATGGCGGCGATGACCACGTCGCGGCCGGTGCGCATGCCGCCGTCGGCCCTCAAGCGAACCGAGTGGCGCAGGTTGTTGAGGGTCAGGACCTGGTTGGCTTCGGAAAGGCCCATCTCCCAGGGGCCGCCGGCGTACTTGATCGAGGTCTGCGGCGAGGCGCCGGTGCCCCCGACATTGCCGGAGATCAGGATCACGTCTGCTTTCGCCTTCGCGACCCCGGCGGCGATGGCGCCGATGCCGGTCATGGCCACCAGCTTCACGCAGACCCGCGCCTCCGGGTTGATCTGCTTGAGGTCGTAGATGAGCTGGGCCAGGTCCTCGATCGAATAGATGTCGTGGTGCGGCGGCGGGCTGATCAGCATCACGCCGGGCGTGGAGTGACGCAGCCTGGCGATCAGCTCGGTGACCTTGAAGCCGGGCAACTGGCCGCCCTCGCCGGGCTTGGCGCCCTGGCTGACCTTGATCTCGATCTCGCGGCACTCGTTCAGGTACTGGGCGGTGACGCCGAAGCGGCCCGAGGCGATCTGCTTGACCGCCGAGTTGGGGTTGTCGCCGTTGGGCAGCGGCCTGTAGCGGGCCGGGTCCTCGCCGCCCTCGCCCGAGACGCTCTTGGCGCCGATCCGGTTCATGGCGATGTTGAGCACGCCGTGCGCCTCGGGGCTCAGCGCGCCCATGCTCATGCCCGGCGTCAGGAAGCGCTTGCGGATCTCGTTGACGCTTTCGACCTCGTCGAGGCTGACCGGGCGCTCGGTGGAGCGCAGGTCGAGCAGGTCGCGGAGCTGGATGGTCGGCATGCGGCGCATGCCCTCGGAGAACGCCTTGAACGCCCCGTAGTCGCCGGTGTCGCAGGCGCGCTGCAGGGTGTGGATCATCCGCGCCTCGAAGGCGTGGGCCTCGCCGGCGCGGCGGGCCTTGTAGAAGCCGCCGACCGGCAGGGAGATGGCGCCGGCGTCCCACGCCTTGCGGTGCAGCTCGATCGCCTTGGCCTCGATGCCGGCCAGGCCGATGCCGGAGATGCGCGAGGGCATGCCGGGGAAGAACTCGGCGACCAGGGCGCGCGAGAGGCCCAGCGCCTCGAAGTTGTAGCCGCCGCGATAGGACGAGATCACCGCGATGCCCATCTTGGCGATGATCTTCAGCAGGCCGCCCTCGACGGCGTGCTTGAAGTTCACGCAGAGGTCGCGGAGCGTCAGGTCGCCGGTCAGGCCGCGGTCGAGGCGGTCCTGGAAGCTCTCCTGGGCCAGGTAGGCGTTGACCGCCGTGGCCCCGACCCCGACCAGCACCGCGAAATAGTGGGTGTCGAGGCACTCGGCCGAGCGGACCACCAGCGAGACGTAGGAGCGCAGGCCCTTGGCGACCAGCGAGGAATGCACCCCGCCGGTGGCCAGGATCATCGGCAGGGCGACGCGGCCCGGACCGCTGCCCTCGTCGGTGAGCACGATGGTGGCGCAGCCGCGCAGGGCCGCGTCCTCGGCCTCGGCCCGGATGCGGTCGAGATTGGCGCGCAGGGCGTCGCCCGGCCGGCTCTCGGGCGCGGGGAGGGGCATGGTGCAGTCGATGACCGCGACGTTCTTCTCGCCGATGAACTCGATGATGCGGCCGTACATGCCGGTGGTCAGCACCGGGCTTTCCAGCACGAAGACGTCGGTCTGGGCCTCGTCCTGGGCCAGGATGTTGCCGAGGTTCTTGAACCGGGTCTTCAGGCTCATCACCGAGGTCTCGCGCAGCGAGTCGATCGGCGGGTTGGTCACCTGGCTGAAGTTCTGGCGGAAGTAGTGCGACAGCGGCCGGTACTGGTCGCTGAGCACGGCCAGGGGCGCGTCGTCGCCCATCGAGCCGACGGCTTCCTTGGCGTCCTCGACCATGGGGGCGAGGATCAGCTCCAGGTCCTCGAGGCTGAGGCCGGCGGCGACCTGGCGGCGGACCAGCTCCTCGCGCGAATAGGCGCGCGGCTCGGGGCCTGGCGCGATCTCGCTCTCCAGGTCGATCATGTTGCCCAGCCACTGGTCGTAGGGGTGGCGCTGGGCCAGGTGGTCGATGATCTCGTCCTCGCCGTAGAGGCGGCCCTCGACCAGGTCGACGGCCAGCATGCGGCCGGCGGCGATATGGGTCTTCCTGACGATGCGGGCCTCGTCGACGCGGCACATGCCCGCTTCCGAGCCCATGATCAGCAGGCCGTCGTCGGTATAGGCCACGCGCAGCGGGCGCAGGCCGTTGCGGTCCTTGCCGGCCACGACCCAGCGGCCGTCGCTGGCGCAGATGGCGGCCGGGCCGTCCCAGGGCTCCATCACCGCGTTGCAATAGGCGTAGAGCGCCTTGTGCGCCGGCTTGATCTGCTCGTCCGAGCGGGCGTTCCAGGCCTCCGGGATCAGCAGGGCCTTGGCCATGGGCGCGTCGCGGCCGGCGCGGACCAGCACCTCGAAGGTGTTGTCCAGCGCCATGGAGTCCGAGCCGTGCGGGTCCTGGATGACCGGCTTCACGTCGTCGCCCATCTCGCCGAAGGCGTCGGCCGCCATCCGGATCTCGTGGGACTTCATCCAGTTGACGTTGCCCTTCTTGGTGTTGATCTCGCCGTTGTGGGCCAGCATGCGGAAGGGCTGGGCCAGGCGCCATTCGGGGAAGGTGTTGGTCGAATAGCGCTGGTGGAAGATCGCCACCGCGGCGGCGAAGCGCTCGTCGCGCAGGTCGGGATAGAACTCGTCGATGTGCTGGGCGAGGAACATGCCCTTGTAGATGAGCTGCCGGGCCGAGAACGAGCACAGGTAGAAATGCTGGATGCCGGCGGCGGCGACGCGCTTCTCGATGCGCTTGCGGCACAGGAACAGGGCGCGCTCCAGCGCCTCGCCGGTCAGGCCGGCGGGGGGCGAGAGCATGATCTGCTCGATCTCGGGGCGGGTGGCGTTGGCTTTCTCGCCGATCACCGAGGTGTCGACCGGCACCTGGCGCCAGCCGTAGATGTAGAAGCCGAAGCGCAGGGCCTCGGCCTCGACGATGGTGCGGGCCGATTCCTGGGCGCCGAGGTCGTTGCGCGGCAGGAAGACCTGGCCGACGGCGATGGGGCCGGGGCGCAGGACGTGGCCGATGCGGGTCACCTGGTCGGCGAAGAAGTCCTGCGGCACGGACAGCAGCACCCCGGCGCCGTCGCCGGTCTTGCCGTCGGCGTCGACCGCGCCGCGGTGCCAGACGCTCTTGAGCGCGGTGATGGCCAGTTCGACCACCTCGCGGCGCGGCTTGCCGTCCAGCGCGCAGACCAGGCCGACGCCGCAGGCGTCGCGCTCGTCGCCGGGGGAATAGGCGTGGGCCGCGGTGAGGGCGGCGCGGTTGGCGAGGTAGCGGGCGGTGTCGCCCTCGAACCATTCGTCGTGGTGGTCGCTCATCGGGATCACTCCGCGGCCAGCAGCGCGCGCTGCGAGAGGTATTGGTGGATGGCGTCGGCGGCGTCGCGGCCGTCGCGGATGGCCCAGACCACCAGCGAGGCGCCGCGGACGATGTCGCCGGCGGCGAAGACGCCGGGCAGGCTGGTCGCCTGGGTCCTGAAGTCCGCCTTCAGCGTGCCCCAGCGGGAGACGGCGAGGTCGGGGGCGCCGAACAGGTTCGGCAGGTCCTCGGGGTCGAAGCCCAGGGCCTTGATCACCAGGTCGACGGGCAGGTCGAAGTCGCCGCCCTCGACCTCCTCGGGCGCCTGCCGCCCCGAGGCGTCGGGCGGGCCGAGCCGCATGCGCGCGGCGCGCAGGCCGTCGGCGCGGCCGGCGTCGCCCAGCACGGCGCGCGGGGCGGCCAGCCATTCGAACACCACGCCCTCCTCCTCGGCGTGGGCGACCTCGCGGGCCGAGCCGGGCATGTTGGCGCGGTCGCGGCGATAGAGGCAGGTGACGGACTTCGCGCCCTGGCGCACGGCGGTGCGCACGCAGTCCATGGCGGTGTCGCCGCCGCCGACCACCACCACGTCGCGGCCGGCCGCATTGAGCTCGCCGCTGTCATAGGCCGGGACGTGGTCGCCCAGGCCCACGCGATTGGAGGCGATCAGGTAGTCGAGGGCCGGCGTCACCCCGGCCGAGCCGGCGCCCGGGGCGATCAGCTCGCGGGCCGCATAGACGCCGGTGGCGATCAGGATCGAGTCGTGACGGGCGCGCAGCTCGGCCAGCGAGGCGTCGCGGCCGACCTCGAAGGAGAGCTTGAACTGGACGCCGCCCTCGGCCAGGCGCCGGGTGCGGCGCTCGACCACGTCCTTCTCCAGCTTGAAGCCGGGGATGCCGTAGATCAGCAGGCCGCCGGCGCGGTCGTGGCGGTCGTAGACGACGACCTCGTAGCCGGCTTCGCGCAGCCGCTCGGCCGCGGCCAGGCCGGCCGGGCCGGCGCCGACGATCCCCACCGACTGGCCGCGGGCGGGGCCGGGGCGGAGCGGCTGGACCCAGCCTTGCTCCCAGGCCTTGTCGGTCAGGTAGCGCTCGACCGCGCCGATGGTGACGGTGCCGTGGCCGGACTGCTCGATGGTGCAGGAGCCCTCGCACAGGCGGTCCTGCGGGCAGATGCGGCCGCAGATCTCGGGCATGGAGTTGGTGGCCTGGCTGAGGGCGTAGGCTTCCTCCAGCCGGCCCTCGGCGGTCATCCGCAGCCAGTCGGGGATGTTGTTGTGCAGCGGGCAATGGGTCTGACAGAACGGGATGCCGCATTGCGAGCAGCGCGAGGCCTGCTCGGCGGCCTTGGCGTCGATGAAGTCGGCGTAGATCTCGTGGAAGTCGCCGGCGCGCGCGTCGGCCGCACGCTTCGGGGGCGTAGTCCGCTCGACGGTCGTGAACTTCAGCATGCGCTCGGCCATGGCCGCAAAACCTCCACACCCGGATGTCAGGCAGGCTGCTGTAGCGGCGAATGCGCCTCGGCAAAAGTTGATGGTAAAATTATGAGACCAATTGAGGCGTCACGACTTCGCGTTCGGGCCAGCATATCGTTTTCCACCCGCTAAATAGTCCCAAAAATGGATGAACTGGAAATTTACCCTGTTCATCGCCCTTGATCGCTCAACCTCGTTCCATGGAGTCGCCAGTGTCGGACTGGATCGCCGCCGTCATCCTCGGCCTTGTCGAAGGCCTGACGGAGTTCATTCCAGTCTCCTCGACCGGGCACCTTTTGCTGACCAAGAAGCTGCTGGGGCTGCCCAGCGGGTTCTGGGACACCTTCAGCGTCATGATCCAGCTCGGCGCGATCATGGCGGTGGTGGTGCTGTATTTTCAGCGGCTGTGGGGGGTGTTCGTCCGCCTGCCCAGCGATCCGAAGGCGCGGTGGTTCGCCGCCAGCGTGGTGATCTCGGTGCTGCCCTCGATGGTGGTGGCGTTCTTCGCGCACGACTTCATCAAGACCGTGCTGTTCGAGAGCATCGGGCTGATCTGCGTGATGCTGATCGTCGGCGGGGTGATCCTGCTGGTCGTCGACCGCTGGGCGCCGGCGCCCAAGGAGCACGACGCCATGGACCTGACCTGGAAGCGGGCGCTGGGGGTCGGCTTCTGCCAGTGCCTGGCCATGGTGCCGGGGGTGTCGCGCTCGGGCGCGACCATCG
This sequence comes from Phenylobacterium sp., assembly GCF_031984885.1. Classification (GTDB taxonomy): domain Bacteria; phylum Pseudomonadota; class Alphaproteobacteria; order Caulobacterales; family Caulobacteraceae; genus Phenylobacterium. Next base: position 45,784 of record NZ_DAMABV010000012.1, read on the forward strand.
TCGGCGGGGTGCTGATCGGCATCGATCGCCGGGCGGCGGCCGAGTTCTCGTTCTTCATGGCCATCCCGACCATGGTCGGGGCCTTCGTGCTGGACTTCTGGGAAAACAAGGACGTGCTGACCAGCGACAACCTGGGGCTCATCGCCATCGGCTTCGTGGTCAGCTTCATCTCGGGCCTGGTCGTCGTGAAGACGATGCTCGACTTCATCAACCGCTTCGGCCTGGCCCCCTACGGCTGGTGGCGGATCGTCGCGGGCCTGGTGGGGCTGGGCGTGCTCTACGCCCACGGGGGCTGAGCGGCCGGTCTTCGCCCCTTTTCCTCCCCTGCGAAGCGGGGGAGGGGGACCGCCCGAAGGGGGGTGGAGGGGGTGAGCCGCTAGCTCATTGCCGGCCGCCGCCCCCTCCACCGGCTGCGCCGGTCCCCCTCCCCCATGAATGGGGGAGGAAAAATAAGGCGGGGGATTAGTATTCCGGTGTCATCCCGGATTGCGTAGCAAGACCGGGATCCATTCGCGCGGTGATGGCGGAATGGGGCGCGGGCGGGCTAGAGCTTGCGAGATCAGGCCGCGGGGACGACCTGGTCGGCGAACTGGCCGCCCTTGCGGAAGCGGTAGAGATAGGTCGGCAGCACCGCCTCGACGGAGATCGGCGCGGTGACGCCCAGCTCGGCCAGGCCCGGCGCGGCCGGGTCGACGACGTTGTCGCTCTTGAGCAGCTCGACCTGGTCGGCGGTCAGCGGCGGGGCGATCGGGGTGAGCAGGGCGATCGGCTGGCAGAGCTTGCCGATCAGGGCCGCGACGCCGAACGGCAGCGGAACCAGGATGCGGCGGCGCTCGGTCTCGGCCAGGACCAGCTCGAGGATCTGCCGGAAGCTGAACACGCCCGGGCCGCCCAGCTCGTAGGTGCGGCCGGCGTCCGCCGGCTTGACGATCGCGGCGGCCACGGCGCGGGCGACGTCGGCCACGAACACCGGCTGGAACCGGGTTTCGCCGCCGCCGATCAGCGGCAGGACCGGGCTGAACACCGCCATCTCGGCGAGCTTCTCGAACAGGCCGTCGCCCTGGCCGAAGGCCACCGAGGGACGAAGGATCACCGCGTCGGGGAACGCCTCGCGGACGGCGGCTTCGCCCTCGCCCTTGGTGCGGGCGTAGCTGGAGGACGAGGCCGGGTCGGCGCCGATGGCGGAGATGTGGACCAGGCGCTCGACGCCGAGCTCGCGGGCGGCCTTGGCGACGTTGCGGGCGCCGTCGACGTGGATGGCCCGGAACTTCTGGCGGCCGGTCTCGTAGAGGACGCCGACCGCGTTGATCGCGGCCTGGGCGCCGCTCAGCGCCCGGCGCACCGAGGCCTCGTCGCGGATGTTGGCCTGGACCACCTCGACCTGGCCGACGTCGCCCATCAGCCGCATGGTGTGGGCCAGATGCGGCTGGCGCACGGCGACTCGAATGCGCAGGCCCTGCTTGGCGAGGGCCCGAACAATCTGGGTTCCGATGAAGCCCGATCCGCCGAAGACCGTGACCAGATCCTGCATGCCGTGCGTCCGCATATAAAACAAAGAGGGTTCCGAGCCGCCCGGATAGACGAAGCCGCCGCGCGCCGCAACGTGACTCACATAAACACTCACGAGGGCGTTGACCGCGATCAGGCGGCGCCCTAAGAGACGCGCCTCGCTCGATCCGACGGGTCGGGCCCAGGTGGCGGAATTGGTAGACGCGCTGGCTTCAGGTGCCAGTGGCCGAAAGGTCGTGGAGGTTCGAGTCCTCTCCTGGGCACCATTCTCTGGCAAGGGAATGGCGCCGTTCAGCTCCCAGACATCATGGTTCCTGCAGGTTGCGCCGGCGTGGCGCGGCCGCGACAGGTGTAGGTTCATGACGCGTCTGCGCCTGTGCGGCGGAGATCGCGCGCTATATAGGGTGGCGCGACGTGAAGTTTCGGAGACGGCCCTTGGCCAATCATCTGCATGTGGGCGACCTGCCCGACGGCCTTTTCGCGGACGCCGAGGCGGTGGCCGTCGATTCGGAGACCATGGGCCTGCAACTGGGGCGCGACCCGCTCTGCGTGGTGCAGCTCTCGGACGGCAAGGGCGACGCCCACGTCGTCCAGCTCGACCGCTCGACCTATGACGCGCCGAACCTGAAGCGGGTGCTGACCGACCCGAAGATCGTGAAGATCTTCCACTTCGGCCGCTTCGACATCGCCATGTTCCACCTGCACCTGGGGGTGGTCACCGCGCCGGTCTACTGCACCAAGATCGCCTCGAAGCTGGCCCGCACCTATACCGACCGCCACGGCCTGAAGGACGTCAGCAGGGAACTGCTGGGCGTCGACATGTCCAAGGCGCAGCAGAGCTCGGACTGGGGGGCGGCCAAGCTCAGCGACGAGCAGATCGCCTATGCGGCCTCGGACGTGCTGCACCTGCACGCCCTGCGCGACAAGCTGGACGCCATGCTGGCGCGCGAGAACCGCGACGGCCTGGCCCGGGCCTGTTTCGACTTCCTTCCGCACCGCGCCCTGCTGGACGTCAGGGGCTGGGAAGAGGTCGACATCTTCGCCCACGCCTGAGGCCCGGGATGACGCTGGCCGCCGCGACCGTCCATCAGCCCGTCCGGGGCGACTTCGAGCGCTGGCGCCGCCGCTCGCGGCTGATCCGGCGGCTGCGGGTGATCCTGCCGGCGCTGATCGTGGCGATCCTGCTGATGCTGCTGGGCTTCATCCTGCACACGACCTTCCTGGGCCGCGACGCCGCCCCGCGCGAGGCGGACGCGCCGATCGAGCTGGTCAATCCGCGGTTCGTGGGCAAGGACGACAAGGGCCGGGCCTTCGTGCTGACCGCGGCCACGGCGGTGCGCGACGAGAACGACTACCAGCGGGTGCTGCTCGACCAGCCGGCCCTGATCCTCGACGCCGAGGGGGTCAACCCGACCCGGGTGACGGCCAAGTCGGGGGTCTATCGCGAGGACCGGCGGGTGCTGAACCTGGACGGCGGGGTCAAGATGAGCGGCGGCGACGTCACCTTCGACACCGCCAGTTCGATCTTCAACACCGCCACCGGCGAGCTGGAGGGCGAGGGGCTCATCTCGGGCGCCTCGTCGCTTGGAGAAATCACGGCGAAGTCCTATGGCGTGTACGACAAGGGCGAGCGGCTGGTCTTCAAGGGCGGGGTGCGCGGACGCATCGATTCGAAGTAGAGCTTACGAACTCGACTTTTCGCACTCGACCTTTCGGACCGGGCATCCCAAATGGGCTTCATGAGCATGAGCGGGCTTGAAATGACGAAGCTGGCGGGCCTGGCGGCCGTCGCGATGGCGCTGGTCGCCGGCCCTGCGGCCGCGCAGCTCAGCCAGAGCTCGGACGCGCCGGTGGACATCACCGCCGACGCGCTGGAGGTCGTGAACAACCAGTGCATGTCGATCTGGAGCGGATCGGCCGAGGCGCTGCAGGACCGCACGCGGCTGCGGGCCGACGTGATCAAGACCTTCTCCAAGAAGGCGACGGGCCGGCCGGGCGTGGCGACGGGCGCCTGCGGCACGCTCGACCGCATGGAGGCGATCGGCAACGTCTATTACGTGACCCCGCAGCAGAAGGTCCGCGGCGACAACGCCAACTATGACGTCGCCGGCGAGCGCATCGTCATCACCGGCGACGTGGTGGCGGTCTCCGGCCAGAACGTGATCCGCGGCGACCGCCTGGTGGTCAATGTCGCGACCGGCGACGCGCAGATGGAATCGGGCGCCAAGGGCCCGGGCAAGGCCCGTCCGCGCGCGGTGATCTATCCGAACCAGCAGGCGGGCCAGCCCGCCGCGCGGCGCTAGGAGCTCCCTTGAAGGCGGACGCCGATCAATCGCTGCCGGGGCTGGCCGGCGAAGGCCTCGTTGTCGACAACATCGGCAAGTCCTTCCGCAAGCGCCCGGTGGTGAAGGGCGTCTCGCTGCGCCTGGCGCGGGGCGAGGTCGCGGGCCTGCTGGGCCCCAACGGCGCGGGCAAGACCACCTGCTTCTACATGATCACCGGCCTGATCCCGGCCGACTACGGCTCGATCTATCTGGACGGCGAGAACATCACCCGCCAGCCGATGTACCAGCGCGCGCGCATGGGCGTCGGCTACCTGCCGCAGGAAACCTCGATCTTCCGCGCCATGACTGTGGAAGAGAACGTGATGGCCGTGGTCGAGCTGCGCGAGCGCAGCCAGGCGCGGGCCCGGCAGACGGTGACCGAGCTGCTGCAGGAGCTGCGCATCGAGCACCTGCGCAACTCGCCGGCCATCTCGCTGTCGGGCGGCGAGCGGCGGCGGGTCGAGATCGCCCGCGCCCTGGCCAGCGAGCCCTCGTTCATGCTGCTGGACGAGCCGTTCGCCGGCATCGACCCGCTGGCCATCGCCGACATCCGCGAGGTGATCACCTATCTGAAGGGCCGCGGCATCGGCATCCTGATCACCGACCACAATGTCCGCGAGACCCTGGACATCATCGACCGCGCCTCGATCATCCACGCCGGCGAGGTGCTGTTCGAAGGCACGCCCGACCAGATCGTCGACGATCCGGAAGTGCGCCGCGTCTATCTCGGCGAGCGCTTCGGCCAGGATTAGGCGGGACGACGGCTTTCCCAGCCTGAAAGACGGTCAGTTGGCCGGGTGCTGTTCGTGGTAGCGGCGGCGTTCCGCCTCCAGCGCCGCACGCCAGCGGGCGCGGAGCAGGGAGGGGCGCTCGGGGTAGCGGTCCTCGAGGAACTGCGCGCTGACCACGCGGTCGGTGCGGAAGTTGCGGAAGTCGGTGCGCAGCTCGCACCAGGCCACCAGCATGCGGACGGTCTCGTGGTAGCCGACGGTGACCGGCCAGACCGTGCGCTCGCTCTGGCGGTCCTGTTCGTCGCGGTAGCGGAGGGAGATCTTGCGCCCGCCGCGGATGGCGGCGCGGACCTGCGCCATGTCGAGCTGGTCGGGAGGCTGGGTGCGCCAGCCGGCCACGGCGCGGCCGGCCGGCTCCAGCACGTAGGGGCGCAGGCGTTCGGGCACCGAGGCGCCGATCTTGGCGATCAGGTCCTGGGCGGCGCGGGCCAGGGACGGGTCGCCCCGGCTGGCCACCCACTGGGCGCCGAGCACGGCGGCCTCGATCTCGTCGGGGGTCAGCATCAGCGGCGGCAGGTCGAAGCCCTGGTCGAGCACGTAGCCCATGCCGGCCTCGCCGCGGATCGGCACCCGCTGGCCCATCAGGGTGGCGATGTCGCGATAGACCGTGCGCTTGGAGGTCTCGAGCTCCTCGGCGATGGCGTCGGCGGTGATCGGCGCGCGCGCCCGGCGCATGATCTGGATGATCTGGAACAGGCGGTCGGCGCGTCGCATGGAGATCCGCTTCATGGGGCTGGAGCATCGGCCTGCGATGCTGACAGCATGGTGGCAGCAGCAGGCTTCTAAGCCAACGGAGTTCTTTCAGGGAGAGACTCCATGATCACGCTTTACGGAACCGGCGCGAACTTCGGTCTGCCCGAGGCGAGCCCCTATGTGACCAAGACCGAGGTCCATCTGCGCCTGGCGGGACTGCCCTACGTCAAGGAGGCGGCGGCGCCGCAGATGTCGCCCAAGGGCCAGTTGCCCTGGCTGGACGACGACGGCGAGCTGATCGCCGACAGCCACTTCATCCGCCAGCACCTGGAGCGGAAGTACGGCGTCGACTTCGACGAAGGCCTCGGCGTGGCCGAGCGGGCCCAGGCCTGGGCCATCGAGCGGATGGTCGAGAATCACCTGGGCTGGACCCTGGTCGCCATGCGCTGGCTGATCCCGGAGAACTACGCCAAGGGCCCGGCGCGGTTCTTCAGCGCCCTGCCGCCGGCCATGCAGGAGGACATGCGCCGCGACATCCAGGGCCGGATGGGCGAGAGCCTGCGGGCCGTCGGCATCGGGCGGCATACGGAGGACGAGATGCTGGGCCTGGGCGTGCGCTCGCTGGCGGCGCTGGCGGCCCTGCTGGACCGCAAGCCGTTCCTGATGGGCGCGCGGCCGACCGGCGTGGACGCCATCGCCTTCGGGGTGCTGGCCGGGCTGATGGTCCCGTTCTTCGACGCCCCGATCCGCGAGCGGGCGATGAACTTCTGCAACCTGAAGGCCTATGTCGACCGGATGATGGCCGGGGTCTATCCCGAGTTCGACTGGGCGCCGCTGGCCGCGGAGACCCAGACCATGGCGGCGTGAACAAGCGCCGCCGTGCGGTTAACACTTCGGTTGCGATGCGCGCGCTAACCTCGCCAGCAAGAAACAGGCCAGGAGGCGGATTTGGCGCTCGGCGCGCGTTTGGAGCTGAGGCAAGGGCAGGGGCTGGTCATCACGCCCCAGTTGCAGCAGGCGATCAAGCTGCTGCAGTTGTCGAACCTCGAGCTCGAAGCCTTCGTCGAGGGCGAGCTGGAGCGTAACCCGCTGCTGCAGCGCGACGAGCGCGACGCGGAGGGCGAGCGCGAGGAGCCGCCGCGCGAGGCCGCCGACGATTTTTCCGCCGACCAGGTCTCCGACCACGCCGCCGCCGCGGACATGGACACCGCCCACGACCAGGCCTCGCCCGGCGAGCACGCCACCGGCGACGCCCACGAGGCGCAGCACGCCGGCGGGGCGGTCGACTGGTCGAAGGCCGGCAAGGGCGGCGGCTTCGAGGACACCGACGACTTCGAGGGCCGGCTGACCCGCGAGAAGACGCTGGCCGAACACCTGCACGACCAACTGGCGGTGGCCGGGCTGACGCCGACGCAGAACGCCATCGCCGCGATCCTGATCGACGGGGTCGACGACGGCGGCTACCTGCGCTGCGACCTGGTCGAGACCGCCGAGCGGCTGGGCTGCGAGCCGGCTGCGGTCGAGGGGGTGCTGACCACGCTGCAGGGCTTCGAGCCGACCGGGGTGTTCGCCCGCGACGTGCGCGAGTGCCTGATGCTGCAGCTCAAGGAACGCGACCGCTGCGACCCGGCCATGATGGCCATGCTGGACAATCTGGAGCTGCTGGCCCGCCGCGACATGGCGGCCCTGCGCAAGGTCTGCGGCGTCGACGACGAGGACCTGCGCGACATGGTCGCCGAGCTGCGCGGCCTGACCCCGCGGCCCGGGGCGGCGTTCGGCGGCGAGCCGAGCCAGCCGGTGGCGCCCGACGTCTTCGTGCGCGAGGGCCTGGGCGGCCTGTGGCACGTGGAGCTGAACACCGACACCCTGCCGCGGCTGCTGATCGACCAGCGCTATCACGCCCGCGTGGCCGGCGGGGCGCGGACCGACCAGGAGAAGGTCTTCGTCTCCGACTGCATGGCCAGCGCCAACTGGCTGGTGAAGAGCCTGGACCAGCGGGCCAAGACCATCCTGAAGGTGGCCAGCGAGATCGTGCGCCAGCAGGACGGCTTCCTGGCCTTCGGGGTCGAGCACCTGCGGCCGCTGAACCTGAAGACCGTGGCCGACGCCATCGGCATGCACGAGAGCACGGTCAGCCGGGTGACCTCGAACAAGTACATCGCCACCCCGCGCGGCATGTTCGAGCTGAAGTTCTTCTTCACCTCCTCGATCGCCTCGAGCTCGGGCGGCGAGGCGCACTCGGCCGAGAGCGTGCGCCACAAGATCAAGCAGCTCATCGACACCGAGCGCGGCGAGCGCGACGTGCATTCCGACGACCGGATCGTCGAGATCCTCAAGGAGACCGGCGTCGACATCGCCCGGCGGACGGTGGCCAAGTACCGCGAGGCCATGCGCATCCCCTCGTCGGTGGAGCGTCGCCGGATGCTGAAGGAAGCGGTCTAGGTTCTGGGCTGTCATCCTGGTTTGCGCAGCAAGACCGGGACCGATGAACACCGGATGGAGGGGGATGCGGCAAGGCCGCGCCTCGTTCGCCAGGCGCGGCGCGAATGGGTCCCGGACAAGCCCTGCGGGCTTTCCGGGATGACACGGGACCGCGCCAAAGGCGCGCTCCACCCCTCGCAACGCGCTAGCCACCCCCACGGCGCCTTCGTGCTCTTCGTGTCCTTCGTGGTCTTGGTGCAGAGCAGCCGCGCGAGGAAAGCAGATGTCATCCCGCCGGCGCAGCCGAAGACCGGGACGGCACTTGGCGGGGCGGAGCCGATGGGGCGCGGCTGCGTTCATCCATGATCAGCCGGAGCTGGATGGTCATGGACGTCATCAGAGAAAATCGCAGTGAGCGGCTTCCCGGGCGCAGTGCGGAATACGCCGTGGTCCTGGTGCTGCTGCTGGCCTTTTCGGGCCTGTTCTTCGGGTTCTCGGTCGCCACCTTCATCGGGATCCTGAACGGCACGGGCTGAGCCCGTGGGGCACGTTCGACCCTTGAGCTAAGCCCTTTCCGAGAAATTCTGTCTTGAGCCTGGCCGGTCTCGGGCTAGGGATGGGCGGTGATCAGCTTTCAATCCGTCGGCAAGACCTATGCGCGCGCCCCGGCGCCGGCGCTGCGCGACGTCAGCCTGGAGATCGGCGCGGGCGAGGTGTTCGGCGTCATCGGCCAGTCGGGCGCAGGCAAATCCACCCTCATCCGCCTGATCAACGGGCTGGAGCGGCCCGGCGCCGGGCGGGTCGTCACCGACGGCGAGGATGTCGGGGCGCTGGACCCGGCCGCGCTGCGGGCCTTGCGCCGCCGGGTCGGGATGATCTTCCAGCACTTCAACCTGCTGTCCTCCAGGACCGTGGCCGACAACGTCGCCTATCCGCTGAAGGTGGCGGGCGTCCCGAGGGGCGAGATCGGCCCGCGGGTGGCGCAACTGCTGGGCCGGGTGGGCCTGGCCGACCAGGCGCACAAGTATCCGGCCCAGCTCTCGGGCGGGCAGAAACAGCGGGTCGGCATCGCCCGGGCCCTGGCCAACGGCCCGAAGATCCTGCTGTGCGACGAGGCGACCAGCGCCCTGGACCCGCAGACCACCGAGCAGATCCTCGACCTGCTGGCGAAGCTGAACCGCGAGCTGTCCCTGACCATCGTGCTGATCACCCACGAGATGGAGGTGATCCGCCGGGTCTGCCACCGGGTCGCGGTGCTGGACGCCGGATCGGTGGTGGAGAGCGGCGAGGTCGCGCAGGTGTTCCTGCATCCGCAGCATGCGGTGACGCGGGCGCTGGTGGCGGACGCCGCCGGCCTGGGCGCGGCCGCCACGCCGGGCGCCTTGCGGCTGACCTTCCGGGGCCAGGCGACCTTCGAGCCGATCCTGGGCCGCATCGCCCGCGACACCGGGGTCGACTATTCGATCCTGGCCGGGCGGATCGACCGCATCCGCGACGAGCCCTATGGCCAGTTGCTGGTCTCGCTGGTCGGCGGCGACGTGGCCGCGGCGCGCGCGCGGCTGAGCGCCGCCGGCGTGCGGGTCGAGGAGGCCTAGATGTTCGCCAACATCAACTGGGCCGACATCGGCCAGGCGAGCCTCGACACCTTGGTCATGCTGGCCGGGTCGCTGGGCTTCTCGGTGCTGCTGGGCCTGCCGCTGGGGGTGATCCTGTTCCTGACCGGCAAGGGCCGGCTGCTGGAGAACGGGCCGGCGCATGCGGGCCTGTCGCTTGCCGTCAACGTGCTGCGCTCGGTGCCGTTCGTGATCCTGCTGATCGTGATGATCCCGCTGACCATGCTGCTGGTTGGCACCTCGCTGGGGGTGGCCGGGGCGATCCCGCCGCTGGTGGTCGGGGCCGCGCCGTTCTACGCCCGGCTGGTCGAGACCGCCCTGCGCGAGGTCGACAGGGGCGTGATCGAGGCGGCCCAGGCCATGGGCGCGACCCCGCGCCAGATCGTGTTCGGGGCGCTGCTGCCCGAGGCGCTGCCGGGCATCGTGGCCGGGGCGACGGTCACCGCCATCGCGCTGGTCTCCTATACGGCCATGGCCGGGGTGGTGGGCGCCGGCGGCCTCGGCGACCTCGCCATCCGCTTCGGTTACCAGCGGTTCCAGACCGACGTCATGGTCGTGACGGTGCTGCTGCTGCTGGCCCTGGTGCAGGGGCTGCAATGGGCGGGCGACCGCCTGGTCATCAAGCTCAGCCGCCGCTGAGCCGCGAAAGGAAGTCCATGCTGAACAAGCGCACCCTGATCCTGGCCGCCGCCGCCCTGGCGCTGGCCGCCTGCGGCCAGAAGCCGGCGGCGCCGTCCGACACCCTGGTCGTCGCCGCCACGCCCGTGCCGCACGCCGAGATCCTGGAGGTCGTGCGCCCGATCCTGGCCAAGGAGGGGGTGAAGCTGGATGTGAAGGTGTTCAACGACTACGTGCAGCCCAACCTGCAGGTGGCGCAGAAGCAGCTCGACGTGAACTATTTCCAGACCGCGCCCTATCTGGACGAGTTCAACAAGGCCCGCGGCACGCGCCTGGTGAAGGTGGTCGGGGTGCATATCGAGCCGATCGGGGCCTATTCGAAGAAGATCAAGGCCATCGCCGACCTGCCGCAGGGCGCCAGCGTGGCGATCCCCAACGAGCCGAGCAACGGCGGGCGGGCGCTGCTGCTGCTGCAGAAGGGCGGGCTGATCACGCTGAAGGACCCGGCCAACCCACTCTCGACCCTGAACGACATCGTCGCCAATCCCAAGGGGCTGAAGTTCAGGGAACTGGAGGCCGCCACCCTGCCGCGGGTGCTGGGCGAGCTGGACCTGGCGGTGATCAACACCAACTACGTGCTGGACGCGGGGCTGAACCCGGCCAAGGACGCGCTGCTGCTGGAGGACGCGAACAGCCCCTATGTGAACCTGCTGGTCGCCCGCGAGGACAACAGGGACGATCGGCGGGTGCAGAAGCTGGCCAAGGCGCTGACCAGCCCGGAGGTGAGGGCGTTCATCGAGCAGAAATACGCCGGCGCGGTGCAGCCGGCGTTCTGAAGTCTCTCCGCCAAGTCAGCAGACATAGGGCGGTCGCGCTAATTTTCCTCCCCCATTCATGGGGGAGGTACCGGCGCAGCCGGTGGAGGGGGGGCGGCCGGCGATGAGCCTGGGGCTCGCCCCCTCCACCACGCTGGCGCGTGGTCCCCCTCCCCCGCTGCGCGGGGGAGGAAAATATGCGACATCCCTGCCTCCCAGGGAGAGGGGCCTAGCGCGCCACGACCTCGGCGATCTGGACGGCGTTGAGGGCGGCGCCCTTGAGCAGTTGGTCGCCGACCGCGAACAGGCTGAGCGTGCGGCCGGTGGGGTCCGACAGGTCGGCGCGGATGCGGCCGACCAGGACGTCGTCGCCGCCCGAGGCTTCGTTCGGCATCGGGAAGTGGTTGCGTAGCGGGTCGTTGACCAGCTTCACGCCCGGGGCCTGGGCCAGCCAGGCCTCGGCTTGCGCGGGGCTGACCGGGCGTTCGAACTCGACGGTCAGCGACATCGAGTGGGCGCGCAGCACCGGCACGCGCACGCAGGTGAACGACAGGCGCATGTCCGGCGTGGACATGATCTTGCGGATCTCCTCCATCGCCTTCAGCTCCTCGCCGTTATAGCCGGTCTCGGCGTCGACGCCGGCGTTGTGGCTGAACAGGTTGAAGGCGTAGGGGTGCGGCAGCACCTTGGGCTCGAAGGCCTCGCCGGCCAGGTAGGCGGCGGTGGACTGTTCGAGCTCGGCCATGGCCGCGGCGCCGGCGCCCGAGGCCGACTGGTAGGTCGAGGCGATCACCCGCTGGATGGGGTTGTGGGCGTGCAGCGGTTGCAGCGCCATGACCGCGATGGCCGCGACGCAGTTGGGGTTGGCGACGATGCGCGGCTGCTGGGCCAGCAGGTCGCCGTTGACCTCGGGCACCACCAGCGGGATCTCCGGCTGCATGCGGAAGGCCGAGGAGTTGTCGACCACGACGCAGCCCTTGGCGGCGGCGATCGGCGCGAACTCGCGGCTGATCGTGGCGCCGGCCGAGAACAGGGCGATGTCGACGCCGGTGAAGGAGTCGGCGCTCAGCGCCTCGACGGCCACCTGGCGGCCCTGGAAGGCGTAGGTGCGGCCGGCCGAGCGCGGCGAGGCCAGCAGCTTCAGCGCGCGGACCGGGAAGTTGCGGCGCTCCAGGCACTCCATGAGCTCGACGCCGACGGCGCCGGTGGCGCCGACGATGGCGACGTTGAACAGGCGCTGGCCGGCGGGGCGGGCGACTTCGGTGGAAAGCATGACTCTATCGTCTCCGGTGGGTGAGGTCCGGAAGGCCGAGGTCTTTCGCGTTTCGAGAATGCGACCCCGGCCTGCCGGCGGGGTCCTTGGGGTCTTACGCGGCGAGCACGCGCGAACCCCCAAGCCCCGCGGGCGTGGTGGTTTTAATCGCGCTTTTAATGGTCGAACGACGCATGCCGCTCCGATATGGCAAAGAGCGCCTGCTTGTAAATGGTGAAATGCAGGCCAAATCCAAATCACGGCTCGGGCGTTGTGGTCGCGCCAGGAAGTCTAGAGGGGCCGCTGCGGCGAGGCATGGACGACGATACGGGCCACACTTCCATCTCCGCCATCGTCCGGGAACTGAGCGCGCGCGAGAGCGTCAGCCTCGGCGAGATCATCGACCGCTTCGGGACGCGCGCGTTCGGGGCGCTGCTGTTCATCTTCGCCCTGCCGAACCTGCTGCCGTTGCCGCCCGGCTCCTCGACGATCCTGGGCGCGCCGCTGCTGCTGCTGGCCCCGCAGGTGGCGCTGGGGGTGGACGGGCCCTGGCTGCCGCGCTCGATCGACAACCGCCGGATCAGCGGCACGGACCTCAACAAGGTGTTCGCCCCGCTGCTGCCATGGGTCGAACGCTTCGAGAAGATCTCGCGGCCGCGGATCGGCCTGCTGTTCACGCCCTGGGGGCAGCGGCTGATCGGGGCGATCTGCACGCTGCTGGCCTTCGTGCTGATCCTGCCCATCCCGCTGGGCAACCTGCTGCCCGGCCTGACGATCGGGGTCCTGGGCTTTTCGCTGTTCCAGCGCGACGGCCTTTTTGCGATCGCCGGCTACATCCTGGCCGCGTTCAGCGCCTTTCTCCTGTACGTCGCCGCCGACGCCGTGATCGTCGGCGTTCGCCTTCTCGTGAACTGGCTCGGGGGCGCTTGACACCTAAGCCGCGCGGGCGCGTTGTTAGCTCATGCAAGTCTTAGTCTCTGGCAAGCATGTCGCCGTCGGGGAGGCCCTGCGCGAGCGGGTCACCGACGAAATCACCGGTTCCATCGGTAAGTACTTCGAACGTGGCGGAGACGCCGACGTCGTGGTCAGCCGTGAGGGCCATTCCTTCCGAGTCGACTGCGCGGTGAAGCTGGCCTCCGGCCAAGCCTTGCAGTCCCATGGTCTGGGGAGCGATGCGCATGGCGCGTTCGATGCGGCCCTCGCCAAAATCGAAACCCGCATACGCCGGTACAAGCGCCGGCTGAAGAGCCACTCCGCCGCGGCGAACGCCAAGCTGGCGGAGACGGCCTCCTACTTCGTCATCCGGGCCCCGGAGGGCGACGAGGATGTCGACTGGGACGACGGCGAAACGTCGCAGGCGGGGCATGCGCCGCCTTCGGGAATGGTTATCGCCGAAACCGAAAAGCCTGTCCGCGAAATGACCGTTTCCATGGCGGTCATGGAGTTGGACTTGACGGAATCTCAAACAATCGTGTTTAGGAACGCCGCTCACGGGGGCTTGTCCGTGGTGTACCGCCGGCCGGATGGGAATATCGGCTGGATCGATCCTGAACGTACGAAATCGCTCGAGGGTAACGGACTGAACGGAACCAGCGTCTAGGCGCGCCGTCGTCCCCCGAGCCAAGGCGTGCGTCGGGCTTTGTTCGAGTTTGGGCGTCACGAGATCATGCAAATAGGCGATATAGTGGACCGCGCGGCGATCGCGGCGCGCGCGAGCGCGCCGAGCAAGCGCCAGGCCCTGGCCGTGGTGGCGGAGATCGCCGCCCGGAACTTCGGCCTGGACGCGGGCGCGGTGCTGGACGCCCTGATCGAGCGCGAGACCGCCGGATCGACCGGCGTCGGCTATGGCGTGGCGGTGCCGCATGCGCGCCTGGAGGGCCTGACCCAGATCCGCGGCGTGTTCGTGCGCCTGGACCAGCCGGTCGATTTCGAGTCGGTCGACGAGCAGCCGGTGGACTTGATCTTCGCGCTGCTGGCCCCGCCGAACGCCAGCTCCGAGCACCTGCGGGCCCTGGCCCGGGTTTCGCGCATGCTGCGCCAGGGCGACCTGCGCGAGCATCTGCGCCAGGCCAGGACGCCGGACGCCATACACGCGCTGCTTGTTCAGGAAAGGCCGTCGGCGGCCGCCTGACGCCGCTGCGGGCCAGGTTCAGGAACCCGGCCCGCGCGTCGCACCTTTTCGATTAGTGCACCGAGACCGGCGCCAGTTCGTGGGCCAGCGCCGCAGCGACGGCCGAGTCCTTGTCGGTCAGCACCGCCAGGCGTTCGCCGTCGGCGCGGTGGACCGCATAGAGAATCTGATCGGGATCGAGCTGAAACCCCTGGATCTGGGCCGCCGGCGTGCTCGCCATGATCTCTGCGGCCTTGATCGGACGGACATAGACGAGGTCCGGCGCGCCAAGGGCGGCGAAAGCTTCAGTCGTAAGATTGGGCGTCATCATGACCACCTCCGTAAAACTCAACGCGTCGAACGGCCGCCGGTTCAGCCGGCCGTCTTGATCGGGATCCGCTGGACGAGGCGTTCCGGTTCGGGCCGGATCAGGTCGATGTGCAGCAGCCCATGAGCCAGGGTCGCGCCGTCCACCTTCATTCCGTCCGCCAGCACGAACGTCCGGATGAAGCCCCGCGCCGCGATGCCGCGGTGCAGATAGGCCTCGTCGGACGCGCCCTCGCGCTTGCCCGCCACGATCAACTGGCGGTCCTCGATGGTCACCTGCAGTTGCTCGGGGGTGAAGCCGGCGACCGCCAGGGTGATCCGCAAGGCGCCGTCGCCGCGGTCTTCCACGTTGTAGGGCGGATAGCTTTCGGCGGCGGCCTTGGCCGCGCGCTCGATCAGGCTGCGGGTGTGATCGAAACCCAGCAGGAAGGGACTGTCGAAGACAAGCGACCGATTCATTCCAGAGTCCTCGGTTGAAGCGACTCCCCGGAACTCCGCCCTGACGGCGCGGCGCCCCGGTTGGAACTCATGTGGCGACGACCCGGCGGGATTTCAACGGCGAGGCGAGGCCGCCGGCTGCTGACAGGTTTTGGGCCCCCGGCGCGTTAGCTGACGGATCCATCCCCTCACGGAGCCCAAGCCCATGACCCTGACCGCGTCCTGCCACTGCGGCGCCACCAAGATCCAGGCGCCCGCCCCCACGACCGCCACGGAATGCAACTGCACCTACTGCGCGCGCACGGGCGCGGTGTGGGCCTATTTCCAGCCGGGCGAACTGGTCCTGCTCTCGCAGGAGGACGAGCGCGCCTATTCGGCCGGCGAGGCGGACAACCGCCATCACTTCTGCGGCCGCTGCGGGATGCAGACCTGGGGCGATTCCCCGGACTGGGCCGCGGTCTACAATACGGACGGGACGCCGAAGCCGGGGTTCGAAGCCGGATCGTTTCCGAGTACGCGCATCCACGCGCTGAACCTGCGGCTGGTCGACGACCTCGACTGGTCGGCGATCACGGTCGAGAAGGTGGACGGGCGCAACGGCTGGTGAGACGGGCCGCCGAGGCCAGGCCCCGGATAAGGCGAAGGCCCGCAGGGTGTCCTGCGGGCCTCCATGGTGGAGCTAAGCGGAGTCGAACCGCTGACCTCTTGAATGCCATTCAAGCGCTCTACCAACTGAGCTATAGCCCCGAGGTCTCGGGTCTCTCAGGAGGTCGCCCCCCGAAGAGGCGCGGAACCTAGTCTGAGAGTTTCGCGCGATCAACCCACCCTGAGAGAAATTTTTGGGTGGGTTGTCGCACCCGGGTTTTTACCGGTCGTCGTCGTCCCCTTCGCCCGGCAGACCCTCGATTTCGGCGTCGTCGAAATCGTCTTCGTCCTCGTCCTCGAGGAACGGAACGTCGTCGGTTTCTTCGTCCTCGATATCGTCCTCGGAGAACTCCGAGAGCTGGTCTTCGGGCGTGGTGTCGGGGGCCTCGTCGTCGTCGTCCGAGACGAGCGGCGGCTCGTTGGCGACTTCATCGAGTTCCGGGGTGACCACCTCGTCTTCTTCCTCGTCCTCGTCGACGGGCTTGGCGCGGACTTGATCCTCGGCCTCCTCCTCGTGATCGACGACGGCGGTGCGGGCGCGGACCCGGCGGTTGCGGACCGCTTCGTCCGGATCGAATTCCGTGCCGCATTTCGGGCAGACGGCGGGCCGGCGGGTCAGGTCGTAGAATTTCGCCTGACAGTTGGGGCAAATCTGCTTTGCGCCCAGTTCGGGATTGGCCAAGGGGCGGAGCCTCTTTGAGCGAGGTTGGAATTGAAGCGGGCTCCCTTGCCATGGGCGGAGAGCGCTGTCAAAAGCAAACCCCTTTCGAAAAACTGGACAAACTTGATAGCTGAAAGTGGACGCCGGTTTCGGCGGCCATCAAGTTTGCGCAAAAGGACCGGCCTGATCGACGATCACGCCTGGGGCCTTAAGGAGGCTTGGCAATCCCATGACGTCAGCAGGACTGACCGCGAAACGCGGCGGCCCGCTGCGGGGCCGCGTGCGCGCCCCAGGCGACAAATCGATCTCCCACCGCTCATTGATCCTCGGCGCCCTGGCGCAGGGGACCACCGAGATCGAAGGGCTTCTCGAAGGGGACGACGTGCTGCGCACCGCCGCGGCCATGCGCAGCTTCGGCGCCAAGGTCGAGCGGCTGGGCGAGGGCCGCTGGCGCGTCGAGGGCCATGGCGGCTTCAGCGAGCCGTCCGACGTCATCGACTGCGGCAACGCCGGCACCGGCGTGCGCCTGATCATGGGCGCGATGGCGGGTTTCGATTTCGCCGCGACCTTCACGGGCGACGAGTCCCTGCGCGGCCGGCCGATGCGCCGGGTGCTGGGGCCGCTGGGGCAGATGGGCGCGAGCTTCCTGGGCCGCTCGAACGGGCGGCTGCCGCTGACCCTGCAGGGCGGGACGCTGAAGCATCTGTCCTATCGCCTGCCCGAGCCGTCGGCCCAGGTGAAGTCGGCGGTGCTGCTGGCCGGCCTGCACGCCGACGGCGGCGCGCAGGTGATCGAGCCCGAGGCGACCCGCGACCATACCGAGCGGATGCTGCGCGCCTTCGGGGCCGTGGTCGAGGTCGAGGACCGCGCCGACGGCCGCTGGATCACCCTTCCCGGCGGCCAGAAGCTGACCGGGACCCGGGTGCGGGTCCCGGGCGATCCGTCCTCGGCGGCGTTCCCGCTGGTGGCGGCGCTGGTGACGCCGGGGTCCGAGGTGACGGTCGAGGGCGTGCTGCTGAACGACCTGCGCACCGGGCTCTTCACGACGCTGCAGGAGATGGGCGGCGACCTGGCGATCTCCAACGTCCGCGAGGAGAGCGGCGAGCAGGTCGGCGACATCACCGCCCGCCATTCGGCGCTCAAGGGCGTCGAGGTTCCCCCCGGGCGGGCGCCCTCGATGATCGACGAGTATCCGATCCTGGCCGTGGCGGCCGCGTTCGCCGACGGCTCGACCGCCATGCGCGGCATCGGCGAGATGCGGGTCAAGGAGAGCGACCGCATCGCCCTGATGGCCGCGGGCCTGGCGGCCTGCGGCGTCGGGGTCGAGGAGGAGCCCGAGGGCCTGATCGTGGTCGGCTCGGCCCGCGGCAACCATCCGGTGGCCGGCGGCGCGATGGTGACCACCCGGGGCGACCACCGGATCGCCATGTCGCACCTGGTCATGGGCCTGGCCTCCGAGGCGCCGGTGGCCGTGGACGAGCCCGGCATGATCGCCACCAGCTTCCCCGGCTTCGTGGAGCTGATGCGCGGCATGGGCGCGGAGATCGCGTGAAGCCGGTCGCTTTCAGATCCTCCCCTTTTGGGGGAGGTGGATCGCATATGGCGCCGACGTCCCAGCCTCCGTCTTCTCCGATCGTCATCCCCGGCCGCGTAGGCGTGCCGGGGATCCAGACGCGCCGGAGATTCTCGACAAAGCTCGGCGTCTATGGATGGCCGGGACCTGGCGGCCCGGCCATGAC
Source organism: Phenylobacterium sp. (assembly GCF_031984885.1). GTDB lineage: Bacteria > Pseudomonadota > Alphaproteobacteria > Caulobacterales > Caulobacteraceae > Phenylobacterium. Next base: position 63,740 of record NZ_DAMABV010000012.1, read on the forward strand.
GAGTCATCGAGGGGGAGCATCTTGGAAGGGCAGGGCATGAGGGCGCCGTTCGTCATCGCGGTGGACGGGCCCGCCGCGTCGGGCAAGGGCACGATCGCCAGCCGGCTGGCCGAAGCCTATGACATGCCGATGCTGGATTCCGGCCTGCTCTACCGGGCGGTCGGGGTGCTGCTGGCGCGGCATGGCGGCGACTTCGACGACGTCGCGGCGGCTGCGGCGGTCGCCCGCGAGCTGACCGCCGAGATGCTGACCGATCCGGCCTTCCGCACCCGCGAGGCCGGCGAGGCGGCCAGCCGCGTGGCGGTGCATCCGCCGGTCCGCGAGGCCCTGCGCGACATGCAGCAGGCCTTCGCCCGGCGGCCCGGCGGCGCGGTGATCGACGGGCGCGACATCGGCACGGTCATCGCCCCGCAGGCGCCGGCCAAGCTCTATGTGACCGCCGCGCCCGAGATCCGGGCCGAGCGGCGCTGGAAGCAGCTCAAGGCCCAGGGCGAGGCGGTTTCCTACGAGGACATCCTGGGCGACATCCGCAAGCGCGACGCCCGCGACGGCGGCCGCGCCGACAGCCCGATGCGCCCGGCCGACGACTCCGTCTTGCTGGATACCAGTGAAATGACTATAGAGCAGGCCACCGATGCGGCCCGCCGTATCGTCGAGGCGGCGCGCGCGCGCTGGGAGCTTTCCTAGAGGAAGCCGCCCAGCCCGCAAATCCAACCGCGCCTTTCCCTCGCACGGCTGCGGGCAAATCACCGGCGCGGGGTCTCCCGCGTCATCGGTCGCAACCCTCAACCTGACGCCGGGACTCCGTCCGAACTCCGTTCGGCCGGGATCATGCCCTTTCCGAAGGGCGCCGAGGTCATTCAAGTACGAAAGAACATCAATGGCTGACGATCTTAGCCTGAACCCCTCGCGTGACGATTTCGCCGCGCTGCTCGACGCCTCGATGGGCGGCCGTGACTTCATGGAAGGCACCGTCGTCAAGGGCGCCGTGGTCGGCATCGAAAAGGACTTCGCGATCATCGACGTCGGTCTGAAGACCGAAGGCCGCGTGTCCGTGAAGGAATTCGGCGTCGATGAAAGCGGCAAGCCGACCCTGAAGGTCGGCGACACCGTCGAAGTCTTCCTGGAACGCGTCGAAAACGCCATGGGCGAAGCGGTCATCAGCCGCGACAAGGCCCGCCGCGAAGAAGCCTGGACCCGTCTGGAAGGCGTCTACGAGAAGAACGAACCCGTCATGGGTACGATCGTGGGCCGCGTGAAGGGCGGCTTCACCGTCGACCTCGGCGGCGCCTCGGCCTTCCTGCCCGGTTCGCAAGTCGACATCCGCCCGGTGCGCGACGTCGGCCCGCTCATGGGCAAGGAACAGCCCTTCGCCATCCTCAAGATGGACCGTCCGCGCGGCAACATCGTCGTCTCGCGTCGCGCCATCCTGGAAGAAGCCCGCGCCGAACAGCGCACGGAACTGGTCAGCCAGCTCCAAGAGGGCGAAGTCCGCGAAGGCGTGGTCAAGAACATCACCGACTACGGCGCGTTCGTGGACCTGGGCGGCATCGACGGCCTGCTGCACGTCACCGACATGAGCTGGAAGCGCGTCAACCACCCGAGCCAGGTGCTCGCGGTCGGCGACACCGTGAAGGTCCAGATCGTCAAGATCAACCCGGACACCCAGCGCATCAGCCTGGGCATGAAGCAACTGCAGTCCGACCCGTGGGACGGCGTGGAAGCGAAGTACCCGGTCGGCGCCAAGTTCACGGGCCGCATCACCAACATCACCGACTACGGCGCCTTCGTGGAGCTGGAAGCCGGCGTCGAGGGCCTGGTGCACGTCTCGGAAATGTCCTGGACCAAGAAGAACGTCCACCCCGGCAAGATCGTCTCGACCTCGCAGGAAGTCGACGTGGTCGTGCTGGACGTCGATCCGTCCAAGCGCCGCGTGTCGCTGGGCCTGAAGCAGGCCATGGCCAATCCGTGGGACGCCTTCGTGGCCGCCCATCCGATCGGCTCGACCGTCGAAGGCGAAGTCAAGAACGCGACCGAATTTGGTCTGTTCATCGGCCTCGACAACGACATCGACGGCATGGTGCACCTGTCGGATCTCGACTGGACCGTGTCGGGTGAAGAAGCGATCGCCAAGTACAACAAGGGCGACGTGGTCAAGGCGCGCGTTCTCGACGTCGACGTCGAGAAGGAACGCATCTCGCTGGGCATCAAGCAACTGGCCGGCGACCCGATGGAAGGCGACACCTACCGTCGCGGCCAGACCGTCACCGTGACCGTCACCGAGATCACCACCGGCGGCATCGAAGTGAAGTTCGGCGACGAAGAAGCCCCGATGACCGCCTTCATCCGCAAGTCGGACCTGTCGCGCGACCGCGCCGACCAACGTCCGGAGCGCTTCGCCGTGGGTGACCGCGTCGACGCTCAAGTGACCCAGATCGACAAGGCCGCCCGCCGCGTGTCGCTGTCGATCAAGGCGCTCGAGATGATGGAAGAAAAGGAAGCCATCGAGCAGTTCGGCTCGTCGGACTCCGGCGCTTCGCTGGGCGACATCCTCGGCGCGGCCCTTCGCGAGAAGGCCGGCAAGGAATAAGCCTCATAGCCGCATAGCGGTCTGAAGCTGACGGCGGATCGGGTGACCGGTCCGCCGTTTTCTTTTCCGGGCATGCCGGTATCGTGCGCGACCCGAGCCGCCTGGAGATCCGTATTGCTTCGTCCTGCCCTGGCGGTTCTCGCCGCCGCCGCCTGGATCTCCCCCGCCGCCGCGGCCGACCGCCCCGCCTTCGGACCGCCCGCCGCCTGGATCGCCGTGGCGGACATCCCGCAGGCCCCGCCCGAGGACGGCGCCGCGGCCGTGCAGGTGGTGCTGGACGACAACCAGACCCGGTTCTCGCCGCAGGGCGACGCCTACTACAACCGCCGCGTCTACCGGATCGCGCGGACCGAGGGCCTGACCGGCTTCCAGTCGCGCCAGGTCACCTGGGACCCCGCCGTCGAGGAGGTCGCCTGGCACACCCTGCGCATCATCCGCGGCGGCAAGGCCATCGACCTGCTGAAGGGCGGCAAGGACATGCTGGTCCTGCGGCGCGAGACCAATCTGGAGCGCGCGATGCTGGACGGGCGGCTGACCGCCAGCCGCCAGATCGAGGGGCTGCAGGTCGGCGACCTGGTCGACATGGCCTGGACGGTCGTCCGCCGCGACCCGATCGTCGAGGGCCATTCCTACGACTATGAGCGCATGCAGTTCCCCGGGGCGGCCGGCCGCTATCGGGCGAGGGTCTGGTGGCCGCAGGGCCAGGACGTGCGCTGGAAGACCACCGAGGGCTATGGCGAGCCGACGGTGACGCAGGAGGACGGCTGGACCCTGCTGGAGCGCGACCAGCCGCTGGCCGTGGCTCCGAAGCCGCCGCTGGGCGCGCCGCCGCGGTTCCAGCGGCTGGGCGACCTGGAGGTCTCCAGCTACGGCGCCTGGGCCGAGGTCTCGCGGGTGATGAGCCCGCACTTCGCCAGGGCCGCGATCCTGAAGCCGGACTCCGACGTCCGCGCCCAGGCCGGCGCCATCGCCGCCGAGCACAAGGACCCCAAGGCCCGCGCCTTCGCGGCGCTGAAGCTGGTCGAGGACCAGACCCGCTACCTGTTCCTGGGCATGGGCGAGGGCGGCTACGTGCCGGCCGCCGCCGACGAGACCTGGGAGCGGCGGTTCGGCGACTGCAAGGGCAAGACAGTGCTGCTGCTGGCCCTGCTCGGGGAGCTGGGGATCGAGGCCGAGCCGGCGCTGGTGTCGCTGGGCGGGGGCGACGGCATGGACGAGCGGCTGCCGTCGCTGTCGGCCTTCAACCACGTGCTGGTGCGCGCCAGCATCGAGGGGCGGACCTACTGGCTGGACGGGACCCGCAGCGGCGACCGCGGCGGGCTGGACGCGCTGCCGGCGCCGGGCTGGCGCTGGGCGCTGCCGCTGCGGGCCGAGGGCGCGGAGCTGGAGCGGGCGGCCGAGCCGCCGCTGACCCAGCCTCAGGTGGTCGCCTCCATCCATCTGGACGCCTCCCGGGGCCTGGCCGAGGCCGCGCCGGCCCGGGTCGAGATGCGGATGCAGGGCGAGGCCGCGGCGAGCTTCCAGCAACTGGCGGCCCGCGCGCCGAAGGCGGACCTGGAGCGGACCTTCCGGCAGGCGTTCTCGGCCAGCTATAGCTGGATCGAGCTGGACGACGTCGCCTGGGACAGCCAGCCGTCGGGCTTTTCGCTGGTCATGACCGGCAGGGCCGAGGTCGACTGGCGCGAGAACCCCGACCTGGGCGTGCGCGAGTTCCGCCTGCCCGGCGCGGGCGGCGTGGCGGCCTTCCCGCGGCGCGAGCCCGGCCCCAACCGTGACGCGCCCTATGCGGTCAGCTATCCGATGTTCCGCCAGTCGGTGACCGAAGTGGTGCTGCCCGATGGCGGGCGCGGCTTCACGATCCGCGGGCCGAACGGCGAGCAGACCGTGGGCGGCTATGAGATCAAGCAGTCCTCGGCGATCCAGGGCGAGGTGGCCCGCTTCACGACGCAGGTGCGCTCGGTGACGCCGGAGATCGCGGCCAGCGAAATCGAGGCGGCGAATCGCACCCTGAGGTCGCTGGCGGCGCAGGAATACTTCGTGCGGGCGCCTAAATGACGTGGGGTGACCCTGACCTCACGTCACCTGACGGTTGAAAATGCGGCGAACCGGTCTGGTGTAGGGGCCGTCAACCTTCTTTGCGCCTTGAACATCCAATCGGACTCGACCATGGTCCCGCTCGCTTCCAGCGATTTCTTGGAATGCGCGCCGGTTTTGGCGAATTGTTGCTCCTAGTTGAACGCCTATGAGCCGTCTCCCCACGGCTCGGGGACCCGGAAATAGGCATGATCAAGTCGGAACTTATCGCCCGCCTGTCGGAGGAGAACCCGCACCTGACCCAACGCGACGTCGAACGCGTCGTGGGGGTGATTCTGGAGCGGATGATCCAGGCGCTGGAGGCGGACGGCCGCGTGGAACTGCGCGGCTTCGGGGCCCTGTCGGTGCGCTCGCGCGACGCCCGCGCCGGCCGCAATCCCCGCACCGGAGAGTCGGTGGACGTGCGCGCCAAGCACGTGCCGTTCTTCAAGAGCGGCAAGGAACTGCGCGAGCGGCTCAACGCCGACTAGGCTGCACGCCAAGGTTTGCAGTTGACCGTGAGGAAGGGCTCAGTCGATCCTGGCCCTCCTCTCGATGATCAACGGTGAACCATGAGCATCTTCTCCGAATTTCGCGAATTCATCGCGCGCGGCAACGTCATCGACCTCGCCGTCGGCGTGATCATCGGGGCGTCCTTCAACAAGATCGTCGAGAGCCTGGTCACCCAGATGGTGATGCCGCCGATCGGCCTGCTGACCGGCGGGCTCGACTTCTCCAAGCTGCAGTTCGTGCTCAAGCCCGACGACCCGGCCACCGCGGCGAGCGAGCTGGTGGCCATCCAGTACGGCGCCTTCATCAACACCCTGATCCAGTTCCTGATCGTCGCCTGGGTGATCTTCCTGCTGGTCAAGGGGGTGAACACCCTGCGCCGCAACCAGGCCGAGGCGCCGGCGGCGCCCACCCCCAGCGAGGAGCTGCTGACCGAAATCCGCGATCTTCTGAAGTCCAAGCCCTGATCCGGCTTGGCTTGGCGCGCCCCAGGCCCTAACTCATCGGCCATGAGCGTGCGCGCCAAGATCTGCGGACTTTCGACGCCGGCGACCGTCCAGGCGGCGATCGACGGCGCGGCCAGCCATATCGGCCTCAACTTCTTCCCCAAGAGCCCGCGCTATGTCGAGCTCGAGGCGGCCGCCATCCTGGCCCGGCCGGCCCGCGCCGCCAGGGTGAAGGTCGTGGCGGTGACGGTCGATCCCGACGACGCCCTGCTGGACCGGCTGACCGCCATCCTGCAGCCCGACCTGATCCAGTTGCACGGCAAGGAGACGCCGGCCCGCGCCCATCAGGTCGCCGCGCACACGGGGGCGGGGATCATCAAGGCGTTGTCGGTGTCCGAGGCCTCCGACCTGGCCGGGGCGGCGGCGTTCGAGCCGGTGGTCGAGCACCTGATGTTCGACGCCAAACCGCCCAAGGACTCCGAGCTGCCGGGCGGGACCGGCTCGCGGTTCGACTGGACGATCATGGCCGGGCGCCGATTCCAGCGGCCGTGGCTGCTGGCCGGCGGCCTCGATCCATGGAACGTGGCCGAGGCGATGAAGCTGTCCGGGGCGCCGCTCGTGGACGTTTCTTCTGGCGTGGAGCGCGGTCCCGGACTAAAGGACCCGGCCTTGATCACGGCGTTTCTCGACGCCGTCCGCCGCGCTTGAAGTTGCAGATTCCTGTGAACGCCCCAGCGAAACCCAACGACTACACCGCCTATCCCGACGCCGCGGGGCGCTTCGGCGACTATGGCGGCCGCTATGTGCCCGAGACGCTGATGCCGCTGGTCCACGAGCTGGACGCGGCCTATGCGGCGGCGAAGAACGATCCGGCCTTCCAGGCCGAGCTGCGCAGCTTCCTGACGCACTATGTCGGCCGCCCGAGCCCGCTGTACTTCGCCGAGCGGCTGACCCGGCATTATGGCGGCGCGAAGATCTATCTGAAGCGCGAGGAGCTGAACCACACCGGCTCGCACAAGATCAACAACTGCATGGGCCAGATCCTGCTGGCCATGCGGATGGGCAAGACCCGGATCATCGCCGAGACCGGCGCCGGCCAGCACGGCGTGGCCACGGCCACCGTCTGCGCCCGCTTCGGCCTGCCCTGCGTGGTCTATATGGGCGCGGTGGACGTGGAGCGGCAGAAGCCGAACGTGTTCCGGATGAACCTGCTGGGCGCCCGGGTCGAGGCCGTGACCGCCGGATCGGCGACCCTGAAGGACGCCATGAACGAGGCCCTGCGCGACTGGGTCACCAACGTCCACGACACCTACTACCTGATCGGCACGGCGGCCGGCATGCATCCATATCCGGAGATGGTGCGCGACTTCCAGGCGGTGATCGGCAACGAGGTCAAGCAGCAGATCCTCGAGCTCGAGGGACGCCTGCCCGACGCGGTGGTCGCCTGCGTGGGTGGCGGATCGAACGCCATCGGCCTGTTCCACCCGTTCCTGAACGACGAGGGCGTGAAGCTGTTCGGCGTCGAGGCGGCGGGCGAGGGCATGGACACCGGCCGCCACGCCGCGGCGATCAACGGCGGCCGTCCGGGCGTCCTGCACGGCAACATGACCTATCTGCTGCAGGACGACGAAGGCCAGATCACCGAGGCCCACTCGATCTCGGCGGGCCTGGACTATCCGGGCATCGGCCCCGAGCACTCCTGGCTGCACGACGTCGGCCGGGCCACCTACCTGACCTGCACCGACCAGGAGGCGCTGGACGCTTTCAAGCTGCTGGCCGAGCTGGAGGGCATCCTGCCGGCGATCGAATCCTCGCACGCCCTGGCCCGCCTGCCCGAGGTGGTGAAGGAGGTCGGCAAGGACGGGATCGTGGTGCTGAACCTCTCCGGGCGCGGCGACAAGGACGTGCAGACCGTCGCCGACCACCTGGGCCGCACGATTTGAGCGCGCCGATGTCGAGGCTGAAGTTCGTCCTGCAACTGGTCGCCGCCGCGGTTCTGCTGACCGCCGCCGCCTGGGCGACCGGCGTCGTCAAGGTCGAGGTGCGCGGCGACGCGACCCCCACAGTGCACAGGGCGTCCCAATGACCAAATCCCGCATCGAGGCCCGCTTCGCCCAGCTCAAGGCGGAGAACCGGGCCGCGTTCGTCGCCTATGTGATGGCCGGCGACCCCGACCATGCGACCGGCCTGGAGATCCTGCAGGGCCTGCCGGCCGCGGGCGCGGACCTGATCGAGGTCGGCTTCCCGTTCTCCGACCCGATGGCCGAGGGGCCGCCGATCCAGCGCGCGGCGCAGCGGGCGCTGGCGGGCGGCATGACGCTCAACAAGACTTTGGCGATGATCGCCGAGTTCCGGAAGGGCGACCAGGCGACGCCGATCATCATGATGGGCTACGCCAATCCGCTGGTGCACCACGGCTATGCGGCCTTCGCGCGCGATGCGGCGCAGGCGGGCGTGGACGGGGTGATCTGCGTCGACATTCCGCCGGAAGAGGCCGATCCGCTGGCCGACGCCCTGGACGCCCACGAACTCTCGCTGATCCGGCTGGCGACCCCGACCACGGACGACCGGCGCCTGCCGGTGGTGGTCCGCCGCACGTCGGGCTTCGTCTACTACGTCTCGGTCGCCGGCGTGACCGGTGTGAAGGAGGCCGACGCCGCCGCGGTGGCCCCGAACGTCGAGCGTATCCGCGCCGCTTCGGGCCTGCCGGTGGCGGTCGGGTTCGGCATCAAGACGCCCGAGCGGGCCGCGGAGATCGCCCGGGTGGCGGACGCCGCGGTGGTCGGTTCGGCGCTCGTCGAGGAGGTCGCAACAGGCTTGGCAATGAACGAATCTGTGACCGCCCGGGTTCTTTCCAAAGTAGAATCCTTGGCTAAGGCTGTGCGCTCCGCGCGAGTCGAAAGCCTCACGGTGTAGAACCCCATGGCGATGGCTGAACAGCGAAACGACAAACCGGGCAAAGGCCCCCAGGGACCGCGCGAACGCCGCGGCTGGCTTTCGCGGATTGCGCCCGGCGTGCGCAACCTCGTGGCCAAGCGCGAGACGCCGGAGAACCTCTGGGTGAAATGCCCGGACACCGGCGAGATGATCTACCGCTCGGACCTGGAGGCGGCCCTGTGGGTCACCCCGTCCGGCCACCACATGCGGATCGGCGCCGAGCAGCGCCTGCGCTACACCTTCGACGAGGGCCAGTACGAGAAGCTGGAAGCGCCCAAGGGCGTGGTCGACGACCCGCTGAAGTTCCCGGACACCAAGCCCTACATGGAGCGCCTGAAGGCGGCCCGTAAGGCGAGCGGCGCGCAGGACGCGATGAGCTCGGGCTACGGGACCATCGAGGGCGTGCCCTGCGTCGTCTCGGTGCAGGACTTCAGCTTCATGGGCGGCTCGCTGAGCGTCGGGGTCGGCGAGGCCTTCATCAAGGCCGCGCAGGAAGCCGTGAAGCGCGGCGCGCCCTATGTGATCTTCACCGCCGCCGGCGGCGCGCGCATGCAGGAGGGCACCCTGGCCCTGATGCAGATGGCCCGCACCACCCTGGCGCTGAACGAGGTCAAGGCCGCGGGCCTGCCCTACATCGTCGTGCTGACCGACCCGACCACGGGCGGGGTCTCGGCCTCCTACGCGATGCTGGGCGACATCCACCTGGCCGAGCCGAACGCCATGGTCGCCTTCGCCGGCCGCCGGGTGATCGAGCAGACCATCCGCGAGACCCTGCCGCCGGGCTTCCAGCGCGCCGAGTTCCTGGTCGAACGCGGCCAGATCGACCGGGTGGTGACCCGCGCCGACATGCGTCCGGTGCTGGGCTCGATCCTCAAGACCCTGATGATGGGACGCGACCGTTCGAAAGCCGCCTAGGCCTTGTCATTGCGCCCCCTGTGGGGGAGCTGTCAGCGAAGCTGACCGAGGGGGACTTTGACTTCGAGCGTTGCGGCGGCTGCGGCCCCCTCCACCACTTCGTGGTCCCCCTCCCCCATGAGGGGAGGAATTAGACATGTATGATCCGATCCGCGCTTCGGACGAGGTGATCCTGCGGCTGCGGGCGCATCATCCCTCGCTCATCGACCTGACCACCGGGCGCGTGGAGCGGCTGCTGGCGGCGCTGGGCCATCCCGAGCGGCGGCTGCCGCCGGTGATCCATGTGGCCGGCACCAACGGCAAGGGCTCGACGGTCTCCTACCTGCGCGCGATCGCCGAGGCGGCGGGGATGAAGGTCCACGTCATCACCTCGCCGCATCTGGTGCGGTTCGCCGAGCGCATCCGCGTGGCCGGCGAACTGGTCACCGACGAGCGGCTGTCGGAACTGATCGACAAGGTCGAGGCGGCCAATGCCGGAGAGCCGATCAGCTTCTTCGAGATCACCACGGTGCTGGCGATCCAGGCCTTCGCCGAGACCCCGGCCGACCTCTGCATCGTCGAGGTGGGGCTGGGCGGCCGGTTCGACGCCACCAACATCTTCGACGCGCCGGCGGTCAGCGTCATCACCCCGGTCGACTACGACCACCTGGAGATGCTGGGCCCCGAGCTGTCCAAGATCGCCTGGGAGAAGGCCGGCATCATCAAGCCGGGCCGCCCGGTGGTGGTCGCCCGGCAGATGGAGGAGGGCGAGGCGGTGATCCTGGCGGAGGCCGAGCAGCTCGATGCGCCGCTGACCCTGATGGGCCGCGACTTCGACGCCTGGGAAGAGCGCGGCCGGCTGCTGGTGCAGATGCCCGATCAGCTCTACGACCTGCCGGCGCCCAGCCTGTTCGGCGGCTACCAGTTCGCCAATGCCGGGCTGGCGGTGGCCGCGGCCCTGGCGCTGGGCGACCCGCGCATCGACGAGGCGGCGCTGGCCAAGGGGGTCTCCAGCGCGGTCTGGCCGGCCAGGTTCCAGCGCCTGACCGACGGGCCGATGGCGCGGCTGGCGGCCGAACGGGGCGCCGACCTGTGGCTGGACGGCGGGCACAATCCGCATGCCGGCCGGGCGCTGGCCGAGGCGGCCGGGCGGCTGGTGGCGCGCGACCCGCGGCCCCTGGTGCTGATCACGGCCATGTTCGCCCGCAAGGACGCGCTGGGCTTCTTCCGGCCGTTCGCGGACCTGAAGCCGCGGGTGATCGCCACCACCTTCGAGTCGCCCAACGCCGCGCCGGCCGAGGAACTGGCCGCGGCGGCGCGCGAGGCCGGGCTGGACGTCGAGATCGCCGCCGATGTCGAGGCGGGCGTGCGCCGCGCCCTGGCGGGGCCGGGCCCCGCGCCGCACGTGCTGATCTGCGGCGGGCTGCACTTCGCCGGCGAGGTCCTGGCCATGAGCCCGGAGACCTGGCCGACATGATCCCCTGGGTCCACCTGGCCACCGCCGTCATGCCCGACGACGGCGGGGAGCTGCGGCTCATGCAGCGCGGCGCCGAGTTCTCGATCATGTCGGGCGCCATCGAACTGATGAGCAGCCGCGTCAGCGGCTCGGAGAAGGCGCTGGCCACCCTGGCGTGCGAGCGCCTGCGCGATCGCCCAAGGCCGCACATCCTGATCGGCGGCTTCGGCATGGGCTTCACCCTGCGCGCGGCGCTGGAGAACCTCGGCCCCGAGGCGCAGGTCACCGTGGGCGAGCTGGTTCCGGAAATCATCGCCTGGGCGCGCGGGCCGATGGCCCATCTCTCCGGCGAGTGCCTGAAGGACCCGCGCCTGACGCTGATCGAGGGAGACGTCGGCGCCCTGATCGGGGCCGGCCGGGCCAGCTATGACGCCATCCTGCTGGACGTCGACAACGGCCCGGAGAGCCTGAGCCGGACGGCCAACGACCAGCTCTACAGCGACCAGGGCCTGGCGGCGGCCCGCCGGGCCCTGCGTCCGGGCGGCATGCTGGCGGTCTGGTCCTCGGCCCGGGACGAGCGCTTCACCAAACGTCTGCGCCGGGCGGGCTACGAGGTCGAGGAGGTCGGCGTGCGCGCCACCGGCGGCAAGCGCGGCGCGCGGCATATGATCTGGATGGCGAGCGCGCCCGGCCGGCCCTGACGGCCGAACTCGCGCGGGCATCGCGCTTGGCGGCCGCGGCGGATATGGTGAGGCATGGATTATCGAATTTCAGCCCGCCATCCCGGCCGCGCCGTGACCTATACGGCGAAGACGGAAGAGGCGGCGCTCGCCAAATACGAAGAACTGGTCGCCGACGGCGTGCCCTTCGAGATCACCGACGCCGACGGCGTCGTGGTCGACGACATCGACCTTGAGGAGCGCATCGACGCCAGGGGCGAGGCCTGAACGACGAGGTCCCGGCAGCCGGAACCCCGCTGGGGCCCGGCTGCGCAGAGACGGTTAGATGCCGGCCTCGTTGAGCCACTCAACGATCTTCTGCTTGGGCATGGCGCCGACCTTCATCGAGGCCATCTGGCCGCCCTTGAACAGCATCATGGTCGGGATGCCGCGCACGCCGTAGCGCGAGGGGGTCGTGGGGCTGTCCTCTATGTTCAGCTTGGCCACGGTGACCTGTTCGCCGAGCTCGGCGGCGATCTGCTCCAGGGCCGGGGCGATCTGCTTGCACGGGCCGCACCACTCGGCCCAGAAATCCACCAGCACAGGCTTGGAAGCCTGCAGCACGTCCTTGTCGAAGGATTCGTCGGTGACCGTCACGGTGCTCATGAAAAGCTCCTTATAGCCCGGCCGGAAGAACGTTTGGCCGCGGCTCTCGATCCGCCGATGTAGGCGGGCACGGCTCCGGTATCAACCTTCGCGATGGAGGTCGGCAAGGGTCTGACGCCACAGGTTTTCTGGAACCGCCATCAGCTTCGGGCCATCGGTCCAGACCAGGGCGGCCTCGATGCGGCGGCCCTCGAAGATGTCCTCCAGCACCGCGGCGTAGATCGCCATCTGCCGCAGATAGGCGCGGTCGGCGTCCTCGATGCGGTCGGGGGAAGGGCGGTTGGTCTTGAAATCCGCCACTAGAACACGGTCTTGCAGCACCACCAGCCGGTCGATGCGGCCGGAGATGGCCAGGCCGGGCGGCAGGCCGCGGGCGGTCCCGGCGACCGAGACCTCGGCCCGGCTGCCTGGCCCGAACACCTCGGAAAAGCGGGCGTCGGTGAGCACGCCCATGGCCGCGGCGGTCATCTCGGCGCGCTGCCCGGCGGTCAGATCACGTTCGCGCGAGAGGATGCGGCCAGCGGCGGCTTCGCGTTCCGCGGGCGGCAGGTCGGGCAGGATCTGCAGCAGGCGGTGGATCAGGTCGCCGCGGCGGAAGCGGCCCAGGCCCTCGGTGCGGACCAGCGGCGAGGTGGCGGGCGTGGTCGCGTCCTCGCCGAGCTGCGAGGGCGAGGCGTAGCGGGCGAAGGCCTCGGCCGGCGGGGCGACCTGCGCCCAGGCCGGCAGGGCGGCGGTGGTTTCGCTCTGGGCCCGGGCGGGGCCCAGGGCGAGGGGATCGGGGCCGAAGCGCAGGAATTCGCGGCCGCCCGCGGTCACGATCCGCTTCTCGCCGCCGACATCGGCATGCTCGAAGGCGGCGACCACCGCGCCCCACCAGCCCTTGACGTTCTCTTCCTTGGCGGTGGCCGAGACCCGGCCGCACAGGACCAGCCGGTCGCGGGCGCGGGTCAGGGCGACGTAGAGCAGGCGCGCGGCCTCCTCCTCGTCCTTGCGGGCGCGCCATTCGCGGGCCTCCAGCGAGGCGGCGCAGTCCGTGCCTTTCGAGGGGCTCCACAGGAAGCCGCCCGCCTGGGTCCGCATCAGCGGCGAGCCGCGGGCGGTGCGGCCGAGCGTGGTCTCCGGCAGGAAGACGATCGGCGCCTCCAGGCCCTTGGCGCCGTGGGCGGTCATCACCCGGACCTCGTCGCGGCCGGCCTCCATCTCGCGCTTGACGGTGATGTCGAGGCTGGCCAGCGCCGCGGCCAGGCTTTCGAGGTCCTCCACCCCGCGGCCCTCGGCGGCCAGGACCTGGGCCAGGAACTCGTCCAGGGCGTCCTCGGCCTCCGCGCCCAGCCGCTCCATCAGCCGCCGGCGCATGGAGCGGCCGCCCTCGTCGCGCAGGGCCAGCAGGCGCGCATAGAACTCGAACGGCCGCAGGGCGCGGTTGGCGACCAGCCATTCGACCAGATCGGCGGCGGCGGCCCATGGCGGGGTCTCGGCGCGGCGGCGGCGCAGCACGGCCGCGAGGTTCTCGCGGCCCCGGAGATGGGCCAGGGCGTAGAGGCTGTCGTCGGAGAGGTCGCAGAACGGGCTGCGCAGCAGGGCCGCCAGGGTCAGCTCGTCGGCGGGGTGCTGGGCGAAGCGGGCCACCGCCAGCAGGTCGTCGAAGACGATGTGCTCGGACAGGGCCAGCCGGTCGGCGCCGGCCACCGGGATCTTGCGATGCTTGAGCGCGCGCAGGATCTCCTCGAACAGCGCCTTGCGGCGGCGGACCAGGATCAGCACGTCGCCGGCGGTGGCCGGGCGCGGCCGGCGGGTCTCCTTGTCCAGCACGGCGTCGCCGCGGGCGATCAGGGCGGCGATCTCGGCGGCGATCTCCTCGGCCAGGCGCTTGTTGGCGCTGGCCTGGCCTTCCTCGTCGAGCGGGGCGTCCCAGGCGTCGCGGACGTCGCCCTTCTCCTCGCGCTCCAGCGGCCAGAGGTCGACGCAGCCGTCGTCGGAACGCACGGCCCGGTGCTCGATCACCTCGGCCTCGACGCGGGGCAGGATGGCGGCGGCGAGCTCGGGCGGGGCGAAGGCGGCGTCGACGAAGCGCAGCACCTGGGGCGTGGAGCGCCAGGAGGTCAGCAGGTCGACGCGCTCGAACCGGAAGCCGGCGCCGGTGGCGCGCTCGCGGTGGAACTCGAACTCCTGGATCAGCAGCTCGGGCCGCGCGCCCTGGAAGGAGTAGATCGACTGCTTCTCGTCGCCGACGACGAACATGTTGCGCTCAAGCATCCGCTCGGTCGGCTGGCCCGAGCCGGCGAAGAACTCCTCGGTCAGGGCGCGGACGATCTCCCACTGCTCGGGGGCGGTGTCCTGGGCTTCGTCAACGAGGATATGATCAACCCCGCCGTCGAGCTTGTAGAGCACCCAGGCGGCCATGGGCCGCGAGGCGACGAGATCGCGTGTCTTTTCAATGAGATCGGTGAAATCGAGCGCGCCGGTGGCGGCCTTCTCGATGGCGTAGGCGGCCAGGTAGGCGCTGGCCAGGATCAGGGCGCCGTGGGTGTCGTGGGCGACGCGGGCGGCGCGGCGCCGTTCGCGGGCGATCTCCAGCCGGTCCTGCTCGGCCAGCAGGAAGAACCGCAGGTCCTCGCGGACCTTGAGGCCCGAGGTCTTCTGCACCCAGGCGACGGGCGTGCCCTCGCCCTTTTCGGTGAAGAGGGCCGCCAGACATTCGTCGAGGCCGGCGCCGGGCGCCAGGGCGGCGGCGAGCTTGGCGGCGTTGGCGATGTCGGCCTTGCCGCCCTGGGCCAGGGTCTCGGCGCAGTCCTGCCAGGCCGCGCGGTTCAGGTCGTCCAGCGCCTCGGCCTCGACGGCGTCGGGATCGGCCGGTTCATCGAAACCGCAGACGCGCCAGACGTCCTCGACCGCGCCCTCAAGGCCGCCGTGGCTGTCCAGATAGGCGCCGAGCGCGCCGCGCTGGCTCTCGAAGGCGGCGAACATGCCCTGGAAGCTCTGGAAGTCGAGCGCGACCGAGAAGCGGGCATAGGCCTGGGCGACCGCGCCCTCGCCGCGCAGGGCGTGGCGGGCGACGGCCTTGCGGGCGGCGCCGGCGACCGCGGCGCTGGCGCTGTCGTCCATGACCCGGAAGCCGGGCGAGACGCCCGCCTCCAGCGGAAAGCGCCGCAGGAGCTTCTCGCAGAAGGCGTGGATGGTCTGGATCTTCAGGCCGCCGGGCGTCTCCAGGGCGCTGGCGAACAGGGCGCGGGCCTTGGACAGGCTGCGGGCGTCGTAGCTCTCGGGCGCGCGGCCCTCGAGCCTGGCCAGTTCGCCCTGCAGCCTCTTGTCGTCATAGACCGACCAGTCGCCCAGCAGATGATAGAGGCGGCGCTGCATCTCGGCGGCCGCGGCCTTGGTGTAGGTCACGCAGAGGATGGTCTCCGGGCGCGCCCCGGCCAGCAGCAGGCGCGCGACCCGGTCGATCAGGGTCTTGGTCTTGCCCGAGCCGGCGTTGGCGGTGACGAAGGCCGAGATCCCCGGGTCGGCGGCCAGGCGCTGGGGGTCGGGGGGCGGGATCGCGTTCATTCGCCGTCCTCCTCGCCGCTGGTCGACCACTCGAAGACGCGGGCCAGGTGGTCGTAGTCGCTCATGTGCAGCTTCACGAACTGCGGGGCGACGCGCGAGGCGTAGGGGCGGCCGTGGTCGAACTGGCTGACCAGCTTGACCAGCCCCTCATAGGCGTTGGCGGCGGCCAGGGCGCTCTCGTCGCCCGGCATGGCGCGCACTTCCTCGCGCCCGGCCGGCTTGCGGCCGGTGATCTCCAGATAGGTCAGCTCCCCCGGCTCGGGATGGCCGAGCGTCGGGAAGCCGCCCGATTGCAGGATCGCCGCCGTCAGGGTGAGCTGCGGCGAGAAGCCGGTCTCCACCACCTTTTTCGACGGCGCCTTGCCGGTCTTGTAGTCGAGGATGTGGCCATAGCCCTGGGGGTCGATCTCGATGCGGTCGGCGCGGGCGTTGACGGTGAACGGCCCGGCAGGGGCCTCGATGGTCAGTTCGCCCTTCAACTCGACGTGGATGGTGCGGCCGTCGGCGCGGCGGCGGCGCTCCAGGTCGGCGACCCAGGCGGCGGCCTCCTTGGCCAGGGCGGTCTCGCGCGCCAGGGCCTCGTGCGGCATGCCGGCGGCCTCCAGTTCGGCGACATAGAGGCGCTCGAAGATCGCGGCGGCGTCGGGCGGCAGTTGGTCGGGATGAGCCTCGGCCAGCCGCTCGAAGGCCTTGTGGATCGCAGTTCCGCGGGCGCGGGCCTCGACGGCCTCGTCGGGCCGTTCCAGCGGATAGAGCTTGAGGATGTCGCGCGCCCAGACGGCGTAGGGATCGCGGGTGAGGGCCTCGATGCGGGTGACCGCCATCTCGCGCGGCCGGTCGGCGATCGGCGGGCTGGGCGAGGGGCGCTTGGCGGGTTTGTAGTCCTGGGCGGCGTCGAGGGCGCGGGCCCAGTCGACGACGTCCGGGCGGCCGGGCAGGGCGACGCCGGCGCCGCGGGCCAGGGTCTCCAGCCGCCAGAGCCAGCGCGACTTCACGGCCGGGGCGCCCTCGCGGCGTTCGGAATGCAGCAGGATCACCTCGGGCGCGCAGGCGGCCTGGGCGAAGTCGTGGGCGGCGAGGCCGACGCGGCGCTCGGGCGGCGGCAGGCCCAGGCGCTCGCGCATCGGGCGCGACAGGAACGGGTCGAGCGGCGCGCCCTGCGGCCAGACGCCTTCCTCCAGGCCGGCGACCACCAGGCGGTCGGCCCGGGTCAGGCGCGCCTCGATGGCGCCGAGGATGCGCAGGCGCGGATGGGTGGCGCCGCCGGTGCGCACGCTCTCGCCCGACATCAGCCGCGAGAGCAGGTCGGCGAAACCGCGCGGGGTGACGGGGGGCAGGCCCTCGGACTCGTCGATCAAGCCGGCCAGCAGCCGGCCCAGGGCCTCGCCGCCGTGCCCGGCCCAGAGGTCGCCATGGTCGCCCAGCGGATCGGCGGCGAGGGCTTCGAGGGTTTCGGTCAGGCGCCGGGCGGCGTCGGCCGGGGATTGGGCGGGCTCTGCGGCCTCCAGGCGGGAGAGGGCGGTTTGCAGCCTTCGCGCCAGGGCCAGCGCCTCGTCGGATTCGCCCAGGCGCGCCTCCAGCGCGGCCCAGGTGGTGCGGCGCGGGCCGCGCAGGCCGTGCTGCTCCAGCGCCGCGCGGCGCGCGATCAGGTCTTCCGGATCCAGGCCCAGCCGCACCAGCGGATGCTTGAGGATGGCCAGCAGGGTCACCGGGTCGAGCGGATCGACCGCGGCCCTGGCGACCAGGCCGGCCAGCACGCCGCCCGGGCAGCCGGAGAGCGAGAGGCCGGCCGAGGAGTCGGCGGCCACGCCCCAGCGGGCCAGCTTGGCGGCGACGCGGCGGGCCAGGGCCTGGTCGGGGGCGACGAGGGCGGCGGTGCGGCCCGGCGTCTCCAGCGCCTCGCGCAGCAGCAGGGCGGCGACCGTGGCGGCCTCCTCCTCGGCGTGGGCGGTGACGACGGAGAGGCCCGACAGGCCCTCGGCGATGGCGTCGACGCCGTCCGTCTCGCCCTCCAGGCGCAGGCTCTCGATCACCGACAGCCAGTCGGCGGTGCGCTCGGCCGGGCGCAGGGCCTCGTTGATCACCCGCCGGCGCCAGCGGCCGCGCGAGTCGAGGGTGAAGGAGGCCGGCCACTCCATGACCTCGCGGCGCTCGACCCCGGCGCGGTGCAGCAGGCGGCGCATGGCGCCCTGGGGATGCTGTTCGCCGACCTCGATCCAGGCGCTCTCGGCCAAGCTGTCGTCGAGGCCGGGCAGGACCACGGCCCCCTGCGGCGCGGCGGCGACGACGGCCAGCAGGTCGGCGGTGGCCGGCGCGGTGCCGGTCGAGCCGGCGGCGATCAGCACGCCCTGCGGCGGGCGCTCGCTCCAGGCCCGGGCCAGCTTGCGCAGCAGGGCCACGCGCCGCTGGGAGACGTCTACCAGGCCGAGCTCCCGCAGCCGCGCGGGCCAGGCGACCTGGGCCATCTCCAGGAACTCGCGGCTGATGCGCCAGTGTTCGGCCAGGTCGGCGCCGACCAGCTCGCCAAGGCCCTCGCCGTTGACCTCCTCGATCTGGAGGCTGTCGAGGAAGCTTCCCAGGGCGTCGGCCAGTTCCAGGGCGGCGGAGGCGTCGAGCTCGCGGCCGAGCTCCTTCTCGTGCGCCTTGACCAGCCGGGTCAGCTCGAAGCGGCGGCGCAGGGAGCCGATGGCGGCGGGCAGCTCGACGGCCAGGTCGCCGGGCTCGAACGGCGGCTCGCCCTCGTCGAGGTCGCCGAGCGGGCGGATCTGCGGCGGCAGCACCGCCTTGCCGCCGGCCGCGGCGACGAAGGCGTCGGCCAGGGCCCGCGCCCCGCGCCGGGTCGGGGTGAGGATGATCGCCTGGGAAAGGGCGTCGGGGCCGAGCGGGCTGAGGGCGTCGTAGAGCCCGGCGGCCAGGTCCTGCACGAACGGCCGGTGGGCGGGGATGTTGAACCAGCGCGGGCCGGGGCGGGTGAAGAGGGTCATGGGCGCGTCCCGCCCATCCCGGTTTCGGCCGCAGGCCGAAGACCGGGACCCCTGAACACCTGGTCGGGTCGAACGTGGCGCTGGCGGCGCTCGGAATCGGCGCGCGCGGCGCGAATGGATCCCGGCCTTCCGCTGCGCTCCAGCCGGGATGACGCCTGGTGTTGGTCGGGGCGGCTTGAGCCAAGGTCCCCCTCAGTCAGCCATGCGGCTGACAGCTCCCCCGAGGGGGGAGCATCTGTAAGGGGCGGCGTCACCGGAGCTTCGCCTCGGTCGCCTCCCGGGCGGCGGGGTCTCCGACGTGCATCCAGAAGCCGTCCATGACGGCGCCGTGGAGGCGGCCCTGCGCGGACAGCCGCCACCAGACCGGCACGATGGAGAAGGCGCCGTCGGGTTCCGCGTCGAGGATCTGGGGTTTCAGGATCTGGAAGCCGACATTGGCGTAGGGCGTCGGCGGTTCGGGCTTGGCCGAGTGGGTCAGGCGGCCGGCCTCGTCGCGGAAGAAGCCCTGCGGCCCCTCGAAGCCGATGCCGTGGCCGCGGCGGACCAGCAGCAGGCAGAGGTCCATGGCGTCGGGATCCCAGGCCGCCTTGAGCGTCTCCAGGGCCGGCGTCTCGCCCTCGATCCACAGCGAGTCGATGTTGGCGATCATGATCGGGGCGTCGCCGAGCAGACGGCGGGCGTGCTTGATCCCGCCGCCGGAGTCGAGCAGGACGGCGCGCTCGTCGGAGATCAGGATGCGGATGTCGGTCCGCCTGGCCAGATGCGCCTCCATCTGGTCGGCGAAGTGGTGGACGTTGACCACGGCGGTCTCGATCCCCGCCGCGACCAGCCGGTCGAGCACGTGGTCGATCAGCGGCTTTCCGGCGACTTGGATCAGCGCCTTGGGGCGGTCGTCGGTCAGCGGCCGCATGCGGGTGCCCAGGCCCGCGGCCATCACCATGGCGGTCTTGATCTGGCTCATCGGCGGGCCTGCGCGGGAACGTGGCGGTCGAACCAGGCCTTGAGATCGCCCAGCGCAGGATCGGCCAGGCAGCGGTCCAGATAGCCCCACAGGCGCGGAAGGAACGCCTCGTAGCGCGGCTTGCCGTCACGGGTCGCCAGGCGCGCGAAGATGCCGATGATCCGCGCGATGTTGAGCGCGCCGAGCGCGTGATAGTCGGCCAGGAACCGCACCGGGTCCAGTTCGGGCCGCAGGACGAAGTAGCGGGCCAGGCACCCGGCCTCCAGCGCCGGCGAGACCTCGCGCCGCGCATCGTGCAGGAGCATGGACATGTCCCACGCCGGGTGGGCGACGACCGCGTCCTGGAAGTCCAGCAGGCCGACGCGCGCCGCGCCGGTCCGCTGCGGCAGCCAGATCAGGTTTTCGGCGTGATAGTCCCGATGGCAGAACACCGTGGGGTTGGCTGCGCCGCGGGCGCGGATCGGCGCCCAGACGGCTTCCCATTCGGCCAGGGCCTGGTCGGTGAAGCGGAGTTCCGGGCGCAGCCGGGGCAGCCACTCCGGAAGGATGTCGCCTGCGGTCTTCAAGGCCAGGTCGTCATAGCTGAGCAGCGGCCAGGAGAGCCCTTGCGCTTCCAGCCGCGCCGGCGGCGTCACCGAATGCAGCAGCACCAGCGCCTCGATGGCGTCGTCATAGAGCGGCGCTTCGTCCTGGCCGGCCTCGATCAGGCGCGCGAACAGGTCGTCGCCCAGGTCCTCCAGCACGGCCAGGCCGCTCGGGGCGTCGTGGGCCAGGACCGCCGGCGCCGACAGGCCCTGCGCGCGCAGCCACTCGGCGGTGGTCACGAAGGCCTCCACCCGGCCGGCGGCCAGGCGGGCCAGGGCGTTGTAGCCGGCCGCCCTGCGCTCGTCGTCGGTGGCGCCTGGCGGACAAGGCGCGGTTTCGGCCGACGGCGGCTGGTCCATGAAGATCACGGTCGAGCCGCCTGGCAGATGCAGGCGTTCATAGGCGCGGGTGGAGGCGTCGCCGCTCAGCGGCTCGCGGCGGGCCTGGCCATAGCCGTGCGCCTTCAGGAACTGCGCCTTGCGGCTCTCACGATCGGAATTCAAGCCCACGTCCTTCCCAGGCGCCCGCCGGCGTCAGCCGGGCGCGCCGCGCTTCCCCGCCGCCTGGCGACTCATCGACCATGATCTCTACATCAAGTCGGTCGGGGGGGAGATGGCCCTCCAGGCGCTCGGGCCATTCGATCACCGCCGCCCCGTCCTCCAGCGCCTCGTCCAGGCCGATCTCATAGGCCTCGTCCGCCGAGGCGAGGCGATAGAGGTCGAAGTGCGCGACCTTCAGCCGCGCGCCCTCGTAGAACTGCACGATGGTGAAGGTCGGGCTGGGGACGTCCTCGGTCGGCGTGGTCAGGGCGCGGACCAGGGCGCGGGCCAGGGTCGACTTGCCGGCCCCCAGCGGCCCGGTCAGGCAGACCGCCTCGCCGGGCTTCAGCTCGGCGGCGATGGCTGCGCCCAGGACGCCGGTGGCGGCTTCGTCGTCCAGGCGGAAATCGCCCTCGGCCTGGGTGATCATGCGAAGGCCTTTTCGGGATGCTGCGGCAGGGTGCGGACATAGGCCTTGAGCGCCTCGGTGGCGGCGACGGCGTCCGGGTCGAGGGCGCCGGGCGGGACCGGCGGGCCGAGGATCAGCGAGAACTCGCGGCCGCGCTTGTTCAGCAGCTCGTGGAACAGGGTGATGTCGCGCAGCTCGTTGGAGAAACGGTTGAAGAGGTGGAACAGGGTCGATGACGGGCCGCTGAGGTGCATGGGGATCACCGGCGCCTCGTACTTGCGGGCCAGGGAGATGGCGCTGGGCATCCATTCGGGATCGCTGAGCACGCCGCCCGGGCCGCGGCGGGCCAGGCGGCCGGCCGGGAAGATCATCAGGGCGCGCTCGGCCTCCATGGCCTGGCGGGTGAGCTGCAGGGTCAGGCGGGTGCGCTCGCGGGTGCGCTTCTCCTCGACCCATTCGACCGGGATCAGCACCTCGTCGAAATGGGGCGCGACGCGGTGGGCGTCGGAATTGGCGTAGAAGCAGATGTCGGGGCGCAGGCCCTTCAGGGCGTCGAAGACCGCGACGCCGTCGGCGATGCCGGTCGGGTGGTTGCAGATGAAGATGGCGCGGCCGGCGGGGGGGACGTGCTCCAGCCCCTGGGCCGCGACCTTCACGCTGAGCAGGTCGGAGACGTAGTCGAGCGCCGCGCGGCCGGGCATGGGGGCGATGGCGTCGGCCATGGCGCGGGCCTTGCGGTAGTCCAGCATCCGGTAGAGGGCGGGCCGGATCAGCGGCCACAGCGGCCCGCCCGACAGCCGAGGCGCGCGCTCGGCGATCAGCGCGTCGACGATGTGGTCGTGATAGGCGCTGCGCGCGGGCAGGGCGGCGGCGGTGGGCGAGAGGCTCGTCATCGACGTGCAGAATGCGACGGCCCCCTGCGCCGGGGCAAGCGGGCGCCGGCCTGCTCACCCTGGGTGACCTACCCAGGCCGCGCGCGAGGGCCTACAACACCGGCATGCGCGATATCCAACACTTCATTTCAGGTGCGGCCCAGCCTGGCGTGTCCGGGCGGTTCGGCGAGGTTTTCGACCCCAACACGGGCGAGGTGCAGGCAAAAGTCGCCCTGGCGACGGCGGCCGAGGTCGACGCCGCGGTGCAGGCGGCGCTGGCGGCCCAGGGCGCCTGGGCGGCGACCAATCCGCAGCGCCGGGCGCGGGTGATGTTCGAGTTCAAGCGCCTGGTCGAGGCGCGGATGGACGAGCTGGCGGCGCTGCTGTCGTCCGAGCACGGCAAGGTGATCGCCGACTCCAAGGGCGACATCCAGCGCGGGCTGGAGGTGATCGAGTTCGCCTGCGGCGTCCCGCACGTGCTGAAGGGCGAATATACCGAGGGCGCCGGGCCGGGCATCGACGTCTATTCGATGCGCCAGCCGCTGGGCGTGGCGGCGGGGATCACCCCGTTCAACTTCCCCGGCATGATCCCGATGTGGATGTTCGGCGTCGCGATCGCGGTGGGCAACACCTTCGTGCTGAAGCCCTCGGAGAAGGACCCCAGCGTCCCGGTGCGGCTGGCCGAGCTGTTCATGGAGGCCGGCGCCAACCTGGGCATGGACCTGAAGGGCGTGCTGAACGTGGTGCACGGCGACAAGGTCGCGGTCGACGCGATCCTGACCCATCCCGACATCGCCGCGGTCAGCTTCGTCGGCTCGTCCGACATCGCCCATTACGTCTATTCGACCGGGACGGCGCACGGAAAGCGGGTCCAGGCCATGGGCGGGGCCAAGAACCACGGCATCGTCATGCCCGACGCCGACCTCGACCAGACGGTCAAGGACCTGGTCGGCGCGGCCTACGGCTCGGCCGGGGAGCGCTGCATGGCGCTGCCGGTGG
This sequence comes from Phenylobacterium sp., assembly GCF_031984885.1. Classification (GTDB taxonomy): domain Bacteria; phylum Pseudomonadota; class Alphaproteobacteria; order Caulobacterales; family Caulobacteraceae; genus Phenylobacterium. Next base: position 86,869 of record NZ_DAMABV010000012.1, read on the forward strand.
TGGTGCCGGTCGGGGCCAGGACCGCCGACGCGATCCGCGAGCGGGTGGTGGCCGAGCTGGAGACGCTGAAGGTCGGGGTCTCGACCGACGCGGCCGCCCAGTACGGGCCGGTGGTCAGCGCCGCGCACCGCAACAAGATCGCCGACTACATCCAGATCGGGGTCGACGAGGGCGCCGAGCTGGTGGTCGACGGCCGCGGCTTCGCGCTGCAGGGCTTCGAGAAGGGCTTCTTCATCGGGCCGAGCCTGTTCGACCAGGTCAAGCCGGGCATGAAGACCTATCGCGAGGAGATCTTCGGCCCGGTGCTGCAGATCGTCCGCGCCGAGAGCTTCGAGGAGGCGCTGGCCCTGCCCAGCGCGCACCAGTACGGCAACGGGGTGGCGATCTTCACCCGCAACGGCCGCGCCGCGCGCGAGTTCGCCGCCCGGGTCAATGTCGGTATGGTCGGGATCAACGTGCCGATCCCGGTGCCGGTGGCCTATCACACCTTCGGCGGCTGGAAGCGCAGCGCCTTCGGCGACGTGAACCAGCACGGCATGGAGGGCGTGAAGTTCTACACCAAGATCAAGACGGTCACGGCCCGCTGGCCCGAGGGCATGACCGACGACAGCGCCTTCGTCATTCCCACCATGCGGTGATGCAACTACTCTGCCGCGAGTTTGCGGCGGAGGTTCGATGAAGCGGTTCCAGCTCTGGGCGATCCTGGCCCTGGTCGTCGCCCTGGCGGGCGCGGGCGGTTTTGCGTGGTGGAACTACGACCTGCGCTGGCGGCCGCACACCATCACCAGGCACCAGGCGGAGATCACCAGGATCCTCGAGACCTCCGGCTGGGTCTCGCCCGGCAAGACCGGGCCCAAGCTCTACATGGTCTCGTTCCGCACCTGCCCCGACTGCCTGCGGTTCAAGGCCGAGGAGTTCCCGCTGCTGCACGCGGCCGGCGTCGACACCCGGGTCATCGAGATCGCCCGCCGCGACCTGAACGGCGTGGCCAAGTCGACCCCGGCCGAGCGCGCGACCGTGGCCGAGCTGTGGCTGGGCCGCTCCTGGCCGCTGATGGAGCAGTGGGAGGACGTGCCGGCCGAGGCCTGGACCGCGGCCGGCATCGCGCCGGCCGACGGCGACATGGCCCGCACGGCGGTGGTGGAGGCGGGGCGCAAGCTGGTCGACGACCTGCAACCGCTGCTGAAGGCCAACGGCGTCAAGTTCGCCTATCCGACCCTGGTCTGGTGGACCAAGGACGGCCGGATGCGGGCCTGCGCCTGCGAGAAGCGCGAGACCTACCGCTTCGTGCGCAAGGAACTGGGCGTCCCCGGCTAGCTGGCGTAGGGCCGGCCGCTGACGATCTGCTTGCTGCGGATGCGGGTCTTGACCCCGTGTTCGCGGTCGGCGGGATGGCCGCTGGCGCGCCGGCCGATGCCTTCGCGGCTGGCCTCGTCCTCCAGCTCGTCGGCCGCACCGAGTTCGAGCTCGGGATCGGTCTCGCCGTCGATGACGGGGTCGGGCGCGGCGTTGCGGTTCTTTCCGGCCATGGGGGGCTCCTCATCTTGGGTCCGACTAGGTCAACCGCCGAGGCGGCGCCCTGTTCCGTGCTTGAGGCGAGCGCGCTGAAGGGCTAGGCGGGAGCCATGCCGTCACAGTTGCAAGCCGCCTATGACGCCCGCCTGGCGCAGGGCGATATCCGTCCAGATGCGGCCCAGGCCGCCGCGCTGGCGGCGCTGGTGCGGCTGGAGGGCGACCTGGCCCGGGCCGAGCCCAGCGGCTTCGCCTCGTTCTTCAGGAAGCCGGAGAGCCAGCGCGGCGTCTACCTGATCGGCCCGGTCGGGCGCGGCAAGTCGATGCTGATGGACCTGTTCTTCGCCAGCGCCCCGGTGGAGAAGAAGCGGCGCATCCACTTCCACGTCTTCATGGGCGAGATCCACCGGCTGATCGACGCCTGGCGCAAGGGCGACGCCGCGGCCCGCAAGGCGAAGTTCGGCCAACACAAGGGCGACGACCCGATCCCGCCGGTCGCCGACGTGGTCGCCGGCCAGGCGCGGCTGCTGTGCTTCGACGAGTTCCAGGTCACCGACATCGCCGACGCCATGATCCTGGGCCGGCTGTTCGAGGGGCTGTTCGCCCGCGGCGTGACCCTGGTGGCGACCTCGAACCGGCTGCCGGACCAGCTCTACAAGGACGGCATCAACCGCCAGCTCTTCCTGCCGTTCATCGCGCTGCTGAAGAGCAAGGTCGAGGTGATCAGCGTCGCCGGGCCGCACGACTACCGGCTCGACCGGCTGCGGGCGGCGGGCGTCTGGTTCAGCCCCAACGATCCCGACAATGCGCGCAGCTTCGACGCGCTCTGGAAGGACATGCTGGGCGGCGAGGCGGAGGTCGGCGAGACCCTGGAGGTGCTGGGCCGCAAGGTGCACCTGCCGCACGCCCAGGGCGGCATGGTGCGGGCGACCTTCGCCAGCCTGTGCTCGGTGGCGCTGGGGCCGAACGACTACATCGCCATCGCCGAGCGCTTCCACACCCTGTTCCTGGAGGACGTGCCGCGGCTGACGCCGAACCGGCGCGAGGAGGCGCGGCGGTTCGTGATCCTGATCGACGCGCTCTACGAGGCGCACGCCAAGCTGATCGTGCTGGCGCAGGCCGAGCCGACCAAGCTCTATCCGGAGGGCGACGGCGCCTTCGAGTTCGAGCGCACCGCCTCGCGCCTGCAGGAGATGCGCTCGGCCGACTGGCTGGCGGAGGACAGTTAAGCCGCTCGTGTCATCAAGTCAGTTGAGCTTTTGGGGCGGGGCGGCGCCTCATTCGCCAGGCCCGGCGCGAATGGGTCCCGGACAAGCCCTGCGGGCTTTCCGGGATGACACGGGCGGGGTCTAGCCGGCCCGCAGGCTCTCGACCAGGTCGCGGGCGTAGGGGGCCAGGCCCTCCAGGCTGCGCACGCAGATGGTCAGCTCGCGCCGGGCCCAGTCGTCGGTGAGGTCGACGATGCCGAGCGACATGGTGCGGGCCGCGCGCCGGGCGGTGGTCTCGGGCACGATGCCGACCCCGACCCCGCACTCCACCAGCCGGCACACCGCGTCGAAGCTGCGCAACTGCACGCGCAGCCGCAGGGGCCGGCCCTCGCGCACCGCCTTGGCCGACAGGAACCGCTGCAGCGACGAGGCGCGGTCGAGGCCGACGAGGTCGCAGCCGAGCACGTCGGCGAAGGTCATCGACCGGCGCTGGGCCAGCGGGTGGATGGCGCTGGTCACCACCACGAAGCGGTCGGAGCGGAAGGGAAAGGTCTCCAGGCTGCCCATGTCGACGGTGCCGGCGACGATGCCGATGTCGCCGACGCCCTCGGCCACCAGCCCGACGATCTCGTCGGAGAGGCGTTCCTCCAGGTTGATGCTGACGTGCGGGTGGTCGGCCAGGAAGCGGCTGAGCGCCTCGGGGATGAACTCGGTCAGGGCGTTGGTGTTGGCCAGCAGCCGCACCTCGCCCGAGAGCCCGCCGGCATAGGCGCCGAGGTCCTCGCGCAGCCGCGCGGTCTGCGAGAGGATGGTGCGCGCGTGCTTGAGCAGGGTGCGGCCGGCGGGCGTGGGCGTGACCCCCTGGCGCGAACGCTCCAGCAACGGCGCGCCCAGGGCGTCCTCCATGTTGCGGATGCGGGTGGAGGCGGCGGCCAGGGCCAGGGCGCAGCGTTCGGCCCCGCGGGTGATGGAGCCGGCGTCCGTCACTTCGCAGAACAGCCGCAAGTCAACCAGGTCGAACCGCATCCTTCGCCTCCTGCGAAGGATGCATACGGGAAAGACGCATTGCATCAAAAGAAAAAGCTCGGAAACTTCGGTTTTGGCGAAGGGGAGGTCGCTGCTCTGTAGAGAGCGGGGCTGCGCCTTTCGTTGACACTCGAAGGGGGCGGCTTAAAAGCGGAGCCGCTTCTTGCAGCCCGGAACGCCCATGACCTACGCCCCTCGCGAACGCCCGCTCTCGCCACACACGACGATCTGGCGGTGGCACGTCACCATGGCCACGTCGATCCTGCACCGGGCGACCGGCTGCGCCCTCTATGGCGGCGCGCTGATCTTCGCGCTGTGGGCCACGGCCCTGGCCTCGGGCCCCGACGCCTATGCGACCTTCATGGCGGTGCTGGGCTCGTTCCCCGGCAAGATCGTGATGTTCGGCCTGACGCTGTCGGTCTTCTACCACCTGGCCAAGGGCGTCCAGCACCTGATCTGGGACCTGGGCTTCGGCTACAAGGTGCAGACCGCCACCCTGGGCGCCGTCGTCTGCATCGCCTTCTCGATCGCCGCCACCCTGGCGGTCTGGATCATCGCCGCCATGACCGGAGCGCTCTGATGTCGAGCTTTCGCACTCCCCTCGGCCGCGCCCGCGGCCTGGGCGCCGCCAAGCACGGCGTCGGCCACTGGATCTCCGAGCGGGTCTCCGCCGCGGCCCTGATCCCGCTGCTGCTGTGGGGCGTGTTCGCCGCCCTGCGCCTGGCGAGCCTGGACTATGACGGCGCGGTGGCCTGGCTGCGGTCGACCCCGCTGAACCCGACCCTGCTGGTGCTGCTGGTGACCTTCTCGTTCCTGCACATGCACGGCGGCCTGCGGGTGGTCATCGAGGACTATGTCGAAAAGAACCTGAGCCGGGCCGCCTGCCTGCTGCTCAACCTGTTCGTCTGCGCGCTGTTCGGCGCGCTGGCGGTGTTCTCCATCCTGAAGGTCGCGCTGGGAGGCGCTGTCTAATCCCATGGCGAGCTACGAGTTCATCGATCACAAGTTCGACGTGGTGGTGGTCGGCGCCGGCGGTTCGGGCCTGCGCGCGGCGCTGGGCTGCGCCCAGGCGGGGCTGAAGACGGCCTGCATCACCAAGGTCTTCCCGACCCGCTCGCATACCGTGGCGGCCCAGGGCGGCATCTCGGCCAGCCTCGGCAACATGGGCCAGGACGACTGGCGCTGGCACATGTACGACACCGTCAAGGGGTCGGACTGGCTGGGCGACCAGGACGCCATCGAATACCTCTGCCGCAACGCGCCGGCCGCGGTCTACGAGCTGGAGCACTGGGGCGTGCCGTTCTCGCGCACCGAGGAAGGCAAGATCTACCAGCGCGCCTTCGGCGGCATGACCAAGAACTTCGGCGAGGCCCCGATCCAGCGCACCTGCGCGGCGGCCGACCGCACCGGCCACGCCATGCTGCACACCATGTACGGCCAGAGCCTGGCGCACGACACCGAGTTCTTCATCGAGTACTTCGCCCTCGACCTGATCATGGACGAAGGCGTCTGCCGCGGCGTGACCGCGTGGAAGCTCGACGACGGCACCCTGCACCGCTTCCAGGCCCAGCAGGTGATCCTGGCCACCGGCGGCTATGGCCGCGCCTACTTCTCGGCCACCAGCGCCCATACCTGCACCGGCGACGGCGGCGGCATGGCGCTGCGCGCCGGCCTGCCGCTGCAGGACATGGAGTTCGTGCAGTTCCACCCGACCGGCATCTACGGCGCCGGCTGCCTGATCACCGAGGGCGCCCGTGGCGAGGGCGGCTACCTGACCAACTCCGAGGGCGAGCGCTTCATGGAGCGCTATGCGCCGTCGGTGAAGGACCTGGCGCCGCGCGACATGGTCAGCCGGGCCATGACCATCGAGATCCGCGAAGGCCGCGGCGTGGGCCCGAAGAAGGACCACATCTTCCTGCACCTCGACCACCTGGATCCGAAGATGCTGGCCGAGCGCCTGCCGGGCATCTCGGAAAGCGCCAAGATCTTCGCCGGCGTCGACGTGACCAAGGAGCCGATCCCGGTCCTGCCGACCGTGCACTACAACATGGGCGGCATCCCCACGAACTTCTTCTCCGAGGTCGTGACCCGCGAGGGCGACAACCCCGACCAGGTGGTTCCGGGCCTGATGGCGGTGGGCGAAGCGGCCTGCGTGTCGGTGCACGGCGCCAACCGCCTGGGCTCCAACTCGCTGATCGACCTGGTGGTGTTCGGCCGCTCGGCGGCGCTGCGCTGCGCCGACACCATCAAGGCCGGGGCGACCCAGCCGGAGCTGAAGCCGGTCATGACCGACGGCCACCTGGCCCGCTTCGACAAGTTCCGCAACGCCAACGGCTCGCTCCCCACCGCGCACCTGCGCCTGGAGATGCAGCAGGCCATGCAGGAGGACGCCGCGGTGTTCCGCACCACCGAGGCCCTGGCCTCGGGCGTCAGGCGCTTGGCCGCGGTGCACGCCAAGCGTCCGGACCTGAAGGTCACCGACCGCGGCCTGATCTGGAACACCGACCTGCTCGAGACCCTCGAGCTGGACAACCTGATCGGCCAGGCGACGGTCACCGTGGTCGGGGCGCACAACCGCACCGAAAGCCGCGGCGCCCACGCGCACGAGGACTATCCGGACCGCAACGACCAGGACTGGATGAAGCACACCCTGACCTGGTTCGACGACGCCACCGGCAAGGTGAAGATCGATGACCGGCCGGTGCACAGCTACACCATGACCAACGACATCGCCTACATCCCGCCCAAGGCGCGGGTGTACTAGGCCCTGCCGATGATCCTTCTCCCCTCCATGCTCAACGCGTCCGCGTCCAAGGAAAGCGTCTGATGGTCCAGCTCGCCCTGCCCAAGAACTCCCGCGTCCAGAAGGGCCGCCATCACCCCGCGCCCGCCGGGGCCAAGAAGGTCAAGACCTTCCGAATCTACCGCTACGACCCGGAAGGGAGCGAGAACCCGCGCTGGGACACCTATGACGTCGACGTCGACGCCTGCGGCCCGATGGTGCTGGACGTCCTGATCCACATCAAGAACGAGATCGACCCGACGCTGGCGTTCCGCCGCTCCTGCCGCGAGGGGGTCTGCGGCTCCTGCGCCATGAACATCGGCGGGCGCAACACGCTGGCCTGCACCCACGGTCACGAAGACGTGCCCGGCGCCGCGTGCCAGATCAGCCCGCTGCCGCACATGCCGGTGGTCAAGGACCTGATCCCCGACCTGACGATGTTCTACGCGCAGTACGCCTCGATCGAGCCGTGGCTGCACACCGAGACGCCCGAGCCGCAGAGGGAATGGCGCCAGACCCCGGAGGACCGCGAGAAGCTGGACGGCCTCTACGAGTGCATCCTCTGCGCCTGCTGCTCGACCTCGTGCCCCAGCTACTGGTGGAACGGCGACAAGTACCTGGGCCCGGCCGCCCTGCTGCACGCCTACCGCTGGCTGATCGACAGCCGCGACGAGGCCACCGGCGAGCGCCTGGACGAGCTGGAGGACCCCTTCAAGCTCTATCGCTGCCACACGATCATGAACTGCGCCCAGGTCTGCCCGAAGGGTCTGAACCCCGCCAAGGCCATCGGCGAGATCAAGAAGATGCTGGTGGATCGCGTCGTCTGACGCTTCTCTAGGAGAGGGCGAACGATCCGAACTGTGTTTGGAAAGTTGACGCCGCCGTCACTTTTCTGCATGGGGCTTATATGAGCCAGTCGGACGCGCACATTGTGATCCTCGGAGCGGGCCACGCCGGCGGCACCGCCGCGGCGTTGCTGCGCCAGTACGGCCACACCGGCCCCATCACGATGGTGGGCGACGAGCCGATCCCGCCCTATCAGCGTCCGCCGCTCAGCAAGGCCTGGCTGAAGGGCGAGGCCGACGCCGACTCGCTGGCGCTCAAGCCGCTGGAATTCTATCCCGAGCAGAACATCGACTTCCGGCCGAACCTGAAGGCGGTGAAGCTGGCGCGGTCGGACAAGCTGGTGACCCTGTCGGACGGCTCGACCGTCTCCTACGACATCCTGATCATCGCGACCGGAATGCGGGCGATCCGCCTGCCGATCGAGGGCGCCGACCTGGAGGGGGTGCTGACCCTGCGCACCGCGGCCGACGCCGAGGCGATCAAGGCGGCGCTGGGCCCCGGCAAGCGGCTGGCCATCGTCGGCGGCGGCTATATCGGGCTGGAGGTCGCAGCCTCGGCCCGCGCCCTGGGCGCCGAGGCGGTGGTGATCGAGCGCGAGGCGCGGATCCTGGCGCGCAGCGCCTGCGAGCCGCTGTCGAACTTCTTCCATGGCTACCACCTGGACCGCGGCGTGCAGTTCGTGCTGGGCGCCAGCGTCGCCGGCTTCGTCGGCGAGAACGGCAAGGTCGTGGGCGTGCGCCTGGCCGACGGCCGCGTCGAGGCCTGCGACCTGGTGCTGCTGGGCGTCGGGGCCATCCCGAACGACGAGATCGCCCGCGACGCGGGCCTGGAGTGCGCCCGCGGCATCGTGGTCGACCTGGAGGCGCGCACGGCCGACCCGAACGTGTTCGCGATCGGCGACGTCACCCACCGGCCGATGCCGCACTATGGCCGCATGTTCGGCCCCGAGAGCGTGCCCAGCGCCCTGGAGCAGGCCAAGCAGGCCGCCAGCGCCATCACCGGCCGCCCGGCCCCCTCGCCGGAAGTGCCGTGGAACTGGTCGGACCAGTATGACCTGAAGCTGCAGATCGCCGGCCTGCCGTTCGACGCCGACCGGGTGCTGCTGCGCGGCGACCCGGCCAGCGGCAAGTTCGCCGTGTTCCACCTGAAGGGAGATCAGGTGCAGTCCGTGGAGGCGATCAACTCGCCCCCGGAGTTCATGATGGGCAAGCAGCTCATCGCCAACCGCAAGCCGATCAACGCCGAAAAGCTTGCCGATCCAACGGTTTCCATGAAAGAGGTCGCCGCATAGAAGGCGACGAAGGGGAGTAAATGGCCAAGATTACTTACATCGAGCATGACGGCACCGAACACGTCGTCGACGTGAAGAACGGCCTGACGGTCATGGAAGGCGCGGTGAAGAACAACATCCCGGGCATCGACGCCGACTGCGGCGGCGCCTGCGCCTGCGCCACCTGCCACGTCTATGTGGACGAGGCCTGGCAGGACAAGACCGGCTCCACCTCGGCCATGGAAGACTCCATGCTGGACTTCGCCGAGAACGTCGAGCCGAACAGCCGTCTGTCCTGCCAGATCAAGGTCTCGGACGCCCTGGACGGCCTGGTCGTGCGGATGCCGGAAAGCCAGCACTAAGCGGCGCGGCGCTTTCCCTGGAAAGCGCCTTTGAAAGATCGAGCGCGACGGGCTTCCACTTTCGGCTGTCGCGCTCGGGCGTGCTATAGCCCGGTCCGGTCGCGCGCGGCGCGCCGGATCGGAGGCACTCCTAAGTGAACGCAGAGTTGAACGCGCCTGATCTTTCGTTCGATCAGGTCGATCCCGTCTATCGGGCTTTCATCGACGACTATCTGCGCCTCCACGGCCTGGACCCGGCAAGGTTCTGCAAGCCCTTGCCGGGTCAGGACGAGATGTTCTTCAAGGCCATCCTGCCGAACTACGAGTTCGAGGCTTCGATCTCGGCCTTCAAGTTCGTCGAATCCACGATCCGCCTGGGCGAAGCCTATCGGCAACTGGTCGAAGGCGTGTTCGGCGGCTACCGGAATCTGGGCCCGGTGCTGGACTTCGCGTCGGGCTGGGGGCGGCTGACCCGCTACCTGGAACAGCGGCTCGATCCCTCGCAGATCCGGGTCGCCGACATCTACCATCAGGCCATCGACTGGCAGGTTTCGACCTTCGGGGTTGCAGGAACCTACTCGGACAAGGACCCGGCGCAGCTTTCCTACGCCGGAAAGCACGACATCGTGCTGGCCGGATCGATGTTCTCGCACCTTCCGGCAGGTTTGTTCCACGCCTGGCTGGACAAGCTGTTCAGCCTGGTTTCGGACCGCGGACTGCTGGCTTTCAGCGTGCATGACGAAGCGATCCTGCCGATAGGCGAGACGATGGACGCCTCGGGCCTCCACTTCCTGCGCTTCTCGGAGAGCGGCTCGCTGGACCTCGACATCTACGGCATGTCGTATGTGACCGAGGATTTCGTCGGCCGGGCGATCGCGCGGCTGGGGCCGAACCTGTCGTGGCGGCGCTTCCCCAAGGGGCTCTACGAGAACCAGGACCTCTATGTCGTCGGCGCGCCGGGCGTCGACCTGTCGGGCCTGAGGCTGGGCTCGGTCCCGATGGGCGGCTTCGAGACGCTCACGACCCTGTCGACGGGCGAGATCGAGTACGCCGGCTGGGCGATCGAGCGGACGCCGGGCGCGGCCGTCGAGGCGGTCGCGGTGCATGTCGACGGGGCCGAAGTGCTGACCGTCCTGCCGGACGCCGAGCGGCCGGACGTCCAGAAGCATTTCCCCGGCTCGGCCAATGCGCCGGTGGGCTGGCGCTTCCGGCTGGCGGCCAGGCCCGGGGCGATGGTGCGGGTGGAGCTGCGCAGCACGTCGGGGCTGAAGGGCCACTGTTACGCGCAGGCGCCGCTGGGGGCGAGCTTCACCTATTCGGGCTGGTCGCGGCGGGGGCTGCGGTAGCAGCGCGCCGTCCCGGAGGCCGCGCAGCGGCGGTCCGTGGGTCCCGGTCCTCGGCCTGCGGCCGAAACCGGGATGACGCCATGGGGAGGCCTACGCGACCCGGCGCAGGCCGTCGAGTTCGGCGATGATGGTGTCCATGGCGCGCGAGGGACGGATATCGTCGCGGCCGTAGGAGCCGTCCTCGATGATCGTCGCCAGGCGGTCGCGGGCGCGGCTGACGCGGCTCTTGATGGTGCCGATGGCGCAGTTGCAGATCTCGGAGACCTCCTCGTAGGAGAGGCCGCCGGCGCCGATCAGGATCAGGGCCTCGCGCTGGTCGTCCGGCAGGCAGGCCAGGGCCCGGCGCACTTCGTCGAGCTCCAGGCTGGCCATGGGGTTGGAGGCCGCCTCCAGGGTGCGCTCGGCCACTTCCGGGTCGAGCTGGCTGGAGCGCCACGACCGGCGCTTGTCGGAATAGAACTGGTTGCGGAGGATCATGAAGGTCCAGGCCTTCATGTTGGTGCCCGGCTCGTAGCTGGTGCGGTTGTTCCACGCCTTGAGCAGGGCGTCCTGCGCCAGGTCGTCGGCGGCGGTCGCGTCCCGGCAGAGGGAACGGGCGAAAGCCCGCATCTGGGGGATCAAGGCCGTAAGCTCGGTCTTGAACTCGTGGTCCGCTTGAGCCTGTTCGGTCATTAGGTCACCTCCGTTCAAGCCCAGAGCTTAGAAGCTCCATAAGGCGTAAACGCGGCGGGGTTCCAAAGGCTCCGCTTGTTTCGGCCGGAAACGGCCGCCGGGGCGAATAAGCTCAAGCCTGGCCTGGGAAAGCTGCGCAGCACGGCGCCGAACCGGTGGCCGACAATGTGGCGCGAATGGGGCTGGGCGCTAGAACCGCAGCTCCGGATGCCCGGCCGCGCCCTGGGCGGCCTCGGGCAGGTGGCAGGTGAAGGTGGCGCCGGCGCCGGGCTCGCTCTCCAGGGCGACCCAGCCGCCGTGCAGCTCGACCAGCGCCTTGACGAGGGCCAGGCCCAGGCCCGGCCCGCCGCGCTCGCGGCCGATGAAGCGGTCGAAGATGTGCGCCTGGACGTGGAACGGGATGCCGCGGCCGGTGTCGGTGACCTGGAGCTGCACCTCGCCCAGCCCGCGGCGGGCGGCGATGGTGACGGTCCCGCCGGGCGGGGTCTGGCGCACGGCGTTCTCGGCCAGGTGGTCGAGGGTCTGGGCCAGCCGGCGCACGTCGCCGCGCAGCAGGCCGATGTCCTCCGGATGCTCGACCTTGATGGTCACCTGGGCGGCCTGGGCCTCCTTCTCCCAGCGCTCGGCGGCCTGGCCCAGCAGGTCGGCGACGTGGACGTCCTCCAGGTCCAGGGCCATCTCGTCGGCGTCGATCTGGGCCATGTCGAGCACGTCGTCGATCGAGCGGGCCAACTGGGTGGCGGCGGTGCGCACCGCGGCGGCGTGGCCGCGGCCGCGCTCCGACAGGTTCTCGCCCGAGCGCTCCAGCAGCTCGGAATAGCCGATGATGGTGGTGAGCGGGGTGCGCAGCTCGTAGGAGACGTTGCCCACGAAGTCGCGCTTCAGGCGCTCGGCCTCGGCCAGGGCGGCCGAACGGTCGGCCAGCGCGCTCTCCAGCTTGCGCGCGTCGGTGACGTCGGCGAAGGCGATCAGGGTCGCGCCGTCCGGCAGCGGGCGGCTCTGATAGACGACGATGCGCGAGTCGGAGGTCTTCACCTCGCCCGAGATCGGGGCGCGGGCCTGGGGGTCGGGGTCGGCGACGCGGCCCTTGAGCTCGCGCCAGAAGTTCATGTCGTGCAGGCGGCGGACGCACAGCTCGACGACGCCCTCGAAGTCGTGGGCCACTTCGAGCTGCTCGCCGGTGATGTTCCAGAACTGCTCGAAGGCCTCGTTGTGCAGGCGCAGGCGCCCGTCCGAGCCGAACACGGCGACGGCGTCGTTGAGCTTGTCGAGGGTGGCCTGCTGGACCTGGATCTGGCCGTTGTACTGGGCCTTCAGCCGCAGCTCGCCGGTGATGTCGGAGAACAGCAGCACCACGCCGCCCATCGGGTGCGGCTGGCGGCCGACCTTCAGCGTGCGGCCGTCGGGCAGGCTCCAGAGGTCGTCGGGGCCCGACGCGGTGTCCTCGTAGCGGTCGAGCTCGGCGGCCTTCCATTTGGCGTAGTCGACGGTCTCGGGCAGGCGGCGGCGCTGGCGCAGGCGGTCGAGCACCTCGCCGTGGCTGGGGCGGTCGGCCAGCCAGGCCGGCTCCAGGCCCCAGAGCTCGGCGAAGGCGGTGTTGTGGAAGATCAGCCGCTTGCCCTCGCCGAAGATGGCGACGGCGTCGGCGATGTGGTTCAGGGTCTCGTCGTGGGCCTCGACATGGCGCTTGAGGGCCTCGCGCAGCTCCTCGGTCTCGGTGACGTCGTCGCTCCAGACCCCGACCCCGCCGCCTTCCAGCGGCTGGGCGACGACCTGGAAGGCGCGGCGGCGCCCGCCCAGGGTGGTCCAGCGTAGGGCCTGGCGGCGGGTCCCCAGGTTGGCGGCCTCGCTGGCCAGGCTGTCGGCGCCCTTGTCGAAGGAGACGCCGCGGGCGGCGGCCTCGTCCAGGCTGGCGGCCCCGGCCGCGGTCAGCCAGGCGGCGTTGACCCAGACCGGGCTGCCGTCGGCGGCGGCGACCCAGGCCGGCGTCTGGCGGGCGTTGAGCAGGGCGGCGAAGCGCGGGGCGGTGGGCAGGCCGGCGTCCTCGCCGATCACCGCGGACAGCCGCAGCCAGGCCAGGGCGCCGGCGGCGCGGCCCTCGACGGCGACGACCCCGGCGGGGCCCTGGACCTCGAAGGCGCAGGCCTCGCCGCGCTCGAACAGGGCGCGCAGCCGGCGGGCGTGGTCGGGGTCGGCGCGCATGAGGGCGGAGACCACGCCCTGCGGGTCGGGGTTCTGGGCGCCGAGGGCCTCGGCGCAGACGGCGAGGCTTTCCTCGCCGGAGGTCAGGCTGGCATGGCCGTCCTCGACGGCGAGCAGGGCGGAATCGAAGGCTTCGACCGAGGCCTGGGCGGCTTCGGCCCCGGCTTCCAGCTCGGCGATGCGGGCGCGCAGGACGTCCAGCCGCGCCTCGTTGCGGCGGCGCTGGTCCACCAGCCAGAACATGGCGCAGAGGGCGAGCAGCACCGCGCCGGCGGCGGCCCCCAGGATCAGATCTTGCTCGCTCATCGGCGCTCCGTCGCCGCAGGTCGTCGAAGACGGCGAATCATCTCAAGCGACCATAGTTTGGTCCGCGCATTTCGGCGATGATCGGGAGGTCATGACCGCGATCCTCTATCCCGTGGCCGCCGATGCGGGCCAGGCCTTCGCCGCGCCGAAAGCGCGGGCGGCGCGCGAGCGCGAGGCGACGCTGGCGGCCGGCGAGGCGGTCGGCTTCGTGACCGAGGCGGTGGGGCCGGCCTATGCGACGCGCGAGGCGGCGCTGGACGCCCTGGCCGGGCGGGTCGAGGACGACCGGCCGGGCCGGATCGCCGCCCTGGCGGCCGAGGATCGCTACGTCACCCTGGTCGAGCAGGTCGCGCCGCGGGGCGGCAAGCGTCCGCGCGCGCCGGCGCCGGTCCAGCCGACCTTCGCCGGCGGCCATCGCTGGCCCGCGCCGGCGGCGGCGCCGGCGACGGTGTGGCGGGCGATGATCTCCTACTGGCGGATCGGCGGGGCGCCCCTGCGCCAGGCGGGCGAGGCCCAGGCGCGCCAGGCCCGCCGCCGGGGCGGCGAGGACATCGACACCGACCGGCTGCGGGCGCTGACCCGCCAGCCGCTGCAGGCGGTGAAGCCGCAGCAGCCGCTGGACATCGGACTTTTCGAGACGCGCCTGCCCGAGGCTCCCCATATAGTCGTGCCTGATGAGTGATCCCTATTCGGGCCGCGCGCCCTCCCTCGACGACCTCGCCGCCCTGGCGCAGGCCGCCTTCGCGGCCCTGCCGGAGGATTTCCGCAGGCTGACCGGGGACGTGATCTTCCGGGTGGACGACTTCGCCAGCGACGAGGTGCTGGACGAACTGGGCATCGAGAACCCGTTCGAGCTGTCGGGCCTCTACAGCGGCGTGCACATCGGCCACCGCTCGGTGCTCGACCCGACGCCGGGGCCGAGCCGGATCTTCCTCTATCGCCGGGCGATCCTGGACGAATGGGCCGAGCGCGGCGACGTGACCCTGGCCGAGCTGGTCAGCCACGTGCTGGTCCACGAGATCGGCCACCACTTCGGGCTCAGCGACGACGACATCCACGCCATCGAGGACGCGGCGGAGTAGGGGCGGCTCAACACCGCTCATCCCGGCGGAGGCCGGGATCCAGTTTCGGCCGCCCGCAGATGGTGTCTATGCGCCTAGGCCCAGCCCCATGACCTGGGTCCCGGCCTTCGCCGGGATGACCGGGTGGGGCGGCGGCTGGGCTCGGCCTCCAGTGCGCGAATGCCGAGCTGCGCCCTAACTGACAGTCGCTCGCAAAAGTGACGCCGCCGTCATTTTTCTTGACTGATCGCTGTTCTGTTGAGAGGCTTTGCGCAACGAGGAAACAGCGGGCGCCTTCGCGCGCCTTGTCAGGAGGAAGAGCCGATGGCCGCCGACGGCAACATCACCAAGGACGTCATCTACGACGCGGTCGCGCCGGACGACTTCGAGTCGATGCTGGAGCTGGACCGCTACAACGCGCGCTCGACGGCGTTCGACAAGATCATCTCGGCGACGCACGACCACTTCTGGGATCCGCTCGACAAGAAGTACATCGACTTCGACGAGCCGTTCGACATGGAAAACGAGATGCTCCTCCCCGAGGACATGATCATCTCGCTGTCGACGGACTACGTCTCCAACCACCTGACCGACTGGAAGACCCGCGTGCGGTTCGCCAACCAGTCGGCGCTGCGGTCGTTCTCATCGATCCTGCACGGCGAGCAGGGCGCGCTGAACCTGTCGGCCAGCCTCTGCCACGTGCTGAAGGACCAGGGCGCGCAGGAATACGCCGCCAACCAGACCCGCGAAGAGGCCCGCCACGTCACCGCCTTCGCCAAGTACATCAAGGCCCGCTGGGGCCGTCCGGTCGAGTGCGGCCCGACCCTGAAGACCCTGCTGGTCGACATCATCGGTTCGCCGGAGGTCTACAAGAAGATCATCGGCATGCAGATGCTGGTCGAGGGCCTGGCCATGGGCGCCTTCGCGACCTTCTACCAGAAGCTCAACGACCCGCTCGGCCGCCAGCTCATGCAACTGGTGATGACCGACGAGGCCTTCCACCACAAGTTCGGGAAGATCTGGGCCGACCGCACCATCCCGCACCTGACCGAGGCCGAGCACGAGATCATCGAGACCTGGGCGGCGCACTGTTTCCAGACCCTGCTGTTCAACCTGGTCTCGCCCAGCCAGCAGCGCGACCTCTACGAGGAGTTCGGCCTGGACCCGGACCGGGTGATCGCCGAGATGGCCGAGATGGTCACCGACGAGACCCGCCGCGAGAACATGAAGGAGCAGACCAACATCTTCCGGGTGCTGGTGAAGACCCTGCTCAACGCCGGCATCATCACCGACCGCACCAAGGCGTTCTACGCCATGTACGTCGACATCGAGGAGCTGAAGGGCGAGGGCGACCGGATGGTCGGCGACGACATCGCCGAGGAGGGGATCAAGTACCTCCAGGAGATCAACTTCAAGGACCGCCTGGCGTCCACGATCTCGATCGCGGCGGAGTAACAAGCGACCCGCACAGTCGCGCGTGAGAGCGGCGCTCCGGCCTGGCTGGAGCGCCGTTTGCGTTTGGAGGCGCTTGTTCCTCCCCATGAAATGGGGGAGGGGGACCGGCGAAGCCGGTGGAGGGGGCGGGCCTCAAGCTCGGCGCCGGCCGCTCGCCCCCTCCACCACCCTTCGGGCGGTCCCCCTCCCCCGCTCCGCAGGGGAGGAAAGGAGCGTATTGCGTCGGAAGCTCTGCTGGCGCCATGTCCCCTCATGACCGCTTGCGTTTGAGGGGCGCGGCCGCCCGGGTGTCATCCCGGTTTGCGAAGCAAGACCGGGATCCATTGGCGCCTGGGTTCGCCTGCATGGCGCGGCCGAGCCGCATCCTGCGCCATCCGGTGTTCATGGGTCCCGGTCTTCGGCTGCGCCGAAACCGGGATTGTCTGTTTGAAGTGATGCAATGTTGGGGAGCCGGAGGCAG
>NZ_DAMABV010000013.1:0-94500 GCF_031984885.1 Phenylobacterium sp.
CCCTATGAATCAGACATCTCACATCGTGAGAATCCTGAATGTCGATATCGCCTAGTCTTCGCCACGGGACAGGAGGTTGCTGCGAAAAATTCGCAACACCCTTTGGGATTTCGGGGAAGACAGAATGTCGGGCGATATCGAAACCAAGCTGCGAGGTCCGGGCGCCTATGCCTTGGCCAGGCAGACCATGGACGCCATGGAGGCGCACAAGGTCTGGCCGACGGCAGTGAACTTCGAGCTCTGGACCCATTTCATCGCCGCGCCGGACAGCGCGCTGGGCCGCGAGATCGCCCGCATGCTCTCCTCGGGCGAGGCGTTCACCGACACCGTCGCCGACGAACTGGCCGCCACCTACCTGCCCAAGGCCAAGCTGAACGATCACATCCGCGACGCCGGCGACGCCCTGACCAAGGAACTGGACTCCGTCAGCCGCGCCATCGAATCCGCGCAGAAGTCGAGCGAGGCCTACAGCCAGACCCTGGCGGACGCCTCCAAGTCCCTCACCGCCGCGGGCGACGCCCTCGACCTCCAGGCCACCGTCGAGACCCTGGTGGGCGCCACCAAGCGCGTCCAGCGCGAGAACAAGTCCCTCGAGCGCCGGCTGAGCGAGTCCACCGCCCAGGTCACCAAGCTGCGCGAGCACCTCGAACAGGTCCGGCGCGAAGCCACCACCGACGGCCTGACCAACCTCGCCAACCGCAAGGCCTTCGACGAGGAACTGGAGCGCGCCTGCGCCGACGCCGACGAGCAGTCCCAGAGCCTGACCCTCGCGGTCATCGACATCGACCACTTCAAGTCGTTCAACGACACCTGGGGCCACCAGACCGGCGACCAGGTCATCCGCTACGTGGCCAGCGTCATCGGCCGCGTCGGCGCCCCGCCGCGCTTCGCCGCCCGCTACGGCGGCGAGGAGTTCGCCCTGATCTTCCCGCGCGAAAGCGCCGAACTGGCCGTCGGCGTGCTCGAGGAGATCCGCGAGGAAGTCTCCTCCCGCATGCTCAAGCGCCGCTCCACCAACGACGACCTGGGCGCGATCACCGTCTCGGCGGGCCTGGCCGAGCTGCGCAAGGGCGAAACCGCCCATGGCCTCATGGAGCGCGCCGACAGCGCCCTCTATGTTTCCAAGCGCTCGGGCCGCAATCGCGTCACCAGCGCCGAGAAGACCGCCGCCGCCGCCTGAGCGGCCGGCCGGTGATTTTCCCCTAGCCTGACGCGGCGACATCCGCCTTTAAGTTCCGCCAGGACCTTGAGGGAGGACGCCATGAGCTATTCGAAGATCAAGACCTCGGTGGACGCCGGCGTCGGCGTGATCACCCTGGCCGATCCCTCCACCCTCAACGCCGCCGGCCTCGACCTGATGGACGAGCTGAAGCAGGCGTTCGACGCCATGAAGGCCGACGCCTCGGTCCGCTGCGTGGTCCTCACCGGCGAGGGGCGCGGCTTCTGTTCGGGCGCCAACCTCTCCGGACGCGGCCCGGCCCCCGAGACGCCCGATCCGGAGGGCCCCGACGCCGGCGCCTCGCTGGAAGCCGTCTACAACCCCTTCGTCACCTCGCTGCGCGACTATCCGGTCCCGATCGTGACCGCGGTGAACGGCGTCGCCGCCGGGGTCGGCTGTTCGCTGGCCCTGATGGGCGACATCATCGTCGCGGCCGAGAGCGCCTATTTCCTGCAGGCCTTCCGCCGCATCGGCCTGGTGCCGGACGGCGGCTCGACCTATCTGCTGCCGCGGCTGATCGGCAAGGCGCGGGCGATGGAGATGGCGCTGCTGGGCGACAAGGTCCCGGCCAGGACCGCCCTCGAATGGGGCCTGGTCAATCGCTGCGTCGCCGACGACCAGTTGATGCCCGTCGCCCTGGAACTGGCCAAGGCCCTGGCCACCGGCCCCAAGGCCCTGGGCGCCATCCGCAAGCTGGTCTGGGAGAGCCTGGACCAGGAATGGGCCGCCCAGCTCCACGCCGAGCGCATGGCTCAGAAGTCCGCCGGCCGCACCGAGGACAGCCGCGAGGGCGTCCTCGCCTTCCTCCAGAAGCGTCCCGCCGAGTTCAAGGGACGCTGAGGCCGGCGCGGATCAGGCGTCGGCGGCCTTGGCCGGCTCGATGGTGACGCTTTCGCCGCAGCCGCAGGCGTCGGTCTCGTTCGGATTGCGGAACTGGAATTTCGACGAGAGCTTGGTGGTCACGTAGTCGATCTCGGTGCCGACCAGGAACAGCACCGCCTTGGGCTCGATCAGGATCCTGACGCCCTTGTCCTCGACCACCTCGTCCAGCGGGTCGGCGTCCTCGGCATATTCCAGCACGTACTCCTGGCCCGCGCAGCCGCTGTTCTTCACCCCGACCCGCAGGCCGGCATAGGGCCTCTCGGCCTTGGCCATGATCTCGCGCACGCGCTCGGCGGCCGCGTCGGTCAGGGTGACGACCTTCGGCCGGGGACGGCGCGCCCGAGGCGCGGGTGTCAGGTTCAGATCGCTCATGCTCCCCTCCATATGGGGTCAGAACATGTTGAGTTGAAGCTTGGCCTCGTCCGACATCCGCGAAGGATCCCACGGCGGGTCGAACACCAGCTCGACGCTGACATTGCGGATGCCCGGGATTTCGCGCACCGCGTCCTGCACCCAGCCGGGCATGTCGCCGGCCACCGGGCAGCCCGGCGCGGTCAGCGTCATGTCGATCGCCACGTCCTTGTCGTCGGAGACGTCGACCTTGTAGATCAGGCCCAGTTCATAGATGTCGACCGGGATCTCGGGGTCGAACACCGTCTTCAGTTTCTCGATGAGCTGATCGGTCAGCGCGTCCAGCTCGGCTTGCGAAAGCGGCGTGGTCGCGGTCGGCTCGATGGCGGCGGCGTCATCCATGTTCAAACTCAAGCGAAAAAGGCCTGGGTGCGGGTCAGCGCGTCGACGAATGCGTCGGCCTCCCCTTCCGTATTATATAGGGCGAAGGAAGCTCTGGCGCTCGCGGTCAGGCCGAAACGCCGCATCAGCGGTTCGGCGCAGTGGGTTCCGGCCCGCACGGCCACGCCATAGCGGTCGAGGATCTGGGCCACGTCGTGGGCGTGGGCGCCGTCGACCGTGAAGGCCATGATCGCGCCCTTCCCCGGCGCTTCGCCGATCACCCGCAGCCAGTTGTAGCCCTTCAACCCCTCGCGGACGCGCGCATAGAGCCGCGCCTCGTGCTCGGCCGCGGCCTTGCGGTCGATGGTGTTCAGCCATTCGATGGCCGCGCCCAGGCCGATCGCCTCGATGATCGGCGGCGTGCCGGCCTCGAACCGGTGCGGCGGGTCGGCATAGGTGATGGCCTCCAGCCGCACCTCGCCGATCATCTCGCCGCCGCCCTGGTACGGCGGCAGCGCGGCCAGCGCCTGCGCCTTGCCATAGAGCACGCCGATCCCGGTGGGGCCGTAGAGCTTGTGGCTGGAGAAGACGTAGAAATCGACGTCCAGCGCCTTCACGTCCACCTCCAGGTGGACCACGCCCTGACAGCCGTCGACCAGCACCTGGGCGCCCGCCGCATGGGCCATGCGGGCGATTTCGGCGACCGGATTGACCGTGCCCAGCACGTTGGACATCTGGGTCAGCGCCACGACCTTGGTCCGCGGCGTCAGCAGGTCGGGGATCGCCGCCAGGTCCAGGGCCCCGTCGTCCAGCACCGGAATGAACTTCAGCACCACGCCCTTGCGCTCGCGCAGGAAGTGCCAGGGGACGATGTTGGCGTGATGCTCCATCACGGTCAGCAGGATCTCGTCGCCGGCGGCCAGCCCCGCCCCGATCCCGGACGCGACCAGGTTGATCGCCTCGGTCCCGCCCTTGGTGAAGACGATCTCGTGCTCGCCGGCGTTGATGAACCTCGCCACCGACTTGCGCGCCGCCTCGTAGGCGTCGGTCGTCTCGTTGGCCAGGGTGTGCAGGCCGCGGTGGACGTTGGAGTACGAGCCCTCCATCACCGCGGTCATGGCCTCGATCACCGCCCGCGGCTTCTGGGCCGAGGCGGCGCTGTCGAGATAGACCAGCGGCTTGCCGTTCACCTGACGCTGCAGGATCGGGAACTGCGCCCGCACGGCTTCGACGTCAAAGGCCATGCTCAGACCTCCAGCCGCTGGTCGGCCCAGGCCTGCGCGGCCTCGCGCACGGCCGCGTGCTCGATGCGGTCGATCACCTCACCGACGAAGGCGGCGGTCAGCAGCGCCCGCGCCAGGTCTTCGGGCATGCCCCGCTGCTCGGCGTAGAACAGCGCGTCCTCGTCCAGCGCCCCGACCGTATTGCCGTGCGCGCACTGGACGTCGTCGGCGAAGATCAGCAGTTCGGGCCGGGCGTCGATCTCGGCCTTGTCGGACAGGATCAGCGCGTGGTGGCCCATGCGCGCGTCGGTGCGGTCGGCGCCCTCGGCGACGACGATGCGGCCCTGGAACACGCCGCGCGACTGGTCGCGCACCACGCCCTTGGTGAGCTGGGTGGTGGTCCCGTCGACGCCCTGGTGCTCGACCACGGTGGTCAGGTCGGCGTTGTGCTGGCCTTCCAGCAGATAGGCGCCGTCCAGCCGCAACTGCGCATGGGCGCCCGGATGGGCGACCTTCGTCTCGATCCGCTGGCGGCGCGCGCCATGGGTCAGGACCGTCTGGGCGTAGGCGGCGTCCGCCGCCAGCTCGACGCTGGCGTCCACCACCGACACGCCCTCGGCATGATCGGCCGCGAACACCACGCGTTCGACCTTCGCGCCCTTGGCCAGCTTGATGTTGACCATGGTGTTGGCCAGGTAGCCGCCGGCCGCGCCCTCATAGCTCTCGACCAGGGTCAGCTTCGCGCCCTCGCCCACCGACACCCAGAGCTCGGCGTTGTGCGCGCCGGCCTCGGCCGTGGACAGGAACCGCCAGGCCACGAACCTCTCTTCGCCGGCCGCGACCTCCAGGTCGGTGGAGCCGCGGCCGTTGACCACGGCGACCTCCACCGCGGCCTGGCCCGCCAGCGGGCTTTCCCAGGCCCAGGGGCGGCCCTCGGGCGAGGCGGCCGGCATCTGGCGGATCAGCCCGCGCAGGTCGGTCCAGCGCCAGTCCTCGTCCCGCCGGCTCGGCAGCAGGCTGGCGTCGCCGGAGGTGATGGCCTGCGCGACGCTCACGCGGCCCTCGCGTACTTGTCGTAGCCTTCGCGCTCCAGCTCGAGCGCCAGCTCCGGCCCGCCGGACGCGACGATCCGGCCCGCCGACAGCACGTGCACGCGGTCGGGTTTGATGTAGTCCAGCAGCCGCTGATAGTGGGTGATCACCAGCATGGCGCGGTCAGGCGCGCGCATGGCGTTGACCCCGTCGGAGACGATCTTCAGGGCGTCGATATCGAGCCCGGAATCGGTCTCATCGAGGATCAGGAAGCGAGGCGAAAGCATCGCCATTTGAAAGATTTCCATCCGCTTCTTCTCACCGCCCGAGAAGCCGACGTTCAGCGCCCGCTTGAGCATGTCGAAGTCGATCTTCAGCGACGCGGCCGTCGCCTTGGCCAGCTTCAGGAACTCCGGCGCGCTGACCTCCGGCTCGCCGCGCGCCTTGCGCTGGGCGTTCATGGCGGTGCGGATGAAGGTCAGGGCCGGGACCCCGGGAATCTCCAGCGGATACTGGAAGGACAGGAACATGCCCTTGGCGGCGCGCTCGGCCGGATCCAGGCTCAGCAGGTCCTCGCCGTTCAGCGTCGCGGTCCCGCCGGTGACCTCATAGCCGTCGCGGCCGGTGAGCACGTAGGACAGGGTCGACTTGCCGGCCCCGTTCGGGCCCATGATTGCGTGCACCTCGCCGGCCGGGACGTCCAGCGACAGGCCCTTGAGGATCTCGTTGCCGTCGACTTCGGCGCGCAGGTTGGAAATCGAAAGCATCAGTTGGTCTCGTCGGCCAGGTATTGGGCCATCACTTCCAGCGCTTCTTCGACCGTGCTGACGGTCTGCTGCTTGCGCGGCGCGGCGGTCGCGGTGGTGGCGGTGCGCTTGTCCGCGGCGCGGACGCTGGCGGTCCCCGCTTCGAAATAGGCGTCGATCAGGTAGTCGTCGTGGTTGAGGCTGACCGTGTAGCGGCGCAGCGCCAGGGTCAGGCCCTTTTCGCGCAGGAAGCCCTCGTCCTCGGCCAGCGCGTTGTACAGTTGCTCGGCCCGCGCCAGGTCTTCCTGCTGCTGCCGACGCTCGGCCTCTTCGCGGGCATGGCGGGCCGCGTCGCGGCGGGCGTGCTCGGCTTCGAAGGCGCGGCGAAGGGACATATGGCGGGTCTCTGCGTTTGCGAGGGTCATCCGACGGAGCCCTCCAGGGAGATGGCGACGAGCTTCTGGGCTTCCACGGCGAATTCCATGGGCAGCTCCTGCAGCACGTCCTTGACGAAGCCGTTGACCAGCAGTTGGACGGCCTCTTCCTGCGAAAGGCCCCGCTGCATCGCGTAGAACAACTGGTCTTCCGACAGCTTGGTCGTGGTCGCCTCGTGCTCGAACACGCAACTGCCGTTGCGCGCCTCGACATAGGGCACGGTATGGGCCGCGCAGGTCTTGCCGATCAGCAGGCTGTCGCATTGGGTGAAGTTGCGCGCGCCCTTGGCCTTGGGATGGGCCGAGACCAGGCCGCGATAGGTGTTGGACGACTTCCCGGCGCTGATGCCCTTGGAAATGATCCGCGAGCGGGTGCCCGCGCCCAGGTGGATCATCTTGGTGCCGGTGTCGGCCTGCTGGCGCCCGTTGGTGATCGCGATGGAGTAGAACTCGCCCACGCTCCCGTTCCCCCGCAGCACGCAGGACGGATACTTCCAGGTGATCGCCGAACCGGTCTCGACCTGGGTCCAGGACACCTTCGAGCGCTCGCCCCGGCAGTCGGCGCGCTTGGTGACGAAGTTGTAGATGCCGCCCTTCCCGGTCTCCGGATCGCCCGGATACCAGTTCTGGACCGTCGAGTACTTGATCTCGGCGTCGTCCAGCACGACCAGCTCGACCACGGCGGCGTGCAGTTGGTTCTCGTCGCGCATCGGCGCGGTGCAGCCTTCCAGGTACGAGACGTAGGCGCCCGCGTCGGCGATGATCAGGGTGCGTTCGAACTGCCCGCTGTTCTCGGCATTGATGCGGAAATAGGTCGACAGCTCCATCGGGCAGCGCACGCCGGGCGGCACGTAGACGAAGCTGCCGTCCGAGAACACCGCCGCGTTCAGGCAGGCGTAGTAGTTGTCCGACACCGGCACCACCGAGCCCAGGTACTTCTTCACCAGCTCCGGGTGCTCGCGGATCGCCTCGCTCATCGAGCAGAAGATCACCCCGGCCTCGGCCAGCTCCTTCTTGAAGGTGGTCACCACCGAGACGCTGTCGAACACCGCATCGACGGCATAGCGCGGCGCGCCCTGCACCCCGGCCAGCACTTCCTGCTCGCGCAGCGGGATGCCCAGCTTCGCATAGGTCGCCAGGATGTCGGGATCGACCTCGTCCAGGCTCTTGGGCCCGTCCTTGCCCTTGGGCGCGGCGTAGTAATAGGCGTCCTGGTAGTCGATCGGCGGGAAGTCGACCTTGGCCCAGTTCGGCTCGTCCATGGCCAGCCAGCGCTCGAAGGCGTCCAGCCGCCATTGCAGCATCCACTCCGGCTCGTCCTTCTTGGCCGAGATGAAGCGCACGATGTCGGCCGACAGCCCCTTGGGCGCGAACTCCTGGTCGATCTCGGTGACGAAGCCGTGCTTGTACTTCTCCAGGCTTTCGACGTGTTCGACGGTCTGCTTGACGGCGGCCATACTCTTACCTCCTCACGCCGCCGGCGCGCGGTGACGCGCGGCGTGACGGGAATGAACTTGCTCCCAGGCGGCGACGAACGCCGCCCAGTCTTCCTGCGTGGTGGCCCAGCCGCCGGACACGCGGATCGCGCAGCCGGCCAGGTCGGTCAGGCCCATGGCGGTCAGCACGTGGCTGGCCTTCACCTTGCCCGACGAACAGGCCGAGCCGGCGCTGACCATGATCCCGGCCAGGTCCAGGGCCATGACCTGCAGCTCCGAACCCCAGTCCGGGGTCGCCACGCACAGCGTGCCGGGCAGCCGCGGCGAGGCTTCGCCGATCACCACCGCCCCGGCCGCCTTCAGGCGCTGCGCCGCCGCGTCGCGCCAGCCGGCGTCGATCTCGCGGTCGCGCAGCGCGGCCAGGGCCGCGGCGCCGAAGCCGGCGATCCCGGCGACGTTCTCGGTGCCGGCCCTGCGGCCACGCTCCTGCCCGCCGCCATGCTGGCGGCGCACCAGGGTCGCGCGCGGCCCGAAGGTCAGCGCGCCGACGCCCTGCGGCCCGCCCAGCTTGTGGGCCGAGGCGACCAGGGTGTCCGCGCCCAGGGCGCGGCTGTCGGTCATGATCTTGCCGGCGCTCTGGATGGCGTCGACGTGCAGCCAGCCCTCGGCGGCGCGCACGATCTCGGAGGCCTCGCGGATCGGCTGGATGACGCCGGTCTCGTTGTTGGCGTGCATCAGCGCCACGAACGGGCGTCCGTCCGCCGCATCCCAGCGCGCCAGCCGCTCGGCCAGCCACGCCAGGTCGGCGACCCCGCCCGCGCTCACCGGCAGGTATTCCACCGCCGCGCCGCCGGCCTTGGCGGTCTCCAGCACGCTGTCATGCTCGATGGCGCTGACGATCAGGCGCTTGGATCCCGTCGCCACGGCGCTGTCGATGGCCAGGGCGTTGGCTTCGGTGCCGCCCGAGGTGAACACCACGGTCGAGGCCGGGCCGCCGATCAGGGCGGCGACGGCGTTCCTGGCCTCCTCGACGATGGCCCGCGCGGCCCGGCCGCTGGCGTGCACGGACGAGGGGTTGCCGCCGATCGCAAAGGCGCGCGCCACCGCCTCGGCGGCCTGCGGCCGCACCGGCGCGGTGGCGTTGTAATCCAGATAGACCCCGCTCATGCGGCCGCCTCATGGGGCGCGAAACGGCCGTTCACCAGGTCGGCCAGGCTGACCGAGGCCAGATAGGTGTGCAGGTGCCGGCCCATGTCCTCCCAGAGGTCATGGGTGATGCAGCGCTCGCCCTTCAGCATGCAGCCCTTGCCCTGCATGCCGCAGCGGGTGGCGCGCAGGGGTTCGTCCACGGCCAGGACGATGTCGGCGATGTTGGTTTCGTCGGCGCTCCTGGCCAGCCGATAGCCGCCGCCCGGCCCGCGCAGGCTCTTGACCAGGCCGCGGCGGCGCAGGCGCGCGAAAAGCTGTTCCAGGTAGGAGAGCGAAATCTGTTGCCGCGCGGCGATTTCGGCCAGGGTCACGGCGCGATCGCCCTCCGCCAACGCGGCCTGACGGCGCGCGAGGTCGGCCATGGCCATCACCGCATAACGTCCCTTGGTCGAAAGGCGCATATCGCTCCTTGAAAGCTCTCAGCAGCCCGATTGCTTTTTTTCGAGCATTTGGCGCGGCCCGTATGTTACAGGCCCCGGCTTGTACGGGGCTTGTCGCCGGAACCGGCCGACGGTCGCGATCTAGGAAGACCGAGCGCGTTAGTCAAGTATTTGGACGTCGCGCCTGACGAGAGGAATGGCATGCCAGAAGTGGTTCTGACCGGCGCGGCCGGGCGGATCGAGGGTCGCTACACCCAGGGCAAGAGCCCGACGGCGCCGATCGCGCTGATCCTGCACCCGCACCCCAAGGCTGGCGGGCAGATGAACCACCCGGTGGCGGTGCAGCTCTTCCACCTGTTCATGAAGCGCGGCTTTTCGACCCTGCGCTTCAATTTCCGCGGCGTCGGCCGCAGCCAGGGCGAGTTCGACTCAGGCATCGGCGAACTGGCCGATGCGGCCACCGCGCTCGACTGGCTGCAGGCGACCAACCCGGCCGCCTCGCAATGCTGGGTCGCCGGCTACTCGTTCGGCGCCTGGATCGGCATGCAACTGCTGATGCGCCGGCCCGAGACCGACGGCTTCATCAGCGTCTCGCCGCCGACCAACATGTACGATTTCAGCTTCCTGGCCCCCTGCCCGGCCTCGGGCCTGATCCTGCACGGCGGCGCCGACACCGTCGTCCCGCCGATCGAGGTCGAGCGCGTGGTCTCCAAGCTGCGCACCCAGAAGGGCATCGTCATCGACCACGAGGTCGTCGAAGGCGCCTCGCACTTCTGGGCCGAGCACCTGCCGGAAGTCGAAAAGCGCGTCGGCGCTTATCTCGACAAACGCATCGAAGCCGACCCGATCTGATCGGGCCGCGAGCGCAAGAAGATCAAGGGCCGAGGCTCACGCCCCGGCCTTTTTCTTTGCCTACTTCGCCGCCAGATAGTCCAGCGCCAGCAGCGCCTGCGCCCGCACGCCGGTCTCCATCGCCTTCTCGTCGACGTCGAAGAACGGCGAGTGGTTGCCGCCCTTCGGGTCGCCGACGCCCAGGTGATAGAAGAACCCGGGGATCTCCTTCTGGAAGTAGGAGAAGTCCTCGGCCCCCATGATGTAGTCGATGTCGTCGGCCACCTGGCCCTGGGCCGCGCGGGCCAGGGTCGGCTTCATCTGCGCCGAGAGCGCGCGGTTGTTGTCGGTCACCGGGTTGGGCTGGCCCCAGTCGATCTTGCCGCTGGCGCCATAGCGCTCGGTGATCGAGGCCACCGCCTTGTCGGCCCGCGCCATCACGTCGGTGCGCATGCCCGGATCGAAGGTCCGCAGCGTCCCGGTCATCGCCATGGTCTCGGGGATGATGTTGTAGCGCATGCCGCCCTGCAGGGTGGCGATGGTCAGCACCGTCGGGGTCTTGGAGACGTTGATCTGGCGCGAGGTGATCTGGTTGAAGGCCGTCACGATGTCGGCGGTCAGCGACGACATGTCGATCCCCTGCCAGGGCATCGAACCGTGCGCCTGCTTGCCCTTCAGGTGGATCTCGAAGCGGTCGGAGGCGGCCATCATCGGGCCGGGCCGCCAGACCAGCATGCCCACCGGGCCGGGGAACGCGTGCAGGCCGAAGATCGCGTCGACCTTGGGGCTGGTCAGCACGCCTTCCTTGACCATCAGTTGGGCGCCGCCCTCCTCGCCCGGGGGCGGGCCTTCCTCGGCCGGCTGGAAGATGAAGACCACCGTGCCTTCGATCTGGTCCTTCATGCCGGCCAGGATCTCGGCGGTTCCCATCAGGATCGCCACGTGGCTGTCGTGGCCGCAGGCGTGCATCACCGGCACCGTCTGGCCGAGATACTGGCCCGTGGCCTTAGAAGCGAACGGCAGGCCGGTCTGCTCGGCCACCGGCAGGGCGTCCATGTCGGCGCGCAGGGCGACGACCTTGCCCGGCTTGGCGCCCTTCAGGATCCCCACCACCCCGGTCTTGCCGACACCGGTCCGCACCTCGAAGCCCAGCTTGCGCAGGTGGTCGGCGACGATCTTGGCGGTGCGGACCTCGCTGTTGGACAGCTCGGGATGCTCGTGGAAATCCCGCCGCCAGGCGACCACCTTGGGCTGCAGGGCCGCGGCCTTGGCGAACACCGCCGCGTCATAGGGCTTGGCCGCCGGAGCTTCCTGAGCCGACGCCGTCCCCGTCATCGCCACCGCCGCGGCGACGCCCGCCAGCCAAACCCGTTTCGACATGCTCGCTCCTACAATTCTAGCGGTTCGGGCGGGCGATGCGCCCGCCGGTCATCGGCGCGCTGACGCCGGTTGTCCTGGGAAAAGAGATCGGCAGGCCGCGCACGGTGCGCGCCGCCAGATAGGCGAAGGCCTCGGCCTCGATCGAGTCGCCGCGCCAGCCATGGTCTTCGGCCCTGGTCACCGGGACCGCCAGCCGCTCGGCGAACGCCTGCATCAGCACGGGATTGTGGCGGCCGCCGCCGCAGACGATCAGCTCCGTGGGCGTGCCGCCCATCACGCCGAAGCCCAGCTTCAGCGCCTCGGCGGTGAAGGCCACCAGCGTCGCGGCCGCATCCTCCAGCCGCAGCGCCTCCAGCGGCTCCAGCGAGAAGTCGTAGCGGTCCAGCGACTTGGGCGGCGGCGCCTGGAAATAGGGATGCGCCAGCAGCCCCAGCAGCACGCCCTCGTCCGGCTGGCCGACGCTGGCGTACTTGCCGCCCTCGTCGAAGCGCCCCGCCCCGCGCGACTGCATCAGGAGGTCGATCATCCCGTTGCCCGGGCCGGTGTCGAAGGCCGCGATCTCCTCGCCCCCCGACCAGAAGGTCACATTGGCCACCCCGCCGACGTTCAGCACCGCCAGCGGCGCGGCCATGCCTGCGCTCCTGGCCCGCGCCAGGTGGTAGATCGGGGCCAGCGGCGCGCCCTCGCCGCCCGCCGCCACGTCGGCGGTGCGGAAGTCGTAGGCCACCGGCACGCCCGCCGCGTCGGCCAGCCACTGGGCGTCGCCAAGCTGCACCGTGCGGCCCACGCGCCCCGCCTGCGGCCGCTCGTGCAGCACGGTCTGGCCATGCATGCCCATCAGGTCGATGTCGGACCAGGTCAGGCCGTTCCGCGTCAGGAACCCCTCGGCCGCCTCGAAGTGCTCGCGGGCCACCGCCTCGGCCGCGGCCTTGAACACATCGGGCTCGGGCGCGCCGCGCGGCCAGTTCAGCGCCGCCGCCGTCGCCTCCAGCGCGATCGAGCGGGTCTCCTCGCTCAGCTTGCGCTCGCCGGCCGGCCCGAACGCGAAGATCGTTTCCCCGTCCGTCTCCAGGATCGCCATGTCGCAGGCGTCCAGGGACGTGCCGGTCATGAAGCCCAGAACACGCATGCCAGCTTGACTGCCACGCTCCGCGCGCCGTAGCTAGCGCTCATGATCATCCGCGCCCCCCTCGCCGGCCGCTATTACCGCCTGCCCTGAAAGCAGGCGCGGAACGATCCCTTGCGCCACCCGTAACGGTCGGCGCCCGCATCTCCACGATGAACAGACGGTCTCCGGCCCCCAATAGGAGCCTGTCAGATGCCGTCCGAAGTGCTAGAGCGCCCAGCGCAACATCTTGAGTCAAAGCCCATGTCCGCCGACCAGCCCTTCAAGTCCGAATTCCTGCGCACCATGCAGGAGCGCGGCTACATCCATCAGATCACCCACCCGGTCGAGCTGGACGAAGCCGCCGCCCAGGGCCCGATCACCGCCTACATCGGCTTCGACGCCACCGCCGCGTCGCTGCACGTCGGCCACATGATCCAGATCATGATGCTGCGCCGCCTGCAGCAGGCCGGCCACAAGCCCATCGTGCTGATGGGCGGGGGCACCACCAAGGTCGGCGACCCGACCGACAAGGACGGCCAGCGCCCCCTGCTCACCCACGAGCAGATCCAGGGCAACATCGCCACCATCAAGGGGACGTTCCAGCGCTTCCTGACCTTCGGCGACGGGCCCGCCGACGCGATCATGGTCGACAACGACGAGTGGCTGTCGAAGTTCGGCTACGTCGAGTTCCTGCGCGACTACGGGGTCCACTTCACGGTCAACCGCATGCTGGCCTTCGACAGCGTCAAGGCCCGGCTCGACCGCGAGCAGCCGATGACCTTCCTCGAGTTCAACTACATGCTCATGCAGTCGGTCGACTTCCTGGAGCTGGAGCGCAAGTACGGCTGCGTGCTGCAGATGGGCGGCTCGGACCAGTGGGGCAACATCGTCAACGGGGTGGAGCTGATCCGCCGCGTCGACGCCAAGCCGTCCTTCGGCCTGACCACGCCGCTGCTCTCGACCGCCTCGGGCCAGAAGATGGGCAAGACCGTCGGCGGCGCGGTCTGGCTCAACGCCGACATGCGCAGCCCCTACGACTACTGGCAGTTCTGGCGCAACACCGAGGACGCCGACGTCGGCCGCTTCATGCGCCTGTTCACCGACCTGCCGATGGACGAGATCGCCCGCTACGAGGCGATGCAGGGCGCCGACATCAACGAGGCCAAGAAGGTGCTGGCCAACGAGGCCACCCGCATGCTGCACGGCGAGGAAGCCGCCGCCGCCGCCGCCGAGGCCGCCCGCGTGGCCTTCGAGGTCGGCTCGGTGTCCGGCGACATGCCGACCCACGAGATCGACGCCGCCGAGCTGGAAGCGGGCGTCATGCTCGCCGCCCTGGCCGCCGACGCCGGTCTGGCGGGCTCGCGCGGCGAGGCCCGCCGCCTGGCCCAGGGCGGCGGCCTGCGGGTCAACGACAAGGCCGAGGCCGACGCCGGCCGCACGATCACCAAGGCCGACCTCGTCGACGGCGTGATCAAGCTCGCCGCCGGCAAGAAGAAGATCGTCCTGGTGAAGCCCGTCTGACCTCTGATCGTCATGGCCGGGCTCGTCATGGCCGGGCTCGTCCCGGCCGCCCGTCGCTGGAGAACCGCATTGTCCGACCTGACCCAAGGCGCCGCCGCGCCGGATTTCGAACTGCAGGGCGCGAGCGGCCCGGTGAAGCTGTCCGACTTCGCCGGCCAGCCGCTGGTGGTCTATTTCTATCCCAAGGACGACACCTCGGGCTGCACCAAGGAAGCCCAGGAATTCAGCGCCCTGGCGGCGGAATTCGCCAAGGCCGGCGTCGCCCTGCTGGGAGTTTCCAAGGACAGCCTGGCCAGTCACGCGAAATTTACGGCGAAATACGACCTCGCCGTTCCTCTCGCCTCCGACCCGGAGGGCGCGATGATCGAGGCCTATGGTTCCTGGGTCGAGAAGAACATGTACGGCCGCAAGTACATGGGCGTCGAGCGCTCGACCTTCCTCATCGACGCGACCGGCAAGCTGGCGCGAATCTGGCGCAAGGTCCGCGTCCCCGGCCACGCCGCCGACGTGCTGAAGGCCGCGCAAACCCTTTGACGGCCAAGCTCCGCGCGGTGCGGCCGCTCGCCGCACCGCGACGCCAGGGCGCACCATCGACGGGAACCGTCGGCGACGCCGGCTGTTGTAGATTTGTCGCGCCGTCCCTTTATCCAGCCTGGGGTCGCCGCGCTTCTCTCTCGTGACCTAGCGTGGCCGTTCAGGCCTTGTTAACCACGATCATCGATGCTGACGCGCCGCTCGGCTCGCCCACGTTGCAGTGCGAAGGTGCTTGCGCGCGCGCCAATTCTCATTGCATATCGCGCCGTTCCCCAGCGTTCGTAACCGATACGGTGAGAATGACACGCTTCGCGCGCCTTCGCCGATCGCTTGTAGAGCTGTTTCCCGAGCGACACCTCTACATCCGCTCCGGCGGTGAAATGCGTTCCTTCGTGCTCACGACCGGCCGCCAGATGGCGATCGCCGGAGGCGTCGCCGCCGGCGCGCTCTGGATGGGCGTCAGCACCGCCTCGATGATGGTGGGCGCCATGGCGGTGTCCAGCCACGACCAGGAACTGGCCCGGATGCAGGCCAAGTCCGAGCGCCTCGTCGCCGACCGCGAGGCCCGCCTGAACAGCGCCATGGTGCAGCTCAACCAGGCCGAAGGCGGCATCGGCGCCCTGGCCGCCAGCGTCGAAAGCCGCCACGCCGCGCTCGCCATGCTGCTGACCGAGTTCAAGGGCCAGCCCGGCGCCCAGGCCGCCCTCGCCCCCGCCATCGCCAGGGCCACCAGCGCCTCGGCCGAGGTCAGCCCCCTGCGCCGCATCGAGCTGGTCCGCGCGGGCCAGGAGCGCCTGATCGACGCCGCCGACGACTTCGCCAAGACCCGCGCCGACCGCCTGCGCCTGGCCTTCCGCCTGGCCGGCCTGACGCCGTCGTCCTTCGTGCCCAAGGGCGGCTCGCTCGGCGGCCCGCTGATCGAGGCCAAGGATCCGCGCGCCCTGGCCGCCGTGCTCGACGTGGACGAGTCCTTCGCCGAACGCATCCAGCATGCGGCGACCAACCTTTCCGAGGCCGGCGCCCTGGTCGATGCGGCCGCCAGGCTGCCCTTCGCCCGCCCGACCACCGCCGCGGCCCAGACCAGCAGCTACGGCGTGCGGTTCGACCCCTTCACCCGCCGCCCGGCCTTCCACTCGGGCCTCGACTTCGCCGGTGCGACCAACACCCCGATCTACGCCACCGCGCCGGGCGTGGTGTCGTTCACCGGCGTCCGCTCGGGCTATGGCAACACCATCGAGATCGACCACGGCCGCGGCTTCAAGACCCGCTACGCCCACCTCCAGGCCATCGGCGTGCGTCCGGGCGAGCGCGTCACCGTCGGCAGCCGCATCGGCGGCATGGGTTCCACCGGTCGGTCCACCGGGCCGCACCTGCACTACGAGGTCTGGGTCAATGGTAAGGCCCAGAACCCGTCGCGTTTCGTAAAGGCTGGCGATTATGTTCTCCAAGGCGACTAAGGCGGAAAAGACCACCGACGCGTCCCTCTCGGCGGCCGGCGATCGCAAGGCGCCCAAGCCGGCTTCCCTCGTCAGCCAGGACATCACTCTCGAAGGCGGCATCGTCGGCGAGGGCGAACTGCACGTCGACGGCGTGATCCGCGGCGACGTCCGCGTCGGCCGCCTGACCCTGGGCGACACCGGCCATATCGAAGGGTCGGTCCAGGCCGAGACCGTCGACATCCGCGGCCGCATCATCGGCACGGTGACCGCCAAGCAGGTGCGCCTCTACGGCACCGCCTATGTCGACGGCGACATCACCCACGAGCAGCTCTCGGTCGAGACCGGCGCCTTCTTCCAGGGCCGCAGCCTGAAGTTCCAGCGCCCCGCCCCGGTCGCCCTGGCCGCGCCCGAACCGGAAGTCCAGAGCGCGTAGACGCTCAAGCCGGATCCGGTCGTCCCGGCCCTACGCGGCGTTCTCGTAGGCCCCGTTCTTCAGCACCGGCGCACAGTGGCTGACGTTCAGCTCGGCGGCGATGTCCACGTCCATCGCGTGCTCGCGCTCGATCAGCTCCACGCCTGAGCGACAGGTGCGCAGCGTCGCCTCCAGGTGCGGGCGCGCGCTCAGGAAGGCGTGCCGCGCGACCACCGCCTCGGGCTCGCCGTCGAACCCCAGGGCCTCGATCACCGCGCCCGCCCCGATCAGGTCCTCGATGGCCGGGCGCAGGGAACCGTCGGACCAGCGCTCGCCGGCCGGGACCACCGCGATGTCGCGTCCCTCGGCCAGGGCCAGCGCCTTGGCCGCCACGGCGTTGGCGTTGCGCAGGCAGCCGGCCAGCACGCTCGCCCGTCCGCAGGCCAGCGACAGCCGCGAGCCGTTCGGCGAGGGCAACAGCAGCCGCTCCCCCGGATTGAGCTTCATCAGGCTGGCGGGCGACAGGCTGAGCTGTCCGCCGGCCCTGCGGCTGGCCGCCAGCCTTGCGCCGACCCGCTCGGCCTCCTGCCGGGCGGCGTCCTCGTCGCCATAGGGAAACGGGTGGATCCGCGCCTGGCGATGCACCGCCACGTCCACCGCCGTCGAGAACGACAGCACGTCGACGACCACCACGACCGCGACGCGATCACGGAACAGCTCGACCCCGTTCAGCCCCCACTCGCAATGGACCTTCTGCATCGCGCGCCTCCGTCTTCGATCGAACGCCGTTCCCGGCGCAAATGCAAACGTGGCCTTGGCCCCTTTTCCTCCCCCTTCATGGGGGAGGGGGACCGCGAAGCGGTGGAGGGGGCGGCGGCTGGCAATGAGCTTGCGGCTCGCCCCCTCCACCCCCCT
The DNA here is from genome assembly GCF_031984885.1 of Phenylobacterium sp. Classification (GTDB taxonomy): domain Bacteria; phylum Pseudomonadota; class Alphaproteobacteria; order Caulobacterales; family Caulobacteraceae; genus Phenylobacterium. The sequence continues at coordinate 17,433 of NZ_DAMABV010000013.1, forward strand.
TCGGGCGGTCCCCCTCCCCCGCTAACGCAGGGGAGGAAAACGGGGCCAAGGCCATATGCGATCGCCCCGCCTTCTCCGATCGTCATCCCCGGCCGCGTAGGCGTGCCGGGGATCCATACGCGCCTGGGATTGCCGGCGGACCTCGGCGTCCATGGATGGCCGGGCGGCCCGGCCATGACGAGCCATAGGAACATTCATACGCCATCGACCTCCCCATGAAGGGGAGAGAAATCCCTACGTCCCCGCGCCCTCGCGGGTGCTTCCGACGCGCTGCGCCAGGGCCGCGCCCATGAACTCGTCGAGGTCGCCGTCCAGCACCCCTTGGGTGTCGGAGGTTTCGACGTTGGTCCGCAGGTCCTTGACCATCTGATAGGGCTGCAGGACGTAGGACCTGATCTGGTGGCCCCAGCCGATGTCGGTCTTCAGGTCGTTCATGGCCTGGGCCTCGGCCTCGCGCTTCTGCAGCTCCAGCTCGTAGAGCCGGGCGCGCAGCATCTTCCAGGCCTCCTCGCGGTTCTGGTGCTGCGAGCGGCCCATCTGGCAGGCCACCACCACGCCGGTCGGAACGTGCGTCAGGCGCACCGCGGAGTCGGTCTTGTTGATGTGCTGGCCGCCGGCGCCGGACGCCCGATAGGTGTCGGTGCGCACGTCGGAAGGATTGATGTCGATCTCGATGGTGTCGTCGACCACCGGATAGACCCAGACCGAGGCGAAGCTGGTGTGCCGCTTGGCCGCCGCGTCGAACGGCGAGATGCGCACCAGCCGGTGCACGCCGGCCTCGCTCTTCAGCCAGCCATAGGCGTTCGGCCCCTTGATCTGCAGGGTCACCGACTTGATGCCGGCCTGTTCGCCGGACGTCTCTTCGAGGAAGTCGACGCTCATCCCGTGGGCGCTGGCCCAGCGGGTGTACATCCGCATCAGCATCCCGGCCCAGTCGTTGGACTCGGTGCCGCCGGCGCCGGAGTTGATTTCCATGAAGGCGTCGTTGCCGTCCGCCTCGCCCGACAGCAGGGCTTCCAGCTCGGCGCGCGCGGCGCGTTCCTTGATGGCCTTGAGCTGTTCGCGGGCCTCATCGAGGGTGGCTTCGTCGCCCTCCTCGTCGGCCATCTCGGCATAGCCGACGGCGTCGGCCAGGTCGCGTTCCAGCGACTGCACCGCCTCGACCGAGGCGGCCAGCTTGGAGCGTTCGCGCGTGATCGCCTGGGCGGCCGCCGCATCGTCCCAAAGGGTCGGGTCTTCGACGCGGGCGTTCAGCTCATCGAGCTTTCTTAGGGCCGGTTCCCAGTCAAAGTCGCCTCCTGAGCAGTTCGATCGACTGCTCGATGTCGGCCTTGGCGGCCTCGACATCCACTCTCATGGGAATCTCCGAACCAGAAATGTTCTGGGGCCGCGGCAGATAGCGCGCGCCGGCCCGCATTACAATGGCGGTGACCTGATTGCTCCCCCTCTGGGGCAGGGCGATCGCATATGAATTTTCTCTATGGTTCGTCATCGCCGGGCCGTCAGGTCCCGGCCATCCATGGACGCTGTGGTCTACCGGCGATCCCAGGCGCGTATGGATCCCCGGCGCGCCTACGCGGCCGGGGATGACGATCGCAGGACACGGGTTCATAGGTGCTGCTCCGTGGAACTCAGTACAGCCCGCTCATGTCGTCCTGCTTCTTCGGCGGCGGCGCGGCGGCCGGGGCCGGCGTCGTCAGCTTTCCGTCCGGCCAGACCTGGTCGTAGGGCTGGGGCCCGCCGATCGGCATGCCTTCCGCCGGCGCCACGATCACCTTCGGCTCCGTCCCGGGCCGGAACGCCTCGCGGATGCCGCGGACGGTCGCGAACTTGGCGTTCGCAGGCGCCTTGAACTCGTCCTTGGGCAGCCCCTTGGTCGCTTCCTGCATGAACTCGATGAAGATCGGCACCGCCGCCTGGGTGCCGGTTTCGCCCTCGCCCAGGCTGCGGTTGTCGTCGAAGCCGACGAACACCCCGGCCACGATCTGCGGCGTGAAGCCGACGAACCAGGCGCTGCGGTACTCGTTGGTGGTGCCGGTCTTGCCGCCCACCGGCCGGTTCAGCACCAAGGCCGAGGTCGCCGTGCCGCGCTGGACCACGCCCTGCAGCATCGATGTCACCTGGTAGGCGGTGATCGGGTCCATGACCTGCTCGCCGCCGGGCGCCACGCGCGGGCTCTCGTCGCCGTTGAAGCCGGCCTCGCAGCGCGGGCAGTCGCGCTTGTCGGCCCGGAAGATGGTCTCGCCGTTGCGGTCCTGGACCAGCTCGATCAGGTGCGGCTCGATCCGCCGGCCGCCGTTGACGAAGGTGGCGTAGGCCGCGGTCAGCTTGAACGGCGTGGTCTCCCCCGCTCCCAGCGCCATGGCCAGCACCCTGTCCATGCTCTTCACCACGCCCATCTTCACGGCCAGGTCGCTGATCTTCTTCATGCCCACGCCCTGGGCCAGGCGCACGGTCATGGCGTTGCGCGACAGCTCCAGGCCCCTGCGCAGCGTCAGGGCGCCGTAATAGCGGCGGTTGTAGTTCTCGGGCGTCCAGGTCTGGCCGGAGGCGCCCTTCAGCGTGATCATCGAGTCCATCACCACGCTCGAGGGCGTGTAGCCGTTCTCCAGGGCCGCGGCGTAGACGATCGGCTTGAAGGCCGAGCCGGGCTGGCGCATCGCCTGGGTCGCCCGGTTGAAGTTCGACAGCGAGAACGAGTAGCCGCCGACCATCGCCAGCACCCGGCCGGAATAGGGCTCCATCGCCACCAGCGCGCCGTTGACCGCCGGGATCTGCCGCAGCCGGAAACCGCCGCCGTTCTCGACCGGCTCGACGAACACCAGGTCGCCCGACCGCAGGCCCTTGCCGGCCCGCGCCCAGGCGACGTCCTGCGCCACGATGGCGCCCGAGCCGCCGTCCCCGGTCACCCGGACGCGGACATTGCCGCCCGAGGCCTCGGTGATCAGCGCTGCGCGCCAGCCGCGGCGTTCCGACGGCGGGCTCTTCTGCTTGGCGACCTCTTCCCAGCCCTCGGCGGTGTCGACATGTCCCCAGGCGCCGCGCCAGCCGTGACGGCGGTCGTACTGCTCCAGGCCGTTCATCAGCGCCACCCGCGCGGCCGTCTGCAACTGCGGATCGAGGGTGGTGCGCATGTAGTAGCCGCCCTCGTTGAGGCGCTCGCCCATGGTCGCCAGGCCCCGGCGGCGCACTTCCTCGACGAAGAAGTCGGCGTCGCGGTACTTGGCCCGGGTCGGGGCCTTCTGGACCTTCAGGTCCTCGCGCTTGGCCGCCTCGGCCTCGGCGCGGCTGACCCAGCCCAGCTCGGCCATCTGGTCCAGCACCCAGTTGCGGCGGGCCATGGCCTGCGCCTTACGGCGGGTCGGATGGTAGTTGTCCGGGCCCTTGGGCAGCGAGGCCAGATAGGCGCATTCGGCCAGGCTCAGGTCGGTGATCGACTTGCCGAAATAGTTATAGGCGGCCGCGCCGACGCCATACGAGCGATAGCCCAGCCAGATCTCGTTGAGATAGAGTTCGAGGATCTGCTCCTTGTTGAGCGTCTGCTCCAGCCGCCCGGCCAGGATCGCTTCCTTCAGCTTGCGGCCGACGGTGGCGTCGCTGGTCAGCAGGACGTTCTTGGCCACCTGCTGGGTGATGGTCGAGCCGCCCTCCAGCCGCCGCCCGTTCACCGCGTTCATGACGTTCTTCACCATGGCCCGGGTCAGGCCCATGGCGTCGACGCCGCCGTGGCTGAAGAAGTTGCGGTCTTCCGCCGCCAGGAAGGCCTGGGCCAGCCGCGGGGGCATGTTGTCGTACGGCACGTAAATGCGGCGCTCGCGCGAAAACTCGCCGATCAGCACCCCGTCCCAGGCATAGGCGCGCGTCGCCGTCGGCGGCCGATAGTCGGCCAGGTCCGAGGCGTCGGGCATGTCGTGGAACAGCCACGCGGCGTAGATGGCGATGGCGAATCCGGCCAGCGCGATAGCGCTCAGCACCGTCACGCCGGCGACCGCGATCCATCTCTCGGGGGGCTTCAAACTGACCGACCTCCGCGGGGGCGCTCCCCGTCCGCTCAGGCTGGTCTAGCGTGCATCGCGCCGGGCGCCAACGGCCCTGCGTCGGCTTGGCGCGCCGCTCACTTGGCGGCGAGCTTGGTCGGCTGGCCGAAATAGTCGTCGATGGCCTCGGCGACCGAGCCCATCAGCCGGCCGCGCTTGGCCGGATCGCGCAGCACCGCCTCGTCGGCGGCGTTGGTCAGGAAGCCCATTTCCAGCAGCACCGCGGGCACGTCCGGGGCCAGCAGCACGGCCAGCCCGGCCTCGCGATGGCTGCGGCGCAGCAGCGGCTGATGGTCGCTGACCCGGCTCAGCAGCACCTCGGCGAAGGTCGCCGAGCGGTTGCGGGTCATGCGCTGGGTCAGGTCCAGCAGGATGGTCGAGACCCCATGGTCGCCGTGGGTGCCGGCCTGCATGAACCAGTCGTCCTTGCTGACGAACTTGGCCGAGCGCGCCGTCGCCCGGTCGGCCAGGGTGTAGACGCTGGCCCCGCGCAGGGTCGGGTCGGTCCCCGAGTCGGCGTGCAGCGAGATGAACAGGTCGGCGTCGGCCCGGCGGGCGATCTGCACCCGCACCGCATGGTCGACATAGACGTCGGCGTCGCGGGTCATCACCACCTTGTAGCGGCCGCTCTTCTCGAGCTGGCTCTTCAGCGAGCGCGCCGCGGCCAGGGTGACGTCCTTTTCGGCGCCCTCGGCGCCCTTGGTGCCGGGGTCCTTGCCCCCGTGGCCGGCGTCGATGACGATGACCTTCTTGAGCGGCAGCGCGGCCTTCACCGACTTGGCCGGCGCGGAAATGAACCGCGGCCCGTCGCTGTCGGCGACCTTCACGCTCGACGGCTCCTTGGCCGCCAGGTCGATGACATAGCGGTAGTTGGCGACGCCGTCGGCCGGCGGCAGCAGGAAGCGGCGCTTGATCACCGCGTCGGCCGCCAGGTCGATGCGCAGCCGCGCGCCGCCGGCGCTGTCGTCGACGACCCAGGCCTTCACCAGGCCAAGGCCGCCGCCCTGCAGCTCGCTGTCCACCGACACGCCCGGCAGGTTCAGCACCACGCGGCGGTCGCCCTGGCCGTCCGACGTCACCTTGCCGGTGGCCGATTTGTCGAGATCGATGACGATGCGGGTCTCGGCCCGGTCGCCGCCCAGGCGAACCTTGAGCACGTCGGCCTTGGCGCCGGCCGCCTGCGCGCCCGCGACGATCGCCAGGCAACAGACCATCGCGCCGACAGCCGCCAGCACGCTTCGTCCGCCGATCCTGAACCCGCCGCCCATACGCGCAGCCCCATTACACTTCTTGCACAGTCCTACCCATATAGACGCGGGCGGCGTGGACAAACGGTTAACCGTCTCCTTACGCCAGCCCATCGCGGCACGGCGGCTTTCCTTTTCGTCGCCAGTGTTGCAATGTCCGCCCGCGCTGAACCGTGCGCGCCTTGCGTCGCAAGGCTGCGGTTCGCGCGACAAAACCCGCGTCGGCCTCGCCCCCTTCGGCGGCCACGCGTCATCCGATCCGCGCCTTATCGTTGGGCGCGCCTGGGAACACACCAATGGGCAGCGCCGCTCGAGCCCTATTTCGGCCTACCGCCCGCCTTGTCGGCTTCGACAAGGCGATAGGCGGTGGCGTGCGCGCCCTCCTGACAGACCGGCGGCGCCCGAGCCGAGAGTTCGCGGCGCGCCTCGGAGACGTACTTAATGTCCAAGAAGATGTTGATCGACGCCGCACACGCCGAAGAGACGCGTGTCGTGGTGGTCGACGGACCACGTGTTGAAGAATTCGATTTCGAGAGCCAGAACCGCAAACAACTCAGAGGCAATATCTACCTGGCCAAGGTGACGCGCGTCGAGCCGTCGCTTCAGGCAGCCTTCATCGAATACGGCGGCAATCGCCACGGTTTTCTGGCCTTCAACGAAATCCACCCGGATTACTACCAGATCCCGGTCGCCGACCGCGAAGCGCTCATGCGTGAAGAGGCCGACGAAGAGGACGATGTCGAGCCCCGCGCGCGCGGCGGCGAAGACGAGGACGAAGACGTCGTCGACACCGACGACGACGACGTCATGGAAGAAGAGGTCGCCCGTCGCCGCCGGCGGCTGATGCGCCGCTACAAGATCCAGGAAGTGATCCGCCGCCGGCAGATCATGCTGGTCCAGGTCGTCAAGGAAGAGCGCGGCAACAAGGGCGCGGCGCTCACCACCTACCTGTCGCTGGCCGGCCGCTACGGCGTCCTGATGCCCAACACCGCCCGCGGCGGCGGCATCAGCCGCAAGATCACCGCGGCCACCGACCGCAAGCGCCTGAAGGGCGTGGTCCAGAGCCTGGACGTGCCGGAAGGCATGGGCCTGATCGTCCGCACGGCCGGCGCCAAGCGCACCAAGGCCGAGATCAAGCGCGACTACGAGTATCTCCTGCGCCTGTGGGAGAACATCCGCGACACCACCCTGCACTCCGTCGCCCCCGCCCTCATCTACGAGGAAGAGGACCTGGTGAAGCGGACCATCCGCGACCTCTACGACAAGGACATCGACGAGGTCTGGGTCGAGGGCGAGGCCGGCTTCAAGGAAGCGCGTGAGTTCATGCGCATGCTGATGCCCTCCCAGGCCAAGAAGGTGCTGCCCTACCGCGAAGCGACCCCGCTGTTCGTCAAGCACCGGGTCGAGGACCACCTCTCGCAGATCTATTCGCCGGTCGTGCCGCTGCGCTCGGGCGGCTACCTGGTGATCAACCAGACCGAGGCCCTGGTCGCCGTCGACGTCAACTCCGGCCGCGCCACCCGCGAGCGGAACATCGAGGCCACCGCCCTCAAGACCAACATGGAGGCGGCCGAGGAGGCCGCCCGCCAACTGCGCCTGCGCGACCTGGCCGGCCTGATCGTCATCGACTTCATCGACATGGATGAGTCGAAGAACAACCGCGCCGTCGAGAAGAAGCTGAAGGACGCGCTGAAGGACGACCGCGCCCGCGTCCAGATGGGCAAGATCTCGACCTTCGGCCTGATGGAGATCAGCCGCCAGCGCCGCCGCTCGGGCGTCCTGGAAGGCACCACCCACGTCTGCGAGCATTGCGCCGGCACCGGCCGGGTCCGCTCGGTCGAGTCGAGCGCCCTGTCGGCCCTGCGCGCCGTCGAGATCGAAGCCCTGAAGGGCGGCGGCGAGGCGACCCTGAAGGTGCCGCGCGCCGTCGGCCTCTACATTCTCAACGAGAAGCGCAACCACCTGGCGCGTCTGCACGAGAGCCTTGGCCTGTTCATCACCATCACCATCGATGACGCCCTGGCCCACGCCGACCACGAGATCGAGCGCACCGCCAGCGAGACCAAGCCCGAGCACGCCGCCCTGGTCCATCACGCCCCGATCCAGCCCTACCAGCCGGTCGAGGACGACTTCGACGACGAAGCCTTCGAAGACGAAGAGGACGTCGAGGGCGAGGAAGAGGACGAGGTCGACATCGACCGCGAGGCCACCGACGACGACGAGGCCGAGCAGCGCTTCCAGGACCACGAGGCCGAGGGCGAGGAACGCGGCGGACGCCGTGGCCGCCGCCGTCGCCGCCGCGGACGCCGCGACGGCGAGCCGGTCGAGGCCCGCGAAGGCGGCGAGCGCCCCGCTGCGCCCCGCCCCGCCGACGATCGCGAGACCGAGGAAGGCGCTCGCCGCCGTCGCCGCGGGCGTCGCGGCGGACGTCGGATGCGTGATGACGGCCGTCCGGCCGACATGTTCTCGTGGACCCGCCCCTGGGTGCCCTACGGCGACGATCCCTTCGTCTGGCATGATCCGTCGGAAGACTTCCCGGCGGCCCGCACGCCCGCCCCGGTTCCGGCCAACGACCCTGCGCCGGTTCCCGCCGCCGCCGAGGTCGCTGCCCCGGCGCCGAGCGTGAGCGACGACCAGCCCGAGGTCGAACTCGACGTCTGGGTCGAACTGCCCGCCGCCGAGGACAAGCCCAAGAAGACCCGCTCGCGTCGCGGCCGTGGTCGCGGCAAGGCCGACGAGGCGCAAGCCGCCCCCGAGGCCCCCGAAGCCCTTGAGACGGTCGAAACCGTCGAGGCCGTGGAGACTGTCGAGGTCGCTCCCGAGCCTGCGCCGGAACCGGCGCCCGAGCCCGTCGCCGCCGACAAGCCCGCCGCGAAGAAGCCGCGCGCCCGCAGGACCAAGGCGGCCATCGCCGCCGAGGCCGCGGCGGCCGCTGCTGAAGTCGTCGCCGAGCCGGTCGAGACCGTCGTCGAGACTGCGCCCGAACCCGAGCCTGCGCCGGAACCCGTGGCCGAGCCGGCCCCGGTCGCGCCCGTCGCGCGTGAGCCCGATCCCAACGAGATCAACGCTCCCCCGCCCGTGCCGAAGAAGGGCTGGTGGCGCCGGGGCTAACCCTGGGCTGTGACTTCGGAAACCGGCTCGCGCCCTGCGAGCCGGTTTCCAGTCCGTCTGAAGCGCGTTAGGCTTCTTTCCATGGGGCTTTGTGGGGGGCGCTTGGAGTTGTTCGGAATGGCGTCCCCTGCCCGTTCGGTTTCGAAGACCGCCTTGGCCGCGGTCACCGCGCTCTGCCTCGTCTTGCAGGCCGCGCCGGTCCGGGCCGAGGAGAGCATCTCGCTCATCCGCGACACCGAAATCGAAGAGATCCTGCGCAAGGACTCCGAGCCGATCTTCAAGGCCGCCGGCGTCGACTCCAAGTCCATCAACATCCTGCTGATCGGTTCGAAGGACCTCAACGCCTTCGCCGGGCCGGGCACGATGGGGGTGTTCACCGGCCTGATTCTCGAATCCGAGAACCCCAACCAGCTCCAGGGCGTCATCGCCCACGAAGTCGGCCACCTGGCGGCCGGCCACTCGGCCCGCTCGGGCGAGATGACCGCCGCGGGCATGAAGCCGTTCCTGCTGACCATGGGCCTGGGCGTGCTCGCCGCACTCGCCGGCTCGGGCGAAGGCGCCGCCGGCCTGATCGGCAGCGCCAGCTACTTCGGCACGCTCGGGGCCATGGGCTACAGCCGCGAACAGGAAAGCCGCGCCGACCAGGCCGGCGCCGCCATGCTGGAACGCGCCGGCCTCTCGGGTAAGGGCCTCGTCGAATTCTTCGACAACTTCCGCTACCAGGAGGTCTTCCAGGAAGCCCGGCGGTTCGCCTATTTCCGCTCCCACCCGCTCTCGTCCTCGCGGATCGAGGCGCTGCGGCACCGGGTCGAGCAGAACGCCCACTACGACACGCCCGACCCGCCCGAGGCGCTCGCCGAGCACGAGATCATGAAGGCCAAGCTGGACGGGTTCATCAACCCGACGACGGCCATCACCAAGTACGGCGAGAAGGACACGTCCTACCCGGCGCGCTACGCCCGGGCGATCGCCTACTACCAGATGAAGCAGCCCGATCAGTCGCTGAAGATGATCGACGCCCTGCTCGCCGAACAGCCGGACAACCCCTACCTCTGGGAGCTCAAGGGCCAGGTGCTCTTCGAGTTCGGCCGCGCCCAGGAGGCCGAGGCCCCCCAGCGCAAGTCGGTCGAGTTGAAGCCCGACGCCCCGCTGCTGCGCATCAACCTGGGCCAGACGCTGATCGCCCTCGACGACAGCGCCAAGGTCGAGGAAGGCGTCGGCGAGCTCCGCAAGGCGCTGACCCAGGAACACGACAACGCCACCGCATGGCGGATCCTCGCCCAGGCCTACGACAAGCAGGGCAAGGAGGGCCTGGCCCGCCTCGCCACCGGCGAATACTTCTTCGCCGTCGGCGACCCCCGGCAGGCGCGCGTCTTCGCCATGCGCGCCCGCGAAAAGCTCGACAAGGACACCCCCGAATGGCGCCGCGCGACCGACATCGTCCTGACCTCGAATCCCAGCAAGGACGACCTCAAGGATCTGGCGTCCGAGGGCTCGATCAACCGCCGCTCGTCACGCTGAGCCTTCGCAAAGCCCCGCTTCTCCCTTATTTGGCCTGACATGACCAAGATTTCCCGCGGCGTCCTCGTCGCCTGCGCCGCCCTCGCCCTGCCCCTCGCCGCCTGCCAGAAGCAGCCGGACGACTTCGGCCAGAAGGTCCGCGCCTATCTGCTCGAACACCCCGAGGTGATCGAGGAGGCGGTGCTGAAGCTGCAGCAGAACAAGGAGGCCGCCGCCCAGGAGGCCGCCAAGGCCTCGCTCGCCAAGTACCGCGAGCAGCTTGAGCGCGACCCGCGGGACTTCGTCGCCAACCCGGACGGCAAGATCACGGTCGTCGAGTTCTTCGATTACCGCTGCGGCTACTGCAAGGTCAGCGCGCCCGAGGTGCTGAAGCTGATCAAGGAGAACCCGGACGTCCGCTTCGTGTTCAAGGAGTTCCCGATCTTCGGCGCGGAGAGCAACATCGCCGCCGAGGTCGCCTTGTCGCCGGCCGGCATGCCCAAGAACATCGAGCTGTTCGAGCGCTTCATGGCCGAGAAGGCCCTGGACGAAGCCGCCATCGACCGCCACCTGCGCGCGGTCGGCGTCGATCCGGCCGCGGCCCGCGCCGGCGGCGCCTCTCCTGAGGTCAAGAAGCACATCGCCGACACCCGCGCCCTGGCCCAGGCCCTGGACATCGAGGGCACGCCGGCCTTCATCGTCGGCGACCGCGTGATTCCGGGCGCCGACGTCCCGGCCCTGCGCGCCGCCATCGCCGAGGCCAAGACCGGCAAGCTCAAGACCGTGCCCTCGCCCCAGATCGACAAGGGCTGAGCCCGCTCGCCAAACTCGGGCTTTGCGCCGCCGGACGACGCAGCTAGGCTTCTCTCAGTGCTTTGAGAGTCTGTCCTCACGGCGAGCCGAATGCACGAGCGAGTGCTGATTATCGGGGCTGGTATCGGCGGCCTGTGTACGGCGCTGGCCTTGGCGCCGACCGGCCGCGATATCGTCATTCTCGAACGCGATCCGGCGCCGCCCCACGGCGACGCCGACCAGGCCTTTTCGAACTGGACCCGCCGCGGCGTCGGCCATCTGCGCCACAGCCACGCCTTCCTGGCCCGGCTGCGCACGATCATCCGCAACGAACATCCCGAACTGCACGCCGATCTGCTGGCCGCCGGCTGTCGCGAGCTGGGCTTCGAGCGCATGCTCACCGACCTGCACCGGCTGGACTACCGGCCCCGGCCGGGCGACCGCGACTTCGTGGTCCTGACCAGCCGCCGCACCACGCTGGAACTGGTCATCCGCCGCTATGTCGAGCGCTATCCCAACGTGCGGATCGACTCCGAGACCTTCGTCCGCAAGCTCCTGACCCAGTCCGATCCCCAGGGCCTGCGCGTGGTCGGCGTCTCGGTCGCCGACGCGAACGGCGCGCGCGACATCATCGGCGACGTGGTCATCGACGGCGGCGGCCGCACCTCGTCCTGCATCGAACAGCTCGTCGAGGAAGGCGCGGCGATCACCGAGGAGAGCGAAAGCGCGGGAATCGTCTACTTCACCCGCCATTTCCGCCTGAACCCCGGCGTGCAGGAGCCGCCCCGCACCAAGGCCGGCGCCACCGGCGACCTGGGCTTCCTGAAGTTCGGCCTGTTTCCGGCCGACAACGGCTGCTTCTCCATCACCCTCTGCACCCCCGAGCCGGAGCTGGAGCTGCGCAAGGCGATCGTGCGGCCCCAGGTGTTCGACGCCATCTGCGCGCGCCTGCCCGGCCTCGCGCCCTGGGTCGATCCGGCGGCGTCCGAGGGGGGCAGCCGCGTGTTCGGCATGGGCGAGCTGCAAAGCCGCTGGCGCGACATCGGCGGCGGCGAGACGCCGGCCGTCCTCGGCTACTTCGCGGTCGGCGACGCCCTGGTGCGCACCAATCCGCTCTACGGCCGCGGCTGCTCGTTTGCGGCCGTCAGCGCCTATATCCTGCGCGACGTGCTGGTCTCCACCGGCGACCCGACCGACCGCATCCAGGCGTTCCAGGCCCGGGTGACCGACGAACTGCGCCCCTACTATCTCAACATGCGCGACCAGGACCGCTCGGCCATCCGCCGCGCCCGCCAGCAACTGACGCCCGGCTATCGGCCCAGCCTGAAGAGCAGGCTGGTGAAGAGCTTCCTGGAGGACGGCGTCAACGTCGCCATCCGCTCGGACGCCGACCTGCTGCGCGAGGCCCTGCGCGGCTTCCACATGCTGGAACACCCCTCGGCCTGGCTCAAGCGCCCGGACAACCTCGCCAAGATCCTGCGCTACTGGGTCACCGGCAAGGACCAGAAGGCCGACGCCTACCCGCCCAAGCCGGGCCCCGGCCGGACCGAGATGTTCCAGCTCCTCGGCCTCTCGGCCGAGGCCGACATGAGCCGCGCCTAGCTACTCGCTGGCGGCGTTGAACAGCCCGCCCTGGGCCATCTGATCGCGCACGGTCTCGGGCGAGAGCGTCGCGGCCCTGTCCAGCTCGACCAGCTCCGGCGGCACGTACCAGTGCAGCTTGTCGGCGTGGTAGGCCTCCCACACCGCCTTGGCCACCTCGACCGGCGGGATGGCGCGGAACATGCCTTCCTTCGGCGCATTGGCGATCGCCTCCGGCGGCAGGATCGGCGTGTCGATCAGGCCCGGCAGCACGTCGGCCACCCGCACCCCATAGGCCTTGAACTCGACGGAGAGCGCTTCGGACAGCCCCTTCACCGCGTGCTTGGTGGCCGAATAGACCGCGATATTGGCCATGCCGAAGGTGGCCGAGGACGACGAGGTCGTGAAGCACAGCGAATTCGGCGTCGCCTTCAGCAGGCCGATCGCCTCGTGGATGCCGATCAGCACCCCCATCAGGTTGACCTGGACGACGGCGATCACGTCCTCGAACGGCTGCTCGGCGAACGGCCCGCCCCGCCCGATCCCGGCGTTGTTGTAGAGCAGGTCCAGCTTGCCGCCGGTGGCCTCCCCGAACTCCGCCAGGGCGGCGCGATAGTCGTCGCGGTCGGTGACGTCCAGCCGCCGCACCAGGCAGTTGTCCGCGCCCAGTTCGGCCTGCAGGGCGCTCAGGCCCGCCTCGTTGACGTCATAGCCGCCGACGAACCAGCCCTTGCCCGCGAACAGCCTGGCGGCCTCGCGGCCCATGCCCGAGGCCGCTCCTGTGATGAAGATCGACTGGCGTCCGTTGGACTTGCCCATGCGCCCCTCCTGTTTTCGAGGAGCCTAGAGCGCCTTCCGCCACGGAACGCCGCTGAATTCTTCAGGCGCGTTCGCGCAGGCCGCGTTGCTTGAGGCGCCACACCAGGACGTCGAAACGGTCCTGGCCGAAGAACGGCTCGCCTTCGAAGACCATCGTCGGCACACCCCAGTGGCCGGAGGCGCGGTGAGCCTCCTGGTTGGCCTCGATCTCGGCGGCGATCTCGTCCGCCTTGCCGGCCGCCTCGGCCTGGAGCTGCGCCATGTCGAGGCCGGCCCGCTCGATGGCGCGGGCCAGCTTGTCGCCCTCGTTCCAGGGCATGTCCTGGCCGTTCCAGATCAGGCGCGAGACCTCGTCATAGAAGGCCAGGGCCTGCGGCTTGTGCGCCGCCATCACGCCCAGCGGCATCAGCAGGTCCAGATGCGGCTGCTCGGCCGCGCCGTTGAGGTTCTGCCCGATCACCACCGGATCGGGATTGGGCCAGGCCAGCGGCAGGCCCAGGAAATCCCCCAGCCGCCGGACGTCGCGCACCAGGTACGGCACGAACAGCGGGTCCTGCTTGGTGAAGAAGCCTTCGGAGCGCACCGCCAGCGGATAGACCGGCCGCATGCGGACGTCGACGTCGTAGGTCTCGGCCAATTCCCGCAGGCGTGGGGTCACCAGGTAGGAATAGGGACTGCGGAAGGACCAGTAGACGTCGACGCCAAGGCTCATCAGATCAGACCGGATAACGGGGATGATGGGTCAGCATACATACGTTTTGGCATACGTCCTGCCAAAAATGCTTCCCGCCCCGCGATCACGGCATGTTTCATGGCGCCCGCCATGCGGATGGGGTCCTGCGCCCCGGCGATGGCGGTGTTCATCAGCACCGCGTCGCAGCCCGTCTCCATGGCCAGCACCGCGTCCGACGCCGTGCCGACGCCCGCGTCGACCAGCACCGGCACGCTCGACTGCTCGATGATCAGCCCGAGGTTCAGGAAGTTCTGGATGCCCCGTCCCGACCCGATCGGCGCGGCCGCCGGCATGATCGCCGCCGCGCCGGCGTCCTCCAGCTTCTTGGCGTAGACCGGGTCGTCCGAGCAGTAGACCATCACCTGGAATCCGTCGGCGACCAGCAGCTTCAGCGCCCGCAGCGTCTCCTCCATGTCCGGCAGCAGGTGCTTGGTGTCCGACAGCACCTCCAGCTTCACCAGGTCCCAGCCGCCCGCCTCGCGCGCCAGGCGCAGGGTGCGGATCGCGTCCTCGCCGGTGAAGCAGCCGGCGGTGTTGGGCAGGAAGGTGAAGCGGTCGGGCTTCACATAGTCGACCAGCATCGGCTGGTTGGGGTCCGACAGGTTCACCCGGCGCACGGCAACGGTGACGATCTCCGCGCCGGCGGCCTCGGCCGCGGCGGCGTTTTCGGCATAGTCCTTGTACTTCCCCGTCCCGACGATCAGCCGCGAGGTGAAGGTCCGGCCCGCCACGCTCCAGGTGTCCTCCTTGTGGATAGACCCGTCCATGTCAGCCGCCTCCGATAAAATGCACGATCTCGATGCGGTCGCCGTCGGCGAGCGCGGTCTGTCCATAGGCCGATCGCGGTACGATCTCCAGGTTGCGCTCGACCGCCACCTTGCGGGGATCCAGGCCCAGTTCGCTCACCAGGGCGGCCACGCTCGACACCCCGGCGAAGGCCCTTTGTTCCCCGTTGATGGTCAGCGTCATGACGCCCTCGTGAAGCTTGAAGTTTCCGAATGCTTGTGACCCCCGCCGCCGCCCGTTACAAGACGGCGGAATCGACGGCGGAGCCGAATGTCGAAACCGATCTATGTGCTTAGCGGGCCCAACCTCAACCTCTTGGGGGTCCGGGAGCCGGAGATTTACGGAAAGGAGACGCTGGAGGACGTCCGCACCCGTTGCGAACGCCGCGCCGGCGCCCTCGGTCATGCCGTGGTCTTCCGCCAAACCAACCATGAAGGCCAGCTCATCGACTGGGTGCAGGAAGCCCGGACCGAGGCCTGCGCCGTAGTGATCAATCCTGCGGGCTATGGTCACACTTCCGTGGCCCTGCTGGACGCGCTCAAGACACTCGATATTCCTGTGATCGAATGTCACCTCTCCAACCCGGCGGCGCGCGAAGCGTTCCGCCGTGAAACCTATGTGTCCCTCGCCGCCACCGGGGTCGTCTCCGGCTTCGGCGGGGCGAGCTACGAACTGGCCGTCGAGGCCGCCGCGGGCCTGGCCCGTCAAAGCCAAAACTAAGGATTATCAAATGGCTAGCAGTCCCAAGGCCCCCGCCGACCCGATCGACGCGCGTCTGGTGCGCAAACTGGCCGACATTCTCACCGAGACCGGCCTTTCCGAGATCGAAGTCGAGCACAACGACCTGAAGATTCGCGTCGCCAAGACCCTCACCGTCGCCCAGGCCCCGGTTCAGTACGCCCACGCGCCCGCCCCCGTGGCCGCCGCCCCGGTCGTCGCGGCCGGCGAGGCCGCGCCCGCCGCCGCCGAACGCAAGGGCGATGTCGTCAACTCCCCGATGGTCGGCACCGTCTACCTGCAGCCGCAGCCCGACGCCCCGCCCTTCGTCAAGGTCGGCGACACCGTCACCGCCGGTCAGACCCTGCTGATCGTCGAAGCCATGAAGACGATGAACCCGATCCCGGCCCCGCGCGGCGGCAAGATCGTCGAGATCATCGTCCAGGACGCTCAGCCGGTCGAGTTCGGCGAGCCGCTGATCGTCATCGAGTAGGTCGATGTTCGACAAGATCCTCATCGCCAACCGCGGCGAAATCGCCCTGCGGGTCCACCGGGCCTGCAAGGAGATGGGCATCGCCACCGTGGCGGTCCATTCCGAGGCCGACGCCGGCGCCATGTGGGTGCGGCTGGCCGACGAAAGCGTCTGCATCGGCCCCGCCCCCGCCGCCAAGAGCTATCTGAACATCCCCTCGATCATCGCCGCGGCGGAGATCACGGGCGCTCAGGCGATCCATCCAGGCTACGGATTCCTCTCGGAAAACGCCCGCTTCGCCGAGATCGTCACCGCCCACGGCTTCACCTTCATCGGCCCGACCGCCGAGCACATCAAGATGATGGGCGACAAGATCACCGCCAAGCAGGCGGTGAAGGACGCGGGCATCCCCGTGGTCCCCGGCTCCGACGGCGCGGTGACCACCGAGGAGGAAGCCTTCGAGGCGGCCAGGAAGATCGGCTTCCCGGTGCTCATCAAGGCCGCCGCCGGCGGCGGCGGGCGCGGCATGAAGGTCGCCCAGACCCAGGAGGACCTCTACGAAGCGGTCTCCACCGCCCGCGCCGAGGCCCGCGCGGCCTTCGGCGACGACGCGGTCTATATGGAGCGCTACCTCCAGACCCCGCGCCACATCGAGATCCAGGTCATCGCCGACAAGTTCGGCAATGTCTGCCATCTGGGCGAACGCGACTGCTCGCTGCAGCGCCGCCACCAGAAGGTGCTGGAAGAAGCCCCCTCGCCGGTCATCGACGCTGCGGCCCGCGCCAAGATCGGCAAGGTCGTGGTCGATGCGATCAAGGCCATCGGCTACCTGGGCGTCGGCACCATCGAGTTCCTGTACGAGAACGGCGAGTTCTTCTTCATCGAGATGAACACCCGCCTGCAGGTCGAGCATCCGGTCACCGAGGCCATCACCGGCATCGACCTGGTGCGCGAACAGATCCGCATCGCCGCGGGCCTGCCGCTGTCGTTCAAGCAGGAAGACGTCGTGTTCGAGGGCCACGCCATCGAATGCCGGATCAACGCCGAGAACCCGAAGACCTTCGCGCCTTCGCCCGGCCTGGTCAGCGACTTCCACGCCCCGGGCGGCCTGGGCGTGCGCCTCGACAGCGCGCTCTACGCCGGCTACTCGATCCCGCCCTATTACGACAGCCTGGTCGGCAAGCTGATCGTCCATGGCCGCGACCGCGAGGAGTGCATCGCCCGCGTCAACCGCTGCCTGGGCGAGATGGTGGTCGGCGGCATCGAGACCTCGATCCCGCTGTTCCAGGAACTGCTGCAACAGCCCGACTTCCTCTCCGGCGACTACAACATCCACTGGCTGGAACGCTGGATGAAGTCGCAACAGGACGAGGCCTGATCCCTTCCCTCCCCTTCATGGGGAGGGAAACGCCTCCCGAAATCCCCTAGTCTGCGCCGCATGAAGCGTTTCGGCCCCCGCGAGCTCCTGCAATGCTACGCCCGCGGCGTCTTTCCCATGGCCGACGCGCGCGAAGACGACCGCGTCTTCCTGATCGACCCGGAGAAGCGCGGCATCGTCCCGCTGGACAGCTTCCACGTCTCCCGCCGGCTGGCGCGCACGGTCCGCGGCGATCCGTTCGAGATCCGCATCGACACCGCCTTTCGCCAGGTGGTCGTGGAGTGCGCGGCCCCCAAGCCCGGCCGCACCGAGACCTGGATCAACGGGGTCATCGAGGACCTCTACGCCCAGCTCTTCGAGATGGGCCACGCCCACAGCGTCGAGTGCTGGGCGGACGGCGAGTTGGTCGGCGGCCTCTATGGCGTCTCGCTGGGCGCGGCGTTCTTCGGCGAGAGCATGTTCAGCCGCCGCACCGACGCCTCCAAGGTGGCCATGGTCCATCTCGTCGCGCGACTGCTCGCCGACGGCTTCCAGTTGCTGGACGCCCAGTTCATCACCGATCACCTGACGACCTTCGGCGCGGTCGAGGTCCCCAGGGCGGAATATCACCGCCGCCTGGCCCGCGCGCTCGAGGCGCAGGCCGATTTTCAGCGCACGGCGGTCGGACCCGGCGTCGCCGCCCTGCAGGTGATCAGCCAGGCGTCGTAGATCGGGTGCTCCAGCGGGTTCAGGCCCGGCGAGGAGGCGTACATCCAGCCGCGGAACGCCTGGCGCGGCGGCGGGGTCGGCTTGCCCGGCGCTGCGCGCGGCTGCGACTCCACCGTGACGTGGGCGATGGCGTCCTCGACCGCCTCGTCCGAGGCCGACCGCTCGCAGGCCTTCACCGTGAACACCAGGTTCTTGTAGCGGACAGGGCGGCCGACGGCGGCCTCGAAGCGCATGGACTCGGCCGAGACCTTGTCCAGCGCCTGGATCACCGCGACGTCATAGCGGGCGCGCTTGGCCGCCTCGGTCGGCTTGACGGCCACCTGCGCCTTGGGCGGCGGCGCGGCCTCGACTTCTTCGGCGGAAATGGGGGGCGCGGCCACCGGCGGCGGCGCAGCGACCTGGGCCGGGGGCGCCTCTTCGTCGGGCGGCGGCGATCGCGGCGCCTGGGCCCCGCCGTTGGGACCCGGCGTCGCTGGAGCCGGGACCTGCAGCAGAGGCGGCTGTCCCTGTTGGGGGGCGGGCTGCGCGCTCACCATGCCGGCGCCCGCCAGGGCGCCCAGCACGGCCAGTCCGGCAAGGATGCGGCCCCGCGACATGCCTATTCGGGCCGCCAGGCCTCGTAGTCGCCCGACGCCTTCTGACGCTCGCCGCCGCGCGCGATCGAGCCCTGCGGCTTCCAGGCGTGGACGGTGCCGGTCAGGTTCGGGATGTGATCGCGTTCCCAGGCCTGGCGCTTCAGCGGCGCCGTGGTCGGCGGCTCGTCGAAGGTGTAGTGCAGCCAGCCGTGCCACTCGGAGGGAACCTTCGAGGCCTCGGCATAGCCGTTGTAGATCACCCAGCGGCGCTTGCGGCCCTTGTCGTACGAGTCCTTGTCGTCCTTGGCCTCGTAATAGCTGTTCCCCAGCTCGTCCTTGCCGATGAACACGCCACGGCGGCCCACGGTGTTGCGGATGCCGATGGTCGCGCCGTTCCACCAGGTGAAGATATTCTTGAGCACGTTTGGGAATTCCAGACAGACGGGAAGCGGGCGGACTATAGGCGCCCGGCCCCTCAGCGTCCAGCGGCGCGAGAGCCGCAATATCTTGGGGATTGAAGCCTCCCGAACCGCAACATCTATTGCCCGCGTTAACGACGCTGCTAGACTCGCCCCTCGGGAGAACCGGATATGGCGGCCGAAGCGGCAAGGATCGAACGACGGACCCTCGAACGCGCGTCCAGCGTGGCCGAGGTGCTGGCCCCTGCCTCCTGGACCGACGCCCGCGTCGAAGCCTGGCTGGACTGGCTCGGCGAGGAAGCCGACCTCCCCGCCGCGATCTTCCGTTTCGCCGAAGACCTCGTCCAGTTGGGCGATGCGCGCGGCCTCTTCGAGACCGCCCGCGCCCGCGCCGCCTTCCGCCGCGACCTCGGCGCCGCCATGCTGGCCGGCCAGATCGCCATGACCGCGGCGCGTCCCGATCCCGCCACCCCGGTCGTCCAGACCGGAGAGGCCGAATGCGCCGGCGCCCTGGCCGCGCTGCGCGCCCAGCACCGCGGCCGCGCCATGGCCAGGGCCGCCGCCCGCGAGATGGGCGCGCGCCTTCAGGCGGTGATGGATTCGATCCTGCGCTGCCAGGGCGACCCCGCCGCCTGCGCTGACCTGCGCGCCAACGCCAACCTCGCCCGCAGCGCCGAGGCCGCCCGCGCGGTCGGCGCCACGGATTCGATGATCCTGGAGGCCATCAGCCTGGCCAAGGCCGGCGAGCTCGAATGGGCCGCCGCCGACCCCGACTTCGGCGAGATCGAGGGGCTCGAACTGATCTGCGTCGCCCGCGGCGCGCCGGAACAGGCCCTCGCCGCCGCGGCCTGGGAAACCGGCGCCGTGGCCGTCGCCCTGACTCCGGAAGCGGCCCAGGGCGTGGCCCGCGCCTGGGGCGGCGCGCGCGGCGCGATCGACCTGATGAGCTTCGGCGCGGGCCAGGACTTCGACGCCTCGGCCTTCGCCTCGAACGTCGCCCTGCTCTCCACCGCCCTGGCCGCGGTCAGCGGCGAGCGCAGCGCCTCGCTCGGCCTGGCCGGCGTCGCCGACTGGCTGGTGGCCCAGGGCCTGGCCTACGACTCCGAAGCCGGCCGCACGGCGATCCGCGACCTCTACCGCCACGCCGCCTCGGCCTGCGTCGCCTCGGGCGCCAAGCTCAACGGCGGCTTGGCCATCTTCGATGATCCGGAGCTGACCCTGCGCCTGGGCGGCGCATCGGCCTCCGCCTCCCCCTGGCTCGGCCCGGTGACGGTCGCCCAGACCGAGGACGGCGTCCTCACCCGCGTGATGTCGGAAGCGGCCCTCACCGGCCTGACGGCGCTCGGCGCCGATCTCGCCCAGGCCCGCGCCTGGCTGCTGGGCGGACAGGACCTGTCCGAGGCCCCGGCCATCGACCACGCCGCCCTGGCCGCCCGCGGCTTCACCGAGCACGAGATCGCCCAGGCCGAGGCCGCCCTGCCCTTCGCCGCCAGCCTGCCGCAGGCCTTCGCGGCCATCGACGCCGGCTTCCTCTGCGATGTCCTGGGCGCCACCGAGGCCGACCTCGCCGATCCGGACCTGAACGTCCTGAAGCTCGCCGGCTTCGACGACGCCGAGATCGCCCAGGCGCAGGCCTACGCCCTCGGCTCGGGCTCCCTGGCCGACGCCGAATTCCTCACCGCCGCCCAGCAGGCCGTCTTCCAGAGCGCCGACGACCTGGGGCCTGAGCCCTATTTCGCCGTCCTGGCCGTCATCGCCCACGCCCTGGCGGTTCCGGCCATGGCCGACCTGGAGCTCGAGTGGGACACGGTTCCGGCCGACGCCGCCGCGCTCATCGCCCTGGCCGCCCGAGCCAAGGCGCCGGCCCTGCGCGTCCGCCGCGCCGCCGCGCCCGCCGGCCTGGTCCTCGACCTGCCCAAGGCGACGGAGCTTCCGCCCCGCACCGCGCGCGAGCCCGAACCGGAGGCCAGGGCCCCGCAGCCGGAACGGATCGTCGAGCGCATCGTCGAGCGCGACCGCACCCGCCGCAAGCTGCCCGACCGCCGCAAGGGCTACATCCAGAAGGCCAGCGTCGGCGGCCACAAGGTCTATCTGCACACCGGCGAGTACGAGGACGGCGAGCTCGGCGAGATCTTCATCGACATGCACAAGGAAGGCGCCGCCTTCCGCTCGCTGATGAACAACTTCGCCATCGCGATCTCCATCGGCCTGCAATACGGCGTGCCGCTGGACGAGTTCGTCGACGCCTTCGTCTTCACCCGCTTCGAGCCGGCCGGCCCGGTCACCGGCAACGACTCCGTCCGTTCGGCGACCTCGATCCTCGACTATCTGTTCCGCGAGCTGGGCGTCTCCTACCTGGCCCGCCACGATCTGGCCAACGCCGACCCTGACGAGCTCAACGCCGACGGCCTGGGCGAAGGCAAGCACGACGACGAGGACGGCCCGCAGCCGGCCAGCCACTTCATCTCGCGCGGCTTCGCCCGCGGCGCGGCGCCCGACAACCTGGTCTTCCTGCCCAGCGCCGCCGCCCGGCCGCCCGCCGCCGAGGCCGACGTCTGCGCGGCCTGCGGCGACATCGCCGTGGTCCGCAAGGGCGCCAGCCTGATCTGCGAGACCTGCGGGACCAGGGCCTCCCCGCAGGACGGCGACATGACCGGATGACGGTGTTCGTTTCCGGTCACCTCGCCTTAAAGCTTCACAGCTAAGCAAGGAGCCCTTGTCGGAGGGTTCCTCATGAAACCGATCGCCCTGATCGGCGTGCTCGCCGCGCTCGCTGCGGCCGCGCCCGCCAGCGCCCAGAACGCCGGCCAGATCGGCCAGGCGCGCCGCGGCGCCAGTTGTCCCAAGTGCAACCTCTTCCAGGCCGACATGGCCGGGCTGGAGATGCGCGGCCAGAACTTCAGCGGCGCGCGCCTGCGTCAGGCCGACCTCTCGCTCTCGGTCATGAACCGGGTGAATTTCGCCGGCGCCGACCTGCGCGACGTCGAAGCCTATGGCGCGGTGTTCTCCAGCGCCAATTTCGCCGGCGCCGACCTGACCAATTCCAGCTTCGTGGGGACGCACCTCAGCGGGGCGAATTTCGCCAGCGCCAAGCTCAGCGGGGCCAATTTTTCCGGCGCCGAGATGGATGGCGCACGCGGGTTGTCGCAGGCCCAGCTCAACCAGGCGTGCGGCGACGGCTCCACCCGTCTTCCGGGCGGCCTGCGTATCCCGAGTTGTTAGCTAAGCTGCTGACAATTACCGCGAATTAAGTAGCGTCCACAGGGTGTCGAGAGCACATGCTCGCACCATGGACCAACAACGCCAAGCTTCGATGTCCCCACTGATGCGTTCCGCGCCCGCCCTGGGAGTCCTGCTCGCCGCCATCCTGGCCGCGGCTCCGGGCGTGGCCAGCGCCACCATGGGCGACAAGGACGTGGCGCGGATGGTCACGTTCGGCGGCGCCTGCGCCAAGTGCGAACTGTCGGGCCGCAAGCTGGCCGGCGCGCAGTTCATCGGCGCCAATTTCGCCCAGGCCGCCCTGGTCGGGTCCGACCTGCGCGACGCCCGCTTCCTGGGCGCGAACTTCAGCGGCGCCGACCTGTCGCGCGCCGACCTCAGCGACGCCCAGATGGTCGGCGCGAACTTCAACAGCGCCGTCCTGGCCGATGCGCGCCTGCGCGACGTCGAGGCCAAGGGCGTGAATTTCGGCGCCGCCGACCTCTCGCGGGCCGACCTGCGCGACGCCGCGGCCACCGGCGCCAACTTCAGCCGCGCGGTGCTCTCCAACGCCTCGCTGCGCGGCGCGGAGCTGAAGGCCGCCAATTTCGGCAAGGTCAATGCACGCAGCGCCGACTTCCGCGACGCCAGCATGACCGGCGCGAACCTGAGCGCCGGCGTGTTCGACCACGCCTCGTTCCGTGACGCCGACCTCTCCGCCGCCAACCTGGGCGGCGCCACCTTCGTCAGCGCCGACTTCCGCGGCGCCAGCCTGTCCGGCGCCGACATCGGCGGCGTCGACCTCTCCCGCGCCAAGGGCCTGGAACAGGACCAGCTCGACAACGCCTGCGCCGACGGCTCGACCCGCCCGCCGCCCGGCCTGATCGCCAAGGCCTGCAGCCGGGGCGCCCGCGTGCGCATCGTCCGCAGCGCGCCGCCTGCGCCGCCCGCCGCGCCCGCGCCGCCGGCCCCGCCCCGCTACCTCGTCGCGCTGGACTGACGCGGGCGAAAAAAAGGGGGCTCTCGCCCCCTTTTTCCCGTAAAGCCCTGCCCGCCGCTCAGACCTTGATGGGCGGCGCCAGCCGGATGTGCAGCTCCTTGAGCTGCTTCTCCAGCACTTCCGAAGGCGCGTTCATCAGCAGGTCCTGGCCCTGCTGGTTCAGCGGGAAGGCGATGACCTCGCGGATGGCGGTCTCGCCGGCCAGCAGCATGACGATCCGGTCGATGCCGGGCGCCAGGCCGCCGTGCGGCGGCGCGCCGTGACGGAAGGCGTTCAGCATGCCGCCGAACTCCTCCTCGACGACGTTGGCGCCGTATCCGGCCAGTTCGAACGCCTTGACCATCACCTCGGGCAGATGGTTCCGGATCGCGCCCGAGCACAGCTCGTAGCCGTTGCAGACGATGTCGTACTGGAACGCGCGGATGGTCAGCGGGTCCTGGTTCAGCAGCGCGTCCAGGCCGCCCTGCGGCATCGAGAACGGGTTGTGCGAGAAGTCGACCTTCTGCTCTTCCTCGCTCCACTCGAACATCGGGAAGTCGACGATCCAGCAGAACTTGAACTGGTCCTCGTCGACCAGGTTCAGGTCCGTGCCGACCTTGGTGCGGGCCGCGCCCGCGAACTTCACGAACGCCTTCGGATCGCCGGCGACGAAGAAGGCGGCGTCGCCCTGCCCCATGCCGATCTGGGTCATCAGCGCGGTGGTCGCGTCCGGGCCCAGGTTCTTGGCGATCGGGCCGCCCCAGCCGCCCTGGTCGTCGGACCAGAAGATGTAGCCCAGGCCCGGCTGTCCCTCGCCCTGCGCCCAGCTATTCATGCGGTCGCAGAACGCGCGGCTGCCGCCCTTCGGGGCCGGGATCGCCCAGACCGCGTTCTTGGCGTCTTCCAGGATGCGGGCGAACAGGCCAAAGCCGCCGCCGCGGAAGCGCTCGGAGACGTCCTGCATGACGATCGGGTTGCGCAGGTCCGGCTTGTCGGTGCCGTAGCGGGCCATCGACTGCACATAGGTCAGGCGCTCGAAGCCCCTGTGCTCGATGGTCTTGCCGAAGTCGTCCTCATAGGACATCGGCTGGTCGATCGGCGAGACGCGCTTGCCGCCGCCGAACTCCACGAAGACGCCGTGCATCACCGGCTCGATGGCGGCGAACACGTCCTCCTGCGTCACGAAGCTCATCTCGACGTCGAGCTGGTAGAACTCCAGCGAACGGTCGGCGCGCAGGTCCTCGTCGCGGAAGCAGGGCGCGATCTGGAAGTAGCGGTCGAAGCCCGAGACCATCAGCAACTGCTTGAACTGCTGGGGCGCCTGCGGCAGCGCGTAGAACTTGGTCGGGTGCAGGCGCGAGGGCACCAGGAAGTCGCGCGCGCCTTCCGGCGACGAGGCCGTCAGGATCGGCGTCTGGTACTCCAGGAAGCCCTGCTCGATCATGCGGTTGCGGATCGAGTGGATGACCTTCGAGCGCAGCACGATGTTCCGGTGCAGCGTCTCGCGGCGCAGGTCCAGATAGCGGTGCTTCAGGCGGATCTCTTCGGGGTATTCCGGCTCGCCGAAGACCGGCAGCGGCAGTTCGGCGGCCTCGGACAGCACCTCGACCGAACGCACGCGCACCTCGACCTCGCCGGTCGGCAGGTTGGCGTTCACGGTCTCGGGGCTGCGGGCCACGACCTCGCCGTCGACCTTGATCACGCTCTCGGCGCGCAGGCGCTCGATGACGTCGAAGCCGGGGGTTTCCGGGCTGATCACCAACTGCGTCAGGCCGTAGTGGTCGCGCAGGTCGATGAAGACCAGCCCGCCATGGTCGCGCTTGCGGTGGATCCAGCCCGAAAGGCGGACGGTCTTGCCCGTGTCGGCGGCGCGAAGGGCGCCTGCGGTATGGGTGCGGTAGGCGTGCATGGGGAGTCGCTAAGGCTCTGAAAACAAGGCGCGGAAGGGCGCATGTAGGGCCTCGAAAGTCAAGGCGCAGCGCCCATTCCCTCCCCCTTGCGGTTACTTCGCCGGATCGACCAGGGCCTGGTAGACCAGCGTCCGCGAAAGCCCGCCCAGGTCGTCGCCGCCCGTGCCGCCATAGCGCTGGATCATGCCGACGAAGACCACGTCGTTGGCCCGGTCGACCCAGAACCAGGTGCCGGCCGCCCCGCCCCAGCTCATCGTGCCCTTGCCCTCCAGGCTGCCGGCCTTGCGGGGATCGTTGACCACCATGAAGTCGAGCCCGAAGCCCACCGCCTCGTTGAACGAGGAACTGGTCGAGCCGTTCGACGACACCAGCGCCGCCGCGGGAATGACGTTGGTCCCCATCAGCTCGACCGAAGCCGGCGACAGGATCCGCACGCCATCCAGTTCGCCGCCGTTGGCGATCATCTGGGCGAAGCGGGCGTAGTCGCGCGTGGTCGAAACCAGCCCGCCGCCTCCGGACTCCAGCACAGGCTTGCGAGTGAAGTCCTGGATCGGCTGGTTGAACAGGGTCTTGGCCTCTTCGATCCTGCCGGTGTCGGGATTGCCGATATAGACCGCCGCCAGCCGCGAGGCCTTGTCCGCGCCGGTGTAGAAGCCGGTGTCGTTCATCTTCAACGGCTTGAACAGGCGCGCTTCGAGGAAGTCGCCCAGGGCCTGGCCGGACAGCCGCTCGACCACCGCGCCCTGCAGATCGACGGCGACCGAATAGCTCCACTGCTCGCCCGGCGGGTACATCAGCGGGATCGCGGCGACCTTGGCCGTCAGATCCTTGAGGTCGCTGGCCCCCAGCACCCGCTGGTCGCGGAACATCTGATCGACCGGGTGCTTGTCGCTCAGCCCATAGCCGAAGCCGGCGGTGTGGCTCATCAGCTCGCGCATGGTCGGCGGGCGCTTCACCGGCTCCAGGACCGGCTGCCCCTTGGCGTCCAGGCCCTTCCAGACCTTCAGGTCCTTCATCTCGGGCAGGAACTTCGTGATCGGATCGTCCAGCCGCCACCTGCCCTCTTCGAACAGGATCATCATGGCGACGCCGGTCACCGGCTTGCTCATCGAGTAGATGCGGAAGATGGCGTCCTTCTCCAGGCCCGCGCCGGTCTCCAGGTTCGCCTTGCCGTGCGTGTTGAACGCCACCACCTGGCCATGCCGCGCCAGCAGGGTCTGCACGCCCGCCACGCGGCCGTCGGCCACCGCCTTGGCCATGGCCGCATCCAGACGCTTCAGCCGGGCGCTGTCGAAGCCGAGCGCCTCCGGGCTGGCGGCGGGCGCCAGCGCCGCGGCCGGCTCCTTCGCCCAGGCGGCGGGCGACGCGGCCCAGGTCAGCGAAACCGCGGCCAGAGCCGTCGCCAGCAGATGGCGCTTCATGAAACTTCCCCTCCCGAACATCGGTCGGCGAAGCTTAGCGTTGCAACGGACACCTACAAGGTGTCGGGGCGGTTATTTCGGCTTGAACCGCTTGCTGGTCGGAAAGCCCTTCGGCGCCAGCTTGCCGGCCGCCGCGCGCCGCCCCAGCCACTCGCGCCACTCGCCCCAGACCCGGGTGCGGCCGGCGGTGTCGATCCAGGTCGCGCCGTCCTCGGCGTTGAACACCACCGCGTCGCGCAGGCCGCCCTCGCGGTAGGTCTGCAGCTTCACGCCCTTGCCGCGCGGCATCTCCGGCAGCTCCGACAACGGGAAGATCAGGATCTTGCCGTTGTCGCCGATCACCCCGAAGTGGTCGCCGCTCATCGGCATGGCGAAGGCCGCGCCCTTGGCCCCGGCGTTCAGCACCTGCTTGCCGGCGCGGCGGAAGCTGACCGCCTCCTCCTCGGGCAGGATGAAGCCGTAGCCCTCCTTCGAGGCGATGACCCGCTTGGTCCCCGGCTTGTGGGGGAAGATGTCGACGATGTCGGTCTTGTCGTCGAGGTCGAGCATCAGCCGCAGCGGCTCGCCGTGGCCGCGCGCACCCGGCAGCTTGTCGCAACCCAGCGTGAAGAACCTGCCGTCCGAGGCGAAGATCAGCAGCTTGTCCGTCGTCTCGGCCGCGACGATGAAGCCGAGCTTGTCGCCTTCCTTGAACTTCAGTTCCGAGGGGTCCTCGACCTTGCCCTTGGCCGCGCGGATCCAGCCGCGCTCGGACAGGATCACGGTGATCGGCTCGCGCACGATCATCGCCTCCATGGCCGCCTCGGCGTCCACCACCGGGGCGGTGTCGAAGATCGAGCGGCGCTTGCCGAGATTGGTGTCGGGCCCCAGGATCGCCCGCACGTCCTTCAGGCCCACCCCGACCAGCCGCCATTGGGCGCGGTCCGAGGCCAGCATCTTCAGGAGGCCGTCGCGTTCCTCGGCCAGTTCGGCGTGCTCGCGCCGCAGCTCCATCTCCTCCAGCTTGGCCAGTTGGCGCAGGCGGGTGTTGAGGATGGCGTCGGCCTGGATGTCCGACAGCTCGAAGGCCTCGATCAGCCGGGCCTTGGGCTCGTCCTCGTAGCGGACGATGCGGATCACCTCGTCCAGGTTCAGGAAGGCGATGACCAGGCCGTCCAGGATGTGCAGGCGCGCTTCGATCTTATCCAGACGGAAGCGGGCGCGGCGCACCACCACCTCG
Source organism: Phenylobacterium sp. (assembly GCF_031984885.1). Taxonomy (GTDB): domain Bacteria; phylum Pseudomonadota; class Alphaproteobacteria; order Caulobacterales; family Caulobacteraceae; genus Phenylobacterium. The sequence continues at coordinate 45,035 of NZ_DAMABV010000013.1, forward strand.
CGGCGGTGGTCCAGGAACGACTGCAGCAGTTGGCGCAGGCCCATGACGCCCGGCGCGCCCTTGGCGTCCAGCACGTTCATGTTGACCGGGAACCGGCTCTCCAGCGCCGAGAGCTTGAACAGGCTCTCCATCAGCACTTCGGGCTCGACATTGCGGTTCTTGGGCTCCAGCACCAGCCGGACGTCCTCGGCGCTCTCGTCGCGCACGTCGCCCAGCAGCGGGGCCTTCTTGGTCTCGATCAGGTCGGCGAGCTGTTCGACCAGGTCGGCCTTCTTCACCTGGTACGGGATCTCGGTGACGACGATCTGGTAGGTCCCGCGCCCGGTCTCTTCCTTTTCCCAGCGCGCCCGCACCCGGACGCCGCCGCGGCCGGTCGCATAGGTCTCGAGCATGCTCTCGCGCGACTCGACGATGACACCGCCGGTCGGGAAATCGGGGCCCTGGACGTGTTCCATCAGCCGCGCGGTGTCGGCGTTGGGGTCCTCCAGCAGCACCAGGCAGGCGTCGATCAGCTCGGCGGCGTTGTGCGGCGGGATCGAGGTCGCCATGCCCACGGCGATGCCGCTGGAGCCGTTGGCCAGCAGGTTCGGGAACCCGGCCGGCAGCACCACCGGCTCTTCGTCCTCACCGTCATAGGTCGGGCGGAAGTCGACCGCGTCCTCGTCGATGCCGTCCAGCAGCAGTTGCGCGGCCACGGTGAGCTTGCATTCGGTGTATCGCATGGCCGCGGCGTTATCGCCGTCGATGTTGCCGAAGTTCCCCTGGCCGTCGACCAGCGGATAGCGCTGGGCGAAGTCCTGGGCCAGGCGCACCAGGGCGTCATAGACCGCCGTATCGCCGTGCGGGTGGTACTTGCCGATGACGTCGCCGACCACGCGGGCGCACTTCTTGGCCGTGGTGTTGGGGTCCAGCCGCAACTGGCGCATGGCGTACATCAGCCGCCGGTGCACCGGCTTCATCCCGTCGCGCACGTCGGGCAGCGCCCGGCCGGTGATGGTCGAGAGCGCATAGGCCAGGTAGCGCCGCGACAGGGCCTCGGTCAGCGGCTCGTCGATGATGCGGTCGCCGTCCCCGTCTCCGGGCGGTGGGATGTGCTTGGTCATGGTCGAATCAAACTCGCAGTTCAGTCCCGTTCTAGCGGGCGCCGCGACGGAAGTCGCCGCGACGCATGGGGCTAGAGCCGCTCGGCCTCGCCCAGCCGCTCGATCAGCCACACCCTCGCCGGGGGCAACGGCCGGTTCAGGGGGCCGAACACGAACAGCTCCAGGAAGTGGGCGGTCAGGTCGAGGCCCGCCCTCACGTCGCCCGCCGCCAGGCCCGTCTGCGCCGAGAGCATGAACGGCGGCAGCGGCAGCAGCCGGTCCTTGTAGGGCTCGCCGGCCTTGCGGCTCACCGCCCGCCCGGTGCGGGGGCTGACATAGATCAGGTCATCGACCTCGCCGGTCGCCGCGCACTTCGAAAGGTCCAGGCCGAAGCCCAGCTCCTGCAGCAGCCCGGCCTCGAAGCGCACGAACACCGCCGGCCAGATCTCCGGCAGCATCAGCGAGGCCGTCAGGGCCTCGAACGCCAGGAACACGCCCGGATGCGGCTCGCGCTCGGGCAGGGCCGCGGCCGCCACCGCCGCGGCCGCCGACAGTCCCGCCAGCGCCATGCGGTCGTCGAACAGGGCCGAGGGCCCCTCGCCCACCGGCTCAAGCTGGGCCGAGCCGAGCTGGTCCGACACCCGCGCCCGATAGTGGACGATGGTCCGCGCCCCGGCCTGCAGGAACGGCTTCATCCGCCGCGAGGCCCCGCCGGCGACGTGCGCGGCGTACTTGCCGTGGTGGGCGGTCAGCAGTTCGACGATCGCCCCGGTTTCCCCATGGGCGCGGGCCGAGAGCACATAGGCGTCGTCTTCGAATTCCATCAGCCAGCTTCTTGCTCGCCCTTCGCCGACAACCGGCCTGGAGCCTCAGACGTCGAAATCCAGGCCCACGTCGCCATAGAATTCCCGCTTGTCGGCCCAGCGCTCGTCCACCTTCACGTGCAGGAACAGGTGCACCGGCCGGTCGAACAGCTCGATCAGTTCCTCGCGCGACTTCTGGCCGATCCACTTCAAGGTCTGGCCGTTCTTGCCCAGGACGATCGGGCGCTGGCTCTCGCGTTCCACATAGATCGACTGCTCGATCCGCACCGAACCGTCCGCGCGCTCCTGGAACGCCGTGGTCTCGACCGCGGCGGCGTAGGGCAGTTCCTCGTGCACGCGCAGGAACAGCTTCTCGCGGGTGATCTCGGCGGCCAGCAGCCGCGCCGGCAGGTCGGCGGTCTGCTCCTCCGGATAGAGCCACGGCCCCTCCGGCATCAGTTCCGCCAGCCGCGCCTTCAGGTCGTCCACGCCCTGGCCGTCGGCGGCCGAGATCATGAACACCTCGGAATAGACCCCGGTCTCGAACAGCCGCTGGGCGAGGCCCAGCAGGCGCTCGCGCTTCAGCCCGTCGATCTTGTTCAGCGCCAGGATGACCTGCTTGCCGGCGGTCTTCAGGCCCTCGACGATGGTCTGGACGTCGGCGGCGGAGCGCTTGTCGGCCGACTTCGCGCCGGGCTCCTCGGCGGCCAGTTCGGCCTGCACGTCGACCAGATGGACGGTGACGTCCGCCTCGTCCGCCCCGCCCCAGGCCGAGCGCACCATGGCCCGGTCCAGCCGGCGGCGCGGCGAGAAGATGCCGGGGGTGTCGACCAGCACGATCTGCGCCTCGCCGGCCATGGCGACGCCGCGCACGGGGAAGCGGGTGGTCTGGACCTTCTGGGTCACGATGGTGACCTTCGCCCCCACCAGCCGGTTGGTCAGGGTCGATTTGCCCGCATTCGGGGCTCCGATGATCGCGGCGAAGCCGGCGCGGGTGGTCATTGAGGTCCTTCGCGTTTGAGCAGCATCAGCGTGGCCGCGGCCTTTTCGGCCTCCTGACGGGAACGGCCTTCGGCAAGTTCGGGTTCATATTCGCCCACGGTCACCGAGACCGTGAACGAGGGGGCGTGGTCGGGCCCTTCGCGGCCGACCACCTGGTAGAGCGGCAGCGGCAGGCCGCGGCCTTGCGCCCATTCCTGCAGTTGCGTCTTGGGATCCTTCATCCGCGGCTCGTCCAGCATGGCGAACTCTTCGGTCCAGAACTCCAGGAAGAACGCCCGGGCGGCCTCCAGGCCCGCGTCGATATAGATGGCGCCGATCAGCGCCTCGCAGGCGTCGCCCAGCACGGTGTCCTTGTCGCGCGCGCCGATCTTGCTGGCGCTCGGCGCCATGCGCAGGGCGCTGGGCAGTCCGATTCTCCGGGCGACCCGGGCGCAGGCGTGATAGTTGACCAGCCCGGCCATCAGCCGGCTCATCTCCCCTTCCCGCGCCTCGGAATTGAGCGCCATCAGCCGCTCGGCCGCCAGCAGGTTCAGCACCCGGTCGCCCAGGAACTCCAGCCGCTCGTAGTGGCGCACCTTCAGCGCCCCGTCGCCGACGCTGGCGTGGGTCAGGGCCCGTTCCAGAAGCTCGCGGTCGTGGAATACGTGGCCGATGCGGCCTTCAAGCTCGGCGACCGCGACTTCTCGTCTGTTCATTGGAGGATGTTGAAGAACCGGCTGGGCCGGGCGTTCAGCACCCAGGTCCAGGGCTTGAACAGCGAGGCGCCCGGGTTCCAGGACAGGAGGATGATCTGCGCCTTGCCGACCAGGTTCTCGGCCGGAACGAAGCCGACGCCGATCTCGGTCGGCACGCGGCTGTCCAGCGAGTTGTCGCGGTTGTCGCCCATGAAGAAGTAGTGGCCCTCGGGCACGATGAAGACCGGGGTGTTGTCCACCTCGCCATCGGGTCCGAAGTCATAGGTGGTGAAGGTCTTGCCGTTCGGGAACGTCTCCTGGAACCGCTGGACGTTGCGCGTGAAGCCGTAACCGGAATCGATCATCACCGGAGGCAGTTCCTTGTCGACCACCTCCTTGCCGTTCAGCCACAGGCGGCCCTGCTGCATCTGCACCCGGTCGCCCGGCAGGCCGATCAGGCGCTTGATGTAGTCGGTGCGGCCGTCGCGCGGCAGCTTGAAGACCACGATGTCGCCGCGCTCCGGGGTGCGCTCCATCACCCGGCCCTTGAAGATCGGCGGGCTGAACGGGATCGAGTGGCGCGAATAGCCGTAGGAGTACTTCGAGACGATGATGTAGTCGCCTTCCAGCAGGGTCGGCTCCATCGACGCCGACGGGATCGTGAACGGCTGGAAGAACAGCACGCGCAGGAACAGCGCGATGAGCAGGGCGTAGGCGACCGTCTTCACGATCTCCACGAAGTCGTTCACCCCGCTGGCCTTGTCAGGATGTGCGGTCTCTGCGCGGTCGGTCATCTTAAATCCTTGGCCCGAAGCAGCGGACAGTTTGCCTAGCTAGACGTTGCATTGGCCTTGAGCAAGCGCGCGGCGGCGGACTCTCGTCACGGCCCGATACGCCCTTTTTACGGCCGATCAAGCAAACTCCAGGCCAGGGTTCGACTTTCCCGTCCCCGCCCCCTGCGACGAGATATCCAGCCCCTATGGAAGGCGGGCCAGCTTTCCTGCGTTGCCGAGTGCGCCCCTTGGCCTATCTAGGGCCCATGACTCGTCCCGGCCTCCCCCTGACCCACGTCCTGCTGGCGCTCGCCGTGGTCGCGGTGTGGGGCACGAACTTCGTGGTCATCCGCATCGGCCTGGACCATCTGCCGCCGCTGACCTTCGCGGTCCTGCGCTTCACCTTCGCCCTGCTGCCGGCGGTGTTCTTCCTCAGGAAGCCCGACGTGCCGTGGAAGAACCTGGCCGCCTATGGCGTGCTGATCGGCGCGGGCCAGTTCGGCCTGCTCTATATCGCCATCAACGGCTTCATCTCGCCGGGCCTGGCCTCGCTGGTCGTCCAGACCCAGGTGTTCTTCACCATCGGCCTGGCCATGTGGCTGACCAAGGAACGCATCCGCACCTTCCAGATGGTCGCCTTGGGCCTGGCCGCGCTCGGCCTGCTGGTGATCGTCGCCCATACCGACGCCTCGGCCACCCCGCTGGGCCTGGCGCTGGTGCTGGCCGCCGCGGCCAGTTGGGCCGGCGGCAACGCCTTCTCGCGGGCGGCAGGCCAGGTGAACATGCTGGCCTATGTCGTCTGGGCCAGCCTGTTCTCGGTCCCGCCCCTGCTGGTCCTGGCCCTGGCCTTCGAAGGCCCCGCGGCCATCGTCCAGGGCGTCCGCGCCGCCGACGCCGCGACCTGGGCCGCCGTGCTCTGGCAGTCGGTCGGCAACACCCTGTTCGGCTACGCCGCCTGGGGGTGGCTGCTCTCGCGCCACCCGGCCGCCACCATCACGCCCATGGCCATGCTGGTCCCGGTGTTCGGCATGGGCGCCTCCGCGGTCTTCCTGGGCGAGAGCCTGCCGCCCTGGAAGCTGCTGGCCGCCGCCCTGGTCATGAGCGGCCTGGCGCTGAATATCTTCTGGCCCAGGCTGGAACGGCGCCTGGCCCAGGCTTAGGCTATCGGGGCGAGGAGATCGCCCGCGAGACCTTCTTCATGCGACCCGCGCCAGATGGCCTGAGCGGGGCGCCTAGATCCTCCCCCAGTGGGGAAGCATCTGGCCAGCCCTACTCCGGCAACGCCTCGATGATCACGAACGCCTGCGCGTAGGGGTGGTCGTCGGTCAGCGACAGGTGGATCACCGTCCTGTGGCCCGGCGGCGTCATCTTGGCCAGCCGCTCGGCGGCGCCGCCAGTCAGGGCCATGGTCGGCTGGCCCGAGCGCATGTTGACCACGCCCATGTCGCGCCAGAACACCCCGGCCCGCATGCCGGTGCCCAGCGCCTTGGCGCAGGCCTCCTTGGCCGCGAACCGCTTGGCGTAGCTCGAGGCCCGATCCGGCTTGCGCTCCGAGCGGGTGCGTTCGATCTCGGTGAAGATGCGGTGGGTGAAGCGCTCGCCGAACCGCTGCAATGTGTCGGATATCCGACGGATGTCGGACAGGTCCGAACCGATCCCGATGATCACGCCGCTCTCCCGGCGCGCGCTTCATCCATCAGCGCCCGCATGCGATGGATCGCCGGTCCCAGCCCCACGAAGATCGCCTCGCCGATCAGGAAGTGGCCGATGTTCAGCTCCATCACCTCGGGAATGGCCGCGATCGGCTTGACGGTCTCGTAGTCGATGCCGTGCCCGGCGTGGACCTCCAGGCCCAGCCGTCCGGCCTCCGCCGCCGCGGCGCGCAGCCCCTCCAGCAGGCCCGGCGCCTCGGGCGAGCGTTCGCGCACCGCGTCGCAATAGGCCCCGGTGTGCAGTTCCACCACCTGCGCGCCCATGCTCCTGGCGGCGGCGGCCTGGGCCGGGTCGGCGTCGATGAAGCACGAGACCCGCACCCCCGCCGCGACCAGCTTGGCCACCACTGGGGCGATCTGATTGTGCCCGCCGACCACGTCGAGCCCGCCCTCCGTCGTGCGCTCCTCACGCCGCTCGGGCACCAGGCAGGCCGCGTGCGGCAGGTGGGCCAGGGCGATGGCCTCCATCTCCTTCGTCACCGCCATCTCGAAGTTCAGCGGCCGGCCGCGCCTGCGGGTGATGACCGCCAGCGCCTCGATGTCGGCGTCGGAGATGTGCCGGCGGTCCTCGCGCAGGTGGGCGGTGATACCGTCCGCCCCCGCGGCGATGGCCAGCTCGGCCGCGCGGACGGGATCGGGATAGCTGCTTCCACGGGCGTTCCGGATGGTCGCCACGTGGTCGATGTTCACGCCCAGCCGCAGCCTGCTCACTTGCTCAGTCTCCGGCTGCCCGGGTCCTCGACGGGGATCGCCGCCAGCTCGGGCGGCAACTGGTCGGCCGGATAGGCCGGCACGTCCAGCCGGGCCAGGGCCACGAACGGCGCGCCGGGATCGGCCCGGCCGCCGGAGCGGTCGACGATGCAGGCGGCGACCACCACGTTACCGCCGGCCTTCTTGATCGCATCCACGCACTCGCGCGACGACAGGCCGGTGGAGACGATGTCCTCGACCATGGCGATCCGCGCGCCCGGCGGGATCTCGAACGCCCGGCGCAGCTTGAACTCGCCGCCCTCGCGCTCGACGTACATCGAGGCGACGCCCAGTTGCCGCGCGGTCTCGTAGCCCGGGATGATGCCGCCGACCGCCGGCGAGATGCAGAGGTCGACCTCGCCCACCGCGTCCCTGATCTTCTCGGCCAGCGCCTTGCACAGGCGCGCGGTGCGCTCGGGATACTGGAACACCAGGTTCTTCTGCAGGAACGTCCCTGAATGCAGGCCGCTCGACAGCACGAAATGGCCTTCGCGCAGCGCGCCCGAGGCGCGGAACTCTTCCAGGACGTCTTCAGTGTTCATGTGGGGGTCTCCTCACTTGCGGATTACCGAACGCCCGCCATGCTGTCATCGACCAATTCGCACGGAGAGAACGGACCGGTGAAGCTCTTCCAGACCTACGACTCGCCGTTCCCCAGCCGGGTGCGGCTGTTGCTCTACGCCAAGGGGATCGAGGTCGAGATCATCCGCCCGCCCGGCTTCGGCGCCTCGAACGAGACCAAGGCCGAGTACCTGAAGGTCAATCCCATCGGCCGGGTGCCGACTCTGGTGCTCGACGACGGGCGGGCGCTGCCCGAGTCGGAGGTGATCTGCGAATACCTGGAGGACGCCTATCCCGAGCCCTCCCTGCGCCCGGCCGATCCGTGGGAGCGCGCCCGCATGCGCCTGCTCTCGCGCATCTGCGACTTCTATGTGGTGATGGCCATGGTCCCGCTGTTCACCCTGGCGGGCCGCTCGCGCCGCCATTGGGAGCCGGCGGTGGTCGAGGCCGCGGCCGGCAAGCTGGCCGACGCCCTGGCCTATCTGGAGACCTTCATCGGCGATCAGGGCTACGCCGTGGGGTGCAGCCTGACCCAGGCCGACGGGGCCATCGCGCCGCAACTGATCCTGGCCAGCGAGTGGATCCCCAGCGTGTTCGGCACGCCCGATCCGCTGACCGCCCTGCCCCGGCTGGCCGCCTATTGGCGCGCCGTCCAGGCCGATCCGATCGTCGCCCGCATCGCCGCCGAAACCCGCCAGGCCATCGCCGAGCAGCAGGAGGTCGCCCGCGACCGCGCTCGAAAAGCCGTCTAGAAAGCGCCCCCCTGGAGTTGTGATCGCCACGCAGCCTCGCCACATGAGCGCCCTAAACAAGCGCCAGCATGAACGGCAGATAACAGCGTCGTGCCGATTCCGTTCAGGGCGCGTCGGCAAAGTGGCCGCAACTGGGCGGCGGGCAATCTTGGGTGGTGGTGATGCGTAGCAAGGTCCTTCTCGCAGGGGCGCTCGGCGTGGCCGTCATCACCACCTTGTCCCTCGCCGCCGAAGCCTCCGCCGCCCCGCGCCAGCCGGTGGTGCTGGACCGTTTCGTCTACGGCGCCGAGGCCTGGGGCCGCTGGGGCCTGCAGCGCTTCAAGCCCGGCCGCCTGACCCAGTTCACCAAGTTCGCCCGTTGGAGCCTATCGCTCCGGCGCCAGAAGATCGACGCCTGCACCTTCAAGATCTTCTGCCGGCCCAAGCCGCACGAAGAGCTGACAGCGGCCGAGGCGACCACCCCGCCGCCGCCAAAGGGGGCCGGCCGGGTCTCTCCGGGCCTGCCCGCGCGCGTGCACTACGGCGCGCCCTAGGCTCCGAACCGCGACAGGTCCGGGCCGCGCCCGTTCCAGCCCGACACCGCCTCGAACGCCGCCGCCAGGGCCACCACCGAGGTCTCGGCGCCCATCCGCCCCATGACCTGCAATCCGGCCGGCAGCCCCTCGCCGGTCAGGCCCATCGGCACGCTGGCGGCCGGCAGGTCCAGATAGTTGCCGGCCCGCGTCATGGCCGAGAACGGCGAGGCGGTCTCGTCGATGGTCTCGATCGGCGGCGCGGGGATCGGCGCCGTGGGGCTCAGCAGCGCCGCATAGGGCGCCATCCAGTCCTGGAACTCCCGCTGGTCGGCCGCGCGCCGCACCAGCGCCTGGGCCAGTTCGGCGTCGCTCACCCCGCGCCCGCCTTCGAAGCGCTTGACCACCCAGCGGTCCATCACGTCGCGATTGGCCTCGACATGCGCCCCGCGCACGCGCCAGCCCTCGGCCGCCATCAGCCAGCCGTTGGGAATGAAGTAGTCTGCGAACGGCCGCGGCGTGCGCGCGGTGACGATCTCCACCCCCAGCTCCGCCAGCCGCGCCAGGGCGGCGCGATAGAGGCCGGCGATGTCCGGGTCGATGGCCGGCATGGCCCCCATCGGCAGCACCGCCACCTTCCAGCCGCGCACGTCCGCGCTCAGGGCCGCCCGGGCGTCGAACGGCCCGCGCACGACGCCGCCTCCATCCGGCCCCGAGATGATCTCCAGCACCCGGGCGGCGTCGGCCACCGACCGCGCCAGCGGCCCGACCGTGTCGAGGCTGGGCGCCAGGTCCTGCACGCCGCGGGTCGAGACCAGGCCCCTGCCGGGCTTCACCCCCACCACGCCGCTGGCCGCGGCCGGAATGCGGATCGAGCCGCCGGTGTCGGTGCCCAGCGCCACGTCGCAGAGCCCGCTCGCCACCGCCACGGCCGAGCCGCTCGACGATCCGCCCGGCGCGCGATGGACCGTGGCGTCCCAGGGGTTCCAGGGCGCCCCGACCGCGCGATTCGTCCCCCAGCCGCCAAAGGCCAGCTCCACCGTATGGGTCTTGCCCACCGCCACATAGCCGGCGTCCAGCAGCCGCTGCACCACCACCGCGTTCTGCGCCGGCGCAGGATCGAGCGGCACGACCCCGCCGCCGCCGGTCGGCACGCCGGCCACGTCGATCAGGTCCTTGATGGCGAAGCTCGGCCCATCGCCCGCCCCCAGCGGCGGGTCGAAGACCTGGGTGAAGGCGTGCAGCCGTCCGCCCAGCCTGCGGCGCTCGCTCACGCTCACCATGCCCAGCTCCAATCCTTGGCGGTCGGGCGGCAGCCGCCCTCGCTCCAGCCCTTCCAGGCCCTGCCGCGGACGACCTGGCCCGCCAACTGGCCGGTCGGGCTCCCGTCCTTCAGCGCCAGCTTGCCGTTGACGATCACCTCGCTGACCCCGGTCGCGAACTGCTTGGGCTGCTCATAGGTCCCGACGTCGCCGATGGTCATGGGATCGAACACCACCACGTCGGCATAGTAGCCGGCCTTCAGCAGACCGCGATCCTTCAGCCCCAGGTTCTGGGCCGGAAAGCCCGACAGCCGCCGCACCGCCTCGGCCAGGCTCGTCGTCTTCTCCTCGCGCACGTACTTGCCCAGCAGTCGCGCGAAATTGCCATAGGCCCGCGGGTGGGTGCTCGACTTCAGGAACACCCCCTCCGGCGCCTGGGCCGAGGCGTCCGAGCCGAAACTCATCCAGGGCAGCGCCGTCTGGCGCGCCACGTTCTGCTCGGACATCAGGAAATAGACCACCTGCACCCGGCTGCCGTCCTCGATCACCAGGTCGATGGCCGCGTCCTCGGGCGAGACGCCGCGGTCCCGGGCGACCTGGGCCAGGGTCTTGCCGGTCAGGTCCTTCATCGCCGGGTTCTTGAACCCGACCAGCAGCGTCCCTTCCGCGCCCGCGTGGCGATAGAGGTTCTCGAAGGCCGGCGTCTCCTGCCGCATCTCCTCGATCACCCTGGCCCGCGTCGCCGGGTCCTTCAGCCTGCCGACCCAGGCCTCCACCCCGCCGGCCTGCACCCAGGGCGGCATGGCCGCGTCCAGGCCCGTCGAGCCGGCGGTGTAGGTGTACATGTCCGCGGTGATCCGGTGGCCGGCCGCACGCGCCGCCTCGATCTTGGCGATGGCCGGGTCCAGCTTGTCCCAGTTGGCCCTGCCGGCCTGCTTCAGGTGATAGATCTCGGCCGGCGCCCCGGACTGTTTGGAGATGTCGATCAGTTCGTCGATGGCCTCCAGCAGCCGATCGCCCTCCGAGCGCATGTGGCTGATATAGATGCCGCCGCAGCGTCCGGCCTCGGTGGCCAGGGCGACCAGTTCCGGCGTCTCGGCATAGCTGGCCGGCGCGTAGATCAGCGACGAACCGACCCCCAGCGCGCCGTCCTCCATCGCTTCAGTGACCAGCCTGCGCATCTGCGCAAGCTGGTCGGGCGTCGGATCGACGTCCCCCTCGCCCAGCACGTGCTCGCGCACCGTCGCGGCCCCGACGAACGAGGCGACGTTCAGCGCCGATCCCCGCCTGGTCAGCCACGACAGGTATTCGTCCAGGCTCGTCCAGGCGATGTCGTACTTGATGTCGCCCATCCGCTGGGTTTCCAGGCGCTTCATCTCCGGGCTCAGCGGTCCCATCGAGCTGCCCTCCCCCATCACCTCCAGCGTCACGCCCTGCTTCAGGTCCGACAGGCCGCGCGGATCGGCGATCAGGCTCTCCGTCGCCCAGGACAGCATGTTGATGAAGCCGGGCGAGACCGCCTTGCCGCCGGCGTCGATCACCGTGCGCGCGGTTTCGGGCGCCTTCGTCCCGACATAGGCGATGCGATCCTGCGCGATCGCCACCTCGCCCTTGAACGGCGCCTGGCCCGATCCGTCATAGATCTGCGCGTTGCGGATCAGGATGTCGTAGGCCGGCGGCGACATCGCCTGGCCGGCGGTGGAGGTCAGCAGCAGGGCGACGAGAGCGAGCGGCTTGTGCATGCCGCGCATGTGACGGGAGAATCTGCGCCGTGTCAGGCCCCGGCAAACGGGCGCCCTGCGGAATTTTCCACCAGGCCGGGAACCTGGGCGGCTTCTGGCTGGTTTGCGATCTGTCTCCGGACATAGCCCGATCCCGAAACGCAACTTCCTGATCGGCCTCGAAGCCCAGAAGCGCCCAGCGGCCTTCTGGGCTTTTTCATCGCGGCATCGTCCGATGGCGGATTTTTTTAATCCCCCTGGAACCTCCCCGCCCCGACGCCCGTTGATCAGACGGTTGGAGACGAATGTCGAAAACCAGCCCGACAAATCAGCCAGCAATGGAAAACGATAGTCGGACTTGAAGCCCGGCGGGTCCTCGACCCCCGGGCTTCGCTGTATCTGGCGCCCGACATTCTCCGCCGCCGATGGCCACGCCCCTCAAGGAACGCCCCGCGCTCCGGGCCGTTTGCCGCAGAGACCGGCGCATTCGCCGGTTTCCCCCAGGCACGGAGTTTCGCCATGAAAGTCAGCGATTGCATGACCCGAAACGTCAAGATGGCCAACCCTCAGGAGACGCTTCAGGACGCCGCCCGGATGATGGCCGAACTGGACGCCGGCGTGCTGCCCGTCGCCGAGGGCGACCGGCTGGTCGGCATGATCACCGACCGCGACATCTGCGTGCGCGGCGTCGCCCTCGGCAAGGGTCCGGACGCCGCGGTCGCCGACGTCATGAGCCATGAGGTCAAGTACTGCTACGAGGACGACGAGAGCGACGCGGTGCTGCGCAACATGGGCGACATCCAGGTCCGCCGCCTGCCGGTGCTCAACCGCGACAAGCGGCTGATCGGCATCGTCTCGCTCGCCGACCTCGCCTCGGTCGGCCAGACCGCCCGCACCGGCGAAGCCCTCGGCGGCATCGTCCGCCCCGGCGGCGAACACTCGCAGTCGATCCACTGACCGCCGGCGATGCTCCCCTGCGGGGGAGCATCGAACCGCCTAGCCCTTGGCCCGGTCCACGGTCTCGATGCTGGGATAGGCGCGCAGCGCCGCGGCGATGTGGGTCAGGTGCCGGGCGTCCTTCACCTCGACGTCGAAATCCACGTCGAAGAAGTCCGACTGCCGCCGGTGCATGCGCAGGTTGACGATATTGCCGCCGGCCTCGCCGATCGCCGTGCACGCCTGACCCAGCACCCCCGGCGCGTTGCGGATGGTGGCGGTCAGCTTCGACAGCGTCACGGTGTTGCGCTCGGCCTCGGGCGTCCACTGCAGGTCGCGCCAGAGCTCCTCGCGATCCTCGAACTCGGCCAGCCGCGCGCAGTCGATGGTGTGCACCGTCAGCCCGGTGCCGTCCGGCTCCAGGATACCGACGATCCGGTCGCCCGGCACCGGCGTGCAGCATTGGCCGAAGTTCAGCGACACGCCGGGCGTCAGCCCGCCGCCGCGCACATAGAGCCGCGCGCCCTTGCCGCCCTCGATCCGGCGGGTCGCCGCCGCGGCCTCGCGGTCGGCCGCCTTCAGCCCGGGGAAGATCACGTCCAGCACCTGAGTCGGCGAGATCCGGCCGCGGCCGACCAGTTCGAACAGGTCGTCCTCGGTCGCCACCGCGAACCGCTCCAGCGACGGCTTCAGCAGCACGTCCTTGCGCGACTTGCCGGCCCGTTCGAAGGTCTGGTCCACGGTCGCGCGGCCCAGGCGCACGAACTCCTCGCGCTCGGTCTGGCGGATGTGACGGCGGATCGCCGAGCGCGCCCGGCCGGTGACCGTCAGCGAGCGCCAGTCCGGCGGCACCACCGGCTTGGGCCCGCGGATCACCTCGACCACGTCGCCGTTCTGAAGAGTCGTCCGCAACGGCTTGAGTTCACCGTTGATTTTCACGCCGATGCAGGTGTCGCCCACGTCGGTGTGGACCGCATAGGCGAAGTCCAGGGGCATCGCGCCGCGCGGCAGGCTGACCAGCTTGCCCTTGGGCGTGAACACGAAAACCTGGTCGAGATACATCTCGAGCTTGGCGTGCTCGACCAGCTCCTCGACGTCGCCCCCATGCTCCAGCACCTGGACCAGATGGCGCAGGTTGACCAGCGGGTCGCGCCCACCGCCGGCGGCCTGGTCCTCGGGGTCGAAGCCGTAGGACGAGTTCTTGTAGCGCCAGTGCGCCGCCACCCCGTCCTCGGCGATCCGGTCCATGGTCTCGGTGCGGATCTGCATCTCGATCCGCATGCCCTTGGGCCCGACCACGGTCGTATGCAGCGAACGGTAGTTGTTGCGCTTGGGGGTCGAGATGAAGTCCTTGAACCGCTCGGGCACGCTCGGCCAGGCGCGGTGGATCACCCCCAGGGCCGCATAGCAGTCGGCCTCCCCGTCGACGATCACCCGGAACGCATAGATGTCGGACAGTTGGGAGAACCCGATCGACTTGCGCTGCAGCTTGCGCCAGATCGAATAGGCGTTCTTCTCGCGCCCGAAGACCCGGGCCGGAATGCCGGCGGCCTCCAGCTTGGCCGCGATCTCGCCCGAGACGATCGAGACGGCCGTGCCCTGCTCGATCCGCAGCGCCTCCAGCCGCCGGCCGATCGCATCGCGCGCCACCGGGTTCAGGTGCTCGAAGCACAGTTCTTCCAGCTCGGTGCAGATCCGGTGACAGCCGATGGACCGCGCCAGCGGCGCATAGATGTCCAGGGTCTCGCGCGCGATCCGCTCGCGCTTGGCCGGGCTGGAGATGTACTGCAGCGTCCGCATGTTGTGCAGGCGGTCGGCCAGCTTGACCATCAGGACGCGCACGTCCTTGGAAATGGCCAGGATGAACTTGCGCAGGTTCTCGGCCTGCTTGGTGCGCTCGCTGTTCAGCTCCAGCTTGGTGAGCTTGGTGACCCCTTCCACCAGTTCGGTGATCTCGGGGCCGAACAGGGCGCGGATGTCGTCGGGCGTGACCGGGGTGTCCTCGATCACGTCATGCAGCAGGGCCGTGACGATGGTCGCGGTGTCCAGCCGGTAGTCGGTCAGGATCCCCGCCACCTCGATCGGGTGCGCGAAATAGGGGTCGCCGGAGGCGCGCTTCTGCGACCCATGCATGCGCATGGCGTAGACATAGGCGCGGTTGAGCACCGCCTCGTCGGCGGTCGGGTCGTACGAGCGGACCTTTTCGATCAGCTCGTACTGGCGAAGCATCTTGGGCCGCTGCTTGGCGACCGGCGCGTCGATTTTGTCGGCGGGCGGTTGTTGGGGCGCCGCCGTGACGGTGAGGGGTTCTGCGCCTTCCGGGCTCAGTACCGCTCCTCCTGGCCGCCGTCACGGTCGCTCTGAAGCGCGCGGACCAGTTCCAGCTCGCTCATCTGCATGTGGGTCGGATCGGCCAGCAGGGCCAGGGTTTCGGCCTCTTCCTCGGCTTCCGAACGCTCGTCGACGCGCTGCAGCGTGCCGATCAGGTTTTCCCGCAGTTCCTCGGCGTCCACCACGTCGTCGGCGATCTCGCGCAGCGACACGACCGGGTTCTTGTCGTTGTCACGGTCGACCAGGAGCGGGGCCCCGGCCGAAATGGCGCGGGCGCGATGCGCCGCCAGCAGCACGAGGCTGAAGCGGTTGGGAACCTTCTCGACGCAATCTTCGACGGTGACGCGGGCCATGGAATCCTCAGAGGTGCGGTAGAACCGAACAAAATAGAGGCTTCGCGGCGATTGTGCAACGCCGCAAGACCGATGGATCGAAGGTCAGATGCCGCAGAGCCCGGCTTCGCGCAGCACGTCGTCGGTGGTTTCGAACACTGCGCTGGGCCGCTGGGCCCGCAGGATCTCCGCCGTGGCGTAGCCCCAGGTCACCGCGCCGGTGGCCAGGCGCACCTTCCGCGCCGCTTCGATATCGCGCACCTCGTCGCCGACGCTCAGCACGTCGGCCTCGGTCACGCCGGCCTTGCGGATCACCTCGCGGAACTTGGCCGCCTTGCCGAACACCGACGCTCCGCAGCCGTAGTGCGCGACCAGGCCGGCCAGGTCCGGGCCCAGCACCGTGCGCACCGTGACCTCGGCGTTCGAGCTGACGATCGCCACCTTCACCCCGCGCTCGGCCAGCCGGCGCAGCATGTCGTCGACGCCGGGAAACAGCCCGATCGAGGGCGCCGCCTCGGCGGCCAGCTTGCGCACGTGGGCGGCGATGAACGGCAGCTTCCAGGCCGGCAGCCCCAGGCGGCGCATGACCTCGCGGCTCGGCCGGCCGCGCAGTTCGGCGATCTCGGCCTCGTCCACCTGCCGGAAGCCGAAGCGCTCGGCCACGCTGTTCAGCACGGTGATGAACCACGGCGCGCTGTCGGCCAGCGTCCCGTCGAAATCGAAGATGATGAGGCGATAGCCCACGGACCGGTCCTGCCGCTTCAAAGGGGCCGCGCC
Organism: Phenylobacterium sp.; assembly: GCF_031984885.1. Lineage (GTDB taxonomy): Bacteria > Pseudomonadota > Alphaproteobacteria > Caulobacterales > Caulobacteraceae > Phenylobacterium. The sequence continues at coordinate 61,015 of NZ_DAMABV010000013.1, forward strand.
GTATACCCTCCCTGACGGTCGCGTCAACTTTTCACGCCGCCGGTGCGGCCCGTCACACCGGGCGGGCGTCGGTCCCCACGCTTGCGCTCGCCGCCAGCTCGGCCGCGGTCCTGCCCAGCACCGGATGGCGCCACTCCGGGGCGATCTGCGCCAGCGGCCCCATCACGAACAGGCGCTCGTGCGCGCGGGGGTGCGGCAGGGTCAGTTCGGGGTCGTCGCAGACGATTCGGCCATGGGCGATCAGGTCCAGATCGAGCGTCCGGGGCGCGTTCCTGACGCTCCGCGTGCGCCCGAATTCGTCCTCCAGCGTGAACAATGTTCGGATTAGCGCCCGCGGCGGAAGCCGAGCCTCGACAAGCACGACGCCGTTGCGATACTCCTGCTTGCTCGGGTCGGGCCAGGCGGCCGAACGCCACCAGGACGACCGACGCAGGATGGGCAATCCCGCCTCCGCGAAACGAGCGAGCGCCGCCTCGAGAAGGGCTTCGGACGAACCATAGTCGCCGGCGACATTTCCGCCCAAGGCGACAACCGCAGCATCGTCCGGATCTACGCCCAGAGACATTTTCGCAGGATTATTCGCACTCATGACCTTCTACCCCACGGACAGGCTGGCGCTCTTCATCGACGGGGCGAACCTGTACTCCGCCGCCAAGGGGCTGGGCTTCGATATCGACTATCGCAAGCTGCTGGAAGAGTTCCGCAAGCGCGGCGTGCTGGTGCGCGCCTACTACTACACCGCCCTGGTCGAGGATCAGGAATATTCGCCGATCCGCCCGCTGGTCGACTGGCTCGACTACAACGGCTTCCGCCTGGTGACCAAGCCGGCCCGTGAATACACCGACGCCCAGGGCCGCAAGCGCTGGCGCGGCGACATGGACGTCGAGATCGCCGTCGACATGATGGAGATGGCGGCCCACGCCGACCATCTGGTGCTGTTCTCCGGCGACGGCGACTTCCGGGTCCTGGTCGAGGCGGTCCAGCGCCGCGGCGCCCGTGTGACCGTCGTCTCCACCGTCAAGTCGCAGCCGCCCATGGCCTCCGACGACCTGCGCCGCCAGGCCGACAACTTCGTGGACCTGGCCGACCTGGCCGACATCATCGGCCGGCCCTCGCGCCTGCCGCGCTTCATCCAGGAAAGCCGCGCCGCGCGCGACGAACACGACCACGACGTCGACGCCGAGCTCTGAATGTCCGTTGAGCTTTGGGGCGCCGAGCCGCCCCGCGACTGCCCGCTCTGCCCGCGCCTCGTCGCCTACCGCCAGGCGAACGCCGCCCAGAACCCCGACTGGTGGAACGGCCCGGCCCCCTCCTTCGGCGATCCGGCCGCGCGCCTGCTGGTGGCCGGCCTCGCCCCCGGCCGCACCGGCGCCAACCGCACCGGCCGCCCGTTCACCGGCGACCACGCCGGCTGGATGCTCTACGACACCCTGAGCAAGACCGGCTTCGCCAACGGCAAGTTCGACGCCCGCACCGACGACGGCCTTGAGCTCACCGACTGCATGATCACCAATGCGGTCCGCTGCGCCCCGCCCGGCAACAAGCCCGAGACCAGCGAAGAGAACACCTGCCGCCCGTTCCTGACCCAGCGGCTCAAGGACCTGCCCAACCTCAAGGTCATCGTCACCCTGGGCGACGTCTCACGCCGCAACGTGCTCAAGGCCCTGGGCCTGAAGGCCTCCGCCGGCCTCCCCGGCCACGGCACGGAGTTCCAGGCCGGCCCCTACGTCGTGCTCAACAGCTATCACTGCTCGCGCCTGAACACGAACACCGGCCGCCTCACCGCCGAGATGTTCGAGGCCGTCTTCCGCCGCGCGCGCGAACTGCTGGATAGCTGACTTCAGGTATCGGCGGACAGGCCCAGGGCCACAGCCGTCTCCAGAAGGCGTCGATCGCGGGTCCAGAGACTTACGTTTGGCGTCAAGCGCACAGACGCCAGGAGATGCGCGTCCACGTAACCGATCCCACGCCCGTGCAATGCCCCGCTGCCGATGAACGCCAGGACCTCATCCTCGGTCGCCACCACCGCGCGCGGCAGGTCCGCCAACGATGCGAGCACGAGAGCCCGGTTCGCTAGATTTCCGAGCGCAATCTCGCCGAGCACAAAAGGATGGATCATCACCTCGGCGCGACCCAACGCTCTGGCCAGCACCTCGTCGCCAAGCCTTAGGTGATCCACCCAGACTGACGTGTCGACCAGCAGCACTAGCTTTGCCGGCGAGGAGGCGCCGTCAGATGAGGTTCCGAACCGCCCAGTTGAGCGAGTCGCCGAGCGCTTTCCCGCTCCACCAGCGCCTTGAGTGCTTCCCGCACCAGCGCCGACTTCTCCTTCAAGCCCGTGAACTCCTGGGCCTTCGCGACCAGTTCATCGTCCAACGCCAAGGTGGTTCGCACGGAGATCTCCTTAACTTCGGCACGAATATATCATCGAATGATGCGGATCAGCTAACGACTCCAGTAAAAGTACCGCCACGCCTGCGTGAACCCGGCCCGCCGATAGAGGCTCCGCGCCCCGGCGTTGCCTTCCTCGACCTGCAGGAACACGCGCTCGACGCCCCGCGCCTGCGCCGCGCCGGCCAGGCCGGCCAGCACCCTGCCCGCCAGCCCCTCGCCCCGCCGCGAGGCGTCGGTGCGCATCCCATGCACGCTGGCCCAGCCATGGCCGAAGGCCGCCACCCCGACCGCCAGGGTCAGGCCGTCCTCGGCGATCCCGCCATAGACCGCGTCGGGCGAGCGGGTCAGCGCCGCCACTCGGCCCGCCCCGTCGGCCGGATCGAAGCCCTCGCTGATGAACACCCGCGCCCAGCCGGCGTCGGGCGTCGCGCTCACCGCCGCCGCCTCGCCGCGCGCGGCTGCGATCATGCCGGCCGCAGCGCCGACCTTCACCAGCGTCGGCTGCTCGGGGCGGTAGCCGCGCCGAACGAGTTCAGCCCGCACGCTCTCCAGGCCCGGCGCGTCGGCGATCCGAAACGCCGGCGCCAGCCCGCGCGCCGCATAGGCCGCCTCGATCTGCTCGAACGCCGCGGTCTCGGCCGCCAGGTCGTGGCTCAGCGGAACCGCGCTGGCGGCGCGCCGGATCGTGCCCGCGTTCAGGGCGACCAGCCAGCCGCCGATCTCCAGCACCTCGCGCGGCGCCACCGCCGCGACGGTGGCCCGCTCGATCGCCTCGATCTCAGCCCCGGTCACGCAGCAGCCGCGCCTTGTCCCGCTGCCAGTCGCGCTCGGCGCTCGTCTCGCGCTTGTCGTGCAGCTTCTTGCCCTTGGCCAGCGCGATCTCCAGCTTGGCCATGCCCTTGTCGTTCCAATAGAGCTTGGTCGGGATGATCGTGCGGCCCTCGCGCGTCACCGCCCCGATCAGCTTGTCCAGTTGCTTGCGGTGCAGCAGCAGCTTCCGGTGCCGGCGCGGCTCGTGGTTGAAGCGGTTGGCCTGGGCGAAGGGCGGGATGTCGGCGTTGATCAGCACCACCTCGTCGCCCTCCACCGAAGCGTAGGACTCGGCGATGTTGGCCCGGCCGTTGCGCAGCGACTTGACCTCCGATCCGGTCAGGACCAGGCCCGCCTCGAAGGTCTCTTCGAGGAAGTAGTCGAACCGCGCGCGGCGGTTTTCTGCGATCAGCTTTCCGGCCATCAGAGGACGCCGGCTTCCCTCATCCCGGCCAGGACCTCGGCGCGCGATGCTTCCGAGGCCGGAACGATCGGCAGCCGCGCGTCCTCCAGGCAGAGGCCCAGATGCGCCAGGGCGAACTTGGTCGGCGCCGGCGAGGCGTCCGAGAACAGCGACCTGTGCAGGCGGAACAGCCGGTCCTGCCAGTAGAGCGCGGTCTTCCAGTCGTCGCCCATGGCCGCGTTGTAGAAGGTGGCGCACAGGTCGGGGGCGATATTGGCGCTCACCGAGATGCAGCCGTGCCCGCCGTGCGCCATGTAGCCCAGCGCCGTCAGGTCGTCGCCCGACAGCATCACCCAGTCCTCGCCGCACAGCAGGCGTTGCACGGTGGCGCGGGTCATGTCGGCGGTGGCGTCCTTGATGCCGACGATGTTCGGCAGCTTGGCCAGCCGCGCCAGGGTCTCGTTGCTGATGTCCACCGAGGTGCGGCCAGGGACGTTGTAGACCAGCACCGGCAACTGCACCGCCTCGTTGATCGCCGCATAGTGGGCGTAGAGGCCCTCCTGGCTGGGGCGGTTGTAGTAGGGCGTCACCACCAGGGCGGCGTCCGCGCCGATGGTCTTGGCGTGGCGGACCAGCTCGATCGCCTCGTCCGTGGAATTGGAGCCCGCGCCCGCGACCACCGGCACGCGGCCGGCGGCGGTCTTCACGGCCAGCTCGACCACCCGGCGGTGCTCGTCGTGCGACAGGGTCGCGGTCTCGCCGGTGGTGCCCACGGGCACGATGCCGTGGACGCCGCCCGCGATCTGACGCTCGACGAGGGCGACGAACGCCTTCTCGTCCACCGCGCCGTCGCGGAACGGAGTCACCAGGGCCGGCATCACGCCCTTGAACAAGGTATCTGACATGGTCTGCAAAAAGCCGTGAAAGCGAGGCCAGTTGTTGCGGCCTCATGATTTGGCCGGACAATATGGCGGGGCGCCCCCGCGCCGCAACATAGTTTCATTTTTCGCGAAGACCGGAGTTCGTCCTCTTGCCCCCCAAGGCCCGTAAAGCGTTTCTGACCACCGCCTCGATCGCCTTGCTGGCCACGGTGGCCAATGCGCAGGCCCCGACTCAGGGCGCGCCGGCTCAGGGCGCGCCGGCTCAGGGGCCCTACCGGCCGTTTTCCGGCGACCCGCGTCCGCCGTCCGAGGGGCCGCGCCCGATCGAGCTGACCCAGACCCCGCCGACCGCCTATCGCCAGTCGCTGTCGATGACCGACAGCACCGCCCTGACCTCGGCCCTGGCCGCCGCCAAGCGCGGCGACGTCAACACCGCCCGCACCGCCATCGCCGCCCTCTCCGATCCGGTCGCCAGGAAGCTGGCCACCTGGGCCATCGTCGACTCCGCGGCGGAGTCGATGTCGTTCTTCGAGATCGACCAGGCCCGCCGCGACCTCGCCGGCTGGCCGCGCCCTAACCGCCGTCAGCTCGGGGCCGAGAAGCTGCTGGAGACCTCGGGCCAGACGCCGCAGCAGATCATCGCCTGGTTCGGCGGCGCCGAGCCGCAGACCGCCGAGGGCGCCATGGCCCTGGCCAGCGCCTACCAGGCCACGGGCAGGCAGAAGGACGCCCAGGACCTGATCCGCCGCTTCTGGCGCGACAAGCTGTTCGAGGTCGCCCCCCAGCGCGCCATGCAGGCGCGGTTCGGCTCCATGCTGACCCAGGACGACCACGTCCGCCGCGCCGACATCCTGCTCTACGGCGCCCAGGGGCCGGCCGCGCGCGACATGCTGGCCCTGCTGCCGCCCGACCAGCTTCAGTTGGCCCAGGTGCGGATGGCCTATCGCTCGGGATCCTCCGGCGCCAACGACCTGGCCGCCGCCCTGCCCGCCAACCTGGCCAACAGCCCCGGCGTCGCCTTCGAGCGCGCCAGCTACTATCGCCAGCGCAACCTCGAGACCCTGGCCATCGCCGCGGTCCGCAACTTCCCCACCGACGTCGCCCATGGCGACATGGCCGAGCGGATCTGGGCCGAGCGCTACCGCCTGATCCTCTACGCCCTGCGCAACGGCGACTCGGCCGGCGCCTACACGGCCGCGGCCAACAGCGGCCTGACCTCCGGGGCTCCGGCCGCCGACGCCGAGTTCTACGCCGGCTGGATCGCGCTGACCCGCTTGAAGAAGCCCGAGCAGGCGGCCGTCCACTTCGCCAATGTCGAGAAGATCGGCCAGTCGCCGATCACCCGCGGCCGCGCCTTCTACTGGCTGGGCCGCACCGCCGAGGCGCGCGGCGACCAGGCCGCCGCCAAGGAGCATTACGCCGCCGGCGCCAGGTACAACACCACCTTCTACGGCCAGCTCGCCGCCGAGAAGCTGGGCCAGAACCTCGTGCTCGGCTCCGATCCGCAGATCACCCAGCCCGACCGCGCCCGGTTCGAAAGCCGCGACACGGTCCGCGCCACGCGCCTGCTCCACGACATCGGAAACCGCGACCTCTTCAAGACCTTCGTCCTGGCCCTCGACGACGTGCTGCCGACCGCCGAGGAACAGGCCCTGCTGGTCGACCTGGCCCGCGGCTACGGCGACCAGGACACCTCGATGAAGGTGGTCCGCACCGCCGCCCAGCGCGGCTTCATCCTGCCCGAGCGCGGCTATCCCCTGCGCACCCCGCCGCCGGTGGCCGGCGCGCCGGAGCCGGCCCTGACGCTCGGCATCACCCGCCAGGAGAGCGGCTTCGACCCCATGGTGCGCTCGGGCGCCGACGCCCGCGGCATGATGCAACTGCTGCCCGCCACCGCCGCCAGCGTCGCCCGCGGCCTGGGCATGAGCTACGATGTCTCAATGCTCTGGCAGCCCGACTACAACATGCAGCTCGGCCAGGCCTTCCTCGGCCGCCAGATCTCCAACTTCTCGGGCTCCTATCCGATGGGCATCGCGGCCTACAACGCCGGCCCCGGCCGCCCGCCCCAGTGGATCCAGTTCTGCGGCGACCCGCGCGGGGCGACGACCGACCCGATCGACTTCATCGAGTGCATCCCGTTCTCCGAGACCCGCAACTACGTCATGCGGGTCATGGAGGGGATGCAGGTCTATCGCGCCCGCCTGGGCGGCGGCTCGGCCCCGATCACCCTGTCGGCGGACCTCAAGCGCGGCGCCTACGGGACCTATGCCGGTCCGGCCCAGCCGCTGCCGGTCGGCGGGTCGAACGCGCCGATCCCCAACCCGTAGGGACCGGCGCGCGCAGCGCGAGCTCTACTTCGCGCCGTTCCCGAACCGCTTGCGGAAGTCCTCAAGGCGGATCGTGAAGTCGTCGGCGGCCAGGAACTCCAGGTCGCTCATCTTGGGCTGCTCGACCTTGCGGTACCAGGCGGCGTACTCCGGAACCTCGCCGGAGTATTTCTTGTAGTGGGTCGAATAGGTCCGCACCTGGATCACCGGCGTCTCGCCGCTCATGTCGAAGGTCATGAACCGCATCCAGCCGTCGCCGATCCCCACCGGCCAGTCCGCCTTCACCCCGGCCGCGATCGCGGTCTGGCCGCGGTCCTGATAGTCGGCCAGCACCTGGTGCACCATGGCGCCGCCCGCCCCGGCGTCGGCCCGATAGGCCTGGCCGTGCTGGTGCCCGTTCAGCGCCAGGAAGATCTGCGCGTGGCGGCTCAGGAACTTGGTCCACACCGCCTCGGGATTGTTGTGCTCGGGATGGACCATGGCCATGTCGACCATCGGGTTCGGAGCCCGCTGGCCGTCGGTGCTCAGATGGTCATGGGTGCTGACGATGGTCGGCAGCCCCGGATGGTCGGCGATCACCTTGGACGCCCATTCCAGAACGTCGTCGCTCGGCGCCATCTCCAGGCCGATGTGCAGGAACCGGTAGCCGCCGGCCGTGAAGACCTGGGCGCTGTCGGCCCCGCCGTTGTACGAGGCCACGTACCAGGGCTTGTCCTTGAAGAACTCGGTCTGCGCCCCGAACACCTCGCGCCAGTTGTCCAGCCCGCCCGGATGCAGCATCCCGTAGGGCCGCGGATGGTCGCCGGGGTTCATGAAGTCCTTGATCGGCAGGTAGCGCGAGTCCGTCCACATCGCGTCGTAGTCGTGGTTGCCCGGCACGACGGAGAACGGCGTCTGGCCGGCGATGATCTCGAAGCCCTGCCTGGCGGTCGGCATCTCGACGGTCCGGGTCTTCTCGCTCGGCGCGAAGTGGGCGTCGAGGAGCGGGTTCGCGCCCCGGCTGACCCCGAAGCCGGCGTGCGCCTCGTCGAACGCCTTGGTCTGGTGCTGCCAGGTGTCGCCCACCGAGGTGACGAAGGCGATGTCGCCGCCGTTGGTCTTCAGCCGGCCGGCGATGTAGCGCATCTGCTCGAAGAACAGCTCGCGCGCGTCGAACGGAAAGCCCTCCGCCGTCTGGTGGGTGAAGTCGACATAGTTCTGCGTGTCCGGGATCACCGCCAGGGTGAAGCTGTCGTCCTGGGCCAGCGCCGCGGCGGGCGTGAGCAGGACGGCGCTGGCGGCCAGGGCCAGCACGAAGCGGCGTGTCTTGCCGATCATGGAACGTCTCCGAAAATGGGGGATCAGAACTGCAGGCCGAGTTCGAGGCCGAAGGTGCGCGGCGCGCCGGCGATGGCGGTCGGGGTGCCGAAGTTCTCGCCCGAATTGCCCGCGTCCAGCAGGTATTCCTCGTCCAGCAGGTTGTCGGCGAACAGGCGCACGCTCCACCCCTGCGCCGCGTTGCGGACGCCCAGGTTGCCGCTGACGAAGACGTGGCTCTTGTCCATCTTCGGGGCGACGTTCTCGTTGTCGAAATAGACCTTCGACTGATAGCGGACCCGCCCCGAGAAGAAGCCGGTCAGGTCGCCGCTGAGCGGGCGTTCGGCGTTCAGGCCGATCGCCGCCTGGTACTCCGGAGAGATGCGGAAGCGGTGGCCGGTGAAGTCCCCCTCCGACGACTTGAAGTCGTCGAACTTGGCGTCGAGGTAGGAGAAGTTGGCGAAGGCGTCGACGCCGCTCGCCACCAGGAAGGTCCCGGCGAACTCGAACCCGGTGGCGCTGGCCGACCCGGCGTTCACCGCTCGCTGGCCCAGGGTCGGGTTGCTCGGATCGATCAGTTCCATCGTCTGGAAATCGGTCCAGCTATAGTGGAACAGGGCGGTGTCGAACCGGAAGCGGGCGAACGCCCCCTTCACCCCGACCTCGTAGTTCCAAAGCTGCTCGGGATCGACGGCCGCCACCGCGCCGTTGCTGTCGGCCTGCAGGAAGCCCGAGCGCTGGCCCTTGGCCACGCCCGCATAGGCGTGCAGCCCGTTGCCGAAGTCGTACTGCGCCGAGAAGCGCGGCAGCACCGCGTCGAAGTCCGCCTCGCCGTCCAGCGCCCCGTCGGTCGCCGCGAACATCAGGTTCTTCGGGGCGGCCGCATAGGCGCCGGGCAGCGCCGCCTGCAGCGCCGAATAGTAGGGCGCAAACAGCGGGTGGCGGGGGTCCGTGGCGTTGAAGCTCGGGTCGATGGCGACGAACCTGGCCGCCACCGCCGCGGAAACCGAGTTGTAGACGCCCAGCTTGATCAGGCCCGCCTGCCCCACCGCCGGCTGGTTGGAGACGAAGCGCCGCGCGTTGCGCACATAGCGGGCGCCGCCGTTGAAGGTGAGTTGGTCGGTCAGGTCGTAGCTCACGTCCACGAACGCCGAGGCGTCGGCCTTGCGGCCCTTCTGCTGGCGATATTCCCGCCGGTCCGGGTCCAGGGTGATCCCCAGCGAGGGCGGCAGCACCAGTTGGTTCGGCTGGCCGTTCGGCAGCACCCAGACGCCCGACTGCAGGATGCCGAAGATCGGCTCGCTGAAGGTCAGGCCGATGGTCTCGTCGACCGCATCGCGGATGTAGCTGACGCCCGCAAAGCCCTTCAGGCGCTCGCCGGCCGAGAAGTTGACCCGCGCCTCCTGGTAGAAGCTCGAGGTCGCGTTGGTGATGTCGCTGTCGACGAAGGGGATGAAGCCGCCGTCCAGGTCGAAATACTGCTCGTAGTCGTACTCGCGGTAGCCGGTGATCGACGAGAAGCTCAGGTTGTCGTTCAGCTCGGCCTCGATCAGCAGCGTGCCGCCATAGACGTTGCGCTCGAACTTCGAGGGCCTGCGCGGCGCCTGGTAGGTCTCCTTGTGGTAGTCGGCGAAACCCAGGCTCGGCGTCGGGATCGTGAAGCTGGTGAACTGCGTGCCGGTCGGGTTGTCGTGCTGTACATAGCCGATCACCGTGGCGCTGAAACGGTCGTTCGGTTCGAACTTGAACGAGGCCCGCGCCGCCGTCGTGTCCAGCCCCATATAGTCGCGCGGGTCCCCGGCGGTGGCCGCCTTGTTCTCGATGTAGCCCTTGCGCTGTTCATGGAACCCGGCGATCCGGAACGCCGCCACGTCCGACACCGGCAGGTTCAGCGCGCCCTCCGCGCGCCGATAGTCCAGGTTGCCGACCGCGCCGTTCACATAGCCGCCGAACTCTTCCTGCGGCTTGCGGGTGATCAGCGAGAGGCCGCCGATCTGCGAGGCGGTGCCGAACAGCGTCCCCTGCGGCCCGCGCACGATCTCGATCCGGTCCATGTCGTAGATCGCCATCTGCGCGCCCTCGCGGCGGCTGATGTCGACGCCGTCGAGATAGGTCGAGACCGCCGATTCCGAGCCCGCGCCCGACTCGTCCGAGGTGATGCCGCGGATGCTGATGCTCGGCGCGGCCGGGCTCTGGTTCTTGTAGTTGGTGCTGGGGGCCAGGCTGGCCACCTCCTCGACCGAGCGCAGGCGCATCCGCTCGATCGCCTGGCCGCCGAAGGCCGAGATCGCGATCGGCACGTCCTCCAGCGCCTCGGCCCGCTTCTGGGCGGTGACGATCACCTCCTCCAGCGTGCCCGGCAGGTCGGCCTCGTCGGCCAGGGCGGGCGCTGCGATCAGCAGCACCGAGGCCAGCGACATCAGGCCCGCGGCATGGCGGCCGCGCACCCCGCGCCGCACCGATCGCGCGTATCCAGAGAACTCACTCGACATGATTGACGCCCCTTGCCGTCTCGATTTACGTTCCGGGCGTGTAACGATATTGAATGATGGTTTTGCGACGCCGATGCTACGCGACGACGACAGTCCCCAGGTCCAGGCCGCCTCCGCTCCCGACCAGGCCCGCCGCGGCCGCGGCCGCCCGCGCGACGGGTCCATGGAGCCGGCGATCATGCAGGCCGGCTGGGCGCTGCTGGCCGAGCGCGGCTATGCCGGCATGACCTTCGAGGACCTGGCCGAGCGCGCGGGCTGCAGCCGTCCGGCCCTCTATCGCCGCTTCGCCAACAAGCGCGAACTGATCATCTGGATGCTGGACAACGCGGCCCGCGACACCGACCCGGCCCTGCCCGCCCACGTCCCGCCGCGCACGGTGCTGATCGAGAACCTGTGGGGCTTCGTGCGCCACCTGGGCGGCCCGGCCGGGGTGGCCACGCCCGAACTCAGCCAGGCCCGCCGCCGCGACCCGGAGCTGTCGGTCGCCCTCGACGCCCTCTATGAGCGCGAGCGCCGCCCCTATCTCGTCGCGCTGGACGCGGCGCTGAAGGGCGCTCTGCCCGCGCCCGAGGTGTCCGGCCTGGTCGACAACATGATCGGCGCGGTGCTGTTCCGCGCCGGCCTGCAAGGCCAGAAGCTCAAGCTCGCCCAGATCGAGCAGATCGTCGACCAGGCCCTGCTCGCCGGCCGCGCCTCGCTCAGGAAGCCGCGCGCACGCCAGGCCTAGTGACCGCCGCCCGGTCCGGCGGCGCGCTTGGGCCGCGGGGCCAGCCAGATCGTCGTCGCGGCGACGACGAAGACCACGGCCGTGGCGATGAACATCTGGTTGGTCGACAGCATCACCGCCTGGCTCTGCACCAGGCCCTCTAGCTGCCCCAGCGCCTGGCTGGGCGAGAAGCCCTGGGCGACCAGGCCATCCAGCGCCGCCTGCGGCTGGTTGAGCGCGCCCGCCAGCTCCGAGCGCTTGGCGCTGGCGTCATTCTCCCAGGAAGTGGTCATCAGCGAGGTCGCGAACGCCCCGGCCACCACCCGCAGGAAGTTGGCGATGCCGGCCGCCGCCGCCGTCTCCTCCTCGTCCACCGCCCCCAGCGCGATGCTCTGGGTCGGGATGAAGAAGAACGGCATGGCGAAGCCCAGCGCCAGTTGCGGCAGGGCGATGGTCATGAAGTCGGCGTTGGTGGCGAAGTGGCTGCGCCAGATGGCGACGCCCGCCATCCAGAACACCCCGAACGAGACCAGGGCCCGCGGGTCGCGCCTGGCGACCTGGCTGGCGACGATCGGCGACATCACCACCGCCAGCACGCCCTGGAACGCGGCCGCATAGCCGGCCCAGGTCGCGGTGTAGCCCATGTTGGTCTGCAGCCAGAGCGGCAGGAGGACCACGCTGGCGAAGAACGCCCCGAAGGTGAGGCTGAGCGTCGTCACCCCGATCGAGAAGCCCCGGTGTCGGAACACCCGCAGGTTCACGATCGGGTTCTGCGCCGTCAGCTCCCAGATCAGGAAGGCCGCGAAGCCGACCGCCGCCACGACCGCCAGCCCGATGATGAACGGCGAGGAGAACCAGTCGTGCTCCTTGCCGGTGTCGAGCATGACCTGCAGCGCCCCGACCCAGACGATCAGCAGGCCCAGGCCCACATAGTCCACCGGCACGCGGCGCGTCGGCCCCTGGCGCTTGATCAGCGCGCGATAGGCCAGGAACGCCACCCCGAAGGCGACGGGGATGTTGATGAAGAAGATCCAGTGCCAGCCGATGGTGTCGGAGATGGTCCCGCCCAGGACCGGCCCGGCGATCGGCCCGACCACGGTGGTCATGCTCCACAGGCCCAGCGCCTGGGGCGCCTTTTCCTTGGGGAAGATCTGCAGCAGCAGGGTCTGCGACATCGGCATGATCGGCCCGCCGCAGAGGCCCTGCAGCACCCGCGCGAACACCAGGAAGCCGAAGGTCGGCGCCAGCCCGCAGAGGATCGAGCAGACCCCGAACCCGACCAGGCCGAACACGAAGACCCTCACCGCCCCGAACCGCTGGGCCAGCCAGCCCGACAGCGGCACGGTGATCGCCTCGGCCACCGCATAGGAGGTGATGACCCAGGTGCCCTGGCTGGGCGAGACCGCCAGGCCGCCGGCGATGTGCGGCACGGCGACGTTGGCGATGGTGATGTCCAGCACCACCATGAAGTTGGCCAGGCCGAGCAGCAGCCCGGTCACCAGCAGCGCCATCCCGGTCAGGGGCGCCGGCGTCGATTGGCTCTGGCTCACCGGCGCGATCCTACTTCGAGACGTCGATCACGGCGTCCATGGACAGGCCGACCCGCAGCGGATGCTCGGCCAGTTCCTTGGGGTCGAGGACGATGCGGACCGGCACGCGCTGGACCACCTTGATCCAGTTGCCGGTGGCGTTCTGGGCCGGGATCAGCGCGAAGGCCGAGCCGGTGCCCCCGGCCAGGCCCGAGACCTTGCCGTGGAACTTCACGCCCTTGCCATAGAGGTCGCTGGTCAGCTCGACGCTCTGGCCGGGCCGCACCTTGCGCAGTTGAACCTCCTTGAAGTTGGCGTCCACATAGGCGGTCTGGATGGGCACGATGCTCATCACCGGCGCGCCGTTGGCCACCTTCTGGCCGACCACCACGGCCTTGCGGGCGACGACGCCGTCGACCGGCGAGCGGATGGTGGTGCGGGCCAGGTCCAGCTCGGCCTGGGCCAGCCTGGCGCGGGCCGCGGCGACCTCGGGATTGTCCTCGACATCGGCCCCGGCGATCAGGACGTTGGCGGCCTTCTGCTGGCCGGCCGACTGCGCGGCGGTGGCGCGGGCCTGGGCCAGCCCCGCTTGGGCCGCGGCCAGCGCGGCCTTGGCGGCCTGGAAACGGTTCTCGGCCTGGGTCAGCTCGTCGCCCGACACCGCGCCCGAGGCCGACAGGTTGCGGCGGCGGCCGTACTCGACCTCGGCCCGGCTGAAGTCCGACCGGGCGCTGGCCAGCATGGCCTCGGCCCGCGCGACGTCGGCGGCGCGCGCCGCGGTCTGGGCGCCCAGCGCCTGGTCGTTGGCGAAGTACTGCCCCACCCGCCGCTGCGCCTGGCCGAGCTCGGCCCGGGCGCGGTCGACGGCGAGCTGGTAGTCGGCCGGCTCGATGACCGCGATCACCTGGCCCTTCTTGACCACCGCCGTCTCGCCGACCGGGGTCTGCACGATCGGGCCGGAGACCAGGGCCGTCACCTGGGCGGTGTCGGCGTTGACATAGGCGTTGTCGGTCGAGACGTAGCGCGAGGCGACCAGCAGCCAGTAGAGGCCCCAGATCACCGCGGCGGCGAGGATCACGCCCCCCAGGATCAGGAACAGGCGTTTACGCCGCGCGCCGTTGGCGGAGGCGGACGCAGGCGCGGATGCGGGCGCGGCGGCCACGGCTTGGGGCTTTGATCCGATATCGTCGGGCATGGAAGGCCTTTCCGGGGGAGGACGGAAACGGTTGGGGTCAGGCGGCTCGGAATCCGCCGCCCAGGGCGCGGACCAGAGCTGCATCAAGGGTCAGGGCGCGCGACTCCAGGTCGGCGGCGGCCCGCCTCTGCAGGATCACGGCGTTCTCGGCGGTCAGCACCGCGGTGTAGGAGTCGAGGCCGCCCTCGTAACGCATCCTGGCGATGCGATAGGCTTCCTCGCCCTTGGCCAGGGCCTCGCGGGCGGCGGTCAGCCGTGTGGCCAGGGCCCGTTCGCTGACGGCGGCGTCGGCCACCTCCTTCAGCGCCTGGACCAGGGCGGCGTCATAGGCGGCGACGGCGGCGTCGTATTCGGCCCGCGCGCCGCGATAGGCGCCCGACAGCCGGCCGCCCTGGAAGATCGGCAGGCTGAGCGCCAGCCCCGCCTGGCCGATGTCCGATCCGCTGTCGGTCAGCAGGTCGAGGCCCAGCGACTGGGCGCCGATGAACCCGGCCAGGTTCACGTTCGGATAGAAGGACTTGCGCGCCACGTCGATGCGCTTGGCGGCCGCCTCGGCCCGCAGCCGCGCCGCGGCGATGTCCGGGCGGCGGCCCAGCAGGTCGGCCGCCAGGTTGGCCGGCAGCCCGAAGTCCCGGGTCGCCGGCGCGCTCGGCCGGGCGATGGCCAGGCCGCGGTCGGGCCCGGCGCCCAGCAACGCGGCGATCTGGTCGCGGGCCAGGCCCACCTGTTCCCGCGCGGCGGCCAGGTCCTGGTCGGCGCTGGCCAGGCCGGATTCGGCCTGCCGCAGCTCGCCCTGGTTGGCCGCGCCGTTGTCGACCCGCTGGGCCACCAGCTTGCGGGTCGCCTCGCGGTTGGCCTGGGCCTGGACGGCGGCCTCTTCGGCGGCGAAGGCGCGCGAGAGTTCGGCATAGGCGCCGACCACCGAGGTCGTCAGCATAAGCCGCGCCTGCGCTGCGTCCATCTCGGCGGCGGTCGCATCGGAGGTCGCCGCGGCCAGGGCCGCGCGGTTCTTGCCCCAGAGGTCGAGGTCGAACGACAGGTCCAGGGTCGCCCGGCCGGTGTCGTTGTAGCCTTCCGGCACGAAGGCCGGCGGGATGCCGTTGTTTTAGCTCTGCTTGGTCTGCGCCGCCTGGGCGTTCAGGCTGGCGCTGGGCAGCAGCGCCGCGCGGCTCTGCTGGGCCCGCGCCTGCGCCGCCCGCACCCGGGCCTGCGCCTGCGCCAGGCTGGGAGACCCCGCCAGCGCCTCATCGACCAGGGTGTCGAGCTGGGCGTCGCCATAGCTCGTCCACCACTGGTCGACCGGCCACTCGGCGGCCGGGGCGTCGAAGCTCGAGGTTGCGGCATAGGCCTGCACGGGCCTGACCTGGGGGGCTGGACCCAGGTTCGGAACGGCCGCGCAGCCCGCCAACAGGAGGGCCGCCGTCACGGGGGGGAGAATCAGGCGTGCCATGCCGCGTCTCGAAATCGACTAGGGAGAAGTACGGACCTAGAAAACCGTACGGTACGGTCATATGTTCCTTGGACTGGACCTCGTCAAGCGCAAACCGTACAGGATGGTCAGATGGTGACAGCCCCGCCCCAGAGCAAGCGTGAGGAACGCCGCGACGAACGCCGCGACGGCATTCTCGACGTCGCGCGCGACTGCTTCCTGGCCGACGGCTACGCCGCCACCTCGATGTCCAGCATCGCCGCGCGGCTGGGCGGCTCGAAGGGCACGCTCTACAACTATTTCAAATCCAAGGAAGAACTGTTCGAGGCGGTCATGCAGCGCCAGTGCGGCGCCCTGGCCGAGACCCTGTTCGACGTCGACCACGACGGCGACGATGTGCGCGAGCGCCTGCAGCACTTCGCCGCCAAGTTCCTGGCCCTGCTGCTGACGCCCGAGTCGCTCGGCATCCACCGGGTCGTGGTCGGCGAGAGCGGCCGGTTCCCGGAACTGGGCCGCATGTTCTACGAGATGGGCCCCAAGGTGATCCTGACCAAGATCGCCGCCTACCTCGCCGACCTCATGGACCAGGACGTCCTGCGCCGCGCCGACCCCTTCGTCGCCGCCCAGCAGTTCAAGGACCTGACCATCTCCGGCGTGCTGCAGCCGCGCACCTGGGGCGTCATCACCGGCGACATGACCGACGCCGAGATCGAGGACCAGGTCAACAACGCCGTCGACACCTTCCTGCGCGCCTACCGGCCCGACTAGGATTCCGCTGGAGCCTCCAGCCGTCCGCCCTAGTCGGCCACCAGCCCGTGCATCAGGCCGTCTAGCGTGACCTGGATCAGGTCGTCGGTCGGCGCCCATTCGAAGTTCGGGCGGGCGATCATCATGCTGACCAGGCCATGGCACGAGGTCCACAGCGCCTGGGCGGCGCTGTCGGCGGTGCCGGTGCGCAGCCGGCCCTCGGCGGCGATCTCGCGGACCACGCCGGAGAACACCTGATAGCACTGGTCGCCCAGCGAGGCCGTCGTCTCCTCCTCGCCGATCACCGCGGCCAGGCGCGCGACGTTGCAGAACACCAGCTCGTAGGCGTTCGGGTGCTCCAGCCCCCAGCGCATGTAGGCGTCCAGCATCAGCTTGACGCGGTTGGTCGCGTCCATCGGCTTGGCGGCGATCTCGGCGTTGCGTTCCAGCAGGTTGCGGATCGTCCCCTGGCAGATCTCCAGCAGGATGCAGCTCTTGTCGGGGAAGTGCATGTAGAGCGCGGTCGAGGACACCCCCACCTCGTCGGCGATCTTGCGGATCGTCGCGCCCTCATAGCCCTCGGCCACGAAGATGCGCTCGGCGGCCTCCAGGATCTCCGCCCGGCGGAGGTGGCCGTCGCCCTTGGGTTTCCGGGCTGAGCGCCGCGTCGTCACTGCGATGGTCACAGCATTCCTTCCGAGTCCGTCCTGTAACAAACGGAAACCAAAACCACCGCGGTTGCAAGCCTGGACTAAAGAAAAGGCCAGCCAAATCCGGGGCTAAGGGCGCCCTTGCGGAAGCTCGCCGGCATCACGCCGCCCCGCCTATCGCATTGCAAAGCCGCAGCGTTTCGAGCGTTCGGGCGTTTCTCCTGGGCAAACTCCGCCGTAGGCGCCGAACAGACGCCGCGCGGCCACGCCGATTGGATGAGGGAGCGGCCATGAGACTGCCCGACGACCAACTGCAACGCCTGGCGCTGCACAGCGCCTTCGGACTCCACCTCGTCGCCAAGTGGATGGCGACCCGCAGCGACGTCGATCCCGAGATCCGCGACCGGCTGTCGGTGCACATGGCCGCCCTCGACGGCGTGCTGTCCGCCAACGGCCACGACTGGATCCGCGAAGAGATCGAAGGCACCGAGGCGGCCCTGCAAGGCCGCTGAGCCCTTCGCAGGGCTGGACCACCAGCCTGGGAACCGGCTAGTGGGCGGCCATGACCAGGATCGCCCCCGTCGTCGCCGACCTGCCCGGCGCCATGCGCACCACCGGCTGGGCCGACTACGCCCTGCTGGACTCCGGCGGCGGCCGCAAGCTCGAGCGCTACGGCCCCTACACCGTCGTGCGCCCCGAACCCCAGGCCATGTGGGACCCGCGCCTGCCCGCCGCGACCTGGGACAAGGCCGACGCCGTCTTCGATCCGTCGGACGAGGAGGACGCCGGCAAGTGGCGCTTCCGCGGCAAGCCCAAGGAAAGCTGGCCCATGGCCTGGGGCGAGGTGCGCTTCCACGCCCGCTTCACCGCCTTCCGCCACCTGGCCTTCTTCCCCGAGCAGGCCGCCAACTGGGCCTGGCTGGACCAGCGCGTGCGCGCCCTGCCCGGCCAGCCGCGCATCCTCAACCTGTTCGGCTACACCGGCGTCGCCAGCCTGGTCTGCGCCGCGGCCGGGGCGCACGTGACCCATGTCGACGCCTCCAAGAAGGCCATCGCCTGGGCCCGCGAGAACGCCGCCCTTTCGGGCCTGGACGACCGCCCGATCCGCTGGATCTGCGAGGACGCCCGCCGCTACGTCCAGCGCGAGGTGCGCCGCGGCTCGCGCTATGACGGCATTATCCTCGACCCCCCCAAATACGGGCGCGGACCGGACGGCGAGGTCTGGCGCCTGTTCGAGAACCTGCCTGAACTTTCGGCCCTATGCGCTGAACTTCTCGGGGAAAACGCCTCCTTCCTGCTGCTCAACGCCTATGCCGAGCGGATCTCCGGGGCGGCCCTCTCCTCGCTCTGCGCGGCCAAACTGGCCGGCCGCGGCGGGACCATCGACTGGGGCGAGCTGACCCTGGTCGAGGACGCGGCCGACCGCCAGATCGGCATGTCCTTCTACGGCCGGTGGTCGGCATGAGCCGCGTCGTCACCTCCCTGACCAACCCGACGGTCAAGGCCGTCCGCGGCCTGCACCTGCGCAAGGAGCGCGACCAGTCGGGCCTGTTCGTCGCCGAGGGCCTGAAGATCGTCACCGAGGCGGTCGAGCTCGGCCACGCCCCGCGCATCCTGATGTACGGCAAGGACGCCGAGGGCCATCCCCTGCTCAAGCGCGCCGTCCAGGCGACCCTGGCCGCCCGCGGCGAGGTGATCGAGGTCACCCTGGACATCCTGGCCAAGGTCTCGCGCCGCGATAACCCGCAGGCCGTCGTCGCCGTCTTCGCCCAGACCTATACGCCGCTGACCTCGCTCGACCCGGCCGCCGCGCCCTGCTTCGTGGCCCTGCACAGGGTCCGCGACCCCGGCAACCTCGGGACCATCGTGCGCACCGCCGACGCCGCCGGCTGCGGCGCGGTGATCCTGGTCGGCGAGTGCTGCGACCCGTTCTCGGTCGAGGCGGTCCGCGCCACCATGGGCTCGATCTTCGCCGTGCCGATCGTCAAGGCCACCGAGGCCGAGTTCGCCGGCTGGCGCTCGTCCTGGCCCGGCTCGGTGGTCGGCACGCTGCTCACCGCCGACGTCGATCACCGCCAGGCGAGCTACGCCAGGCCGGCCATGATCCTGATGGGCAACGAGCAACAGGGCCTGACGCCCGAAATGGCCGCCCTCTGCGACGTCAACGTCAAGATCCCCATGCGCGGCCGCGCCGACAGCCTCAACCTCTCCGTCGCCACCGGCATCATGATCTACGCCGCGACCTAGATCCGCTTGGCTTTCCGTCTCCCGCAAGGGGAGAAGGGTGAAGCTCGCCGCCACCTTCCGCGACAGCCTTGCCCTACGTCCCCCGCGGCTTGGCCCGCGCGGTCGGGGCGGTGTTGGCCGGGTCCTCGGGCCAGACGTGCTTGGGATAGCGCCCGCGCATGTCGGAGCGCACGTCCTTCCAGGACCCGCCCCAGAACCCCGGCAGGTCCTTGGTGGTCTGGATCGGGCGATGGCCCGGCGACAGCAGCGACAGGGTCAGCGGCGTCCCGGCCACGGTCGGATGCACGGTCAGGCCGAACACCTCCTGCACCCGCACGTCCACCCGCGGGCCGCCCTCGGCGCCGTAGTCGATGGAAAAGCTGTTGCCGGTCGGGGCCGTCCAGCGCGCGGGCGCCGAAGCCTCCAGCTTGCGCTGCAGCTCCCACGGGACCAGCGCCCGCACCGCCCCGTCCAGCACGTCGGGCTTCAAGGCGCCCAGCGAGCGCACGCCCGTGAGCAGCGGCGTCAGCCAGTCGTCCAGCCGCGCCAGCAGCGCCTCGTCGCTCAGGTCGGGCCAGTCCTGGCTGCTCGCCCGCAGAAACGCCCCGCGCTGGCGGAACGAGCGCGCCGCCTCGCCCCAGGGCAGCCGCCCCAGCCCCTCGGCCCGCACGCGCGCCGCCAGCGCCGCGGCGATCAGCGCCGGATCGGGGTTCTCGTCGATCTCCTCGCGCACGGTGATGCGGCCCAGCCGCGTCAGCCGCCTGGCCCGCAGCCGCCCGCCGCCGCTCTCGTCCAGCCGATCTTCGACCTCGAGCTGGTCCCGGAAGGCGGCCGTCAGTTCCGCCTCGTCGACCGGCGCGGCCAGCAGGATGCGGTCGCGGCGCTCGCCGCCGCCCAGCTCGGCGATCGCCAGCCATTTCTCGCGGGCCAGGGCGTCGGTGGGCTCCACGAACGCCCCACGGCCGCTGACCAGTTGGAACTCGCCCGTCCCGCCCCGCGCCTTGGCGATCCGCTCGGGATAGGCGAAGGCCAGCAGCAGCCCGTCGTCCAGCGGCTCGCCGCGGCCCGGCCGGCCGGCCAGCGAGGCCCAGCGCTCGGCCAGGCTCCGCGCGTCCCGCGCCCGGGGCGAGCGGTCGCGGCCCAGCCCCTCCAGCCGGTGGCGCAGGTCGGCGTCGCGCCCGCCCAGGCCGCGCTCGGTGACCAGGGCCGCGATCAGCGCCGCCCGGCCCGCCTGCCCCGTCGCGCCCGCCTTCAGCACCATGTGCGCCAGCCGCGGAGCCAGCGGGAACTCGCTCAGCGCCTCGCCGTGGGCGGTCAGCACGCCCTCCGCGGTCAGCGCCTCCAGCCGCCGCAGCAGCGAACGCGCCTCGTTGAACGCCGCCGCCGGCGGCGGATCGAGGAACGCCAGGTCCTTGGGATCGCGCGCGCCCCAGCGCGCCAGGTCCAACGCCAGGCCCGAGAGGTCGGCGTCGAGGATCTCGGGATCGGCGAAGGCCGGCAGGGCGCGGGTCTCGGCCTCGTCCCACAATCGGTAGGCGACGCCCGGTTCGGTCCGCCCGGCCCGGCCGCGCCGCTGGTCGGCCGCCGCGCGGCTGACCCTCACCGTCGCCAGCCGGGTCAGGCCGCTGGCCGGGTCGAAGCGCGGAACCCGCGCCAGCCCGCAGTCGATCACCACCCGCACCCCCTCGATGGTCAGGCTGGTCTCGGCGATCGAGGTCGCCAGCACCACCTTGCGCACCCCGGCCGGCGCCGGGCTGATGGCCGCGTCCTGCTCGGCCGGGTCCAGCGCGCCGTACAGCGGAGCGATCCGCACGTCCGGCCGCCGCAGCCGCTCGGCCAGCAGCTCGGCCGTGCGGCGGATCTCCCCCTGGCCGGGCAGGAAGACCAGGATGCTGCCGGTTTCCTCGGCCAGGGCGCGCTCCACGGCCCGCACCGTCCGCTCCTCCAGCCGCAGCCGCTCGTCGCGGCCGAGATAGCGGGTATCCACAGGAAACGCCCGGCCCTGGCTCTCGATCACCGGCGCCGCGTCCAGCAGCCGCGCCACCGCCGCCCCGTCCAGGGTCGCCGACATCACCAGGATGCGCAGGTCCTCGCGCAGCACGCCCTGCGCGTCGCGCGCCAGCGCCAGCCCCAGGTCCGCGTCCAGGCTGCGCTCGTGGAACTCGTCGAAGATCACCGCGCCCAGGCCCTCCAGGCTCGGATCGGCCAGGATCATCCGGCTGAAGACGCCCTCGGTGACCACCTCGATGCGGGTCCGGGCCGAGACGCGCGACTGCATCCGCACGCGATAACCGACTGTTTCGCCGACCTTTTCGCCCAGGGTCCTGGCCATGCGCTCGGCCGCCGCCCGCGCCGCCAGCCGCCGCGGCTCCAGCATCACGATCTTGCGCCCGGCCAGCCACGGCGCATCCAGCAGCCGCAGCGGGACCAGGGTGGTCTTGCCCGCGCCCGGCGGCGCCACCAGCACCGCGGCGGTCCGTTCGGCCAGCGCCGCCTGCAGGGCGGGCAAAATTTCCTCTACTGGAAGCATGCCGTGGTCTAGCCGCGCCTGCCTGCCGGGCCAAGACGGACGCTCATCGCGCGGGCGCCCGCTTTGGCGCAATTGGGCGGCGACGGCTTGGCGCTTGACCGCAAGGTTCCGAAGGGGCCACGTAACGCCAAATCAAGACCGCGCGGCGGGGGCCGCCCGGATTCTCCTGGAGGAAATATGTGGCGAGTTAAATCGCTCGACGCGATTCTTGCGACCGCAGAAAAGAAATCGCTGCATCGGTCGCTGGGCGCGTTTCAGCTTACCATGCTTGGGATCGGGGCGATTATCGGCACCGGGATCTTCGTGCTGACCGCCGAAGCGGCGCAGAAGGCCGGCCCCGGCATGATCGCGAGCTTCATCATCGCCGGCTTCGTCTGCGCGGTCGCCGCGCTCTGTTACGCCGAAATGTCGTCCATGGTCCCGGTCTCCGGGTCCGCCTACACCTACAGCTACGCCGTCATGGGCGAACTGCTGGCCTGGATGGTCGGCTGGGCGCTGATCCTCGAATACGCCGTCGCCGCCGGCGCGGTGTCGGTGGGCTGGTCCGGCTACGTGGTCGGGCTGGTCGAGCACGCCTTCCACATCGACATACCCAACGCCCTGGTCCTCGGGCCGATGGACGGCGGGATCGTCAACCTGCCGGCCGCGCTGATCGCCCTGGCGGTGACCGGCCTGCTGGTGATCGGCACCAAGGAATCGGCGACCGTCAACGCCATCCTGGTGGCCGTGAAGGTCGCGGCCCTCAGCCTCTTCATCGTCCTGGCCCTGCCGGTGATCAACATGGAGAACTTCCATCCGTTCGCACCGCTCGGCATGGCCGGCGTCTCGGCGGCGGCGGCCTCGATCTTCTTCGCCTACGTAGGTTTCGACGCGGTCTCGACCGCGGCCGAAGAGACCAAGAACCCCCAGCGCAACATGCCCATCGGCCTGATCGGCTCGCTCGGCATCTGCACCATCTTCTACATCCTGGTCGCCACCGGGGTCATCGGCACGGTCGGCGCCCAGCCGCTGACCGACGCCGCGGGCGCGGGCCTGCGCCCCGGCAGCCCCGAGCTGACCGCCGCCTGCAAGGCCGCCGGCGACGCTCACGTGGTCTGCTCCAAGGAAGCCCTGGCCTGGACCCTGCGCTCGATCGGCTGGCCGCAGATCGGCAACCTGCTCGGCCTGGCCGCCGGCCTGGCCCTGCCCTCGGTCATCCTGATGATGATGTTCGGCCAGACCCGCATCTTCTTCGTGATGAGCCGCGATGGCCTGCTGCCGGCGGTGCTGTCCAAGGTCCACCCGACCTTCCACACCCCGCACATCATCACCATCATCACCGGCGTGTTCGTCTCGCTGTTCGCCGCCTTCTTCCCGGTCGGGGTGCTGGCCGACATCTCCAACTCCGGCACGCTGTTCGCCTTCGCGATGGTGGCGATCGCGGTGCTGGTGCTGCGCAGGACCGATCCTGGCCGCAAGCGTCCGTTCCGCACGCCGGCGATCGTCGTCGTCGCGCCGCTGGCGGCGGCCGGCTGCGTCTACCTGTTCTTCAGCCTGTCGACCGAGACCAAGCTGCTGTTCCTGGCCTGGGCCGCCGTCGGCCTGGTGGTCTACTTCCTCTACGGCTACCGCAAGAGCCACGTGGGCCGCGGCGTCGTCGACGTGCCGGAACTCTCGCCCGACGCGCCTCCCGGGCCCGTCGCGCCGATGCCCGGCGCCCCGGCGCCCGGCGATCGGCAGCACTGACATGGAAAGGCCCGGGTTCGTCCCGGGCCTTTTCTTATTGCGCTCCAGGCCCGATGTTAGGGGCCATGCAAGCCGAGCCTCCCATCCGCGCCCTGATCGCGCCCGTCACGCCGCTCCAGCAGAACTGCACCATCGTCTGGTGCGCCAGGACGCTGAAGGCCGCCGTCATCGATCCGGGCGGCGAGGTCCCGCGCCTGCTCGAAGCGCTCAAGGCCCACGACCTCACGCTCGAGAAGATCTGGATCACCCACGGCCACCTCGACCACGCCGGCGGCGCGGCCGCCCTGCAGGCGGCGACCGGCGCGCCGATCGAGGGTCCGCACCCCGACGATTCGTTCTGGATCGACGAGATCACCGCCTCGGGCGCCAAGTGGGGCATGCCCGACGCCCGCTCCTTCACCCCCGACCGCTGGCTCGCGGACGGCGACACGGTGTCGCTGGGCGAGACGGAATTCGAGGTCTACCACTGCCCCGGCCACACCCCTGGCCACGTGGTCTTCTTCCACCGCCAGGCCCGCTTCGCCCAGGTCGGCGACGTGCTGTTCCAGGGCTCCGTCGGCCGCACGGATTTCCCGCGCGGCGACCACCAGCAGCTCATCGACTCGATCACCGGCAAGCTGTGGCCGCTGGGCGACGACGTCGCCTTCGTCCCCGGCCACGGCCCGATGTCGACCTTCGGCCAGGAACGCCGCACCAATCCCTTCGTCGCCGACGAGGTGCTGGCGGGCGCGTAATGCTTTCAGTCGTGAAATCTGAGCGTTACGCGGGGGGTTGAAAATGCCCCGGATGGATACACGCACCGAACAGTCCGCGGCGTCCGCCAGCGCCCGCATCCTGATGGTCGACGACGACCCGGGCATCCGCGACGTCGTCTCCGACTTCCTGGGCAAGCACGGCTACCAGGTCGAGACCGCCGGCGACGCACGCGAGATGGAGCAGGCGCTGGAGCGCGGCCCCATCGACCTGATCGTCCTGGACGTGATGCTGCCGGGCGAGGACGGCCTGGCCATCTGCCGCCGGCTGGCGGTCGGCGAGGGTCCGCCGATCATCATGCTCTCGGCCATGGGCGAGGACACCGACCGCATCGTCGGCCTGGAGCTCGGCGCCGACGACTACCTCTCCAAGCCCTGCAATCCGCGCGAGCTGCTGGCCCGTGTCCGCGCCGTGCTGCGCCGCGCCGAGCAGCGCGGCCAGGCCTCGACGACCGGCGGGGCGGCCTGCGAGTTCGCCGGCTGGCGCTTCGACCTGGTCCGCCGCGAACTGCGCTCGCCGCAGGGCGTGGTGGTCAACCTGTCCTCCGGCGAGTTCTCGCTGCTGCGCACCTTCGTGGAGCGTCCGCAGCGCGTCCTGACCCGCGATCAGTTGCTGGAGTTCGCCCGCGGCCCCGACTCCGAGGCCTTCGACCGCGCCATCGACGTCCAGATCAGCCGCCTGCGCCGCAAGCTGGACGACGGCGGCGGCGGCCAGGACCTGATCCGCACCATCCGCAACGAAGGCTACATGTTCACCGCCAAGGTGAAGCGCACATGACGCGGACGTGGGCCGGGCGGCCGACGGCGTCCCTGTTCGGGCAACTCCTGGCGCTGATCGGGCTCAGCCTGGTCGCCGCCCAGGCGATCAGCCTGTTCCTGCTGTTCAACCTGCCCCCGCCCGCCCCCGACTTCTACCGCATCAGCGAGATCGTCCAGACCTTCCGCGGCAATCCCCCGACCTTCACCGAGCGCCACCCGCTCGAGATCGTCATCGCCAAGGAGCCGCCGTCCCTCGCCATGGACGGGCGGATAACGCCCAAGATCCGCGCCCAGTTGGCCGAGGGGCTGGGCGTGCCGGTCGAGCGCGTGATGCTCGCCTCCACCTCGCGCTTCCCCTTCTCGGACCGCCGGGTGTTCCGGGTGATCCGCGACCGCATGGCCCGCGAGGGCGGCGTCCAGGAGGAACACTTCCTCGTCGCCCCCTTCAAGGTCGCCGTCCAGCAGCCCGACGGCCGCTGGAAGGTCATGTACCCGTCGCGCGGCATCGGCCTGGACCCCTGGCAGCAGCGGATCGTCCTGCTGTTCGTGCTCTCGGCCCTGGCCATGACCCCGGTGGCCTTCGTCTTCGCGCGCCGGCTCTCGGCCCCGATCCGCCTGTTCACCGACGCCGCCGAGCGCCTGGGCCGCGACCCGCGCGCCCCGCCGCTGTCGCTGCGCGGCTCGGCCGAGATCAGCATCGCCGTGAAGGCCTTCAACGACATGCAGGAGCGCCTGCGCCGCTATGTCGAGGACCGCACCGCCATGGTCGGGGCCATCGCCCACGATCTGCGCACCCCCCTTACCCGCCTGCGCTTCCGCATCGAGAACGTGCCCGAGGACGTCCGCGCCAAGATGGCGGCCGACATCGACCAGATGGAGGAGATGATCTCCGCGGCCCTGACCTTCGTGCGCGACACCAGCCGCCCGGGCGAGCGCACCCCGCTGGAGCTCTCCTCGCTGCTGGAGAGCGTCTGCGACGAGATGGCCGAGACCGGCGCCGACACGCAGGTCGAGCGCGGCCAAAAGGTCGTGCTGGAGGGCGATCCCCTGGCCCTGCGCCGGCTGTTCAACAACCTGCTGGAGAACGCCGTGAAGTTCGGCGACCGCGCCCGCGCCCGCGTCTACGCCGAGGGCTCCAGCGCCATCGTCGAGATCGAGGACGACGGCCCCGGCATTCCGGACGAGGAGGTCGAGCGGGTCTTCGAGCCCTTCTACCGGCGCGAACCCTCGCGCAGCCGCCAGACGGGCGGCATTGGCCTGGGCCTCGCCGTCGTCCGCTCGGTGGCGCGCGGTCACGGCGGCGACGTGGTGCTGACCAACCGGCCCGGCGGCGGCCTGACCGCCCGCGTCCAGTTGCCGATCTAGAGTGTTGCCGGGGCGCAAAGACCGCCGCCCGTGTGAAATCGTCGCGTAACGCCGGTCTGGTCTTCCAGATCGACCCTGCTTCGGAGACGCCCGCCGCATGAGCCAGCTCCCGCCCCGTCCCGCCCGGCGCCGGCGCCCGCCGATCTGGATGATCCTCGCGGCCCTGGTCGCCCTGGTCGCCGTCGGGCTCGGCGGGTGGCAGTTGCTGCGGCCCAAGGCGCCCAAGGACCCCTATCGCACCGCCGCGGTGGAGACCGGCGCGATCACCCGCTCGGTCTCGGCCTCCGGCACGCTGGAGGCGCTGGTGACGGTGGAGGTCGGCTCCCAGATCTCCGGCCAGATCATCCGCGTGAGCGCCGACTTCAACGACGTGGTCAAGCGCGGCCAGGTGCTCGCCGAACTGGATCCCCAGACCTATGAATCGCGCGTCGCCCAGAGCCGGGCCGACATCGCCGCCGGCCAGGCCTCGCTGGCCCAGGCGCAGGCCCAGCTCGCCCAGGCCCAGGCCGACTACGACCGCAAGAAGACCCTGGTCGCCCAGGGCGTCTACTCGCCCTCGGTGCTGGACGTCTCCCAGGCCGCGTTCGGCACGGCCCGCGCCGGGGTCGACGCCGCCCGCGCCCGCATCGCCCAGAGCCAGGCCGCCCTGCGCAGCCAGCAGGTCGATCTCGCCCGCACCTCGATCGTCGCGCCCATCGACGGCGTCATCGTCGACCGCCAGATCGAGCCGGGCCAGACCGTCGCCGCCAGCCTGCAGGCCCCGGTGCTGTTCCGCATCGCCCAGGACCTCTCCAAGGTCGAGGTCAAGATCTCGGTCGACGAGGCCGACATCGGCCAGGTCCAGGAGGGCCAGGCCGTGAAGTTCACCGTCGACGCCTTCCCGGACGACAACTTCACCGGCGTCGTCACCCAGGTGCGCAAGCAGCCGGTCACCGACCAGAACGTCGTCGCCTACGTGGTCATGGCCCAGGCCGACAATCCGCGGGGCAAGCTGCTGCCCGGCATGACCGCCAACGCCGACATCGTGCTGCAGCAGAAGCCCAACGTCATGAAGGTTCCCGCCGCGGCCCTGCGCTGGACCCCGCCCAGCGCCAACGCCCAGCCCGCCCGTCCGCCCGGTTTCGGGCCTCCCGGCATGGGCGGCGGCCCGCCCGGCGCCGGTCGCGGCCAGCCGGCCAACCGCGGCGGCATGGGCCAGCGCGTCGTCCAGCAGCTCGATCTCGACGCCGCCCAGCAGAAGGCGTGGGAAGCCATCCAGGCCGAGCTGCGCCAGAAGTCCGCCGCGCTGCTCGCCCAGGCCGGCGGCGACCGCGCCGCCGTGCGTGAGGCCATGGCCAAGAATACGGCCGAAGCCCTGGCCAAGCTCGAACCTTCGCTCAAGCCGGCCCAGAAGCAGAAGCTCGCGGCCCTGCGCGCGACCCTGCAACAGGGCGGCCGCGGCGACGGCGAAGGCTTCACGGGCGGCGTCGTCTACGTCCTGCGCGAGGGCAAGCCGGTTCCCGTCCCGGTGCGGGTCGGCGCCACCGACGGCTCCTCCACCGAGATCCGCACCGGCGACCTCAAGGCCGGCGACCAGGTGATCACCGGCGGCGGCCCCAAGCCCAAGGTCAAGGCCGGCGCGCCCATGGGCGGCCCGGGCGGCGGCGCGCCGGTGCGCGTGCGGATGTAGCCCGTGATCGAGCTCACCGACCTTCGCAAGCTCTATGTGATGGGCGAGGAACAGGTGGCCGCCCTGGCCGGCGTCACCCTCTCGATCGCCCGCGGCGAGAACGTCGCCGTCATCGGGCCGTCCGGTTCGGGCAAGTCCTCGCTGATGAACATCCTGGGCGGCCTCGACCGTCCCTCCAGCGGCGTCTACCGCTTCGACGGCGAGGACGTCGGCGCCTTCAGCGACGACGAGCTGGCCGCCTTCCGCCGCCGCCGGATCGGCTTCGTCTTCCAGTCCTTCCAGCTCCTGCCGCGCCTGACCGCGCTGCAGAACGTCGAGCTGCCGATGATCTATGCGGGGCTGGAGCCCAGGGAACGGCGCGAACGGGCCGCGGTGCTGCTCGACCGCGTCGGCCTCGGGACCCGCAAGGGCCACAAGCCGACCCAGCTCTCCGGCGGCCAGCAGCAGCGCGTGGCCATCGCCCGCAGCCTGGCCAACTCTCCCGACCTGCTGCTGGCCGACGAGCCGACCGGCGCCCTCGACACCCACACCGGCCAGGAGGTCCTGGCCCTCTTCAAGCAGCTCAACAGCGAGGGGCTGACCCTGATCCTGGTCACCCACGACCTCGAGGTCGCCGCCCAGGCGCGCCGCCGGATCGCCTTCCGCGACGGCCTGGTGGTCGAGGACGTGCGCGAGGCCGCGCCATGAGGGCCGTCGAGCTCCTGCGCTTCGCGACCGGGGCGATCATCGCCCACCCGATGCGCTCGGCCCTGACCTCGCTCGGCGTGGTCATCGGCGTCGCCGCCGTGGTGATGATGACCTCCATCGGCCTGGGCGCGCAGCAGCGGGTGACCTCGACCATCGCCGGCCTGGGCTCCAACCTGATCATCGTCTCGCCCGGCGCCGCGCGCGCCGGCGGCGGCGGCGGCTTCGTCATGGGCGCGGCCGGCTCGGGCCAGACCCTGCGCGACTCCGACGCCGAGGCCATCGCCAAGCAGGTGGAGGGCGTGGTCGCCGTCGCGCCCGTCGTCCGCGGCCAGGCCCAGCTCGCCGCCGACGGCGCCAACTGGAACACCCGGATCGAGGGCGTCACCGAGGACTATCTCGACGCCCGCGACCTCTCCATCGCCACCGGCCGCATGTTCGACGACCGCGAGGCGCGCCAGGGGCGCAAGGTCGTGGTCATCGGCCAGACCGTGGCCCGCGAACTCTGGGGCGACCTCGATCCGCTCGGCCGGCGGGTGCGCGTGCGCGGCGTCCCCTTCGAGGTGATCGGGGTGCTGACCTCCAAGGGCCAGTCGGGCTTCGGCCAGGACCAGGACGACATCGTGCTGGGGCCGCTGGAGGCGGTGCGCTCGCGCATCGTCGGCCGCCGCGCCCGCGGCGACACGGTCCAGACCATCTATGTGAAGGCCGCCGACGGCGACAGCCTCGACCGGGTGCAGGAGGACACCTCCACCCTGCTGCGCGAACTGCACCGCATCCGGCCGGGCGACGACGACGATTTCCAGACCCAGAACATGGCCTCGATCCTCCAGGCCTCGCAGGCGGCGGTCTCGACCTTCACCACCCTGCTGGCGGCGGTGGCGGCGGTGTCGCTGGTCGTGGGCGGCGTCGGCATCATGAACATCATGCTGGTCGCGGTGACCGAGCGGACGCGCGAGATCGGCCTGCGCATGGCCCTTGGCGCCAGGCGCTCGGACATCCTGGTCCAGTTCGCGCTCGAGGCGATCACGTTGTCGTTGGTCGGTGGGCTGATCGGTTTGCTGATCGGGGTCGGCGGCGCGACGGCGATCGCCAGGCTCGGCTCGTGGCCGGCCGCCATCCCCGCCTGGGCCGGCCCGGTGGCCTTGGGTTTCTCGACCCTGGTCGGCCTGGTGTTCGGCGCCTATCCCTCCTGGCGGGCCGCCCGGCTCGATCCGATCGAGGCCCTGCGGCGCGAATAGTCGCAGCGGCCAATCGCATTTTACGCGCAACCTCCTTCGCCCTTGGCGAGTTTGCTTGACCGTAAGGGACAGCGAGGCGTCGACCGCCCTCCCCGCGACGGTCGATGCATAGAGGAGCCGCTCATGGATCTTGAACCGACCGCCAAGCCGAAATCACGTCGTGGATTTGCAGCTATGAATCCGGAACGCCGCCGCGAGATCGCGCGCAAGGGCGGCGCCAGCGTGCCTGGCGAGAAACGCAGCTTCGCCAAGGACCGCGATCTGGCCGCTTCCGCCGGCCGCAAGGGCGGTGAGTCCTCGCGCGGCGGCGGCCGCAGCCGTGGCGACCGGCTCGAAAGCTGAAACCCGAGGCGAGCGGCGGGGGGCGCCGCTCGGTCTTCAGGCGCTCAGCAGCACGACTGCGAAGCTCGGGGCGGCGCTTTCCCAGCGCCGCTCCAGCTTCCAGCCCGCAGCGGCCGCCAGCCTGGCGAACCCCTCCAGCGTGAACTTGTAGGAGTTCTCCGTGTGGATGGTCTCGCCCGCCGCGAACCGGAACGACCGGCCCGCCGCCCTGGCGACTTGGTCGCGCACGCTCACCAGATGCATCTCCATCCGGCTCTCCGCCGCGTTCCAGACCGCGCGGTGCTGGAACCCCGACAGGTCGAAGTCTCCCTCCAGCTCCCGGTTGATCCGGGTCAGCAGGTTGAGGTTGAACGCCGCGGTGACGCCCTGGGCGTCGTCATAGGCCGCCACCAGCGTCGCCTCGTCCTTCACCAGGTCTATGCCCACCAGGAACGCCGCGTCCTCGCCCAGCAGGCGGCGCGCGCCTGACAGGAACCGCTCCACCTCGGCCGGCGTGAAGTTGCCGATGGTCGAGCCGGGGAAGAAGCCGATCCGCGGATGCCCCGCCTCCGGGGGCAGGGCCAGGGCCTTGGTGAAGTCCTCCGCCAGCGGCGCGACCTTCAGACCCGGATAGTCCCGCCCAATCGCCGCGGCCGCCGCCTCCAGCGCGCTGCTGCTGATGTCGATGGGCGCATAGGTCGCCAGTTGCGGCGCGGCGTCCAGCAGCAGCCGCGTCTTGGTGCTGGCCCCGCTGCCGAACTCCACCAGGGTCGCGCCGTCCGGGATCACCGAGGCCATCTCCCCGGCCTTGGCCTGCATCAGCGCCAGCTCGGTCCGGGTCGGATAATATTCCGGCAGCTCGGTGATCGCCTCGAA
Source organism: Phenylobacterium sp. (assembly GCF_031984885.1). Taxonomy (GTDB): domain Bacteria; phylum Pseudomonadota; class Alphaproteobacteria; order Caulobacterales; family Caulobacteraceae; genus Phenylobacterium. The sequence goes on from NZ_DAMABV010000013.1 coordinate 92,022, forward strand.
CAGGCGCGAGCCCTCGGCGTCGTAGAAATACTTGGCCGGCAGCGTCTTCTGCGGCCGCGACAGGCCCTCGGCCACGTCGCGCGCGAACCCGGGGTCGGCCGCCCCGTCCGCCGGCCGGGGCGGGCCGTCCCAGGCCAGCCGCACCCCCGAGAACATCCACCGCTGATGCGGATAGAAGAAGTTGCGATAGCTCGCCCGCACATGGCCCGCCGGCGTCGCGCAGCAGCCGCCGCGCAGCACCATCTGGCCGATCATGAACTTGCCGTTGTACTCGCCCACCGCGCCTGCGGCCGGATGGAAGCCGGGATAGGGCGAATAGGCGCTGCGGGTCCACTCCCACACGTCGCCGAACATCTGGCGCAGGCCCGGCGTCGATCTGGCCGCCGCCGGGCCGTACTGCAACTGTTCGCGCATGTTGCCGCTGGTCGGCAGGTCCTGGGCCGCGTGCTCCCATTCGGCCTCGGTCGGCAGCCGCGCCCCGGCCCAGGTCGCATAGGCGTCGGCCTCGTAGAAGCTCACATGCGTCACCGGCGCGTGCGGCGCGATCGCCCGCCGCCCCTGCAGGGTCATGGCCAGCCAGCCGCGCTCGCCCCGCTCCCAGTAGAGCGGCGCTTCCCAGCCCTCGGCCTGGACCCGCGCCCAGCCCTCCGAGAGCCACAGCTCGGGCCGCCGGTAGCCGCCGTCGGCGATGAAGGCCAGCCACTCGCCGTTGGTCACCAGCCGGTCGGCCAGCCGATAGGGTTCCAGATAGACCTTGTGCCGCGGCCCCTCGTTGTCGAAGGCGAAGCCCTCGCCGGCGTGGCCGATCTCGACCAGCCCGCCGTCGAACGCGATCTCGGCCGCCGGTCCCGGATCGCGCCCCACCGGCAGCGCCGGCGCCGGCGCATAGGCCGGCTTCAGCGGCGACTGGGCGAACAGGTGCAGCACGTCCATCAGGATCAGTTCCTGGTGCTGCTCCTCGTGCGCCAGCCCCAGCTCGACCAGTTCGGCGATCGCCTCGGGCGCCGCCGCCAGCAGCCGCCCCATCGCCTCGTCGACATGGGCGCGATAGGCCAGCACCTGCGCCAGGGACGGCCGGGTCAGCAGGCCGCGCTGCGGCCGCGGCTGGCGCGGGCCCAGCGCCTCGTAATACGAGTTGAACAGGTAGGCGAAGGCCGGATCGAAAATGCGATAGCCCGGCAGGTGCGGGACCAGCAGGAAGGTCTCGAAGAACCAGGTGGTGTGCGCCAGGTGCCACTTGACCGGGCTGGCGTCGGGCATCGACTGGGCGCCCTGGTCCTCGGCCGAGAGGTGCGCGCTCAGCGCCACGCTCGCCTCGCGGACCTTGCGATAGGGGCCGCCCGCGCTCCGCGCCCGTGCGGCGCGCGCCGGCGCGGGCGCAAGCCTAGCCTTTTCGAAAGACGCCATCAGCCCGCTCCACTTCGCCTCTGATTGTCTCGAAAATCGCCGACGCCCGACGACGCCGGGCACGCCCCGCCAAACGTCGCAGGCCGAACGCAGTTCCTGGAATTTGGGGGCTCCCCGCCCGAGCGCAACCCGGAACGGTTGCCCGAAGGACGCGTTGAGTTGCCACGCAGTGCGAAGCCCGCCCTGGGAACGACGGGCGTCTAGAGGTCGGCATGGGCGGTGACACCGAGTGGCGCAACGAGGTGGTGGCGATGATCCCGGCTCTGCGCGCCTTCGCCTGGTCGCTCAGCCACAACGGCTCGGACGCCGACGACCTGGTTCAGGACACCCTGATCAAGGCCTGGAGCAACCGCGACAAGTTCGAGGCCGGCACCAACCTGCGGGCCTGGCTGTTCACCATCCTGCGCAACACCTACTACACCCAGATCATCCGCCGCCGCCGCGAGGTCCGCGACGAGACCGGCGAGTACGCCAACAACGTCCGCACCCCGCCGACCCAGGACTGGAGCGTCGCCATGCGCGCCCTCCAGGCCGCCCTCGCCCAACTTCCGGACGAGCACCGCGAGGCGCTGATCCTGGTCGGCGCCGCCGGCCTTTCCTACGAGGAGGCGGCCGAGATCTGCGGCTGCGCGCTGGGCACCATCAAGAGCCGCGTCAACCGCGCCCGCGCGCGCCTGCTCAAGATCATGGACGCCGAGGAACCCTCCGACGTGCTGATCCTGGATCACGCCGAGGCCAGCCGGGCCTAAAGACGCCCCCAAGGCGTCATCAAGTCAGTTGAGCTTTTGGGGCGGGGCGGCGCCTCATTCGCCAGGCCCGGCGCGAATGGGTCCCGGACAAGCCCTGCGGGCTTTCCCGGATGACACGGGAAGAACGCCCACAACAAATGCGCCAAAGGCGCACTCCACCCCTCGCACCGCACCATCCGCCCCCACGGCGCCTTCGTGCTCTTAGTGTCCTTCGTGGGCTTGGTGTTTCAAAATCCACCGAGCAGCTTGCGCCAGCCGCCACCGGAGCAAAAGCAGGTGTCATCCCGGTTTGCGCAGCAAGACCGGGACCCATGAACACCGGA
>NZ_DAMABV010000014.1:0-92184 GCF_031984885.1 Phenylobacterium sp.
TGTCCTTCGTGGTCTTGGTGTTTCAAAATCCGCCGAGCAGCTTGCGCCAGCCGCCGCCGGAGAAAAACAGATGTCATCCCGGCCTTGCGCCGCAAACCGGGACGACAGGGCAGGGCGAGCCCCCCGCGATCCCAGGCCACGCTTGACCCGCCGCCCCGCATGTGGTTCCGCTGACCGCACGTGGAGTCGCGCCGCGAAGCCACGCCCCGCCTTTTCCCGTGCGCCGCGCGCTGAACATCAGCCGCCGCGGCCCGGTCCTAGAAAAATTCATCGGCGCGCGCCCCGCGCCATTATCGATTCCCCCGGCGCCCGAAGTCCGTTCGGGCCGCCCGCGCTATCAGAGTAAAATCATGAGCCAAGACACCCCCGCCCCGACCGAGGAGACCCCGGTCGAAACCCCGGAAGCTCCCGTCGTCGAGACCCCCGTCGCCGAAGAGGCCCAGGTCGAGGCCGGCGCCGAGACCGAGGACGAGGACGACGAGCCCTCGGAGGTCGCCGCCGCGATCGCCGCCATGGGGCTCACCCGCATGTCGCTCCAGGAGCTGAAGGACAAGTCGCCCGCCGACCTGCTCTCCTTCGCCGAGACGCTGGAGATCGAGAACGCCAACTCCATGCGCAAGCAGGACATGATGTTCGCGATCCTCAAGGCCCTGGCCGAGGAAGGCGTGCAGATCTCCGGCTCGGGCACGCTCGAGGTCATGCAGGACGGCTTCGGCTACCTGCGCAGCCCGGAAGCCAACTACCTGTCGGGTCCCGACGACATCTATGTCAGCCCCTCGCAGATCCGGAAGTTCGGCCTGCGCACCGGCGACACCGTCGACGGCGCCATCCGCGCCCCGCGCGAGGGCGAACGCTATTTCGCCCTGGTCAGCGTCGAGCAGATCAATTTCGAGAACCCGGAGAACGTCCGCCACAAGGTCCTGTTCGACAACCTGACCCCGCTTTATCCCGACGAGCGGCTGAACATGGAAATCCAGGACCCGACCCTGAAGGACCGCACCGGCCGGGTCATCGACATCGTCGCCCCGCTCGGCAAGGGCCAGCGCTGCCTGATCACCGCCCCGCCGCGGGTCGGCAAGACGGTGATGCTGCAGAACATCGCCAAGTCCATCGAGACCAACCACCCCGAGTGCTACCTGATCGTCCTGCTGATCGACGAGCGCCCGGAAGAAGTCACCGACATGCGCCGCACCGTCCGCGGCGAGGTGGTCTCCTCGACCTTCGACGAGCCGGCCACCCGCCACGTGCAGGTCGCCGAGATGGTCATCGAAAAGGCCAAGCGCCTGGTCGAGCACAAGCGCGACGTGGTCATCCTGCTGGACTCGGTCACCCGTCTCGGCCGCGCCTACAACACCGTCGTCCCGTCCTCGGGCAAGGTGCTGACCGGCGGTGTCGACGCCAACGCCCTGCAGCGTCCCAAGCGCTTCTTCGGCGCCGCGCGGAACATCGAGGAGGGCGGCTCGCTGACCATCATCGCCACCGCCCTGATCGACACCGGCAGCCGGATGGACGAGGTGATCTTCGAAGAGTTCAAGGGCACCGGTAACTCGGAAATCATCCTGGACCGCAAGGTCGCCGACAAGCGGATCTACCCGGCCGTCGACGTCATCAAGTCGGGCACCCGCAAGGAAGACCTCATCACCCCCAAGGAGCACCTGCAGAAGTCGTTCATCCTGCGCCGCATCATCACCCCGATGGGCGCCCAGGACGCGATCGAGTTCCTGCTCGACAAGCTCCGCCAGTCCAAGAACAACGACGACTTCTTCCAGTCGATGAACACCTAGGGCCTCCGGCCTTAGGCGACACGAAAAAGGGGCTCGCGGCGACGCGGGCCCCTTTCTTTTGAGCTAAGGCGCTGACTCTGAACGTGTTTCACGTGGAACACGCAGGCCGCTTTTTCCTCCCCCATCCTGATGGGGGAGGAAAAGGGGCCTACGGAACCAGCAAACTCGCCCCGACCGTCTCGCGGCCCTCCAGCGCCTCGTGGGCCCGGCGCGCCTCGCTGAGCGGGAAGGTCTGGCCGATGTCGATCTTCACCGCGCCGGACGCGATGACCTCGAACAGCGCCCCGGCGCTCTCGTCCAGCTCGGCGGTGGTGACCAGGTAGTCGCCCATGGTCGGCCGGGTGAAGAACAGCGAGCCGGCCTGGGCCAGCCGGGCCGGGGCGAACGGCGGGACCGGTCCCGAGGCGTTGCCGAAGCTGACGAACAGCCCGCGCCGCGCCAGGCTCGCCAGCGTGCCCTCGAAGGTCGCGGCCCCGACCGAGTCGTAGGCCACCGGCACGCCGGCCCCGCCGGTGATCTCCCGCACTCGGGCGGCCACGTCCTCGTCGCGGTAGAGGATGACGTGGTCGGCGCCCAGCGAGGTCGCCCGCGCCGCCTTCTCCGGCGATCCGGCGGTGGCGATCACGCTCGCCCCCAGGTGCTTGGCCCACTGGACCAGGATCGACCCGACCCCGCCGGCGGCGGCGTGGACCAGGATGGTCTCGCCGGCCTTCACCCGATAGCAGCGGCGGATCAGGAACTCGGCGGTCATGCCCTTCAGCATCGCCGCGGCCCCGACCTCGGCGCTCACCCCCTGCGGCAGGCGCACGGCCCGGTCGGCCGCCACCGCATGATGTTCGGCATAGGCGCCGAGCGGCCCCGAGGCGTAGGCGATCAGGTCGCCGGCCTTGAAGCGGGTCACCCCGTCGCCGACCGCCTCCACGACCCCGGCCCCTTCCATGCCCAGCCGCGAGGGCAGCTTGACCGGATAGAGGCCCGAGCGGTGGTAGGTGTCGATGAAGTTGATCCCGATCGCCTGCTGCTTGACCAGGACCTGTCCCGGCCCGGCGACGGGCGTGGGAACGTCTACGACCTGCAGGACCTCGGGGCCCCCTGTCGCGTCGAACTGGATGGCTTTCATGCGATCCCTCAGGCCAGGTGCTGGTTGAAGAAGGTCAGGGTGCGCCCGCCGGCCAGTCTGGCGTCGGCCTCGTCGTAGTGCTCGCCGCCCTGCCGGGCGAAGGCGTGGTCGCGGCCGGGATAGGTGAAGATCTCGACCTGCGGGTGGTTCTTCAGTTGCGACAGGATCAGCGCCTGGGCCTCCTTGGGCACGAACTGGTCCTCCTCGGCGATGTGGATCAGCAGCGGATGCGCCTGCTTCTCGCTCTCGACCAGGTGCTTCTCGATCCCGACGCCGTAATAGGCGACCGAGGCGTCGGCGTCGGTGCGGGTCGCGGTCAGGTAGGCGAGCAGCCCGCCCAGGCAGAAGCCCACCGCCCCGACCTTGCCGTTGACCTCGGGGAGGGCGCGGACATGGTCGATGGTCGCGGCGATGTCGCGGACCCCGGCCTCGACGTCGAAGGCGTTGTAGAGCTCGAAGGCCTTCTTCCATTCGGCTTCGGACTGGTCGGTGATGTCGACGCCCGGCTCGATCCGCCAGAACAGGTCCGGGCAGACGGCCAGGAAGCCGGCCGCGGCCAGCTCGTCGCAGACGCCGCGCATGACCGCGTTCACGCCGAAGATCTCCTGGATGACCACTATGGCCGGCGCCTTCGGATTGGTCGGTCGCGCCACGTATGCGGCGAACTGGCCGTCGTCGGTCTTGATGGTGGTGGTCTCACCCATCGGTAGCTCCCGTCTCAAAAACTTAAGGCCCTGCCGGGGCTACTAGCGCGGAGGCCCCGGCTGCGCTCATAACAATGTGGTCAAGCATCACGTCGGCTGTAGAGTTATCCGCATGAAGATGACGATTGAAATCGACTGCTCCCCGCAGGAGGCGCGCGCCTTCCTCGGCCTGCCGGACGTCACCGGTCTCAACGACAAGCTCGTCGAAGAGATGCAGAAACGCATGACGTCCAACATGGCCATGCTGTCGCCGGACGAGCTGATCAAGAACTGGACGGCCTTCGGGGTCGGGGCTCAGGAGCAGTTCCGCAACCTGATGAACGCCGCCGTCGACGCCGGCATGGGCGCCAACCGCTCCAAATGACCGACACCATCTTCGCGCCCGCCACCGCCGCCGGGCGATCGGCGGTCGCGGTCGTGCGGTTGTCCGGCCCGCAGACCGGCCATGCCGTTCGCGCCCTGGCCGGCAGGCTGCCCAAGCCGCGCGAGGCGGCGCTGCGGACCCTGAAGGACGCCGCGGGGCGCGCCATCGACCAGGCCCTGGTGCTGTGGTTCGCGGGGCCGGCCAGCTACACCGGCGAGGACGCCGCCGAGTTTCACGTGCACGGCGGCCCGGCCGTGGTCGCCGGCCTGCTGGAGGCGCTCGCCGCCCAGGGCCTGCGCCTGGCCGAGCCGGGCGAGTTCACCCGCCGCGCGTTCGAGAACGGCAAGCTCGACCTGGCCCAGGCCGAGGGGGTCGCCGACCTGATCGAGGCCGAGACCGAGGCCCAGCGCCGCCAGGCCCTCGACCAGTTGGGCGGCGCGCTCGGCCTGGCCCAGGCCCGCTGGCGCGAGGGGCTGATCGAGGCCCTGGCCATGTTCGAGGCCGCCGTCGACTTTCCCGACGAGGAGGTGCCCGCCGACGTCGCCGCCCGCGCGCGGCCGGTGCTGCAGGACCTGATCGCCGAGCTGGAGCTGGCGGTCGCCGACGTGAAGCGCGGCGAGCGGGTGCGCGAGGGGTTCCGCATCGCCCTGGTCGGCGCCCCCAACGCCGGCAAGAGCACCATCCTCAACGCCCTGGCCGGCCGCGAGGCGGCGATCGTCACCGCCACGCCGGGCACCACCCGCGACGTGATCGAGGTTCCGATACGCCTGGCCGGCTACAAGGCGCTGCTCGCCGACACCGCCGGCCTGCGCGACACCCATGACGAGATCGAGGCCGAGGGCGTGCGCCGGGCCCGCGCCTGGGCCGGCGAGGCGGACCTGCGCATCTGGGTGGTCGACGGCGCCAGCGACGCGGCGGCCAGCGCGCCCGGCCTGCATCCGCACGATCTCTGCGTGATCAACAAGGCCGACCTGGGGCAGGGGGCCGAGACCGGCCACGCCCTGGTCGAGGCCCGCGCGCTGAATGTGGAGGTTCTTAGACTCAGCGCCTGGAAACCTGCCGATATTTCCGCCCTCCAGACGGCCCTGGAGCACCGCATCGTCGAGGCCCTGGCCGGGGCCGAGCTGCCGACCGCCACCCGCCTGCGCCACCGCGAACTGCTCTCCGAGGCGCTGGAGCGGCTGAACCGCGCCCTGGTCCTGGAGGACGACCTGGAGCTCGCCGCCGAGGACGTCCGCCTGGCCGGCCGCGCCCTCGACCGCATCACCGGCCGCATCGACCCCGAAGACGTGCTCGACCGCGTGTTCTCCAGCTTCTGCATCGGCAAATAGCCCACTGTTTCACGTGAAACACCGCCCCTTTTCCTCCCCCGCGCAGCGGGGGAGGGGGACCGCCCGAAGGGTGGTGGAGGGGGCAGGCCCCAAGCTCAGAGCCCAGTCCCGCCCCCTTCACCACGAAGGCTAGGAAAAGGAGGCCCCCGTTTCACGTGAAACACCCCCGCCGCCGAATCCCGCGTGAAAAACCGCCCCTTGTTCGCTATATAGCTGCCGATAGCGCCCCCGGCCTTCCGGGGGCGTATTCCGTGGAGACGAGCTTGAGCGCCTGGGACGTCATCATCATCGGGGGAGGGCACGCCGGCTGCGAGGCCGCGGCGGCTTCCGCGCGCGTCGGCGCCAAGACCCTGCTGCTGACCCACAAGCTCGAAACCATCGGCGAGATGAGCTGCAACCCGGCCATCGGCGGTCTCGGCAAGGGCCATCTGGTCCGCGAGATCGACGCCCTCGACGGGCTGATGGGCCGCCTGGCCGACCAGGCCGGCATCCAGTTCCGGATGTTGAACCGCTCCAAGGGCGCGGCCGTCCGCGGTCCGCGCAGCCAGATCGACCGCAAGCTCTATCGCCAGGCCATGCAGGCCGAACTCGCCGCCACCCCCAACCTCGCCGTCATGGCCGAGGCGGTGGAGGACCTGATCGTCGTGGACGGCGTGGTCCAGGGTGTGATCGGCGCGACGGGGACCGAGTACCGCGCCGGCCGCGTGGTGTTGACCACGGGCACCTTCCTCAAGGGCCTGATCCACCAGGGCGAAACCCGCATCCCCGCCGGCCGCGTCGGCGATGCTCCCGCCATCGGCCTGTCGGACCGCCTCTACGCCTCGGGCCTGACCATGGGCCGGCTGAAGACCGGCACGCCCGCGCGCCTCGACGGCTCGAGCATCGCCTGGGACGGGCTGGAGATGCAGGCCGCCGACGACGAGCCGGTGCCGTTCTCGTTCCTGACCGACAAGATCACCGTCCCGCAGATCGCCTGCGGCGTGACCTACACCAACGCCGCGACCCACCAGATCATCGCCGACCGGCTGACCGAGTCGGCGGTCTATGGCGGCCGCATCAACGGCCGCGGTCCGCGCTATTGCCCGTCGATCGAGGACAAGGTCGTCCGCTTCGGCGACAAGGACAGCCACCAGATCTTCCTGGAGCCCGAGGGCCTGGACGACGACACCGTCTATCCGAACGGCATCTCGACCTCGGTGTCGGAGGAGACCCAGGACCTGTTCCTGCGGACCATCCCCGGCCTCGAGAACGTGCGGGTCAAGCGCTACGGCTATGCGATCGAGTACGACTACGTCGATCCGCGCGAGCTCTATCCGACCCTGGAGGTCAAGAAGCTCCCCGGCCTCTATCTCGCCGGCCAGATCAACGGCACCACGGGCTATGAGGAGGCCGGCGCCCAGGGGCTGGTCGCCGGGCTCAACGCCGCCCGCGCCGCCGGGGGCCAGGACGCCGCCGCCTTCGGGCGCGACGAGGCCTATATCGGCGTGCTGATCGACGACCTGACCACGCGCGGCGTCACCGAGCCCTATCGGATGTTCACCAGCCGGGCGGAGTTCCGCCTGACCCTGCGCGCCGACAACGCCGACCAGCGCCTGACCGACCGCGGCCTCGCCCTGGGCGTGGTCGGTGTTTCACGTGAAACGGCCTGGCGCGCCAAGGCCGCCGAACTCGCCCACGCCCGCCGGCGGGCAGGGGAGTTGATCATGTCTCCGAACATGGCCCAGAAGGCCGGCCTGCCGGTCAAGGCCGACGGCCAGGTCCGCGACTTCGTCCAGCTCCTGGCCTATCCGACCATCAGTTTCGACGACTTGGCGCGGGTGTTCCCGGAGGCGGCCGGCTGGTCGCCGGTCTGCCGCGAGCAACTTGAGATCGACGCCGCCTATGCCGGCTATCTCGATCGCCAGGCCGCCGACGCCGCCGCCTTCCGCCGCGACGAGAACCTGCGCCTGCCGGCCGACCTCGACTATGCCGGCGTCGGCGGGCTCTCCAACGAGGTGCGCGAGAAGCTGTCGACGGTCCGGCCGCTGACCCTGGGCCAGGCGGCCCGCATCGAAGGCGTCACCCCCGGCGCGCTGACCGCGCTGCTCGCCCATGTCCGCCGCCGCGCCGCTTGATCGCATGACCCTCGACGTGAACGACGCGGCCAGCTTCGCCGCCGCCGCCCATGCCGGCCCGCAGGCCGTCGCCGACCTCGAGCGCTACCGGTCATACCTGGTCGAGTGGAACGAGAAGATGAACCTGGTCGGCCCCGCGACCCTGGACGTCTTCTGGTCGCGCCATGCCTGGGATTCGGCCCAGATCCTGCCCCTGGCGCCCGAGGCGCTGACCTGGGCCGATCTCGGAACCGGCGCAGGATTGCCGGGCGTCGTGCTGGCGATCCTCGGAAAAGGCCGCCCCGGCTTTCACGTGCACCTGGTCGACAGCCTCACCAAACGCTGCCGTTTCCTGACCGAGGTGGTGAACGGGCTGGAGCTTCCGGCCACGGTTCACAATTCACGTGCGGAAGACTTGTCGCTGACTGTGGATATCGTCACGGCGCGGGCTTGCGCACCCCTGTCGCGCCTGATGGGGTATGCCCAGCCCTACTTCAAACGAGGCGCGCAGGCGCTGTTCCTGAAGGGGCAGGATGTCGCGTCCGAACTCGAAGATGCGGCGAAGACCTGGGATTTCGAAGCGGACGTGTCGCCCAGCTTGAGCGACTCCAGGGGGCAGATCGTGCGTGTGAGGAGGCTCGGCCGTGGCCGGAAAAGCTAAACGGGGACTGCGCGTCCTCGTGGTCGCGAACCAGAAGGGCGGGGTGGGCAAGACCACCACGGCCATCAACCTCGGCACCGCCCTGGCGGCGGTGGGCGAGAAGGTGCTGCTGATCGACTCCGATCCGCAGGGCAACGCCTCGACCGGCCTCGGGGTCGGCCGCGCCCAGCGCAAGGTCACCCTCTACGACGTGCTGATGGGCGAGGCGCCGATCTTCTCGGCCGTGGTCAACACCGCCCTGCCGGGCCTCGACCTGGTGGCCGCCGATCCCGACCTGTCGGGCGTCGAGCTGGAGCTGGGCCAGCAGGCCCGCCGCTCGTTCAAGCTGCGCGACGCGCTGGAGCCGATCCGCGCCGCCGGCGACTACACCTACGTCCTGATCGACTGCCCGCCGTCGCTGAACCTGCTGACCGTCAACGCCATGGCCGCGTCGGACGCGGTGCTGGTGCCGCTGCAGTGCGAGTTCTTCGCCCTGGAAGGCCTGACCCAACTGCTGCGCACCGTCGACCTGGTCCGCGGCAGCCTGAACCCGAACCTGGAGATCCAGGGCGTGGTCCTGACCATGTACGACCGCCGCAACAGCTTGTCCGAACAGGTCGCCCGCGACGTCCGCGGCCACTTCGGCGACACGGTCTACAACACGGTGATCCCGCGCAACGTGCGGGTCTCCGAGGCGCCCAGCTACGGCAAGCCGGTGCTGGTCTACGATCTGAAGTGCACGGGCTCGCAGGCCTATCTGAAGCTGGCGCGCGAGGTCGTGCTGCGCGAACGCGATCGCCGCAAGAAGGCCGCGTAAGGGGAGATGATGGTCGAGAAGCGTGGACTGGGCCGCGGCCTGTCGGCCCTGCTGGGCGATGTGGACGAAGCCAGGGTGGTGGCCGGCGCGCCGGCCGACGAGATCTCCGGCGTCCGCGAGATCCCGATCGAGCTGATCCACCGCAACGAGCACCAGCCGCGCTGGATCTTCTCCGAGCTCGAGGTCGAGGAGCTGGCCAATTCGATCCGCGAGAAGGGCATCCTGCAGCCGATCCTGGTCCGGCCGGCGCCGGGCCTGCCGGGCGAATGGGAGATCGTCGCCGGTGAACGCCGCTGGCGCGCCAGCCAGAAGGCCGGCCTGCGGGTCATGCCGGTCCTGGTCCGCGAACTGGACGACGTCCAGGTGCTCGAGATCGGCGTCATCGAGAACGTCCAGCGCGCCAACCTGAATCCGATCGAAGAGGCCGCCGCCTACCAGCAGCTCATCGAGAAGTTCAAGCGCACCCAGGAAGAGGTGGCCGAGAGCATCGGCAAGAGCCGCAGCCACGTGGCCAACACCCTGCGGCTGATGAACCTGCCTGAGCCGGTGCGCAACCACGTGCTGGAGGGCAGGCTCTCCGCCGGTCATGCCCGGGCCATACTCACGGCCGACGACCCCGCGGCCCTGGCCGAGCGGATCATCGCCGGCGGCCTGTCGGTCCGCGAGGCCGAGGCCCTGGCCCGCGGCGGCGCACCCTCGGCCAGCCGGCCGAAGTCGGCCTCGAAGAAGCCGGCCAAGGACACCGACACCCAGGCCCTGGAGGTCGACCTTTCCGACGCGCTCGGCCTCGACGTCGAGGTGCTCGACAAGGGCGGGGTCGGCGAGCTGCGGATCAAGTATGCGACGCTGGAACAGCTCGATGAGCTGTGCCGCAAGCTGACCGTCCGGGGCTGATTCCTAAGCTATTGATTTCAAAGGCCCGGATTTCGGAATTCGCATTCTCGCGAACCGAACGCCCTGGGATACGGCCGCGCGGGGCTCCCTGCGCCACAGCGGCCATTTCCAGAACGGCTTTTTAGAGCCCCAGACGCCGGGCGCGGCCGGCGATGGTCAGGGCCAGGCGCTCGGCGATCAGGCCGTCGGGCGAGCCGGCGGTCTTGCAGGCCTTGTCGGCGGCCAGCACCTCGGGCTGCAGCCTGTCGAGCTCCGCCAGCGACCAACTCCGCGCCTGACGCAGGAACTCGCGCTCCTGCTTCCAGAACACGCCCGAGGCCTTGGCCGCCTCCTGCAGGCCCGCGCCGTTCTTGGCCAGCGTCAGCGTGCGGCGCATGCGGCCAAGGTACATGCTGATCGCCCGCACGGCGGCGGGGCCGGCCTCGCCCTCGGCGGCGGCGCGGCGCAGGCCGGCCTGGGCGTCGGCGAGCCGTCCGCCGAACGCGTCGGCCGCGGCGTCCGACAGCGAGGCCTCCGGCTCCACGCCCAGGAAGTCGTCCAGGTCGCGCGCCGTGGCCGTCCGGCCGCTGCCGGGCTCCAGGTAGAGGGCCAGCCGCTCGATCTCCTGGCGGGCCACGCCACGCTCCTTGGGCAGGCGTCCGACGAACAGTTGCAGGGCCTGGGGGTCGAGGCCGACATTGTCCTGCGCCAGCAGTTCGCGCACCAGCCGCGCCACGTCGCCCGGCTCGTCCTCGTAGCAGGGGATGGCGACGGCGGCGGCGGCCTTCTCGGCCGCCTTGCGAAGTGCGGAATCGCGCCCGAGATTGCCGGCCTCGATGATGAAGAAGGCGTCCGGGTTCAGCTTGCCCTCGGCGTGCGCGATCAGGGTCTCGGCCACCTGCTTGTCCAGCGCCGCCTTCTCGGTGGCGAAGCGCAGCCGCACCAGGCGGCGGCCGCCCATCAGCGACTGGGCCGCCAGCTCGCCTTCCAGCCGCGCGCCGTCGGAATCGAGGTCGCCGTCGGTCAGCAGGGCGACGTCGAACGGATCGTCCAGGTTGGGAACCAGCTTGCGGGCGAGCTGCGTGCCGCGGTCGCGGACCACGCCGGTGTCGCGGCCATAGATCACGGCCGCCCGGACCGGCGGCTCCGGCCGGGCCAGGAAGCGCTCGATATCGGGCCGCTTGGAAAGGATCACGGCCTCGGAATCCTTACGATTTTCCCTGCGTCGCCAGCCAGGCGGCCAGCTCCAGTTGGATCTTGCGCGCGCACTCGGCGGCGGCCCGGTCCTGGGCGTCCTGCTGGGCGGTGATCGAGGCGTAGGGCTGGTCGGCGCTGTCATAGGTGACCTGCGCGCGGGCCGTGCCGCTCTTCACCGCCACGCCCGAGGCGGTCGAGACCAGGGTGTAGTTGGCGGTCAGGACATACTCGTAGCGGGTGGCGACGTTGTCGACCCGCAGGCCGCGCGGATAGCGCGTCTCGCCCAGGGCCAGGTCCATCCGGTACTTGGGCGCGCCGCCCTTGGCGTTGGCCAGGGCGTCGTCCAGGTGCTCGCGGATCAACTGCCCGGTGCGGCTGGGCGGGGTGGTGACATGCACCGAGTTGAGCTGCGTCGCCACGCCGGGGTCGCCGTAGAGCGGCGTGAACCCGCAGCCGGCAAGGGTGATGGCCCCGGCCGCCAGGACGGCGGAAACAACGACGCGGTTCATGTCAGGTCACCCAGCCACGATGTTGACGATGCGGTCCTTCACGACGATCACCTTCTTGATCGTCAGGCCCTCAAGGCGCCGCGCGATCTCCGGATCGTCAAGCACGATCTTCTCAACATCGGCCGGTTCGAGCCCGGCGGCGACCGAAATCTCGCCGCGGCGCTTGCCGTTGACCTGCACGGGCAGCAGCTTGACGGCGTCCTGGGTCAGGGCCGGATCGAACTGCGGCCACGGGGCCGAGACCACCATGCCCTCGCCGCCGATCCGCGCCCAGGCTTCCTCGGCCAGGTGGGGCGTGAACGGCGAGATCAGCCGCGCGAAGGCCGACAGCGCCTCGTGGCGGGCCGCCAGCACCGCCGGCGTCGCCTTGTCGGCCGGGAATTCCTTGAGCTTGTTCAGGAATTCGTACATCCGCGCGATGCCGGAATTGAACCGGAAGCTCTCCACCGCCTCGGTCACCGCCTTGATGGTGCGGTGGGTGAAGGCGCGCAGTTCGTCGGCCTTCGGATCGGGGGCGGGGACGGGCGCCGGGCCGGCCGGTTGGCTGTCGAACTCGTTCCAGACCCGGTTGACGAAGCGCCAGGCGCCGTCGACCCCGGCGGCCGACCATTGGGTGTCGCGCTCGGGCGGGCTGTCGGACAGCACGAACAGCCGCGCGGCGTCGACGCCGTAGACCTCGAAGATCTCTTCCGGCGCGACGGTGTTGCGCTTGGACTTCGACATCTTCTCGATGTCGCCGATCACCAGGGTCTCGCCGGTGTCCAGGCTGCGGGCCAGGCGGGTCCCGCCTTCGGCGACGATCTCGACCTCCTTGGGCTCGACCCATTCGCCGCTCTGCTGGCGGCGATAGGTCTCGTGCGTGACCATCCCCTGGGTGAACAGGCCGGCGAAGGGCTCGCGCACCGACAGCATGCCCTCGTCGCCCAGGGCGCGGGTGACGAAGCGGGCGTAAAGCAGGTGCAGCACCGCATGCTCGATGCCGCCGACATACTGGTCGACCGGCAGCCAGTAGTCGGCCGCCGCCTTGTTGATCGGCTCAGCCGCCTGTGTGTCTGTGAAACGCGCGAAGTACCAGGAGCTGTCGACGAATGTGTCCAGCGTGTCGGTCTCGCGGGTCGCCTCGCCGCCGCATTGCGGGCAACTGGCGTTCTTCCAGGTCGGGTGCCGCGCCAGGGCGTTGCCGGGCTTGGAGAAGTCCATGTCGCCCGGCAGCACGACCGGCAGTTGGTCCTTGGGCAGCGGGACCACGCCGCATTGGGCGCAGTGGACGACCGGGATCGGGCAGCCCCAGCCGCGCTGGCGGGCCACGCCCCAGTCGCGCAGGCGGAACACCGTCGCGCCCTTGCCCTGGTCCTGGGCCTCGATCCTGGCGATCGCCGCCGCCTTGGCCGCCTCGATCTCCAGGCCGTCCAGGAAATCGGAATGGAAGATCGTGCCGGGGCCGGTATAGGCCTCGTCGCCGACCGTGAAGGTCGCGGCGTCCTCGCCGGGCGGCAGCACCACCGCCTTGACCGGCAGGCCGTACTTGCGGGCGAAGTCCAGGTCGCGCTGGTCATGGGCCGGGCAGGCGAAGATCGCGCCGGTGCCGTAGTCCATCAGGATGAAGTTGGCGATCCAGACCGGCAGGCGCCAGTCGGGGTCGAACGGGTGGGCGACGGTCAGGCCGGTGTCGAAGCCGATCTTCTCGGCGGTCTCGATCTCGGCCTCCGAGGCGCCGCCCTTGCGGCACTCGGCGATGAAGGCGGCGACCTTGGGGTCGGCGGCCAGTTGCTCGGCCAGCGGATGGTCGGGCGCGATGCCGACGAAGCTGGCGCCGTACAGGGTGTCGGGACGGGTGGTGTAGACCTCCAGGCCGCTCTCGAAGCCCTTCGGCGCCTCGCCGGCCCAGCCGAAGTTGAACTTCAGCCCCTTGGAGCGGCCGATCCAGTTCTCCTGCATCAGCCGGACCTTGTCGGGCCAGCGGTCCAGGGTCTTCAGGCCCTCGATCAGCTCCTCGGCATAGTCGGTGATGCGCAGGAACCACTGGTTCAGCTTGCGCTTCTCGACCACCGCGCCCGAACGCCAGCCGCGGCCGTCGACCACCTGCTCGTTGGCCAGCACGGTCTGGTCGACCGGGTCCCAGTTGACGACGCTTTCCTTGCGGTAGACCAGGCCGCGCTTCCACAGGTCCAGGAACCAGTCCTGCTGCTTGCCGTAGTAGGCCGCGTCGCAGGTGGCGAATTCGCGCGACCAGTCGATCGACAGGCCCAGCTCCTTCAGCTCGGCCCGCATCTTGGCGATGTTGTCATAGGTCCAGCCGCGCGGATCGACGCCGCGCTCCATGGCCGCGTTCTCGGCCGGCAGGCCGAAGGCGTCCCAGCCCATCGGGTGCAGCACGTTGAAGCCGCGGGCGCGCTTGTAGCGGGCCACGACGTCGCCCAGCGAATAGTTGCGCACATGGCCCATGTGCAGGCGCCCCGACGGATAGGGGAACATCTCCAGGGCGTAGTACTTCGGCACGCCCGGCGACGGCGGCCCGGCGCGGAAGACGTCGGCGTCGGCCCAGGCCTTGCGCCACTTGGGCTCGGTCTCTTTGGGGTTGTAGCGGGCCATGGGGAAGGATCTCGAATTCAGTTGGGTGTCGGCCAGCGGCGGATGGCGCTGGCCCTGGGGAGGGAGCGCATCCGAACCGGTTTCCACCCTTGCTGAATGCGCCCCGAAAAGGCCTTAGCCGATGTTCGACAGCCGAAGCTGCCGAGCCTTGGTAAGGATCGCGTTTTCCAGGTCGGTCTCGGTCTGGCCGGCCGAAGGGGCGTCGGTCCAGTTGCCGGCCGCATCCTTGACCTGCTTGAAGACGGCCACGTTCAGGCCGTCGGCGCGCAGGCGCGAATCCAGGATGTAGACGGTGCACTTGAAGCGCTCGTCCGGCTTTTCCGGGTTCACGTACCAGTCGGTGATCACCACGCCGCCATACGGGTCGGCCGAGGCCAGCGGCATGAAGGACAGGGTGTCCAGCGTCGCCCGCCACAGATAGCCGTTCACCCCGATCGCGGGCTGTCCGGCGGCCGGAGCGGACTTCTTGCCGCCGCCGAGCCCAAACACGCTGATGCCGCCAGGCTCCTGCGACTGGAAGGTCCTCGACCCGCCGCCGCTAGAGCACGCGGCCAGCGCCGTGAGGCTCAGCACCAAGGCTCCGGTCATCACGCCACGCATCAAATCACCGCGCACAAACGGCATATATCGGCTCCTAGTCGTTCTTCCGCGATCGGTTCGCGCCGCGGCGCCGCCCCCACGCAGCCGCGCCCTCTATAACAACGCCCGTGGAACCGCCAAACAGGAATCGCGTGTCCCGGCCGCCACAGGCGCCGACGATCTGCCCGCGGAGTGTGCAGGGCGCCCCGAGAGTCGGTTGACCTGACGTCGCTCAGGACTTTAATCGGCTCAACGGTCACGTCGCCAAGTGGCGTGTCCGGGGCTAAGGGGCCATATAGGTGGTTATGTCCAAGCGGTTGGTCATTTCGTTGATCGGCGCGGCGCTCCTCGCGAGCGGCGCTTCGGCGGCGCATGCCCAAACGAGCGCGGCTCCGGCCGCGCGGGCCAAGGCCGCCGATTTCACCGTGCGCAGCGAAAGTTCGACGACCCCGCAAGGGAACAAGTCGCTGAAGTGGGACACGCGCAAGGGGCGCTGGGGGGTCACGCTCAACCTCGAGCAACGGGCCGAGCGCGACACGCAGTGGAACGACGTCGAGGCCGGGGCCTATTTCCGCGTCACGCCGAGCCTCCGGGTTGGCGGCGCGGTCGCCCTCGGCGAAAAGGAAACGCCGTCCTACAAGAAGACTGAGCCGCAGGAGTCCGCGCCGCGGGTCCGGCTCGAGACCGCCTTCAAGTTCTAAGGGCCTCCACGGCCGCCAGACCGACCAGGCCCGCAGGCAGCAGCCGGCGGGCTGTCTTGTCGTTGATTCCGCCCAGCGCATAGACCGGGCCGCCGACGCGCCTCACCAGCCGCGCCAGCCGCAGCGGCCCGATCGGCGCGCCGGCCGACGGGCTGCTTGACGGGAAGACCGCCGAGACCACCACCGCGTCGGCGCCGGCCGCCAGACCGCGCCGCGCCGCCCAGGCGCTGTGCGCGGCCGCCGTCACGATCCAGCCCCGGGCCTTCAGGCGCCGCGCGCGCCCGGCCATCCGCTCGGGCAGGTGCACGCCGTGCGCCCCGACCCGCGCGGCCAGGTCGGCGTCGGCGCCGATCAGCAGCAGCAGGCCCCGCGCCCTGGCGATCTTCAGCAGCGCCCGGGCTCGCGCCTCGGCGTCGGCGGCTCCGAACGCCCGATAGACGATGGCCGAGCCCCTGGGCAGCCGCCGGGCGGCCGCCTCGATGTCGGGCGTGCGCGCCGGGTCGGTGAAGAACAGCAGCGGCGGCGACGGGGGCTTTCGCCCGCCGGCGCGGCGACCTATGGCTTGGGCCGCTTTCGTCACTGTCCAGAAGTTCGCCGAGATGACCGTTCCTCCCGCCCTCACCGACGTCCTAGACCGGATCGCCCGCGCGGCGAAGGCGTCGGGCCGCAAGGCCGGCGACGTGACCCTGGTCGCGGTCTCCAAGACGCAGCCCTGGGAGAAGGTGGCCCCGATCCTCGCCGCCGGCCAGACCGTGTTCGGCGAGAACCGCGTGCAGGAGGCCATGGAGCGGTGGTCGGGGCCGCGGGGCGAGATAGAACTGCGCCTGATCGGGCCGCTGCAGTCCAACAAGGCCAAGGAGGCGGTGGCCTTCTTCGACGTCGTCGAGAGCCTGGATCGCGACAAGCTGGCCCGCGCCCTGGCCGACGAGATCCAGAAGCGGGGCCGCACGCCGCGGCTCTACGTCCAGGTCAATACCGGCGAGGAGGCGCAGAAGGCGGGTGTCGCGCCGGGCGAGGCCGACCGCTTCATCGCCGCCTGCCGCCAGACCTACGGCCTGACCATCGAGGGCCTGATGTGCATCCCGCCGGCCGCCGAGCCGCCGGGGCCGCACTTCGCCCTGCTGGCCAAGATCGCCGCTCGCAACGGGATCGCCAAGCTCTCCATGGGCATGAGCGACGACTTCGAGACCGCCATCCGTTTCGGCGCCACCAGCGTGCGGGTCGGCTCGGCCCTGTTCGGCGCCCGCAGCTAGGCCTGCTCGATGGCCAGGGCGTCGCCCAGCCTGGCCAGCGACAGCAACTCCAGCATGTCCTCGCGCGACAGGGCGATGCAGCCCTCGGTCGGGGCGTAGTCCGGCCGCGCCAGGTGCAGGAAGATCGCCGAGCCCAGCGGGCTCACCGGCGGGTCGTCGTTGTGCGCCAGGATGCAGACCAGGTCGTAGACGTCGTCCTCGCGCCACATCCGCTCGGCGCTGGCCGGATGCGGCAGCTTGACCGCGCGGTTGTAGGCCGGATCGCCCGGCGCGTCGCACCAGCCGTCGTCGCGCTCCAGCGCCTTGGTCGGCAGCCGGGTCTCCGGGCGGTCGCCCTTGTCGGGGCGGAACAGCACCCGGCGGATCGCCCAGGTCCCGAGTGGCGATTTGCCGTCGCCCTCGCGCTTGTCGGCCGCCGCGACCACCCCGCCCTTGCCCAGCGCGCAACGGGTGATCCGGCCGTCCAGGCGGAAGCGGCCATCTGACATCGCCGTGAAGATCATGACTTAAGGGAACTCCCGCGGTTGGCTCTTTAGGGCGATACGGTGCATGTTCGGCCCCATGGCTCAACGCAAGACCTTGCTCGTCGTCGACGACAACGAAGAACTCCGCGGCGCGATCGCCGAACAGCTCCAACTTTCCGAGGACTTCTCGGCCATCGAAGCGGCGACCGCCGGCGAGGGTGTGAAGGCGGCGGTCGAAAGCCGCCCCGACCTCATCCTGCTGGACGTCGACCTGCCCGATATGAACGGCCGCGAGGCCTGCCGCCAGATGCGCGAGAAGGGCGTCGTCGCCCCGATCATCATGCTGACCGCGGCGGCGGCCGACGACGACCAGATCTCCGGCCTGGAAGCCGGCGCCAACGACTATGTGACCAAGCCCTTCAAGTTCCAGGTGCTTCTGGCCCGCATCCGCGCCCAGTTGCGCAGCCACGAACAGTCGGAAGGCGCGGTCTTCCACCTCGGCGCCTACGAGTTCCGCCCCTCGGCCAAGATGCTGATCGACGCCAACCAGAAGAAGATCCGCCTCACCGAAAAAGAGACCAACATCCTGAAGTACCTCTATCGCGCCGGCGAGAAGCCGGTCTCGCGCGAGGAGCTGCTGGCCGAGGTCTGGGGCTACAACGCCGGGGTCACCACCCACACCCTGGAAACCCACGTCTACCGCCTGCGCCAGAAGATCGAGCCCGATCCCGGCAATGCGCGGCTGCTGCTGACCGAGGCCGGCGGCTACAGGCTGGCGCCTTAGATCACGGGTCGGCTTGGGGGCGGCGGATGTCTCGTAGGAAGTGGGGCCTTGCCCGCACGTTCCCGCTGATGCTGGTCGGGGCGATCGTCGTCGGCGCGGTCGCGGTGGGGATCACCTCGTACATGAAGCGGGCGGACCTGCTGGCCGCCTCGACGGCGCAGGCCAGGCTCGAAACCCTGAACGGCCCCGCCTGTCCGGAGCTGACCCAGGCCGAGTACGAGGCGAGCGGCGCCAAGGCCAAGCAGGGCTTCGCCTCCAACGACATCCATTACCTGCGCCGCTACGGCCACGTGGACTGCTCGGTGGTCGGGGACGGCAAGGGCGGAAACGGCTTCGCCCCGATCTGCCAGTTCAGCGGCCCGCAGGTGCTGGTCGTGACCACGGCCAGGGGGACCTACTACTTCCGGCCCGGGACGGGGAAGCCGGCCACCGTCACCACCCATGACGGCGTGCCCGCCTGCGTGGTGGCCGGAAACTACAAGGGTTAGAGGCCGAAGTCGGCGCTGACCGGGGCGTGGTCGCTGGGCCGCGCCCATTCGCGCACGTCGTCATGCACCCGCGCGGCCGCCTTGCCTTCGCGCAGCGCCGCCTCGCGCAGGCCCGGCGAGATCAGCACGTGGTCCAGGCGCAGGCCGCGGTTCGACTTGCGGAAGTCGGCGGCCCGATAGCTCCACCACGAGAACAGCTTCTCCGGCTCGGGCACGGCCTCGCGCACCAGGTCGGTGAACTGGCCGGCGGCCATCAGCTTGCCGAACGCCTCGATCTCGACCGGGGTGTGGCTGACGATCTTCGACATCTGCCGGTGGCTCCAGACGTCGAACTCGCCCGGCGCGACGTTCAGGTCGCCGACGATGGCCAGCGGGGCCTTCGGGTCGCGGCGGCCCATCTCGGCGGTCAGTTGCTCGAAGAAGTCCAGCTTGTGGTCGAACTTGGGGTTCAGCTCCCGGTCGGGAATGTCGCCGCCGGCCGGGATGTAGAAGTTCTGGATCTCGACCCCGGCCACCTTGCCGCCGACGCAGCGGGCGTGGCCCTCGCGGCAGACGTTCAGCGGCGCGGCGTCCTCGATCGGCAGGCGCGAGGCGATCGCCACCCCGTGCCAGCCCTTCTGGCCGGCGATCTTGATGTGCGGCAGGCCGACCGCCTCGAAGGCGGCGCGCGGGAACTCGCCTTCCTGGCACTTGATCTCCTGCATGCAGATCACGTCGGGGGCCTGCTCGTCGACGAAGCGGGCCACCTGTTCGGCCCGCAGGCGCACGGAATTGACGTTCCAGGTGGAGAGGCGAAGGCGCATGGATGCTGGATGTAATGGGGTTCGGGCAAAAAGAAACGCCCGGGCACTGGAGAAGCCCGGGCGTTGAAGTGTGTCTCTCATGCCGCCGCCGGGAGGGGATAGGGTCCGGCACGGAAAGGGCTCGCGATCGCGCGATCCCAATAGTGTCATTAATGCCACTAGCGGCTATAAAAAGTCAATTAAAAATCACGCGACATATTGCCTGTTGTGAATGTGTCACATTTTGGAGCGACCGACGTTCTTCGGGCGCGGGTCTTTCAGCACGAACAGCGAGGGCGCCAGGCCGCTGGTCTTGCTCAGGCTGGTCAGCCGGATGCGGGTCGATGAGCCCTGCGCGTCGGTCACCGTCCAGCCGATCAGCGCCAGCGGGCTGTCGGAGAAGTTCAGGGTGATCTGGCCCTCGGCCTGCTTCTTGCCGTCGCGGGCGGTGATCGAGAAGCCGTCGGCCAGGCGCGAGATGCGGGTGACGTTGACGCCGCGGTCCAGCCGGATCTGGCGGGCCAGGAAGATCGACAGCGGCGTGGCCATCAGCGGATAGGCGTCGAAGGTCTTCAGCCGCGAGTCGGCGATCGAGACGTTGCCGCCGTCCGACACCACCAGCAGGCCCGATGGCTTGTCGTACTCGAACCGCGCCTTGCCGGGCCGCTTCAGATAGAGCGAGCCCTGGGTGGTCGCGCCGCGGGCGTCGGTCTGCACGAACCGCCCCTTGGCCTCGGTCAGGCCTTCCAGATAGGCGGCCGCGCGGTCGACCAGCGCCTTGTCCTCCGCCGACAGCGGCGCGGCCGGCGCACGCTGGGCGAGGGCGGGAAGGGGCAGGGCGGCCAGGCCCAGCGCCAAGGCGCGGCGGGTCAGTCGGGTCATTCGCAAGAGAACTCCAGTTTCCTCGGCTTCCTATACGCCGTCATGGGCCTCAATAGGGCGCAAGAACGGCGAAGCTGACGCCTGGTTGCGCAGAGCCCGGGCTCGCAGCGCCGGCATGATCTCCCTCGGGCCCGCCGGCGCGCCGTGGCCGCACGAGATCGTGAGCAAAAACCTACCCGCGATGGCCCGGTTTTGGCCCCCGACCTGTCGATTCCGCAGTGCAGCAAGCTTGTGCCCGTCAAAAATCGTACATATCACCGAGCCGTCGGCTGCCTGAGCGACCCCGCCAGAGGGTCGCCGCCGCCGGCGATGACGCGTGGGTAACATAAGGGGCGCAGCCTGATGGGCGTGGCCATTCCGGGTCTCGATGAGGCCCCGACGAAACATGCCGGCCTCCTGGCCTGGGTGCGCGAAGTCGCGGAACTGACGCAGCCGGACAGGGTCCACTGGTGCGACGGCTCCGACGCGGAGTGGACCGCCCTGACCGCCGAGCTGGTGAAGTCGGGCACCCTCAAGCCGCTCAATCCGCAGAAGCGGCCCAACAGCTTCCTCGCCGCCTCCGACCCGCGCGACGTCGCCCGGGTCGAGAGTCGCACCTTCATCTGCTCCAAGGATCCGGCCGACGCCGGCCCGACCAACAACTGGCTCGAGCCCGAGGAAATGCGGGCCGACCTGAAGCAGCTCTTCAAGGGCGCGATGCGCGGGCGCACCATGTACGTGGTGCCGTTCTGCATGGGGCCGCTGGGCTCGAAGATCTCCGCCCTGGGCGTCGAGATCACCGACAGCGCCTATGTCGCCATCTCGATGCGGGTGATGACCCGCATGGGCAAGGGCGCCCTCGACATGCTGGGCGAGGACGGCTTCTTCGTGCCGGCCCTGCACTCGGTCGGCGCGCCGCTGGAGGCCGGCCAGGCCGACGTCGCCTGGCCCTGCAACGAGACCAAGTACATCGTCCACTTCCCCGAGACCCGCGAGATCTGGTCCTACGGCTCGGGCTATGGCGGCAACGCCCTGCTGGGCAAGAAGTGCTACGCCCTGCGCATCGCCTCGGTCATGGCCCGCGACGAGGGCTGGCTGGCCGAGCACATGCTGATCCTCAAGCTGACCTCGCCGGAAGGCGCGGTCCGCTACGTGGCCGCGGCCTTCCCCAGCGCCTGCGGCAAGACCAACATGGCCATGCTGCAGCCGACCATTCCCGGCTGGAAGGCCGAGACCATCGGCGACGACATCTGCTGGATGCGCTTCGGCGACGACGGCCGGCTCTACGCCATCAATCCGGAGGCCGGGTTCTTCGGCGTGGCGCCGGGCACCGGCGTCGCGACCAACAAGAACGCCGTCGACGCCCTGCACGCCAACACCGTCTTCACCAATGTGGCCCTGACCGCCGACGGCGACGTCTGGTGGGAAGGCCTGACCGACACGCCGCCCGAGGGCCTGACCGACTGGAAGGGCCGCCCCTGGTCGCCCGAGCTGGGCGAGCCGGCCGCGCATCCGAACGCGCGCTTCGCCGTGCCCGCCGACCAGTGTCCGGTGATCGCGGACGAGTGGGACGATCCGGCCGGCGTGCCGATCTCCGCCCTCCTGTTCGGCGGCCGCCGCGCCAGCGCCGTGCCGCTGGTGACCGAGGCCTTCGACTGGGAGCATGGCGTGTTCCTGGCCGCAAACGTCGCCTCCGAGGGCACCGCCGCGGCGGAGAACAAGGTCGGCGAGCTGCGCCGCGACCCGTTCGCGATGCTGCCGTTCTGCGGCTACAACATGGGCGACTATTTCGGCCACTGGCTGAAGGTCGGCGCCGGGGCCGACGCCTCGAAACTGCCGCGCATCTACTTCGTGAACTGGTTCCGCAAGGGCGCCGACGGCAAGTTCCTGTGGCCGGGCTACGGCGAGAACAGCCGCGTGCTGAAGTGGATCGTCGGCCGCCTGGACGGTACGGCCGCCGCCGCCGACACCCCGATCGGCCGCGTGCCGACCCGCGAGTCGCTCGACCTCGACGGCGTCTCCCTGGGCGCCGACGCCCTCGACACCCTGCTCTCGGTCGATCCGGAAGTCTGGGCCGAGGAAGCCGCCCTGATCCCCGAGTTCTACGAGAAGTTCGGCGATCGCCTGCCCCAGGCCCTCTGGGACCAGCACGAAGCGCTGACCCGGCGCCTGAACGTCCAGGCCCAGGCCGCCGAATAACAGGACTCATTCCTCTTCCCCTTCGGGGGAGAGGCTGGGTGCTTTTGCGGCGGAGCGGCGCCTCATTCGTCAGGCGCGGCGCGAATGGGTCCCGGACAAGCCCTGCGGGCTTTCCGGGATGACACGGGAAGAACGCCCGCCGAGCAGCTTGCGCCAGCCGCCGCCGGAGGAAAAACAGGTGTCATCCCGGTTTGCGCAGCAAGACCGGGACCCATTCGCGCCTGAGCTCAAGGAACAGGCGCCGCCTCGCCACATCCGGCCCCATCCGGTGTTCATGGGTCCCGGTCTTCGGCTGCGCCGAAACCGGGATGACACCGAAACAGCAGCCGAGGACATCTGCGAGCCCTCCGCCGCAGGCGGGGCGAGGAGTCGTCAAGGCGAAGCTGACGCGACGACAGGCTTGCGCTGCAAGCTGCGCCGTCCATCTGATCTGGAAACCCGATGGAGCGCGCCATGACCGACACCCGCATCGACGACGTCATCGACCGCGCGCTCGCCGAGCAGCGGATCGTCGGGACGGTCGTGCTGATCTCGCGCGGCGGCGAGCTGGCCTACGCCCGCGCCGCCGGCCTCGCCGACCGCGAACGCAATCAGGCCATGGCCCTGGACACGGTCTTCCGCCTGGCCTCGGTGACCAAGCCGATCGTCGCCGCCGCGGCCCTGGCCATGGTCGAGCGCGGCCAGTTGGCGCTCGATGCGCCGGTCAGCCGCTGGCTTCCCGATTTCCGGCCCAGGGCGCCGGGCGGCGCGGACGCCGAGATCGCCATCGCCCAGCTCCTCACCCACACCAGCGGCCTCAGCTACGGCTTCCTGCAGCCCGATGACGGCCCCTACCTCAAGGCCGGCGTCTCCGACGGCCTCGACCTGCCCGACCGCTCGATGGCCGACAACCTCTCGCGCCTGGCGGCGCTGGAGCTGTTCTTCCCGCCGGGCGCGGCCTGGAACTATTCGGTCAGCCTCGACGTGCTGGGCGCGGCCATGGAGCAGGCGGCCGGCAAGCTGCTGCCGCAGTTGGTCGAGGAGCTGGTGCTGGCGCCGCTCGGCATGGGCGCCAGCGGCTTCTACGTCGAGGACGCCGGCCTGCTGGCCACGCCCTATATCGACGGCCAGCCCCCGCGCCCGATGCAGGAGCCGGACGTCTCGCCGTTCTTCGAGCTCTCCGGCATCCGCTATTCCCCGGCCCGCGCCACGCGCCCGGCCTCGTTCCCGTCCGGCGGGGCCGGGATGGTCGGCACGGCCTCCGACGTCCTGAAGCTGCTGGAGGCGGTGCGGACCGGCGGCGGCCCGATCCTGTCGGCCGGCTCGGCCGCCGCGATGCTCAGCAACCAGATCGGCGACCTGGTCGTCACCACCCACGGCCCTGGCTGGGGTTTCGGCTATGCCGGCGCGGTGCTGAAGGATCCGGTCGCGGCCGGCTCGCCCCTGCGCCAGGGCACGGTGCTGTGGGGCGGGGTCTACGGCCACTCCTGGCAGATCGTCCCCGACCGCGAGACGACGATCGTGGCGCTCACCAACACCGCCATCGAAGGCATGAGCGGGATGTTCCCCACCGAACTCGGCGCCGCGGTGGCGCAGGCGCTGGGGTGAAAGACGTCTTTCCCTCCCCCTCGTGGGGAGGGCGAACCTACGGCGCGGCCCCCACCAGCACCTCGCGCTTGCCGGCGTGGTTGGCGGGGCTGACCACGCCCTCGTTCTCCATCCGCTCGATCAACGAGGCGGCGCGGTTGTAGCCGATCTGCAGGCGGCGCTGGACGTAGCTGGTCGAGGCCTTGCGGTCGCGGGTGACCACGGCCACGGCGCGGTCGTAGAGGTCGTCGCCCGAGCCGCCGCCCTCGTCGCCGAACATCTCGCCGTCCTCGCCGTCCTCGTCGCCGCCGGCGGTGACGTCCTCGAGGTATTGCGGCTCGCCCTGCGCGCGCAGGAACTTGGCCACCGCCTCGACCTCTTCGTCGGAGACGAACGGCCCGTGCAGGCGGGTGATGCGGCCGCCGCCGGCCATGTAGAGCATGTCGCCCTGGCCCAGAAGCTGCTCGCCGCCCTGTTCGCCCAGGATGGTGCGGCTGTCGATCTTCGAGGTGACCTGGAAGGAGATCCGGGTCGGGAAGTTGGCCTTGATGGTGCCGGTGATGACGTCGACCGACGGCCGCTGGGTGGCCATCACCAGATGGATGCCGGCGGCGCGGGCCATCTGGGCCAGGCGCTGCACCGCGCCTTCCACGTCCTTGCCGGCGACCAGCATCAGGTCGGCGACCTCGTCGATGACCACCACCAGGTACGGCATCGGCTTGGGGTCGATGCGCTCGCTCTCGTAGATCGGCCGGCCGGAGTCGTCGAAGCCGGTCTGCACGGTGCGCTCGAAGTGCTCGCCCTTGGCCGCGGCCTCCTTGGCGCGCTCGTTGTACGAGGCGACGTTGCGCACCCCGATCTTCGACATCAGCCGGTAGCGGTCCTCCATCTCGCGCACGGTCCACTTCAGCGCGACGATGGCCTTCTTCGGGTCGGTGACGACGGGCGCCAGCAGGTGCGGGATGCCGTCATAGACGCTCAGTTCCAGCATCTTCGGGTCGATCATGATGAACCGGCACTGGTCCGGCGGCAGCCGGTACAGGATCGACAGGATCATGGCGTTGACGCCGACCGACTTGCCCGAGCCGGTGGTGCCGGCGATCAGCAGGTGGGGCATCTTCGAGAGGTCGGCGATATAGGGCTCGCCGCCGATGTTCTCGCCCAGCGCCATCGGCAGGGCCTGGGTCGAGCGTTCGTATTCCGAACTGGCCAGCAGGTCGCGCAGATAGACGGTCTCGCGGCGGGCGTTGGGCAGCTCGATGCCGATGGCGTTGCGGCCGGGCACGACGCTGACGCGGCAGGCGGCGACCGACATCGAGCGGGCGATGTCGTCGGAGAGGGCCACGACCCGGGCCGACTTCACCCCGGCGGCTGGGACGAGTTCGTAGAGCGTGACCACTGGGCCCGGGCGGATCTGGTCGATGGTCCCGCGCACGCCGAACTCGGCCAGCACGCTTTCCAGGAGCTGGGCGTTCTGGCGCAGGGCGCCTTCGTCGAACATCGAGGCTCGCGGCTTGGGCTTGGCCAGCATGGCCAGCTCGGGCAGGGCGAAGCCGTCGGTCTTCACGAACTCGAACGCGCCCTGCGCCTCGCGCTGTTCGCGGCCGGACTCCTTGGGCGCCGGCTTCGGCTGCTTGATCGCCACGGAATTGGACGGGCTCTCGCGCTCGTCCGGCGCCGGCCCGGCAAGGGGCTCGGCCGCCGGCAGGGGGGCGGGGCGTTGCGGCGCGGGTTCGGCGGCCTTGGCGCGGCGGGCGGCCGCGGCGCGGGCCGGCCTGGCCGGTTCCGGCGCGGGGGCGGGGGGCTTTTGCAAGGCGGCGCGGACCCACTCGATGCTGGCGGTCAGCTCGGACCGGCGCACGCCGATCGCAAAGCCCAGGCCAAGGGCCGCCGCCGCCAGCAGCAGCAGCGAGGCGATGAACACCGCGCCCGGAATGTGGGCGTAGGCGAAGACCCCGGCGATGGCGTGCAGCAGCCCGTCGCCCCAGAAGCCGCCCAGCCCCTTGGCCAGCGGCCAGGCGGCCGGCGCCGGCGGCGCCGACAGCAGGCCGGCCAGGGCCAGCACCCCCAGCAGGCCGATCAGCGCTCGCAGGCGGACCTTGCGGCGGGTCAGGTCGGGCTGCGGCGTCGTCGCCCGGCCCAGGCCGAACACCACCATCAGCAGGGCGCCCACGGCCGCGGCCAGGCCCAGCGACTGGACGCCGGCGTCGGCGGCGGTGGCGCCGGGCGCGCCCAGCGCATTGGTCGGGGCCAGGGCCGAGGCGGCGTTCAGGCTGGGGTCGGCGGCGTTGTAGGTGGCCAGGGCGATGGCCAGGGCGATCCCCGCCGCCGCCACGATCCCGCCCCGCAGGCGCGCCGTCGCCGGATGGGTCCAGGCCAGGCCCGCAATGTACAATCCCAGCTCAAAACCCGTTTTCCGCGCCGCACGCGCCATCGTAGACCCCCGATTTCAGAGACCTCCTGTTTGCCCCGGCGAGGGTTAAGAGGCGTTTACCAAGCCCGGCCTTGGGCGGCGGGCGGCGCCGAAAATCCCCGTTTCCGTTTGCGCCAACCCCATCTAGGTTCGCGCCATGTGGAGCATGCCTCGAGGCGTCCTGCGGGTCGTCGCCATCATCCTTGGCCTTTGCGCCGTGGGCGGGTTCATCCTCGGAGTCCGGGGCGCGCCCGAGCGCGCGCGCCTGCCCGGCGAGACCGGGGCGGGCGGGGCGCCGCTGCAGGCCAGCGACGCCCAGCCGCTGGACGATCTGGTCCTGACCCCTTCCGAACTGGCGCCCGAGCCGAAGAAGGAAGAGGAAAAGCCCGAGGAGAAGGCCGAGGCGCTGCTTCCGGTCGAGAAGGCCCCCGAACCGCTCAAGATCGCGCCGCCCCCGAAGGCGCCGGCGCTGCCGTCCGCCGACGAAGACCACGTCGGCGACCTGATCGACGGCCTGACGCCGCCGCCGGAACAGCCGCCCTACTGAGCCGGCGCCGCGCGCCGCAGCGTCAGGTTGATCCGGCCGCCGCCGGGGATCAGCCGCGAGGAGCCGGGCAGGATGCGGTCGACGCCGTGATGATAGAGCCGCGCCTCGCCGGCCAGCAGGCAGACGTCGCCCGAGCTCAGCCGCATCGACGCCGTCGGGTCGCCGCGCCTTGGGCCCCCCAGGCGGAACACCGCCGTGTCGCCCAGCGACACCGACAGCACCGGAAACCGCAGGTCGGCCTCGTCCTTGTCCTGGTGCAGGCCCATCTTGGCCTGGGCGTTATAAAAGTTGATCAGGCAGGCGTCGGGCGGAACGTCGGGATCGGCGAGCTCGCGCCAGAGCTCGGTCAGGATTGTGGGAATGGACGGCCAGAACCTGCCGGTCGTCGGGTGCCGCGGCTCGTATCGATAGCCCTTTTCGTCGGTGGTCCAGCCGAGGTCGCCGCAGCTTGTCATGCCCACGCTCATCGCCTTGCCGCCCGGCGTCACCTGATGGACCAGCGGCGCCTCGGCCATGCGCGCCGTCACCTCGTCCAGCAGCGTGGCCTGCTCCAGCGGCGACAGCCGGCCGGGCAGCAGGCGAAATCCTGTGGTCGTCGAAAGCCTCATCGGCTCTCATATAGGCGCTATGGCCCGTTCTTCCGCCAGCGACCTGCGCATGCCGCCGTGCCGATGGCGCCGGCTCTCACCCGGCGAGCATCGCCTGTGCGCGCAGGTGTTCGGCGCAGGCCTGGACGCCGCGCGGGTGCGGATCTTCAGCCTGCCGGCCTGGCCGCGACCTTTCGTCCCGACCGGCGGGCTGGTGGTGTGGCCGGCGGCCTCGGCCCTGGCCGATTTTTCGACCGCGCCGCTGTGGTTGCGCTCGGTGCTGGTGCACGAACTGGTGCATGTCTGGCAGGCCCAGCAAGGGGTCTTCCTGCCCTTCGCCAAGCTTCGGGCCGGGGACGGCCTGGCGGCCTATGCGTATGATTTGGCGGACGGCCGGCCATTTTCTCGACTCAACATCGAACAGCAGGCGATGGTGGTTCAGCACGCCTACCTGGCCGGCGGCGGCGGCGCGGCGCCCTATGACAGCCAAGCTTATGCAAGGATTTTAGAGGCTTGGCCCGAGCCCCTTGGGGGAAGACCCCGCGAGATATAGGGTCATTCCGCACTTGCGGCGGTGGCGCGTCATCCCATATCGCGACTCGACGCTGGTTGCCCCATGGGTTAACCGGCCGAGCCCTTATTCGAACCGGGGACACCGAGAAGAAAAGGGGCGCTTCATTCGAAGGCCCTAAGACCGGCGTCCGCCATTCAGGAGCGAGCAAGACTCGATATGAGCAAGATCATCGGCATCGACCTGGGCACGACCAATTCGTGCGTGGCCATCATGGACGGCAAATCGCCGAAGGTGATTGAGAACGCCGAAGGCGTACGGACCACCCCGTCGGTCGTCGCCATCCTCGACGACGGCGAACGCCTCGTCGGCCAGCCGGCCAAGCGCCAGGCCGTGACCAACCCCGCCAACACCCTGTTCGCCATCAAGCGTTTGATCGGTCGTCAATACAACGATCCGCTGGTGGAGAAGGACAAGGGCATGGTGCCCTACGAGATCGTCAAGGGCCCGAACGGCGATGCCTGGGTGAAGGCCCACGGCAAGGACTATTCGCCCCAGCAGATCTCCGCCTTCATCCTGCAGAAGATGAAGGAAGCCGCCGAGCAGCACCTCGGCGAGAAGGTCGAGAAGGCGGTCATCACCGTCCCGGCCTACTTCAACGACGCCCAGCGTCAGGCGACCAAGGACGCCGGCAAGATCGCCGGCCTGGAAGTCCTGCGCATCATCAACGAGCCCACCGCGGCGGCGCTGGCCTACGGCCTGGAGAAGAACGA
The DNA here is from genome assembly GCF_031984885.1 of Phenylobacterium sp. GTDB lineage: Bacteria > Pseudomonadota > Alphaproteobacteria > Caulobacterales > Caulobacteraceae > Phenylobacterium. The sequence continues at coordinate 28,533 of NZ_DAMABV010000014.1, forward strand.
CGGCAAGAAGATCGCTGTCTACGACCTCGGCGGCGGCACCTTCGACGTCTCGATCCTGGAGATCGGCGACGGCGTGTTCGAGGTGAAGGCCACCAACGGCGACACCTTCCTCGGCGGTGAAGACTTCGACATGCGCGTCGTCGAGTACCTGGCCGACGAGTTCAAGAAGGAGACCGGCGTCGATCTGCGGAACGACAAGCTGGCCCTGCAGCGCCTGAAGGAAGAAGGCGAGAAGGCGAAGAAGGAACTGTCCTCGACGGCCCAGTACGAGGTCAACCTGCCCTTCATCTCGATGAACGCCTCGGGCCCGCTGCACCTGAACATCAAGCTCTCGCGCGCCAAGCTGGAAGCCCTGGTCGAAGACCTGGTCGCCCGCACCGTCGGCCCCTGCGAGCAGGCGCTGAAGGACGCCGGCCTGAAGAAGACCGACATCGACGAGGTGATCCTGGTCGGCGGCATGACCCGCATGCCCAAGGTCGTCGAGACCGTGAAGGAGTTCTTCGGCCGCGAGCCCCACAAGGGCGTGAACCCGGACGAAGTCGTGGCGCTGGGCGCGGCGGTGCAGGCCGGCGTGCTGCAGGGCGACGTCAAGGACGTGCTGCTGCTGGACGTCACCCCGCTGACCCTGGGCATCGAGACCCTGGGCGGCGTGTTCACCCCGCTGATCGAGCGCAACACCACCATCCCGACCAAGCGCTCGCAGACCTTCTCGACCGCTGACGACAACCAGTCGGCGGTGACCATCCGCGTGTTCCAGGGCGAACGCCCGATGGCGCACGACAACAAGATGCTGGGTCAGTTCGACCTGGTCGGCATCCCGCCGGCCCCGCGCGGCGTGCCGCAGGTCGAGGTCACCTTCGACATCGACGCCAACGGCATCGTCAACGTGTCGGCGCGCGACAAGGCGACGGCCAAGGAGCAGTCGATCCGCATCCAGGCCAATGGCGGCCTGTCGGACGCGGACATCGAGAAGATGGTCAAGGAAGCCGAGGCCAACAAGGCCGAGGACGAGAAGCGCAAGGCCGCGGTCGAGGCCAAGAACCAGGCCGAGGCGGTGGTGCACTCCACCGAGAAGGCCCTGGCCGAGCATGGCGACAAGGTCTCGGGCTCCGACAAGGAAGCCATCGAGACGGCGCTGGCCGACCTGAAGACCGAGCTGGAAGGCGAGGACGCCGAGGCCATCGCGGCCAAGACCCAGACCCTCATCCAGGCTTCGATGAAGCTGGGCGAGGCGATGTATGCGGCCCAGCAGGGCGGTTCGGAAGAACAGCCTGAGGGCGCGGCGGCGGATGACGATGTCGTCGACGCCGAATTCGAAGAAGTCGACGGCGACGACGAGAAGAAGTCGGCGTGACGTCACGCCCCATGGCGGCCTTCCGCAGCCTCTGCGAGAAGGCCGCCGACGGGCTGACTGTCATCCTGGAAATCTCCGTGCGATTAAGGTCTGGAATAAGCCTTGCAGTCGGACGGAGATCATCCCACCTCATTTCACAGATCAATTTGAACGCCTGACACAGCATGCGGGATTATTACGATATCCTCGGCGTGGACCGGGGCGCGGACGAAGCCGCGCTCAAGGCCTCATTCCGTAAGCTCGCGATGGAGCACCACCCCGACCGCAACGGCGGGTGTGAGGAAGCCTCCGGCCGGTTCAAGGAAATCAACGAGGCCTATTCGGTCCTCTCCGATCCTCAGAAGCGCGCGGCCTACGACCGCTTCGGCCATGCCGGCGTGAACGGCGCGGCGGGCGGCGGCGGGGGCGGCCAGTTCCACGACGTGAACGACATCTTCAACGAGGTGTTCGGCGACGTCTTCGGCGACATGTTCGGCGGCCGCGGCCGCCAGCGCAGCGGCCCGGCCCGCGGCCAGGACCTGCGCTACGACCTGGAGATCACCCTCGAGCAGGCCTATGCCGGTTCCGAGGTCGAGATCACCGTGCCGGCCTCGATCAACTGCGAGACCTGCGACGGCTCGGGCGCGCGGCCGGGCACCAGCCCGACGGTCTGCGGCGGCTGCGGCGGCGCGGGCCGCGTGCGCGCCAGCCAGGGCTTCTTCTCGATCGAGCGGGCCTGCCCGCGCTGCGGCGGCTCCGGCCGGCTGGTGCTGGACCCCTGCGAGGACTGCAACGGCCATGGCCAGGTGCGCAAGCAGCGCACCTTGCAGGTCCGCATCCCGGCCGGCGTCGACGACGGCGCCCGTATCCGCCTGGCCGGCGAGGGCGACGCCGGGGCTCGCGGCGGCCCGCGCGGCGACCTCTACATCTTCCTGTCCGTGCGCCCGCACGACCTGTTCGACCGCGACGGCCTGGACCTGCTCTGCACCGTGCCGGTGCCGATGGCGGTGGCGGCGCTCGGCGGCGAGATCGAGGCGCCCTGCCTGCTGGGCGGCGACAACTGCGACGGCGCCTGCCGGATCGAGGTCAAGGTGCCCGAGGGCTCCCAGACCGGCCGCACCGTGCGGCTGAAGGGCAAGGGCATGCCGTCCCTGCGCTCGCGCGATCGCGGCGACCTGGTGGTCGAGCTGTTCGTCGAGACGCCGACCAAGCTGACCGCCCGCCAGAAGGAGCTGATGCGCGAGTTCTCCGAAGCCTGCGGCGAGCAGCAGCATCCGAAATCGGCCAACTTCCTCGGCAAGGCCAAGCAGTTCTGGGAAGACGTGACCGGCGGCTAAGGCTGTCGCGCGCGCACCTTCCCCAGCCTATCAACGGCCCATGAGCGCCATGATCGAAGCCGCAGAGAAACGCGACGGCCGCCGCGAACGCGCCGTGGCCAGCCGCGCCCGGATTCTGGCGGCGATGGCGGACCTGATCCAGGCCGGCGAGATCCAGCCCTCGGCCGAGGCGGTGGCGACCCGCGCCGGCGTCGGGGTGCGAACGGTCTTCCGGCTGTTCAACGACGTCGAGGGCCTTCACCGCGGCTTGCAGGAGACGATGGACGAGAGGCTGGCGCCCATCTACGCCGAGCCGGTCCATGGGTCGCTGGTCGAGCGCCTCGACCAACTGGTGGCCCGCCGCGCGGTGGTGTTCGAACAGCTCGCCCGGCCCAAGGCCTTCGCGGACGCCAACCGCGCCCGCTCGCCCAGCCTCGCCGCCGGCCACCAGGCCTTCGTCCGTCGCCAGCGCGAACTGCTCCAGCACCACCTGGACGGCGTGATCCCCGCGTCCGGCGAGGTGATCGAGGCGCTGGACCTGACCCTCAGCTTCGAGGTCTGGCGGCGCCTGCGCGAGGACCAGAACCTTTCCGTGGCCCAGGCCCAGCAGATCGTCCGCGGCATGGCCCGCGCGATCGTCGCGGCGATGACTTCGGCCTAGCCGCCCGTCAGGCTGCGGATGTCCGGCCAGCGGTAGCTGACCTCATAGGTGACGCCGCCGGGGCCAGGTTCGCGCCGCGGCGCCTCGGCCTGGCCGCCCAGATGCTCGTAGAACTGCCGGGCCGGGATGTTGTCGCGCAGCACCGAGAGCATCAGGGACGCAGCGCCGTTGGCGGCGAACACCCGGGCGATGCTGGTCAGAAGCTCGCGGCCGATCCCGCGCCCCTGGGCCGCCTTCAGCACGTAGAGTGTGGTCACCTCGGCCTCGCCGGGACGCCGCGAGCGCGAAGGCCCGCCGGCCGCGTAGCCGATCAGGCGGCTGCGGTCGGCCGCCGCCAGGGTCGCCTCGTGCTCGCCCGGCGCCATCAGCCCGGCGCGGAAGCGGCGGGCGTGCACCGGTATCGACATGCGGGCGAGGTAAGAGTCCGGCAGCAGGCCCTGATAGGTCTCCCGCCACGAGGTGATGTGCACGCGCGCGAGATCCTCGGCGTCGTCGGGCCCGGCGGGGAAGATCACGTGCTGCACGGCGCGCTCCTGACTTAGCCACAGCTTGGAAGTCGCAGGCCGTTGTTCAAGGGCGTTCACGCGCCTGTCAGGGCGGCCGTCGCGCTCAAATTTCTGGATAAGAGCCCTTTTGAACGCCTTGGGTGATTCCACCCAGGGCTAAAGGGCTCTAGCTTCCGCGAACCCATGAACGCTCCGACCTCCGCCATTCCCGATCCGACCGGCGCCACCCCGGTCATGGCCCAGTTCTTCGAGGCCAAGTCCCGCCAGCCCGACGCGCTGGTGTTCTTCCGCATGGGCGACTTCTACGAGCTGTTCTTCGAGGACGCCGAGAAGGCCGCCGCGGCGCTGAGCATCACCCTGACCGCGCGCGGCAATCATGGCGGCGCCCCGATCCCGATGTGCGGCGTGCCGGTGCATGCGGCCGAGGCCTATCTGGCCAAGCTGGTCCGCGCCGGCTTCAAGGTCGCGCTCTGCGAGCAGATGGAGGACCCGGCCGAGGCCAAGAAGCGCGGTTCCAAGTCGGTGGTCCGCCGCGACGTGGTGCGCGTGGTCACGCCCGGCACCCTGACCGAGGACGGCCTGCTGGACGCCCGCGGCGCCAATCGCCTGGCCGCCGTGGCGGTGCGCGGCGGGGCCGCCGCCGTCGCCAGCGTCGAGCTTTCCACCGGCGAGGTCGAGTGCATGGCCCTGTCGCGCGACAGCCTGGCCTCGGCCCTGGCCGCGCTCGGCCCCTCCGAGACCCTGGTCCCCGACCGGCTGTTCGCCGACGAGACCCTGACCGCGACCTTCAAGTCGGCCGGCGGGCTGATCCAGCCGATGCCCTCGGCCCTCTCCGAGCCCTCGGCCTCCGAGGCGCGGCTGAAGCGGCTCTACGGCGTCGAGACCCTCGATGGCTTCGGCGAGCTGACCGGCGCGGAGGTCTCCGCCCTCGGCCTGATCGCCGCCCACCTGGAGACCACCCAGGCCGGCCGCCTGCCGGCCCTGACCGCGCCGCGCCGGGCGGGCGAGGCCGACGTCATGGCCATCGACCCGGCCACCCGCACCAGCCTGGAGATCGAGAAGTCGACCTCGGGCTCGCGCGACGGCTCGCTGCTGGGGGCCATCGACCGCACCATCACCGCGCCCGGCGCGCGCCTGCTGGCCTCGCGCCTGGCCCGGCCGCTGCTGGATCCCGCCGCCATCGACGCGCGCCTCGACGCCATCGAGTGGTTCTGCGAGCGTCGCCCGCTGCGCGCCAGGCTGCGCGAACAGTTGCGCGGCATGGGCGACATGGCCCGCGCCCTCTCGCGCCTGGCCCTGGGCCGTGGCGGCCCGCGCGACCTCGGCTGCCTGAAGGACGGCCTGGCCGGCGGCGAGGCGATCTTCGCCCTGTTCGGAACGCCCGAGCCGCTGGACCCGGCCCCGGCCGAGATCGCCGGCGCCCTGGCGGCCCTGCATCCCACCGCCGATCCCGAGCTGGCCGAGTTCCGCCGCCTGCTGGCCGAGGGCCTGGGCGATGACCTCCCGGCCCAGGCCCGCGACGGCGGCTTCGTCGCGCCCGGCGTCCGCGTCGAACTGGACCAGGCCCGCGCCCTGCGCGACGACAGCCGCAAGGTGATCCTGCAGCTCGAGGCGCGGCTGGCGGCGGAGAACGGCGTCGCCCTGAAGATCCGCCACAACGCCGTGCTCGGCTATTTCGTCGAGACCACAGCCAAGGCGGCCGAGCCGCTGATGGGCCCGCCGCTCAACGCGACCTTCATCCACCGCCAGACCCTGGCCAACCAGGTCCGCTTCACCACCGTCGAGCTGGCCGAGCTGGACGCCCGCATCGCCCAGGCGGCCGAACGCGCCCTGGCCATGGAGGTCGCCACCTTCGAGGCCTGGCGCGAGGCGGCCATCCGCATCGCCCCGGCCATCCAGGCCGCAGCCGAGGGCGCGGCCCGGCTCGACGTCGCCGCGGGCCTGGCCGAATGGGCCGACGACGTCGGCGCCGCGCGCCCAGTGGTCGACCGCTCCACCGCCTTCGAGGCCGAGGCCGCCCGCCATCCGGTGGTCGAGGCCGCGGTCAAGCGGGCCGGCGATCCGTTCACGCCCAACGACTGCCGCCTGGACGGCGCCGGCGTCGCCGGGGCGCGGCTCTCGATCGTCACCGGCCCGAACATGGCCGGTAAGTCGACCTTCCTGCGCCAGAACGCCTTGCTGGCCGTGCTGGCCCAGGCCGGCTGCTACGTGCCCGCGCGGGCGCTGCGCATCGGCGTGGTCGACCGGCTGTTCAGCCGCGTGGGGGCCGGGGACGACCTGGCCCGCGGCCGCTCGACCTTCATGGCCGAAATGGTCGAGACCGCCGCGATCCTGACCCAGGCGACGCCGCGCTCGCTGGTCATCCTCGACGAGATCGGCCGCGGCACCGCCACCTATGACGGCCTGGCCATCGCCTGGGCCTGCGCCGAGGCCCTGCACGAGACCAACCGCTGCCGGGGCCTGTTCGCGACCCACTATCACGAGCTGGCGGTGCTCGAGGATCGCCTGGCCCACGTCTCCAACCTGTCGCTGAAGGCCAAGGAGTGGAACGGCGACCTGATCTTCCTGCACGAGGCCGGCCCCGGCCCGGCCGACCGCTCCTACGGCGTCCAGGTCGCCAAGCTGGCGGGCGTGCCGCCGGCGGTGGTGGTCCGCGCCCGCGAGGTGCTGGACCGGCTGGAGCGCGAGGCCGGCGCGCCCGCGCACCTGGAGGACCTGCCGCTATTCGCCGCCCACGTGGCCGAGCCGGAAACCCCCGCCTTCGGGCCCAGCGAGGTCGAGGCGCAGCTCAAGACCCTGGACCTCGACGGCATGAGCCCACGCGAGGCGATGGCCGCGCTCTACCGCCTCAAGGAGCTGATGGGATGAAGGCGCTGATGGTCGATGTGGACGGCGTCGTCGTTGTCCATCCGGATCCGAAGGGCTGGTCGGCTAACCTGGAGCGCGATCTCGGCCTCAAGATCGAGGACCTGCAAACTCAATTCTTCGAGCCGAACTTCCACGACATCGTCCATGGCCGCGCGGCGCTGCGCGAGCGACTGGGACCGGTGCTGACGGAGATCGCCCCGCACCTCAGCTGCGACCAGCTCTGCGCCTACTGGTTTGAAAACGACAGCCACCTGGACCATGGCCTGCTCAGCCAGCTCGCGGCTTTCAGAGAGCAGGGCGTGGCGCTGCATCTGGCGACGGTCCAGGAGCACGAGCGCGCCGCCTATCTCTGGAACGACATGGGCCTGAAGGACCATTTTGACGCGATCCACTACGCGGCCGACCTCGGCCACGCCAAGCCGGCCGACGGGTTTTACGCGACGATCGAGGCGCGCACCGGCTTTGCAGCCGAAGACCTGTTCTTCATCGACGACAAGGCGGCCAATGTCGAAGCCGCCCGGGCCCGCGGCTGGAAGGCCGCCGTCTGGACGGGCAAGGATCGGCTGGCCGAGCTGGTGGCGCGGATCTAGGCCGCTCGCCGCCCGGCTTCGCGCGCCGCCGTGCTCGCCAGCCGGAAGCGGCCGACCAGTTGCGACAGGGTCTGGGCCTCGCGCGCCAGGTCGGCGGCGGCGGCGGCGGTCTCGTGCACCATGCCGGCGTTCTGCTGGGTCACGCGGTCCATCTCGTTGACGGCGGTGTTGACCTGGCCCAGGCCCACGGCCTGTTCCTGGGTCGAGCCGGAGATGTCGGCCACCAGGCCATGGACCTCGGTCACCCGCCCGACGATGCGGCCGAGCGCCTCGCCGGTCTCGCCGACCAGGTTGACGCCCTGGCTGACCTGCTCGCTGGAGGCCGAGATCAGCGCCTTGATCTCCTTGGCGGCCTCGGCCGAGCGCTGGGCGAGCGCGCGGACCTCGGAAGCGACCACCGCAAAGCCCTTGCCGGCCTCGCCCGCGCGAGCGGCCTCGACCCCGGCGTTCAATGCCAGCAGGTTGGTCTGGAAGGCGATTTCGTCGATCACCCCGATGATCTGGCTGATCTGCTTGGAGGAGTCCTCGATCTGGCCCATGGCCGAGATCGCCGCCTCCACCACGGGCGCGCTGGTCTCGGCCTCCTTGCGCGCGTCGGCGACGGCGCCGGCGGTCTGGCGCGCGGTCTCTGCGGCGCGGCGCACGGTGACGGTGATCTCCTCGACCGCGGCGGCGGTCTCTTCCAGGCTGGCGGCCTGGTTCTCGGTGCGGCGGGCCAGGTCGTCGCCCGAGCTCTTCAGTTGGCCGACCGTGGCGGTGACCGCCGAGACGGAGTCGACCACCGCGGCGATCGCGCCGTGCAGTTCGCCGACCGCGCCGTTGAAATCGTCGCGCAGTTGGGCGTAGTCCCCGGCCAGATGGGCGTCGATGCGGCTGGTCAGGTCGCCGCGGGCCAGGCCCGACAGCGCCGCGGCCAGGCTGCGCACCACCGTCGCCTGCTCGGCGGCCGATCGCGCCTTCTCGGCCTCGGCCTTGGCCCGGTCGGCCTCGGCGGCCTCGAAATAGACGTCCAGCACCAGGCTCATGTCGAGCATGGCGCCCTTGATCAGCGCCGAGAGCGTGTCGGCGAGTTCGGCGTTCTTGGCCTTGGCGCCCAGGCCCTTGGCGCCCTTCTCGGCCACCACCGAGCGCACCAGTTGCTCCAGCACCAGCGCGTAGCCGCCGATGTACCAACGCGGCTCCAGCCCGATCCTGGCGTGCACCGCCCCGATGGTCTGGACCGACTTGGCGTAGTCGGCGGTGAAGTCGGCCGAGGCGATGCCCTGCCAATGGCGGAGCTGGGCGTTCTGGGCCTTGGTGATGTGGCCGTCGTCGCGGAAATGGACCCGGGTCTCGGGCGTGGCGCGGACCTGCGCGTAGAAGTGGTCCAGCGCCGCGGGCAGCTTCTCGGAGATCAGCGGCTGCGCCTTGCGCAGCGCCGTCCGGGTCTGCGGGGTCACCTGCATGAATTCCAGGCGTCCGTCCAGGCCGTTACCCGTCATCACCCACTCCAAACTGTCACGCGCTCAGCCGCAGTCCTGGCGTGCTGTGGTTAAGGATGGGTAAGCGGCGCGCCCTGTGGCGAAAGTCTTTGCCGGCAAGGGCTGCAAACTGAAGCTTCCGGCGCGGCCAGGCCCGGAGTCGGGACGGTTTTCCAGGCGCCGCCGGCCTTCGGCCCGCGCCGGCGCCTTTTTCGATTTGGCCCTGGCGGCGGGGCCGTCGAGAGGGGAGGATGCCGCAACCTTCGTGAGTGATTATATCCCGCCCATGCCGCCTCGCCTTCGACCCACCCGCCTGGAATACGTCGTCGACGGGGTGCGCCTGCGCGCGCAGCTCTCCGCCGCCGCCCTCGACGCCGCCGGCGACGAGCTCGAACAGCGCCGCCGCGCGCTGGAGATCCTCAAGCAGGCCCTGTTCCGCGGCCGGATGATCGCCAAGGAGCGGCTGGAGAACGGCGCCGGCGGCATCGAGACCGCGCGCCTGCTGTCGGGCGTCACCGACGAGGTGGTCACCGCCCTCTACGATTTCACCACCGTCCACGTGTTCCGGGCCCGCAACCCGACCGAGGGCGAGCGCCTGGCCCTGATGGCGGTCGGCGGCTACGGCCGCGGCACGCTGGCGCCGTTCTCCGACCTCGATCTGCTGTTCCTGCGGCCCTACAAGCAGACCGCCCACACCGAGAGCGTGATCGAGTACATGCTCTACGCCCTGTGGGACCTGGGCTTCAAAGTCGGCCACGCCTCGCGCACGATCGAGGAATGCCTCAAGCTCTCGCGCGAGGACTACACGATCCGCACCTCGATCCTGGAGGCGCGCCAGCTCAGCGGCGACACCGTCCTGGCCCAGGAGCTGATGCAGCGGTTCCGCACCGAGGTGGTCAAGGGCACGGCCGCCCAGTTCGTCGCCGCCAAGCTCAAGGAGCGCGACATCCGCCAGGAGCGGGCCGGCGCCAGCCGCTACCTGGTCGAGCCCAACGTCAAGGAGGGCAAGGGCGGCCTGCGCGACCTCAACACCCTGTTCTGGATCGCCCAGTACCTGCACCCGGTCAGCCACGTGGACGGCTTCGTCCAGCTCGACATGTTCGACCGCAAGGAAGTGGCGGTGTTCATCAAGGCGTTCGACTTCCTGTGGGCGGTGCGCTGCCACCTGCACTTCGCCACCGGCCGGCCCGAGGAGCGCCTGACCTTCGACCTGCAGCCGGAGATCGCCCGGCGGATGGGCTATGGCGACCGCGGCGACGCCCCGGCGGTGGAGCGGTTCATGCGCCGCTACTTCATGATCGCCAAGGACGTCGGGGCCCTGACGCGGGTGTTCGCCGCCAAGCTCGAAGCCGAACAGATCAAGCAGCAGCCCAAGGGCCTGTCGCGCCTGATCCCCGGCCACGGCAAGGCCAAGCGCAAGAAGCTCGACCCCGGCTTCCACGAGGAGGGCGGGCGCCTGAACATCGACGGGCCGCAGATCTTCGAGGCCGATCCGATCAACATGCTGCGGCTGTTCCGGCTGGCCGACCAGCGCGACCTCGACCTGCATCCCGACGCCTTCACCGCCGCCAGCCGCTGCGCCAGCCTGATCGGCTCCAAGGTCCGCCGTGACCCGGCCGCGGCCAAGGTGTTCCTCGACATCCTCGCCCATGGCCGCGACCCGCAGCGCACGCTGTCGATGATGAACGAGGCCGACGTCCTGGGCCGGTTCATCCCCGAATGGGGCCGCATCGTCGCCCAGATGCAGTTCAACATGTACCACTCGTACACCGTGGACGAGCACACCCTGCGCGCCGTGGGCGTGATCGCCGACATCGCCGACGGCCGCTTCGCCGAGGACCATCCGCTGTCGACCGCGGTCATGCCGCTGATCGACGACCGCGAGGCCCTGTTCCTGGCCATGCTGCTGCACGACACCGGCAAGGGCGGGGCAGGGGGCCAGGAGAAGGCCGGCGCCCGCGCCGCGCGCTCGGCCTGCGAGCGGCTGGGCCTGGACCGCAAGCGCATCGAGATGGTCGCCTGGCTGGTCGAGCATCACCTGGTGATGAGCGACTACGCCCAGAAGCGCGACGTCTCCGACCCGCGCACCGTCGCCGACTTCGCCCGCATCGTGGAGACGCCCGAGCGGCTGCGCCTGCTGCTGGTGCTGACCGTCGCCGACATCCGCGCCGTCGGGCCGGGCGTCTGGAACGGCTGGAAGGGCCAGCTCATGCGCGAGCTCTACGGCGCGACCGAGGCGGTGTTCCGCGGCGGCCGCGGCTCGGACGCCGCCGCCGCCATCCGCCGCTACCACGAGAACGCCGCCTATGACGCCCGCGTCCGGCTGATCGCCGCCGACGCCGCAGCGACCGACTGGGTGCAGGCGATGGAGGACGCCTATTTCACCTCGTTCTCCGACGCCGAGATCCTCGGCCACGCCGCCCTGTCCCGGCGCGCGGCCCAGGCCGGCGCGGCGGCCGAGGGCCACATCCACAGCGGCCTCAACGCCTCCGAGGTCGTGATCGCGGCCCCCGACCGCTCGCGGCTGTTCGTCGACCTCGCCGCGGCGGTGACCGCCGCCGGCGCCAACATCGTCGGCGCGCGGGTCTTCACCTCGCGCCAGGGCCAGGCGCTGGACGTGTTCTTCGTGCAGGACGCCACGGGCGCGGCCTACGGGGCCGAAAACCCGCGGATGCTGGCGAAGCTGGCCGAGGCGCTGGAGGCCGCCGGCCGCGGCGAGCCGGGCAAGGCCGAGTCGCGCCGGGCCTCCGACCTCGGCCGCGCCGCCGCCTTCACCATCACCCCGACCGTGATGCTCGACAACGAGGCCTCCGAGGCCTCCACCGTGGTCGAGGCCTCGGGCCGCGACCGGCCCGGCCTGCTGGTGGCCCTGGCGCGCAACATCGCCGACGCCGGCCTGTCGATCCTCTCGGCCCACATCGACAGCTATGGCGAGCGGGCGGTCGACGCCTTCTATGTCACCGAGCGCGACGGCGGAAAGCTGACCGATCCCAAGCGGATGGCCGCCCTGAAGTCCCACCTGATGGCCGCGCTGGAAGAGGTCGAGGCCGCCGCCCCCAGATCGCGCGCCAACCTGCAGAAGGCGCGCGCCAGCGTCGCGCGCTGACGGGGCTGCTTGACCGGCGCGGGCGCATGAGCGCACACAAACGCCCGTGACCGCTCCTGCCACTCCCGCCGCCAAGAGCGGATTGATCCGTTCGTCCCTGCTGCTGTCGGGCCTGACCCTGATCAGCCGCTTCATGGGCCTGGCGCGGGACCTGGTGCTGACCGCGCGGCTGGGCGCCAGCGCGACCATCGCCGCCGACGCCTACTACACGGCCTTGGCCTTCCCGAACCTGTTTCGCCGGATCTTCGCCGAGGGGGCGTTCTCCTCGGCCTTCATCCCCGCCTACACCAAGACCCTGACCGGCGAGGGCCAGGCCCAGGCCGACCGCATCGCCTCCGACGCCCTGGCCACCCTGGCGGCGGCGACCATCGCCCTGACCCTGGCCGCGCAACTGGCCATGCCGTGGCTGATGTACGTGATCAATCCGGGCTACGCCTCGGACCCGGCCAAGTTCAAGCTGGCCATCGTGCTGACCCAGATCAGCATGCCCTACCTGCCGTGCATGGCGATCGGGGCGCTGCTCTCGGGCGTGCTGAACGCCCACCGCCGGTTCATCGTCACCGGCGTCTTCCCGACGATCCTCAACCTGGTGATGCTGGCCGCGGTCATCCCGCAGAAGGACCCGATCCTCGCCGCCTACGCCGCCTCCATCGCCATCCCGATCGCCGGCGTGTTCCAGGCCGGCCTGCTCTGGTGGGGCGCGCGCAAGGCCGGGGCGCACATCCGGTTCCGGTGGCCGAAGCTCACCCCGGAGATCAAAGCCCTGATCGCACTGGCCATCCCCGGCGCCATCGCCGCCAGCGCGGTGCAGATCAACATCTTCATCTCCGGCATCCTGGCCTCGCAGGTGGCGGGCGGCCGCGCCTGGACCGAGGTGGCCGCGCGCCTCTACCAGTTGCCGCTGGGCCTGATCGGGGTGGCGGTCAGCGTCGCCCTGCTGCCGCGGCTCTCCAGCGCCATCCAGGCCAAGGACCACGACGACGCCCAGGCCGCCACCGACCAGGCGGTGATCTTCTCGCTGGCGCTGACGGCCCCCGCCGCCGCCGCCCTGATCGCCATGCCGTTCTTCCTGATCGACGGCCTGTTCACCCGCGGCGTCTTCACGGTCGAGGACGCGCGCCAGACCGGCTGGATCCTGCTCAACTACGGCTGGGGCGTGCCGGCCTTCGTGCTGGCCCGCGTGCTGCAGCCGGCCTTCTTCGCCCGCGCCGACACCCGCGCCCCGATGCGCTTCGGGCTGATCTCGGTGGCGGTGAACATCGTGCTGGGCCTGGCCCTCTTCCAGGTGGTCGGGGTCAAGGGCATCGCCGCGGCCACCAGCGCCGCGGCCTGGATCAACGTCCTCCAGATGGTGCTGCTGCTGGCCAAGCGCGGCGACTATTCGCCCAGCAAGGCCGCCTGGAGCCGCATCGCCCGGATCGTCGCCGCCAGCGCCGCCTTCGGCTCCCTGCTGGCCTTCGCCTCCCATGAGCGCGCCTGGCTGGAGGCGCCGCTGCGCGGCTTCCGCTTCGTCGGCCTGGGCGCCAAGGAGATCGCGGTGCTGTCGGTCGCCGCCGTCGGCGTCGGGGTCTACGGGCTGCTGCTGCTGGCGTTCCGCGGCATCACCCCCCGCGAGATCCGCACCGCGCTGCGCCGGCGGCCGGGCGACGCGGCGGTCTCCACCGACCTCTGACGGGGTTGCGATCCAGGCTGCGAGGTCTTATTCGCATGGCCATGGCTTGCGGACGAAACTCGTGGCGATGGCGTAGCGCCTGATCCCCGCCTTCCCGGCGCGATCCTGCGCGCCTGCCTGTTCTCTTCTTTCAGAAGCCTGATCCCATGACTGACCAAGCCCCCCCCGCCTACAGCGGTCCCCAACGCGTGCTGTCCGGCGTCCAGCCGTCCGGCGCCCTGCACCTCGGCAACTATCTCGGCGCCCTGGTGAAGTTCGCCCGCCTGCAGCACGAGGTGGAAACCTTCATCTTCGTGGCCGACCTGCACGCCATCACCGTGTGGCAGGACCCGCAGCTGCTGGCCGACCAGGTGCGCGAGATCACCGCCGCCTATCTGGCCGCGGGCCTGGACCCCAAGGTGGCGACCATCTTCCCGCAGTCGGCCGTGCCTGCGCACGCCGAGCTGGCCTGGATCTTCAACTGCGTGGCCCGCCTCGGCTGGCTCGACCGGATGACCCAGTTCAAGGAGAAGTCGGGCAAGCACAAGGAGCGCTCCAGCGTCGGCCTCTACACCTACCCGGTGCTCCAGGCCGCCGACATCCTGCTCTACAAGGCGACCCAGGTGCCGGTCGGCGACGACCAGCGCCAGCACCTCGAGCTGACCCGCGACGTGGCCGCCAAGTTCAACCACGACTTCGAGGTCCCGGGCTACTTCCCGCTGCCCGACGCCATGACCCAGGGGCCGGGCGCGCGGATCATGTCGCTGCGCGACGGTTCGGCGAAGATGAGCAAGTCGGACCCGTCCGACAACTCGCGGCTCAACCTGCTCGACGACGCCGACGCCATCGCCCAGAAGGTCCGCAAGGCCAAGACCGACCCGGAACCGCTGCCGGAAACCCTGGACGAGCTGAAGGCCCGTCCGGAGGCCGAGAACCTGGTCGGCATCTACGCCGCCCTCGACGGCCGCACCGCGGCCGAGGTCCTGGCCGAGTTCGCGGGCCAGGGCTTCGGCGCCTTCAAGCCCAAGCTCGCCGACCTCGCCGTCGCCAAGCTTGGGCCGGTCGGCGCGGAGATGCGTCGCCTGATGGCCGATCCGGCCGAGATCGACCGCGTCCTGGCCGCCGGCGCCGAGCGGGCCCGCGAAGCCGCCGCTCCGACCCTGGCCGAGGTCCGCAAGATCGTCGGCTTCTGGGGCGCCTAGCACCTGTGTCATCCCGGTCTTGCTGCGCAAACCGGGATGACGCCTGTTTTTCCTCCGGTGGCGTTTGGCGCAAGCTGCTCGGCGGATTTTGAAACACCAAGACCACGAAGGACACGAAGGCGCCGTGGGGGTGGATGGCGCGATGCGAAGGGTGGAGTGCGCCTTTGGCGCGTTTGTCGCGGGTCTCCTCCCCGTGTCATCCCGGAAAGCCCGCAGGGCTTGTCCGGGACCCATTCGTCCCGCGCCTGACGAATGAGGCGCGGTCCCGCCCCCAAAGCTCAACTGACTTGATGACATGCGGGGGATCTGCTTGCCGAAAACGTGAGTCCAGGCCACCGTCCGCCCCATGAGCCAGCGCAAGTTCCTCGTCATCGCCGACGACAGCCCGGAGTTCCAGGCCGCCCTGCGCTTCGCCTGCCGCCGCGCCCGTTCGACCGGCGGCCACGTGGCGCTGCTGCGGGTGATCGAGCCGGCGGTGTTCGAGCACTGGAGCGGCGTGCGCGAGGAGATTGAGCGCCAGGCCCGCGAGGAGGCCGAGGCCGTCCTGCACAAGATGGCCGAGTTCGTCCTCGCCGAGACCGGCATGCCGCCCGAATTCATCATCGTGCACGCCGAGAGCACCCGCCTGGCGCTGCGCAAGGTCATCTCCGAGGACCCCGACATCAAGATCCTGGTCCTGGCCGCCGCGGTCGGCGGCCGTGGTCCTGGACCGCTGGTCTCGTCCATCGCCAAGGACGGCGTGAAGTGGGGAACCCGCAAGGTCCCGGTGACGGTGGTCCCCGGCGACCTCACCGACGACGAGATCGCCGACCTGGCCTAGTTCTTCTTCCTCCCCACACGGGAGAGAGATCGCGTATGGTGAAGCGGGGCAGGGAAAACTTGCGATTCCTCCGGCGAAACGCCACATCTGGCTCATGTTCATCCAGACCGAAGCCACCCCGAACCCCGAGGTTCTGAAGTTCCTCCCCGGCCGCGAGGTCCTCGCCGAGGGTTCGCGCGACTTCCGGGACCTGGACGAGGCCCAGGTCTCGCCCCTGGCGGCCGAGCTGTTCGACATCGACGGGGTCACCCGGGTGTTCTTCGGGAGCGACTTCGTGACCGTCGGCAAGGACCCCGATCACGACTGGCCGTTGCTGAAGGCGCCGATCCTGGCGGCGATCATGGACCACTTCACCTCCGGCCGGCCGCTGTTCGTCGAGAGCGCGGCCGAGGCCGGCGGCCATGACGACATGGCCTATGAGGGCGAGACCGCCCAGATCGTGGCCGAGATCAAGGACCTGCTGGACACCCGCATCCGCCCGGCCGTGGCCCAGGACGGCGGCGACATCCTGTTCAACCGCTTCGACGCCGACACCGGCGTGGTGTGGCTGCACATGCGCGGCGCCTGTTCGGGCTGCCCCTCGTCCTCGGCGACCCTGAAGGCCGGGGTCGAGAACATGCTCAAGCACTATGTGCCCGAGGTCACCCGCGTCGAGCAGACGCTCTAGGCGAGCGGTTTGGGACCGACGTCGTGGGGGCGATCCGAACCTTGATCCTGGCGCTGGCCGGCGCCGGCGTGCTGGCCGCGCCCGCCGCCGCCAGCGACGACGACTGGCCGGTGCTGAAGGGCGTGCGGCTCGAGGGCCTGCGCCCCTGGGGCGCCTTCGCCGTCTACCGCGCCGACCGCAGCGTCGCCGGCGTCTCGCTCTATCTGCGTGGAGACGAGGCGATCGCCCGCCGGGTCGAGACCCGCGAGGGCGAGGCGGCCCGCATCGCCTGGGCCAGCTCCAGGACGTGCCCGGCCCTCGTCCCGGCGCTGAGCGAGCTCGAAACCCTGCCGCCCCCGCGCATCGACGTTCCCGGCGTCGGCCGCACGCCGCCGGCCGCGGTTCCGGCCGTCGATGGCGACAGCTACCTGCTGTGGGCGCAGGGCGCCCGCTTCGTCGCCGCGCCCTATCCGGTCCAGATCGAGCTGCGCGGCGAGGGCGGCTCGCCCATGGCCGCCTGGGTCGAGCGCAGCCTGCGCCGCCTTGCCGCCTGCTGGGGCGCGGCCCAGCCGTGATCGTCCTGGCGCTCGACACCTGCCTCTACGCCTGTTCCGCGGCGGTGGTGCGGGGCGGCGCCGTCCTGGCCGCCCGCATCGAGCCGATGAGCCGCGGCCACCAGGAGCGCCTGGCCCCGCTGGTCGCCGAGATCATGGGCGAGGCCGGCCTGAGCTTCGACCAGCTTGACCGCATCGCCGTCACCGTCGGCCCCGGCTCCTTCACCGGCCTGCGCGTGGGCCTGGCCTTCGCCAAGGGGCTGTCGGCGGCGCTGGGGATCCCGGCGATCGGGGTCGGCTCGCTGGAGGCCCTGGCCCAGCCCCACGCCGGCCGGGTGTTCGCCGTGCTCGACGCCAAGCGCGGCCAAGTCTACCTGCAGGCCTTCGCCGACGGCGCCGCGGTCAGCGCCCCCGACGCCCTGCCGATCGAGACCGCCGCCGCCCGCCTGGCCGAGCTGGCCCCCGACCTCCTGGTCGGGACCGGCGCGGCGCTGCTGGCCGACATGCGCCCGTCCGCCCGGGTGATCGCCGCCGACCACGCCGATCCGGCCGCCGTCGCCGCCCTGGCCGCGGCCCGCGCCCCGACCCCGCCGCGGCCGCTCTACCTGCGCGCGCCCGACGCCAAGCTGCCCGGCGGCCGGAGCCTTTCCGAATGAAGCTGCGCGGCGCCTGGAGCCATGAGGCCGACGCCCTGGCCCGCGTCCACGCCGCCGCCTTCGACCACGCCTGGTCGGCGCCTGAGATCGCCGAGCTGCTGGACGGCCCCGGCGGCTTCGCCCTGCTGGTCGAGGACGCCGAGCCGGTCGCCTTCATCCTCTGCCGCGCCGTCGCCGGCGAGGCCGAGATCCTGACCCTGGCGGTCGAGCCGCCCGCCCGCCGCCGCGGCCTGGCCAGGGCCCTGGTCGAGGCCGCCGCCGGCGCGGCCCGCATGGCGGGCGCCGAGGCGCTGTTCCTGGAGGTCGCCCACGACAACGCTCCGGCCCTTGCGCTCTACGCGGCGGCGGGGTTTGCGCGCGCCGGTTTGCGCCGCGGCTACTATGATCGCGGCCCCGCCGGAACCGCCGACGCGGTTGTTATGCGTCTCGACCTTGGCCGCGCGGCCTAGTCGCCCTATCCTTAGGGCGAGTTGATTTCCGAGGAGACTGTCGTGGACCGCATCGAAAGCCTCTGCGTCGAGAAGGGCATGCGCATGACCGAGCAGCGTCGCGTGATCGCGCGCGTGCTGTCGGCCGCCCATGACCACCCCGATGTGGAAGAGCTGTACCGCCGCTCCCACGAGGTCGATCCCCACATCTCGATCGCCACCGTCTACCGCACCGTGCGCCTGTTCGAGGAGGCCGGGATCATCGCCCGCCACGACTTCCGCGACGGCCGTTCGCGCTACGAGGAGGCGACCGAGGTCCACCACGACCACCTGATCGACATGAAGACCGGCAAGGTCGTCGAGTTCGTGGACGAGGAGATCGAGGCGCTGCAGGAGGCGATCGCCCACAAGCTCGGCTACAAGCTGGTCGATCACCGGCTCGAGCTCTACGGCGTGCCGATCGAGGACTGAGGCCAGACCCGGCGGTCCGAAAACTTGCGTGGGGGCGCTCGCAACCCCATAACGCCGGGATGACCGCTTCTGCGCCTCCCAAGCGCCTCTACATCAAGACCTACGGCTGTCAGATGAACGTCTATGACAGCGAGCGTATGGCCGACGTGCTGGCGCCGCTGGGCTATGGCGTGACCTCGACGCCGGAGGACGCCGACCTCGTCGTCCTCAACACCTGCCATATCCGCGAGAAGGCCACAGAGAAGGTCTATTCCGAGCTCGGCCAGATCAAGCTGATGAAGCAGGCGCGGGCCGAGGCCGGGGCCAAGATGACCATCGCCGTGGCCGGCTGCGTCGCCCAGGCCGAGGGCGAGCAGATCATGCTGCGCCAGCCGGCTGTCGACCTGGTGGTCGGGCCGCAGGCCTATCACCAGTTGCCCGAGCTGATCGCCCGCGCCCACCGCGCCCGCGGCGAGCGCCTGGCCGCCGACTTCGCCGCCGACGAGAAGTTCGACGCCCTGCCGGCCGAGCGCAATCCGGAGGGCGTGACCGCCTTCCTCACCGTTCAGGAGGGCTGCGACAAGTTCTGCACCTTCTGCGTCGTGCCCTATACCCGCGGCGGCGAGTGGTCGCGTCCGCTCGAGGCCGTCCTGGCCGAGGCCCGCGACCTGGCGGCCAAGGGCGTGCGCGAGGTCACCCTGCTCGGCCAGAACGTCAACGCCTATGCCGGCGAGGGCGGGCTTGCGGGCCTGGCCCGCCAGTTGGCGAAGATCGAGGGCCTGGACCGCATCCGCTACACCACCAGCCACCCGGCCGACATGGACGAGGCGCTGATCGCCGCCCATGCCGAGCTGCCGCAGCTCATGCCCTACCTGCACCTGCCGGTGCAGGCCGGCTCGGACAAGATCCTCAAGGCCATGAACCGCGCCCACACGGCCGAGAGCTACCTGCGGCTGGTCGAGAAGATCCGCGCCGCCCGGCCCGACATCGCCATGTCCGGGGACTTCATCGTCGGCTTCCCCGGCGAGCGCGACGCCGACTTCGAGGCGACCCTGCAGCTCGTGCGCGAGGTCGGCTACGCCGCCTCCTTCACCTTCAAGTACTCGCGCCGCCCCGGCACCCCGGCCGCCGCCCTGCCGGGCCAGGTGGCCGAGGAGGTCAAGGACGAGCGCCTGGCCCGCCTCAACGCCCTGATCGACGAGCAGCAGCGCGCCTTCAACGCCGCCCAGGTCGGCAAGGTGCTGCCGGTGCTGTTCGAAAAGCCCGGCCGCCATCCCGGCCAGCTCTCGGGCCGCAGTCCCTACCTCCAGGCCGTGCATGTCGAGGGGCCCGAGCGCCTGATCGGCCAGATCGTGCCGGTGCGGATCGAGACCGCCCACAAGATGAGCCTGGCCGGCGTGCTGGAGCTGGAGACCGCGTGAGCCGGCCCGAATACATCCCCCTCTCCGACGAGGCCGCCCGCGCGGTGGCCGGCGCCTCCAGCCGCCATGCGGCCCTGATCGAGGACGCCTTCAACGTCCTGATCGAGACCCCCGGCGGCGGCGTCTCCATCGACGGCGACGCCAAGTCGCGGGCCGGGGCCAAGCTGGTGGTCGCCGCCCTGGCCGCCCAGGCCGACGCCGGCCGCGACGTGACCGAGGCCGACGTCCGCGTCGCCATCGGCGCCGCCCGCGCCGGAACCGGCAAGTCGCCGGCCGGGCTGCCGGCCGGCCGCCGCGGCCAAGTGGCCCCGCGCACGCCGGGCCAGGCGCGCTATCTCGACGCGCTCAGCAAGTGCGAGCTGGTCTTCGGCCTGGGCCCCGCCGGCACCGGCAAGACCTTCCTGGCCGTCGCCCACGGCGCGGGCCTGCTGCTGCGCGGCGAGGTCGACCGCCTGATCGTGTCGCGCCCGGCGGTCGAGGCCGGCGAGCGGCTCGGCTTCCTGCCCGGCGACCTGACCGAGAAGGTCGACCCCTACATGGCCCCGGTCTGGGAGGCGCTCACCGACATCCTCGGCCCCGAGCAGTTCCGCCGCCGGCGCGAGAAGGGCGAGATCGAGGTCGCTCCCATCGCCTTCCTGCGCGGCCGCACCCTCAGCCACGCCTTCGTCATCGTCGATGAGGCGCAGAACACCACTCGCTTGCAGATGAAGATGGTCCTGACCCGGATCGGCGAGGGCTCGCGCATGGCGGTTACCGGCGACCCCAGCCAGATCGACCTCGTCAACGCCGCCGACTCCGGCCTCGCCCATGCGGTCGGCCTGCTGGAGGGCGTCAAGGGCGTCGGCGTCAACCGCTTCGCGGTCGAGGACATCGTGCGCCACCCGATGGTCGAGCGTATCGTGCGCGCCTACGACGCCGACGCGGCCAAGAACGGGCGGGCGATTTGATCGATATCGAGATCGAGGACGAGGCCTGGATCGCGGCCGAGCCGCGGGCCGAGGACCTGATCGAGGCCGCCGCCGCCGCGACCCTCGGCCAGATCGACTTCGACGGCGGCGGCGTCACGGTGCTGCTCACCGACGACGAGAGCGTGCGCGAGCTCAACGCCCGCTTCCGCGGCAAGGACAAGCCGACCAACGTGCTGTCCTTCCCCGCTCCGCAGAACCCGGAGGGCCACCTCGGCGACATCGCCCTGGCCTTCGGCGTCTGCGTGCGCGAAGCGACCGAACAGGGCAAGCCGCTGGCCCACCACCTTCAGCACCTGGTGGCGCATGGCGTTCTGCATCTTGTAGGATACGATCACGAGACCGACGCCGAGGCCGAACAGATGGAGGGCCTCGAGCGCGTCATCCTGGCCGGGCTGGGGGTTCCTGACCCCTACGCGGCCTGACCATCTTCCGCCGGAGCGGGTACCGGTTCGGCGAAGAAGATGGACAACTTAACAATCGGGTCGACGCCGGCTCGTTCGAGCCGACGACCGATCTGGCAGGGAGACCATGACCAACTCTTCGGATGGGATATCCAGTCCGCCCGAACCCCCCAGTCGCAGCCGGGGGATTCGGGCGTTCTTTCGTAGACTTCGCGCCGCTGGCGGGAGCGAGACGTCCGCCGCGCCCGGTCGGCCCGCGGCGCCCAACGGCCTCGTAGAGCAGGCGGCCGCCTTCCAGACCCTGCGGGTCTCCGACGTCATGACGCCCCGCGTCGACATCGTCGCGGTCGAGCTGTCGACGCCCTTCTCCGAAGTGGTCGAGCTGTTCGCGGAATCCGAGCACAGCCGGATGCCGATCTACCGCGAGACCCTCGACGACCCGGTGGGGGTCATCCACGTCAAGGACATCTTCAAGCTGCTGTCCGGCGCCGGCCGCCGGCCGGGCCCCTCCGACCTCGTGCTGCAGAAGCTGCGGCGCGACGCGCTCTACGTGCCCGGCTCGATGCGCGCGGCCGACCTGCTGCTGCGCATGCAGGCCGAACGCACCCACATGGCGATGGTGATCGACGAGTTCGGCGGCACCGACGGCCTGGTGACCATGGAAGACCTCGTCGAGGCCGTGGTCGGCGACATCGACGACGAGCACGACGAGGCCGCCGTCGCGTCCATCACCCCGCGGGCCGGCGGCGTCTACGAGGTCGACGCCCGCGCGCCCCTGGAAAAGCTCGAGGCCGCCCTGGGCGAGCATCTGGCCCCCGGCGAGCTGGACGAGGAGATCGACACCGTCGGCGGCCTGGTCTCGGCCCTGGCCGGGCGCGTGCCGCAGCGCGGCGAGGTCATCGCCCACCCGGCGGGGTTCGAGATCCAGGTGCTGGACTCCGACGCCCGGCGCGTGAAGCGCGTGCGGTTCGCGCCGATGCCGGCGCCGTCCGGCGAAGAGGTCTGACCTGAAGACGCCGTCTCCCTGGCTCGCGCGGCTGCTGGCGATCGTCGCCGGCGTCGCCGCGGGGCTGGCCCATCCGCCGTTCGGCCTGCTGCCCGGCCTGCTGGGCTATGGCCTGATGATGCTGATGGCCGAGACGCAGGGCCCCCGGCCGCTGCGCTCGGCCTTCTTCCGCGGCTGGCTGGCCGGGGTCGGCTATTTCGCGGTCGGGGTCTGGTGGATCACCGAGGCCTTCCTCGTCGACGCCGCCGCCCACGGCTGGATGGCGCCCTTCGCCCTGCTGCTCATGGCCGGGGGGCTGGCGCTGTTCTGGGGCCTGGCGGGGTTGGTCTACCGCCTCGCCGGCGTCCGCGGGCCCTGGCGTGCGCTGGTCTTCGCCGGCGCGCTCTCGCTGCTCGAATGGGTCCGCGCCCACATCTTCACCGGCTTTCCGTGGAACCTGCCGGGCGAGACCTGGCGGGCCGGCGGCGCCGTCTCGCAGTTCGCCGCCGTGGTCGGTCCCTATGGGCTGAGCTGGCTCACCCTGGCCCTGGCGGCCAGCTTCGCGATGCTGCTCGACGCCGGATCGCTGCGTCGGCGGCTGCTCGCCCCGGGTCTGGCGCTCGGGGTTCTCGCCGCGCTCGTCGTCTTCGGGACCGTCCGCCTCTCCGGCGCGCCGGCCCCCCGTCCCGACGCGCCGCTGGTGCGCATCGTCCAGGCCGACATCGACCAGAAGGACAAGTGGAAGCCCGAGAACCTCGACGCCATCATCGACGCCTATGTGACCCTGTCGCAGGGCAAGCCGGGCGATCCCGCCCCGCAGATCATCGTCTGGCCGGAGGGCGCCCTGCCGGCGGTGATCGACGACCTGCTGGCCCCGGGCAGCCCCTATCTCGGCCGCTTCGCCGCGGTCGCGGCCCCGGGCCAGACCCTGCTGCTGGGCGCCAACCGGGTCGAGATCGGCGCCGGGGGCGACGCCGACTACTTCAACAGCCTGGTGGCCCTGCGCGGCGAGCCCGAGGGCTTCAGGGTCACCGGCGTCTACGACAAGCACCGCCTGGTGCCGTTCGGCGAGTTCCTGCCCTTCGGCGACCTGGCCACCCGGCTCGGAATCCGCAGCCTGGTGCACATGCCCGAGGACTTCACCGCCGGCCCGCCGCCCAGGCCGCTGTCGCCCCAGGGCCTGCCGCCGCTGCAGCCGCTGATCTGCTACGAGGCGCTGTTCCCCCGCTTCGCCGAGAACGCCGCGCGCCGTTTGGGCGTGCGCCCGCAATGGTTGCTGAACGTCTCCAACGACGCCTGGTTCGGAGCCACCAGCGGCCCCTGGCAGCACCTCAACATCGCCAGCTACCGGGCCATCGAGAGCGGCCTGCCGATCATCCGCGCCACCCCGACCGGAGTGTCCGCCGTAATCGATGCTCAGGGGCGAATTATGCCTAATGCTGAGCTCGCACTTGGAAAATCCGGTGTGATCGACGCTCGGTTGCCGAATTTTCGACCCAGGACAATCTACAGTTTCATCAGCGAGACAGGCTTCGTCATGATGTTGCTCCTTTCTCTGGCCATCGTCGGAATTCGACAGTTAGATCGGCGAATTGAGCGGAATTGACGGTTTGGTCAGCTTTTTGGCGCGTCAGTCGAGGCTCGTTTAGGGTGAGCCCATGTCCAAGGACCTCGACAGCGTACCGAACCCCATCGACGTTCATGTCGGCCTGCGCATCCGCCTTCGCCGCAAGGAACTCGGCGTCAGCCAGGAGCGGCTGGCCGAAGCCATCGGCCTGACCTTCCAGCAGGTCCAGAAGTACGAGCGCGCGGCCAACCGCGTCTCGGCTTCCAAGCTCTACGAGATGGCCCGCGCCCTGGAGACCTCGACCGCCTACTTCTTCGAAGGGCTGGCCGACACAGCGACCATCGGCGCCGACGGCTCCCCCGGCGGTCAGGCCCACCTCCAGGCCTTCCTGCTGACGCCCGAAGGCGTCGAACTGGCCAGCGCCTTCCCTCGCATCTCCCCCCCGCGCGTCCGCCGCCGCATCCTCGACCTCGTCCGCGCCATGGTCGAAGAAGACCCCTCGATCCTCGACGACTGAGCCGGGGCGGCGTCGATCCGGAGCGAAGTCGGCGGCTCGGCCCTGGGCATAGTCCTATGGGCGGCTACAATCGGCATGGTCCTATTGCCCGGAACAATGAATGCCGAACGCCAACTTCGATGACCTGGCCGCCTTCGTCGTGGTGGCGCAGGAGCGCAGCTTCACGAAGGCCGCCGCGAAGCTCGGCATTTCGCAATCGACCCTGAGCCTGACGATCCGCGCGCTCGAAGAGCGTCTGGGCTTTCGACTGCTGGCGCGCACTACGCGAAGCGTCGCGCCGACGCCGGCCGGCGATCGGTTGCTGCAAACGGTCATGCCCCGGTTCGCTGAGATCACGGCAGAGATCGACGCGCTCGGCGCGCTGCGCGAGACGCCGGCCGGGACGGTTCGCATCACCGCGGGCGAGCACGCCGCGCTCTCGGCCTTGCAGCCGGCCCTGAAGCGATTGCTGCCCGACTATCCCGAGATCTCGGTGGAGATCATCGTCGACTACGGCCTCACCGACATCGTTGCGGAGGGTTTCGACGCCGGGGTCCGCATGGGCGAACAGATCGCCAAGGACATGATCGCGGTGCGGATCGGGCCGGACATGCGCATGGCCGTGGTGGCGTCGCCCGACTACTTCGAGCGCCATCCGATCCCGCAGACCCCGCAGGACCTGACCGCGCACAACTGCATCAACATGCGGCTGCCGACCCATGGCGGCCTGTTCGCCTGGGACCTCGAGAAGGATGGCCGCGAGGTCAATGTCCGCGGCGAGGGGCAACTGGTCTTCAACAACCTCGCCCTGCGGCTGAACTCCGCGCTCGACGGGCTTGGCGTCGCCTACATGCCCGAGGACCAGGTCCTGCCCCACGTCAGGGACGGGCGGCTGATCCGGGTTCTGGAGGACTGGTGCCCGCCGTTCCCGGGCTATCACCTCTACTATCCGAGCCGCCGTCATTCCTCGCCGGCCCTGGCCCTGCTGGTGGACGTCCTCCGCTACCGGGCCTGAGCCGGCGTCACTCCTGGATGTTCAGCGCGACGAGGGCCTGGTCCAGCGCCGTGCGGGCGCGATCGGCGCCGGCGACGTCGCCCGAGCCCTCCAGCCCCTGGATCACTTGCCGCAGTTGCGCAGGGGTGAGGCCCACCCGGATGCTGGCGGCCATGTGCGAGCGGAGCTGCGCCTCCACCCCTGGCGTGGCCGCCAGCGCGCCCACCGTGGCCAGTTCGCGGCTGCGCCAGTCGAGATTGTCGCGCTCGAAGATGTCGCCGAAGAGATGGGATTGCAGGAACTGGTTGATGACCGGCGCGAAGTCGAACACCGCCCCGGCGACGGGCCCGCCCGAGATCTTCGTCTGATTGGCCGCGCCGACCGCCCGTAGTTCCTCGCCGGTGGGAACGGGCTTGCCGGGTTCACGCCCCGGTTCGTCACGGAGCCCGCGCTGCTGGCGCGCCTCCACCACCTTCATCAGTTCCCCCAGCGCGTTGAGGCTGCGCGGAAAGCCGACATAGGCGTAGAGCTGGACGAGGATTTCCCTGGCCTCGCTGATCGTCAGGCCGGCGTCCAGGCCCTGGTTCAGCGCCACGTCAAGCCGGGGCATGTCGCTTCGGGCCATCGCCGCGGCGATCAGCGGGATGGCTTGCTGGCTGGCGGACAAGGTTTGGGAGGCCTGGGGCATCGCTTGCGGCTCCGATGCGGTCTGCCGTGCGTGGGCCGGAGCGACCGCCAGCCCGGCGGCCAGTGCGAGCACGGCCAGTCCGACGCCTGGCGCGCGACGATCAGCGCGCGCGGTACTGTTCATCGGTCACCTTCTCCATCCACTCCACGCTCTTGCCGTCCACCACGCCGGTGACGGCCAGGTGGGTCATGGCGGTGGCGGGCGCCGCGCCGTGCCAGTGCTTGACGCCGGGCGGGCAGACGATGACGTCGCCCGGGCGGATTTCCTGGACCGGCTTGCCCTCCTCCTGGGTCAGGCCGACGCCCGACACCACGACCAGGCGCTGGCCGGCGGGATGGGTGTGCCAGGCCGATCGCGCGCCCGGCTCGAAGGTCACGTAGGCGCCGGACGCATTGACCTCCGCCGTGGCGGCGAACAGCGGATCGACGCGCACCTGGCCGGTGAAGTTCTGTTCCGGCCCGGCCACGGAGGCCTGCGTCCCGGCCCGGCTGATCTGCTGACCGGTCGGCTGGGCGTCGGCCGCGGTCGCGGCGAGGGTGGAAAGGGCGATCGAGGCGGCGACTTTCTTCATGGCGCGCTCCTTCAGATGGATGGCTTGGACGCCTCAGAGGGTCCGGGCGAAGAATGGGGTCAACTTGCCCAGGGCGGCCTCGACATATTCGGGAACCCAATAGGTCTCGATGTGCGTGGCGCCTTCGATCCTGAACAGCTCCTTGTCCTTGGCGCCCGTGGCCTTGGGGAAGGCGTCTTCGGTCATGTACAGGCTGTCGGCCTTGCTGCCGGCCATCATCAGCAGGGGCTGGTCGATCAGCTCGATCTGGTCGGCGGCGTCCCAACGCATCAGGTCCAGCAGGCTGCTGGTCGTGTACTTGAAGGTCGAGCCGGCGTGGGCGTGGGTCCGCCAGTAGTACTCATAGCCCTGCCGGTACATTTCGAACGGCAGCGCGGCGATCTGCGCATCGGTCATGTCGGCGTCGCCCGAGTAGAGCACCGGCCCGCCGGCCGCTTCCTGGGCGCGCGCGGCGGACGCCTGCCGCAGGCGCGCCTGGATGGTGTCCAACTGGGAATCGGCGAAGCCGTTGCGGCGAACCCGCCCGGAGTTGAACATGCTGAGCGTCGCGACCGACCTGAACCGCTTGTCGGATTTCGCCGCCGCCAGCGAATAGCCCCCGCCGCCGCAGATGCCGAACAGCCCCAGCCGCGCGGCGTCGACGCCGGGATACTGGGTGATGAAGTCCGCCATGCCGTGGATGTCCTCGATGCGGTTCGCGGGCTTGTCCACGTTGCGCGGCTGGCCGCCGCTCGCGCCCTGATAGGCGGCGTCGGCGGTGACGGTGATGTAGCCCCGCTCGGCCAGGCGCTGGGCATAGAGACCGGCGACCTGTTCCTTCACCCCGCCGTTCGGATGGGCCACGACGATGGCCGCATACGCCTGCTTCGGGTCGTAGTTCGCTGGCGTGTAGACATTGGCGGCGATGGTCAGGCCGTGAAGCTTGTAGGCGACCGGGTGGACGTTGACCTTCCCGGACTCGTTTTTCGTGATCGCGCCGCGATAGGCCGGCGTGAATGAACTGAGCTTGTCGTCGGCCGCATGGGCCATGGCCGGAACTCCTGACATTGCGCTTGAGAGAATGAGCGCGGAGGCGCCCAGGAATGCGCGCCGGTTCTGGTGGGTGATTTCGTCGGTCATTCGAAATTGGATCTCCGGTCCGCGGAAGGGCTCCGCCGCGCGTCGCGCAGACGGCTCAGTCGAGCTTCTTCTCGGCCAGGAACCGCGTGACCTGGTCGGCGAGCTGGACGTTGTTCAGGTCCGACATCAGGAAGTGGGTGTTGCCGCGGATTCCGATCTCGGGGAGATGCACCAGCCGGGCGTCGCCGCCGTGGCGATTGACGGCCTCGACCCAGAGGCGGGCCATGGCCAGGCGCACACGCCAGTTGTCTTCCCCCCGACGCTCGGTCGCTTCGGTCGGGATATTGTCGCCGTAGTAGATGACGATCGGAATGCGGGTGAGCTTCTTGAAGTCGGCCAGCGGCACGGCTTCCGGCGTCAGCGCGCCCGCGGCGCTCGGCATGGCGGGCGGAAGCTCGCCGTGCGGGAAGACGAAGCCGCTGCCCGGCTCCAAGGCGACGATCGCCTTGACGTTGGCGCTCTTGATCGCCGTCAGCCAGCCCGGCCCGCCGGCCTGGGAGTGGGTGAACAGGATGGCGGGGCCGGCCTTCTCGAACAGCGCCGCCATGGCGTCCGCGATCACCCCGGCGTCGTAGGGCCCGGTGTTGGGCGTGACGGACCGGAAGAACTGGTCCAGCGTCGCCGGCTTGCGGTCGACCTGCACTCCGTCGAAATAGCTTGGCCAGACGCCGAACCGGAACTGGTCGAAGAAGAGCTGATCATTGGGCGCCGGCTCGATCGTGGCGGCGACCATGCTGTTTCCCGCGCGGCCGCGCCGCGGCTGGTCGACCAGGTAGACCGGGTAGCCGCGCCGCAGGAACAGGGTCTGGAATCCCTCGCGGCCGTCGGGCGTGGTCTCCCAGCTCCGCCCCGACTGGAAGGCGCCGTGCAGCATGACGATCGGCAGCGGCCGGGCGCCCTGGGGCCTCTGATAGAAGGCGTAGAGATGATCGCCGTGGAAGCTCTGCCCGGCCGCCGTCGGCCTGTTGTTGTCATAGACGCCCGGCGTGCGCTGCACCGTGCCGCCGACGCTGAAGCTGCCCTGGTCCTCGATGACCAGAGGGGCGAAGCCGACGGTCGGCTGGGCGTGGGCGGCCGGAGACGCCATCATCCCGACCGCCAGGGGCAGCGGCAGGAAGCGAGCGAGGCGCGGCCAGATCATCGAAGTCATGCATTCCCCTCGCAACGGCGACTGCATGAAACATAGGCCGCAGCGGAGCGTTCGATTAGCCGGGCCAATTCGATAGGACTTATTGAAAATACGAATAAATGAACGCGACCGCCTCGCTTGGAGCGAACGTTCAAAGGTCGCCGTCGCGTTGACCGACATCTCTTTCGCCCCCGCGACGTCGGATCGCGTGGCGGTTGACGCCGCTTGCGGGATATAAAGATTTCTTTATAGGTTCCGGCGACGTCCAAATGGGGCCGCCCTGCGCCGCGGCCTGCCCGATTACCGGAGCTACCTCTTGAGCCGTTCCTCTTACATCTTCACCAGCGAAAGCGTGTCCGAAGGCCATCCGGACAAGGTCGCCGATCGCATCTCCGATACGGTGGTCGACGCCTTCCTGTCGGTGGAGCCCGAGGCCCGGGTGGCCTGCGAGACCCTGGTCACCACCAACCGCATCGTCCTGGCCGGCGAAGTTCGCGCCGGCAAGCCGGGCGCCTCGAAGGCCGAGAACAAGGCTCTGACCAAGGACATCCTGGCCAGCCTGGAGCCCAAGGTCCGCGCGGCGGTGAAGGACATCGGCTACGCCCAGAAGGGCTTCCACTGGGAAAAGGCCAAGTTCGCCAACTACCTGCACGCCCAGTCGGCCGACATCGCCGTCGGCGTCGACTCGACCGAGAAGAAGGAAGAGGGCGCGGGCGACCAGGGGATCATGTTCGGCTACGCCTGCGACGAGACCCCGTCGCTGATGCCGGCCACCCTGCAGTTCTCGCACGACATCCTGCACAAGCTGGCCGAGGTCCGTCACTCGGGCGAGGCCGACTTCCTCGAGCCCGACGCCAAGAGCCAGGTGACCCTGCTCTATCAGGACGGCCGCCCGGTCGAGATCCTGAAGATCGTCGTCTCGACCCAGCACAAGAAGAAGATCGGCGACCAGACCGTCAATTCCAAGCGCCTGGCCGCGGCGATCAAGCCCTATGTCGAGAGCGTCATCCCGGCCGGCCTGATCACCAAGAAGACCAAGTGGCACGTCAACCCGACCGGCCGCTTCCTGATCGGCGGCCCGGACGGCGACGCCGGCGTCACCGGCCGCAAGATCATCGTCGACACCTACGGCGGCGCTGCGCCGCACGGCGGCGGCGCGTTCTCCGGCAAGGACCCGACCAAGGTCGACCGCTCGGCCGCCTATGCCTGCCGCTACCTGGCCAAGAACGTCGTGGCCGCCGGCCTGGCGCGCAAGTGCACCATCCAGATCAGCTATGCGATCGGCGTCTCCGACCCGCTCAGCTTCTATGTCGACCTGCACGGCACCGGCCAGGTCGATCCGGCCAAGCTGGAGCTGGCCCTGCCGCAGATGATCGGCGGCGCCACGCCGCGCGCCATCCGCGAGCACCTCGGCCTCAACCGCCCGATCTACGCCCGCACCGCCGCCTACGGCCACTTCGGCCGCCAGCCGGACAACGAGGGCGGCTTCTCCTGGGAAAAGACCGACCTGGTCGACCAACTGAAGGGCCTGGCCTGATCCACATCCGTTTCGGATCCATCGAAGGCCGTCGCGCACTCGCGCGGCGGCCTTTGTCGTTGTAGACGGCGCCCATGGAAGATGCCTCCCACCCGCTGATGCGCTCTTACGGCCGGATCAAGTCGCGGCCGATCAAGCCGCGCCAGGCCGCCCTGGTCGAAGACCTGCTGCCGCGCCTGCGGCCGCCGGCCGGGCCGTTCGACCCGCGCACGCTGATGGACGGCGCGCGTGAGGCCTGGCTGGAGATCGGCTTCGGCGGCGGCGAGCACATGGCCAGCCAGGCCGCCCGCGCGCCCGACGTGCTGGTCGTCGGCTGCGAGCCGTTCCTGAACGGCGTCGCCAGCGCCGTGCGCCATGTGGCTGAACAAGATTTGAAGAACGTCCGCATCCATGACGGCGACGCGCGCGAGCTGGCGGCGCGGCTGCCCGACGCCTGTCTCGACCGGGTGTTCATCCTGTTCCCGGACCCCTGGCCCAAGGCGCGGCACCACAAGCGCCGGATCGTGCAGCCGGAGATGGTCGCCGAACTGGCCCGGGTGCTGAAGCCGGGCGGGCGGCTGCGCTTCGCCACCGACGTGGCCGGCTATGCGGACTGGGCGCTGGAGCGGATCTTGGCGTCGCCGGACTTCGATTGGCCGGCCCAGCGGGCCGACGACTGGCGCACGGCGCCGGCCGACCACATCACCACGCGCTACGAGGAAAAGCGCCTGGGCGACTGCGCGCCGGTCTTCTTCGACTTCATCAGAAGGTAGATGGAAGGTCGCCGCCGGAACCTGCCGATGGCGACCTTCCATTGTCAGGTTCCGGGCTGGCCCTTGCCGGCCGCCTTGGCCCGCTCGATGCCCTGGCGGATCAGCTCGCCGGTCTCTTCCGGATCGGCCCAGCGCACGATCTCGACGCTCTTGCCCTTCTCCAAGTCCTTGTAATGCTGGAAGAAGTGGGCGATCTGCTCGGTGAGGATCGCCGGCAGGCCGCGCCAGCTATCCACGCCGGCATAGAACGGATGCAGCTTGTCGACCGGCACGGCCAGGATCTTCTCGTCGCCGCCGGCCTCGTCGACCATCATCAGGGTCCCGATCGGCCGTACACGGATCACCGCGCCGGGCACCACCGGGGTCGGGCCGACCACCAGCACGTCCATCGGGTCGCCGTCGTCTGACAGGGTGTGCGGGATGAAGCCGTAGTTTCCGGGATAGTACATGGCCGTGTGCAGGAAGCGGTCGACCATGATCGCGCCGCTGTCCTTGTCGAGCTCGTACTTCACCGGCTCGCCGCCCTGCGGGATCTCGATGATGGCGTTGACGTCGTAGGGCGGGTTCACGCCGGTGGGGATCTTGGAGATGTCCATGAGGAGGAGAGGACCTTGAGACACATGAAAGTTGGGTGGCGCGTCTGTGGACCATTCAGGCCGCGCGGAAAAGAGGGGCCGAGCCTGACGGCGCGTAAAAGGCGAAGAAAACCGCGGCGAGGCCTCGGATTTGCGGGGGCTGACAAACCGCTGGTCGCGCGCTATATAGCTCCCACATCGTCCGTTAGCGCCAGATAGCGCATACGAGCGGCAGGCTTCGGCCCGGCCGCTTTTTTGTTGCCGGAGAGCAGCCAAGCTTATGCGAGGCAAGACTACTGAAGACCATCGGCTCCTGGAGCTCCTCGACCCGGTCGCGGAGGCTGCAGGCTACGAGATCGTGCGCCTGCGCCTGATGGGCGGCGAGGAAGCGCGCCGGCTGCAGATCATGGCCGAGACGCCGGAAGGCGAGATGGTGGTCGAGGACTGCGCCCGGCTGTCGCGGGCGATCTCCGAGGTGATGGACGCCGCCGACCCGATCGCCGGCGAGTACACGCTGGAGGTCTCCTCGCCGGGCGTCGACCGGCCGCTGACCCGGCTGAAGGACTTCGAGAACTACGAAGGCCACGAGGCGCGCATCGAGCTCGACCGCGTGGCCGAGGGCCGCAAGCGCTTCCGCGGCGTGCTGGCCGGCGTCGAGGGCGACGCCATCGGCATCGACCTGGAAGGCGAAGACTCCACCGCCATGGTCCCGTTCGCGTGGATCGTGGACGCCAAACTCATCCTGACCGACGCGCTCATGAAGCGCGGCGCGAACGAACGCGCCGCCCGCCTGAGCGCCGAGGCCGACCAAGACACACCCGAGTAAGAGGACGCAAACCGATGAGCCTGACCGGCATTTCCGCCAACCGGCTTGAGCTGTTGCAGATCGCCGAGGCCGTGGCCCGGGAGAAGTCGATCGACAAGGAAATCGTCATCGAGGCGATCGAGGAAGCGATCCAGAAGGGCGCCCGCGCCCGTTACGGCGCCGAGCACGACATCCGCGTCCGCATCGATCCGAAGACCGGCGAGACCACCGTCAAGCGCGTGATCACGGTCATCGACGACGAGGCGGTGTTCGAGGGCGAGGACGGCGTGCCGGAAGAGCCGGTCGGCGTCCGCCGCCTGGCCGACGCCCTGCGCACCGACAAGGACGCCTTCGTCGGCAAGGTCTATGAAGAGATCCTGCCGCCGTTCGAGTTCGGCCGCGTGCAGACCCAGATGGCCCGCCAGGTCGTGACCGGCAAGGTCCGCGAGGCCGAGCGCGAGCGCCAGTACGAAGAGTTCAAGGATCGCGTCGGCGAGATCGTCAACGGCGTGGTCAAGCGCGTCGAGTACGGCAACACCGTCGTCGACCTGGGCCGCGGCGAAGGCATCATGCGCCGCGACCAGTCGATCCCGCGCGAGAACTTCAACATCGGCGACCGGATCCGCTGCTACATCTACGACGTCCGCCGCGAGACCAAGGGCCCGCAGATCCTGCTGTCGCGCGCCCACGGCGGCTTCATGGCCAAGCTGTTCGCGCAGGAAGTGCCGGAAGTCTATGACGGCGTGATCGAGATCCGCGCCGTCGCCCGCGACCCGGGCTCGCGCGCCAAGATGGCCGTCGTCTCCAACGACAGTTCGATCGACCCGGTCGGCGCCTGCGTCGGCATGCGCGGTTCGCGCGTGCAGGCGGTGGTGGCCGAGCTGCAGGGCGAGAAGATCGACATCATCCAGTGGAGCCCGGACGAGGCGACCTTCATCGTCAACGGCCTGGCCCCCGCCGAAGTCTCCAAGGTGGTGATGGACGAGGAGGACGAGCGCGTCGAGGTGGTGGTGCCCGACGAGCAGCTCTCGCTGGCCATCGGCCGCCGCGGCCAGAACGTGCGCCTCGCCAGCCAACTGACCGGCTGGCAGATCGACATCATGACCGAGAGCCAGGAGAGCGAGCGCCGCCAGCGCGAGTTCACCGAGCGCACCGCCCTGTTCCAGGAAGCCCTGGACGTCGACGAGGTCATCGCCCAACTGCTGGTCACCGAAGGCTTCGCCTCGGTCGAGGACGTGGCCTATGTGGACGCCTCGGAAGTGGCGGCCATCGAAGGCTTCGACGAGGACACCGCCGACGAGATCCAGACCCGGGCCCGCGAGTTCCTGGAGAAGGAAGCGGCCGAATACGACGCCAAGCGCAAGGCGCTGGGCGTCGAGGACGGCCTGCTGGAGATCGAGGGCGTCACCCTGCCGATGTCGGTGGCGCTGGGCGAGGGCGACGTGAAGAGCGTCGAGGACCTGGCCGGCCTGATCCCCGACGACCTGCGCGGCTGGTTCGAGAACCGCGACGGCGAGCGCGTGCGCGAACCGGGCATTCTGGAAAGCTTCAACCTCGACGCCGCCGACGCCGAAGCGCTGATCATGCGCGCCCGGATCGCCATGGGCTGGGTCGAGGCCCCGCCGGAACCGGAACCCGAAGAGTACGTGGACGAAGCCGAGGTCGACGCTGACGCCGACGCCGAAGTCGAAGCTGCTGTCGAAGAGAGCCCGGAGGCCTAAGCCCAGGTGAGTGCGCCTGCTTCCATCGCGGCCGAGACGAGGGCCCCCAAGACCCTGGCGCAGGCCGCGAGGGAACGGCGGGACATCGTCTCGGGCCAGGTGATGGGAGAGGCGGCCCTGGTGCGGTTCGTCGCCGGACCCGGCGGCCTGGTGACGCCGGACCTGGCGTGCAAGCTGCCGGGGCGCGGCCTCTGGGTCGCCGCCGACCGCGCGTCGGTGGAGACGGCGGCGAAGAAGGGGCATTTCGCCCGCGCCGCCAAGGCCAAGCTCTCGGCCCCCGCCGACCTCGCCGACCAGGTCGAGGCGCTGCTGCGCAAGCGGCTGCTCGACGGTCTTGGGCTTGCGAAACGGGCCGCCGAACTTATCTCGGGTTTCGAGAAGGTCGTCTCGACCCTGAACGCCGGCAAGGCCGCGTGGCTGATCGAGGCGTCCGACGGCGCCGCCGACGGCCGTCGCAAGATCCTGAATGTGGCCCGCAAGTCACCCAAACCCCCGCAGCTTTGCGGACTCTTCGACGCCGAGGAATTGGGTTTGGCCTTGGGGGCCGAGAATGTGATACACACCGCCTTCCTTGCGGGGCGCGGCGCCGATCGCTGGACGAAAGACGTCCAGAGACTATCTGGCTTCCGCCCGCTCCTTCCCGAGAGTTGGCGCGAGGAAAAGCCTCCTGAGGCGGGCGGAACCTAAAGGGGTTTCGCGCGCCTAGAGCTATTGGAATGTCCGTGGTCGGGACCGTCCCGGCTGATATGTAAAGCGAGCGCATGAGCGACGAGAACGACAACGGCCGGGCCCCTGGTGGGCGAGCTCCCCTGACCCTCAAGCCTCGCGGGGCTGGATCGGTCAGTGCGGGCACGGTGAAGCAGAGCTTCAGCCACGGCCGCTCCAAGACGGTGGTCGTGGAGACCAAGCGCCAGCGCACGCACTCCGCGCCGGCGGGGAATCTTGCTGCGCCGTCTTCGGCCGAGAAGCGCGCCTTCTCGCCGCAGCCGTCCGCGCCGCGGCCGTCGCAAGGCTCGCACGATGGTTCGGGCCTGTCGGCCGATGAACAACGCGCCCGTCAGCGCGCGATCGAACTGGCTCGCGAGCAGCAGGCCCGCCAGGCCGCCGAGCAGCGCGCCCGTGAAGAGCGCGCCCGCGCCGAGGCCGAAGCCGCGCGCGCCGCCGCTGCGGCCGCCGCCGCCAAGCCGGTAGAAGCGCCCGCCGCGCCGCAAGCGCCGGCTCCGGCCCCCACTCCCGCGCCGGAAGCGCCCCGCGCCGAAGCTCCGGCTCCCGCACCGGCGGCCCCCCCGGCTCCGACCCCTGCGCCGCAGGCGCCGGTCGCGCGGACCGAAGCGCCGCGGAGCGAGGCCCCGCGCGCC
The DNA here is from genome assembly GCF_031984885.1 of Phenylobacterium sp. Lineage (GTDB taxonomy): Bacteria > Pseudomonadota > Alphaproteobacteria > Caulobacterales > Caulobacteraceae > Phenylobacterium. The sequence goes on from NZ_DAMABV010000014.1 coordinate 63,867, forward strand.
GAGCCGCCGCGTGGCGAGCGCAGCGACGCCCCGCGTCCGTCCTCGGGCCAGACCCGCACCTACGAGCCCTCCCGCGAGCGCCGCGACGATCGTCCGACGACGACGACCTATCGTCCGGAACGCGCGCCCGGCCGCTATGAGAACATGAACTTCGGCCAGCGCGCGCCGCGCGCCGACGCGCGTCCGCCGCGTGACGACCGCGGCCCGCGTCCGCAGGGCGCGCGCCCGCAAGGCGACCGGCCTCAGGGCGATCGCCCGCAGGGAGACCGTCCGCGTCCGAGCGGCGAGCCCGTCCGTTATTCGGCCCTGGCGCCGCGTCCGGCGCCCGGTCGTCCGGGCGACCGTCCGGGTGGTCCGCGTCCGCCTCGCGGCGCGACTCCGAACGCGCCGCCGGCGACTCCTGAAATCCAGCGCGCCACCCGCCAGGCGCCGCGTCCCGGCGAAGCCGGCCGCCGGCCCGACGACGACGAGGATACCCGCCGCAAGGCCGCGGCCAACGCCCCCAACAAGGCGATCAGCCGTGTGAAGGGCGCCGCCCAGCGCCGCGAAGGCCGCCTGACCATCCAGGCCGTGGCTGGTGACGACGAGGGCGCCGTCGAACGGATGCGTTCGCTGGCCTCGGTCCGCCGGGCGCGCGAACGTGAACGCGAGAAGCGCAAGGGCGGCGGCCAGGAGCAGGCCCGCGCGGCCCGCGAAGTGGTCATCCCCGACGTCATCACCGTGGCGGAACTCGCCAACCGGATGGCGACCCGCGGCGTCGAGATCATCAAGTTCCTGATGCGTCAGGGCGTGATGCTGAAGATCAACGACGTCATCGACAACGACACCGCCGAGCTGGTGGCCACCGAGTTCGGCCACACCGTGCGGCGCGTCTCGGAATCCGACGTCGAAGAAGGCTTCATCGGCGAAGAGGACATCGACGACAACCTGGTTCCGCGGCCCCCGGTCGTGGCGGTCATGGGCCACGTCGACCACGGCAAGACCTCGCTGCTGGACGCCCTGCGTTCGGCCGACGTCGCCGGCGGCGAGCATGGCGGCATCACCCAGCACATCGGCGCCTATCAGGTGCGCCTGGCCGACGGCCAGGCCGTGACCTTCCTCGACACCCCCGGCCACGCCGCCTTCTCGGCGATGCGGGCCCGCGGCGCGGATGTCACCGACATCGTGGTGCTGGTCGTGGCCGCCGACGACGGCGTCATGCCGCAGACGATCGAAGCCATCCAGCACGCCAAGGCGGCCGGGGCTCCGATCATCGTGGCGATCAACAAGATCGATAAGCCCGACGCCAATCCGCAGCGGGTGATCAACGAGCTGCTGCAGCACGAGATCGTCGTCGAAAGCCTCGGTGGCGACACCCAGGTGATCGAGGTCTCGGCCCTGAAGAAGACCGGCCTGGAGAACCTCATCGAGGCGATCTTGGTGCAGGCCGAGATGATGGACCTGAAGGCCAACCCGGACCGCACCGCGGACGGCACGGTCATCGAGGCCAAGCTCGACCGCGGCCGCGGCGCCGTCTCGACCGTGCTGGTCAAGCGCGGCACCCTGAAGCGTGGCGACATCGTCGTGGCCGGCGCCAATTTCGGCCGGGTGCGCGCCCTGCTGAACGAACGTGACGAGCAGCTCGACTCGGCCGGCCCGTCGGTGCCGGTGGAGATCCTCGGCCTGGACGGCACGCCCAGCCCGGGCGAGCCCTTCGCGGTCGTGGAGAACGAGGCCCGCGCCCGTGAGCTGACCGAGTACCGGACCCGGGTGAAGCGCGAGAAGGCCGGTTCGCCGGTCGCCGGCGGCGTCACCATGGCCGACTTCATGGCCAAGCTGCAGGACAAGAAGATCTCGGAGCTGCCGGTCATCATCAAGGCCGACGTGCAAGGCTCCGCCGAGGCGATCGTCGGTTCGCTGGACAAGCTGGCCACGGACGAGGTCCGCGCGCGGATCATCCTCCAGGGCGCCGGCGCGATCAGCGAAAGCGACGTCATGCTGGCCAAGGGCTCGGGCGCGCCGATCATCGGCTTCAACGTCCGCGCCTCCAAGCAGGCCCAGGCCCTGGCCGAGCGCGAAGGCGTCGAGATCCGCTACTACGCGATCATCTACGACCTGATCGACGACATCAAAGGCGTGCTCTCGGGCATGCTGGCGCCGGAACAGCGCGAAACCTTCCTGGGCAACGCGCGGGTCCTGCAGGTGTTCGACATCACCAAGGTCGGCCGGGTCGCCGGTTGCCGCGTCACCGAAGGCGTGGTCCGCCGCGGCGCTCGCGTCCGGATCATCCGCGAGGACATCGTCGTCCTGGAGTTGGGCACGCTCCGCACCCTCAAGCGCTTCAAGGACGAAGTGGCCGAGGTCGGTTCGGGCGTCGAGTGCGGGATGTTCTTCGAGGGCTTCCAGGACATCAAGGAAGGCGACGTCATCGAGTGCTTCAGCCTCGAAGAGGTCGCGCGCAGCCTCTAGGCCGCCAGGCGTCCAGTCATCAGGCCTCCGGGAAGCCGGAGGCCTTTTGCGTTGTGGGCCAGGGACGACGCAAGGCAAGGCGTCATTCTTTGGCCCCGCTTTGCTGACCAGTTGCAGCGTGCCGACCGAGTAAGGCGATCGATTGATGAGAGTTCTGATCCTGGCGTTGGTCGCCCTCACCCTGTCGGCCTGCGCCACCGCGCAGCGCTATGACGCGGCGGGCGATGTCCACGCCCTGCTGGTGTCGATCCGCGACAATGACAAGGCCGCCTTCGAGGCGCATGTCGACCGCCCGGCCCTCAAGCGCCAGATCGAGAGCCGGATGATGGCCGAGGCGCGCAAGGCCGGCGGCAATGACGGGCTGGCCGCCCTGGGCGCGCTGATCGCGCCCGCCCTGGCCGACCTGGCGGGCGAGGCCCTCATCCAGCCCTCGGTGTTCCGCTCCGTGGCCCAGTACTACGGCTATGATCCGGCCAGGCCGCTGCCGGGCCCGATGGTCATCGGCGGCCAGTTGAAGAGCGTCGGCGAGGGCCAGGTCTGCGTCCCGCGCAAGAAGGACGGCCCCTGCCTGCTGACCTTCACCCAGGAGCAGGGGACCTGGCGGCTGTCGGGCTTCGAAGGCGATCTTTCGATGCTGCGGACCAAGGCCCGATAAGGCTAAGCTCTCGCCTAACGACGTTAGGGGAGGGTGCGATGGGCTACGAAGCGGCGCTGGCCGACTATGAGAAATTCGCCTTCGACGACGGCCGCTGGACGCGGAACGTCTACAGGCGCGGCTCCGGCCCCGCCGTCATCGTCATCCACGAGATGCCCGGCCTGCATCCGCAGGTGATCGCCTTCGCCGACCGCGTCGCCGCGTCGGGGATGACCGTCTATTGCCCGCACCTGTTCGGCGAGCCGGGCCGACCGGCCAGCCATCCGCTCAGCGCCCTGACCATGCTGGGCGGGATCTGCGTGCGGCGCGAGTTCAACGTCTGGGCGAGCGACAAGTCCAGCCCGATCGTCGAATGGCTGAAGGCGCTGTCGCGCAAGGCCCATGCCGAATGCGGCGGCAAGGGCGTCGGCGCGGTCGGCATGTGCTTCACCGGCGGGTTCGCCCTGGCGATGATGACCGAGCCGTCGGTCGTCGCGCCGGTGCTGTCGCAGCCCTCCCTGCCGCTGGGCGCCGGCAAGCCCGAGCGCGCCGCCGCGATCGGCGTCTCCCCGGCTGAGGTCTCCTGCGCGCGCAGGCGCTTCGAGGAGGAAGACCTGTCGATGATCGGCCTGCGCTTCCATGGCGACCCCTTCGTGCCCGACGCGCGGTTCGACACCTACAGGCGCGAGTTCGGCGACAGGTTCGAAGCCATCGAGATCGATCCCAGGCACGCCCGGCCCGGCGGGCTGAAGCATCCGCATTCGGTGCTGACTATCAACCTGGCCAAGGACGGACCGACCAAGGAGGCCGAGGCGCGGGTCCTGGCCTTTTTCCGCGAGCGCACCGGCGCGGGCTAAATCCTGGACTTCTTGACCTCGCGCGACTAGAAGCGCGCCCTTCTCCTGAGCCGCCGCGTCCGAACCGCGGGCCAGGTCGTTAGAGGCAAGTCCATGAAACGCACCCCCCCAAAGGGCCGCGCGGCCCCCGCGGGCCCGTCCCAGCGCCAGCTTCGCGCCGGCGAGCTGATGCGCCACGCCCTCGTCGAGATCCTCCGCGAGGAAGAGTTCAACGACGAGGTCCTGGTCGGGGTCTCGATCACCATCACCGAGGTCCGGATGAGCCCGGACCTGCGCCATGCGGTCTGCTTCATCGAGCCGCTGGGCGGCGAGCACGCCGGCGAGGTGGTCAAGGCGCTGAACCGTCACGCCAAGTTCCTGCGCGGGCGGCTGGGCCGGACCATCGACATGAAGTTCACGCCGGACCTGAAGTTCCTGCACGACGAGACCTTCGACGAAGCCGCGCGCATCGGCCGGCTGTTCGACGACCCGAAGGTGGCCCAGGACCTGACGCCGCAGCCGCCGTCCGACTCCTGGAAGGACGAGGACTGATGGCGCGCCGCAAGAAGGGCGATGCGATCTCCGGCTGGGTCAATCTGGACAAGCCCTACGACTTCGGTTCGACCCAGGCCGTGGGGCGCGTGCGTCGGATCTTCAACGCCCAGAAGGCCGGCCACGCCGGGACCCTCGACCCCCTGGCCACCGGCATCCTGCCGATCGCGCTGGGCGAGGCGACCAAGACGGTCTCGTTCCTGATGGACGCCGACAAGGCCTATCGCTTCACCATCGAGTGGGGCCGCACCACCGCCAGCTTCGACCGCGAGGGCGCGACCACCGCGACCTCGGACGTCAGGCCCAGCGCCGAGGCGGTGGCCGCCGTGCTGCCCGAGTTCATCGGCGACATCCTGCAGGTCCCGCCGGCCTTCTCGGCGGTGAAGGTGGACGGCGAGCGCGCCTACGACCTGGCGCGCGCCGGTGAGGCGGTCGAGCTCAAGGCCCGGCAGATCTCCATCTACGACGCGCGGGTGGTCGATGTTCCCGACGCCGATCACATCGAGATCGCCGTGGAGTGCGGCAAGGGCACCTATGTCCGCGCCATCGTGCGCGATATCGCCGAGCGGCTGGGCGCCTGCGCCCATGTCAGCGCCCTGCGCCGGACCCGCGTCGGGCCCTTCGACGAGGACTCGGCGATAACGCTGGAATTGTTGGAGGATTTGGGCCATAAGGCCCGCTGCTTGGAGGCATTGCTTCCGGTCGAGACCGCCCTGGACGACATCCCGGAGCTGGCCGTGACCGCCGAAGACGCCTTCAAGTTGAAGCAGGGACGGCCGATCGTTCTCGTTCCCCGACAGGTCGAAGCGCTGAAGGCCCGGTTAACCGCCGGGGCCCGAACCGTTTCAGCCATGGAAGGCGGGTCGATCGTGGCGCTCTGCGAGATGCGTGCGGGCAAGCTCGAGCCCTCGCGAGTCTTTCATCTGGATAAGAGCGGAGACTGACCGATGTCGATTACTCTCGAGCGCAAAGCCGAGCTCATCAAGACCCACGGCCGTTCGGCCGGTGACACCGGAAGCGCTGAAGTGCAGGTGGCGATCTACTCTGAGCGGATCTCCAACCTCACCGAGCACTTCAAGACCCACAAGAAAGACAACCACTCGCGCCGCGGCCTGCTGAAGCTGGTCTCCGCGCGTCGGTCGTTGCTCGATCACCTGAAGAAGTCCGACGAGGGCCGCTATCAGGCTCTGATCGAGAAGCTGGGCCTGCGCCGCTAGGACCTAAGTGGTCAGCCCCCGGGAAACCGGGGGCTTTGCGTATCAGGCTCCATCTACAGCGCCGCTTCCTTCGCGACAGGCCGAAGGGAACAAAGCGGCGATCCGGGCGGTCCAAGTCAGGACGCCCGCTACACGCCGAGGGTTCCACAGCAATCCTCATCGCCTGATCGTCTGGAGAGGATTTCGGAACCCCGACGCCCTGTCCGCCCCCGTTGGGAATACGCCCGCGGGATGAGAAAGAAGCAAAATGTTCGATATCAAACGCAAGACCATCGAGTGGGGCGGCAAGACGCTGACCCTCGAAACCGGCCGCATGGCCCGTCAAGCCGACGGCGCGGTCCTGGCCACCTATGGCGAGACCATGGTCCTGGCCACCGCCGTCTTCGCCAAGAGCGCGAAGCCGGGTCAGGACTTCTTCCCGCTGACCGTCAACTACCAGGAAAAGTTCTACGCCGCGGGCAAGATCCCCGGCTCCTTCCCCCGTCGCGAAGGCGCGCCGAGCCAGAAGGAAACCCTGACCTCGCGCCTGATCGACCGTCCGATCCGCCCGCTGTTCGTCAAGGGCTTCAAGAACGAGGTCCAGGTCGTCACCACCGTGCTGGCGCATGACCTCGAGAACGATCCCGACATCGTCGCCATGGTCGCCGCCTCGGCCGCCCTGGTGATCTCCGGCGCCCCGTTCATGGGCCCGATCGGCGCCGCCCGCGTCGGCTACATCAACGGCGAATACGTGCTGAACCCGACGCTCGACGAGCTGAAGGAATCGGCCATGGACCTGGTCGTCGCCTCGACCAGCGACGCCGTGATGATGGTGGAATCCGAGATCCAGGAGCTCAGCGAAGACGAGGTCCTGAAGGGCGTCATGTTCGCCCACAACGGCATCCAGCCGGTGATCGACGCGATCATCGAACTGGCCGAGCACTCGGCCAAGGAGCCCTTCGAGTTCACCCCGGACGACACCGACGCCATCAAGGCCGAAGTGAAGAAGCTGATCGGCGCTGATCTGGCCGCGGCCTACAAGATCGTCGCCAAGGGCCAGCGTCATGACGCGGTCTCGGCCGCCAAGGCCAAGGCCGTCGAGGCGTTCGGCAAGTCCGACGCGAACCCGGCCGGCATCGACCCCGCCAAGCTGGGCGGCGTGTTCAAGGAACTGGAAGCCGACGTCGTGCGTCGCAACATCCTGGACACCGGCATCCGCATCGACGGCCGCACCGTCGACAAGGTCCGCCAGATCGTCTCGGAAGTCGGCGTCCTGCCGCGCGCCCACGGTTCGGCCCTGTTCACCCGCGGGGAAACCCAGGCCCTGGTGGTCGCCACCCTGGGCACCGGCGACGACGAGCAACTGATCGACGCGCTGGAAGGCAAGTACTACGAGAAGTTCATGCTGCACTATAACTTCCCGCCGTTCTCGGTCGGGGAGACGGGCCGCATGGGCGCGCCGGGCCGCCGCGAAGTCGGCCACGGCAAGCTGGCCTGGCGGGCGATCCGCCCGATGCTGCCGAAGACCGAAGACTTCCCCTACACGATCCGCCTGGTCTCCGAGATCTTCGAGTCGAACGGCTCGTCCTCGATGGCCTCGGTCTGCGGCTCGTCGCTGGCCCTGATGGACGCGGGCGTTCCGCTGAAGAAGCCGGTCTCCGGCATCGCCATGGGCCTGATCCTGGAATCGGACGGCTTCGCGGTCCTGTCGGACATCCTGGGTGACGAAGATCACCTGGGCGACATGGACTTCAAGGTCGCCGGCACCGAGGACGGCATCACCTCGCTGCAGATGGACATCAAGATCGCCGGCATCACCGAAGCGATCATGAAGCAGGCGCTGGAGCAGGCGAAGGGTGGCCGCAAGCACATCCTCGACGAAATGGCCAAGGCCATGGAAGCGCCGCGCGCCGAGCTGGGCGAGTTCGCCCCGAAGATCGAAACCATGAAGATCGCGGTCGACAAGATCCGTGAAGTCATCGGTTCGGGCGGCAAGGTCATCCGCGAGATCGTGGAAAAGACCGGCGCCAAGGTCGACATCGCCGACGACGGCACCATCAAGATCGCGGCCGCCGAACAGGCCAAGATCGATGCGGCCCGCGAGTGGATCAAGTCGATCGCCTCGGAGCCGGAAATCGGCGCCATCTACACCGGCAAGGTCGTGAAGATCGTCGACTTCGGCGCCTTCGTGAACTTCTTCGGCGCCAAGGACGGCCTGGTCCACGTCTCGCAGATCTCCAGCGATCGTGTGGCCAAGGTGTCGGACGTGCTGCAGGAAGGCCAAGCCGTGAAGGTGAAGCTCCTGGGCTTCGACGATCGCGGCAAGACCCGCCTCAGCATGAAGGTCGTCGACCAGGAAACCGGCGAAGACCTGTCCGCCAAGGGCGAACCGGCGGCCGAGGAAGCGTAAGCTTCCCACGCACGGAAATTGCGAGGGGCGGCCGCGGCGACGCGGCCGCCCTTTTCGTTTCGGCGGGGGCCGCTACCTTGCCGGCATGTGCAACGAGTTCCAGCGCCACAAGCTGCTCCAGGACGCCATCGAAGAGTTCGCCCGGCGCGGCCTGCCGCTGTTCAGGTGGAAGGACGGCCAGATCCCCAACATGCTGGACGCGCAGCCTTCGATCCGCATCCGCGACAGCGCCTTCGTCGTGCGCGGCGGCGAAGACGGGCTGGTCGGGACGATGATGACCTGGGCCTGGCCCGGCCCGCGCGGCGCCCCGGTGTTCAACTTCCGCTCCGAGGGTCGGGATTTCTCGCGCAGCGACCGGGTGCTGGTGATGGCCGACGGCTTCTTCGAATATACCGCCCCGAGCGTGCCCGGCGTGAAGCTCAAGGACCGCCACCTCTTCACCATGGCCGGCCAGGAGTGGTTCTGGATCGCGGGGGTCGTGAAGGAGGGCTGCTTCAGCCTGCTGACCACGGCGCCGGGGCCGGACGTCGCCGCCTATCACGACCGCCAGATCGTCACCTTCGCGCCCGCCGACGGGTTGGCCTGGCTCAGCCTCTCGCAGCCGGAAAAGGTCCTGTTCCGGCCGCCGCCGGCCAGCGCGTTCGAGGTGCGGACCCTGCGCAGGGACGGGGTGGACCAGGCGGCCTGACGATCAGGCCTCGACCTGGTTGCGCTGCAGGGCCTCGCGCACCGCCACGCCCAGTTGCTCGGCGCGGAAGGGCTTGCGCAGCAGCGGCCAGGCCAGGGCCTCGGCGCCCTCGCCCAGACGTTCGCCGGCATAGCCGCTGGTCAGCACGATCGGCAGGCGCGCATCGCGGGCGCGCGCCGCGCGGGCCAGGTCCACGCCGCTCATGCCGCCCGGCATCACGATATCGGAGATCAGCAGGTCGAAGCGCTCGCCGGCCTGCAGGCGGCCCAGGGCGCTGGGCCCGTCGCACGCGCCTTCCACCCGGCAGCCGAAGTCGATCAGCAGGCTCTCGGTCACCGCCCGGACCGCAGCGTCGTCCTCGACCAGCAGCACCCGCGCGCCGCGGGCCCACTCGCCTTCGTTCGTGCGCAGCGGCGCGGCGTGGTTGGCGGCCTGGGCCTCGGCGGCCGGCAAGTAGAGGGTGACGGTGGCGCCGGCTCCGATGGAGGAGGTGATCGCCGCCGCGCCGCCGACCTGCTTGATGAAGCCATAGACCTGGGCGAGGCCCAGCCCCGTGCCCTTGCCGACGTCCTTGGTCGTGAAGAACGGTTCGAAGGCCCGCTCGAGGATATCGGGGGTCATGCCGGCGCCGTTGTCGGAGACGGCGACCGAGACGTAGTCGCCGGCGGCGGCGCCGGGGACCTCGCCGTCGGCCAGGCGGCGGCGCTGCAAGGCGATCTCGATGTCGCCGCCGGAGTTCGGTGCGGCGTCGGCGGCGTTGACGACCAGGTTCAGCAGCGCGGCCTCGAACTGGGCCGGGTCCAGCCGGCTCGATCCGATGAGGCCCTCCCGGCGGATGGTGAGGTTCACATCCTCGCCCACCGCGCGGCGCACGAGCGGCTCGATCTCCTCGATCAGGCCGGAGACGTCGACGAGTTCGAGCTTCAGTTCCTGGCGGCGCGAGAACGCCATCAACTGCCGGACCAGTTGTTCCCCCCGCCGCCCGGCGGCGAGGGCCGCCTCGGCCAGCCGCGACACGCGCGAGGTGTCCTGCGGGTGCTGCAGGATCATGTCCAGGCCGCCGATCACCACGGTCAGCAGGTTGTTGAAGTCGTGGGCGACGCCGCCGGTCAGCCGCCCGACGGTCTCCAGGCGCTGGGCCTGGGCCAGGGCCGCCTCGGCCTGGGCGCGTTCGGCCAGGCTGCGTTCCAGTTCGCGGGTGCGTGCGGCGACCCGTTCCTCGAGTTCCGCGCGGGCTTCCACGACCTCGCTGATGTCGCTGGTCGTCCCGAACCAGCGATGGACGCGGCCTTCGTCGTTCCGCACCGCCGAGGCCCTGGCCTTCACCCAGCGCCAGACGCCATCGCATCGTCGCAGCCGGAACTCGACATCATAGGGCAGGCCGCCGCCGACCGCCTGGTTCCAGGCCTGGGCGACGGCGTCGCGGTCCTCGGGATGGATGGCGTCCTGCCAGCCCGCCCCATAGTGCTGCTCGGGGGCGACGCCGGTGAACTCGACCCATTGCGGGCTGAGGAAGTCGCAGTATCCGTCGCCGCGCGCCGACCAGATGAGCTGGGGCAGGCTGTCCAGCAGCGCGCGCACGCGCGCCTCGCCGGTCCGCAGGGCGTTCTCCGACTGCCGCTGGGCGGTGATGTCCCGGAAGGTCACGGCCAGGCCCTGGGGCAGCCTGACGGCGCTGGAGCGGAGGAAGCGCACCTGGCCCTCGATCACCCGGCGAACCTCGATGTCGTCTGACCCGCCTGCTGCATAGACGGCCGCGAGCCGGTCGAACATCAGTTGCCCGTTCTCGCTGGACAACACGTCGAGGATCCGGCGGCCCTGCAGGCCGCCGATGTCCGCCCGGGCCATCGCCTCGGCCGCCGGGTTGGAATAGGCGCAGCGGAAGTCGATCAGGCGTCCGCCCTCATAGACGGGCTCGACGATGATGAAGCCCTCGCGGGCGTGCTCCTGGAAGATCCGGAACCGTTTCTCGGCCTCGACGCCGCGCAGCACGGCGATGCGGATCGCCTGGCCGATCAGCACGGTGGCCGTGGCGGTGGCGATGAAGATGGCGGTGAACAGGGTCGGCGATCCGCCCAGCCAGAAGCTCCAGACGAGCACGGCGCTGGCCAGGGTGGCGGCCAGGCCGCCGCGGGCGCCGGCGACCAGGGTCGCGAACAGCACCGCGGGGTAGAAGGTCATGTAGTTGGGCGGGGCGGCCATCACCATCCCGGCGGCGGCGCGCAGCAACGCAGCGGCTCCGACGGCGCCGAGCGCGGCTGCATAAGCGATGACAGGGCGCTCCATCGCAGTGGCGAAACGCTGCGCCCACCGTCCCATCATGGCGCTTTCAAAGCCCCCCACGAAGTTCCGGCGATACGGAACGCCTAAATGGCCGCGAGGTAAAGCGTCACCGAATATTCACGAGGGCCGCCAGGTCGGCGGCCCTCGCAACAGGCGCCCTAGCGGGGCGCCATCCGGATGGCGCCGTCGAGACGCACGTCCTCGCCGTTGAAATAGCCGTTGGTGATCATTTCCAGCGCCAGGGACGCGTAATCCTCAGCGTTGCCGAGGCGCTTGGGGAAGGGCACCGACTGGGCCAGGGCCTCCTTCACCTGCGGCGGGGCGGCGTTCATCAGCGGGGTGTTGAAGATGCCCGGCAGGATGGTGTTCACGCGGATGCCGTCTCCGGCCAGGTCGCGGGCGATGGGCAGGGTCATGCCGACCACGCCGCCCTTGGACGCCGAATAGGCCGCCTGGCCCATCTGGCCGTCCTCGGCCGCCACCGAGGCGGTGTTGACGATCGCGCCGCGCTCGCCGTCTTCCAGCGGCGGCAGGTCCAGCATGCCCTTCGCCGACTTGGCGATGCAGCGGAAGGTGCCGACCAGGTTGATCTGGATGATCAGGTTGAAGGCGTCGAGCGGGAAGTGCTTGGCCTCGCCGGTCTGCTTGTCGCGGCTGGCGGTCTTGATGGCGTTGCCGGTGCCGGCGCAGTTGACCAGGATGCGCTCCTGGCCGTGGGCCGCGCGCGCCTTGGCGAAGGCGGCGTCGACTTCTTCCTCGGAGGTCACGTTGACCTTGCAGAAGACGCCGCCCACTTCCTTGGCCACGGCTTCGCCCTTGGCTTCGTTCATGTCGAAGATCGCGCACTTCACGCCCTGGGCCGCCAGGGCGCGGACGGTGGCCTCGCCAAGGCCGGACGCGCCGCCGGTCACAACCGCGGCGATGGAGGAATCGAGTTTCATGGACGCCTTGCTCCCGTTCACGTCTAATAGGGTCTCGTTGTCAGAGGCTTTAGCCCGATGAGCGCGGACTCAAAAGCGTCACCCCACGTCAACGGCCGGGCTTTCGACGCCAAGCGGGCGCTGGACCCTTCGCGGGCCATGGTTCCGGCCGTGGCGCGGGTCAACGAGCGGCGCGTGGCGCGCGGTTTCTGGCCGAAGATCCGCCGGGTCGCGGCCAAGGTCCCGTTCGCGGGCGATGCGCTGTCGATCTGGTTCTGCGCCAGGGATCCGGCCACGCCGGCCGCCGCCAAGGCGATGATGATGGCCGGCCTGGCCTATTTCGTGCTGCCGACCGACGCGATTCCCGACGTGCTGGCGGTGGTCGGGTTCACCGACGACGCGGCGGTGTTCGCCGCCCTGCTGGCCATCGTCGGCCGGCACCTGAAGCCGCAGCACAAGAGCGACGCCCAGCAGGTGCTGGAGCGGATGGCCCGCGACGACGACTAGCCCGCGGTTTCGTCGCCGATGGTCGCCTTGCGGGCCGCGCGGCTGGCGGCCGCCTCGCGCCAGGTGATGAACAGGGTCGAGGCCACGACCACGCCGGCGCCGGCCACGGTCCAGATGCTGGGGACCTCATGGAACAGGCTCACCCCGACGATCACCGTGAACACCAGGCGGATGTAGTCGATCGGGGCCATGGCCGCAGCGTCGCCGATGGCCATGCCCTTGATGTAGCAGCCCTGGGTGATGGTCCCCAGCACGCCCATGGCGCCCAGCAGCACCAGGTCCAGCGGCTCGGGCCAGCGCCAGGTGAAGAAGGCGCCCGGAATGCCCATCACCAGGCCGAGCGTCGCCGACCAGACCAGCAGCACGGTCGGCGAGTGGTCGCGGGTCATCACCTTCATGCCGGTGATGGTCAGGGCGAACAGGAAGGACGAGGCCAGCATGGCCAGGGCCGGCCAGCCGATCACGAAGGCGCCGTCGGCGCCGGGCCGCAGCATGATCAAGACGCCGATGAAGCCGACGACCGCGGCGGCGATGCGCAGCGGGCCGACCGTCTCGCGCACCACCAGGGCGGCCAGCGGCACCAGCCATAGAGTGCGGGTGAAGGACAGCGCGTTGGCGTCGGCCAGCGGCATCTTCTGGAAGGCGTAGAACGACAGGATCATCCCCAGCGTCCCGGCCGCCGAGCGGAAGATCAGGATGCCGGGACGGGTGGTGGCGAAGGCCGCGCTGCGCCGCTTCAGGATGATCGGCAGCAGCACGATGAAGCCGGCGAGCTGCCGGTAGAAGGTCTGCAGCGCGGCCGGATAGTCGTCGCCCAGATACTTGATCAGGGTGGTCATGGCCGTGAAGCCCACCGCCGAGGCGACCATCCAGAGGGCCCCCTCGACGTTGTGGTCCATCCGCGGCTTGCCGGCCGCGGCGGTCAAGGCTGGGCGGGCGTCAGGTCGCCGAGGATGGTGGCGAAGGGCGAGACCATGTTCGGATCCCAAGCATGGCGGCCGCCGACGGTGATGCCGCCGTCGACGACGATGTGGGTCCCCGACACGAAGGCCGCGGCGTCCGAAGCCAGGTAGAGCGCGGCCTGGGCGATGTCGTCGGGCAGGCCGGCCTTGGGCACCGGCTGGGCGGCGGCGGCGTTTTCGGCGACCCGGGCGGCCATCTGGTCGGCGACTTCGCGCGGCAGGCCGAACGAGGCGCCGAAGATCGAGGTGGCGATCAGGCCCGGGCAGATGGCGTTGACCCGGATCTTCTGCGGCGACAACTGGGCGGCGGCGACGCGGCTCATGTGGATGACGCCGGCCTTGGCGGTGGAATAGGCGATCGGGCCGAACCCGGCCTGCAGCCCGGCGATCGAGGCGGTGTTGATGATCGAGCCGCCGCCGCGCTCCAGCATCAGCGGCACGGCGTGCTTCATGCCCAGCGCCGGGCCGCGCACCAGGATGTCGAAGATCCAGCTCCAGCCGTCGGCGGTGATCTCGCCGATCGAGGTCATGCGGTCGGAGATGCCGGCGTTGTTGAACAGGATGTCCAGGCCGCCGAACTCGGTCTTGGCCTTCTGCAGCGCGGCCTCGATCTCGGCCTCGCTGGTGACGTCGCAGTGGGCGTAGGCGACCTGGCCGGGGAAGCGCTTCTCCAGCATCGCGCCTTTTTCGTCCTGGATGTCGGCCGCCACGACCTTGGCGCCCTCGGCGACGAACAGCTCGACCGTGCCGAGCCCGATTCCCGAGGCCCCGCCGGTGATCAGCGCCACCTTGCCGTCCAGACGTCCCGCCATGTTTCGCTCCCGATTTTTATGTGATCGGCGATAACTAGAGCGGGGGGCGGGAAAGTGGAAGCCGTTTCGACGGCTTCCACGCCAGCTTCGTCAGTCGATGGTGACGACGACCTTGCCCATGGCCTTGCGGCTGCCCAGGTGGGCGATCGCGTCGGCGCCGCGCTCGAGCGGGAAGCGTTCGGAGACGTAAGGCTTGACCTTGCCCTGGGCGTAGAGCTCGAGCAGCTCGTCGATGCTCTTGGCGAACGCCTCGGGATTGCGCGCCGCCCAGTTGCCCCAGAACACGCCGACGATCTGGCAGCCCTTCAGCAGGGCCAGGTTCAGCGGGATCTTCGGGATGTCGCCGGCCGCGAAGCCGACCACCAGATAGCGGCCTTCCCAGGCGATGGAGCGCAGGGCCGGCTCGGCGTAGTCGCCGCCGATGGCGTCATAGATGACGTCGAAGCCGTGCTCGCCGCCGGCTTCCTTGAAGAGCTGGCCCAGCGCCTTCTGGCCGTCGCGGTCGAACGGGCCGCGGTCATAGACGACGCCGGCGTCGGCGCCGTGCTTGATGGCCAGGTCGACCTTCTCCTGGCTGGAGCAGGCGGCGACGACGCGCGCGCCCATCGCCTTGCCCAGCTCGACGGCCGCCAGGCCGACGCCGCCGGCCGCGCCCAGCACCAGCAGGGTCTCGCCGGCCTTGAGGTCGGCGCGGTCCTTCAGCGAGTGCCAGGAGGTGCCGTAGGTCAGGATGAAGGCCGCGGCGATGTCGTGCGGCATGGAGTCGGGGATGTGCCACAGGCGGTTGGCCGGCAGCAGGACCTCCTCGGCCATGCCGCCCGAGCCGGTATTGGCCAGGATGCGGTCGCCGACCTTGACGTTGGTGACGCCCTCGCCGACGGCCTTGACCACCCCCGACAGCTCGCCGCCCGGCGAGAACGGACGCGGCGGCTTGGACTGGTACTTGTCCTCGATCATCAGCACGTCGGGGAAGTTGACGCCGACCGCCTTGACCGAGACCACCGCGTGGCCGGGCTTGGCCTCGGGCGCGGGGATGTCCTCGACCACCAGGGTTTCGGGCCCGCCCGTCACCTTGCTGAGCACCGCTTTCATGTCCGTCTCCCGCGTCTGCAATTGATTGGCGCGGACGCTAGCGCAGGGGCGGAACCGGCGAAAGGGGCGGTTCGAACATTTGTTTGATTGGCGGCCGGTCAGCTCTCGCCGTCGTCCCGCCCACGCCCTGCGGCCTGCCGCGCCTGGCGGGCCTTCTGTTCTTCCCAGTAGGTCGCGCCCTCGTCGGGCTTGAACATGGTGCGCGGCGCGCCGTCCTTGGTCGCGACGGCGAAGACGTTGCCCTTGGGATCGTAGAGCAGCAGGTCGCCGTTGGCCCGGGTCAGCCGCTGGGTCCCCGGCGGCGGGTTCGCGACGAAGGCGTGGGCCTTGCGGACGAAGTCGTCGAGGTCGCGGGCGCCGAAGGCCTCGCCGTTGCGGTCGAAGGCGCGCTGGGCGTTCTCCTCGGCGGTGCCGCGGCGGCTGGCGGACCAGATCGGCCTGCCGTCCAGTTCGCGCACCGGCGCGGCGCGGCTCTGCGCCGGCCCCGACGACGGCGCGGAGGCGAACGGGCGCGTCTCGGCCGTCGGCGCGGCGGCCTCCTTCTGGGCGACGGCGGAGGGCCGCTCGCAGGCGGCGGTCAGGATCAGGGCCAGGCCCAGGCTCAAAGCAATCTTGTACGCAGCCACCCGTTGTCTCCCTCTAACGGCCAAGTTGCGGAACAAATTAAGAACGGAAACCGAGGTTTGTCCAGCCGCTTCGTATGGCCTATGACCGAGCGACCATTGCGGAGGGGCACGAAGCCTTGTCGGACAAGCGGATTCTCCTGATCGTCGGCGGCGGCATCGCGGCCTACAAGGCGCTGGAACTGACCCGGCTGCTGCGCAAGGCCGGGGTCGGGGTGCGGCCGATCCTGACCAAGGCGGGCGAGCAGTTCGTGACCCCGCTGTCGCTGGCGGCGATCAGCGAGGACAAGGTCTATTCCGAGCTGTTCTCGCTGACCGACGAGGCCGAGATGGGCCATATCGAGCTGTCGCGCTCGGCCGACCTGGTGGTGGTGGCGCCGGCGACGGCGGACCTGATCGCCAAGGCGGTTCACGGTCACGCCAGCGACCTGGCCTCGACCACCCTGCTGGCCACCGACAAGCCGGTGCTGATGGCCCCGGCGATGAACGTGCGCATGTGGGAGCACCCGGCGACCCGCCGCAACGTCGCCCAACTGAGGGCGGACGGCGTGCTGTTCGTCGGCCCCGACGAGGGCGCGATGGCCTGCGGCGAGTACGGCTTCGGGCGGCTGGCCGAGCCGCCGGCGATCTTCGAGGCGATCATGGCGGCGCTGGAAGGCCCGGCGGCGCGGCCGCTGGCCGGCAAGCGGGCCATCGTCACGGCCGGTCCGACCGCCGAGCCGATCGACCCCGTCCGTGTACTGACGAATAGGTCCAGCGGCAAGCAGGGCTTCGCCATCGCCAAGGCGCTGGCCGACCTGGGGGCGGAGGTGACGCTAGTCGCCGGCCCCGTCGCCGTCCCGACCCCGGTCGGCGTCCGGCGCGTGGACATCGAGACCGCCCGCGAGATGCTGGCCGCCTGCGAGGCGGCGCTGCCGGCCGACATCGCCGTCTGCGTGGCGGCGGTCTCCGACTGGCGTCCCGAGAACGCCGCCGGGACCAAGATGAAGAAGGGCGCCGACGGCCCGCCCGCCATCACCCTGGTCGAGAACCCCGACATCCTGGCGACGCTGTCCAAGTCGGCGGCCCGGCCGCGGCTGGTGGTCGGGTTCGCAGCCGAGACCAACGACGTCGAGACCTACGCCAAGGCCAAGCTGGCCAGGAAGGGCTGCGACTGGATCGTCGCCAACGACGTCAGCGTCGCCGGCACCATGGGCGGCGACGACAACGCCGTGTCCATCGTCACCAAGGACGGGGTCGAGCGCTGGGAGCGCACCGCCAAGTCCGAGGTGGCCCGCAAGCTGGCCGCGCGGATGGCGCAGGAGCTCGGCTAGCTGCGAGCCTTCTGCAGCGCGCAGAGCAGCAGCGCCGCGCGGCGCACCAGGTCGCAGGTCTTCAGGTGCAGGGCGTCGAGCGCCTTGTCGCGGCCGAACGGCGAGGGCACGGCCTTCGGGCCGAGCGCCGCGTCCGGCAGAGCGAACAGGTTGAGCCCCAGGCGGTTCAGGCTGGCGCGGGCCAGGTCCTGCAGCACCGCCTGCCGTTTCAGGGCCAGGGCGCGCACCTCGGCGGCCAGGGCCAGGGCCTCGGGCCGGCTCGCGCCGAGCTCCAGGCTCTCCAGGGCGTCGAGCCGGGCCTGGAGGCTGAGCGGCTGGTCGCAGTCGGCCTCGCCGCCGGCCGCGTGCAGGCAGCGCTCGAGGAAGAATTCCAGGAAGGTCCAGGTCTCGGAGAAGGTCCCGAGCGCGTGATAGTCGGGCGCCGCGCCGTCCGGGGCGCGGGCGTGCAAAGCTCCGCCGGCGAGGCGGGCGCCCGGCCGGAGGTCAGCCGTGGTCATGGTGTCACCCGATGGTTGGCTACTTCTGGGCCGCGAGATAGTCGACGACCGCCGCGCGCTGCTCGGCGTTCGCCACCCCGACCAGCATCTTGGTGCCGGGGACGGTCGCGGTGGGCTTGGCCAGGTACTGGTCGAGATTGGCCGCAGTCCAGGTCTGGCCCCAGGCGATCAGGGCCTTGGAATAGGCGTAGCCCTGGACCGCGCCGGCCTTGCGCCCGACCACGCCCTGGAGCGCCGGCCCCAGCTTCGCCGGGCCGGGCGCGATGGTGTGGCAGGTCCCGCATTGCTGCTTGAAGACGGTCTCGCCCTGGACGGCGGCCGTGGCTCCGGAGGCTGCGGCCAGACCTGCGGCTGCGACCAGACCGGCGGCCAGGCGGTGGGGCGGGCGATGCGTCATGGGCGTGTCGATCCTGTCGAAGTCCTGCGCTTGGCGCGCGATCCGTCAACGGCCGGCTGCGCCGTCCGTTGCGTCGGGGCGTAGCTGGAGAATTTCTCCGGCTCGTCATAGGAGACCCTCAGGTGAGCAATCACAGCGTCCTCTGGCGAGACGCTGGACCGACCCAAAACCACATCAAGAAGTCGGCGATGACGGCCGCGCCGCCGCCCGCCGGTCTCGCCGGGGTCGTGCGCGCCCTGGGCGAACAGCGCCAGGCAGAGCGAGTCCAGGGTCCTGGCCAGATAGGGGTTGCCGGCCAGGCTCCAGATCGTGCGGTGGAACTCGCAGTCGGCGGCCGCGGCGCCCGGCTCGGCCCCGTCTTCCCAGGCTTCCAGTTGCTCGACCAGGGCGGTCAGCCTGGCGGCGGCGGCCTTGGTCATGTTGGCGCGGCAGAGCCGCAGCGCCTCGGCCTCCAGCACCACGCGGATGCTGTTGATGCGTTGGACGTCCTCGGGGCTGAGCTCGGTCACGAACATGCCGCGGCGCTCGTGATTGGTGACGAGGCCGTTCTCCTGAAGCTGCATCAGGGCTTCGCGGATCGGGATGCGGCTGATCTTGAACTCGCGGGCGAGCTGGCTTTCGTTCAGCCGCGCGCCGGGCCTGTAGCGCCCCGACAGGATGGCGGTCCGCAGCAGGCCAAGGACGTGCGCCTTCAAGGTCGTCGGCCGTGGTTCGCCCAGGGGAAAGTCGCCGTCCATCATCCACGCTCGCGACGGCCGGGGCCGGCCAGGCTTCGTATTCAGTATACAAGTCGTGCTGACGTGGGGGAAGCAGGGCGCGCTATGACGTGGCCATCGGCGAGCGCCCGCGTTATGTCGGCCTGTCCAAGGGGAGACGGGACGTGAGACAGCCATGCTGATGCCGGCGCCCGACCAGGGGCTGCTGGCCCGCCGCGCCGAGTTCGTGGCCGCCCTGCGCGCCATCGTGCCGGGCGAGGGCGTGATCGACGACGATGCGGGGCTGGCGGCCTATGAATGCGACGGCCTGACCGCCTATCGCCAGCGGCCGATGGTCGTGGTGCTGCCGGAAACCGTCGACCAGGTCAGTCGCGTGCTCGCCTACTGCCACGGCGTGGGCTTGAAGGTGGTGCCGCGCGGGGCGGGCACCTCGCTGTCGGGCGGCTCGCTGCCGCTGGCCGACGGCGTCATCCTGGGGCTGGGCAAGTTCAACCGCATTCTCGAGGTCGACTACGCCAACCGCTGCGCGGTGGTGCAGCCGGGGGTGACCAACCTGTCGGTGACCCACGCGGTCGCGGGCGAGGGCTTCTACTACGCCCCCGACCCCTCCAGCCAGATCGCCTGCTCGATCGGCGGCAACGTCGCCGAGAACGCCGGCGGGGTGCACTGCCTGAAGTACGGCATGACTACCAACAACCTGCTGGGCGTGGAGCTGGTGCTGATCGACGGCACGGTCATGCGGCTGGGCGGCAAGCACCTGGATCCCCAGGGGCTGGACCTGCTCGGCGTGGTCTGCGGCTCGGAGGGGCTGCTGGGCGTGGTGACCGAGGTCACCGTCCGCATCCTGCAGGCGCCCGAGAGCCAGCGCGCGCTGCTGATGGGCTTTTCGGAGGTCGAGGCGGCCGGCGCCTGCGTCGCCGCGGTGATCGCCGCCGGCATCATTCCGGCCGGCATGGAGATGATGGACCGCCTGGCCATCGCGGCGGCCGAGGCCTTCGTGAGGGTCGGCTATCCGCTCGACGTCGAGGCGCTGCTGATCATCGAGCTGGACGGGCCGCCGGCCGAGGTCGACCACCTGATCGAGGTGGTGCGCGAGATCGGCGAGGGCTGCGGCGCCGGCTATCTGCGGATCTCGATGGACGAGGACGAGCGCAAGGGCTTCTGGGCCGGGCGCAAGGCGGCGTTCCCGGCCGTGGGCCGGATTTCGCCCGACTACTACTGCATGGACGGCACCATCCCGCGCGCGACCCTGCCGAAGGTGCTGCGGCGGATGACCGAGCTGTCGGAGGCGTGCGGCCTGCGGATCGCCAACGTGTTCCATGCCGGCGACGGCAACCTGCACCCGCTGATCCTCTACGACGCCGACGTCCCGGGCGAGCTGCACAAGGCCGAGGAGCTGGGGGCGGCGATCCTGACCCTCTGTGTCGAGGTCGGCGGGGTGCTGACCGGCGAGCACGGGGTGGGCGTGGAGAAGCGTGACCTGATGGAGGTGCAGTTCGGGCCGGCCGACCTCGACCAGCAGCAGCGGCTGAAGTGCGCCTTCGACGAGGACGGGCTGCTGAATCCCGGCAAGGTGTTCCCCAAGCTCTGCCGCTGCGCGGAGCTGGGGCGGGTGCACATCCACGGCGGCAAGGTCCGCTTCCCCGAACTGGATCGGTTCTGAGCGTGGGCGAGACCTGGAAGCCAAGGGACGGCGCGGATGCGGCGGCGGCGGTCGGCGAGGCGCTGGCCCAGGCGCGGAGCCTGGAGCTGCTCGGGACCGGGACCCGGCGGGCGTTCGGGCGCCCGGTCGAGGCCGACGTCGCGCTCGACCTGTCGGCCCTGAACGGCGTCGTGACCTACCAGCCCGAGGAACTGATCCTGGCGGTGGAGCCGGCCGCGCCGATGGCGCAGGTCGCCGCCATGCTGGCCGAGCGCGGCCAGTGCCTGGCCTTCGAGCCGCCGGACTTCGGGCCGCTGTGGGGACTGCCCGCGGGCCTGGGCACGGTCGGCGGGGCGATCATGACCGGCCGCGGCGGGCCGCGGCGGCTGACCGCCGGCGGCCCACGCGACCACTGCCTGGGGATCAAGGGCGTCAACGGCTTTGGCCAGGCGTTCGCGGCCGGCGGCCGGGTGGTCAAGAACGTCACCGGCTTCGACGTCTGCAAGCTGGCGACCGGGAGCTTCGGGACGCTGTGCGCGGTCACCGAGCTGACCCTGAAGGTGCTGCCGGCCCCGCCGCAGGCCCAGACCCTGGTGATCGGCGGCCTCACCGACGAGGCGGCGATGGCGGTGATGTCCAGGGCGCTGGGCTGCCCGGCCCAGGTGTCGTCGGCCGCGCACCTGCCGGCCGACGTCGCGGCGCGCTCGCACGTCGGCGAACTCTCGGCCGCCAATGGGGCCGTGACCCTGCTGCGGGTCGAGGGGGTCGGCCCCTCGGTCACCGCGCGGATCGCGCACCTCGCCGAGGTGCTCTCCAGCGAGAGGCGGCAGGCGGTGCTGGACCGCGAGGCCTCGGCCCTGGCCTGGAAGGAGATCGCCGACGCGGCGCCCTTCGCGGGCGGCGAGGGACAGGTCTGGAAGCTGTCGGTCGCCCCGAGCCTGGGCGCGGCGGTCGGGCGGCGGCTGGCGGACGAGCTGGGCGGGCGCTGCTTCTACGACTGGGGCGGCGGGGCGGTCTGGCTGGAGCTTCCCGCCGCGCCGGACGCCCATGCGGGCCGGGTGCGGGACGTGCTGGCGCAGGTCGCCGGCGGCGATGGCCACGCGACCCTGATGCGGGCCGACGCCCGGGTGCGGGCCCAGGTCGCGCCGTTCCAGCCGCTGGCGCCCGGCGTCGGCGCCCTGACCGAGCGGGTGCGGGCGCAGTTCGATCCGCAGCGCATCTTCAATCCCGGCCGGATGTACGCCTGATGCAGACCAGCTTCACCCCGGCGCAACTGGCCGATCCCGATACGGCCTCGTCCGAAAAGATCATCCGCACCTGCGTGCACTGCGGGTTCTGCACCGCGACCTGCCCGACCTACCTGCTGCTGGGCGACGAGCTCGATAGCCCGCGCGGCCGGATCTACCTGATGAAGGAGATGCTCGAGAAGGGCGGGCCGCCCGCGGCCCGGACGGTCAGGCACGTCGACCGCTGCCTCTCCTGCCTCTCCTGCATGAGCACCTGCCCGTCGGGCGTGAACTACATGCACCTGGTCGATCACGCCCGGGCCTATATCGAGGAGCATCACGTTCGTCCGTGGCCGGAGCGTTTCCTGCGCGGGATGCTGGCGCGGGTGCTGCCCGACCGGACGCTGTTCCGCTGGGCGCTGCGGCTGGCGCAGGTCGGGCGGCCGCTGGCGGGACTGCTGCCGGGGCGGCTGAAGGGCATGGCGGCGATGGCCCCGGCGCGGCTGGCGCCGCCCGATCCCGCCGAAAAGCCGCGGGTTTTCAAGGCTGTGGGCGAGCGCCGCGCCCGGGTGGCGCTGCTGGCCGGCTGCGCCCAGCCGGTGCTGGCCCCGGAGATCAATGGAGCGGCGATCCGGCTGCTGAACCGCCTGGGGGTCGAGGTGGTGACCTCGCCGGGCTCGGGCTGCTGCGGGGCGCTGCCGCACCACCTGGGCAAGGCCGACCGCTCGCATGGGTTGGCCCGGGCCAACATCGCCGCCTGGAGCCGCGAAATCGACGGCGAGGGGCTCGACGCGATCATCGTCACGGCCTCCGGATGCGGGACGACTGTGAAGGATTACGGCTTCGCCTTCCGGGAATCTGCCGAATGGGCGGAGCGGGCGGCCAGGGTCGCGGCCCTGGCCAAGGACATTACCGAGGTTCTTCAAGGGCTTGGGCCGTTGCCGGCCGGACCGGGCGCCGGCTTGCGGGTGGCCTACCATTCGGCCTGCTCGCTGCAGCACGGGCAGCAGATCGGCAATGTTCCCAAGGCCTTGCTGCAAGCGGCAGGTTTTACGGTCGTCGAGCCGATGGAGCCGCACATCTGCTGCGGGTCGGCCGGAACCTACAACCTGTTGCAGCCGGAGCTGGCCGGACGCCTGCGCGAGCGCAAGGTGGCCCATCTCGAGGCGACGAAACCCGACGTCATCGCCGCCGGCAACATCGGCTGCCTGACCCAGATCGCTGGCGGATCGGGCGTGCCGGTGGTCCACACGGTCGAACTGCTCGACTGGGCGGCGGGCGGTCCTGTTCCGCCGGCTCTGGCGGGGCGGGCGTGAGGCGGCTGGCGCTCGCCGTCGCGCTGGCGGGCGCGGCGCCGGCCCAGGCGTTCGAGCTGCCGGCGGGGCCGGGGCGGGCCGAGACGGTGCGGGTCTGCACGGGCTGCCACGAGGCCGAGGTGCTGGTGGAGCGCAGCCAGAAGCAGGCGGCCTGGAGCGACGTCGTCCAGGCCATGGTCGAGAAGGGCGCCGAGGCCTCGAGCGCCGAACAGGCGGCGATCGTCGCCTACCTCCAGAAAGCGTTACCGCCTCAGGGCTCGGCAGGGCGATAAACCGGCGCCTGCGCCGTTTACATGCGCCGTACTCGGCCCTAGACCCACGCCATCCAGACTTGGGGGGACGCGTGGGAGTATTGTCGATCGCCTTGATGGCCGCCGCCCTGGCCCAGGACGCCGACCAGGCCGTCACCAGCTATGACGGCGCGTTCTTTGCGGCCTCGCGGCCCAGCGACGCCAAGGCGATGATCGATCGCATCCCCGGCTTCGCCTTCGACGGCGGCGGCGCCGTGCGCGGACTGTCCGGCGCGGCGGGCAACGTGCTGATCGACGGGCGCCGCCCCTCGTCCAAGAGCGACTCGCTGAGCGACGTGCTGGCCCGCATCCCCGCCGACCAGGTGATCCGCATCGACGTCATCCGCGGCGGCGCGCCAGGGATCGACATGCAGCGCAAGCCGGTGGTGGCCAACGTCATCCGCGACCCGCGCGGCGGGATCAGCGGAACGGTCAGCGTCGCCGACCAGCTCACCCTGGACGCCGAGGGCCGCAACCAGGCGCAGGTCGCCGCCGACGTCGCCGGCCGGCTGGGCGCCCACGCCTTCGAGGCCGCGGCCAGCTATACGCGCGGCGATCCCCACGACCGGCGCAGGACCCATCGCCTGCGCGCCGCCGCCGACGGGCGGCTGCTGATGGACTCGCAGATCGACAGCGACAAGCCGGCCGAGGCGCTCGTCGGGGCCGCCGCCTACGAGACCGCCCTGCCGGTCGGCGACGTGCGGCTGAACATCCGCGGCTATCGCGAGATCAGCGACGTCGCCGAGCGCGACGTCTTCGCCTATCCGCACGGCCTGGGCGTCCTGACCGAGGCCTATCGCGGCAGCGGGGGCGAACTGGGCGGCCGCTATGTCGCGCCGCTGGCCGGCGGGCTGGAACTGGAGGCGCTGGCCCTGAAGTCCTGGCGCGCCAACGCCACGCGGGCCAGGTCCGTCAACGGCGCGAAGATCGCCGGCTATGAGCGCGGTGACGAGTCCGGCGAGACGGTGGGGCGCGCGGTGCTGCGCTTCCACGGCTGGGACGCCCTGTCGCTGGAGACCGGGCTGGAGGCGGCGTTCAACTGGCTGGAGGGCGACAGCGCCCTGATGGTCGGCGGCGTGCTGGCCCCGGTTCCTGGGTCCCACGCGCGGGTCGAGGAGCGGCGCGGCGAAGGGTTCGCGACCGGCGTCTGGCAACCCTCGTCGGCGCTGGCCATCGAGGCCGGGCTGCGGATGGAGGCCTCGATCCTCGATCCGGGCCATGGGGAGGAGCAGAGCCTGGAGTTCGCCAAGCCCTCGGCGGCCCTGACCTGGACGCCCAGTCCACAACGGTTGATCCGTATACGGATCGAGCGCGAGGTCGGGCAGCTCAACTTCAACGATTTCCTCGCCTCGGTGAACATGTACACCGGCGTGGTGACCGCCGGGGCGGGCCTGCTAGCCCCGACCCAGACCCTGCGCGCCGAGCTCGCCTTCGAGCAGCAGTTCGCCGGCCGCGGGGCCCTGGCCGCGATCTTGCGCCAGGAGCAGGTCGAGGACGTCATCGGCCTGGCGCCGGTGGCCGGCCCCAACGGCCTGTTCGATGCGCGCAGCAATGTCGGCTCGGGCCTGCGCCAGGTGCTGGAGCTGAACTCCACCCTGCCGCTGGACGGCGGCGGCATATCCGGCGGCCTGCTGAAGGCGGGGCTGAAGGCCGTGCGCTCGGAAGTGACCGACGCGGCGACCGGCGAGCGCCGCAGCTATTCGGGCCAGTCGGCGCTGGAGTGGAACGCCGCCTTCACCCAGGACCTGCCGGCGTGGAACGCGAGCTGGGGCGTCAACCTGTCGGGCGCCAGCGACAAGACCGCCTACCGCTTCGACGGGACCGAGGTCAGCGGCGCCGAGCCCTGGGCCTCGGCCTTCGTCGACTATTCGCCGCGCTCGGACGTGACCCTGCGGCTGGAGGTCAACAACCTGACCGCCCGCAGCGCCTGGAGCGAGCGCGACGTGCACGGCGGGCTGCGGCACGTCGCCGATCTGGTCTATGCCGAGCGGCGCGACGAGGAGAGCTATCGCAACGTGCGGCTCAGCGTCCGCAAGGCGTTCAACTAAACCCCGGTCGACCCGTGGCCGCCGGCGCCGCGGACGGTGTCGTCCAGCTCGTCGGCCTCGACCAGCGTCCATTGCGGGGCCGGCGCGATGATCCCCTGGGCGATGCGGTCGCCGCGGCGGACGTGGAAGGACTCGGCCCCCAGGTTGATCAGGCAGACCAGGATCTGGCCGCGATAGTCGCAGTCGACGGTGCCCGGCGCGTTGACGATCGAGACGCCGTTCTTGGCGGCCAGGCCCGAGCGCGGGCGAATCTGCATCTCGTAGCCGATCGGCAGGGCGACGGCGAAGCCGGTCGGGATCAGCGCGCGGGCGGTCGGCTCGATGGTGATCGTCTCGCCTTCCGGCACGGCGGCGCGGAAGTCGAAGCCGGCGGCGCCGGCGGTGGCGTAGGCGGGCAGGGGCAGGTCGTGATTGCCTTCCCAGCGCTTGAAGGTCGCCGTCAGGCCGCGCGATTCAGTCATCCGGGGTCGCCCTTGGTTGGTGTGTCAGGGCGGAATGCCAGAGCCCGGCCCCCGCCTCAAGGGCGAGGGCCGTCGCGTGGGTTTTTCCTCCAGTCGCTCCGCCAGCGGGGGAGCATCCACTCAACTCTCAGCCCCGCCGGGACCCTAGGTCAGTTCGCCGCCGGCAGGTTCTTCGCCAGGAAGGTCTCCAGGGCCTGCAGCATCTGGGTGCGGGTGGCCGAGCGGGTCAGGTAGTGGTTCTCGCCGGCCAGCACGACGTACTCGACCGGCTTGCCGGCCGCCTTCAGGGCGTTGGCCATCACCTGCGACTGCTGCGGGGCCACGATCGTGTCCTGGTCGCCGTGGATCAGCAGGACCGGAGCGGTGGCCTTGGTCACCAGCAGGGCCGGCGAGGTGGCGTTGAGCTTGCCCTTGTCGGCCGCGCCGAGCATGGCGCGCAGTTCGCCCGCCTTGGCGGAGTCGTCGCCCGAGACCCGCCATTGCTGCTCGAGCAGCAGGCCGAGGTCGGAGATGCCGGCGACCGAGGCGGCGCACCTGTAGGCTTCGGGGTGCATGGTGGCGCCGGCGAGCGCGGCGTAGCCGCCGAAGCTGGCCCCGACGATGCACACCTTGCCGGCGTCGGCCTTGTCGGCGACGGCGGCGATCCCGTCGAGCAGGTCGGTCTGCATCTTGCCGCCCCACTCCCCCGCGCCGGCCCTCTCGAAGGCGTCGCCGAAGCCCCAGGAGCCGCGGAACTGCGGCTGCAGCACGGCGTAGCCGCGGGTGGCGAGGAACTGGGCGATGTAGTCGAAGTCGTAGGCGTCGCGGGCGGTCGGGCCGCCGTGCGGCAGCACGATCAGCGGCGGCTTGGCGCCGGCCGCCAGGCCCGGGGGCAGGGTCAGGTAGGCCGGGATCTCCAGGCCATCGCGAGCCTTGTAGGTGATCCAGTTGGTCTGGCCGAGGGCGGCGTCCGTGAGTTCGGGATACTCCTCGCCCAGGGGCGAGAGCTCCTTGCGGGTCTTGTCGAACAGGTACCAGGCGCCCGGGGACGACGGCGAGGCGACCCGCACCAGGAAGCGCGAGCGGTCGGCCGACCAGTCGGTGAGCGAGACGTCCTTGCCCTTGAAGGCCTTGGCGAGCGCGCCGTGGGTCGCGCCGAGTTCGGCGTCGAGCCACTCGTAGGTCGGCTTCTCGCCGCCGCCGACGATGGCGACGGGGCCGAGGCGGTGCGGATCCCAGACCATGTCGGGCGAAACCCCGGCCAGCGGCTGGCCGACCGGCTGCTCGGCGCCGCCGTTCAGCGGCTTGCGCACGATGCGGTCGCCCACCGCCAGGTAGATCGCGTCCTCAGGGGCCGAATAGCCGATGTACTGGCGACGGCTCTCATAGTCGGGGCCCTGCCAGATCTGGGTCCAGGAGCGGGCGCCGGAACGGGCGTAGATCTCGAAGCGGTGGCTCAGTTCGTCGACGTCCAGGCGCACGCGCGCCTCGCCGGCGGCGTTGAGCGCCCAACTGACGGTGTCGGAATCGCCCTTCTCGACGCGCACGCCCTTGCCGGTGGCCGGGTCGGTTCTCATGAGCGCCGGGGCCCAGCCGTCCGTGCCCTTGCGCTGGATACGGGTGTCCATGCCGCTATTGGCTTCGATCGGCGTCAGGCCCATGACGTAGACGCTGGCCGGCGGCCCGGCGACGACGCCGAGAACCGGCTGCTGGAGGAGGTACTGCGAGAAGGCGTCGCTTTCGAGCAGCCGCGAGACCGCCTGGCCCTGGGTGTTGATCGCGACGTTGCGCTCGAAGCGGTAGGCCAGGCGCGGGCCGTCCGACTTCCAGTAGGCCATCCGCGCCAGGACGTGGTCGTTGCCGGCCCAGCGCAGGCTGATCGCCTCGGCGTCGCCGAGCGCCAGGACCGGCATGTTCGGATCGTCGATGGTCGCGATCGAGACGAAGCGTTGCTCGGACGTGCCGCCCAGCAGCGCCACGCGGCGGCCGTCGGGAGACATGGCGGTGTCGGCGACGGCGGGAACCCGACCAAAGGCCGAGGCCGGCGGCGGCGCGGCGTGAACCGCCGTCACGGCCGCGAACGACGCGGCCGCAGCGACCGAAATGATGCGCATAGGCTAAACTTTCCTGGATTGCGGCCAGAGCCGAGGTCCCCGAGGCGGTTTACATCCCGTGCGGCGCCGCTTGCAACCAGACGGGGCGCCGCACCCGTTGTTTCGCGTTTCAACTTGCTTGCTGGGCGGACCTGTCGGCGCCCGCGTGCGCCTGGATGCGCCTCCGTGGATGGCTTGGTGCGAGGGGTGGAGCGCGCCTTTGGCGCGTTTGTCGCGGGCGTGCTCCCCGTGTCATCCCGGAAAGCCCGTAGGGCTTGTCCGGGACCCATTCGCGCCGTGCCTGACGAATGAGGCGCGGCCCTGCCGGGTTCTGATCCATCCGGTGTTCATGGGTCCCGGTCTTGCTGCGCAAACCG
>NZ_DAMABV010000015.1:0-91729 GCF_031984885.1 Phenylobacterium sp.
GCTCGAACAGTCCCTCCACCTCCGACAGCGTCCAGTCGTGACGCGGCTCTGCGGGATCGATAGAACGGAAACCTTGAGCAATTGGAGCGTTCATGGGGAGCCTCCTCGAAGCGAACGGGCGCCGACTTGGGCCGCCTGCAAGAGGCCGGCGAACCGCGCGGGGTCGGGAGCGTGTAGCGCATGAGCGCGGGTGAAGACGAGATCGAGTTGAAATTCCTGTGCGAGCCGGCCGACCTCGCCGTCGTGCTCGCCGCCGCGCCGCCCGGCGAAACCCAGGAAAAGGCGCTGGTTTCCACCTATTACGACACCCCGCAGGGCGACCTGCGCAAGGCGCGGATTTCGCTGCGCATCCGCGAGGGCGGCGGCAAGCGGGTCCAGACCCTCAAGCGCGGCGACGGCTTCGCCCGCGAGGAGCACGAGCAGACGATCACCAGCCAGGGGCTCGACCTGGCGTTTCCCGCGCTCAAGGACGCCCTGCCGCCGGCCAAGCGCAAGGCGCTGTCGCCGATCTTCACCGTGCGGGTCACCCGCCGCCAGCGGACCTTCGATTTCGGCGGGTCCTCGATCGAGCTGGCGGTGGACGAGGGCGAGGTCCAGGCCGGCGATCGCGCCCGGCGGGTCAGCGAGGTCGAGCTGGAGCTGAAGGGCGGCGACTGCGGCCCGATGTTCGACCTGGCCCGGCAGCTTTCGAAGACCGCGCCGCTCTATCTGTCGTTCGACGGCAAGGCGACCCAGGGCCAGGGGCTGATCGACGGCTCGGACCGCGCCCCGCGGCGCCACGACAAGGCGCCCCTGGCCCGCGGGCTGACCGCCGCCGGCGCCTTCCAGGCGATCGCCCGCAACACCCTGGCGCAGATCGCCGCCAACGGCGTGGTGCTGCGCGAAGCCGACAGCGTCGAGGCCGTGCACCAGCTACGGGTCGCGGTCCGCCGGCTGCGCAGCGCGATCTCGACCTTCAACGCCGTCACCGACGACGACCATGCCGAGGCGATCAAGACCGAGCTGAAGTGGCTGGCCGGGGCCTGCAACGAAGCCCGCGACCTGGACGTCTTCGCCGAGAGCGCCGCGGCCCTGGTCGACCCGACCCTGGACCTTGCGGCCCTGGCGCCGGCGCTCGAGGCCGCCCGTGCGCGCGCCCACGCCAAGGCCTGCGCCGCCGTCGCCTCGGGCCGGTTCCGCGACCTGGTGCTGGACACCACCGCCTGGGTCGAGACCGGCGCCTGGCTGACCCTGGGCGGCAAGGCCAGCGCCAAGCGCCGCGACCTGCCCGCCGAGAAATTCGCCGCCAAGGCGCTCGATCGGCGGCGCAAGGCGCTGATGAAGCTGGCCGAAGACCTCAAGGGCGCGGACGACGAGACCCGCCACCAGGCCCGGATCGCCGCCAAGAAGCTGCGCTACGCCGCCGAGCCCTTCGCGCCGCTGTTCGACGCCGACTCCAGGTCCTTCATCAGGGCCGTCAAGGGCCTGCAGGAGGAGCTGGGCGCGCTCAACGACGTGGCCGTGGCGGCCGAACTGATCGGCCGGCTGCGGCTGAAGGGCGCCGCCCTGGCCGCCGCCCGCTCGCTGCTGGCGGCGCGCGAGGCGGCCAAGCCCAAGAGCGTCAAGGGCGCGGTCAGGGCCATGGGCCGGCTGGCGGCCAGTCCGCCCTTCTGGATCATATAAAGAAATCTTTATGTGATTGTTGCCCGACTGCCGGCCGGAGGCTATAGAGCCGACAAACCATTCTCCGACAGGACCGCCCGATGACCGACTATGTCGTGAAAGACATCACCCTGGCCGATTTCGGTCGCAAGGAAATCGCCATCGCCGAAACCGAGATGCCGGGCCTGATGGCCGTGCGCGCCGAGTTCGGCAAGGACCAGCCGCTGAAGGGCGCCCGCATCGCCGGCTCCCTGCACATGACCATCCAGACCGCGGTGCTGATCCAGACCCTGGAAGCCCTGGGCGCCGAAGTCCGCTGGGCCTCGTGCAACATCTTCTCGACCCAGGACCACGCCGCCGCGGCCATCGCCGCCAACGGCACGCCGGTCTTCGCGATCAAGGGCGAGAACCTGGTCGAGTACTGGGAATACGCCCACCGCATCTTCGAATGGGCCGACGGCGGCTATCCGAACCTGATCCTCGACGACGGCGGCGACGCCACCCTGCTCTGCGTGCTCGGCCCGAAGGCCGAGAAGGACCCCTCGGTCCTCAACAACCCGCAGAACGAGGAGGAAGAAGCGCTCTATGCGGTGATGAAGCGCTACCTGAAGGAAAAGCCGGGCTTCTATTCGGCGATCCGCGACGCCATCGGCGGCGTGTCGGAAGAAACCACCACGGGCGTGCACCGCCTGTACCAGATGGCCGAGCGCGGCGAGCTGCCGTTCCCCGCCATCAACGTCAACGACAGCGTCACCAAGTCGAAGTTCGACAACCTCTACGGCTGCCGTGAGAGCCTGGTCGACGCCATCCGCCGCGGCACCGACGTCATGCTGTCGGGCAAGGTCGCGGTCGTCCTCGGCTACGGCGACGTGGGCAAGGGCTCGGCCGCTTCGCTGCGCAACGGCGGCGCCCGCGTGATCGTCACCGAGATCGACCCGATCTGCGCCCTGCAGGCGGCGATGGAAGGCTATGAAGTCCAGACCATGGACGACGTCGCCGACAAGGCCGACATCTTCGTCACCGCCACCGGCAACAAGGACGTCCTGACGGTCGACCACATGCGCCGGATGCGCAACAACGCCATCGTCTGCAACATCGGCCACTTCGACTCCGAGATTCAGATCGCCGGCCTGCGTAACTTCAAGTGGGACGAGATCAAGCCGCAGGTCCACCACGTCGAATTCCCGGACGGCAAGAAGATCATCGTGCTGTCGGAAGGCCGCCTGGTGAACCTGGGCAACGCCACCGGCCACCCCAGCTTCGTGATGAGCGCCAGCTTCACCAACCAGACCCTGGCCCAGATCGAGCTGTGGACCAACAAGTCCAAGTACGAGACCAAGGTCTACACCCTGCCCAAGCACCTGGACGAGAAGGTCGCCTTCCTGCACCTGGAAAAGCTGGGCGCCAAGCTGACCACCCTCTCCAAGGACCAGGCCGACTATATCGGCGTGCCGACCGCCGGCCCGTTCAAGCCGGACCACTACCGCTACTAGGCGCTGAGACGGAGGGGGACCGCTCTCAAGATCGAGAGTCGAGTCCCCCGCCCTTCGGCTCCCCAGCAGGGGAGCATCTATTTGGATTGTCGCTCGGGACATCCCTCGGCTAAGCAAGTCCGCCATGCCGCTCGCGCTGATCATCTCCAGCCACGTCGCCGCCAGCCACGTCGGCGGAACGGCCCAGGCCAGCGCCCTCGCCATCCTCAAGATCGATTCCATGGTCGTGCCGACCGTGGTCTATGGCCGCCATCCCGGCTGGGGCCCGCCCGGCGGGGCGAAGATCGACCCGGCGACGCTGGAAGGCATGCTGGCCGGGATCGAGGCCAACAAACTGCTGGGCCAGACCGACCTGGTGCTGACCGGCTATTTCGCCTTCCCTGAACAGGTGACCGCCGCCGCCCACGCCATCGACGCGGTGCGCGGCGCCCAGCGTAAGGGCTATGGCGGCGAGGCCGCCCGCCAACCCGTGGTCATCGTCGACCCGACCCTCGGCGACGCCGGCAAGGGCCTCTACGTCCCGGCCGAGGTGGCCCGGGCGGTGGCCGGCGAACTCCTGCCCCGCGCCGACATCGTCGCCCCCAACGCCTGGGAGCTGGCCCACCTGACCGGCCAGGACGTCCGCACGCCGGAGGACGCGGTGGTCGCCGCGCGCCGGCTGGGCAGGCCGGCCCTGGTCTCCTCGATCGCCCAGGGCAAGGAGATCGGGGTGATCTACGCCGAGCCGTCGCAGGCCTGGATGGCCGCCCACCCGCGCCTGCCCTCGGCCCCCAAGGGCACGGGCGACCTGCTGAGCGCCCTGTTCGGCGCGGCGATCCTCGATGGCCTGACCGGCTCCTACGCGCTCGGGCGGGCGGTCGGCGGCGTCGCCGAGACGGTGGCCGCAGCCCACGCCGCCTCGGCCGCCGAACTCCCCATCGTCGCCATGGCCCAGCGGCTGAAGGCGACCTCTCCCAGCGTGCGATTGGAGCGATTGGCATGACCCCCGAGATCCACGGCCTGTGCCCGAAACGCTTCGCCGGCGTGCGCGCCGCCTTCGCCGACAACTTCGCCGGCGGCCAGGAACTGGGCGCGCGCTTCTGCCTGGTGCAGGCCGGCGAGGTGGTGGTCGACCTATGGGCCGGCTTCGCCGACCGCCAGCGCACCAAGCCCTTCGACGAGCGGACCCTGACCCCGGTCTTCTCGACCACCAAGGCGATCGCCGCGCTGCTGATCGCCCGCCTGGTCGACCAGGGAAAGCTCGACTACGGCCAGCGCGTCGCCGAGGTCTGGCCGGAGTTTGGTCAGGCCGGCAAGGACGCGATCACCATCGAGCAGGTGATGAGCCACCAGGAGGGCCTCTCCGGCTTTCCCGACGAGATGGACCCCGCCTTGTGGTTCGACTGGGACGCCATCTGCGCCAGGCTGGCGGCTATGGCCCCGCTGTGGCCGCCGGGGACCGCCAGCGGCTATCACCCGATCACCTTCGGCTACCTGGCCGGCGAGATCTTCCGCCGCGTCGACGGCCGGACCATGGGCGCGGCCCTGCGCGAGGACCTGGCCGTGCCGTTCGGCCTCGACCTCTGGATCGGCCTGCCCGACGCCGAGCATGGCCGCGCCGCCGACCTGCAGCGCCCGAACGGCCTGCCGAACTTCGGCGAGATCAACCCCGCCACCAAGGCCGCCTTCCTGACCCCCTGGTCCTCGCCCGCCGGCCGCGGCCAGGCCGAATGGCGGCGCATCGAGATCCCCTCGGCCAACGGCCACGCCACGGCGCCGGCCCTGGCGCGGCTGATGGGGGCGCTGGCGGATGGCGGCTGGCTGGACGGCGAGACCATCCTGTCGCCGGCCCTGATCGCCGAGGCCTCGCGCGAGCGCATCCACGGCCAGGACCTGGTGCTGCCGTTCGTGATGAGCTGGGGCGCCGGCTTCATGCGCAACTCGGCCGTCAAGGTCTGGGGTCCGGGCGAGCAGACCTTCGGCCACTCCGGCTGGGGCGGTTCCTGCGCCTTCGCCGACCCGCAGACGAAGCTGGCCGGGGCCTATGTGATGAACAAGCAGTCCACCGACCTGATCGGCGACGCCCGCGCCAGGCGGCTGATCGAGGCGGCCTACGCCGCGCTCTGAGCGTGACGGCCGAAAGCGGGAGCCGGTTCGGCGCCGGTCACGCGCCCTTCTTTCCTAGGCGGCGGCCAACACGCGGCTCCTCCGCCAGGCGCCGTAGGCAAACACCGCCGCCCCGCCCCAGATGAAGGCGAACGAGAGCCCCCGCAAAGGCGTGAACGCCTCGCCCTGCAGCACCCCCATGACGAAGGTCATGCTGGGCGCGATGAACTGCAGGAAGCCCATGGCCGAGAACGGAATGCGGCGCGCGGCCCAGGAGAACATCATCAGCGGCAGGGCGGTCATCGGCCCGCAGGCCAGCAGCCAGGCCATGGAGGCGCCGCCGGCGGTGAAGTGGCCCTGGCCCCGGCTCTCCAGCCAGGCGATCAGGAACAACCCGGGCAGGCCCAGGATCAGGCACTCGATCAGCAGCCCGGTCTGGGCCTCGGCCGCCACCCGCTTGCGGATGATCCCATAGGCGCAGAAGGACGTGGCCAGGGTCAGGGAGACGATCGGCACGTGGCCCAGGGCGAAGGCCTGGATGACCACGCCCAGGCCCGCCAGGGCGATCGCCCCCTTGCCGATGGCGTCCATGCGCTCGCGGAAGATGACGGCGCCGGCGGCCATGGCCATCAGCGGGTTGATGAAGTAGCCGAGGCTGGTCTCCAGCACCCGGCCGTTGTTCACCGCCCAGATGAACACCAGCCAGTTGATGGCGATGACGGCGGCCGACAGCGCCAGCCAGGCCATGGTCCGGCCATTGCGCAGCACCGCCGCCAGTTGCTTGGTCTGGCCGGCCAGCGCCACGAACAGGAAGGCGGTCGGCACCGCCCACAGCGTCCGGTGGGCGAGGATCTCCCAGGCTCCGATGCCGAGACGGCCCATGACCTGGAAGGCCAGGGGCACGACGCCCCAGATGACGTAGCAGCCGGCGCCGACCGCGAGGGCCGAGCCGTTGATCGGGGCGGAATCGTCCTTGGCCATGGAAGCTGGCCTTTCAAGGTCAGGAACTGTGTGGAACCGCGGACGGGCCGCGCGGGGCCCCTTACCTAGGCCGTGCGGCCGGCCGGGCAAGGGGGATTCTCCGGCGCAACGGCGGGAACCGGCCCTCTATCGCCCCAGCACCTGCGCCAGGGCGGCGACCACATGGTCGACGTCCTCGTCGGCCATGCCCGGATAGAGCGGCAGCGACAGGCAGCGTTCGTACCAGGCCTGGGCGCCCGGCAGGTCCAGTTCGCCATAGCGCTGGCGGTAATAGGGCTGGGTGTGGACCGGGATGTAGTGGACCTGGGTCCCGACGCCCTTGGCCCTCAGCGCCTCGACCACCTCGCGCCGGGTCCGCCCGGCGGCCGGGAAGTCGATCAGCGCGACCATCAGGTGCAGGACCGGGTCGCTCCAGTCGGGGCGGGTCGCCTGGACCACCAGCGGCGCGAGCGGCGCGAGCGCCTCCTCATAGCGCGCGGCCAGGGCGCGGCGGCGGGCGGCGAAGCGATCGAGCTTGGCCAGTTGCGAGAGGCCGAGCGCGCAGAGGATGTCGGGCAGGCGGTAGTTGAAGCCGATCTCCGGCATCTCGTACCACCACGGATCGCCGCCCTGCGGCCGGATCATGCCGTGGGTGCGCAGCCGGCGCAGGCGTTCGGCCAGGCCGTCGTCGTTGGTGGTCACCATGCCGCCCTCGCCGGTGGCGATGGTCTTCACCGGATGGAACGAGAAGGTGGCCATGGCCGAGTGGGCGCAGTCGCCGACCCGCAGGGCGGCGTTCCCGAACTTCAGGGCGGACCCGAGCGCGTGCGGCGCGTCCTCGACCAGCACCGCCCCGGCGCTTCTGGCCACGGCTTCGAGGGCCGGAAGTTCGGCCGTGTCGCCGCGCATGTGCACCGGCAGCACCGCGCGCAGGCGCCGGCCGTCCAGGCGGGTCAGGGCCTCGGCCAGGGTGGCGGGCGTCATCAGGCCGCTGTTCGGGTCGACGTCGGCGAACACCACCTCGGCCCCCACGAACCGCGCGCAGTTGGCGGTGGCCAGGAAGGTGATCGACGGGGCGATCACTACCTCGCCCGGCTGCACGTCCAGCGCCAGCATGGCCAGGTGCAGGGCGGCGGTCCCGTTCGAGCAGGCCACCGCATGCCTGGCCCCGACCGTCTGCGCGAACGCCGTCTCGAACGCCTCGACCGTCGGCCCGGTGGTCAGGAAATCGGCCCGCAGCGCCTGCGTCACCGCGGCGATGTCGTCGTCCTCGATGGTCTGGCGGCCATAGGGCAGCATGGGTCAGTCCGTCGCCCGGCGGCGGCGATGCTCGGGCGCGCCGTCGGCCAGCAGCGCCAGCAGCCCCTCGCCCGACAGCCATTCGTCATTGGTGTCGCTGGCGTAGGAGAAGCTCTCGGCGACCATCGGATGGGCGTCGGCATAGGATTGGCGGCCGAACTCCACGAAGGCCGGCTCGATCGCATAGCGGTCGCCGAGGTCCACCGTGGTGCGGGCGTCGTCGGCCGAGATCATCATCTCGTGCAGCTTCTCGCCCGGGCGGATGCCGATCACCCGGATGCCGACGCCGGGCGACATGGCCTCGGCCAGGTCGGTCATCTTCATCGAGGGGATCTTGGGCACGAAGATCTCGCCGCCGCGCATCACTTCCAGCGAGGACAGCACGAAGTCGACGCCCTGGTTCAGGGTGATCCAGAACCGCGTCATCCGCGCATCGGTGATCGGCAGCTCCTTCTCGCCGCGGGCCAGCAGCCGCTCGAACAGGGGAGCGACCGAGCCGCGCGAGCCGACCACGTTGCCATAGCGCACCACCGAGAAGCGGGTGCCGATGTCGCCCGACAGGTTGTTGGCCGCCACGAAGGTCTTGTCCGAGGCCAGCTTGGTCGCGCCGTAGAGGTTGACCGGGTTGCAGGCCTTGTCGGTGGAGAGCGCCACCACCTGCTTGATGCGGTTGGAGAGGCAGGCCCACACCACGTTCTCGGCGCCCATGATGTTGGTGTGGATGCACTCCGAGGGATTGTACTCGGCCGCCGGCACCTGCTTGAGCGCCGCGGCGTGGA
Source organism: Phenylobacterium sp. (assembly GCF_031984885.1). Taxonomy (GTDB): domain Bacteria; phylum Pseudomonadota; class Alphaproteobacteria; order Caulobacterales; family Caulobacteraceae; genus Phenylobacterium. The sequence goes on from NZ_DAMABV010000015.1 coordinate 8,258, forward strand.
TGACGATGTCGACCCCGCGCATGGCCAGGGTCAGCCGTTCGCGGTCGCGCACGTCGCCCAGGAAGAAGCGCATGCAGGTCAGGGTCTCGGGATCGAACTTCTCGGCCAGGTCGATCTGCATCTCATGCTGCTTGAGCTCGTCGCGCGAGAACACGATCAGCTTGCGCGGTTTGGCGCGCATCAGCACGGTTTCGATGAAGCGGCGCCCGAAGGAGCCCGTCCCGCCGGTGACGAAGATCACCTTGCCGTCGAGGTCGAGGTTGGTGGCTGCGAACCGGCCCAAAAGCGGCGCTCCAATACATGAACTGCGAATCGTCGCGGGCACTGTCCGACCCAGCTCGTAAAGAGAGCGCTAACCATGATGTGGCGTGGTGTCGCCATGGACCGCCGCCGCCTTCTTGTCCTTGCCGCCGTGCTCGCCGCCCCCGCGCTGACGGCCGCTGCGCCCAAGACCGACGAGAAGAAGAAGACCATGGTCGGGACCTATGTCGAGATCCAGACCCTGACCGCCACCGTCATGCGCCCCAGCGGCCGCCGCGGGGTGCTGACGGTGCAGACCGTGCTCGACGTGCCCGACGCCAAGCTGCGGGCCAAGGCTGAGAGCGTCGTCCCGCGCCTGCGCGCCGCCTTCGTCCAGACCCTGCAGACCTACGCCTCGGGCATGACGCCCTCGATGCCGCCCAACCCCGACGTCCTGGGCCAGGCCCTGCAGCGCGACGCCGACCGGGTGCTGGGCCAGAAGGGCGCCCGGGTGCTGCTGGGGACGATACTGATCAATTGACGTCCTTTTTCCTCCCCCCGCTTCGCAAGGGAGGAAAGGAGGGAAATCCCCTCACATCGCCGAGATGCCGCCGTCGAGCTTGAGTTCGGCGCCGGTCATGAACTTGCTCTCGTCGCTGGCCAGGTAGAGCACCGCATTGGCGATGTCGTCCGGCTCGCCGATGTGGCCGAGCGGGATCTGGCGCGCCAGCTTGCCCTCGGCGACCTCCTTGCCGAACTGCTGGCGGATCGGGTCGAGGATCGGGGTGTCGATGAAGGTCGGGTGGACCGAGTTCGAGCGGATATCCAGGCCCTGCTTGGCGCAGTGCAGGGCGATGCCCTTGCTGAGCAGCCAGACCCCGGCCTTGGAGGCGTTGTAGACCGGCGAATTGTGGGCCGCGATCAGGCCGGCGATCGACGAGATGTTGATGATCGAGCCGGGCTGGTTCTGGCGCATGTACTTCAGCGCGTGCTTGGTCCCCAGGAACACCGAGTCGACATTGACGCTCATCACCAGCTTCCAGTCCTCGAAGCTGAGCTGCTCGATATTGCCGCCGCGGCTGATGCCGGCGTTGTTGACCAGCACCGAGATGCCGCCCATCGCCGCGTCGGCCTCCTCCAGGGCGAAGATCCACTGGTCTTCCTTGGTCACGTCCAGCGGGAAGGCGAAGGCGGTCCCCTCGCCGTGCTCGGCGTTGATCTGGGCGGCGATCGCCTGGGCCCCGGCGTGGTTGATGTCGGCGATCGAGACCTTGGCGCCCTCGGCGGCCAGCCTGCGCGCCATGGCCGCGCCCAAGCCCTGGGCGCCCCCGGTGATGAAGGCCTTCTTGCCCTCGACCCGTCCCGACATCGTCTCCTCCTGGTTTTCAGTCCTTCGCGCCGGCGGCCCGGGCCGCCTCGTCCATGAAGCCCGCCAGCGTCAGGTCGAGCTCGGTGACGCCGTCGGCGTCGTGGGTGGTCAGCAGCACCTCGACGCGGTTGTAGACATTGAACCATTCCGGATGGTGGTCCAGTTGCTCGGCCCGGATCGCCACCCGGGTCATGAACGCGAAGGCGGTGTTGAAGTCCGCGAAGCGATAGGTGCGCGAGATCGCCTCGCGCTCGCCGTCGGCCCGGGCCCAGCCGGGCAGCTTGGCCAGCGCCGCCTCGGCGCCGATCTTGGACGGGCGGGTCACGCCGCCGCCTCTTCGTCGAACACCAGGCCGGTAGCGGCGGAAAGCTCGGCCAGGGTCTGGTCGACGTCCACCACCTTGATCGCCCGCATGCCCAGGGCCGCGGCCGGCTTGCAGTTGATGCCCAGGTCGTCGAGATAGACGCAAGCCTCCGGCGTCACGCCCAGCGCCTCGCACATCATCAGGTAGATCTTCGGGTCCGGCTTGCGCACCCCGGCCTTGGAGCTTTCGATCACATGGTCGAACAGCGGCAGGATCTGGCCCATGGCCCCGGCCGCGCGCTGCGGCTCGTCGGCCCCGGGGCTGTGGTGGCTGACCATGTTGTTGGTGATGCAGCCGACCTTGAAGCGCGCCTTGCAGGCCTTCAGCGCCGCGACCATCCGCGGCCGCACCGCCCCGGAGATCAGCGGCAGGACCTCGCGGCCCGGGACCGGATGGCCCAGCGCCGTCGATTCCGCCAGGAACAGCGCGTCGAACCCCGCCGCGTCGATCTCGTTGCGCTCGAACAGGGCCCAGGCGTTGGTGTCGGGATTGGTCGAGTTGACCTTGCGGATCAGGTCCCTGGGCAGGCCCTTTTCCGTCTCGTAGCGGGCGAACGCCTCGAAGGGCGAGGTGGTGAACACCCCGCCGAAGTCCCAGATCACCGCTTCGATCGCCATCAATTTAAACCCGCGTTTGAATTTGGCCCGAAGCTAGCGGGCATCGGCCGACTTTGAAAGGCTCGCCGTCGCCGCGGAGCGCCGCTACTAGAAGTGCATGCAGGCCTTCTTTTCGTTCATCCCGCGCCCGCTGCGCGTGGCGGTCTTCGGGGCGGCGGTCCTCGTCATCCTCTACCTGACCCTGGCGCCGTCGGACGACGTGCCGGGCGCGAAGCTGATCTGGGACAAGGCCGCGCACGCCATCGCCTTCGGCCTGCTGGTCGTCATCGGCCTGCTGATGTCGACCCATCGCCGCCGGACGGTGATCGGCTGCGTCTGGGCGCTGGCCGCCGGCATCGAGCTGGCGCAGGCGCTGATGCCGTTCGGCCGCTCGGGCGACTGGATCGACCTGCTGGCCGATACGGTGGGCATCGTGCTGGGGGTGGGGCTATGGGCGCTGGCCAGGCGTTTCAAACCCAGATGAGCCTCCGCCACGCCCCCTACGAGGACGCCGCCGACTTCGCCATCGGGCTGAAGCCGATCGCCGAGGCGGACTGGCTGGAGGGCGGGGAGCCCGACCCGGCGGCGCGCAAGGACCCGTTGTTCGCCGCCCACCGCGACGTCGTCTGGGGCGAGACGCCGGCCTCGCGGCCGGGCCAGGAGGAGGCGCGCGAGCTGGTCGCCGCGGCGACGGGGCGTCCCCCGGCCGACGAGGGCCTGCCGCCGCTCCACGCAGCCGCCCGCCAGGTCCCCGACGACCTGGTGCTGATGGAGAAGGCCGACGGCCACTGGCGGGTCTCGGCCCTGTCGCTGTGCGCCCCGACCTTCTTCAGCGCCCGCGAAGTGCTGGGCCGCGCCCTGGCCGACATCCACGCCCCCGTACACGGCTTCGAGGGCCGCTTCCTGACCCGGGTGGTGCGGATCTTCGACGGCCTGCGTCCCGGCCTGATCCTGGAGCGCCGCAACTGGAGCGTCGTCAACTCGGCCGAGACCTTCACGCCCGATCCGGCTCCGATCCGCGCCCGGATCGCCGGCATCGATCCGGCGAGGGCGGGCGCCGAACTCCATGTGCGGGTCGAGCGCCAGACCCTGCGCCGGCTGCCGCGGACCGGCGGGGCGCTGTTCACCATCAGGGTCTGGCTGCATCCGCTGGACGACCTGGCCGGCGATCCGCCGCGGCTGGCCGCCTTCGCCAAGGCCTGGCGCGAGGCCGCCGCCGACTTCCGGGCCTATAAGCGGCTCGCCCTCTACGACGATCTTGTCACGAGATTTCTTCGCGCCCACGGTGAAAGCCACAGCGTTAACGGAAACTGATCCCCATCCTTGGGGCAACCTTTGCTGAACGACGCCGGGAAACCGACCATGCGCCTGCGCACCGTCCTGCCGATTGCGGTCTTTGTCGCCCTCGCCGCCTGCGACGCCAGCGGCCCGCCCAAGGTGGGCGCCGCCCGCCAGCCCGCCCAGGCGCCGGGCGCGGTGACCGTGCCCGTGACCACCCAGGCCCCCGCCGCCGCGGCCCCGGCCGCCGCCTGTCCGGACCCGGCCCAGATCATCGCCGCGGCCTGCCCGCCGGCCAAGGTCGCCAAGGCCCCGGCCAAGCCGATCAAGGTGCATCACAAGCCAAAGCCCAAGCCCAAGAAGCCGGCGGTGCGCCCGGCCGCGCCGGCGCCGGTCGAGCGCGAATACGCCCGCGTGGAGCCGCCCGCGCCGCCGCCGCCTCCGCCCCCCGCCCAGGGCCGGGTGGTGCAGGAAGAGATCTACGAGTCCTACCGCAGCTATCCGGCGCCGGCTTACGCGCCGCCGCCGCCGCCCCCGGTCTATGCGCCGCCGCCGATGGCCTACTACCCGCCGCCGCCCCCGCCGCCGCCTCCTCCGGTGTACTATCCGCCGCCGCCGCATGGGCCGTGCTGCACCTATCCGGCGGCCGGACGCGACGCGAACGGCTTCCTGACCTGGCCAGGCAAGCGCTAGGGAGCGCCTACGCCTCGTCCTCGGGGGTCAGCCGGTAGCCGATCCCCGGCTCGGTCAGCAGGATCTTGGGGGTCGAGGGTTCTTCCTCGATCTTCTGGCGGAGCTGCGCCACCAGCACCCGGACGAACTGGGCGTCGACCTGGGCGGCCGGCCCCCACACCGCGGCGATCAGTTGGCGGTGGGTGACCACCCGGCCCCCATAGCGCGCGAGGGTCTTCAGGAGATCGTATTCGCGCGGGGTCAGCCGCATCTCCTCGCCCATCACCGCGACCCGGCGGGTGGCGAAGTTGACCTCCAGGTCGCCGCTGCGGAACACCGCATGGGCCGAGAAGCGCCGCTCGCGGCCGCGCAGCGAGGCCCGGATCCGCGCCACCAGCTCCCCGACCCCGAACGGCTTGTTGATGAAGTCGTCGGCGCCCTGGTCCAGGGCGGCGATCTTCTCGTGCTCCAGGTCGCGGGCCGACAGCACCAGGATCGGCACCTCCGACCACTCGCGAATGCGGGCGATGACCTCCTTGCCGTCCATGTCGGGCAGGCCGAGGTCGAGGATCACCACGTCGCAGGCCTCGCTGGCCAGGTGGGCCAGCGCCTCCCCGCCGGTCTCGGCCGTCGCGACCTCGTAGCCGGCCGCGGCCAGGGCCGGGCGCAGGGCGCGCAGGATCTGCTGTTCGTCGTCGACCAGCAGCAGGTGGCCCAGGCTCATCCGCGGCCTCCCGGGAACGCCAGGGCCACGACCAGGCCCGAGCGGCCGTCCCGGCGGGCGAAGGCGTGGACATCGCCGCCCATCGCCTCGACCAGGCCGCGGGTGATCGACAGGCCAAGGCCCGTGCCCTGCTGGCCCGCCGCCGTGGACGGGGAGCGATAGAACTTCTCGAAGATCATCGGCAGGTCCGCCGCCGGCACGCCCGGCCCGTCGTCGGCCACCTCCACGATCACCTGGCCGTTCTCGCGGCGGGCGGCGACCTCGATCTTCGCGCCGTTGGGCGAGAAGCGCACGGCGTTCTCCACCACGTTGGCCAGGGCCTGTTCGGCCAGGATCGGGTCGCCGAACACCACCAGGTCGTCGCCGGCCGGCTGGCTGCCCAGGTCGCGCTCGCCAGCCCGCTTGCCCAGCCGCTGGACCACCCGGTCCATGACCTCGCCCATGCCGAAGGCGACGCCCTCGATGCTGAGCGCGCCGGATTCCAGCTTGGTCATGTTGAGCAGGTTGCCGACGAACAGGTTCAGGCGCTCGGCCTCCTCCTGGATCGTCAGGGTCAGGTCGTCGCGCACCGCCGCGTCGAAGCGGTCGCCGAACTCGCGCAGGCTGCTGGCCGACGCCAGGATCGCCGCCAGGGGCGTGCGCAGGTCGTGCGAGATCGACGACAGCAGGGCGTTGCGCAACTGCTCGGTGCGGGCGCGCGCCTGGATCTCGGCCCGCGCCCCCGACAGCCGCGAGCGGGCGATGGCGGCGGCGGCCATGTCGACCAGCACGTCCACCAGGCGCTCGTCGTCGTCGGCCAGACGGCGCTCGGTGGATCGCCAGGCCGCCAGGCCCAGGGCCTGGTCGTCGGCGCGCAGCGGCCGCAGCCGCCAGCCCTCGATCTGGGCGGTCGCGACCTGGGCCACGGGAACGGCGGCGGCCTGGCAGATGCGCTCGGGCGGCTGCGTTCCGTGCGGCGCGCTCCACCAGCGTCCGTCATGGAAAACCACGGCCTGCCGCCCCGCCTCGGCGATGCGGTGGGCCAGGGCCTGGCGCACGCCGTCCTCGTCGTCCGAGGCGGAGAATTCTTCGCTGGCGCGGAACAGGGCGCCGGAGGTCCGCGCCCGGGCCTCGGCCCGCCACTGCGCCTCGCGCAGGCGCCCGGCCAGGCCGCCGGTCAGGATGGCGACGGCCAGGAAGACGAACAGGACCAGGAAGTCCTCGGCCGAGGTCATGGTGAACTCGAACCGCGGCTGGACCAGATAGATGTCGTAGATGAGGAAGGCGATCGAGGCGGCGAAATAGGCCGGGCCCGGGCCCAGGGTGACGGCCGCGACCAGCACGCCGGCCAGGAACACCATCGACAGGCGGTCGGTGTCGAAGACGCGGTATACCACTTCGGCGACCATGGTCGAGACCGCCACCATGCCGAATGCGGCGAGGTAGCGCCAGGCGCCGCGCAACGGCGTCGCAGGCTTGAATTTCCAATCCCGCGCCATGCGGATCCTTGCAAAGCCGGGCGTCGACGGCGTCCGCCTGTCCGTGGGAACCCCAGGCTCGATAGATGGGAGACGAGCGAGGCCGCCGACGCGGGCGACCATGGCCGCAGCCATGCGTCGCTTCAATTATGCCGGGCTTATGCCCCGTGGGACGCCCCGACTTATAAACTTCTTATGCTTGTGGACGCCCGGCGTCCACGCGACCACCGGCCCATGAGCATACCGCCCGGTCAAGCCGCCCCCTGGTTCGTCGCTCCCACGCCGACCAACCCCCGTTTCAGTTTCTCCAGCCTCGGCGGGCGTTTCGTCCTGCTGGCGTTCCTGCCCGGCGATCCCGTCGCCCGCCAGGCCGCCCTGGCCGCGATCGAGGCGCACGAGGCGCTCTTCGACCAGCGCAAGCTGATCTGCTTCTGCGTGATCCGTGACCAGGAAGGCATCAGCCGGGCCACGGACCGGGACGGCGTGCGCTGGTTCCTGGACGGCGACGGGGCCATCAGCCGCGCCTTCCGCGCGGTGACCGCCGAAGGCCTCGAGGCCCCGCACTGGTGCGTGCTGGACCCGACCCTGCGGGTGCTGGCGACCGGCGGCATGGACCAGACCGAGCGCGTCTTTTCGACGCTGCGCGCCCTGCCCGAGCCCGAGCATCACGCCGGCGCGCCGCTGCATGCGCCGGTGCTGGTCGTGCCGCGGGTGTTCGAGCCGGAGATCTGCCGCCGGCTGATCAGCTTCTATGACAACCACGGCGGCGCGCCCTCGGGCACGATGCGCCAGATCAACGGCAAGACCGTCGCGGTGCTGGACAACTTCAAGAGCCGCAGGGACGCCTCCATCGAGGACGAGGCGTTCCGCGTCGAACTGCGGCGGCGGATCGAGACGCGGCTGGTCCGCCAGATCAACAACGCCTTCCAGTTCAATCCCACCCGCATCGAGCGCTACATCGTCGCCTGCTACGACGCCAAGGACGGCGGCTACTTCCGGCCGCACCGGGACAACACCACCACCGGCACCGCACACCGCAAGTTCGCCTGTTCGATCAACCTGAACGCCGAGGAGTTCGAGGGCGGCGACCTGCGCTTCCCTGAGTTCGGGCCGAAGACCTATCGCCCGCCGACCGGCGGCGCGGTGGTCTTCTCATGCTCGCTGCTGCACGAGGCGACCCCGGTCACCAAGGGCCGCCGCTACGCCTTCCTGCCGTTCTTCTTCGACGAAGCCGGCGAGGCCATACGCCAGAAGAACCTGCACACCCTGCAACTGGCCGAAGCCGAGCGGGCTGGCGAGACCGCCGAGGCGGCGTCTTAGAAGCCTGTCTGACAGGAGAAAAATGGCGCCCCGCGCAGGATAAAGGTAACGAATACGTATCGCCGTTAACGCTACGCTAGAAGCGCCAATCTGCGCAACGTGCCGCCCTTCCCCGATATAGCCAGCCACTAATACTACTCCGCCGAGCCTGCAGGATGGTTGTATTGACGGACGAAAAGCGGGGGGAAGTAGCCCGCTTCCTAAGTTGAACCATCGTAGCGGGTCCATTGATCTCGCACGCAGCGGACCCGTCCCTGACCGACTGCCCTTTCGAGACGGGCGCGCCGTCCAACCGCCAGCCTTGCCATTTTTGAACCGATTGCGCGCCGGCGGCTTATCTCCGCTTGGAACTGAGATATATGTGTTTCATTTTAACATTCTTGGTGATACGCATGTGCTATGGAATCCTCGCCCGACCCGGAACATTGGTTAGCACTGCTGCACCAACTACCCGCGAAGCCACCCTACATGCGCGTGAAGATTTGGCGTCGCTTACAAGCGATTGGCGCGGTGCCGCTCAAAAACGCGGTTCATGTGCTCCCCCGTCGCGAGGAAAACGAAGCCGCATTCCGCGACCTGCTGGGAGAGATCACGAACAGCGGCGGCGAGGCGGTGCTGATCAACGCGCAGATGATCGAAGGCCAAAGCGACGCGGAGCTACGAGGGCTTTTCGACGCTGCGCGTGACGCCGACTATGACGAGGTGGCCCTGGCCGCACACAGGCTGCTCGACACCGGGCCGACGTCGGGGGCCGAGATTGCGAAACTCCAGAGACGGCTTTCCGAGATTGTCCGGCTAGACTTCTTTGGCGCTCACGGCCGTCAAGGTGCGGAGGCGGCGCTGCGGGAGTTGGGCGAAAAGCGCTATGCCCATCCCGATGTCGGCCGCACGGGCGAAGCGGCTGCGTTTTCGCCCGCCGACCTCAAGAATCGTGTCTGGGTGACGCGGCGCGGCGTCCATGTCGATCGCATCGCCTGCGCTTGGCTGATCCGACGATTCGTCGACCCCCACGCCAGCTTCAAGTTCGTCGATGGCAGGAGCTACACGCCCGATGCGGGCGAGCTGCGCTTCGACATGGCCGATGCCGAGTTCACCCACGAACAAGACCGGTGCAGCTTCGAGACGATCGTGAGGCGAGCTAGGCTCGAAGATGATCCCGCACTCGTCGCGATCGGCGAGATTATCCATGACCTGGACATAGCGGACGGCAAGTTCGGGCGCTCCGAGACGCCAGGCCTTGGTGCCATGCTTGCAGGCGTATGCGCGTCCACAGATGACGATCTCAAGCGGATCGCCAACGCAAGCGACGCGCTGGACGGCTTCTACACGCATTTCACTCTGGGCAGTCCACTCGATCGGCAGTCAGCGCAGCGCGTTCGACCATCGGTCGAGGGATGACGATCATGATCTGAGGAACGTAGCGAATGAGCACAAAGGTGGCGGGTGGGGCATTGGATCCTGAGAACGGAGGCACATTGCCCGACCTTTCTTATGCGCAGATTTTCGCGAAGTTCCTGCGGTTCGGCTTCCTGGCCTGGGGTGGCCCGATCGCCCAGATCGCGATGATCCGCCGTGAGCTGGTCGATGAGGAACACTGGGTCTCCAGCGCCAGGTTCAACCGCATCCTCGCCGTCTATCAGGTGCTCCCTGGTCCGGAGGCGCACGAGCTGTGCGTCTTCTTCGGCACGCTTCCCAAGGGAAAGCTCGGCGGCCTTCTTGCGGGTCTGGGATTCATGATGCCGGGCTTCGTCCTAATGTTCGCGCTGTCGTGGCTGTATCTCTCCACCGGGATCATGCAGACTGCCGCCGCGACCGCAGCATTTCTCGGAGTGCAACCCGCCGTCATCGCCCTGATCGTGCGCGCCGTGCACCGGATTGGCGGTCACATCCTGCTCGACCGCTGGCTTTGGGGTATCGCGGGCGTCGCCGGCCTGGCGGCCCTCGTCGGCACTCCGTTCTGGCTCACCCTGCCGATCGCGGGCCTCGTCTATATGTTCGCGGCGCGCCATCAGCGGGTGATGGCCGGCCTGCTCATGGCCGTGCTCGTCGGGGTCGGCCTCTACTTCGCCTGGGTCACTTTCGGCAGTACGGTCGGTGGGGATGCGGTCTCGGCGCAAGCCATCGCAAACCAAAAGCCGTCGCTGCTGGAGCTTTTCATCTCGGGCCTCAAGGCCGGGCTCCTCACCTTTGGCGGGGCCTACACAGTCATCCCGTTCCTGCGTGCAGATGCGGTCGGCAATGGATGGATGACGGATGCGCAGTTCCTCGACGGGCTCGCCTTATCGGGAATTCTGCCGGCGCCCCTGATCATCTTCTCGACGTTCATCGGATATTTCGGCGGCGGCCCACTCGGAGCGATCGTCATGACGATCGGCATCTTCCTGCCGGCATTCAGCTTTTCTCTGTTCTTTCATGACCAGCTTGAACGGTTGGTAGACAACGAAAAGATCAAGACCTTCCTAGAGGGAATATCCGCAGCGGTCGTCGGGCTGATCGCCGCCACGACGCTGGAACTAGGGCAAAAGACTCTCGTGAACGTGCCCGGCGTGGTGATCCCGCTCGCAATCTTCGCCGTCGCCCTCGCGCTCCTTTATGTGTTCAAGGCCAAAACGACGATCCTGTGGGTTGTTCTCGCCGCGGCGGGGACGGGCCTTGCCCTGTTCGGATGATCGCGACGCACCATCACTCTTACGCAGCCTAATCAATCATGTTGGAAAGGACCGAACGTGGCGATCGACAATCTCTCCCGACGCAGTGCAATCGCAACCATAGGCATAGGAGCCGCCGCCATGACGATCAACGAAGCCTCCGCCCAGACGCCGGCCGCCGCGCCGCCGACTGTACCCGCCTTTGCCAGCAACCATCAGATCAAGCCGCTCAAGTTCGATCCGGCCAAGCTCGAGGGCCTGTCCGAGCGATTGATCACGTCGCATCACGAGAACAACTATGCCGGCTCGGTCAGGACGCTGAACGCATTGCGGCCACGGCTGGCCGCCGCGCTCGCCGATACCGAAGCGCCGCCTGCCATCTACGGCGGCCTCAAGCGCGAGGAACTGCACCGTACCGGCTCGGTGGTGCTGCATGAAATCTACTTCGACGGGTTGGGCGGCGACGGTCAGGCGGCCGGTTCGGTCCGCGACGCGATCGACGCCGCCTTCGGCTCGTTCGCGAACTGGGAGGCCGAGTTCCGGCGCACCGGCATGAGCCTGGCGGGAGGGTCGGGCTGGACGATCCTGGGTTACAACCTCCACACCCGCTCGCTCAACAATCACTGGGCTTGGGACCATATGCACGGCGCGGCGGCTGGCGTGCCGGTGCTCGTCCTCGATATGTACGAGCACAGCTTCCACATGGACTATGGCACCCAGGCAGCCAGATATATCGATGCCTGGTTCAAGAACCTCGACTGGGAAGCAGTCGACCGCCGCTATGCGCATGCGATCGCCGCGGCCAGCGCCTGAGTTGGAAAGCGGCGATGAACGGGAAGCGAGCGAAGTCAGCCTTGGCCACTTGCCCCAAGATCGGCCTGCTGTGGCGAACCGACGTCCCTACCAGCCCCGCGGACGCGCACAGCGCGCGCCAGTGGCCGATCATGGCAGCCCTGCGTGAGCTGGGCGGCGAGGTCGAGGCGATTGGATATGCCGACGAGACGGCTGGTACAGCGCGCGACCGTCTGCTGACTTGCGACGGCGTGATGGTCTGGGCCGACCCGATCAGCGACGCCGGTGACCGCTCAAGGCTCGATCCGATTTTGCACGAGGCGGCGGGGGCGGGCGTCTCGATCAGTGCGCATCCCGATGTCATCGCGAAGATGGGCGTGAAAAACGTGCTTCATTCCACGCGCGCGCTAGGCTGGGGCACGGACACCCACCGCTACGCCGATCTAGAGGAACTGCGCGCGCTGCTCCCCGAACGCCTCGCTTCCGGGGCGCGTGTGCTCAAGGAAAACCGGAGCAATGGCGGCCGGGGCGTGTGGCGGGTCGAAGTTGTTGACCGGGGGCGCGGCGCCCAACCCAACGTTTCGGTCCTTCACGCCGCGCGGGGCAGCGTTCCGCTTGAGATGCCCCTCGATGCCCTGATCGATCGGTTCGCACCCTATTTCGAGCGGGGCGAATGCCTTATCGACCAACCCTTCCAGCCGCGGCTCGGAGACGGCATGATTCGCTGCTATGTCAGCGCGGACAAGGTCGTCGGTTTCGGGCATCAACTGATCCGCGCGCTGTTGCCGCCACCCTCCGAAGGGATCGACTCGCCGGAGGCGCAGCCAGGTCCACGGGTCATGCACCCCGCCGATGCGGGCGCTTTTCAGTCGCTCAGAGACAATATGGAACAGTCGTGGATACCTGGTTTGCAGCACATCCTCGCCGTCGAGCGTGACGAGCTCCCGCTGCTCTGGGATGCTGACTTCCTCTACGGGCCAAAGGATGATCGCGGCTCGGACAGCTATGTCTTGTGCGAGATCAACGTCAGCTCGGTAGCGCCGTTTCCGCCCAGCGCCGTGCGGACGGTAGCCGAGGCCGCGTATCGGCGCGCGGTTGCCGCGCGGGAGCGCCGTGTCGCCGGCCGAGGAACCGCCGCTTCGCCGGCATAAGCGTTCGCGCGTTCCGGGACACGCTAGTCGGTCTCTGGACTAGCGGAGCGTTTTCGGTCGCGCTTAGTCAGCGATGCGCGTTCAAGGCGGCCGTCTCCGCCAATTCCCGCGGTAGTCTGATTTCGACGGCCAGGCCCGGCTGGAGCCGTGCAAAGGTCAGTGTTCCGCGGTGCAGCCGAGCCACGGCGTCGGCGATCGCGAGGCCGAGACCGTTGCCGGATTTACGCCGCGCTCGGTCCAAGCGCCCGAACGGGCGCAACATCTCCTCGACCTCGCCATCGGTTACGCCAGGACCGTCGTCCACGACCGCCATCGTCACCGTGCCCGCGTGCTCGGTGACCGAAACATCGATCCGAGCGTGCTCACGGGAGTATTTGAGCGCGTTCTCGATCAGGTTGGCGAGCGCGCGCGCCAGCAAGTCGGCGTCACCGGCGACCGCCGTGCGAACCGAGCGGACCGAGATGTGGCGGCCGGAAGCCTCAATCTCCGCACGGTAGGCATCCACCACCCGGTCCACGATCTCCGCCAGATCGATCGGCTCAAATCGCGCGCGAGCATTACCGGCATCGATCTCCGCCAGCTCCAGCACCGCGCTGAACAGACGGAGCGCCTCGTCGAGCCCCGCCATCGCCCGTCCCAGCGCCGCGGTCCGTTTCTCGCCATCGGGCTGCGCGAGCGCCGTTTCGACCGCGTGCCTCACGCGTGTCAGCGGCGTGCGCAGGTCATGCGCGACCTCCGCCGACACGCGGCGGATCGTGGCGACGAGCGTGTCGATTTGGTCGAGCATTCGATCGATCGCCAACGCGAGTTGATCAAGATCGGTGCGCGCGTGAACTGGAGCTCCAGTCCGCGCAGAGAGATCTCCGCCCTCGACCGCGCGGACAGTGACGTTGATCCGCTTCATCTGGCGGAGCGTTTGCCGTGTGGCAAAGAGGCCTGCGACGATGCCAAAGACCAACGCGATTCCGCCGGCGATCAGAGTGGCCCCGAAAACAGCGTCGCGGATCGCTTCGCTTCGCTCCATGTCCTCCCCGACGATTAGAAGGGAGCCATCGGGAAGGCGTTGCGTCAGCGCCAGTAAATGAACGCCCTCGATGCCAGGTCGCGGCGAAGGCTGATCGGCGAAATGCCAACCGGTCTCTCGCGGCACCACCTGAAGGTCGCCGATCAACGTGCGTCCATCTGGACCAATGAGATAATACTCAGGCGAACCCGGCCGTTCGGCCTTCGTCCGGATCATGGCCAGTGCGCGATCAAGCCCTCCCCGGTCCGCCTCGACGGCGATGACATGCGACTCCAGCTCGATGCGGTTTCGAGCCTCGCGTTCAACGACCCCACGCGTTGCGATCCAGCCGCCGAGCGCGCCGGCGACCATGCTGATGACGAGCAGAAGCGCGTTGAGGGCAACAAGACGCGACACCGTCGAGCGCAACAGCCGGCTAATCACTCCAAGCGGCATAGCCTTCCCCACGCACGGTATGGATCAGGGGGGGATCGTCACCGCGATCGATCTTGGCCCGCAGCCGACTGATATGGCTTTCGACGAGGTTCCTGCCAGGATCGAAACGGAACTTCCACACGGTCTCCAGCAGCATCAACCGCGTGAGCACGGCCGGCGAGTTCAGCATCAGTAGTTCGAGAAGCTGGAACTCGCGCGGTATTAGTTCGATCGGCGTGTCGCCTCTCCGCACCGTCCGAGCGAGGCGGTCGAGCGTCAAGTCGCCCAGCGAGAGGATGCTGGGCGGGCCGGCTGCGCGGCGCTGCAGCGCTTCAACGCGCGCGACGAGTTCGGCGATTGCGAACGGTTTGACAAGATAGTCGTCGGCGCCACCTTCAAGACCTTCGACTCGTTGGCCCACTGAGCCTAGCGCCGTAAGCATCAGCACGGGTGCTACGACTTGCCGACGGCGCAGCTCGGTGACGACCGATAGCCCATCCATCTCTGGCAGCATTCGGTCAACGATCAGCAACGCGTGGGCGCCGCTCGCGGCGCGATCAAGTCCGCTTTTCCCATCCTCCTCCCAATCCACGGCGTGACCACGAGCACGCAGCGCTTCAACGACAGCGCTCCCCGTATCCTCGTCATCCTCGATCAGTAGCAGGCGCATAGTGCGGAGGCATCTCCTCTGCGTTGTTGGAGAACCATAGCCTTGTGCGAGCAGCATCGACAGTGCGCGCCAGTGTCGTTTGCCGCCGGCCGCTTTCGCACAAGGGTATGTTTGCGCGTTGTAGTGCAAAATGCCGCCAGCGGACCTTGTGAATCTACAAGGTGCCTTGCGGTCCGCGCCGATGCATGAGTCTCGCAGCCTTGGCGTGCCCGAAGAAGCATCGACCAGCATGTCATTATGCATCAGGAGTTGAAGCAAAACTATGCGAACGGTGTTGTTATCGGGGTTGGCCACGCTGCTGCTAGCCGCGCCTGCTTGGGCGGCACCGGAATGGACGAAGGTTGACGCCGCGCTGGGGCGCGTCGGCGTCGAGCAGGCCGACGGAGTTCGTCGCTACGGATTTCCTCGCTCCGACCTGCGCGTTGTCTTGGATGGCGTCTCGATAGAGCCTTCGCTGGCGCTCGGCTCCTGGGCCGCGTTTCAGCCGATGGGCGACGACGTGATGGTAATGGGCGATCTTGTGCTCACGCACGAGGAAGTGAACCCCGTGATGACCCGCCTTTTGCAAGGCGGATTCACCATCACCGCGCTCCACAACCACCTGCTGCGGTCTGCGCCCGGCACCATGTACATGCACATAGCTGCGCATGGCGATCCGGTAAGGCTGGCGGCGGCGCTGCGCCAAGCCATTGCCGCAAGCCGCACCCCAATGTCTCCACCGTCTCCTGGCGCGGGAGCACCCTCCCGCCTCGATCTCAACTCCGATGCTTTGGACGAGCTGATGGGAGCCGAAGGCAGGGTCAATGGCGGCGTTCTGCAATACAGTATTCCCCGTGCGGAGCGGCTCATGGATGGCGGCATGGTGACGCCTCAATCAATGGGAACCGCGACCGCAATCAATTTTCAGCCTACCGGCGGCGGCAAGGCGGCGATCACGGGCGATTTCGTCCTCATCGCGAGCGAAGTAGACCCCGTCCTTCGAGCGCTTCGAGCGAACGGGATCGAAGTCACCGCGCTTCACAATCATATGTTGAACGACGAGCCGCGCCTGTTCTTCCTGCACTTCTGGGCCAATGACGACGCGGCAAAGCTCGCACGCGGTCTCCGCTCGGCACTCGACACAATGAACAATCGACAAAATTAAGATCGGACGACGGCCAGTCGGGCCGCGACCGCCGCCCGTTCATCCCCCGGCCCCGAAGGAAGTGGAACGGAACATGGCTAGCAAACGAACTCTCGTCATCGGAGCCAGCGCTGCTGTGTTGGCGGTGGCAGGCGTGGCGCTCGCGGCGCAGCAGAACCATGAGGCGAACGAAAACCGCATTATCGGCGAGCATAGCGAGGAAGAAGTCGCACTCGACCAGGTGCCGGCGGCCGCGATGAACGCCGCACGCACACGACTCGCGTCCGTCCGCGAAGCCGAGCTGGTGACCAGAAAGGCGGACGGCAGCACGCTCTACGAGATCGAAGGCAAGGACCAAACTGGCAAGAACGTGGAGCTGTTCGTAACGCCGACAGGCCAAATCCTCGGGAATGAAAACGACAGCGATGAGGATGGCGACTGAACTCTCACTCGCCTGAATGGGCCTGAATGAGGGTAAGGCCCATTCCTTGACAACAACATCCGAGGATCAAGTATGTTTAGGACTATCGGTTATAGCATCGGAGCGTGTCTATCATCCGTCGTGCTCGCTGCTTCTAGTTATGCGCAGGAACAACCGACTCACACGAACGGCTCTGAACTTGTTGCAAGTTGCCGCGCCAACAACCCAGCGTGCGGCGCGTACCTTCAAGGCGTGCTGGACATGATGATAGTGGCGCGGGGTAGCGAGTGTGGGGCGCCGCGTTACGATCGGAATAGATTGCGTTCAGCCTATCTGCGCTGGGCAGAAGACAATACCTACTTCATGGACGTTCACATGGTCGCTGGCGCCGAACAAGCATTGGCTGAAGCTTGGCCTTGCTCGCCACGACGATAGGAGGAAGTTGCGTCATTCCCAATCGCTCCGCAGCGGCGCTCAGATAGGGTTGTTTCTGGCAGGTATCTGATATCACTGAACGGAGTAAGGAGTTCCGCTTGCCCTTTGAAATCCGCCAGCTTCGTTATGCTATCGCCGCTGCGGATCATGGTAGTTTTTACAGAGCCGCGCGGGCACTTGATATTGAACAATCGACCCTCAGTCGCTCCATTTCGAAATTGGAGCGCTCGATAGGAATGTCTATCTTCGAGCGGTCGCGGGCTGGGGTCAAAACGACGCTCGCCGGAGCCGCGTTTATTCGTGGCGCGCGACCAATGGTGGCAACGGCAGATAAGCTAGTCACCATGATGCTTGCAGCCGGCCAGGGCCGCGCTGGCGGTTTACTGCTCGGGTATAATAGTTCGGTCTCCGCCGGCAATCTCCGAGCGACCCTCATTAGCTGGCGCGAAGCGCATCCTGACGTCGAACTGGAATGCGTCGAGGCGGATCGCAGCGTTCTGCTCGCTGGGCTCGACACGGGCGAAATCGACATAGCGATCCTGGTGGGGACGCCCAGCCACAACGGGTTTCGCTGCGAGCCGCTATGGAGCGAGCGGATGCTAGCCGCGTTGCCCGCCTCACATCCGTTGGCTCAACGTGACATCATTCACTGGACGGATCTTCGGGGCGAGCACTTCCTTCTACCTGCGGCCGATCCCGGCCCGGAAATCCGCGACATGCTGCTTGGCAGACTTCCGATCTCAGGCGGTAAGCCTGACATTCGGATGTCGCGGGCGAGCCGTGAGACCGTGCTGAGCATCCTCGGCGCCAACTCGGGCGTCACCATTGTCTGCGAGGGATCGACCGGAGCGATCTATCCTAGTGTCGTCTATCGGCCGATTCATGGCGAACAAGGGCCGGCACTGACAGGATATTCGGGTTGCTGGCGAGACGACAATCGCAATCCAGCGTTGCGGCGCTTTCTTGGATTCATCAAGACCCGCTATGCTCTGTCTTTTGATTTCTCGAGAAGATTTCGGTAAACTAGACATCCAGTTGGTGGAGTTAGTTTCGATGTCACAAGGCAGGACCATAATCATCGTTCTTGTTACTTTAGTCATCGGCTTCACAGGCGGTTTTTTCTTGCGGCCGGTCCTCGCCCCCCTTCGTCAAACAGCGGTCGCCGTCAGTCCGGCTGCCGCCGCGCCTCAGCCGACCGCAGCGCGCGGCACTCAGTATTTTGCGGCCAATCTCGACGAGGCTCGGCAGATCGTAGCAGGGTGTCGTGACGGCTCGGTGCGCGGTGATGAATGCGCCAATGCCGAGCAGGCAGTTATCGAGGCCGATAGCCGGGATCGCTTCAAGCGTTTCACCGGTAACTGAAGGCCGGGAATCCCTTAACTGCCTTGCGCGCGGTTGCGACGAAAGCCGCGGTCGGTGTCCATGAAGCGTGCAAGCATAGGCGCGATCAGCTTTTCCGGCGGCATAGGTTGCTGGCCGGTCTCCGCCGCGAGCGCGGCGGCGTAGGCGACAAGATCGCGGTGGACCCCGGCGGGCAGCTCCACAGCTAGTTTGACAGGCCGATCGTCCACCAATGGCCCCAGCTTCAATTTTGTCATCGTGTCGCTCCCAAAGGTTCGAGCACTAGGTCGCGGGTGATGACCACGCGCAGCGGATGGCCCGGCCGGATGGTAAGGGTCGGCTGCACGTTGAGCTGCCGCCGAACGATCTGCTGGCCGGTCTGATTGATCGTGTCCTGCGAGCCGCGCCGAAGCGCGCGGGTCAAATCATCCTCGCTGTCGGCTCCCAGCTCGGCGCCGACGCCGAGCAGCGTCGAGACGGCCGCGGCCCTGAGCAGATTGCCCCAATGCTGATTCACGCGGTCCTGTAGGCCCGCGAACCCAGCGCCGTCCGCGCCGGGCTGGCGCTCGAGAACGATCGAGCGCCCGTCCGGCATGATGAGCCGGTCCCAGGCGAGGAGAACACGGGTCTGCCCGGCGGTGATCTCGCTGTCGTATTCGCCGATCAGCCGGGCACCTTGCGGGATGAGCAAGATGCGGCCTGTCGGGCTATCATAGACGTTCTGCGTCACCTGCGCCGTTATCTGGCCGGGCAGATCGGACCTGATCCCGGTGATGAGCGCCGCCGGGATGATGCTTCCGGCCTGCACGATGTTGGGCGACGGGGGTGCGGTCAGCCGCTCCGCGCTCACCGTTCGCTGGTTCGAGGCTTGCGCCATGAAAGCGCGCCGTCCAGCTTGATCGCCCTGCGCTGCGCTCGCCTGCTGCGATGGCTGAGCGGCTTGGTCGGGCAAGATCAGCGATGGGGCCGGCGCCGTTCCAGCGTTGCCCGCGTTGCCGCCGAGGAATACGCCACTCATGCGGGCAGCGTCGCGTTCCTGCTGGGCGCGCTGACGCGCAGCCTCCTCGGCCTGCACGCGCGGATCAGGTTGCGCCGGCTGCGTGCCGATCGGCGGCACGGGCACGTTCTCGCCGCGCTGCTGGGCGGACACGATCGGGCTGCCGAGGTCGCCGGGAAGTGGCGGCCCAAGGCGCGGCGCTTGAGCATAGTCCCTCGGTCCCGAGGTGATGGTCTCGGCCGTGGCGCGGCTCTCGGTGTTGTAGAGTTCTTCCGCCTGCCGTTCACCAGCCGGTTTGAGCGCGTAGATCAGCGAGCCGCCGATACCGAGGCCGGCGGCCACGCCTATGACTGTCAGCGCCTTTCGGGACAGACGCATGACGCGGGGCGGATCGCCTCGAAGCTGGAATGGCTTTGGATCGGCGGGAAGCGGCTGCGGCGCGGCCGGCTCGGTGGAGGGAATGTCGGTGCGATCGTTCACGGCCGCCGCTCCCGTCCATCGTCGCGCACGATGCGGACGCGCTGTTCATTGCGCCGATCGCCCAGGCGCAGCTCGGCGGCGGCGAACAGCCGGTCCACCACCATGTAGCGGCCCTGCACGCGATAATTGACTAGCTCGGCGTCCCCGGCCGCGCCGGTAACGAACAGCGGCGGCATCTCGCCCTGCGAGATCCCCGCCGGAAACTCGATGAACACCTGCCCGGAGTCGTCGAACGCACGAACGGGACGCCACGGGGCGCGGTCGCCCTCGATGCGATAACGGAAATTGAGCGAAGTCACGTCCACGCCGGTCGCGGCCGGCGCGACCGCCGCAGCGGCGATGTTGCCGCCGCGCAGCGCGATGAGCTGATCTTGCGGGTAGGTCCACGACACAGAGGCCATGTAGGTCGCGGGCGTCGCACGCAGCTCCAGATGATAGGTGCGGCGATCGGTGTTGATGACGAGGTTGGTGGCGAGGTCTGCCCGCGTCGGCTTGACGAGGATGTGGACGCGCGCAGTCGGACCCGCGCCGCTGATCGTGTCGCCGATGATCCAACGAACGGTGTCACCGGCCGCGACTGGCCCCGGTCCAACTAGCTGCTCGCCTTCCTGCAAGGCGATGTCCGTCACTTGGCCGGGGGCGGTATAGACCTGATAGAGCGCGCCATCCGTCCAGGGATATTGCTGGATGGCATTGAGGAAGCCGTCACGGGCCGGCTGCACCCGCGCGGCGGCGTTTGCATCGCCGACGCGCCTACGGGGATCGGCCGGCTCCGATACGCCAGGCGCATCCGACAATGGCTTGAGCTGACCGGGAAGCGGCAACGGTTCGGGAATCGTAACGATCTCCACCGGGCGCGGCGGTTCCGCGGCCGGGGTCGCGGCCACCTCGCGCGGCGGATCGTCGTAAGTGATGGCGGGCGGCCGGGCGGACGTAGTGGCGCAGCCGGCGAGTGCGGAGGCGGAAACGAGCAGCGCGGCGGTGGCGGCGCGCCGGAAGGGAATGCCGATCATTGCGACAGCTCCTTTGACCAGTTGAGGGCATTGACGAACACACCGAGCGGATTCTTGCGGAGTGCATCCGGCGTGCGAGGCGGCTGCACGACGATGGTGAGGATCGCCGACCAGCGTTCGGTGGCGGCGAGGCTGCCGTCCTGATAGCGGCGCTCCGTCCAGGCGACGCGGAAGCTGTCCGGCGAGGCGCGGATGACGCTAGATACGTCCACCGCCACCTGCACCCGCCCTACGTTGGCAAACGGGTCGTTGGCGCGAGCATAATCGTTGAGCGCGACCGCGCCCCGATCGGTGGTGAAGTCATAGGCGCGAAGCCAGTTCTGACGAACGATGACCGGATCGGCCGGCACGCTCCTGACTTGCTCGATGAAGCGGGCGAGATGGAACGCGATCTGCGGATCGGTCGGGCGGTAGCCGGCCTCGGCCGGCGCGACCGCCTGCGTCTCGCCGAGCCGATCGACCTGCACCACCCAAGGGACGATATGGCCACGGGCCGATTGCCAGACGAGGCCGCCAGCCAGGCCGCCCGAAAGGGCGAGCGTGCCGAAAAATGCGAGGCGCCAGTTTTTCGCCTGCACGCGCGCCGAACCAATCCTGTCGTCCCAGGCTTGGGCGGCGCGCTGATAGGGCGTGGCCGGTTCGGGGGTCTGGCCGTAGCGGATGGTCGGTCGTCGGAACATGGCAGCTAGTCCTTCTGATGGAGATCGACGGACGAGCCGCTTCCCCCGCCGTCGCCGGAACGCAGGGTGTGGGCGGCGATCGTCGCGCCGTGGGTCATGGTCTGGCGGCGCTTCATGGCCGACGCCCAAGCAGGCCTGTCGTCGGAGGCTGGTGCCGGTGGCGAAGCACCTCCTGAAATCGCGCCTCCTGTCGCCGTGACTGCGGCGCGACCGCCGGAGCGATAGCTGTCTTTCAGGGACGCGGCGGCCTTCCGTAGCGGGGACATCGCCGCACCCGCCGCCGTTTGGCCGACACCGGCCGCGCCGCCCGCGACGGCGGCTGCGCCGGTCTTGCCTGCCGAGCCGAGCGCATAGGCGCTGCTGGCGGCGCCGGAAGTAAAGGCGCTCCCTCGTGCCGCGCCGCCGATCGCGCTTGCGACCGCACCGGCACCGAGGCGTGCGGCGGCCGCACCGCCAACCAGCGCACCGCCTGCGGCGAGCGCGGTTCCGGCGGCTGCGCCCGCGCCCAGCGCCGGCCCGCCTGAAACGATGCCGTTCGCTACGCCGGGGCCGAAGATCGCCAGGCCAAGCAGCGACAGCGCGCCGAGTGCGATCGACATCGCTTGCTCCAGCGTGGGCTCAGGGCCAGCGGCGGCGGTGAATTGACTGAACAACGTCGTGCCGATGCCGGTGATGACGGCGAGCACGAGAACTTTGATGCCGGTGGAGACGACATGGCCCAACACCTTCTCGGCCATGAAGGCGGTTTTGTTGAAGAAGGCGAACGGCAACAGCACGAAGCCGGCGAGCGTCACCAGTTTGAACTCGATCAGCGTCACGAAAATCTGGATCGCCAGGATGAAGAAGGCGATGACGACAAGTGCCCAAGCGAGCAGCAACACGACGATCTGCACGAAGTTGGTGAAGAACGAGATTGGACCGACCAGCTCGCCTGCGGCAACGATCAGCGGCTCACCCGCGTCCAAGCCGGTCGCGGCGATGAAGCCGGGCCGCATGAAGTCGGCGATGCTCATTGCATCCCCCGTCGCCTGCAAGCCCAGCCCTGCGAAGGACTGGAACACGATCGCCGCAAGCGTCGAGAAATTGCCGATGATGAAGGCAAAGACGCCGATGTAGAGCGTCTTTTTGATGAGGCGTTGAAGCACGTCCTCATCGGCGCCCCACGCCCAGAACAGGCCGGCAATCGTCAGGTCGATGGCGATCAGCGTGGTTGAGAGGAACGCGATCTCGCCGCCGAGCAGCCCGAACCCGCTGTCGATGTAGGTCGTGAAGACCTGTAGGAAGTTGTCGATGACGCCGGTGTCGTTCACGGCTGATTGCCTTCCCTGCCGAAGAACCGACGTTGATGCGCTGCCCATGCCGCCTCGCAGCCGGAATCCGGCATGGTGAGCGCGCGGCAACGTGCGAGTTCTGCCGTCAAGGGATCGCGCTCGGCACGTGCCGTCGCGGCGTTGGCCGCCTCCGGCACGCGCGGCTCGGTGACGGCGGCGATCACCGCCACCGTCATCATGAGACCGGCCAGAGCGGCGACCCCGGCAATCTTGGCGGCAGCCGACATCGGCTCAGTTGCCGAGGAAGCGGCGGAAGCGCTCGCGCCCCTCGGCTTCGGCCGCTGCGTTTCGCGCCGCCTCCAGCGACTGCGCCCGGCCTTGGGCGGCCAGCAGCGCCGCGATGTCGGCGAGCTGCTGCGATTGCAGCGCGAGAAGCTGGTTGCCAGCCTGTGCCGCTTGGAGCGCGCCTTGAGATGATTGGCTCGCCGACACGAGGCGGTCCATCGTCGCGCGCGAGCCGTCGATATTCCCGACCACTCCGGCTTGAACGCGGAGCGCGTCCTGAAACGCGCCTACGCTGGTCTCCCACCGCTCGCGCGCATTTGCGACGAGCTGCCGTTGCGGGACCGACATGGCGCCGGCGGTGTATCGGCTGGTGAAAGCCTGGTCGATCTGGCCCACGTCATAGGCGATGCGCTGCGCCTGACCGAGCAACTGCTGGGTCTGGCGCACTTGACCCTGCAACTCGGCGAGCGAGGATTGCGGGAGGCTCGCCAGATTGCGGGCCTCGTTGAGCAGGGAAGTCGCCTGATTCTGAATCTGGCGAATCTGATTGTTGATCTGCTCCAGCGTGCGCGCCGCGGTCAGCACGTTCTGCGCGTAGTTGGTCGGGTCATAGACGATCCCGCCGAGCTGCGCGTAGGCTGGCATGGGCGCCATAATCGGCGCGATGGTCGCTGCGGCGAGGACGCCGGCCAGAATGGCGCGGCGCAGGGGAAGTCGGGTCATAGCGGTAACTCCTGCTGGCTGGGGGGAAGAAGCTCGATCGCCCACGCGCAGCCGCGATGGCGCAGCCATTCGGCCGCGAAAGCAGCTTGGCCGTGGGTTTCGATGATGTCGGCGATGCGGAGCTGATCGGCCTTGGCCGACGCGGCTGAGAAGGCCAGCGCGACCTCGCCCAGCCCCAGCTCGAACAGCCGGTTGCCGCGCCGGGACTGGCAATAATAGTCGCGCTTGGGTGTCGCCCGGCTGAGGATTTCGATCTGGCGGGCGTTAAGCCCGAACCGCTCGTAGATGGCGGCGATCTGCGGCTCGGCGGCGCGCTCGTTCGGCAGGAAGATGCGCGTCGGGCAGCTTTCGATGATGGCCGGAGCGATGCTCGACGTTTCGATGTCCGCAAGGCTCTGCGTGGCAAAGACGACGCTGGCGTTCTTCTTGCGAAGGGTCTTCAGCCACTCGCGGAGCTGCGCTGCGAAGTCCGGGCTGTCGAGAACCAGCCAGCCCTCGTCGATGATGATGAGTGTAGGCGAGCCGTCCAGCCGCCCGCCGATCCGGTGGAACAGGTAGGACAAAACGGCGGCGGCGGAGCCGGCGCCGACCAGTCCTTCGGTCTCGAACGCCTGCACGGCGGCTTCGCCCAAGCGCTCGTCCTCGGCGTCGAGAAGCCGGCCCCACGGCCCGCCGATGCAATACGAGGCGAACGCCTGTTTGAGCTGCTGGTTCTGCAACAGCACGGCAAGGCCGGTCAGCGTGCGTTCGCTGACCGGCGCCGACGCCAGCGAGTTGAGCGCCGACCAGATATGCTCCTTGGCCTGCGGATCGACCGCGACGCCTTCGGACGCGAGGATCGCCGCCAGCCATTCCGCCGCCCACGCTCGCTCGGCCGGATCGTCGATGCGGGCGAGCGGTTGGAGCTGCACCCCGTCTCCGGTTTCGTCGGCAAGCATTCCGCCGAGATCCTGCCAGTCGCCGCCCATGCCGATCGCGGCGGCGCGGATGCTGCCCCCGAAGTCGAAGGCAAAGACCTGGCTGTTCTCGTAACGGCGGAACTGCATCGCCATCAGCGCGAGCAGGACGGATTTGCCGGCGCCGGTCGGGCCGACGATCAGCGTGTGGCCGACATCGCCGACGTGAAGGGAAAACCGGAACGGGGTCGAGCCTTCGGTTCTTGCGTAGAGCAAGGGGGCTGCACCGAAATGCTCGTCCCGTTCCGGCCCCGCCCATACTGCTGACAGGGGGATCAGGTGGGCGAGATTGATGGTGGAAATTGGGGGCTGGCGAACATTGGCGTAGGTGTGGCCGGGAAGGCTGCCCAGCCACGCCTCGATCGCGTTCATCCCCTCGGGGATGACGGTGAAGTCGCGGCCCTGAATGACCTTCTCGACGAGCCGCAGCTTCTCGGCCGCGACGGCTGGATCGCGGTCCCATACCGTCACCGTTGCGGTGACGTAGGCCATGCCGGCATAATCGGCGCCCAGCTCCTGCAAGGCGGTGTCGGCGTCGGCCGCCTTGTTCGAGGCGTCGCTGTCTAGCAGCGTGCTCGACTCGTTGGTCATCACCTCCTTCAAGATGGCGGCGACGGACTTACGCTTTGCGAACCACTGGCGACGGATGCGGGTAAGCAGCTTGGTCGCGTCGGTTTTGTCGAGCATGATCGCGCGCGTGGACCAGCGATAGCCGAACGCCAGCCGGTTCAGCTCGTCGAGCAGCCCCGGAAACGTCGAGCTGGGAAAGCCCGTAATGGTGAGCGTGCGGAGATGATGGTCGCCCAGGCACGGCTCCAGCCCGCCGGTCAACGGCTGATCGGCGAGCAGCGCGTCGAGGTGCATCGGGGTTTCCGGCACCCGCACCCGCTGCCGCCGCGTCGAAATCGTCGAATGGAGATAGGTCAGCATCTCGCCGTCATCGAGCCAGCGGACTTCGGGCACAAAACCCTCGACCAAATTGAGCACGCGGTCGCTGCGATCGGTGAAGCCCTTGAGCAGCTCCCACGGATCGACGCCGGTGGTTGACCGGCCCTCGTAAAGCCAGCCTTCAGCCCGCGCGGCTTCCTCGGCCGGCGGCATCCAAAGCAGCGTCAGGAAATAGGCGCTCTCGAAATGCGCGCCTTCCTCACGGAACTGTTCGCGGCGCTCCATATCGACCAGCGCAGAAACGGGATCGGGAAACTCGGACTCGGGATAATCGAGCGCGGGACTGCGCTGCGCCTCCACGAAGATCGCCCAACCTGAGCCCAGGCGCCGGAGCGAACTGTTCAAGCGCGCCGTGGTGGCGACCAGCTCGGCCGGCGTCGCACTGTCGAGATCAGGGCCGCGAAAGCGTGCGGTGCGCTGGAACGACCCGTCCTTATTGAGCACCACGCCTTCGCCGACCAGCGCGGCCCAGGGCAGGAAGTCCGCAAGGCGCGCGGCCTTGCTGCGATATTCGCGCAAGCTCATCATGGCTGCATCCATGTCGGGAAGCGAAGATGGCGCCGGGCCACGTCCACGAACTGCGGATCGCGCCGTGCAACCCATACGGAAAGCGCGTGGCCGATCGCCCAAATGACGAGGCCGGCGATCCAAAGACGCAGGCCGAGCCCGATCGCGCCCGCCAGCGTCCCGTTGACGATGGCGAGCGACCGCGGCGCGCCGCCGAGCAAAATCGGCTCGGTCAGCGCCCGGTGGACGGGGGCATAGAAACCTGCTGCGTCCTGCATCAGACCAGCGCCCCGCCGCCGAACGAGAAGAACGACAGGAAGAAGCTCGATGCGGCAAAGGCGATGCTGAGGCCGAACACGATCTGGATCAGCCGGCGGAAGCCGCCGGACGTATCGCCGAAAGCCAGCGTCAGGCCGGTCACGATGATGATGATGACCGCGACGATTTTCGCCACCGGCCCCTCGATGCTTTCGAGGATGCTTTGCAGCGGCGCTTCCCACGGCATCGACGATCCGCCCGCGTGGGCTGGAACGGCAAAGGTCAGCGCGACGACGCTGGCGGTGGTGGCGAGCATGGCGCGACGCGCGCCATGCCGAATGGCATGGATCATGGCAGGTCTCCGGGCTGGGGTTTGGGAAGCGGGGTAAGGCGGTAGTCGCCGGTCGCGGCGTCGAGTCCTTCGACGCGGGCCAGCTCGGCGAGATGCCGGCCGTGCGCGTCACGGACCAGCACTGCGATCAGGTCGATGGTCTCGGCGATCAGCGCGCGGGGGACCGTCACGACCGCCTCTTGAACGAGCTGCTCCATGCGGCGGAGCGCGCCAAGTGCGGTGCCGGCGTGAATGGTGCCGATGCCGCCCGGATGGCCGGTGCCCCAGGCTTTGATGAGGTCGAGCGCTTCGGCGCCGCGCACTTCGCCGATCGGGATGCGATCCGGCCTGAGCCGCAGTGACGAGCGGACCAGCTCGGACAGCGACACAACCCCGTCCTTGGTCCGCATGGCGACGAGGTTGGGCGCGGCGCATTGCAGCTCGCGCGTGTCCTCGATCAGAACGATGCGGTCGGTGGTCTTGGCGACTTCGGCAAGAAGCGCGTTGACGAGCGTGGTCTTGCCGCTGCCGGTGCCGCCTGCGACGAGAATGTTCGCGCGGGCCGCTACGCCATCGCGCAGCGCCGCAGCCTCGGCCGGCGACATGATCCCGGCCGTCGCATAGTCGTCGAGCGTGAACACCGCAACGGCAGGCTTGCGGATAGCGAAGGCGGGAGCCGCAACGACGGGCGGCAGCAAGCCTTCGAATCGTTCGCCACCCTCCGGTAGCTCGGCCGACACGCGGGGGCTGCGAGCGTGAACCTCGACGCCGACATGATGCGCGACCAGGCGCACGATGCGTTCGCCATCGGCGGCGGTCAGCGTCTCGCCGGTATCGCTGACTCCTTCACCGAGCCGATCAAGCCACAACCGCCCGTCCGGGTTCAGCATCACTTCGATCACGGCCGGGTCGTCCAGCCATGCCGCGATCGATGGCCCGAGCGCGGTGCGCAGCATCCGCGCGCCGCGCGTCTTGGCCTCGGATCGGGTCGGGTGAACGGTCAAGGAACTGGCTCCTGCGAAGGGCCGGGCGAACCGCCGCCCGGCTGTCGGGGCACAGCAAGAGACGCATAAATACATCTGCCGCAACAGCTACTTGCGGGCGTAGTAGAGGGGGCGGCAGATACGTTGCCGGCGGCGGAATCGCCTTTCGACTACACGGTGGTTGGTGCGTCTATTCAGTCCGACTCGGATGAGGCGGAGCGCGGCCAGACATCTTCCGGTATCTCATCCCTCAAGCTCTTGCCGCTGGCGAAGCGCCGGCCGAGCGTCTCGACGAAACCCTCGTAGCGCTTGCGCCCCTTTACCTGCGCGGCCGCTTGATCCTCGTCCGGCAACGGCGGTGTGACCGTCAGCCAGAACCGCACAAATAATGTCAGCGCCTCGGTCGTGAGTCCGGTGTCGCGCTCAAGCCGCTGGACCTGACGCGACAAGCGATCGAGCCGTCGAGCGAACGCCGCCTCCATGCGGTCGGCGCCGTCCGGCGAGAGGTAGGAGGCGACCGCCGCCTCCACGATCGCCGAGCGAGAGATGCGGCGACGGATCGCCAGCTCGTCCACCTGCTTGGCGAGCGCTGGCGGGAAATAGACATTGAGGCGGGTCCGCATAATCCCTCCTACAGCTCGATGCCGTCGCCGGGGTCGAGCGACGCTTGACGCGCGAGACCCTGCATCCGGCGCCGGACGGCAGCTTGCCGAGCCGCGTCATCCTGTTCGTCATCGACAATCGCAAACTCCTGCGCCGGGGGCGGCGATGTCTCCGGCGCGATGGCGACGTGCTCGGGCAATTCGGGCTCACGGCGCAGCCCGCCGTTGGCGGCATCCTCCTGCGCCCGGACGATCCGCGCCACGTCGGCCGGATCGGCGGCGGCCGAGCGCCCGGTCCAGTCGTCCGGCTGCGTTGTGCTTGCGGCCGGCTTGGGGGCATCCGTAATTCGCTCTGCAAGCCGATGGTCCTGAAAATAGCGGGCCTTCTTCGCGCGGATCGGGTGAACGCCCGCGACCATGACGATCTCGTCGTCGGGCGGAAGCTGCATCACCTCGCCGGGCGTTAGAAGCTGGCGAGCGGTCTCGGACCGCGACACCATCAGGTGCCCGAGCCACGGCGACAGGCGATGCCCGGCATAGTTCTTCATCGCCCGCATCTCGGTGGCGGTGCCGAGCGCGTCCGACACGCGCTTCGCCGTGCGCTCGTCGTTGGTGGCGAAGCTCACGCGGACATGGCAGTTGTCCAGGATCGCGTTGTTCGGCCCGTAAGCCTTCTCGATCTGATTGAGGCTCTGCGCGATCAGGAATGCCTTGAGCCCGTAGCCGGCCATGAACGCCAAAGCGGACTCGAAGAAGTCGAGCCGGCCTAATGCGGGAAACTCGTCGAGCATCAGCAACACGCGGTGGCGGTTGCCCTTCGGGATCAGCTCCTCGGTCAAACGGCGCCCGATCTGGTTGAGGATGAGGCGGATGAGCGGCTTGGTGCGCGATATGTCGCTGGGCGGCACGACCAGATAGAGCGTCGCCGGCCGTTCGCCCTCCACCAGATCCGATATGCGCCACTGGCAGGCCCGCGTGACCTGCGCCACGACAGGATCGCGGTAGAGACCGAGGAACGACATGGCCGTGCTGAGCACGCCCGAACGCTCGTTGTCCGACTTGTTCAGCAGCTCCCGCGCCGCGCTGGCAACGACGGGATGCACGCCGGACTCGCCAAGGTGCGGCGTCGCCATCATCGCTGCCAGCGTCTGCTCGATCGTGCGAGCTGGATCGGAGAGGAAGGACGCGACGCCGGCCAACGTCTTGTCCGGCTCGGCATAGAGGACGTGAAGGATCGCACCGACCAGCAGCGAGTGCGACGTTTTTTCCCAATGGTTCCGGCGCTCCAGGCTGCCTTCGGGATCGACCAGCACGTCCGCGACGTTCTGCACGTCGCGCACCTCCCATTGGCCGCGCCGCACCTCCAGCAGCGGATTGTAGGCGGCCGACGCGGCGTTGGTCGGATCGAACAGCAGCACCCGGCCGTGGCGGGATCGAAAGCCGGCGGTCAGCGTCCAGTTCTCGCCCTTTATATCGTGGACGATCGCCGAGGCCGGCCAGGTCAATAGCGACGGCACAACCAGGCCGACGCCCTTGCCGCTCCGGGTGGGTGCGAAGCACAACACATGCTCGGGACCGTCGTGACGCAAATAGTCAGCAGCGAGCTTGCCGAGCACGACACCGTTCGCGCCAAGCAGCCCGGCCGCCCGAACCTCCCGCGTCGTCGCCCAGCGTGCCGAGCCATAGGTCTCGGCGTTCTTCAATTCGCGCGCACGCCACACAGACATTCCAATGGCGACGGCGATTGACACGAACCCGCCCGACGCGGCGATGAAAGCGCCGGTCTTGAAGATGGCTGGCGCGTATGCGTCAAACGAGAACCACCACCAAAAGAAGGCTGGCGGCGGATAGACACGCCAGCCGCCGACGATGAACCAAGGTGGCCCCAGCTCGGGTTGATAGGCCAAGGCCGCGGCGGTCCATTGCGTCGCGCCCCACACACCTGCGAGCACGATCAGAAAGACTGTGATGATCTGGCCCCACAGGATTTTCGTCGCGGACATAGCTGTCTCCTTCAGAGGCCGAGGCCGCGCTTGCGGCCCAAGACTAGGTCGATCCCGCCACCAGCGCGGACGACGCCGGACACTTGGCGGCCGAGCTTCTGTTCGAGCGCGCTGGCCCAGGGCACGAGACGGAAGCCAAGCCCGTCGTCGATCATGGCGAAGCGACCGGAGGCGAGTGCGAGGCGCTGGCGGACTATGCCGGCAATCTTCTCGCCGGAGGTGGTCGGGCGATACGCAAGGCCCGTTTCGCCCGCGATCTTCGCGCCAACTGAGTCCAGCTCACGTTTGCGCAGCGTGTCGAGCAAGCCGCGCTCGAACACCGTGCGTTCGCCATAGCGTCGCGCAAGCCCCTCGCGGACAAGTTGATCGGTGCGCGCGTCCATCGCCCGGCGCACCTCCGCGCCGAAGCCGCCGTCCGCGACACCCGTGCCACGCTCGATCAGCCGATGGTCAAGCCAGGTCGCGCCGGGCGCCTTCACCTGCGCGGCGATGTCGAGGTCCGATCGCGTGGCGAGGATCAGGGTGTGCTTCGGCTCGCCCGGCTTGCCTATAGCGCGCAGCTCGACGATCCCGCCGAGCGTCGGGCTTTGCTCCAGCGATTCAATGCCGGGCAGCCGCACATGATGGGTGCGGCCGTCCGTGCCGTCGATCACGGCATAGGCTGCGCCATACAGCTCGTCGTGCAACCCCTTGTCGATCAGCCGGCCGACGATCGGCTTGTCCGGCGCGCCGCTCACAACCGCGTAACTGTCCAGCGGCCGGTCCTGCCCGTGATCTTTCAAAGCCTGTCCGATGGTGCGGATAATGTCGCGGCGCGCGGCCAGCTCACGCAGCTTGGCTTGCGCGCCCTCGGCGACCGCCCACTGTCCAGGCTCGCCTTCAGCGGCCAGCCCCATCGTCTCCAGATGCTGCAAGCGGCCGACCATCAACCGGCGGAGGCGCGGATCGTCCGGGCCGGGCCGCTCGGTTCGCAGGTCGATGACGCCCAGCTCGTCGGCCGCGCGGCCGATCTCGGTATCGAGCCGCGTCCAGCGCTCGGCAGCCACTTCGCGGTCGAGCGCGCGCTGCACTTCATGCTCAGGCTTCGGCCCAAGTTCGGCCTGCGCCAGCTCCTCGGCATGGGAACGCAGGTTGTGGCTGATATAGTCCCGCGCCATGACAAGATCGGTGCCGGTGTCGGTGACACCGCGCACGAGCATATGAACGTGCGGGTTGTCGGTGTTCCAATGATCGACTGCGACCCAATCGAGCCGCGTCCCCAGGTCCGTTTCCATCTGTCGCACGAGATCGCGGGTGTATTCGCGCAAGTCGGTCAGCTCGGCCGCGTCCTCTGGCGAGACGATGATGCGAAAATGATGCCGGTCATCCTTGCACCGCTCGGTGAAACCGCGATCGTCGGCATTGTCTCCGGCCGCGTCGAACATGCGCGTCGGCGAACCGTCGCGGGTGACGCCTTCGCGCTTCAAATAGGCGACGTGCGCGGACAGCGGCGCCATGCGCCGGCCGCCGCGACTGCGATGGCTCACGGGTAGCGCCTTCACCATCACTCGGCGACCCGAACCGAATAGCCGGCTGCGGGCAAACGCGGTGCGTCCCCGGCCAAAACTGGATTGGCCACCTCGGCGCGGGCCGCCCCCGGTGCGCCGGCCGCCGCTGTGGATCGCCGCGACGCGCAGCACCTCGGCCACCAGGCCACGGGCGTTCCGGCCTTGCGCCTTGCCGCGCTTGGCCTTGCCGGGCCGGATGCGAAACTCGTTGTCTTCGCTCACGGCCGGACCGCTTTCGGCCGTGAATGGCCCGTGGTGCCATTCGAGACGTTGATTTTGCTCGCTTTTCCCTTCCGCGCGGCACGCGCGCCGACCGACGCCCCCGCGTGAAGCCACGGAAAAGCCTTGGCTTTTCGGCGAAACGGGGTGCGGCTTATATCTTGCCCTCGCACTTCCCCTCTGCTTCCTGCCCTCCCGGTTCCCTTCTCGAATCCGGCGGCCGATCGTGAGCGAGCGCCGATCATTGCGGTCGGCCCGCGCGGGCGCGGGGGACGAACAAGGTATCCGCCTGCGTCTCCGGTGACGAAGGAGCAGCGCGCTCTTGCGCTTCCGCGGCGCGCGCCGCGACCGATCCCGGCGCATCGGATGTGTCGTCCGATTGCGCGGCAGACGGCGCGGACCCGCTGCCTGTGATGCGGACGAACAGTGCTGCACGACGCCAAGCGAAGCGGTCCGGCGGCGCACTCACCGCCGTTTCGACCGCACCAGGCGCCCCGACTACGGTTGTAAGCTGGGCGAGGTAGCCAACCGTCTCGGCGGGCAGCGGACGGCCGCGCGACACATAGTCGTCGTAGCGCCCCGGTCCCGCATTATAGGCCGCCAGCATCGCGCTCGCGTCGCCGTAGCGGTCGTGCATCTCGCGCAGGTAGGCCGCGCCCGCCATGATGTTGTCGCGCACGTCGAACGGGTCGGGGCCGAGACCGTAACGGGCGCGCAGCCCCGCCCAGGTCGCGGGCATGATTTGCATCAGTCCCATCGCGCCAGCCCGCGAGACGGCGCGCGAATTGCCCCGGCTTTCGACGCGCATGACCGCCCATATCCACGCTTCGGGAATCCCGAACCGCCGCGCGGCATCGGCGACATGACCGGCGTAGGGATGGGCTGCGGCCGGGGCGGCAAGGGGCGCTTCTTGCGCCCGAACCGTTCCCGGCGCAGCGCCACCGGACAGCAGGACGGCGGCAATCAATATGGCCGATCCGACTCCGCTTCGCCGCCAGCCTGCCAGCGTGCTCGCTGCGGTAAAGGGTTCGCGCAAAGCGCCGGCCTTCGGCCGCCCTTGACCTCCGCTGCGCGCGCCGGCCGGCCTTGGGCCGAGCGGGACGAAGGGATGACACGACTTTCCCGCAAACAAAGGGATGAACATGGATCGCACCGGCTCAGTCCTGCTCGCGCGACTTCGGCTGGCGGTTCCAGCGCAGCGACCAGGCCGATTTGTCGCCCGTGTTCTGGAACAACGCGGCGCGGATCGGCTGCGCGAAAGCGGGGTCGTCGATGCGCAGCGAGACATAATCCCCGGCGCGCTCGCCGGTCTCGTTCCAGCCCGCGCCGATCTCCGGGCCTTCGCTGTCGCCGCGATGGACGCGCCAGTCCGGCGCCTTTTCGGCGTCGGTCGGGTCGGCGGCAACGATCGAGATGCGGACGTCGAGCGTCACTGTCTCGATGATGCCTTCATAGCCGTTGGCGGTGCGGAAAAAGCTGCCGATCTGCATGGGAATGTCCTTTCGTTTGGTGGGGTGGATGCGGCGTCAGGACCGGGCGGCACGCCACGTCAGCGGCGCTTCGGGTGTGTCGCGGGTGAGGATCGGGATCGCGCGGCCGAGCACGGTCGAGGCCGGCAACGGCCCGAAATAGCGCCCGTCCAGGCTGTCGGGATGGTCGAGATTGAGAAGCAGCAGTTCGCCGGTCGCGAGCGTGCGGCAACCCTGCCACGCGGGCAGCGGACGGCCGATCCGGTCACGGATCAGAGCGGCGGCAACCACCCGCCCATCAACGCTGACCGTTACGCCAGTCCTGCAAACGCGCTTTCCCGCCTTGGCTGCGACATGCTTCAACAGCGGCACGTCGCGGCCGAGATAGCCGCGCTCGGCCATCCACCGCGCCAGCGGCGCGGGCGGCGCGACAGCGACAAGCGCGCCAACGGGCGGATCGCTGTCGGGCTGTATACGATAGAGGCCGAGCGGTGCGCTCGCGCTGGCGTTCCAGACGACGCGCGGCAGCGGATCGGTGAGCGCGATGGCAGCGAACGATAGGACGAACGCTGACGCGGCGAAGGCTGTCGCGCGGAGATAGAATTGGCGCGTCATCCCTCGATCTCCCGGCGCTTAAGCCAGGCGCGATGACGCTCCTTCGTGTAGGGACGCGGGGCTTGTCCGGCAGCGATGCGGTTATGGACGTGTCGCCAATGGTCGGGAGCGGCGTCACACGGATCGACGCCGGCCGGTTCGGTCGCGTCGATCGCCGCGAGAACCTGACTGACTTTGGGCCAGCCCTCGATCTTGAGCAGGATGTCGCCACCCGGCCGCACGAACGGCAGCGTCGTGAACGGCTCGTCCGCGCCGACTGCGCGCACGATGTCGAGGCGCGAGACTACCGTGCCATAGTCGTTCGCCGCCCAGCGGACGAACGCGAAGATCGCGCCGGGCCGAAAGCGCACGATGCGACGGTGACGATCAACGATCTCGTCCACGGCGATGCGGCCGAACCTGATCCAGTGCTCGATCCGCTTTTCGATCCAGGTCAGTTCAACGCGAGTCATGCCGTCGTCGGACGGCTGACGGTGACGCATGGGTGACGGCGAGATGGTCATCGCCGACTCCGGGCGATCACCGAATCCGCGCGCGGCATGAGGTCGTCCTGCCCCGGATCGGAGGTCGAATGCTTAATGCCGATGTCGGCCCAGGCCCGCAGGTCATCGACCGAATAGACGACGCGACCGCCGATCCGGCGGTAGGCGGGGCCGGTGCCGAAGTAGCGGTGCTTCTCCAGCGTGCGGCCGGAAAGGCCGAGAAAGCGCGCGGCTTCCGGCGTGCGCAGAAAGCGGGGTGGCAAGTTAGTGGGC
Organism: Phenylobacterium sp.; assembly: GCF_031984885.1. Classification (GTDB taxonomy): domain Bacteria; phylum Pseudomonadota; class Alphaproteobacteria; order Caulobacterales; family Caulobacteraceae; genus Phenylobacterium. Next base: position 42,939 of record NZ_DAMABV010000015.1, read on the forward strand.
GTATCGGACAAGTGACGGCTCCTGCGGGCGGTGGCGGCAGGAGGCGTAATTGTCAGAATGGAAACGGCCGGGTGGGGTATGAAGATGTGCAGCTACGCGGATGCGACCACCCCCAAAGGGCGGGACCGGGAGGAGCCGAGTCAGCGAATGCGGAGCAGTTTGCGATAGTCGCCGTTCATCATCGCTATGCCGTCGCGGACCAGCCGCACCGCGAATGAGCGTGATGCCGACATCTTCCAGTCGCTCGCGGACAGCTTGGTCGCATCTTCGCGCCCCAGCTCGGCAGCTATCTGTCGATAGGTCGCGCCGCCATTGCGCAGGTCGAGCGCGCGGAGCATCAGGTCGAGGCGTGCCAGGCGGTAGGTCGTAAGCGGCCAGCCGCGTGGCAGCGGCCCCGCCGCCCGGCCGAACAGGCGGCGGTGGAAGCGCAGCAGGCTCGCAATGCGCGTGATGAAATCCTTGTCGAGCGGGATAACGGCGGCGAGCGGCCGGCCAGGCTGCGGATCGCGCAGCCAAAGCCGATGCTCGCCGGCCGCGTCGGCGACGATGACGTGGCGTCCGTCGATGCCCGCTTCGTCGGCGAGCAGCGCGCCGAGCGCGTGCGGATCGACCGGGGCGGCCGTCTCGAATTCGTCCGGCGCGGCGTCGAGGATGACGGTGACGGCGGTCAGTTTCGGGCGCCAGATTACCGGGTCTGAGAGATCATCCGGCGCCGTGGCGAAAGGATAACCCCCAGCGCCGCGCGAACGCCGTCTCGGCTGCGTTCTGCGCGACGGCGCCGCTCGCGATGCGCTGCTGCATCTGCGCATGTTCGGCGCGGTAAGTGCGGTTTCGCCGGAGAAACTCGGCGGCAATTTCGGCGCGCCCGAGGGCGTCGGGCAGTCCGCCGGCGCGCCGCTGGCGACGCCCTGGCGGCGTCGGCATTGCATCCTCCCAACCGCGCTTGGCGCGGATTCTAGGAGTCCAACATCTTCCGGTTGTCCTCGCCAGGATAGCGCAAAGACCGCGAACAACCGTGCAACGAGGGCAGCGAGAATGCTTCCGAATTGGAGTTAAATCTTAACGGTTTAGCCGACTTTCGCAGCCAAGCAGATGCGCGTATCCGATCTCCGTCATCCACCGCGCGCGCGCAAGGTGGCTTTCGTGCATCGCCTTCGCGCGATCGGGCTCGGCGCCCACGTCGATGCCGAAGATTGTCGCGGCGGTCTCCTGCCAGTCGGTCCCGTCCGCCTCCGCATCGAGGAGGCGGAGATAGACCATCAGATGTCCCTCGTCATAGCTGGTGAGCTGCGGGGAATCAGGCGCTCGGTCATGAAAATGGTTGTTGCCCATCATGCTCTCACGTCTTGGCCTGTGTTAACCAATAGACCCTCGGCGAAGCATTTTCGATGCGCTTGCTCGGCATAACTAGGTGCGCAATCCGCATTGCTCGACAATCACCCACGGAGCTGCTGGTTTGCGGTGCGCCCCCGCAAACAGCTCCTGAACCCGTGATCGGGGAGTGGTAAACCGCGTTTAGTCGGCCCTACGACCTTTAGCACCGGAGCGCCTGGACATACGTCGCAGGCTCCCCGACCGCATGGTCAAGGATTCGCGGCGTCGTTTCGGCCGACACCAAACCGCTAAACGTGGGGCTACCAACCCCAGGCCGCCGCGTAGCGGCCCGCTGTCCTTTTAGGACAGCGGCAGGGATTTTACCACTACCCAGCGCGAGCCGGGCGCCAGCCCGGCGAGCGCGCCATTGCAGTCGCGCGGACCTATGGGGCGCGCGACTGCCGCCGATCCGGTGCAGCGGATCGGCGCGAAATCGCGGAAGCCGCAGGGCCGGAACTCCGACCCTGCGGCGGCGAACCTTCAGGCTGCCTTGAGGCGCTGCATTCCCTCGGCGAGCGTCCAGAGCGCGCGGTTCAGCGTCACATTCTGGTCGATGCCGTTGATCGCGCGAGTCTGTGCGCGGCGGATACGGCCCTCGGCGTTGCGCTTGCGGCCCTGCAATCCGCCCCGAATGACATTCTCCTGAATGACATTGAATGTGGTCCACAAGCTGCGGTCCACATCCTCGCGCCGGCGCGGCTCGATGATCTGCTCGGGCCGCAGCGGGCTTTCATCCTCTCCGTAGCGAGCGACAAGGCTAACCTCGCCGAGCAATCGCCGCTCGTCCTCGGAAAGCTGCATCGCTTTCATCGACTCGCTGGCGTCGATCAGTCGGGGGAAGTCCTCGGCAACGGTATAGACGCCCTCGATAATATCGTGCTGGATATTACCCTTGTGCGGCACGCGGACCTCCTCGAACCGCTCGCCTGCAATCATGCTGTTGGTGCAGACGAACCGCAGCATTCCGGCGAACATCTGATAAGCGCTCGTTCCGTCATGACTGTTCACGATGATGACTTCGGCGGCCTCGGGCTTGCCGATGCCCTCGTCACGGCGAAGGCGAAGCATGTGTTTCGCGTGGCCGTGGCGCGAACCGTCGCGCGGAACCGACTGGACGGCGAAGAACGGGAACCATCCCTCCCGGCGCAATCCCGCCACGATGTCGATGGTCGGGACATAAACATACCGCTCCGAACGGCTGTCGTGCGCCTCGCGGGCGAAGATGGATGGGACGTGCCGATACAGCGCCTCATTGTCGAGCGGCTCCCGGCCGCTGATCTGATGGGCGTTGCGGCCGAACCGGGTGGCAAGCTGGTAGTGCATCTGAACCTCCTTGGGTCTGGGTTTCCGCGCAGCGGAGCGCCGCGCTGAAACCCTGCCCGTCGGCGAGACCGGGGGTGCAACCGGAGTGGGCGGCTTCGCGGGGAACCGGCTGCACGGAACGCGAAGCGTGGAGGAAGCTGGGCGGAAGCCGCTCCGAAGGGCGCTGGGGGCAGCGCCCCAAGCACCTCACAACATGCCGGGCCACTGGCACGTCCATATTATGAACTGGCGGGCCAACACACGAAGGCGCCCCGCTCCGAGGGAGCGGGGCGCCGTGCGGAGGTCAGCGCGACCAGATGAGAGCGTATTCGCCAGCGGTCTCGGTTTCGGACAGAGTAGCGTAGATCGGAGCCGCGAAGGTCGGATCGTCCAGCTTGACCGAGATGTAGTCGCGGTTCTCGCGGCTGGTCTTCTTCCATCCCGCGCCGCACTCGACCGTGCCGACCGCGAGGCGGAAATCGGGGGCCTTGTCGCTCTCCTTGTCGATCGGACGGAGGGTGGCCTTTGCGTTGAGGGTGAGCGTCTTGATGGTTCCGCTGAAGGAGCCGTTAGCCGCCTGGGTGAAGGTGCCGATGGTAGCCATGTCGAAGTTCCTTTTGCTTCGGGCCACGACCGCCGCGGCCTCGATGGCGATCGGTGAAGCGGGGATGATCGGACGCGCACCGCTCGCGGCCGGAGCGCAGCGGAGGATGGCGACGCGCGGCTTTTTTGTTTCGCGATGCAAAGCCGAAGGCGGCGGAAAAAAGCCGCGCGGTGCCATTGCGTCAGGCCGATCAAGGCGAAGCCGACCCCGGTTAGATCAAGCCAATCGAGAGGCCGCGCGGTTGTCGCCGAACCGGAAATTCTACGCTGTGGCTATGACGGCATTGTCAGCGGCGGCATTCGCTTCTTTGCTGGCCCGCGCCGGATTACTTCGCAAGCAATCCTTCGCCGAGATGGCGGGGGAGCAGACGCCGCCGACTCTGTGCCTGCATGTTCGCCGAGATCCAGCGCGAGGCTGGAATAGAACGTCGCTCACCGTCCGCATCATCGTCGCCAAGCGATTCCGCCGTGCGGGTCCGCAACATCACTGGACGAATCGCGCACCAGAAACGCAGCGGTCGATCCACCGTCAGCACGCCGCCCCGCGCCCTCGGAGCGGGGTGCCTTTGCCAAGGGAAAGCGGCCACGCCCCAACGGGCGCGGCCGCGATTTTTCGCCGGTCACAAGAGTAAGGTCGGGACCGCTCACGCGGTCCCGACCCGATGCCGCTATTCGGCGGCGACAGCATAGGACGCTTCGCTATCCTCCACTTCGGGCGGCTGCTTCACGCTTTCCGTGTCCTCCGGCTCCACAGGTGCGGGGTCCACTCCCCCCGGTTCGGGCGTCCGCAACGCGACGGGAAGCCAGCCGGTCCCGGAAAGAAGCTGCTCGGCGGCCTGCGCCATGTCCGGCTTCTTCATGTCCGCGATGCGGCGGGCGGCGTCTTCGGACACGCCTTCGGTCACGGCTTCCACGATATGCGCCTTGGTCACGCGGCCAAGGTAGCTGTCCACGGTCGGCGTCCAGTCCTTCGCCACGTCCAGCGCCAGCGCGCCCGCCAGCCTGTCCGCCGTTTGCAGCGACCGGGGCTTGCGGTCCCACGGCAACCGCAGGGCGTTGACGGTGCGAGCCGCGCAATGCGCCAGCAGCGCAGTCCGCTTCGCCTCGTCCAGCCCGACGATGAAGCCCCACAGGTCCGCCACGTCGCGCGGCATCCGCTCGGCCCATGCCTCGTGCTGCTCGCTCGCCCGCGCGGCCAGCGGCGTATCCTCGATCCCGTCCGCATGGCTACCAAGCGGCGTCACGGTCGGACGAACCTCAAGGCAACCGGCCTCCGCATAGCTGTAGAACAGTTGTGCGGTGAGCGCGTGGGTCAGCGCGATCAGCGCCATATCGGGCTGCTCGGCCAGCGCCACGCGAAGCGCCAATGTCCGATGGGCGGACAGGTCGCGGGTGAGGCTGTCGGAAATCGGCTTGCCCGGTTCCTCGTCCTCGTCGCCGTCCTCCGGCTGCTTGTCGTCGCCCATCTGCGGCTCGGTCGCATCGCCTTCTTCCGGCTCCGGCTGGGGGTCCGCCAGCGCCTCGTCCTCGGCCCGAACGAAACCCCGCTCGATCCTGACCGTGCCATCATGGTTTAGGACCACGAACGCGCCGCCGTGGGCGATCACGTTGGCGTCGTAGGCGTAGCGCTTGGCCGAAATAGCGTCGATCTCGTCGGACACCGCTTCCAGCTTCGCCGCCACGTCCTCGGGCATCTCGTCATAGGACGAATAGCCTTCGGCAAGCTCATCGTGCTCGGCGGACAGGGCCTCCAGCCGCGCCTCGTCCTCGTCGGACAGAGGAACCGACCGCGGATAGAAGCGCCGCATCCCGTGGGCATGGGGATAGTCGATATGCGCCTCGGCCCATTTCCAGCCCTCGGCCTGAACCTGCTCGGCGACCTCCCGCAGCTTCTCGGCGGCGAGCATATCGAGCAAGCCCGCATCCTCGAAGAACCCGCCCCGGTCCTCGCTGAACAGGTCGCGGATGATGTTGCCGCCCGCCTCGACATAGGCGTCCGCCCCGACGAACAGCGCGCGCCGGTCGGTCGCCGGAACATTGCTCGCGGTCATGTCGCGCCGGATGATCCACGGTTCACGGTTATGATGCAGGTTGGCGAAAACCTGCTCCTGCCGGTCATGGTCGTCGGTGATGGCGAAGGCCATAAGCTGGTCCAGCGTAAGGCCGTCCTCGCGATAGACCTGCAACAGCTTCGGGCTGACAGCGCCAAGGCGAAGGCGCTGCTTCACCACGCCCGCCGACACCCCGAATCGCGCGCCGATCTCCTGCGCGCCCCATCCCTTGCCGTCCGCAAGCTCGCGGAACCGCTCGAACTGGTCGGCAGGGTGCATCGGGGTCCGGGTCACGTTCTCATCCAGACTGATCTCGGACGGATCGTTGGCGGTATCGAGCCAGCAGCGAACCGGCTCGGATTTCTTGATCTGCTTGCGCTTGGCGCGCAGCAGCATCGCCAGCCTGCGGCCCTCGCCAGCGGTGACGAGGTAATAGCCGGTCGGCGTCCCGTCCTCCTTGGTCTCCGGCTCGACGACAAGGTTCTGGATCAGTCCCTTGTGCTGGATCGAAGCGGCCAGCGCCTCAATAGCGGCTTCCCCGTGCGGCACCTTGCGCGCGTTCTTGGGGGACTTCTTGAGCTTGGCGAGCGGCACGAACATCTCGACGCCCGACACAGGCTCGGCGGCAACGGTTTGGGTAACAACGTTCATCACACTTCTCCTTCAAACCACACTCACCCCGGAATGGGGTGGGCGGCGAAGAAGCGGACCGGCAGGCCCGCCGGCGGAGCCGGGCAGCATCCGAAAGGACCGGAACGCAGAGGAGGTAAGCGCGCCCCGCGCGCGTTGCGGCCCGGCGCGGCGGGCCTAAAGGGAAGCGTCGCCTACCCCACCGACGGGGAGAGCTACAGCAGCGCGATCGGGCCGGCGCAGCCCTGGCCCGATCTCCGCAGCTTGAAAGAACTGCAATCCGCAGGGCGGATTGACCGACCGGCGCGCCAGCGCCGCCCCGCCATGCTGATCGTCACCCGGCAGGGTCGAAACCCGTCAGGGGTTCGGTTGGGGCGCAGCGGAGATAGAGCGGCGGTCCCGCAGGGAGGCGCCAAATTCCCGGCGGCAGCAGGTCCAGAAATCGAGACCCAGTTCAGAAACGCAATGGTCTGAAAGCCGAAGAAGAGGACGGAACCGCCCTACGCCGCGATCGCCCGAAGTGCCTTATCCATCGAAAAGTTTCCCGTCGTGCCGTCTTCGAACGTCACGCCGAAACATCGCGTGGTGTAGCCGGGGCCGCGATCATGCACGGGATAGAACGAAGCTGGCGCTGACGGCAACGGCCAGTCGGTCTTGGCGCAATAGGCGACATAGGTGGCCTGAATATCTGCGAACTCGTTGCCGGAGAAAGCCTGCTTCAGCTCTTGGCCGTTGAGGATTTCCGCGAAATGCTCCTTTGCGGCGGTGACGGTCGGGAATGTCCTTCCGGTGCTGAGCGTCACTGATTTTGCCATCACAGTCTCCTGTAGTGCCTCTGCAAGCGAGTCTGACCCTTCTACTGGCGACTACACGCGCGGCGTAATGCGTGCTGCGGTTCGGATGTCGGCGATCTGGGTGCCGAGGGCCTGAAGGTTTTGACGCATATCGTTGAACACCGGCTGTTCGGCGTCGGGATCACTGATGGTCACGATCACCGTAAACGGCACGCCTTCTTCGGGCATGATCTCGCCCGCCCGCGTCAGATATTCGACGAAGAGACGCCAGTTCGAGGATGGACCCACTCCCTGCGGGAAGGTTTTCGCCAAGACCTTCACCGGGCTCCATTTGAGATCGTGCTCGATGCGCTCCGCCTCGATCGGAGGAGCCTCCCGCCGTGACGGGAGATAGAGCGGCTCAAGCCGCCCCTTCCACCCGCCATTGGCCTGTTCCTGCTGCAAGACAGCGTTAATGTTGACGCGCACGAACTCCGATCCGAACCGGGCATCGAGCGGGGGCGTGGAGACGAGCGTAATCTTCGCGCGGCCACGGCACTTGCCTCCGGGACCGACCAGCGACGCCGGCCACTGGAAACGGAAGTTGATTTGCTGGTCCCGTTGGATGCGCGACGCGAAGACGAGAGTGATTGTGTGGTCACCCGTTTCTAGGATGCGGTCGGCCGAAGGCGGCATTCCGAACCCCGCCATATGCTTGGCGATCGGCGCGAGTGCCTTGACCTGCAAAGGAGTCGGCATTTCGGCATGATGAACGAGCAGGCCGATCAGGGTTTCACGCGAGACCTCACCCTCAATGGCGTGATCCAGGACAGCGGCCGTCTTCGCTGCAAGGGGCGCGGCATAGCTAGTCCCGCAGCCATCGACGATGGTCCCATCCGGCAAGATCGAGAAAAGCCCGTGGCCGAGTTCAGGGTGCTGGGAACCCGCGCCACCGATGTGCGCCAAGTCGGGCTTGACGCCAGCGCGAAGTCCCGGGCCACGTCGGCTGTAGCGCGTCGGTGCGAATGGAAGGCACCCGTCATGGCCGGGCGGGTTTAGAGCCGCCACAGCGACATTGCGCGCGCTCTCGGCCGGCGTAAGCAGGCCATCGTTGCGGGCGGTGGCGAGGTTGGCGAGTGCGGCCGTGGCATCGGCAGGCCATTCGGGGCGAAGGTCTTGCTGCTGTATGTTGCCGGCCGAAATGAAAACGATCGCGTTGTTGCTCTCAGCGATCTGATCGAGCCGCGCTGCGTGGGGACTGTAACGATCTGGCGCCGCCGGCTGAAGAATATTCAGGCTCATGTTGAACACGCGCACCCCATGTCGAGCGCGGGCGTCCGAAATGGCTGTCTCCATTTCATCGAAGAATTGCGGCAAGCCATCAGGATAATAGGAGGCGAAGGCTCCGGCTTTGCGTTCGTTCGGGAAGACTGCGACGTCGACCAGCTCCGCGCCGTCGGGCTCAGGGCAAATTTCCGCGCCGTTAAGCGCACCTCCCACCGCAGCCAATCCGCCGATGAACGTCCCATGCGCAAGGTCGGTATCTTCTTCCGCAAGAACGTCCCACCGATCGATGACCCAGTCTGACAGCGCTTCGCCGATTCCGCCGTCGATGATCCCGAGCCGAGGATGACTGCGGCGGCTGTCGCGGGCGGGAATGGTGACATCGGCAGGCCGCGCGCGCACGATAGGCGTGCTGACGGCCCGCACGACAATGCCTGGCAGTTCGATCCGGCGCACAAGCGGATGGCTGTCAAGGAAGGCGAGCAGCCGGGCGTGGCGACTCACGTCTGGATTGAATGCGACAAGCTCTCGCCGCCGCTCGCTGACCGGGGCATCATTCAGCCGTAGAACCGGCTGATCTCCAGACTGATCCAGTCGGACAGAGAGGATCGGCTGTTTGTGGCGACGGTTCGGCAAGCGTTCGACTGCGAGGCCGCGATCCAGCGCGGCGAAGCCGGCAACGAAGCTCTCGACAAGGCGCCGATGGCTCGGGTCGAGGCGGTCCCACTCCGAGCGCGGCGGCGGGCTGTCGAACAGTTCGACCTGATAGCTGCTGCCGGTCATCGGATTGGAGAGCCACGCCACAGCCTCATCGACCGAGAAGTTGCGCCGATCGCTCGGCCCATAGAGTTCGATCCGGTCAATGGCGCCGGTCTCGCTCTTTCGGGCAGACGGATAAGGTTCGTCCTTCTGCTTCTGCTCGTTGAAGCGCATTTCTGTGTGGGTTTCGGCCTTTGCGATCTCCGCGGCCACCTGGCGGAGCGTGCCGGGTCGGGCTTCGACGAGCATAACCCCGAGATCTCCGGCGCCAACGACAGGAGTGCGATCGTGCCGAAACAGGCTGGCGATCGGGCGATGGCTCTTGGCCCAAGCCTCGCGACGAAGGATGACCTTTACGAAGCCGACATCGCCTTGTGCTTGGGCGCTGAGAACGCCAGCAATCGTGTCGATCTGGCTCATCAGCGCGGCGCGATGGGCGGTGAACTCGGCATCGCGGTGAGCGAAAAAGTCCTTCCGGCCGCCTCCGCCACCAGCGTCGCGCGCCTCCTCATAGTTTTCAGGATTGAGGACGATCTGAATGGGACTAGCCATTTAGCGTCTCCCCATCACCAGACTTGGCCGCTCGGCCGAGTTGACGGCTGACCGTCGATTTATCTTTGCCGGCAATCTCGCCGATGTCGGCCATCGAGAAGCCGAGGATCGGATCATCTCGCATGGCCCGAAATAGATTGCTGGAATCGTCGAACAGCAGCGCGCGGCGTTCACTTTGCACCCGAGCCGCGTTCAGCGTGGCGAATTGGCGGAGCGTATCGAGTAGCCCGCGCTTGTCCTCCTCGCGAACGGTGGTGGCCTTCTTATAGGTGCGCACGAGAGACTCGATCTCAGCGCCGGTCGAGCCCTCGGTGAACCATGCGATCAGGCGCAAATGGATGTCCGGGGCTTTTACCGGCGGCATGAAATGCGCGGCGATCGCCTTTCGCATCTCGAAGTCGGGCTTGGGAATCTCAAGCTGAACCTCGAAACGCCGCCAGACGGCCGTGTCCAAGAGTTTCGGGTGATTGGTGATGCCGATCGTGAAGCCGACATCGCGGCGCGTATCGAGATTCTGCAGAAGCGCGTTCACGACGCGCTTGATCTCGCCAACTTCCTGCGGATCGTCCCGAACTTTCGCGATCGCATCGAACTCGTCGAGCAGAAGGATGCAGCGGTGGCGGTTCGCGAAGGCGAACAGGTTCCCGATATTGCGTGCGGTCGTGCCGAGGAACGACGATACGAGCCCGTCCAGCTTCACCAGCACGACGGGAAGATCGAGCTGTTGCGCGATCCAAAGCGCAAGCCTGGTCTTTCCCGTCCCCGGAGCACCGTAAATAAGACAGGTCTTGGAAGGCCGAATGTCGATTTCCGACAGTGCGTCGAAGTTGGCCCATTCTTCGATAATGGTCTCAATGGCGTGACTGACGGTCGTGTTGAAGAGCGGCGCGGTCGGTTGAATGTCTGCCGGAAAGAGAATCTCCGCCAACGGCGCGGCTGTCTCTCGGTCGACCGGAACAGGCGTGTTCCGTGTCAGCGTCTCACCAGAGAGCTGCGCTTTGGAGCGCTCGATCCGGCTCGGCGAAAGCTCCTTCGTCCGATCGGCGGTCGTGAGGATGCTGGTCAGAGCGGCGGACTGCTTGGATTCCCCATCCTTAGCCAGCGCGTCACGAAGTCGCTCGACCTGCTTGCGCAGAGCGGGTGAAGCGTCGGCCATTGCCGCGCGACAGAGGGCTTGGATGATCGAGAAATGGTCCATAAGCGATTCCCAGTGGCGCGTTGCACGATCACGCCAGTATGATGCATGTATATGGCTTTGCGTTGCATATCAATAGGTGTATGGTGCGAATGTGAGGCGTTGTGGTGCATGGTGCCAACCGGCCGCTGCAAGGAGGATGAGATATGGTGCTGGCAGAACACCGGGGGATCGTGCGACCGATCGATGCTTGGTCGACAAACAGATCGTTACGATCGTGTGGAGCGCGGCGGGCGACTCGCAATGCCCGCGATTTCGTCGATTGGCGGACCACGGTGGTCGATCCGTGGGGCGAAGCATGACGCCCGCCGCCCCACGTCCCTATCTGCGCTACGCCGCGATGAAGCATTTGTGCGAGGTGTGGACACGCGGCAGCGTGCCGAGATGGCCCTTCCTCGCAAAGTCCGTCGCCGCACGCCTCGTCGCTGGGCCGAATGCCCGGATGACCTGCATGACTACACCAACCGCGTCGCGCCGCGCCGGGCTTCGCGCCGGCCGCGCGAGGATGACGGGCCGATTGTCGTCACCGACGACTGGCCGGAGCAGGTTCCGATCGGCGACGCCGAGCTGCGCGCGGTCGAAGGCCATATGCGACACGAGCTGGACAAGCTGTTCGGACCGTTGCCGTGAAGTGAGGAGTGAAGCGTCATGACCAGCGCCGCCCTGCGACGAGATGAGGATGAGGCGCCGGTCGTGGCCACCGCCCGCGCCGCGCTCTACCTGCGGGTTTCCACCGGCCGCCAGGCCGAGAGCGACCTGTCGATTCCCGACCAGCGCCGCCAAATCGAAGGCTATTGCCTGTCGCGCGGCTGGGAGGTCGCGGCTGAGTTCGTCGAGCCGGGCAACACCGCCACCGACGATCGCCGGCCGGCGTTTCAGGCGATGATCGACGCGGCGATGGTCAAGCCACCGGCATTCAACGTCATCCTCGTCCACAGCTTCTCGCGGTTCTTCCGCGACCAGTTCCAGTTCGAGTTCTACGTCCGCAAGCTGGCGAAGAACGGGGTGAAGCTCGTCTCGATCACGCAGGACTTGGGTGATGATCCGATGAGCGTGATGATGCGTCAGATCATGACGCTGTTCGACGAATACCAGTCGAAGGAGAATGGCAAGCATACGCTGCGGGCGATGAAGGAGAACGCCCGCCAAGGCTTCTGGAACGGCGCGCGGGCGCCGATCGGCTATCGCGTGGTTGCGGCAGGCGAGCGTGGCGCGAAGATCAAGAAGAAGCTGGAAATCGACCCGCTCCAGGCCGAGACAGTGCGGCGCATCTACCGCATGGCGCTCAACGGCGTCGATAACAAAGGGCCGATGGGCCTCAAGTCGATCGCCATCTGGCTCAACGAGAACAACATCCGCACTCGCGATGGCGGGCGCTGGGGCTTGGGCGCGGTGCATCAGGTTCTCACCCGCACGACCTATGTCGGCCAGCACCGCTTCAACACCCGCGATCACAAGACGAAGACACCGAAGCCGGAGAGCGAGCACGCCGTCATGGAAGTGCCGGCGATCGTGTCGGAAGCCGAGTTCGAGGCCGTGCAACGCTCGCTCAAGGCGCGCAGCCCCAAGATGATGGCGCCGATGGCGGTGGGCGGCCCGACGCTGCTCACCGGCATCTGCTTCTGCGCGTGCTGCGGCGGCGCGATGACGCTGCGCACGGGCACTAGCAGCGTCGGCCGCGAGTATCGCTATTACACCTGCTCGACGAAGGCGCGGCAGGGTGCGACCGGCTGTCCGGGCATCACCGTGCCGATGGACCGGCTCAATGAGGCGGTGGTCGATCATCTCGAAGCGCGGCTGCTCGACCCGGCGCGGCTCGAAGCTCTGATGGATCAGATCCTCGAACGCCGCGACGAATGGGTGAACCAGCGCCGCGAGCATGTCGCCGATCTTGAGCGGCGTGCGACCGAGGCCGAAGCGAAGCTCAAGCGACTCTATGATGCGATCGAGAACGGCGTCATCGACGTGAACGATTCTTCGCTTAAGGATCGCATCGCCGAGCTGACCGCGACTCGCGATCAGGCCAAGGGCGATGCCGAACGCGCGCTGGCGCATGTCGTGAAGATCGGTCCGGCGATCACGCCGGACAGCCTGCGCGCCTTTGCGACCGCGCTGCGCAAGAAGCTGCGGAACGACGACGGGACGTTCGCCCGCGACCAGGTTCGGGCGGTAGCGCAGCGGGTCGAAGTGGTGAGCCGGAAGGAGGTCCGCATCCGTGGTCTGCGGAGCGAACTGCTCCGAACGCTAACCGCCGCCTCTGGCGTAGAGGCGGCGGTGCTAGGCGTTCGTGCCTTTGAACCGAAATGGCGCACCCGACACGATTCGAACGTGTGACCTTTGCCTTCGGAGGGCAACGCTCTATCCAGCTGAGCTACGGGTGCGTTTGAGCGCGGTTGCGCTGTCTAGCCGAAAGCGGCGCGAAACGGAAGCGTCAAGCGCCGGCGGTCGTCAGCGAGACGAAGACGTCCTCCAGGTCCGGGTCCTCGGTGGCGATGTCCTTGATGTGCAGGCCGGTGGCGCGGACGGCGGCCAGGACCTGTTCGACGCTGGAATGACCGGTGCGGTAGGTCACCTGGAAGGCGCCGCCGGCGCGGGGCCTGGTCTCGAAGCCCGGCAGGTCGGGGGCGATCAGCAGCGGCTCCTCGGGCGTCACCACCACGTTGCGGGTGTCGAGCCGGCGCAGCAGGCTGGAGGTCGGCTCGCAGGCCACCACCTCGCCGCGGTTGACGATGGCGATCTGGTCGCAGAGCTCCTGCGCCTCTTCGAGGTAGTGGGTGGTCAGGACGATGGTCACGCCCTTGCGGTTCAGCTCGACCACATAGGCCCAGAGCTGGCGGCGCAGCTCGACGTCGACCCCGGCGGTCGGCTCGTCGAGGATCAGCACCGGCGGATTGTGCACCATGGCCTTGGCGACCATCAGCCGGCGCTTCATGCCGCCGGAGAGCTGGCGGACATAGGCCTCGGCCTTGTCGCCCAGGCCGAGCGCGTTCAGCAGCTCCATGGTGCGGCGTTCGGACGGCGGCACGCCGTACATGCCGGCCTGGACCTCCAGCGACTCGCGCGGGGTGAAGAACGGGTCGGCGGCGATCTCCTGCGGCACCACGCCGATCGCGGCGCGGGCGTCGCGCGGGCGCTGGTCGATGTCGCGGTCCCAGATCCGCACGGTCCCCGACGTCTTCTTGGTCAGGCCGGCCAGGGTGTTGATGAAGGTCGACTTGCCCGCGCCGTTGGGGCCGAGCAGGCCGAAGATCGATCCGCGCGGGATCTTCAGGTCCAATCCACGCAGGGCGTGCATCTGCGGCGCGGTCTTGGTCGCCGGATAGATCTTGACGACCCCTTCGGCCTCGATGGCGAACTCAGGTAGGTCCATGCGTCTCTTTTACGTCCGGGGCGTGCATTGACGGGCGAAGCCGTGGTCCGATACCTAGGCGCGTGCGGCGCATCCGCCAAGCTTCCGCCGCCGGAGAGTTCAAGAATGGCCCGTAAAGCCCCCGTTCCCGACCAAGGCCGCTCCTCGCGGCTGGAGCCCATGCCCGCCAAGGGCGCGCGGACGCCGGACCTGCCGCCGTCGGAAGTGGTGGTGGTGCGCTCGGGCCGGGTCGCCTGCGACGGCGTCGGCGGCGCGCTGGGCCATCCGCGCGTCTGGCTGGAGATGGGCGAGGCCACCTTCGTCGAGTGCCCCTATTGCGACCGCCGCTTCGTGCTGCCGGACGGCTCGGAAGGCCCCGAGGACGAGCGCCTGGCCCCCGGCGTCTACGAAGGCCCGCACGGCCACTGACATCCCTTGTCAGCAGCGCGCTGACGAAGGCCGTTTTCCGCCAGCCCGTCGCACAGGCGCTTCCTATATCGTCCAGGCTGACGAGAAGGAGACGTTTATGACCAAGGCCGACACGTTCAAGACGCTCCACGAGGGTCCGCAGATCCTCGTCCTGCCCAACGCCTGGGACGCCGCCAGCGCGGCGATGATGGAGGACGCCGGCGCCAGGGCCGTGGCCACTTCCTCGGCCGCCGTGGCCTGGGCGCACGGCTATGCGGACGGCGACCTCCTGCCCGTCCCCGCCCTGCTGGCCGCCATCGACGAGATGGCCCGGGTGCTCAAGGTCCCGCTGACCGCCGACATCGAGGGCGGGTATTCCGACGACCTGGCCGCCGTGGCCGACACCGTCAGGGGCGTGGTCGCCGCCGGGGCGGCGGGGATCAATTTCGAGGACGGCGGCCGCTCGCCCGACCTGCACGCGCGCAAGATCGAGACGGCCCGCAAGACGGCGGGCGCGGGCCTGTTCATCAACGCCCGCATCGACGTCTACCTGCGCGGCCTGGCGCAGGGCGAGGCGGCCCTGGCCGAGACCCTGCGCCGGGCCGAACTCTACCGGTCGGCCGGGGCGGACGGGATCTTCGTGCCCGGCCCGACCGACGATGACCTGCTGGCGACCCTGGCGCGGGAGATCGCCCTGCCGCTCAACGTCATGGGCCGCGGCGGGGTGTCGCCGGCCGGCAGGCTGCAGGAGTTGGGCGTGCGGCGGCTGTCCTCGGCGACCGGCCCGTTCCGCGCCGCCTACGCCGCGCTGGGCCGGGCGATGGAGGCCTATCTGGCCGACGGCGACGCCGGCGCGCTGGCCCAGGCCGGCCAGGGCGCCCCCGACCTCAACAAGCGGTTCGGCCCGGCGTGAATCGTGCGCGAGCGCCACGCAGGCGGGTGACCTTCGGGCGCCCGCATCCTATCTTCCGGCCATGACCGACGCGCCCCTCGACGCCCCCACCCTCGCCGACATTCCCCGCGAACCGACCCAGGACGGGCCGGCCGTGCGGCTCTACCTGGTGGACGGGTCGGGCTTCATATTCCGCGCCTATCACGCGCTGCCGCCGCTGACCCGCAAGTCGGACGGCCTGCCGATCGGGGCGATCAGCGGCTTCTGCAACATGCTGTGGAAGCTGCTGGTCGAGATGAAGGCCCAGCCGGAGGGCCCGACCCACCTGGCGGTGGTCTTCGACCATTCCGAGAAGACCTTCCGCAACCACCTCTACGACCAGTACAAGGCCCACCGCCCGCCGCCGCCCGAGGACCTGATCCCGCAGTTCCCGCTGATGCGCCGCGCGACGCGGGCGTTCGGCGTCCCCAGCCTGGAGCTGCCCGGCTACGAGGCCGACGACCTGATCGCCGCCTATGCCTGCAAGGTGCGCGACGCCGGCGGCGAGGTGACGATCATCTCGTCCGACAAGGACCTGATGCAACTGGTCGGCGACCGGGTGTCGATGCTCGACACCATGAAGAACGTGAAGATCGGCCGCGAGCAGGTGATCGAGAAGTTCGGCGTGCCGCCGGAAAAGGTGGTCGACGTCCAGGCCCTGTGCGGCGACAGCGTCGACAACGTGCCGGGCGCGCCGGGCATCGGGGTGAAGACCGCCGCCCTGCTGATCAACGAGTACGGCGACCTGGACACGCTGCTGGCCCGCGCCGAGGAGATCAAGCAGCCCAAGCGCCGCGACACCCTGATCGCGTTCGCCGACCAGATCCGCCTCTCGCGCGAGCTGGTGCGGCTGGACTGCGACACCCCGCTGCCCGAGCCGATCGACGCCCTGGCGGTCGACGACCCGGACGCCGAGGAACTGGCCGCCTTCCTCGAGGAGATGGAGTTCAGGAACCTGGCCCGCCGGGTGTCCGGCGGCGGCGCGGCGGCGCCTGCGGCCCCGGCCCCCAGGCCCGCCACCCCCGCGGCGGCGGCCATCAATCCCAGCGACTATGTCTGCGTGCGCGACCTGGCCGCCCTGGACGCCTGGATCGCCCGCGCCCGGGCCGTGGGCCTGGTGGCTTTCGACACCGAGACCGACGCCCTGTCCTCGGCCAATGCAGCCCTGTGCGGCGTATCGCTGGCCGTGACCCCGGGCGAGGCCTGCTACATCCCCGTCGGCCATGAGAACGAAAGCTCGGGCGGGTTCGAATTCGAGCCGCCGGAGGCCATCGAGCAGCTTCCCGTCGACCAGGTGATCGCGCGGCTGAAGCCGCTGCTGGAGGACCCGACCGTCCTGAAGGTGGCGCAGAACGCCAAGTACGACATCGCCGTCCTGTCGCGCTACGGCGTCCAGGTCGCGCCGATCGAGGACACCATGCTGATCAGCTACGCGCTGGAAGCGGGCCTCCACAAGAGCCACGGCATGGACGAGCTCTCCAAGCGCTGGCTGGAGCACGAGCCGATCAAGTTCTCGGCGGTGACCGGGACCGGCAAGTCGCAGAAGAGCTTCAAGCACGTTCCGCTGGAGCCGGCGACCTGCTACGCGGCCGAGGACGCCGACGTCACCCTGCGGCTCTACCACCACCTGCGCCCGCGGCTGGCGGCCGAGGGCCTGCTGACGGTCTACGAGACCCTGGAGCGCGGCATGCCGCCCGTCCTGGCGCAGATGGAGAACGAGGGGATCAAGGTCGACACCGAGACGCTGCGCAAGCTCTCCAACGACTTCTCGGTCCGCATGGGCGAGTTGGAGGCGGAGGCGCACCGGATCGCCGGGCGGCCGTTCAACCTGGGCAGCCCCAAGCAGATCGGCGAGCTGCTGTTCCAGGAGATGGGCCTGGCCTCGGGCAAGATCACCGCCACCGGCGCGGCCTCGACCGACGCCTCGATGCTGGAGGACCTGGCCGCCCAGGGCCACGAGCTGCCGCGGGTGCTGCTCGACTGGCGCCAGCTCTCCAAGCTGAAGGGCACCTATACCGACAACCTGGTGGCGGCGATCGCCGAGCGGACCGGCCGGGTGCACACCTCCTACGCCCTGGCCTCGACCACCACCGGGCGGCTGTCCTCGTCCGACCCCAACCTGCAGAACATCCCGATCCGCACCGAGGAAGGCCGGCGCATCCGCAAGGCCTTCATCGCCGAGCCGGGCCATGTGCTGATCAGCGCCGACTACAGCCAGATCGAACTGCGGATCCTGGCCCATGTCGGCGACATCCCGCAGCTCAAGAAGGCCTTCATGGAGGGCCACGACATTCACGCGGCCACCGCCTCGGAGATGTTCGGGGTGCCGATCGAGGGCATGCCGGCCGAAACCCGCCGCCGGGCCAAGGCGATCAACTTCGGCATCGTCTACGGCATCTCGGCCTTCGGCCTGGCCAACCAGCTCTCGATCCCGCAGGACGAGGCCGGGGCCTATATCAAGACCTACTTCGAGCGCTTCCCCGGCATCCGCGCCTATATGGACCGCACCAAGCAGGCGGCCCGGACCCAGGGCTTCGTGAGCACCATCTTCGGCCGCAAGGTCAACATCCCGGCCGTGAAGTCGAAGTCGCAGGCCGAGCGGGCGTTCGGCGACCGCGCGGCGATCAACGCCCCGATCCAGGGCGCGGCGGCCGACGTCATACGCCGGGCGATGATGCGGATGCCGGCGGCGCTGAAGGCCGCCGACCTGCAGGCGCGCATGCTGCTGCAGGTGCACGACGAACTGGTCTTCGAGGCCCCGGAAGCGCAGGCCGAGGCGACCATCGCCGTCGTGAAGAAGATCATGGAGCGCGCCGCCGAACCGGCGGTGGCGCTGTCCGTGCCGCTGGTGGTCGACGCGCGCGCCGCCGCCAACTGGGACGACGCGCACTGACCCACGAAGTGTCGTCCCGGTTTCGGCCACAGGCCGAAGACCGGGATCCATTCGCACCGACGCCCCCGGCTTGAGCCCAGGCCTGCACGATCAGGCGGGTCCCGGACAGGCGCTCCGCGCCTTCCGGGACGACGCCTGAGCTACTCCGCCGCGATCGCGGTCGCCGGCGCCGGCGAGATCGCGCGGCTGGGGCGGCCGTCGACCGAGACCGGCACGTCGCCGTTCAGCGTCACGCGGCGCATGACCCGATGCTGGTCGCCATAGTCGTCCACCGCATAGTGCTGGGTGGCGCGGTTGTCCCAGATGGCCACGTCGCCCGCGCGCCAGCGCCAGCGCACCGTGTTCTCCAGCCGGGTCACGTGCTCCTGCAGGGTGTCGTAGATCCGCCGGGAGTCGGCGGTCGAGAGCCCGACCAGCGACTTCACGAACTGGCCCAGGACCAGGGTCCGCTCGCCGGTCACCGGATGGACGCGGACCACCGGATGCTCGGTCTCATAGACGGTCGAGGCGAAGACGTTGCGATGGCGGTCGATCTGCTCGCGGGTCGCGGCCGGCTTGGCGGCGGCGTAGTCATAGGCGTTGGTGTGCAGCGCCCAGAGCTTGTCGGCCAGTTCGCGCAGGTGGTCGGGCAGGCGGTTGTAGGCCTCGGCCGTATTGGCCCAGACCGTGTCCCCGCCCGAGGCGGTCGAGACCACGGCGCGCAGGATCGAGGCCTTGGGATAGGCCGGCACGAAGGTCACGTCGGTGTGCCAGGCGTTGGCGCGGCCGCCGCGGTGGGAGTCGAGCTCCAGCAGGTAGCTGCTGCCGTTGGCGACCGGCACCGTCGGATGGGCGACGGGCTCGCCGAGCCGGGCGGCGAAGGCCTCCTGCGAGGCGTCGTCCAGGTGCGTCTGGTCGCGGAAGAACAGCACCTTGTACTTGTGCAGCGCCTCGTCGATCGCTGCGACCGTGACGTTGTCGAGGTCGGCGGACAGCGTGACGCCGGCGATTTCGGCGCCGATGCGGCCGGCGACGGGGCGGATGTCGAGGTTGTGGGTGCTCATCTGAAGGGTCTCCTCGAGGCTTGAGCGATGGTCATTCTGCGGGAACGGCGGCCGCGTCGCGGCTGTCGAGTTGGCGGCGGATGTCGGCGTGGCCGGCCTCGTCCAGCGAGAAGCCGGAGATCAGCCAGGCCGAGGCCAGGTGGGCGAGGGCCGGGCCGAGGGCGAAGACCAGCTTCAGGCCCAGCAGCGCCTCGGCGGCGTTGGCGGCGCCGGGCTTGAAGCCCAGCAGCCCGACCAGCGGCAGGG
Organism: Phenylobacterium sp.; assembly: GCF_031984885.1. Taxonomy (GTDB): domain Bacteria; phylum Pseudomonadota; class Alphaproteobacteria; order Caulobacterales; family Caulobacteraceae; genus Phenylobacterium. Next base: position 62,332 of record NZ_DAMABV010000015.1, read on the forward strand.
CGACCCCGACCGCGACGGCGGTGGCGGCCTTGCCGGTCAGGCTGAAGACCGAGAACAGCAGGCCGGTGCGGTCCTCGCCGCTCTCCAGCCTCTGCTTGTCGGCGATGTCGGCGACCATCGAGCGCAGCATCAGGTTGCCCGAGCCCTGGGCCAGGCCCTGGGCGATGGTCAGGCCGACCAGCAGCGGCAGCGCGCCGGGCGTGACCAGCAACAGGCCGAGATTGATCGCCACCTGGGCCAGCTCGCCGGCGACGGCGGCCCGGTGCTTGCCCATCCGATAGCCGATGCGCAGCCAGATCGGGCCGGCGAACACCCCGAACACGAACTGCAGCAGGAAGAGGCCCGCGGCCAGGTCCGGCCGGCCCATATAGGCCGAGACGAAGAACACGAAGAGCGAGGAGCGGATAAGCTGCCCCAGGGTGACCGCGAAGTCCGAGGTCAGCACCTTGCGCAGCAGCGGGTCGCGGGCGGCGACGATCAGGTCGCGGCGCAGGGTCGAGGGCGCGGCGGTCGGCGGCGGGGCCGGCGGCTCCTTGACCAGCAGCAGGGCGCCGATCAGGGCCGGCACGAAGGTGACCAGGATGAAGCCGCCCATCACCGCGACCTTCAGCCCCGGATCGGCGGGCAGGCCGGCGCGGGCGCCGAGCTGGTCGAGCACCGCCGGCAGGATCAGCACCAGCAGCAGGCCGCCGGCGGTCGCCACCTGGAAGTAGGTCTGCACGCGGCTGCGCTCGTGGTACTGCGCGGCCAGTTGCCCGGCCCAGGCCGAGACCGGGATCTGGATCAGCGTCCAGCCGACATAGAAGATCACCAGCCAGATGCTGAGCCAGGCCGCGCCCGGCCGCTCCACCCCGAACAGCCCCGGCGCGAAGATCGCGGCGGTGGAGAGGGCGAACAGCGGCGCGCCGGCCACGATCCACGGCTTGCGGCGGCCGAAGCGGCTGCGGGTGCGGTCGGAGAGCACCCCGACCAGTGGATCGGTCACCGCGTCCCACACCCGGCTGAGCATGAAGATCAGGCCGACGACGCCGAGGCCCAGGCCCAGCTCCTGGGCGTAGTAGGGCGGCAGGTAGACGGCGAGCGGCAGGCCCGCCCCCGCCAGCGGGATCGCCAGGGCGGCGAACACCGCCAGGCGCCAGGCGGGCAGACGGGCGGGGGCGGACTGGCTCATCCGGCGCCCCCTCAGTAGCGGCCGCTCACGGTGAGGCCGAAGGTGCGCGGCTCACCGAGGATGGCGATATAGGGGGTGTTGGCCGAAGCGTTGCCGAAGGCGGCCGCGTACTCCTGGTCGAACAGGTTCCGCGCCCAGATGTTGCCCGACCAGCGGCCCGAGGCGTCCTTCAGCCCGATCCCGGCATGGGTCAGGCCATAGGCGTCCTGGCGGCCGTACTGCGAGAGCGAGTGCTGGAAGGTCGAGCTGCGCCAGGTCTGGTTGGCGTAGGCGAACAGCACGAGGTCGCCGCTCACCGGCGCCTCGTAGTTGACGCTGAACTGGCCGGTGAACTTCGGCGCGAAGGGCACGCGGGTGTCCGACAGGTCGACGAAGGCCGGGCCGCCGGCATAGCCGTACTCCACCGGGACCGGGGCGTTGGCGTAGGATTCGTAGCGCGCGTCGCTGAAGGCGGCGCTGGCCGAGACCCGCAGGGCTTCGGTGAGCTGCGCCTGCCCCTCGACCTCGACCCCGCGCAGGCGGACCTTGCCGACATTGGACAGGTACGAGCGCGCCGTCGTGCCGACCTGGCTGGTCAGGGTGGCCTGATAGTCGGTGATGTCGTTCCAGTAGAGGTTGCCGTTCAGGATCGCCCGGCCGCCGAGCCAGGTGGTCTTCAGGCCGATCTCGTAGTCGAGCGACTTCTCCGGCGAGATGATGATCGGATCGCCCGGCCGCGCGCCGAGGTTGGCCGCGCCCGACTTCTCACCGTAGCTGACGCTGGCATAGGCCAGGATGTCGTCGGTGACCTTGTAGGCCGGGTTGATCAGCCAGGAGAACGAGCCGGAGTCCTTTTGCCCCTCGACCAGGAACGGAGCCCCGGCCACCGCCGCGCGGAACGGGGCGTAGGCGGCCAGGGCGCCGGTCAGCGGCGCGCCGCCGAAGGCCAGGCCCTGGTTGGAGGCCTCGCGCTCCTCGTAGGTGTAGCGCAGGCCCGCGGTCAGGCTGGCGCGGTCGTTGAACCGATAGGTCCCCTGGCCGAACACCGCCGCGCTCTTGGTCTGCGCCTGGCCGACCTGGTCGGTCTCCAGCCCGTCGAGCACGAAGCCGGGAACCGTCGGCCCCAGCAGGAAGGCGCTGGCGTCGTCGAAGAACAGGGTGCGGTAGTTGCTGGTGACCTCCTGCTTCAGCAGGTAGACGCCGGCCTGGTAGTCGAACTGGCCGTCGGTCGGCGAGCTGATCCGCAGCTCCTGGGAATACTGGTCGACGTCGACGTCGTAGCCGGCCCGGAAGATCGAGAACGGGGTCAGGTCGCTGTCGTTGCTCGGCCGGAAATAGAGCCGCCGCCAGGCGGTGACCGAGGTCAGGGTATGGCCGCCCAGCCGCCAGTCGAGCTGGTTGGAGATCCCGTCGGTGCGCGAGACGATCCTGTTCTGAGTGTCGAGGTCGGCGTTGTCATAGACGTCGTAGCTGGGGACGTAGCCGAAGGCGGTGCGCAGCTTGCGCTCCCAGCCGTTGCGCGCCGTGCCGTCGACGAAGGTCGTCGGGTCGCCGGCCGGCGGGTAGAAGTTGTTGTATTCCTTGGTCTCGTAGTGCTCGGCGATCAGGCGGTTGGAGAAGTTCGAGCCCTCGTAGAGCAGTTGGCCGCGCAGGGCCCAGCGGTCGTTGCCCAGATAGTCCTCGCCGTCGAACCTGTTGGTGACGTAGCCGCCGCCGACGTCGCGATAGAGCGTCAGCCGCCCGGCCAGCTTGTCGCCGTAGAGCGGGCCCGAGACGTTGGCGCGAAGCTGGTAGCGCTCGTTGTTGGCGATCGTGCCGCTGACCTGGGCCTCGGGCGTGAAGGACGGCCGCTTGGTGGTGACCACCAGGGCGCCCAGGGTGGTGTTCTTGCCCAGCAGCGTGCCCTGCGGGCCGCGCGCCAGCTCGACGCTCTCCAGGTCCACGAAGTCAAGCCACGAGAAGCCCGGGTGGGTGAAGAACACGTTGTCGACGATCAGGCCGACCCCGGCCTCGGACCCGTCGCTGTTGGCGTTGCCGCCGACCCCGCGGATGGTCAGGGTCGAGACCCGGGTATTCTGCTGCAGGGCGTTGAAGTTGGCGATCTTGGCGGCGTAGTCGGCGACCCGGTCCAGGCGCTCGGTCGCCAGGGTCTGGCCGGTGACCGCCGAGACGGTGATCGGCACGTCCTGCAGCTTCTCGGCGCGGCGGCGGACGGTGACCACCACCTCTTCGACCGAGACGTCGGCGTCGTCGGCGAAGGCCGGCGGCGGCGCGGCGGCCAGGACCGCCACGGCGGCGGCGGACAGGATCAGTTTGGATTTCAAGCTCAGTTCAGGCACAGCTATCCCCGCAGAGGCGCGACGGGGCGCCTCCTGCCTCCAGATGATGAAACAGGTTCGAGACGCCGTTCGGCGCCGTGTTGGGCGCTTGCGCGCCGGCGGTCAGAGGGCGTCGCGTGGACCCGCCGGCCGGGTCCACGCTTCGCTTGGTGCGTGACGCCAGAAGGGGAGGACGGACGTCACCCCTTATTCCTATGGAGAAAATAGGATATGAGTCGCAGCAGATTTTCTGGGGCGGCTTTCGACCCCGCTATTATTGGGAATCCTGGGGTTTCACTTAAGGATTTCTCGTAGTGCGATTATTCCCATGGTTTAAGTAGGAATATCTACGCGCCCCCTTGGCGCCATGGAGAACCCTATGTCCAAGACCCCGCTCGACTTCCTCTGGTTCATCCCGTCGGCGGGCGACAACGCCTATCTGAGCCACCCGGAGACCGACCGCGCCCCGACGCCGCGCTACCTGCGCGAGATCGCGGTCGCCGCCGATCGCCTCGGCTATTCGGGCGTGCTGCTGCCCACCGGCGCCCATTGCACCGACGCCTGGATCACCGCCGCCTCGATCGCGCCGTTCACCGAGCGGTTGCGGCTGCTGGTCGCCGCGCGCCCCGGCCTGATCCACCCGTCCGAGGCCGTGCGCCAGGCCGCGGCCCTGGACCGGCTGAGCGGCGGCCGGGCCCTGGTCAACATCGTCACCGGCGGCAGCCCCCAGGCCCTGGCGGCCGACGGCCTCTTCCTCGACCACCACGAGCGCTACGTGCAGACCGAGGAGTTCCTGAACATCTGGCGCCAGCTCGCCACCGGCGAGCGCGTGACCCACCAGGGCAAGTACCTGTCCATCGACAAGGGCCAGTTGCTGTTCCCGTTCGTGCAGGAGCCGCATTCGCCGATCTGGTTCGGCGGGTCCTCCGACATCGCCCGCGAGATCGCCGCCCAGCACGTCGACGTCTACCTGGCCTGGGGCGAGCCGCCGGCCCAGCTCAAGGAGGTGATCGAGGACGTGCGCGAGCGCGCCGCCAGGCGCGGCCGCACGATCCGCTTCGGCATCCGCCTGCACATCATCGTCCGCGAGACCGAAGGCCAGGCCTGGGACGCCGCCAACGAGCTGATCAAGTACGTCACCGACGACGCCATCGCCGCCTTCCAGCGGGCCATGGCCAAGGGCTCGGACTCGGTCGGCCAGTCGCGGATGAGCGCCCTGCACAACGGCAGCCGCGCCAACCTGGAGGTCAGCCCCAACCTCTGGGCCGGCATCGGCCTGGTGCGCACCGGCGCCGGCACCGCCCTGGTCGGCGACCCCGACACCATCGCCGAACGGCTGGAGGAATACGCCCAGCTCGGCGTCGATACGGTGATCGCCTCGGGCTATCCGCACCTGGAGGAGGCCTATCGCGTGGCCGAGCTGCTGTTCCCGAAGCTGAACCTCAAGCACCAGGTCGGCGAGAGCGGCCTGCGCTTCCCCAACGTCTCGCCCTCCTTCGCCCCGCCGCTGCAGCGCGCGGCGTCCTAGCCGCGCCAGGCGACATAGGCGGCGGTGGCCAGCACCATCAGCGCGAAGGCCCGGCGGGCGAGCGCCGCCTTGTCGGCGAGGCGGGCGGCGATCGGCCCGCCCGCCAGCGCGCCCATGCCGCCCCCCGCCACCAGGGCCACGAAGACCGGCCAGTCGACCAGGCCGGACGCCGCATAGCTGGCGCTGGTCGCCGCCCCGAACAACGCCACCGAGACCAGGGACGAGGCCGCGGCGTTGGCGAGCGTCATGCCGCTCGCCGCCATCAGCCCCGGCACGATCAGGAAGCCGCCGCCGATGCCGAAGAAGCCGGCGGCCAGGCCGACCAGCAGGCCGAGCGGGGCCAGCCTGCGGGTCAGCGCCGCGTTGAGCCGCACGCCGGGATCGCCTTCGTCCCGCTTGGGCGCCAGCATCGAAACCCCGACCAGGGCCATGGCGCCGGCGAACCATAGGATCAACTGCTCGCCGTCGATCATCTTGGCGAGGTGCGCGCCGGCGAGCGCGCCGGCCAACCCGGCGCCGCCGAACACCAGGGCACAGGGCCATTTCACGCGCCCGGCCCTGGCCTGGGCGCCCAGGCCGACCAGGGCGTTGACCGCCACCGCGGCGGCCGAGGTGCCGATCGCCACGTGCGGATCGCGCACCCCGACCACATAGAGCAGCAGCGGCGTGGCCAACACCGATCCGCCGCCGCCGAACACGCCGAGCAGCAGGCCGATGACGGCGCCGCCCAGGGCCGCCAGGCTCAGGCTCGCGACAAGGGGATCCATGGCGCGTCAGGCGCGCGCCGGCCGGTTCCAGGGCATGACGGCGAGCAGCCGCGCCATGCCGCAGAAGCCGGTGATCCCGGCCAGGGTCAGGCCCGCGCCGACGAAGGCCGACAGGCCGAAGAAGCCCGGGTGGACCAGCAACCCCAGGGCGACGCCGGCCAGCACCAGCGAGCCGGCGGCGATCTGCACCTGCCGCATCAGCTCCAGCGGCGCCGCATGGTCCTCGACCAGCGGCAGGCCCGCGGCGGCCCAGGCCTCGACCCCGCCCTCCAGCACGAAGGTCTCGCCCTCCACCGCCGCGGCCAGGCGCGCGCAGTTGGCGGCGGTGCGCATGCCCGAGCGGCAGGTGAAGACGGCCATCCGGCCCGCCGGGACCGGCAGGGGATCGGCGCCGAGGGCGGCCAGCGGGCGCAGGCGCGCGCCCTTCACGTGACGACGGGCGAACTCGTCGGGATCGCGGATGTCGAACAGCACCGCCTGGCCACGGGCCAGCAGGTCAGCGACGTCCTTGGGGTTGAGAGCGGTCAGTTGCATCGGCCTTCTTCATGTCTGGAGGACAGAAGATCTCCGCGAGCGTCGCCACCACCTTCATCGCGGCGGGGTCGGCGATCCGGTACCAGATGGTCTGGCCCTCGCGGCGCGTGGCCACGACGGCTTCCTCGCGCAGCACCGCCAGGTGCTGCGACAGGGCCGATTGCGAGAGGCCGACCAGGGGCAGGAGCTCGCCCACCGATCGCTCGCCTTCGGTCAGTTGGCACAGGATCATCAGCCGCCGCTCGTTGCCGAGCGCCCGCAGAAGCTTGGCGGCTTCCCCGGCGCTGGCCTCGAAACGGGCGATGTCGAAGTTCGCGAGATCGAACATGGACCGATATATATGAGTTGTTTCTAAATTAGCAAATTCTTATATGTAGTCGGGCGCCACAGGAGGCACCGACCATGACCCCACACGTACAGACATTCTTCGACAAGGCCACCTCGACCGCGACCCATCTGGTGATCGACCCGGCGAGCGGCGCGGCCGCGGTGGTCGATCCGGTGCTCGACTTCGAACCGAAGGCGGCGCGGCTGTCGACGGCTTCCGCCGACGCGATCCTGGCCGCCGTGCGCGACCAGGGCCTGAGCCTGGTCCATGTGCTGGAGACCCACGCCCACGCCGACCACCTGTCGGCCGCCGACTACATCCGCCGCAAGACCGGCGCGCAGGTGGTGATCGGGGCGCAGATCACCCAGGTGCAGAAGACCTTCATCCCGGTCTTCGAGGCCGATGACGCCGACGACCGCGGCCACGCCTTCGACCGGCTGATCGCGGAAGGCGACGAGCTGCCGCTGGGCGGGCTGACCGTGCGGGCGCTGCACACGCCCGGCCACACCCCGGCCTGCGTGACCTATCTGATCGGCGACGCCGCCTTCGTCGGCGACACGCTGTTCATGCCAGACTACGGGACCGCCCGGGCCGACTTCCCCGGCGGCGACGCGGCGACGCTCTATCGCTCGATCCGCAAGATCATGGCCCTGCCGGGCGAGACGCGGATCTTCGTCGGCCACGACTACCTGCCGGCCGGCCGCGAGGACTTCCGCTGGGAGACCACCGTGGCCGAGCAGCGGGCCGCCAACGTCCACGCCCATGACGGCGTCGACGAGACGCAGTTCGTGGCCCAGCGCAAGGCGCGCGACGCGACCCTGGCCGCCCCGACCCTGATCCTGCCTTCGCTGCAGGTGAACATCCGCGCCGGCGCCCTGCCGCCGCCCACCGCGGCGGGGAACGTGTTCCTCAGGCTTCCCGTTACGCTTGCCTGAGCGGCCGGGCCGCGCCCGACTTGACATGAGTCATGGCGCGCGACCCCCGCGGGGGCCATGCTGCGGGCCTGAGCTGCATCAAAGGACGGGACGCCATGAAGGGCTTCATCGACGACATCGAGGACCTGACCGAGAGCAACAAGGACTTCCGCCGCGTGCTCTACACCGGCAAGCACCTCCAGTTGGTGCTCATGTCGCTCAAGCCGGGCGAGGAGATCGGCGAGGAGACGCACGACACCCACGACCAGTTCTTCCGCATCGAGAAGGGCAAGGGCGAGGTCTGGATCGACGGCGAGAAGACCAAGGTGAAGGCCGACTTCGCGATCATCGTCCCGGCCGGCGCCCGCCACAACGTGGTCAACACCGGCGACAAGGCCCTGCGCCTCTACACCCTCTATGGCCCGCCCGAACACCGCGACGGCGTCGTCCGCGCCACCAAGGCCGAAGCCGACGCCAGCGAGGAACACTTCGACGGCGTCCTGACCGAAGACGCGCCCGGCACGAAGATCTGATTGTCCGGAAGATCCTGAAAGCAACCAATTCCACGAAGGAATTGGTGGAGCCGAGGGGAGTCGAACCCCTGACCTCCTCATTGCGAACGAGGCGCTCTACCAACTGAGCTACGGCCCCAGGAGGCGCGGACTTAGGGGGCGAAGGCGGGGTCTGTCAAGACGCTGATCGGCGATGCGGCGTCGCGACTTGCCAGCGCCGCCGCGCCAGCCGATACAGGAGGCCCCATTTCACTCGGATTTCCTGATGGCTCCGCTGGTCGGCTTCGTATTCTACATCCTGAACGCGATCCTCGGATTGCTGGTCTTCGCGCTGATCGCCAACGCCATCCTGTCGTGGCTGGTCGCCTTCGACGTGATCAACCTGCGCAACCAGTTCGTCTACAACGTCGCCCGTTTCCTCGACGCGGTGACCCGGCCGGTGCTGGCGCCGTTCCAGAAGATCATCCCCTCGCTGGGCGGCGTCGACGTCACCCCGGTGATCGCGATCCTGGTGATCTCGGGCGTCCAGCGCTACCTGCTGCCCTCGGCCGCCGCCGCGCTGATGGGCCTCGGCTAGGTCGATGCGCCTGGCCGTGCGGGTGACGCCCAAGGGCGGCCGCGACGGCGTCGACGGCTGGGCGCTGGACCCGGGCGGCCGGCCCTATCTGAAGGTCAGGGTCAGCGCCGCGCCCGCCGACGGCGAGGCCAATGCGGCGCTGGTCGCCTTCCTGGCCAAGACCCTCAAGCGCCCGAAGTCGGCGCTGCGGATCGTCTCGGGCGAGACCGCCCGGCTGAAGCTGATCGAGATCGACGGCCTGGACGAGCCGGCGGCCTACGCCGTGCTCGGCCCGCCGCCGCTCCCCTGATCAGAACTCCTCCCAGCCCTCTTCCGGCGCGGCGAGCGCGCGCGAGGCGCCCCCGGCGACGGCGAGGCGCGGGGCCGGGCGCTGGCGCGGCGCAGCCGGCATGGGCGCGGCGGCGGCGCCCTGGTCGCCGGTCTTGAACTGACCGATCAGGCGGGCGAGCTCGACCGCCTCGCCGGCCAGCGAGTGGCTGGCGGCGGTGGACTCCTCCACCATGGCCGCGTTCTGCTGGGTCACCTGGTCCATCTGGTTGACGGCGGTGTTGACCTGCTGGAGGCCGACGGCCTGTTCCTGGGCGCTGGCGGCGATCTCCGAGACGATGCCGCTGATCTCGGCCACCTGGCTGACGATCAATTGCAGCGCCTTGCCGGTGTCGCCGACCAGGCTGACGCCCTGGCCGACCTGGGCGCTGGAGGCGTTGATCAGGGTCTTGATCTCCTTGGCCGCCTCGGCCGAGCGCTGGGCCAGGGCCCGCACCTCGGAGGCGACGACCGCAAAGCCGCGGCCGGCTTCCCCGGCCCGCGCCGCTTCGACCCCTGCGTTCAGGGCCAGCAGGTTGGTCTGGAAGGCGATCTCGTCGATCACCCCGATGATCTGGCCGATCTGCCTGGACGATTCCTCGATCTCGCCCATGGCGGCGGTGGCGCGGTTGACCACCGCGGCGCTGCGCTCGGCGTCGACGCGGGCGGTCTCGACGACGTCGCGGGCGTGGTTGGCGCCCTCGGCGGTCTTGTTGACCGTGGCGGTGATCTGGTCGAGCGCTGCGGCGGTCTCTTCCAGGCTGGCGGCCTGCTGCTCGGTGCGGCGCGACAGGTCGTCGGCCGCCTTGCTGATCTCGTCGGCCCCCGAGCGCATGCTGGAGGTCGCGCCGACCACCACGCCCATGGTGTTCTGCAACTGGCTCATGGCGACGTTGAAGTCGTGCTTCAGGGCCTCGTATTCCGGGGCCACCTGGGCGTCGACGCGGGCGGTCAGGTCGCCCTGCGCCAGGCGCTCCAGGGCCTGGGCCAGGGCGGTGACGACGACGGACTGCTGCTCGGCGACGGCGGCGCGCTCGGCCTCGGCGCGGCGGCGCTCGGTCTCGGCGGCGGCGTTGGCCGCTTCCTGGCCCGCGCGCAGGGCGCGGTTCTCGGCCAGGCCGTGGCGGAAGCCTTCCAGCGCGCGGGCGATCTCGCCGACCTCGTCATGCTTGTCGGCGCCGCCCACCGGCTTGTCGTAGCGGCCGGCCGAGAGCTCGCCCACCGCGGCGGTGATGCCGGCCAGCGGCTGGCGGACCAGCTTGCCGACGGCGATGAACAGCGAGCCCAGCACCAGGGCCAGGATCACCAGGCCGCCCACCGCCAGCCAGATGGCCAGTTGGCGGGCCGGGCCGGTGATGTGCTTGGTCGGCACGTCCATGACCACCGCCCAGGTCGAGTTCAGCCCCGGCAGCGGCGCCGGGGTGACCAGGCGCTCGACCTTGCCGATCGACTGCTCCAGGCCGCTCAGCAGCACCGGCTTGCCCTGGGCCATGGCGGTCTTCAGCTCGGCCGCGCCCGGGTCGGCGTAGGGCTTCATGCGCAGCTTGGCGTCGGGGTGCGAGACCCAGTTGGCCGCCGGCGAGACCAGCATGACCCGGCCGTCGCCGAAAGGACGCAGGGCGCCCAGCTCGGTGGAGATGTCGTCCAGGGCCAGGTCGATGCCCGCCACCCCGATCAGCTTGCCGCCGGACATCACCGGGAAGGTGACCGAGGTCATCAGGATGGTCTTGCCGCCGACCTCATAGGGATAGGGCTCGACGATCGCGGCTTTGCCGCTCTTGAAGCTGGTCTGGTAGAAGGGCTGCTCGTAGTCGGTGCCGGTGTCGAGCGGCTCGAGCCGCAGTTGGCCGCCGTCGTTCACCCAATAGGGCGTGAACTGGCCGAGCTGGTTGGAGCCCGAAGCGACGTCGCCCATGTGCGCGGCGTCCTGGCCGTCCATCTCGTTGGGGATCTCCATGAACCACGAGCCGAGGATCATCGGCGCGGCGGAGGCCGCCGGCTTGATCATCTCCGAGAGGATCTTGCGGTCGCGCACGCCGGCCGCATGGGCCGCGCCCAGGCTCTCGGCCATCGACCGGCCAAGCCCCTGGACCTCGCCAAGGTCGCTGGCCACCTCCGCGGCGGCCTTGCCGGCCAGCGCCTGGGCGTTGTCGTTGGACAGGTTGCGGACCATGCCGCTGGCGTTGGCCGCGACGAGCGCGGCGGCCAGCAGCAGCAGCGCGCCGATCGCGCAACCGGCCGCAAGCATGAGCTTCCATGCGATGGAGAGACGAGCCAGCATTAGATTCCCCGACGACTGACTGAACTGGTGCAGGCCCTTGGCGGGCCTGTCGCTGGACCCCTTCCGGTTCGGGCGACGTCACCCGAACCGGACCAAAAGGGCTTGCCTTCAAACGTTTAGAGCGTGACGGCCGCTTGAAGCGGTCACGCCCTAGGCCGCGGCCTGGATGTCCGGCGGCAGGATGTGATCGAGCGAAAGCAGCGAGACGATGCCGGTGTCGGTCGTCATCACGCCGCTGACATAGGCGGTCGATTCCGGGCTGCCGACTTCCGGCGGCGGCTGGATCAGGCCCTCGGTGACGGTCAGGATGTCGGACACCGCGTCGACGACCAGGCCCATCTGGGCCTCGCCGATCTGGGCCACCACCACCACGGACGAGGCGCTGGGGCTGGCCGGTCCCAGGCCCAGGCGCGCGCCCAGGTCGATGACCGGCAGGATCGCCCCGCGCAGGTTCATCATGCCCAGCACGTGCGGCGGGGCGTGCGGCAGCGGGGTCGCGGCCGACCAGCCGCGGATTTCGCGGACGGCCATGATGTCGATCGCATAGGCCTGCTCGCCGATGCGGACCGAGATCAGTTCAGCCCCGGGCGAGGGGATACGCGAAGTGGCGGCTTCCATCAGAATTCCTCCCAAGTGTCGGTTTCTCCGACCGGCTCGAGTTTCGCCGCCGTGGCGGCGCCGGAGCTGTAGCCCCGGCTCGCGACGGGCTTGCCGGCGCGCGGCGCGGGGGCCTTGCGGGCGATCGGGCGGCCTTGGTCCTGGCCGATCGAGAACTGGCCCATGAGGCGGGCGAGCTCGACGGCCTCGTTGGCGAGCGCATGGCTGGCGGCGGTTGACTCTTCGACCATGGCCGCATTCTGCTGCGTGACCTGATCCATTTGATTAACGGCGGTGTTGACCTGCTGCAGGCCGACGGCCTGCTCCTGGGCGCTGGCGGCGATCTCCGAGACCGAGCCGTTGATCTCGGCCACCTGGGCGGCGATCCGCTGCAGCGCCTTGCCGGTCTCGGCGACCAGGTCGACGCCCTGGCCGACCTGCTGGGTCGAGGCGTTGATCAGGGTCTTGATCTCCTTGGCCGCCTCGGCCGAGCGCTGGGCCAGGGCCCGGACCTCGGAGGCGACGACCGCGAAGCCCTTGCCGGCGTCGCCGGCCCGGGCGGCCTCGACCCCGGCGTTCAGGGCCAGCAGGTTGGTCTGGAAGGCGATCTCGTCGATCACCCCGATGATCTGGCCGATCTGCCTGGACGATTCCTCGATCTCGCCCATGGCGGCGGTGGCGCGGTTGACCACCGCGGCGCTGCGCTCGGCGTCGACGCGGGCGGTCTCGACGACGTCGCGGGCGTGGTTGGCGCCCTCGGCGGTCTTGTTGACCGTGGCGGTGATCTGGTCGAGCGCTGCGGCGGTCTCTTCCAGGCTGGCGGCCTGCTGCTCGGTGCGGCGCGACAGGTCGTCGGCCGCCTGGCTGATCTCGCCGGCGCCCGAGCGCATGCTGGTGGTGTTGCCGCTGATCACCCGCATGGCGTCCTGCAAGGTGGAGACGGCGGCGTTGAAGTCGGTTTTCAGTTGCTCGGCCTTCGGCGCGAAGGCGACGGTGATGCGGTGGGTCAGGTCGCCGTGGGCCAGCTTGCCCAGGGCTTCGGCCAGGGCGCCGATGGCGACCGCGTCCTGCTCGGCCTCGCGGGCCTTCTCGTCCTCGCGCGCCTTGCGCTCCAGCTCGGCGGCGGCGCGTTGCTCGGCGACCTCGGCCTCGACGCGCAGCTTCTGGATCGCGGCCTCCTTGAAGGAGAGCACCGCCTGGGCCATCTGGCCGATCTCGTCCTTGCGGCCGACCGCCGGCACGTCGATCGTGTTGTCGCCGCCGGCCAGCCGATCCATGGCGCGGGTCATGGCGCTGACCGGGGTGGCGATGGCGCGCGACAGCAGCCAGGCCATGGCGGCCGCGGCGAGGATCGCCACCAGGCTGCCGCCGATCAGGGTCATGCGCGCCTGGTCCATGGCGGTCTGCTGCTGTTCCCAGCGCTGGGCGACCAGCTTGCGCTGGCCTTCCATGATCTCGGCCTGGATCGTGCGCACGTCGCCCAGCCGGGCCTCGCCAATCATGGACAGCGCCTGGAACTCGGTGGCCGGGTTCCGCGCCAGGGCGATGATCTCGTCGTTCTTCGCGCGCCAGGCGTCGATCGCCGTCTTCAGGCGGGCGGCGCGTTCGCGCTGCTCGGGGCGGGTGGTGCGTTCGGCGAACGCGGCCAGGCTCTTGTCGGCCGCCGCGCCGTTGGCTTCGTAGTTCTTCAGAAGGTCAGCGTCGCGGGTCGCTGCGAAGCCGCGGGTCGCGTTCTGCTGCTCCACCAGGTTGGAGAGCACGCCGATCACGTCCTGGGTGTTCAGGTTGCTGACATTGTTCTGCTCGGCGGCCTTGTGCGTGGCCGCGAGACTGAAGAACACGGCCGTCGAGGCCAGGGTGAAGACGGAGAGGATCACGGCGAACGCCATGATCAACTTCGCGGATATGCGCGCGTTACTGAAATTCACTGCAAGCCCCCAACAGTACAATTCGCAGCATTCACTAGCGAAAACAGGCTTATGGATTGTTAATCGTGATTAATGGGGGCCTGCCAAATTGTCGCATCCGAAGTGTCCGCTGGAACAGATGCGACGCCTTTGTGACGATCATCTCGCTTCAGGCGTGGTAATACCTATATCCGACGCCCGGTAATACCTGTTCGGCGGCGGGTCATACCGCGATGGCGTTGCGCGTCGCGACGCGCTACCCATCTTCCAGGGGATAGTGGTCAGGAGGAGCTTGCATGCGCGAGCAGTTGGCGCAGGCGATCGCGAAGGCGCGCCGGATCGTCGTCTTCACCGGGGCCGGCATCTCCACCGAGTCCGGCGTCCCCGATTTCCGCAGCCCCGGCGGGGTGTGGAGCAAGATCAAGCCGATCTACTTCCAGGAGTTCGTGGGCGACGAGGGTCGCCGTCGCGAGGCCTGGACGCGGGTGTTCTCGGGCACGGCGAAGTGGACGGGCGCGCGGCCCAATGACGGTCATACCGCCGTCGCCAAGCTTGTCGGCCAAGGTAGGGCCACGGCGGTCATCACCCAGAACGTCGACAACCTGCACCAGGATTCCGGCGTGCCGGACGACAAGGTCATCGAGCTGCACGGCAACGCCCACTATGCGCGCTGCCTGGATTGCGGCCTGCGCCACGAGTTCGACGAATTTCGCGAAAGTTTCACACAGCGCGGCGAGATCCCGGTCTGCCGGGCCTGCGGCGGGCTGGTGAAGTCGGCGACGATCTCGTTCGGCCAGTCCATGCCGCGCGAGCCGATGGACCGCGCCGAGGCCGCGACCCTGGCCTGCGACCTCTTCCTGGTGCTGGGCTCGTCCCTGGTGGTCTATCCGGCCGCCGGCTTCCCGCTGCTGGCCAAGCGCAACGGCGCGGCCCTGGCCATCGTCAACCGCGAGCCCACCGACCAGGACGCCTATGCCGACATCGTCCTGCACGACGAGATCGGGCCGGTCATGCGCGAGGTGGTCGGCCCCTAAGCCCGCCTGGCCGGGCGCGCCCGCAGCTTCGTGGGCGGCGGATCGGCGCGGAAATCGCCGGCCGTGCCGAGCTTGGCGTTGCAGGACGGGCAGCGGATCACGACCTCGTCCGCCAGCGACGCCTCGACCGAGAGCCCCGCCCCGCAGGGCTTGCACTTCCAGTCGTGCTGCACCGGCGCGGGCGCCGGGGGGGGCGGCGGCGGCGCAGCCTTCTTCGGCCCCTCAGGCACGACGACCTTGGGCGGATTCTTGAGCGAGAGTATGGGGCGGCGCTTGGGTTCGTCGCTCATGGGCTGGGACTTGCGGACCTCATGGGGGACCCGACCCGGCGAGGCCGAGCGGGCGGCAGGCGTTTTCCCTTGTCCGGCCTTGAGTTGCAACACCAAAGGCCAAGGAAGGCGCCCCGGGCGAGGGGCCGTTTCGTCGCGGCCGGGATCACCCTCGCCGAAGATCGCCGTTCGTGCCAGCTTAAGACGTTTCGAGGTTAAAGAGACCCGCGGCCAGCCTCGGTTGACCGGCGCACGCTAACATGGCGCGCCAGGTTGGAGGGCCGCTGCGGCACACTCGGGGAGAGATCGATGAAATTGAACTGGACTCATGGCGCAGCGCTGCTGGCCTGCGTGGCCATGAGCGGCTGCGACCTGATCGGCGGCGGCTCCAAGGCGCCGACGGGCCAGGTCGTGGCCACCGTCAACGGCGAGGAAATCACCGTCACCGAACTCAATCGCGAACTTGGCGGGGCCGCGCCCGCCGACGCCCAGCAGCGCAAGGCCATGGAGCAGGCCGCCCTGGAATCGATCATCACCCGCAAGCTGATCGCCCAGACCGCCAAGGAACAGAAGCTCGACAAGACGCCGGCCTTCGCCCAGCAGGAGATGCAGGCCAAGGAAGCCATGCTGGTCGGCGCCATGCAGCGCAAGATCGCCGCCGCCGTCGCCAGCCCCTCGCGGGTCGAGGCCGAGAAGTTCGTCGCCGATCACCCCCACATGTTCGCCGACCGGCGGGTGATGGTCGTCGACCAGATCGTCGTGGGCAAGTTCACCCCCGCCCTGATGAAGGAGTTCGAGCCGCTGACGACCCTGGAGCAGGTCGAGGCCGTGCTCGGGCGCCAGAACCTGGACTTCCAGCGCACCACCACCGTGCTCGACACCCTCAACGCGCCCGAGGGCCTGACCGACACCCTGATGAAGCTGCCGCCCGGCGAGATCTTCATCTTCCCGCGCGGCTCGGCCATATTCGTCAACCAGATCCGCGAAAGCCGCAGCCTGCCGTTCACCGGCGAGCGCGCCGTGAACTACGCCACCGCCGGCCTGAAGCAGCAGCGCACCCAGGACGCCGTGGCCCGGCAGGTCGAGACCCTCCGCAAGGGCGCGGACGAGAAGATCACCTACAACGACAAGTACAAGCCCGAGACGCCCAAGCCCGCCGCCAAGCCGCCCGCGCCCCCAGCGCCGGCCGGCTCCCCGACCTAGCGCGGCCGCCAGCCGAACAACCGAAGGCGCGGCCCACCGCGCCTTTTCGTTTGGCCGGCGCGAAACATCTGATGTGGGATGGTGCCGCTTACAGGACTCGAACCTGTGACCCCCTCATTACGAATGAGGTGCTCTACCAGCTGAGCTAAAGCGGCCTGGTACGCGCTCGCCGGCCGATTTGGCCCGCGAGGGAGCGCCTACTTAGCGACTCTCGGCGCGCTCGCCAAGCGTCGCCTTCCAGAAGGTCGACGTTCGCCGCCGCGCGGGGCCGGCGGCGGCGGCTCCTCCTCGTCGTCATAGACCCCGTCGGCGATGTCGTAGGGGGCCGGCCGCGCCTCGTGCGTCGCCAGGAAAGGCGCTGAATCGGCATAGGAAATCGGCAGTTCGGGCAGCTCGCTCATGGTCCGCTCGCGCCGCTCGTGGCGCGGATGGATGAGTTCGCCGCTCTCGGCGAAACTGACCACCAGCCGGGCCCAGTCCTGCGGCTGATAGGCGAAGGCGCGGCCCTCGGGGTCCAGGTCGGACCAGTCCGGCTCCTGCGGCGCGCTGACGCCGCGCGCCAGCCAGACCCGCGCCTCGTCCGGCTGGCCGGCGGCGAAGGCGGCGCGGGCGAACAGGCCGGCGATGCGGGCGGTCACCGGCTCGCCCTCCAGCGCCTTGACGGCCTCCAGGGCGCCCGGCGCGTCGCCGGCGATCAGCGCCTGCTCGACCAGGAGGATCCGGCTCTCGCGGGCCGCCGGATTGAGCAGGGCCAGGCGCCGCAGCCGCTCGCCGCGCTGGCGCGGGGTCTCGTCGGTCTTCAGGTCGCGATAGGCCAGCCACAGCGCCGGGTGCGGCCCGACCTTCCAGGCGCTCTCCAGCACCTGCGCCGCCCGGCCCGGCTTGCCGTCGAGGCTGAGCAGACGCGCGGCCATCACCACCCCGGGCGCGAAGCCGGGCTGCAGCTTGGCGGCCTC
This sequence comes from Phenylobacterium sp., assembly GCF_031984885.1. Lineage (GTDB taxonomy): Bacteria > Pseudomonadota > Alphaproteobacteria > Caulobacterales > Caulobacteraceae > Phenylobacterium. The sequence continues at coordinate 79,513 of NZ_DAMABV010000015.1, forward strand.
GGCCGCATATTCCTGGGCCTGGGCCCGCCGCCTGGGGTCGGCCTCGCCCTCGAGCTGGGCGGCCGAGGCGGCGAGCAGCGCCGCACGGGCGCGGTCAGCGACCAGCGGCGAGACGATCTTGCGGTCCAGCGCGCCCCGGGTCAGGTCGCGGGCCCCGTCCCAGTCGCCGGCCTCCAGCCGGGCCTCCAGCACCGCGCGCCACGCCCAGCGGGCGGTGCGGGGCTCGGCATAGGCCTTCTCGGCATGGGCCGTGGCGCTCGCGCGGTCGCCCTGGTTCAGCGCCAGTTGCATCAGGCCCTTGCGCCCGGCCAGCCGCATGTCCGGCAGGCCGAGCATGGCCGTATAGGCGGCCTGGGCCGCCGCCGCGTCGCCGGCCGCCTCCGCCGCCTGCGCGGCCAGCACGCGCACCAGGCCCGGCGCCTCGTCGGCGAGATCGGCGGCCTTGAGCGCCAGCCGGCGCGCCTCGGCCCCGTCGCCGGCCGCGGCCGCGACGAAGCCGCGCGTCAGCACCTCGTTGGCCTGGCGGCGCCGGGTCTCGGCCCGGGCCCGCTCGGCCCGCCGCGGCGCCTCGGCCGCCCAGAGCAGCAGCCGCCAGGCCATCATCGCCGAGAGCGCCACGAACAGAGTGATCAGCACGAAGGCCGCCGCGGTCATGTCCGCCCGCCAGCCCAGCCAGACGACGCTGGCGTGCCCCGGCTCGCCGGTGATGGCCAGCATGGCGGTGGCCAGGGCCGCGACCAGGAAGACGATGATCGCGGCGCGGATCATCCGCCGCTCCGCGCCAGTTGCGACAGCTCCTGCAGCGCCTGGGCGCGGATGCGGGCGATCTCGCGATCGATCTTGGCGCGGCGCTCGGCCCGGTCGCGCCAGGGCCCCAGCGCATCCTTGGCGTCGGCCGGCAGGGCGTCGAGCACGGCCAGCGCCCCGACCACGTCGCCGTCCTCGATCTGGCGCTCGGCGCGGGCGAGGATCGCGTCCGGGCCATCGCCCGGCGCCTCGCCGACCCGGCGCAGGGCGACCACCCGGCTAAGCGCATGGCCGACCCGGGCCAGCACCCCGGCGCCCTCGCCCGGCGCGCGGGCGGCCGAGGCGGCGCGCGCCGCATAGTCCGGGAAGCTGGCGGCCAGGGCCGCGCGGCTGGGCGCGCCGCGCTCGGCCTCCGCCTGCAGGGCGCCCAGGTCGAGGGAGGGGGCGATGGCGGCCATCGCCTTCACCTCGGTCGCGAACGGCCGCGAGCCCTGCGCGGCCTGCAGCAGGGCGCTGGCGGCCAGGGCCGAGGCCGAGGCGGAGGCCAGCCGGCTGCGGTCGCTCTCCAGCGCCTCGAGCCGCTGGCTCACCGCCGAACCGCTGGCCGCGTCGGGCGCGGCCGGCGGCGGCGCGGGCGGCGCCAGCGGCGCAGGCTCGGCCGGCGGGGCCGGAAGCGCGGCCAAGGGCGCGGCCTCGCTGACCGCGCCGGTCCGCGGCTTGTCGGGATAGAGCTCGGGCAGCGCCGGGCCGAACCGGGCCAGGCCATAGCCCCCGGCCGCGCAGGCGGCGCCGAACAGGATCAGCGCCCCGACGCCCAGCCCCAGGGACCGGCGCCGGCCGTAGGATCCAGGATCGCGCGGGGCGGACAACTGGTCGCTCATGGCTGACGATCTATCAGATTCAGCACGGCCGCTTCGAGGGGAAAGGGCGCGAAGACCTTCGCCGCCACGCGGGTCCGGGCCAGCGGCTTCAGCACCGCCTTGGAGAGCGCCAGGATGCGCAGGCCAGGCTGCGGATGGGCCTTGAGCACCCCGGCCAGGGCCTTGGCCCCCTTGGCCGAATGCACCAGGGCGACGTCGACCTCGCCGAGCTGCTCGATCTGGTGCGTGTTCAGAACGTCGGGGACGGTGTCGTAGAGGGTGAGGGCGCGGACCTCGACCTTGGCCCGCTCAAGCGCCCCGGCCAGGTCGCCCGCCAGTTCGGCCGCGCCGGGATGCAGCACGATCCCGCCGATCTCGTTCCTGCGCGCGGCGATGCCCTCGGCCAGGGCGTTGACGTCCCCGTCCGCCGACAGCACCCGCCGAAAGCCCGCGTCCCTGGCCGCCTGGGCGGTGGCCGCGCCGACCGCGAACACCCGCAGCGAGCGGTCGCTGCACGCCTCGGCGAAGGCCCGCAGGCCGTTGGCGCTGGTGAAGGCCAGCGCCTTCACGTCGGTCAGGTCGACCTGCACGCCCTCGAGCAGGCGCACCGCCAGCAGCGGCGCCACGAACGGCTCATGGCCCAGCGCGCGCACGCGGGCCGCGGTGGCGTCGGCGCCCGGCTGGGCGCGGGTGATCCAGATTTTCAACGGGCGCGGTGTGTTCATCTCGTCCTGCAACCCTGGAGGGGTAGAGCGCGTGAATCAATCCGCCGCGAGGCGAAACCTATTCCGGCGGCAGGATCAGGTCGCCGCCCTCGCGCTTGACCGCCTCGCCCAGCGACAGGCCCAGCGCCCGCGCGGCGTCCTGCGGATCGGCGGCGGACGACAGCTCGGCCGAGCCTTCGTGGCGGAACTTGTGCGCGCCGTCGGCGGACAGCGCCTCGACGATCAGGTGCAGCGAGCCGTTCGCCAGCCGCGCATAGGCGCCGATCGCGGTCTTGCACGAGCCTTCCAGCGCCGTCAGGGCGCCGCGCTCGGCCGCCACGGCCACGCCGGTCGGCGCGTGGCGGATGGCCGCCAGCCACGGCTTGTCGATGTCGGCGACCCGGGTCTCGATCGCCAGCGCCCCCTGGCCCGGCGCCGGCGGGAACGCCACCGGGTCGAGCAGGCTCTGCGGCAGGTGGCCAAGGCCCAGGCGGTTGAGGCCGGACATGGCCAGCAGGATCGCATCGGCGTCGCCCGCCGCCAGCTTGGCCAGCCGGGTGTCGACATTGCCGCGCAGCATCCGCACGTCGAGGTCGGGGCGGCGGTTCAGCGCCTGGGCCTGGCGGCGCAGCGAGGCGGTGCCGAGGATCGCGCCCTGCGGCAGATCCTCCATCCGCGCGACCTTGTGGCTCAGGAAGGCGTCGCGCGGGTCCTCGCGCTCGGGGATCGCGGCGATGCACAGCCCCTCGGGCAGCAGCGCCGGCATGTCCTTCATCGAGTGCACCGCACAGTCGATGGCGCCCGACAGCAGCGCCTCCTCGATCTCCTTGGTGAACATGCCCTTGCCGCCGATCTCCAGCAGCCGGCGGTCCTGCACCCGGTCGCCGGTGGTGGTGATCACCACGATCTGGGCCGCCGCCTCGACCTCGGCGGGGTTGGTCGGGTCGGCGCCGAGGGCGGCGGCGATACGGCGCTGGACGATGCCGGTCTGGGCCAGCGAAAGCTTGGAGCCGCGGGCTCCGATCCGGACGGGCGGTTGCGTGGGCACGACGCGCAGTCTACCTCGGCGTTTCAAAGGAAGCCCCGGCCTATAGGACCGGACCGAATGCCGCAACCGGCGGGAGCCCTTAGTTGACAGAGCCGCTGACCGTCCTTGGCCTGGAAACCAGTTGCGACGAGACCGCCGCGGCGGTCGTGCGCCTGGACGCCGGCGGCCAGGTCCAGGTGCTGTCCTCCGTGATCGGCGCCCAGTTCGCCCTGCACGCGCCCTATGGCGGGGTGGTGCCCGAGATCGCCGCCCGCTCGCACGTCGAGACCATCGACGCCGTCGCCGCCGAGGCGATGCAGGCCGCCGGCCTCGGCTATGGCGACCTCTCGGGCGTCGCCGCCACCGCCGGTCCCGGCCTGGTCGGCGGGGTGATGGTCGGCCTCTCGTTCGGCAAGGCGGTGTCCCTGGCCCGCGGCCTGCCGCTGGTGGCGGTCAACCACCTGGAGGGCCACGCCGTCTCGGCCCGGCTGGCGGCGGACATCCCCTATCCCTTCCTGCTGCTGCTGGTTTCCGGCGGCCATTGCCAGTTGCTCAGCGTCGAGGGCGTCGGCGCCTGCAGGCGCCTGGGCTCGACCATCGACGACGCGGCCGGCGAGGCCTTCGACAAGATCGCCAAGTCCATGGGCCTGCCCTATCCCGGCGGCCCGGCCCTGGAGAAGCTCGCCCAAGGCGGCGATCCCACGGCCTACGACCTGCCGCGCGCCCTGCTGGGCCGCAAGGGCTTCGACTTCTCGTTCTCGGGGCTGAAGACCGCCGCCGCCCGCTTCGCCGCGACCGTGACCACCGAGGACGAGCGCCGCGACCTGGCCGCCGCCGTCCAGGCCGCCATCGCCCGCCAGCTCTCGGAGCGCACCGAGCGGGCCATGGCCGCCTACGCCGCCGAGCGGCCCGGCCAAGGCTTGCGCTTCGTCGTCGCCGGCGGGGTCGCCGCCAACCAGGCGGTGCGCACGGCCCTGCAGCAGATCGCCGCAAAGCACGGATTCTCGTTCGACGCCCCGCCGCTGGCCTACTGCACCGACAATGCGGCGATGATCGCCCTGGCCGGAGCCGAGCGCCTGGCGCTGGGCATCTCCGACCCGCTGGACGCCCCGGCCCGGCCGCGCTGGCCGCTGGATCCGGAGGCGGCCGCCGCCAACCCGACCCACGCATTCGGCCGCAAGGGAGCCAAGGCATGAAGAGCGCAGGCGTCATCGGCGGCGGGGCCTGGGGCACGGCGCTGGCCCTGGTCTGCGCGCGGGCCGGCCTTTCCACCACGCTCTGGGCGCGCGAGCCGGAGGTGGTCGGCGCCATCAACGCGACGCGCGAGAACAAGACCTTCCTGCCCGGCGTGGTGTTCGACGCCCCGGTGCGGGCGACCGGCGACCTCGCCGACCTGGCCGCCGCCGACCTGGTGCTCAACGTCACCCCGGCCCAGCACCTGCGCGCCAGCCTGGACGCCTTCCGCCCCCACGCGCGCGCCGGCGCGCCCATGGTGCTGTGCTCCAAGGGCGTCGAGCAGGGCTCGCTGAAGCTGATGACCGAGGTGCTGGCCGAGAGCCTGCCCCAGGCCTCGCCCGCGGTGCTGTCGGGACCGAGCTTCGCCATCGACGTGGCCCGCGGCCTGCCGACCGCCGTCACCCTGGCCTGCCCGGACGAGGAGCTGGGCTTCCGGCTGGCCGCCGCGCTCAGCCTGCCGACCTTCCGCCCCTACCTCGCCACCGACATGATCGGCGCCGAGATCGGCGGCTCGGTGAAGAACGTGCTGGCCATCGCCTGCGGCATCTCCGAGGGCAAGGGCCTGGGCCGCAGCGCCCACGCCGCCCTGATCACCCGCGGCTTCGCCGAGATGACCCGCCTGGCCGTGGCCCTGGGCGCCCGGGCCGAGACCGTCGCCGGCCTCTGCGGCCTGGGCGACCTGGTGCTGACCTGCTCCTCGCCGCAGTCGCGCAACATGAGCGTCGGCCTGGCCCTGGGCGGCGGCCAGACCCTGGAACAGGCCCTGGCCGGCAAGGTCTCGGTGGCCGAGGGCGTCGCCTCCGCGCCGGCCGTCGTCGCCCTGGCCCGCAAGTGGGGGGTCGAGGCGCCGATCAGCGAGGCCGTCGCCGCCATCCTGGCCGGCGAGGCGCAGGTCGACGACGCCATCGCCGGGCTGCTGTCGCGCCCGCTCAAGTCGGAACGATAAGGGGAACCATCTTGACCATCTTCGCCATCCACTGCCTCGACAAGCCCGCCTCGCTCGACCTGCGCCTGGCCAATCGCGAAGCCCACCTGGCCTATGCCGGCGGCTTCAGGGCGCACATCAAGCTGGGCGGCCCGCTGCTGGGCGACGACGGCGGCATGATCGGCTCGATGCTGGTCATGGAGTTCGACGACATCGAACAGGCCCGCGCCTTCTCGGCCGACGACCCCTACAACAAGGCCGGCCTGTTCCAGCGCGTCGACATCACCGCCTTCAAGCCGACCCTCGGCGGTTTCGCCAACTGATGCGCGATGGCCCCGACAATCCGGCCCGGCCGGGCCCCGGCGTGGCGCTCTGCGCGCTCGCCGACCTGGCCGATCCCGGCTCGAAGGGCTTTCGCTTCCGCGAGGACGGCAAGATGTTCGCCGGCTTCGTGGTCCAGGTGGGCGGGCAGGTCCGCGGCTATGTGGACTCCTGCCCGCACGCCGGCTGGCCGCTGGCCGCCTGGGACGACCGCTACCTGACCCGCGAGGGCGACCTGATCCTCTGCGGCGGCCACGCGGCCCTGTTCCGCCCCCTCGACGGCCTCTGCATTGTCGGCCCCTGCGCCGACCAGAAGCTGGCCCCCTGGCCGGTCCAGGTCGTGGACGGCCAGATCCTGACGGCCTGACCTGGAACCCCCTCTCCCCGCCGGGGAGAAGAACAGCGGTGTTGGAGTGACTACCCCCGCGCCGGGAACGCCTCGGCCGCGAAGGCGGCGACGTCCTCGACCAGGCCCGCGGCCGCCAGCTTCACCAGCTCGCCGCCCTTTTCCGGCGTCGCCAGGCCCGGGTCCGAGCCCATGCGGCCGTCGGGATAGCGGGCGCGGAAGTCGAGCGCCTCGCGGATCGGGCCGGTCGGGGCGATCTGCGGCGCATAGTTCGCGGTCTTGATCGCGTCCGGATAGGCCCACTGGGTCACGGCGATCTCCGAGGGCGTCGCATGGCTGCCGTGTCCGACCGGGAATTGCCGGTTGGCCAGGGCGTTCACCCCCTTCAGCTCCCACCAGTTCTTCAGCTTGCAGGCGAAGCCCCGCTCGGCCCGCGCGAAGCTGGCCTCGGCGTAGAGCTCGGAGAACGCCGCCTCGATGGTGGCGACGTTGCCGCCGTGGCCGTTGAGGAAATAGATCTTCTCGAAGCCGTGGCCGGCCAGCGAGCGGCACCAGTCGCCGATCGCGGCGATGAAGGTGGTCGGGCGCAGCGAGATGGTGCCCGGGAAGCCCAGGTGGTGCTGGGCCATGCCGATGTTGAAGGTCGGGGCGATCAGCAGGTCGGAGGTCTTCTGCGCCTCGTGGGCGATGATCTCGGGGCAGAGCCAGTCGGTGCCGAGCAGGCCGGTCGGGCCGTGCTGCTCGTTCGAGCCGATCGGCACGACCACGCTCTTGGAACGTTGCAGATAGGCTTCGATCTCTTGCCAGGTCGACAGGTGCAGCAGCATGCGGGGGGTCCTACGCGGAACGGGGGGAGGTTGGCCCCATACTAGCGCCCCGGCGCGCGGAGCCTAGTCGAGGTCGTCGTCCAGGCCTGCGTCGTCTGGACCCGGCTCGTAGATCAGCAGGTCGCCCGGCTGGCAGTCCAGTTCGCGGCACAGCGCCGAGAGCGTCGAGAACCGCACCGCCCGCGCCTTGCCGGTCTTCAGGATCGACAGGTTGGCGATGGTCACGCCCACCCGGTCGGCGAGTTCGGTCAGCGACATGCGCCGCTGCAGCAGGACTCGGTCGAGGTTCACGCGGATCGGCATCAGATCGTCAGTTCGGCTTCACGGCGCAGGCGCGCGCCCTCACGGAACACCTCGGCCAGCACGAACACGACCAGCACCGAGAACCAGGCGGTCGGGCTGAACTCCGGCTGCGAGATCGCCGCGTCGGGCAGAGCCCAGGCCCCGAGGCCGTAGATCAGATAGCGGCCGATTTCCAGGCCGGCGAGCACCAGCCCGATCACCCGCAGGCGCCGCACGTTCTCGGGATGAAAGGGATCGCCCGCGGTCAGGGTGGCGAAGATGCGGCGCAGGCGCTCGACGATCACCAGCACCCCGCCGAGATAGAGGCCGGCGGCGGCCAGGCCGCCCAGCAGCACCGGGCCGCGGGCGTCGATCTCGGTCCCGCCGCCGGTCCGGATCGACATGTTGCGCAGCAGCTCCGGATTGAAGCTGAAGAGGACGGCGGCCAGCATCATCAGGCCGACGGCGCCGATGCCGATCCACAGGGCGAAGAACACCACGTCGAGGATGATCTTCAGAAAGCTCGAAACCGAGCCGGGCCCCAGGGCGCGCATCGCCGTTCTCCGTCCTCTCGCAGCCAGGCGAGCTTAGGCGAAAGCTCCGCCCGTCACCAACGCGGCGATCGGCAGGGCGGCCAGCAGCACGGCGGCGATCATCAGGGTGCGGTCGAGGTGGGACATAAACATGAGAGAGTTTTCCTTTGTTCTTATGTTGCACCGCAGCATCTGGGGCTGCGAAGCTGGGCTTTCAATAGCCAAACGCCGTTTTCGAGCAAACGAAACATCGAAAAACGATATTAAACTTTTGCAATGCAACATGGCCGGCCTGGCACTATGGTCCGCCGCCGTCCGTACCCAGGTAGATGTCCATGGCTCTGAAACTCGAAACCGGCGCCAAGCTGGTGGTCGCCACCCACAATCCCGGCAAGGCCCGCGAACTGGCCGCCATCCTCGACAACCGCTTCGAGCTGGTCACCGCCGGCGAGCTTGGCCTCGGCGAGCCCGAGGAGACCGAGGCGACCTTCGAGGGCAACGCCCTGCTCAAGGCCCGCGCCGCGGCCCGGGCCAGCGGCCTGATCGCCCTGGCCGACGATTCCGGCCTGTCGGTGACGGCGCTGGACGGCGCCCCCGGCATCTATTCGGCCCGCTGGGGCGGCCCGGAAAAGGACTTCGCCGGGGCCATGAAGAAGGTCGAGCAGCGGCTGGAAGAGGTCGAGGCCGAGGACTTTTCCGCCTGGTTCACCTGCGCCCTGGCCGTGGCCTGGCCGGACGGTCCGGCGGTGGTGGTCGAGGGCCGCGTCGACGGGACCCTGGTGTTCCCCGGCCGCGGCGACCGCGGCCATGGCTACGACCCGATCTTCCGGGCCCTGGGCGCCGACGTCACCTTCGGCGAGATGGATCCCGTCGCCAAGGACCAGATCAGCCACCGCGCCCTGGCCTTCGCCAAGCTGAAGGCCGCCCTGCTTTGACCACCGCCCTGGGCCTCTACATCCACTGGCCCTACTGCGCGAAGATCTGCCCCTACTGCGACTTCAACGTCTATCGCGACCGCGGCCGCGGCGAGGAGCAGGCGGCCCTGGCCCGCGCCATCGCCGCCGACCTGCAGGCCCAGCGCGCCCTGACCGGCGAGCGCGAGCTGGTCTCGATCTTCTTCGGCGGCGGCACGCCCTCGCTGATGGACCCGGACTGGGCCGGCGAGCTCATCGCCCTGGCCCGCCGCCTCTGGACCCCGGCCGGCGAGGTCGAGGTGACGCTGGAGGCCAACCCCACCGACGCCGAGACCGGCCGCTTCGCCGGCTTCGCCGCCGCCGGCGTCAACCGCCTGTCCCTCGGCCTGCAGGCGCTGGACGACGCCAGCCTGGCCCGGCTCGGCCGCAACCACGACGCCGCCGAGGCCCGCCGCGCCGCGCAGGTCGCCGCCGCCACCTTCCCGCGGCTGTCGGTCGACATGATCTACGCCCGCCCCGGCCAGACCCCGGCCGCCTGGCGGGCCGAACTGGCCGAGGTGATCGCCCTGGGGGCCGAGCACGTCTCGCCCTACCAGCTCACCATCGAGGCCGGCACCGCCTTCGACCGCGCCGTCCGCCGCGGCGCCCTGGTCCCGCCCGGCGAGGAGACCGCCGCCCAGCTCTACGAGACGACCCAGGAGGTGCTGGAGGCCGCCGGCTTCGAGGCCTACGAGGTCTCCAACCACGCCCGCGGCCCGGCCGCCCGCTCGCGGCACAACCTCGTCTACTGGACCGGCGAGGACTATGTCGGGGCCGGTCCCGGCGCCCATGGCCGCCTGACCCTGGCCGGCGCGCGCACCGCCACCTTCGCCCACGCCAAGCCGGCCGACTACATCGCCGCGGCCGGCGCCTTCGCCGCCCGCGAGACCCTGACCCCGACCGAAGCGGCCGAGGAACGGCTGCTGGCCGGCCTGCGCATCGCGCCGGGCGTGGCCTTCGAGGAGGTCGCCGTGCTGGGCCTCTCGCCCGCCCACCCGAAGGTCGCCGACCTGGTCGCCGCCGGCCTGCTGGCCGAGGATCCGGCCCGCCTGCGCGCCACCGCGGCCGGCCGGCTGCTGCTCGACCACGTCACCTCAAGGCTTGCGACCTGAGCGATAACCGGCGAAGCCTTGCGCCATGTCGCGTCACCCGCCCCCGCCGGCCCTTTCAGAAGCCCCGCTCGATCCCGGCCTCTACATCGTGGCGACCCCGATCGGGAACCTGCGCGACATCACCCTGCGCGCGCTCGACGTCCTCTCCGGCTGCGACCTGGTGCTGGCCGAGGACACCCGCGTCGCCGCCAAGCTGCTGAACGCCTACGGCCTCTCCAAGAAGGTCGAGCGCTATGACGAGCACTCGGCCGAGCGCAGCGGCCCCAAGGCCCTGGCCCTGCTGGCGGAAGGCGGCCGCGTGGCCCAGATCTCCGACGCCGGCACCCCGCTGGTCTCCGACCCCGGCTTCCGGCTGGTGCGCGAGGCCATCGCCCAGGGCTCGCCCGTCCACCCGATCCCCGGCGCCTCGGCCCTGCTGGCCGGGCTGTCGGTCGCCGGCCTGCCCACCGACCGCTTCCTGTTCGCCGGCTTCCCGCCGCCCAAGAGCGCCGCGCGCAAGGCCTTCTTCGAGGAGCTGGCCGGCATCCGCGCCACCCTGGTGTTCTTCGAGGGCGGCTCGCGCCTGGCTTCCAGCCTCGCCGACATGGCCGCGGTGTTCGGCCCGCGCGAGGCCGTCGTCGCCCGCGAGCTGACCAAGCTCTATGAAACCGTCACCCGCGCGTCGCTGGACGTGCTGGCCGCCGACCCGAAGATGGACTTTCCCAAGGGCGAGCTGGTGATCCTGGTCGGCCCCGGCCGCGAGGAGGCGGCCACCGCCGCCGACGCCGACACCGCCCTGGCCGACGCCCTGACCCGGCTCAAGCCCGCCGACGCCGCCGCCGAGGTCGCCAAGGCGCTCGGCCTGCCGCGCCGCGACCTCTATCGCCGGGCCATGGAGCTGAAGCAGAAATGAGCGGCGTCCGCAGCGCGCGCGGGGCCAGGGCCCGCATCGCCGGACGCCGGGCCGAGGCCTGGGCGGCGCTGTGGCTGATGGCCAAGGGCTACCGCATCCTCGGCTTCCGCCTGCGCACGCCGCAGGGCGAGATCGACCTGCTGGCCCAGCGCGGCCAGGTGCTGGCCGTGGTCGAGGTCAAGCAGCGCACCAGCCTGGAGGCGGCCCTCGAGGCGGTGTCGCAGACCCAGCGCGATCGCCTGCGCCGGGCGGGGCGCGCAATCGCCGCACGTCGGCCCAGCTTGCAAAACCTCGCCGTTCGGCTCGATCTGATCGCGCTCGCGCCGGGCCGCCTGCCGGTTCACAGTCCCGACGCCTGGAACGGCGCATAGTAGTAGACCTGATGACCCAAGAGGACGCCGAAACCATACTGCGCGAGGCCGGACGGGCGCCGGACGAGGACTTCCCGCTGCTGGAGGCCGCGACCGCCTGCGCGGTGCACGAGGATCCCGCCCGCGATCCGCGCCCGGCCCTCGACCTGGCCCGCACCGGCGTCGAGCGCCTGTCCGCGCGCCTGCGCAGCGAGAGCCCCGAGGAGGCCCTGGCCGAGACCATGGCCGGCGACCTCGGCCTGACCGGCGACCTGCTCACCTACGACCATCCCGACAACGCCTGCGTGGTGGCGGTGGCGGAGCGGCGGCGCGGCCTGCCCGTGGCGCTCGGCGTCTTCTACCTGCACGTGGCCCGCAAGTGCGGCCTGATGGTCCAGGGGGTCGACTTCCCCGGCCACTTCCTGCTGCGCATCGAGACCCCGGAAGGCCCTCTGGCCCTGGACCCGTTCAGCGAGGGGCGGGTGGTGCTGCCCTCCGAGCTGACCCGCCGGGCGCTGCACGCGGGCCTGACCCCCAACGTCGCCGACCGCCTGGACCGGCTGATGGCGCCGGCCAGCGACCGGGCGGTGCTGATCCGGCTGCAGAACAACGTCTTCGCCCGGGCCGCGGCGGCCGGCGACTACGGCCGCGCCGAGCGCGCCGCCCTGCGCCGCGCCCTGCTCGATCCGCTCGACCATCGCCCCTGGCTCGACGTCGCCGCCGCCCGCGAGGGCCAGGGCGCCCTGGCCGGCGCGCTGGAGGCCCTGACCCACGCCAGCACCCTCGACGGCGGCGCCGCCCTCGCCGCCCGCGCCCAGCGCGAACGCGTGCGCCTGCGGCTGAATTAGCCGGCTGCGCTTCTCCCCCAAGGGAGAGGGGGATTCACCTTTTGGCGCGTTTGTTGCGAACCCGCTTCCCGTGTCATCCCGGAAAGCCCGCAGGGCTTGTCCGGGACCCATTCGCGCCGTGCCTGACGAATGGGGCGCGGCCTTGCCGGGTTCTGATCCATCCGGTGTTCATGGGTCCCGGTCTTGCTGCGCAAACCGGGATGACACCTGTTTTTCCTCCGGCAGCGGCTGGCGCAAGCTGCTCGGCGGATTTT
>NZ_DAMABV010000016.1:0-84005 GCF_031984885.1 Phenylobacterium sp.
CCAGGGAAAACAACTCTCCAATCCCTGGAAAAAACACGACAACATCCCGCTGTAGCCTCGCACCACATCGCGCAATCTTCTCGGAACAAGGCCCGCCATCCCTCGTTGTCGCTCGCAAGACGAAAACGAAAACCAGGGAGAACGACCATGTCCGACCGATGGATGGACGAGCGCGAAGAACTGGAGCGGATGGACCGCGACCGCGGCTACGGACGCTATCGCCGCGAGCGTGACGAGGGTCCGCGCTACGATCGCGGGCTCTACGGCGACCGCAGTTTCCAGCCCCGCCGGCCCGAGCACGTCTTCGGCGAGCGCGAGAGCGGCGTCGACTACACCAGCCCCCGCAATTCCAGCGACTACGCCTATGAGGCGCGCATGGCCCGCCGGGCGCGGCGCGAGTTCGAGGACGATCCCCGGCGTGGGGACTATCGCGACGACGACCGGCCGATCACGCGCGGCGGCGCCTATGCCTACCGGCCCGCGCGCTACCGGGGCGAGCGCTACGGCGAGGATCGCCGACGTGAGGAACACGCCTATCGCGTCGCCTATGGCGAACATCACCCGGACCACGCCGGGCACTATGAGGACGAACCCGATCGTCGCAACTTCTGGGAACGGGCCGGCGATCGCGTCGCCTCGTGGCTGGGCGAAGGCGACCATCGCGGGCGCGGGCCGAGCGGATACAAGCGCACCGACGGGCGCATCAGCGAGGAAGCCCATGATCGCCTGACCGACGATCCCTGGCTCGACGCCAGCGGCGTTTCCATCCAGGTGGAGGGCGGCGAGATCACGCTGTCGGGCACGGTGGCCGAGCGTGAAGCCAAGCATCGCGCCGAGCGGCTGGTCGAGGATCTGGCCGGCGTGACCCACGTCCAGAACAACCTGCGGGTCCGCCGCAACGATCCGATCACCGGATCGGGAACCGGCTTCGGCGACAGCGCCAACGCCGCCCAGGTCAGTTCCGCGACCCGCAAGAACTGACGCTCGCCCCTGGCCCCGTCGCGTACGCGCCCTACATTGACAGGCGTGACGGGGCCTTCATTCCAACCCTGGCTGGATCTCTGGGACCTGGTCCCCGATGGCGAAGCCTTCACCACGCAGTACACGGGAAGCTGGCTGCTGCCCGTGCGCCGGCATGGCCGCGCCGCGATCCTCAAGCTCGCCGCCGCGCCCGAGGAGATCGCCGGCGCCGCGCTGATGGAATGGTGGGACGGGCAGGGCGCCGCCCAGGTCCTGGCGCGCCGGGACGAGGCCCTGCTGCTGGAGCGGGCCGAGGGGCGCCGCTCGCTGGCGGCGATGGCGCGGGGCGACCAGGACGACGCCGCCACCGGCGTCATCTGCGACGCCGTCGCCGTGCTGCACGCGCCGCGATCCACGCCGCCGCCGAGCAGCCTCGTGCCGCTCGACGTCTGGTTCTCGGCCCTGGGGCCGGGGGCGGCCAACCATGGCGGCGTCCTGATCAAGGCCCACGAAGCCGCTCAAGCCTTGCTGGCCGACCCGCGCGACGTGGTCCCGCTGCACGGCGACGTCCATCACGCCAACATCCTCGACTTCGGCCCGCGCGGCTGGCTGGCGATCGATCCCAAGGGCGTGCTGGGCGAGCGCGGCTACGACTACGCCAATCCGTTCTGCAATCCCGACACCGCCACCGCGCTCATGCCCGGCCGCCTGGACCGTTATCTCGACCTGGTGTCGCAGCGCGCAGGCATGGATCCCCGCCGGTTGCTGATGTGGATCCTCGCCTACAGCGGGCTGTCGGCGGCCTGGATCCTCGATGACGGCGATCCTGCGGCCTTCGACAGCTCGATCGCCGAGCTGGCCGCCGCCAGGCTCTACGCCTGAGGCCTCAGCCGCCGAGCCGCCAGCCTACCTCGCGCGCGAAGTCGTTGAAGAACTCGGGCTCATAGGCGCGTTCGGGATCCTTGCGCACCCACTGGTCCAGGACTTGGGCGTCCTCGCCGACCAGGATGCGCCAGCGCTCGGCCTTCACCCCGTCCAGGATCACCTTGGCCGCCGCCGCGGCGGTCATCGGCGCGTCCTCCAGGAAGCTGCGGGCCATCTCGGCGGCCATGGCGCGGATGGCGTCGTCGGGGACCTGGCTGACGTCCATGCCGGAGGCGGCCATGCGCGCGCGGGCCTGGGCCAGGTCTTCGGGGCTCAGGTCGTCGGAGTCGCTGCCGGCCTGCACCTTGCGGGAGTTGGCGACGATCGAGGTGCCGATGTGGCCGGGCATCACCACCGAGCACTTGATGTGCGGCGCGTTGAGCCGCAGGTCGGTGATCAGGGCCTCGGTGAAGCCCTTCACCGCGAACTTCGCGGCCGCATAGGCGGTATGCGAGGTGTTGGGGCCGATGGTCGCCCAGAAGCCGTTGACGCTGGAGGTGTTGACGATGTGGCCCTCGTCGGCGGCCATCAGCATCGGCAGGAAGGTGCGGACCCCCAGATAGATCCCGCCCCAGCAGACGTTGAAGGTCTTCTCCCAGGCGGCGCGGCTGTCGGCGATCATGCTGCCGCCGCCGGCGATGCCGGCGTTGTTGAACAGCAGGTGGATGCGGTCGGTCTCCTGCTGCTCGGCCATCTCGTCGCGGAACGCGATGAGTGCGGCTTCCAGCGAGACGTCGGCGACATGGGTGGTGATCCTGGCGCCCTGCGGCTTGCCGTCGGCCTCGATCAGCCGGACGGTTTCGGCCATGGCCTTGGCCGAGACGTCGCACATGGCGATGTTGCAGCCCTCGGCCGCCAGTTGGCGCGCGAGCTCGCGGCCCATGCCCGTCCCGCCGCCGGTGATGACGGCGGTCTTACCTGCGAAGTCCTTCACGGCGTCGCCTCCCTTGTCTGGTTTGGGACGAGACTAGCGCGCCTTCCGCACGGTCCGCCAAGCGGCTCAGACTTCGACGTAGTAGAGCCGCAGGATGAAGGAGACCTGGTAGGCCAGGTTGGCGATCACGAAGGCGGCGTGGAAGCGCCGGTTGGTCGTGAACATGGCGATCGCGCAGAGCACGACATAGACCGCGCAGCGGAGCGGGTATTCCCAGCCGAGATGGGCCAGGTAGTCGTGGCCCTTGATCGCGGTGTCGACCACGTCGGCGACATAGGTCAGGGCCAGCAGCCCGAAGAACCACTTCCGCCGCGAGATGAAGAAGTCCTCGAAGCCGCCGTAGTCGGCCAGGTCGTCGGGGAACAGCAGGCAGGTCAGGAAGTAGTAGAGGCTCGCATAGGCCAGGACGAAGGCGTAGAGCGCGAACGTCCAGGAAACCCCCGACAGCCGGAACTCCCACCACCAGAAATGAGCCGCGGAGAGCAGGATCGAGACCGCCCAGCCCAGATGGATCGGATAGAGCTTCCGCCGCCCCGGATGCTGGACCATGGCCGAGAAGCCGGCCAGCGAGCGGGTGATCGACAGCCCGATCACCAGGCCGATGATCACCCTCACATGAAGGTAGAAGTCCGCGCCGGTGTGGGCCGGCGTCGCCATCAGGCCGTCGCGGCGGCCAGGGCGGCGTTGTCGCCGCGGTGCAGGGGATCGCGCAGCGGCTCGCCGTTCGCCACGAACTCCAGCGAGACGGAGTTGATGCAGTAGCGCAGGCGGGTCGGCGGCGGGCCGTCGGGGAAGACGTGGCCTTGGTGGCTGTCGCAGCGCGCGCAGCGGGTCTCGATGCGGATCATGCCGTAGCTGACGTCGCGCACGCCGACCACGTGGGCCTCGTCATAGGGCGCGAAGAAGCTGGGCCAGCCGGTGCCGCTTTCGAACTTGGTCCTGGCCTGGAACAGCGGCAGGCCGCAGAGGCGGCAGCAATAGACGCCGTCCTCCTTGTTATCGAGCAGGCCGCCGCAGAACGGGGCCTCGGTGCCGTGGTGCAGCAGGACGTCGGCTTCTTCCTGCGACAGCCCGGCCTCCAGGCTGGCGCGTTCGGCGCCGTCGGGCGCGGTCAGATCAAATCCGGACGGGGAGGCGGCTGGCGTGCTCATGACCTGCAATCTAAGGTCCCTGGGCCGTTCGCGAAAGTGCGTCGCCGGAGGAGGCAGGCATGATCACCAGTACGACCCCCTATGTGGCCGAACGCGAGATCGCGCGCACGGTCGGCGTGGTCAGCGGCGAGGCGATCATCGGGGCCCATATCTTCCGCGACCTGTTCGCCGGGATCACCAACATCATCGGCGGCCGCGCCGGCGGTTACGAGAAGGCGTTGCGCGAGGCCCGCGACATCGCCCTGCGCGAAATGTGCGACGAGGCCGCCAGGCTGGGCGCGGACGCGGTGGTCGGGGTCGATCTCGACTACGAGGCCCTGGGCGCCGACAACGGCATGCTGATGGTCACCGCCGCCGGAACCGCGGTTAAACTGCGCTAGATGCGCTGCGTTGAGTCGCCCGACCGATGAACGGACAGACGGACTGGGGAGCCCTGCTGCTGTCGGCGGACGGACGGGTCGCGCGCGCGCCGTTCCTGATCGCCGCGGCCCTGCTGCTCGGCCTGGCCGCCGTCTATGAGGCCATCGTCGGGGTGACGCTGCACTGGCTGACCGGATGGTTCGTCTATCCGGCCCTGATCTATGCGGGGGCCTGCATACTCTCCAAGCGCCTGCACGACCGCGGCAAGTCGGGCTGGTGGGCGGCGCTGATCCTGTTCGCCCTGGTGGCGGTCTGGCCCCAGCCGGTCGGCTTCTTCGACTTCCTGTTCGGGATCGCCCTGGTCTGGGCCGCGGTCGAGCTGGGCGTCATGGGGAGCGAGATGGGCGCCAACCGCTACGGACCCAACCCGCTGCGGCCGGCGGCGGTGTAATCCGCGCGGTGTCATCAAGTCAGTTGAGCTTTTGCGGCGGGGCGGCGCCTCATTCGTCAAGCCCGGCGCGAATGGGTCCCGGACAAGCCCTGCGGGCTTTCCGGGATGACATGGGAAGCACGCCCGCGACAAACGCGCCAGAGGCGCGCTCCACCCCTCGCACCACGCCATCCACCCGCCACGGCGCCTTCGTGCTCTTCGTGTCCTTCGTGGTCTTGGTGTTTCAAAATCCACCAAGCAGCTTGCGCCAGCCGCCACCGGAGAAAAACAGATGTCATCCCGGTTTGCGAAGCAAGACCGGGACCCATGAACACCTGATGGTGCAATTGGCTGCGCGGCCTCGCCTCATTCGACGAACATGGTGCGAATGGGTCCCGGACAAGCGCTGCGCGCTTTCCGGGATGAGCTAGACCGGCGCCTCGGCGTCCTGGACCTCGCCGAACACGATCCTGAAGCTGGCTTTCAACGCCTCGTCGGCCTCGTCCATGGTCACCGGCAGGCCCAGGTCGACCAGGCTGGTGACGCCGTGCTCGGTCTGGCCGCAGGGCACGATGCCCGAGAAGTGGCCCAGGTCCGGCTCCACGTTCAGCGAAATCCCGTGGAACGACACCCAGCGGCGCAGCTTCACCCCGATGGCGGCGATCTTGTCCTCGCGGGCCGGAAAGCCCGGCGCCTTGCGCTCGACCCACACCCCGACGCGGCCCTCGCGGATCTCGCCTTCGACATTGAACCGGGCGAGGGCGCCGATGACCCAGGCTTCCAGGCTGGCGACGAAGGCCCGGACGTCGCGCCGCCGCTTGGTCAGGTCCAGCATCACATAGGCCACCCGCTGGCCGGGGCCGTGATAGGTGAACTGGCCGCCGCGGCCGCTGGCGAAGACCGGGAAGCGATTCGGATCGAGCAGGTCGCCGTCCTTGGCCGAGACGCCGGCGGTGTAGAGCGGCGGGTGCTCCAGCAGCCAGACAAGCTCGCCGGCGCGGCCCTCGGCGATCGCCGCCGCCCGGGCCTCCATCGCCGCCACGGCCTCGGGGTAGGGGACCTGCCGGCGCGACACCGCCCATTCGGCGGCGGCGGCGTCCTCGCGGCCGAAGATCGGGGCGTCGGCGGATATGTTTAACGAGCGGTCAAGCATGTTGGACCCAATGTGGTGACCGGAGGGGGCGCGTCAAAGCCCCGTTCGCCCTGTGTCTAGTGTTTCAAAGGCTTTGCGTCTTGGGTCAGGTCAACGAGGTTCACGTCGAAATATCGGTCCTGCTGGGCCGGTCGACCCTGCCGATGCAGCAACTTCTGCGCATGGGGCGGGGGGCCGTGATTCCGCTGGACGCCGGCGTGAACGAGGAAGTCTGGATCCTGGCGAACAACCATCCGGTCGCCCGCGGCGAGATTCAGATCAACGAGGACCGCATCTCGATCGCCGTCACGCGTGCGGCAGATGTGTATGACTTCATGGCGGGCGGTCAGTAGGGCTTCACAAAGCTGCGGGGGTTTGCTACCTGCCGCGCCTCACCACGAGCGGTCGTGGCGGAATTGGTAGACGCGCAGCGTTGAGGTCGCTGTGGGGCAACCCGTGGAAGTTCGAGTCTTCTCGACCGCACCAGTGAATCAGGGTCTTCAACAGCGATTGAGCAAATCTTCGTCCGACGCCTAGGGAGGTCAGCATGAGCCGCGAAACGGCCGACCTGTCCGCAGCTAGCGACAAGATTGCTCCAGAGCTGGAAGAAGACCTGGAAGACCTCGCCCTTGGCGAGGACTACGCGCTAAATCCCCAGTTCGTGGCCATGGTGGTGGACGCCGCCGATCGCGGCGACGCCGAGCGTCTGCGCGAGCTGCTGGGGGCGCTGCACCCCGCCGACGTCGCCGACCTGATGGGCTTCCTGTCGGCCGAGTATCGCGACGAGGTGCTGGCCCACCTGGCGCCCGAGGCCCTGGCCGAGATCCTCTCCGAGCTCGACACCGAGATCCGCGAGGAGGTCCTGGAGACCGTCGCCCCGGCCACCCTGGCCAAGGCGCTCGAAGAGCTCGATTCCGACGACGCCGCCGACGTGGTCGACGACCTGGAGGACGACAAGCGCGTCCAGGTCCTGGCCGCCATGCCCGAGACCGAGCGGACCGCGATCGAGTCGTCCCTGGCCTATGAGGACGAGACCGCCGGCCGGATCATGCAGCGCGAAGTCGTCGCCGCGCCCCAGTTCTGGACCGTCGGCCAGACCATCGACCACTTCCGCGAGGAAGCCGACGACCTGCCCGAACTGTTCTTCGACATCTATGTGGTGGACCCCAGCTATAAACCTGTCGGTGCGACGCCGGTCAGCCACCTGTTGCGGGCGCCGCGCAGCACCCCCCTGGCCCAGATCATGGAGCCCGTCACCGAGATCCCGGTCGGCATGGACCAGGAAGAGGTCGCCTACATCTTCGACAAGTACCACCTGATCTCCGCGCCGGTGGTGGAGCCGGGCGGGCGGCTGGTGGGGCAGATCACCGTCGACGACATCGTCGGGGTCATCCAGGAGGAGAGCGAGGAGGACATCCTCGCCCTGGCCGGGGTGTCCGACGCGGGCCGGAACGCCGACGTGCTGGACATAATTCGCGCGCGTCTTCCGTGGCTTGCGCTGAACACCGTGACCGCCGCCCTGGCCGCCAGCGTCATCCGCGCCTTCGAGGGCGAGATCGCCAAGCTGGTCACCCTGGCGGTGCTGATGCCCATCGTCGCCTCGCTGGGCGGCAACGCCGGCACCCAGGCCCTGGCCGTCGCCGTGCGCGCCCTGGCCAGCAAGGAACTGTCCGAGGTGAACGCCTATCGTACGGTTTTCCGGGAGATGGCCGTGGGCCTGGCCAACGGCGCCGCCCTGGCCGCCGTCACCGGCGGGGTGATCTACTTCCTGTTCCGAGACGTGATGCTGAGCGTCACGTTTGGACTCGCACTTATCATCAACCTGTTCGTCGCCTCGCTGGCCGGCGTGCTGGCGCCGCTGTTCCTGGAGCGCATGGGGCGGGACCCGGCGGTTTCATCCTCAGTTTTCGTCACTTTCGCCACGGATTTCACAGGTTTCTTCGCCTTCCTTGGCCTGGCGGCGGTGATCCTGCTGTAAGCGGCCTCTATCTTGCCCGCTAACCCCTGGGCGCGTGCGCCCATGTGTCAGGATGGGTCAATCAGGCCATGAAACCGCGTTATCAGGTGTCGAGATCGGCGATCGAGCTGATCAAGCGCTTCGAAGGCTATCGCCGGAAGTCCGCCCAGTTGGCCGATGGCCGCTGGACGATCGGCCATGGCCACACCCTGACGGCGCGCGAGGGCGCGGAAGTCTCGGAACAGGACGCCGAGGCGCTGCTGCTCTACGACCTGATCGGGATATCGCATTCGATCAACGAGTGGGTCTTCACCCCGCTCAACCAGAACCAGTTCGACGCGCTCGCGGCCTTCGCCTTCAATATCGGGCTGGAGAATTTCCGCCGCTCCTCCGTCCTGCGCCGCCTGAACGAGGGCAGCCTGATCCAGGCCGCCTGCGCCATGGAGCTGTGGCGCAAGGCCGAGTTCGAGGGCGAGAAGATCGTGGTCGACGCCCTGGTCCGCCGGCGCTCGGCGGAAAAGACGCTGTTCCTGACGCCGGTGGGCGGCTGGATCCCGGCGCCGTCGCCGGTCCTGCAGCCGAACATCGACCTGGACGCCACGGGCGTCGTGCCGCGCCAGACCCCGACCGCGCTCAACGCGCCGATGGAGGGGCCCCAGGCGCGCGTCGAACGCGACGAAGTCCATCAGGAGCGTCCGACCCCCGTCCAGGACGACGACGCCCAGAGCCCTGCGGCCGCGGCCGCGGCCTCGGTCTCCTCGCGCCTCTCCAGCATCTTCAGCGAACCGATCCGCCAGAGCCCGGTGGTCGAGCCGGGGCCCCGGCTGGTGGTCGAGGAGCCCGGGCCGGTGATGGCCGCGTTCCCGCAGCCGGCCGCGGAGCCGGCCTTCGTCCTGACCCCGCCGACGGAGGAGGAGTTCGCCCAGCCCGAGACCTTCGAGCCGCCGAAGCTGGAGCTGGTGGCCGCCAACGAATCCGAGCCGAACCTGTTCGAGGAGCCGGCGGTCGACACCGCGCCGGAGGTTGTGGCCGAACTGGAGCCGGCGCCGGTCGAAGCCGCGCCTGAAGCGCCGCTGGAGCTCGCCGAGCCGAAGAGGCCGGCCCTGCTGCCCGCCTTCGGCCTGGCGGGCGCGGGCGCGGCGCTGTTCGGCGGCTGCCTGTTCTGGGCGATCAACATGCCGCCGCCGCAGGGCGAGGGCGGGATGAATCCCGGCACGATCGTCTGGCTGGCGGGGATCGCCGGCGTCGGCCTGATCGGCGTGGCGGTCTACATGATCCTGGACCGCCTGGGACGTCCGGACATCGAGCATGTCGAGGCGACGCTCGAACGCGACGAATAGCCACGGGGCCGTTTCTCGGTCGGCCCGACGCGTGCTAACCAAGCTGTATGAAACACCTCGTCGCCATCGCAGCGACCGCGAGCGCCCTGGCGCTCAGCGGTTGCGCCAGCCTGTACGGGCCAAGTTGCCCGGCCGGGCAGGAGCCGATGCGCACGGCCCAGTTGTTCTTCGGACAGAACATCGGCGGCAAGCCGGGCGTTTCCGAGGCCGATTTCCGCAAGTTCCTGGACGAGGAGCTTACGCCGCGCTTCCCCGGCGGCCTGACCGTCCTGGACGGCGGCGGCCAATGGAAGGGCGATGAGAACAAGCTCATCCGCGAGGCCTCCAAGGTGGTGGTCCTAGTGCTGCCCAACGGCCTGGACGCCAACCTCAAGCTGAACGCCGCGCGCAAGGCCTACAAGGCGCGCTTCAACCAGGAGTCCGTGCTTCTGGTGACCCAGCCGGCCTGCGTCGACTTCTAGGCCGGCAGGCTGTCGGCGAGGGCGCGCAGCGCCTGTCCGGTTTCCGCGTCGGCCGGGAAGAAGGTCTCCAGCGTCAGTTCCGAGAGCGTGACGTCGACGGGCGTGCCGAATACCGTCGTGGTGCTGAAGAACGACAGCAGCCCCGCGGCCGTCTGCAGGCGGAACGGGATCGCCACGCCGCCGAATTCGTCCGAGGGCCGGCGCGGCGGCTGGCCGCCGGGGATCGGATAGGCCTTGAGCTCGGTCAGCAGCTCGGAAAGCCGCGGATCGGCGGTCAGCTCGACCTCGCGGCGCAGACGCTCCAGCAGGTGCGCGCGCCACTCGTGCAGATTGGCGATGCGGGGCGCCAGGCCCTTGGGGTGCAGGGTCAGCCGCAGCACGTTCATCGGCGCGGCCAGCAACTCGGGATCCACGTCGGCCATCAGCGGCGGGATCATCCGGTTGGCGCTGACCAGGTTCCAGCCGCGATCCACGACCAGGGCGGGGTAGGGCTCGTGCCCGGTGAGGATGACCTCCACGGCCTTGCGTGCCGAGACGAGGGCCGGATCGTCCAGCGCGCGTTGCGGAAAGACGGGCGCATAGCCCGCCGCGACCAGGATGGTGTTCCGCTCGCGCAGCGGGATCTCCAGGTGCTCGGCCAGGCGCAGCACCATGTCCCGGCTCGGCTGGGCGCGGCCGGTTTCAAGGAAGCTGAGGTGGCGGGTGGAGATCTCGGCGTCGAGCGCCAGGTCGAGCTGGCTGAGACGGCGGCGCTGGCGCCATTGCTTGAGGTGGTCGCCCACCGCTGTTGCTGTCGCGATCATGGGGCGAGCCTAGCGGCGAGGCCGCGCCCGCTCCATGACCTTGCAGGTAATGGCCTGAGCAAGCGGTAGCCCAGATAGACAAAGGGCCGGCTCCCTTTCGAGAACCGGCCCTTCCATTGTCGGACCGCAGTGCGGCCCGCAACTCGGCGCTTACTTGGAGACCTCGTAAGCGGCGACCCGGGTCGCGGCTTCCACACTCGGATGAGGACAATGAGACACTGGGTCACCTCCTTTCAGCTGTTGAACAGGAATTTCAATATGGGACCGATTTGGCGGTTCGCAAACCCCTGATCGCGTTTTAGATCGGCGAGACGGATTCGGGCTCGGACGCCTCGTGGCGGCTGGGCCGGCGACGGAATTCGGTGACCGGCTTGGGCAGCTTGTCCAGCGCCTCGAGGGTGGCGCGGTAGCCGGCTTCGACCGCCGGCTCATAGGCGGACCAGTCGCGGATCTCGACGCCGGTCAGGTCGGGGGTGATCAGCACGTCGGTCGCCTCGCGCGCCGCGGCGAGGTCGCGGCCGGTGGAGACCGTCGCCGCCCGCATCAGCAGCGAGACGATGGGCGGGCCCTTGCGCCATTGCCCCGAGCGGATCCAGCGCCAGACGGACTCCGGGCGCGCGACGTCGTCGGCGGTGATCGAACGGCCGCGGCTGACGTCGACGCCGACGATGGGGCCGAGCTGCGAGAGGCGCATGATGTCGGCGGGGAAGTTCTTCATCACCGCCCCGTCGACCAGCACGTTGTTGTCATCGGTCGTGGCCGGGGGCAGGACGCCGGGCAGGGAGATGCTGGCCCGCAGGGCGTCGCGCAGCAGCCCGCTCTTGTGGAGCTGATAGGCCCCGGTGGTGAGGTTGGACGAGACGCAGAAGAACGGCAGCCAGAGGTCGGCGATCTGGATGTCGCCGAAGTGCTTGGCCAGGCGGTCGCGCACCTTCTCGCCGCGGGTCATGGCCAGCAGCGGCAGGGCGATGTCGTCCAGCGGGCTGGTGTTGACGAAGGCGTCGCGGATGCGTTCGTCCATCTCCTCGCTGCTCCAGCCGACCGCCAGTCCGGCGCCGACGATCGCGCCCATGGAGACCCCGCCGACGAAGTCGATGGGCACGCCGCGTTCCCGCAGGGCGTTGATCGCGCCGACGTGGGCGTAGGCGCGCGCGCCGCCGCCCGACAGCACCAGTCCCACGGACTGGCCGGTCAGCAGCCTGGCCATGCGCTGGACGTCGTCGGCGTTGTCGCGCCGGACGTGGAAGAGCCGCGCCGGCTGCAGGGCGTCCACCCAGGCCTGCGACCCGCGCGGAGCCTTGCGCGCGGGGGGCTGGACCAGGATCAGGTCGACCAAGCCCTGGGCCTGCAGGGGTTCGGTATGGGCGAGCCCTTCCGGCGGCGGCGCGGCGTCTCCGCGTGCGACCCGAAACAGGCGGTCGACCTGGCGCCCGACCACCTGGCGCCATCCGATGTCCTCGACCTCGGCGGCGTAGAGCACGAAGTCGTAGTCCCGCTCCACCTCGGAGAACCATTCGGTCGGGGCGTGCTGGGCTTCGCTGCCGACGACGGTGACGGAATAGCCGATCTTGCCGATCTCGCGCCCGATCTTGTCGACCAGCGGCCGAACGGGGCCGGCGGCTCCCGTCGCCACGAAGCCGAAGACCGAAG
This sequence comes from Phenylobacterium sp., assembly GCF_031984885.1. GTDB lineage: Bacteria > Pseudomonadota > Alphaproteobacteria > Caulobacterales > Caulobacteraceae > Phenylobacterium. The sequence continues at coordinate 12,103 of NZ_DAMABV010000016.1, forward strand.
GTTCGCCGATCGAGGTCTTGGTGGCGGCCTGGCGGCTGCGCAGGATCATCAGGCGGGCCAGTTCGGTCATCACAGAGGCGTCGGTCTCCGCCGCCTCGAAGAAGCTGTCGCGAGGCAGGGCGAAGATCTCGGAATCGCGCAGGGCCACGACCGTCCCGCTGTGGGGCGCGCCGGTGATCAGCGACATCTCGCCGGCCGGTTCGCCGGGCCGGATCACGCCCAGGAACTGCGGCTCGCCGTTCTCTTCCTTGCGGAACGCGCCCAGCCGGCCGGCGCGCAGGAAATAGAGGTGGTCGGCCGGCTCTCCGGCCTGGAACAGGGTCGCGCCGCCCGGCAGCGAAAACCAGGTCGCCTCGCCATGGCCGCGCTCTTCGTAGAAGAGGCGGGCCAACGCCGAGTCGCTGGGAATATCAGGCAGGCTGACCACGGGACGAGCCTAGCTTGCGTCGCCCCGGGGAGCTATGGCTTGGCCTGATCCAAAGTTCCGGTCCAGCGTTCTTGAAAGGTCCAGGAGACCGCAATCATGACCAATCCCATCGCCGACCCGCTGGTCGAAATCACCGACACCGATGCTGAGTCCCGGCTGGTGGACATCGACGCGACTCTGGAGGGCGTGGCGACGGTCACCCTCAATCGTGCGTTCCGCCGAAACGCCTTCAACGCCGAGCTGATCGCGGCCCTGCACGAGGCGTTCGAGACCCTCCAGGGGGCCGAGGGGGTGCGGGTGGTCTTCCTGCGCGGCGCCGGCGGGACCTTCAGCGCCGGGGCGGATCTGGACTGGATGCGCGAGGCCATCGACCGCACCGAGGCGGACAATCGCGACGACGCCATGCAACTCGCCCGCATGCTCAAGAGCCTGTGGGACATCCCGGCCCTGACGGTCGCCCTGGTCGAGGGCGGCGCCTTCGGCGGCGGGGCCGGACTGGCGGCCGCCTGCGACCTGGCCGTGGCCACCGCCGATGCCAAGTTCAGCTTCTCGGAGGTGCGACTGGGCCTGATCGCCGCCACCATCAGCCCCTACGTCGTCGGCGCGATCGGTCCGCGCCAGGCCAGGGCGCTGTTCGCCACCGGCAAGGTGTTCGACGCCGCGCATGCCGAGAAGATCGGCCTGGTGAGCGAGATCGTCGCCGACACCGCGGCCCTGGAGGCCGCGCGCGACCGCATCGGCGCCGAGATGATGGCCTGCGCGCCGGAAGCGGTGGCGGAGTCCAAGAAGCTGGTCGAGGACGTCGCCTATCGCCCGGTCGACGAGGTGATGGAGGAGACCGCCCGGCGCATCGCCCGCATCCGCGTCAGTCCCGAGGGCCAGGAAGGGGTTCGCGCCTTCCTCGAGAAGCGCAAGCCGTACTGGTTGGGCTGATGGCTCTGCACATGATCAAGCTGGTGGTGGGGCTGGACACCATCGAGGACCTCGTCGCCTGGCGGGCCGCCGAGGCGGGGCCGTGGGTGATGCACACCCGCCAGACGCCCAAGCGCGCGGCCGAACTGCTCGACGGCGGCTCGCTCTATCGCGTGTTCAAGGGCGTGATCATGTGCCGCCAGAGGATCCTGGCGGTCGACACCGTCGGCGAGGGCGTCACCGCCCGCTGCGAAGTCACGGTGGACCCGCAGATCGTGCGCGTCGCGCCGACGCCCCGGCGGGCGTTCCAGGGCTGGCGCTATCTGGAGGCCAAGGACGCGCCGCCGGATCTCGCGGGCGGCGTCGACGGCGACATCCCGTCCGACCTGGCCCGGCAACTCCGCGAGGCGGGGGCCTGGTAGCGGCTGGGCCGGAGGTCTCCCTGGCGTTCAGACCGCCATGTTGTCGATCAGGCGGGTCTTGCCGATCATCGCCGCGGCCAGGATCCGGGCCGGAACGGTCAGCGGGCCAGGGCCGGGATGGCTGAGGTCGTCGGCGTTGCGCACCTCGAAATAGTCGATGCGCTGGAAGCCGGCGCGCTCCAGGGCCGCGAGGCCGGTCGCCTCGACGCGCTCGACGCTCTCGCCGGCCTGCAGGCGGCGCACGGCGTCGGCCAGGGCGAGGTTCATCCGGCCGGCCACCTTCCGTTCGGCCGCCGTCAGATAGGCGTTGCGCGAGGAGCGGGCGAGGCCGTCCTCCAGCCGCGAGGTCGGGGCGCCGACGATCTCGACCGGGATGTCCAGGTCGCGGACCAGCCGCTTGATCACCTGGAGCTGCTGGTAGTCCTTCTCGCCGAAGACGGCGACATCGGGTCCGCATTGCAGGAGCAGCTTGGCGACGATCGTCGCCACCCCGGCGAAGTGGCCGGGCCGCGCCGCGCCGTCCAGCGGTTCGGAGACCCCGGTCACGGTGATCGTGGTCGAGAACCCGGGCGGGTACATCTCGGCGACCGTCGGCGCGAACAGCAGGTCGCAGCCGGCTCCCGCCAGCAGGTCGGCGTCGCGGCCCTCTCCGCGCGGATAGGCGTCGAAGTCCTCGTTCGGCCCGAACTGGGTGGGGTTGACGAAAACGCTGGCGACCACGCGCTCGGCCTTGGTCCTGGCCAGGGCGACCAGCGACAGGTGCCCCTCGTGCAGCGCGCCCATGGTGGGGACCAGCGCCACCCGCTCGCCGGCGCCTTTCCAGGCCGCGACCTGGGCGCGGAGGTTGGCGACGGTGCGGACGATGGCGATCTGAGGCATGATGAACTCGTAGGGCAGGGTGTGGGGCTTATGGCGCGGTCGGCGCCTGGCGTCCATTCCATCCACAGCCCTTGCAGCGCCTTACGTTGACGCGGCGTCGTGGTGAAGGTTCCTGTTAACCAATAGAATCGGTGCGAAGCCGCCGAATCGGTTGTGGAGTTAAGGATCGATGTCACAAGCCAAGGTGATCGTCGTCGGGAACGAGAAGGGCGGGGCTGGAAAGTCCACGATCGCCATCCACCTGGCGACCGCCCTGCTGCATGCCGGAGCCAAGGTCGCGACCCTGGATCTGGACGTGCGCCAGCAGTCGATGGCGCACTTCTTCGCCCATCGGCGGGCCTGGCTGGACGCCAACGGCGCGGTGGCGCCGGTTCCGGCCGAGTTCCTGCTGGGCCCTGAACTGGCCAAGGCGGCCGACGCCGAAGCCCTGGCCCATTTCGAGGATGCGTTCGGCAAGGCGGCCGAGCAGGCCGACTTCGTGCTGATCGACACGCCTGGCAGCGACACGGCCATCGGCCGCGCGGCGCACGGCCTGGCCGACCTGATCGTCACGCCGATGAACGACAGCTTCGTCGATTTCGATATGCTGGGGGTGGTCGACCCGGTGAGCCTGGAGCTCAAGCGTCCCAGCCTCTATTCGGAAACCGTGTGGAACAGCCGCAAGGCGCGGGCCGTCGCCACCGGCAAGTCGATCGACTGGGTGGTGCTGCGCAACCGCCTGGCCCCGACCGAGGCGCGCAACCGCAAGCGCCTGGACGAGCGGGTCCAGGCGCTCTCGCGCCGGGTGGGCTTCCGCGTCGGGCCTGGCCTGCGCGACCGGGTGATCTATCGCGAGCTGTTCCCGTTCGGCCTGACCATCGCCGACCTGTCGCCGACCATCCGGCCGGTGGCCATGTCGCTGCAGCACGTGGCCGCGCGCCAGGAGCTGCGGGCGCTGATGGGATCGCTGGGTCTGTCGGGACTGGCTGGCGAAGAGCTGCTGGCGGCGCAATAGTCGCCATCCCATGATCTATTTCGCCCTCGGCTGTGCAGCCTTGCTGCTGCTCGTCTGGCTCGGCCGCGGCAAGCCGATGCTGAAGCGTCGCGAGTGGCGGTTCATCGCCGGCGTCTTTGCGATCGCCTGCTTCGCGGCGGCGGCCTATGTCGGCGTGCGCGGCGGCTGGGGCAAGTCCATCGTGCTGGTGGTGCTGGGCCTGTGGCTGGCGGTGTCGACGCGGCGGACCGGGATGGTCCCGCCGCCGTCCGGCGGCCGCATCAGCGACAGCGAGGCCCGCTCCATCCTGGGGGTCGGGCCGCAGGCCACCGAGGCGGAGATCCGCGAGGCCTACGGCCGCCTGATGCGCATGGCCCACCCCGACAAGGGCGGGACCAGCGGCCTGGCCGCGCAGCTCAACGCGGCCAGGGATCGTCTGCTCAAGAAGTAGTCGTCAGGTCGGGCGAACGACCATGCAGGCCAGGCGCTTGGCCTTCAGGGCCTGGCAGGCGTCCTTGGCCGAGGCCTCGGTGTAGCCGGAGAAGCGGGCCCGGTACGAACCGCCGACCTTCGCGCCGACGTCGCCGTTGGCGGCGTTGAAGTGCTTGCCGAAGCGCTTGCTGACCAGGGCCAGTTGCTCCTTGGCGTCGGCCTTGGTCTTGAACGCGCCGACCTGGACCGACCACTTGCCGCCCTTGCCGGCCGCGCTCTTCGAGGGCTCGACGATCTTGGTGCGCGAGGCGGCGGGCGAGGGCGTGGCCGAGGCCAGGACGATCTTCAGGCCGTCCTGCTCGTTGTCGCCCTGTTCGATGGAGGGGCGCACGATCGGGCCGGTGGGCTCGGGCTCGAACAGGTTCTGGGCGACGGTGATGTTCTCGCCGCGTTCGCGGCGGGCCATGACGTCGAAGCCGGTGAGGATCAGGTCCTCGGCGTTGTTGTTGCGGATGGCGGTGGACGGGGCGCCCAGGACCACGGTGATCAGGCGGCGATTGTCGCGCACCGCCGAGACCGCGATGTTGTAGCCCGAGGCGTTGGTGTAGCCGGTCTTCAGCCCGTCCACGCCCGGCATGCGTCCCAGCAGGCCGTTGTGGTTGCGCATGGTCACGCCGCGGAAGGTGAAGCTCTGCTGGCTGAACAGCTTGTAGTACTGCGGGTAGTCGCGCATCACCGCGCGCGACAGGATGGCGATGTCGCGGGCCGTGGAGATCTGGCGGCTGTCGGGCAGGCCCGAGGCGTTGACGAAGCGGGTGTTGCGCATGCCGAGCTCCTCGGCGCGCAGGGTCATCATCGCGGCGAAGCGGGATTCCGATCCGCCGAGCTTCTCGGCCAGGGCGACGGCGATGTCGTTGGCCGACTTGATGGCCAGGGCCTGCATCGCCTGTTCCACGGTCAGCGATTCGCCGGGGCGCAGGCCGAGCTTGGTCGGGGCCTGGGCGGCGGCGCGGGGCGAGATCACCACCGGGTCGTCCAACTGGATGCGGCCCGCGGCCAGCGCCTCGAACGCCAGGTACAGGGTCATGACTTTTGTGATCGAGGCGGGATACCGAGGGCTGTCCGCGCGTTTGGCGTACATCACCTCGCCGGTCTTCGCGTCGACCACGACGGCCGCGTACTTGGGCTGGCTGGCGGGAAGCTGAAGGTAGGGAACCTGGGCCTGCGCGGTCGAGGCCACCGGCGCGACGGCTGTCGCGGCGGCGAGAACAAGGGACGCGATCAGGCGGCGGGCGCGCTCAAACATGCGGATCGTCCGTCGATACAAAGGGTTAAGCGGCCCCCCGGGGCCACTCTGGATGAGTCCTACCATGCCAGCCGGCGCCTTGCGCGATGGTAAACAGGACTTGAACGAGCCCATTTGTCGCGGCTTTTGCGATCAACTGTTGCGTGAACGGCGGGGCCGCCCGGGGATTGGCCGACTTATTGTGCACTGCACAAAAACCGCTTGACTGCTGCACTGCAACATGAGACATCAGGGGCGAGTTCAAGGCAAGTCCCCGTCCAAGTTTGCGTCGCGGTAGACCACCGCCCCAATCCCGACCCCAGGAGCCCGCCCATGGCCGCCGCCGAGACCGTTAAGAACACCGTCGAGCAGTTCACCACCGCCGGCAACGTCGCCTTCAAGGACGCTGTCGAAAAGTCGCTCGCTCAACTGAACGAGATGAACACCCATTCGAAGAAGAACCTGGAAGCCGTCATCGCCTCGGTGACCGCCTCGACCAAGGGCGCCGAAGCCCTGGGCGCCCAGGCCATGGCCTATTCCAAGAAGGCCGTGGAAAACCACGTCGCCGCCGCCAAGTCGCTCTCGGGCGCCAAGTCGGTGCAGGAAGTGATCGAGCTTCAGACCACCTACGCCAAGTCGGCCCTCGACGCCTACATCGCCGAAGTTTCGAAGATGTCGGACATCGTGTCGTCGTCGGTGAAGGACGCGGTCAAGCCGCTCAACGAGCGCGTCACCGCCGCCGTCGAGCGCCTGCAGGCCGCTCGCTAAAGACTCCCAGTCGCCCCGCTCGCGCGGGGTGTCTTCCCGGAAAAGGCCCGCGCCACGCCAGGCGCGGGCCTTTTCTCTTTTCGGGGTTGAGGCGCGGCGGTAGACCTTCGGCATGTCACAGGTCGAAGAACGTCTGTCCGCACTCGGCATCACCCTGCCGCAGCCCAACCCGCCGGTCGCCAACTACGTGCCCTTCGTCAGGGCGGGCGATCTGGTCCACATTTCGGGGCAGGTTTCGGTGGACGCCGGCGGCGGCGTGCGCGGCACGGTCGGCGTGGACGTCGACCTGGAGACCGCCAAGGCCGCGGCGCGGCTCTGCGGCGTCAACCTCATCGCCCAGATGAAGGCCGCCTGCGACGGCGACCTGGAGCGCGTCGTGCGGGTCGTGAAGCTGGGCGGCTTCGTCCAGGCCGGCCCGGATTTCCTCGAGATCCCGCAAGTGGTGAACGGCGCCTCGGACCTGATGGTCGGCGCCTTCGGCGACGCCGGCAAGCACGCCCGCTCGGCGGTCGGGGTCTATCGCCTGCCGATGGGTTTCGCGGTCGAGGTCGACGCCGTGGTGCAGGTGCGGTGAGCAACCCCTTCGGCGAGGCCTGGGACCTTCTGTTCCACCCGCCGGTGGCGCATCGCGGGCTATGGAGCCGGGGCGGCGCGCCGGAGAATTCGCTGGCGGCGTTCCAGGCCGCCTGCGAGGCCGGATATGGCGTCGAACTGGACGTCCACCTGTCGTCCGACGGCGAGGCGATGGTCTTCCATGACGAGGACCTGAAGCGCATGACCGGCGTCGAGGGCAAGCTGCGCGAGCGCACCGCCGCCGACCTCGCCGAACTCAGCCTGGCCGGGACGGACGAGAAGATCCCGACCCTGCGCGAGACCCTGGCCCTGATCGGCCGCCGCGCCATGGTCCACATCGAGCTGAAGACGCCGTATGGCGAGGTGGGGCCGCTGGAGCAGCGGGTGCACGAACTGCTGATCGACCATGCCGGCCCGACCTGCGTGATCGGCTTCAATCCCTATTCGCACGCCTGGTTCGCCGATCGGTTCCCCGGGGTGCTGCGGGGCCTGGACAGCTACGACTACAAGCACGCGCCGAACATGAACGAGGCGCAGCGCGAATCCTTCGCGCGGCTGGAGCACGTCGCCCTCGCGCGGCCGCACTTCCTGGCGCTGCACATCGGCATGCTGCCGAACGAGCGCGTGACGAAGTTCCGCGAGGAGGGGATGCCGGTCGTCGCCTGGACGGTCCGCGATCCTGGCCAGTGGGATGCGGTGAAGGATCATTGCGACAACCTGATCTTCGAGGGCTTTGAGGCGTGAAGCTTAAGCCGGCGGTGCAGATCAGCCGCCGTATCGCAGACGTGGGACGCCAGGCGTGGGACGCGTGCGCGGGGCATCCCGATCACCGCGGCAACCCCTTTGTTTCGTTCGACTTCCTCGATATCGCCGAGGCGGCCGGCTGCGCGGTGGAGCGGACCGGCTGGGGACCGCAGCACCTCTCCGTCGAGGACGAGGCCGGCCAGGTGGCGGCGGTCATGCCGCTGTACCTGAAGTCCCATAGCCAGGGGGAATACGTCTTCGACCACGCCTGGGCCGACGCCTACGAGCGGGCAGGGGGGCGTTACTATCCGAAGCTGATCTCGGCCTCGCCGTTCTCGCCGGTGACGGGGCCGCGCCTGCTGGTGCGGCCGGGCGTCGATCCGGACGAGGCCCGCCGCATCCTGCTGGGCGGCGCGCTGGCGGTGTGCGAGCGCTACGACGCCTCGTCGCTGCACGTGAACTTCCCGGTCGAGGACGAATGGGCCTGGATGGGCGAGCAGGGCCTCTCGCTGCGCCAGGGCCAGCAGTACCATTGGGTGAACCAGGGCTACGCCACGTTCGAGGATTTCCTGGCGGCGCTGTCGTCCGGCCGCCGCAAGACCATCCGCCGCGAGCGCCGCGACGCCCAGGCCGAGGTCGAGATCTTCGCCTTCACCGGCGCGGAGATCACCGAGGACCACTGGGACGCGTTCTTCGCCTTCTATATGGACACCGGCTCGCGCAAGTGGGGCCGCCCCTACCTGAACCGCCTGTTCTTCTCGCTGCTGGGCGAGCGGATGGCCGACAGGGTGCTGCTGGTGATGGCGCAGCGCCACGGCCGGTGGATCGCCGGCGCGCTGAACCTGATCGGCGACGACTGCCTCTACGGCCGCAACTGGGGCTGCGTCGAGGACGTGCCCTTCCTGCATTTCGAGCTCTGCTACTACCAGGCGATCGAATGGGCGATCGGCCGGGGCCTGGCGCGGGTCGAGGCCGGCGCCCAGGGCCAGCACAAGATCGCCCGCGGCTACCTGCCGGCCCCGGTCTATTCGGCCCACTTCATCGCCGATCCGCGCCTGCGCGCGCCGGTGGAGGACTTCCTGCAAAGGGAGCGTGAGGCCGTCAACGGCGAGATGGAGTGGCTGGCCGAGGAGTATTCGCCCTTCCGCCAGGGCTGAGCGGTGGCGCGACCTCGGTCGGGAGTGTTCCGTCCTGCGAGGCGATGGGCTACCACCATGCGACGAGTTTGGAGGAGCGCCCCATGAGCCTGGACGGGACCTACGAGGACGGCAACATCTTCGCCAAGATTCTGCGGGGCGAGGCGCCTGCGGCGAAGGTCTTCGAGGACGGGGAGATCCTGGCCTTCATGGACGTGTTTCCGCAGTCCCGGGGCCATACCCTGGTGATCCCGAAACACTCCCAGGCACGCAACCTGCTGGAGGTCGAGCCGGACGTCCTGGCGCCCTTGATCCTGGGCGTGCAGCGGATCACCCGCGCGGTGCGCGCGGCGTTGAATCCCGACGGCATCATGGTGTCGCAGTTCAACGGCGCGCCGGCCGGGCAGACGATCTATCACCTGCACTTCCACATCATCCCGCGCTGGCAGGGCGTCGAGCTTGGGCGCCATGGCGGCGGCGGCATGGCCGATCCCGCCGAACTCAAGGCACTGGCCGAGCAGATCGCGGCGAAGATCGCGTGACCCTGCCGCAGCGTCCCTGGTTCGAGACCGAGGACTGTGAGGCCTACATCTCCGGCGCCGGTTTCGATCCGCAGACTGTCGAGTTCATCCGGCACATGGCCGAGCATGGCTATGCGGTGGTCGATCTCGGGGACGAGGCGCGGGCCCTGTGCGATCGCGCCAGCGCCGACATGGCGCGCTACTTCCGCAAGCCGGGGATCAGCCGGGTCCAGGACGCCTGGTACCGCTCGCGGGCGATCCGGCGGCTGGCGGCCTGGCCGCGGATGCGGGAACTGCTGCGCGCCGCCTATGGCCGCGACCCGTTTCCGTTCCAGACCCTGAACTTCCTGACCGGCAGCCAGCAGCCGCTGCACGCCGACACGGTGCATTTCAACAGCGTGCCCGAGCGCTTCATGTGCGGCGTGTGGATCGCGCTGGAGGATGTGGACGAAGGGGCGGGACCCCTGGTCTATCATCCCGGCTCGCACAAACTGCCGGTGATGACCATGCGCGATACCGGTGTGAACAGCCCCGCGCCGACGCCAGAGGACTACGAACGCTCCTTCGTCCCGCGCTTCGCCGAGCGGATCGCAACCTCGGGCCTTCCGGCCAGGCACGCGCTGATCAAGAAGGGATGGGCCTTCGTCTGGGCGGCGAACCTCGCACACGGAGGTTCGGCGATCACCAAACCGGGCTCTACGCGCAAGTCGCTGGTGGTGCACTGTTACTTCGAGGATTGCCTCTACTACACCCCGATGACCTCGGACGAGACGGTCGGACGCTACAGCCTGCGGGTCCCGGCCAACGTCAGGACCGGTCTATGGACATGGCCGAAGCTCGACGGCCGTCCCGCCCGTATGCGGCTCAAGCACGTTTTCGGCGGCGTCATCCGCGACGTGCTGCGGCTTCCCTTCGCGAACTGACGGGGGACCAGCAAAAAACCCCGGAGCGGAACTCCGGGGTTTTCTGTGTCTGAGCGGGACCTGGACCTAGCCGGCCAGTTCCGCCGTGGCGTCTTCGGCCGGGTCCTCGATGACCGGGGCGCCCGGTTCGCGGTCGTCGCCTTCGATCTCGAAGCCCAGCTTGCTGTCCTTGAGCACCACCTTGACGTGGCCGCCCTTGACCAGCTTGCCGAACAGGATCTCGTCGGCCAGCGGCTTCTTGATGTGCTCCTGGATGACCCGGGCCAGCGGCCGGGCGCCATAGAGCTCGTCGAAGCCGTTCTTGGCCAGCCAGTCCGCCGCTTCTTCCGTCGTCTCGATGGTGACGTGACGATCGGCGAGCTGGGCTTCCAACTGCATGACGAACTTCTGCACGACCTGGCGGATGATCTCCTGGGTCAGCGCCTTGAACTGCACCACCGCATCGAGGCGGTTGCGGAATTCCGGCGTGAACAGGCGCTTCAGGGCCTCGTCGACCTCGTCGTCCTGCTTGCCGCGGCCGAAGCCGATGGCGTTGCGCTGGGCGTCGGAGGCGCCGGCGTTGGTGGTCATGATCAGGACCACGTTCCGGAAATCGACCTTCTTGCCGTTGGCGTCGGTCAGGACGCCATGGTCCATGACCTGCAGCAGGATGTTGAAGACGTCGGGGTGAGCCTTCTCGATCTCGTCCAGCAGGACCACGGCGTGCGGATGCTGGTCGACCGCGTCGGTCAGCAGGCCGCCCTGGTCGAAGCCGACATAGCCGGGAGGCGCGCCGATCAGGCGGCTGACCGTGTGGCGCTCCATGTACTCCGACATGTCGAAGCGCAGGAGCTCGATGCCCATGGTCGAGGCCAACTGGCGGGCGGTCTCGGTCTTGCCGGTTCCGGTCGGGCCCGAGAACAGGTAGCAGCCGATCGGCTTGTTGGCGTCGCGCAGGCCGGCCCGCGCCATCTTCATGGCGGCGGAGAGCTGCTCGATCGCGTTGTCCTGGCCGTAGACCGCGCGCTTCAGGTCGACTTCCAGCTCCTTCAGCGCCACCGTGTCGGACTTGGACACCGACTTCGGCGGGATGCGGGCGATCTTGGCGACGACCGTCTCGATCTCCTTCACGCCGATGGTCTTCTTCCGCTTGCCCTCGGGCAGCAGCATCTGACTGGCGCCGGCCTCATCGATGATGTCGATGGCCTTGTCCGGCAGCTTGCGGTCGGTGATGTACTTGGCCGACAGCTCGACCGCCGCCTTGATGGCGTCGTTCGTGTAGCGGAGCTTGTGGAACTCCTCGTAGTAGGTCTTCAGGCCCTTGAGGATCTTGATCGTGTCCTCGATCGTCGGCTCGTTGACGTCGATCTTCTGGAAGCGCCGGACCAGGGCCCGATCCTTCTCGAAGTGCTGACGGAACTCCTTGTAGGTCGTCGAGCCCATGCAGCGCAGGGTGCCCGAGGCCAGGGCCGGCTTCAGCAGGTTCGAGGCGTCCATGGCCCCGCCGCTGGTCGCGCCGGCGCCGATGACCGTGTGGATCTCGTCGATGAACAGGATCGCGTCGGGGTGGTTCTCCAGCTCCTTGACGACCTGCTTCACGCGCTCTTCGAAGTCGCCGCGATAGCGGGTGCCCGCCAGCAGCGAGCCCATGTCGAGCGAGAAGATGGTCGCGCCGGCGAGGACTTCGGGCACCTGGTTGCTGATGATCTTGCGGGCCAGGCCCTCGGCGATGGCGGTCTTGCCGACGCCCGGGTCGCCGACCAGCAGCGGGTTGTTCTTGGTTCGGCGGCACAGGATCTGGATGCAGCGCTCGACTTCCGCCGCGCGCCCGATCAGCGGGTCGACCTTGCCCTGCTTGGCCTTCTCGTTGAGGTTGACGCAGTAGGCCTCGAGGGCCTCGCCGCCGGTCTTGACCGCAGGCTTGTCCTCGTCCTCGGCGCCCTTGACCGCCTTGGGCTGCTCGGCTCCGGCCTTCTTGGCGATGCCGTGGGCGATGTAGTTCACCGCGTCGTAGCGCGTCATGTCCTGCTCCTGCAGGAAGTACGCGGCATGGCTCTCGCGTTCGGAGAAGATGGCGACAAGGACGTTGGCCCCGGTCACCTCCTCGCGGCCGGACGACTGGACGTGGATCACCGCGCGCTGGATCACGCGCTGGAACGACGAGGTCGGCTTGGCGTCCTCGCCGTCGTCGACGACCAGGGAGCGGAGCTCGTTGTCCACGTAATTGGTGAGTGTCGTGCGCAGGGCGGCCAGGTCCACGTCGCACGCGCGCATCACACCGGCCGAGTCCTCATCGTCGATGAGGGCGAGCAGCAGGTGCTCTAGCGTCGCGTACTCGTGCTTGCGCTGGTTCGCGAAAGCCACCGCGCGGTGGAGAGATTCTTCAAGCTGGCGCGAGAATGACGGCACTGGGCCTCAATCCTTTTCCATTGTGCATTGCAGCGGGTGTTGATGCCGGCGAGCGGTCTCAACAACCTGGGCCACCTTCGTTTCCGCCACTTCGTAAGTGAACACGCCACACACGCCCACACCGTGCTGGTGTACGTGCAGCATGATCCGCGTCGCGTCTTCGCGCGACTTGTTAAAGTATTGCTCAAGCACGTAGACGACGAATTCCATCGGCGTGTAGTCATCATTGAGGATGAGCACGCGATACATCGACGGCTTCTGCGTCTTCGGCTTGGTCTGAGTGATGACCGTCGACCGGACGCCCGTATCTTGATCACCTTGCTTGCGCTCGGCCATCGACCAGGTCTCCTGAGGGCAGCCGCCCTCTCTACAATGGATTAGATATGGAAAAGGCTGCCGTATGGAAGGGTTGAAATGCCCGCCAATCGCTCCAACCCCGCCAACCGCGCGTTTTTGTCACCCCGAATGCGGGGGAAGGCGGCAGCTCTCAATCATTGGAGGTGCGTTTGGCCCCCAATGCGCGGCCGGAAGTGACTGCGTCCGGGCCGAATCGCGCCCGTAGCTTATCCACGGCGCGTTCTTCGACCAGCGCCTTCTGCTCGGCGCCGGCGAATAGATCGTGCTCCACGGCGTCGGCGTCAATGAGTTCGGCCATGCCGATTCCGATCAGCCGCCAGGGGCGGCCGTCCGCCTCCCTGGCCAGCAGTTCGCGCCCGACCGCGAACAGGGTCTTGGCCGTCTGGGTCGGAACGGGCAGGGCGCGCCGGCGGGTGATGATCTTGAAGTCCGTATGGCGCAGCTTCAGCGTCACGACCCGGCCCGCCACGGCGCCCGCGCGCGCCTGACGGGCGACCCGTTCGCACAGCGGGGCCAGCCTGTCCTCCAGGTCCTCGAGCTTCGAGAGGTCCTCGTTGAAGGTGGTCTCGGCGCTGATCCCCTTGCGCTCCTCGTTGGGATTGACCGAACGGTTGTCGCGGCCGTGGGCCAGGTCGTGCAGCCGCAGGCCGTGGGCGCCGAACCGCTGGGCCAGCGCCTTGAGGTCGGCGCGGGCCAGGTCGCCGACCTTCACGAAGCCGGCGCCCTCCAGCGACCTGACCATCGCAGGGCCGACGCCGGGGATGATCGCGACGGGCTTGCCGGCCAGGAAGCTCTGCGCCTCGGCCGCCCCGATCACCGAAAAGCCGCGCGGCTTGTCCAGGTCCGACGCGATCTTGGCGAGGAACTTGTTGGGGGCCAGGCCGATGGAGACGGTGATCCCGATCTGGGCCTCGATCCTGGCCTGCAGGCGTGCGAGGGTCTCGGCGGGCGGGGCGCCGTGCAGCCGGTCGGTGCCCGACAGGTCCATCCAGGCCTCGTCCAGCGACAGCGGCTGCACCAGCGGGGTCAGGTCGCGGACCATCGCCATGATCCGGCGGCTCTCGGTCCGGTACTTGGTGAAGTCGGGCTTGAGGATCACCGCCTGCGGGCAGAGCTGGCGGGCCTTGAACATCGGCATGGCCGAGCGCACCCCCGACATCCGGGCGATGTAGCAGCAGGTCGTCACCACGCCGCGCTTGCCGCCGCCGACGATCACCGCCTGGTCGCGCAGCTCGGGCCGGTCGCGCTTCTCCACCGAGGCGTAGAAGGCGTCGCAGTCCATGTGGGCGATGGTGAGCGCTTCAAGCTCCTGATGGGCGACGACCCGCGGCGAGCCGCAGGCCGGGCAGCGGCGCTCGAATGCGCCGCGGCGGAAACAGTCGCGGCAGAGGGCGCTCATGGATCGAGCGGCCAGAGCCACGCCGCGCCCCGGACGCCGGAGGAATCGCCGTGCGCGGGGGGCCGCACCGGCGTCTCGAACAGGTCGGAGAACACATGGGCCGCGATCGCCTTGGGCAGCCGCGCGTAGAGCTCGCCGACATTGGACATGCCGCCGCCCAGGATGATGACGTCGGGATCGAGCACGTCGCAGACGACCGCTAGGCCCCGGGCCAGCCGGTCGACATAGCGGTCCAGCGTCTCGACCGCGGCGCGATCGCCCGCGCGGGCCGCGGCGATGACCTGCTCGCCGGCCAGCCCGCCGCCGTGGTCGTTGGCGAAGCCGGAGCCGGACACCCAGAGCTCCATGCAGCCTCGCCGTCCGCACCAGCAGACCGGGCCGGGATGCTCCGCGGCGGTCGGCCAGGGCAGGGGCATGTGGCCCCACTCGCCGGCGAAGGCGTTGCGGCCCTCCAGGATGCGCCGCTCGACGGTGATCCCGGCCCCGCAGCCGGTGCCGAGGATGGCGGCGAAGACGACGCCGAAGCCCGCGCCGGCGCCGTCCGTGGCCTCCGACAGCGCCAGGCAGTTGGCGTCGTTGGCGTAGCGGACCGGCCGCGCCAGCACCCGCGCCAGGTCGGCGGGAAAGGGGTGGCCGTTGAGCTCGGTGGAATTGGCGTTGCGCATCAGCCCGCTGGCCGGGGAGGGCGATCCTGGCCCGCCCACGCCGACCCTGGCGCCGCTGACCCCGGCCTGGCGCTCGGCCTCGGCGACCAGGTCGCGAACGGCTTCGAGGCCGGCCTGGTAGTCGCGCGGCGAGGGCCCGCGCACGCGCGCCTGGAACCGGCCCTGCGCGTCCAGCGCCGCGGCCTCGATCTTGGTGCCGCCGAAATCCACCCCGATACGGATCATGGGGTCATGATTTGTTCCGTTTCGCCGCCCAGTTCAACGCCCCTGTGCGAGGCGCGCACTTTGCGATGGCCAGAACGGCGCGTCCGGCGCCACTCTGGGCTGCGAACTGCGCCCAACCCCCCAGCGGCGCAGCGCCTTCTAGGGAAGATTCGCATGCAGAGATCCGTTTGGGCGCTCGCCGCCCTGAGCCTCGCCGCCTGCTCGCAGCCGCCGGCCGGGAACGACGCCAAGGCCCCCGAGGCCGCCGCCCCCGCCGTCGCCGAGGTGAAGAGCACCGCGCCCGCCGGCGCCTACAAGCTCGACAAGACCCACGCCAGCGTCACCTTCCGGGTCAATCACCTGGGGATGTCGCGCTACACGGCCCGCTTCACCCGCATCGACGCGGCGTTGCAGTTCGACCCGGCCAACCCCTCGGCGATGAGCGTCGAGGCCAGCATCGACCCGAAGTCGATCGAGACCGACTATCCCGATCCCAAGCCGGACTTCGACGCCGAGCTGGCCGGCCCCAACTGGCTGGATGCGGCCAAGTTCCCGCAGATCACCTTCAAGTCGACCAAGGTGGAGCCGACCGGCGCCAATACGGCCAAGGTGACGGGCGACTTCACCCTGCATGGCGTGACCAGGCCGGTCACCCTCGATGTCACCTTCAACGGCGGCTACGCCTCCGCGGCCATGGACCCCGGCGCGCGCATCGGCTTCTCGGCCGAGGGCAAGATCAAGCGCTCGGAGTTCGGCCTCGCCATGGGCGTGCCGGCGCCCGGCTCGACCTTCGGGGTCGGCGACGACGTGGAGATCTTCATCGAGACCGAGTTCACCCAGCCGCCGGCCGCCTAGAAGACCGCCGCCTCGATCGCATCGTGCAGCGTCCGCCAGTCGTCGATCCTGGCGTGGCGCTCCGGGGCGGTCGGGGCCAGCGGCTGCAGCCGCGGGTCGGCGACCATCTGGAAGCGGGTGACGGCCGGCGCGCTTTCGGCGACCGAGTCGAGGTTCGAGATCAGGTCGTCGATGAACACGGCGGGCGCGCGCACCTGGCGGATCATCCCCGCGGCCATCGGCCCCTTGGGCCCGGCGTTGAGCACCAGGGGATAGTCCATGCCATGGCGTCCCAGCCACCGCGCCCGCGCCATGCGGGCCGGGCCGGGGGCGTTGGTCAGGATCACGACATTGGCCCGTTGCGACAGCGCGCGCAGGGCCTCGGGACCGCCGGGGGCGGGCTCCATGTCGCCGCAGCCCAGGCGGAAGAAGTCGTCGAAGTGCGTCCGCCCTTCTTCCACCGGCAGGTGCTGCGTCTCGCCCGGCCGATAGATGTTCTGGAAAAGCGCGAAGCGATCGACCCGGAACTCAAGCCCCCGGCCTTCGAGGAAGCGGCCGAAGCCCTGCATGAACAGGCCCAGCACCTCGTCCACGTCGACCAGCAGCAGCGGCCGCGCCGGATCGACGCCCATGTCCAGCAGATTGGGCGGTCGTTGCGGCGGCAGGTGAGGTGGAACGCTGGCCAACTGGCCCTCCGATCGGGACTAACGCGAGTTTAAGGATATCCGTGGGATTAACGATCCAAAGGTGGGGTCAGCGGTCGATTCGCGGGCTCGAAGCATCATCGAGACGAAAATGGCCAAGAAGGTCCTCATCGTCGAGGATAACGAGCTGAACATGAAACTCTTTCATGATCTGCTCGATGCCCAAGGCTACGAAACTTTACAGACCCGTGAGGGGCTGCAGGCGCTTGCGTTGGCGCGTGAGCATCGCCCCGATCTGATTCTGATGGACATCCAGTTGCCGGAGATCTCCGGCCTGGAGGTCACCAAGTGGCTGAAGGAGGACGACGAACTCGCCTCGATTCCGGTCGTGGCGGTGACCGCGTTCGCCATGAAGGGCGACGAGGAGCGGATTCGGGAGGGCGGCTGCGAGGCCTATCTGTCGAAACCGATTTCGGTGTCGCACTTTCTCGATACTATCCGGCGATTGCTGAGCTAGTTCCCCTATGTCCGCCCGCATCCTCGTCGTCGATGACATCGAAGCCAACGTCCGCTTGCTGGAAGCCAAGCTGACGGCGGAATACTACGAGGTCCTGACGGCCAGCGACGGGCCGACCGCGCTGGCCATCGCCGCCAAGGAAAAGCCCGACATCGTCCTGCTGGACGTGATGATGCCCGGCATGGACGGCTTCCAGGTCTGCCGGCGGCTGAAGGACGATCCCGAGACGCGCCATGTGCCTGTGGTGCTGGTCACCGCCCTGGACGGCCGCGCCGACCGCATCGCCGGGCTGGAATCGGGCGCCGACGAGTTCCTGACCAAGCCGATCGACGACGTCATGCTGTTCGCCCGCGTGCGCAGCCTGACCCGCCTGAAGATGGTGATCGACGAGCTGCGCGATCGCGAAGCCTCGGGCCGCCGCATGGGCGTCATCGCCGGCGCGGCCTCGCGCCTGGGCGGCGCGGGCGGGCGGATCCTGATCGTCGACGACCACGAGCGCCAGGCCCAGCGCGTCGCGACCGAACTGGCCATCGAGCACCGCCCGGTGATCGAGGCCGATCCCGACAAGGCGCTGATGACCGCCAAGGGGCCGGTGGACCTGATCATCGTCAACGCCACGGCGCGGGCGTTCGACGGCCTGCGCTTCGCCGCCCAATTGCGCTCGGACGAGGCGACCCGCCACCTGCCGATTCTGGCGGTGGTCGATTTCGACGAACGCTCGCGGCTGGTGAAGGCCCTGGAGATCGGGGTCAACGACATCCTGCCCAAGCCGATCGACCCGCAGGAGCTGGCCGCGCGGGCGCGCACCCAGATCCGGCGCAAGCGCTATACCGACTACCTGCGCGACAACCTCGACCATTCGCTGGAGCTGGCCGTCACCGACCAGCTCACCGGCCTGCACAACCGCCGCTACATGACCGGCCAGCTCGAGGCGCTGGTGCGCCGGGCGACTCATGGCGGCGACCCGGTCGCGTGCCTGCTGATCGACATCGACCACTTCAAGAAGATCAACGACGGCTACGGCCACGACGTCGGCGACGAGGTGCTGCGCGAGTTCGCCGTGCGCCTGGCCTCCAACGTCCGGGCCATCGACCTGCCTTGCCGCTATGGCGGCGAGGAATTCGTCGTGGTCATGCCCGACACCAAGCTCGAGGACGCCGAACGGATCGCCGAGCGCATCCGTCTCCACGTCGCCGGCTCGCCGTTTCGGGTGATGGGCGGCTCGGAACTGCTGACCGTGACCATCTCCATCGGGGTCGCCGCCACCATCGGCGCGAACGACAAACCCGAAGCCCTGCTCAAGCGCGCCGACGAGGCCGTCTACGAAGCCAAGGCCCAGGGCCGCAACAAGGTGGTCGCGCGGGCGGCTTAGGCCATCCTCGCGCCGTCGGGCGCATCGCCAGGGGCCGCCAGGACGATCCGGCCCTGTTCGTCGGGAAAGCCCAGGACGAGCACCTCCGAGCGCATCGGCCCGATCTGGCGCGGCGGGAAGTTCACCACAGCCATCACCTTGCGGCCGACCAGCGCGTCGGTCGAATAGAGTTCGGTGATCTGCGCCGAGCTCTTCTTCACCCCTATGGCCGGGCCGAAGTCGATGGTCAGCCGATAGGCCGGCTTGCGGGCCTGCGGGAACGGCTCGGCCGTCAGCACCGTACCGGCGCGCACGTCCACCCGCGCGAAGTCGTCATAGGTGATCTCGGCGGCGGCCGCTTCGTCAGGCCCGCTGGTCTTGTGCATGGGGTTGCTCCGGGGATCGATGCGCCGAGACGCAGATGAGGACGCTGGCCGTCATCAGGCCGATCGCCACGAGTTCCAGGCTGGTGGGCAGGCGCTGTTCCCAGAGAAAGCCGTAGAGCAGGGCGAACAGCGTCTCGAACAGGATCATCTGGCCGACCAGGGTCAGCGGCAGCAGCCGGCTCGCCCGGTTCCAGAAGGCGTTGCCGACGATCGAGGCGAGGATCGCCACCCCCGCCGAGACGGCCAGGAAGCGGCCCCATCCGGCGGCGTCGTGGGCCTTCGCGCCGATCAGGGCGGCGGGGATCGCCAGCAACAGGGCCTGGGCGCCGGTGGCGACCCCGGTCAGCAGGCTCCAGTCCGGCGCCGACACCTGCGTCAGCTTGGCCAGCCAGCGGCCGTTGACCACCGCATAGGCCGTCCAGGAGGCCAGGGCGCCGATGGCGCACAGCAGGCCGAAGGCGGCTCTGGCCTGCGATCCCGGCTCGGCGGCGCTCATCGACTGCCAGCCGATGCAGGCGACGCCCGCCGCGCCCAGCACCAGGGAGGGAAGCAGCCTGGCCAGGGGGACCGCGCCATGGTCGCGGCTGCCGATCACGGTGACGGCCACCGGCAGGAAGCCCACCACCACCGAGGCCATCGCCACGCCGCCGGACTGCACCGCCGCGGCCAGGAGCACGTAGTAGAGCGTGTTGCCCAGCAGGCTGAGCCAGGACAGCGCCACCCACTCACGCCGGCCCACCGCCGCGGTGACAGTCCGCCAGCGCGGCGCCAGCAGGGTCACGGCGAAGGCGCCATAGGCGAGGTAGCGGCCGGCCGCCAACTGCAGCGGGGTGAAGTCGGAAGCCAGTTCCGGGGCCAGGAACACCAAGCCCCACAGCGCGCCGGCGGCGAGCCCGCATCCTACCCCCAGCAATGTCCGGCCCTGTTCGGTCATGGCGGCGGACATGCCACGGAATCAGGCGCAGGTCTTGGCCCGGCCCACGAAGTTTTGGGCCGTGCCGGTGGTCCGTCGCGAGTCCGGCGCAACGAAAAACGCCCGGCTTCGCAGCCGGGCGTTTTCACAGACTGGAGGGTCTGGAGAAAGCTTACTTAATCTTGCCTTCCTTGAACTCGACATGCTTCCGCACGACCGGGTCGTACTTCATCATGACCAGCTTTTCGGTCTTGGTGCGGGCGTTCTTCTTGGTGACGTAGAAGTAGCCGGTGTCAGCCGACGAGTTCAGGCGGATCTTGATGGAGGCGGGCTTCGCCATGGTCGGTCCTCGCGGGGCCGGTCGGACCGGCAGGTGTTCTAAAGAGCCGCGGACAATACGAATCCCGAACCCAAAGTCAATGCGGCCTTGGGAAAATCCGCAGGTGTCCTGGCTCAGGCCAGCATCGCCTCAAGGGCGGGGGTGACGATTTCGCTCAAACGGCCGTCGGTGTCCACCAGGAAACGGGCCGCGATGGCGTGCTTTCGGGCGAACTGCGGACCCTCATCCGGACCCAGCACGCCAAGCGCGGTGCAGAGGGCGTCGGCGTCCATGCACTCGGAGGCGATCACGCTGACCGAACGCATGCCGTTGGCGATCGGCCGGCCGATCCTGGGGTCCAGGGTATGGCTGTAGCGTCGATCCTCGTGCTCGAAATAGCGCCGGTAGTCGCCGGAGGTGGCGATGGAAAGCCCGTGCAGGGCGACGCGGATAGGGTCGATGGGCAGGGAGGCGTCGGGCGGCTGTTCGATCTCGACCAGCCACGGCTGGCCGTCCGGCTTGACGCCGGCGCCGCGCAACTCCCCGCCGATGTCGATCAGGTGGTCGGCCAGTCCCAGTTGGGTGAGGGCGCGCGAGACCTCATCGACGCCGAAGCCCTTGGCGATGCCCGAGAGGTCCAGATGGAGGCCGCCAGGCTGGAAGAGGCGGGCGCCGTCCAGCGCCAGCCGGTCCCAGCCGCTGGCCTCCCGCGCAGCCTCGACCGCGGCGTCGGTGGGCGGGTTCTGCACCGGACCGGCGGGTCCGAACCCCCACAGGTCGACCAGCCGCCCGGCGGTCGGATCGAAGGCCCCGCCGCTGAGCTGCGCCCAATGCAGCGCGCGCGCCATGACATGCCGGAAGGCCGGCTGCAGGTCGAGCCAGGCGCCGGCGGGCGCGCGATTGAAGAGGGAGATGTGGGAGGCCGGCTCCCAAGTGCTCATCTGCGCGATGACGTTGTTGAGCAGTCCCTGGAGGCGAGCCTGCACCCCGCCGGTCTCCAGACCGGCTGGGGCGTAGGCCTTCACGCGCCAGGTGACGCCCATGGTCGGGCCGTTGAACTCGACCGGGCGCTCGCCGCGCGGCCGGGCGGCCTGCGGCGAGAGCTCCAGCGGAATGGCGACCCGGCTCATCAGTCGGGCAGGACTTCCAGGGTCGTCACATAGGCGGCGCTGCGCTCTGCGCCCGGGATGCTGCTCTGGCCGCCGCGCACGGAGGCTTCCAGCCAGTACATGCCCGCTTCCGGCCACTTCACGGTGAAGGCGCCCTGGGCGTCGGTCTTCAGCTTCAGCTCGGTGGTGGCGCTGCGATAGCGGTTGCCGCCGGCGACGACGTCGACTTCGACATCGGCCGCAGGCTTGCCGTCGATGACCAGCTTGAAGGTCGCCGGCTCGCTGGCCACCAGGTCGTTGGGGTGGGTGACCGGATCCAGCTCCAGGCCCTTGCCGGTGATCTTCAGCGCGTCCTTGCTGGGCGAACCGCGGGTCGCGAAGACTTCCAGCCGGCGGCTGTTCTCCATGATCTTGACCTCGGTGGCGTCCTTCGGGATCGCCGTGGCCAGATCGGCGGCCGCGCCGCGCCAGCGCTTCTGCTCGCCGCCCTGCTTGTAGGAGGCGCTGACGCCGTCGCTGACATTGACGATCTTGTAGGTGCCCGGCTTGTCGAGCTGCACGTCGAAGGTGCTGCGGTACTTGCCGGTGGCGGGGTTCTTCACCTCGCCCTTGGAGCCGTCCGGCGCGATCACGGCGATCGAGTCCAGGCGCATCGGCACGTGGTCGAAATAGAAGAGGTCGTTGGACACCGCCGCGTCGACGGTGATCCACGGATCGGCGCCCGACAGCACGGTGGCCGAGGGCAGGAGCCATTGGCGGTGCGCGTGGGCGGCGGCGGGAACCGCCAGGGCGGCGGCGATGGAAAGGGCGGCCAAGGCGCCGCGGCGGATCTGGGTCATGCTTGTGTCCTCTACGGCTTGACGGTGACGCTCATGGCGCCGAGTTCGCTGGTCCCCTGGGCGGAGGAGGTCGTCCTGGCTTTGGGCGGCCACTGGAACGGCGCGCGCAGCACCTCGACACCGCCGACCTCACGGGCGGCTTCGACGACCAGGTTGTACTGGCCGGCGGGCAGGTTCCCGAGCGGCGAGACGCCGCCCTTGAACACCACCTGGTGCTTGCCGGGCGCGCGGGTCGCCGCGCTGATCCCGTCGGCGGGCAGGCTCATGTCGCGGCCGGCGCGGCGCCACCATTGGCGCATGTCCTTCAGCCACTTCTGGCCTTCCTGGTTCTTCAGCTTGACGTCGTACCAGACGGCCAGGGTCTTCACCGCGGTCTTGTCCGGGGTCTCGATCCAGACGGCCACATAGGGGCGGTGGTACTCGGCCACCGTCAGGCGCGGGATCTCGAGGTTGAGCTCCAGGTCCGCCGCCAGGGCGGGGCTCGCCATCAGGCCGGTGAGGGCCGCGGTGTAGATCGGCAGGCGCATGTCGTCTCCGGTCAGTGAATGAAGATGAGGGCGAGGATCAGCGGGACGGCGAGGCCCAGCCCCACCAGCGGCCAGGTGATCTTCCGCGCCCTCGAATGCAGTTGCAGCAGCACCAGGCCGGTGACGCAGAACACCACGCAGCCCAGCGCGAAGATGTCGAGGAAGAGGCTCCAGGCCGAGCCGGTGTTGCGGCCCTTGTGCAGGTCGTTGAGATAGGCCACGGGGCCGCGGCTGGTGGTTTCGTGCACCACCGTCCCGGCGCCGGCGTCGAAGGTCACCCAGCCGTCGCCTCCGGGGCGGGGCAGGGAGATGTAGGCCTCTTCGTCGGTCCACTCGATGGCGGCCGCCTTGGGCACCTTGACGCCCATCTCCTTGGCCAACCAGGCGCGGATCGGGTCGGGCAGGGGGCCTTGCGCGGCCTGGGCGCTCTTGGCGACGCCGAGCAGTTCGGGCGGTAGCTGGCCTTCGGCCTCGATGGTCTGCGGCTTGGCCTCGATGGCGCCGGCGTGATTGAGCGTGATGCCGGTGATCGCGAACAGCAGCATGCCGACCAGGCAGACGGCCGCGCTGATCCAGTGCCACTGGACCATCTGGCGCATCAGGGCGGCCCGGCGCTGGGCCTTACGCTTGGCCCTGGCCTTTTCCTCGTCGATGGCCGCCTTAGCGTCCACGAGCTCCGAAGCCGACAAGATGAAGTTCCTCGCAAGTGCTGGTCGCTGGTCGCACTAACAAGGGGAGGAACTCAACGCAAGCTAGTTGAGAACAATTCTCATTTGAAATGTTCGGCCTCTAGAGGTGGCTCATGCGCGTCGGGCCGGCGCCGAAGCGCATGAACGGCCGGGGCCGCGCGGGGTCTTCCAGGCGCTGGATCGCCTCGCCGATGACGGTCCGCGTGACCGACGGCAGGGGCAGGGCGATGGCCTCGTCGAAGTCGACCCAGGCGATCTCCTCCAGTTCCCCGCAGTCTGGCTTGCGCTCCAGGCTGATCAGCCGCTCGGCGTCGGCCATCAGGAACCAGGTGTCGAACCGCTTGGCCAGCATCGGCGGGGTGACCGCGCGCGCGACGATCTCCAGGGCGTCCAGGTCGGCGGCCGCGCCTTCGGCCAGGAACTCGCGCCAGGGCCCGGCGACGGGCCGCGCCGACACCGGCTTGGCCAGCAGCAGCCCGGCCTCTTCGTAGGTCTCGCGAATCGCCGTCAGGGCCAGGGCCCGCCCGCGCGCCATCGGGATGTGCGCCTCGAACCGCGCGGCGACGTCCGGCTTCAGGTCGGTCGCGAAGGGCGCGCGGAAGTCGCTGCGGTCGATGCGCCCGCCGGGAAACACCCAGAGGTTCGGCATGAAGTCGTGCCCGCCGTGCCGCTTGCCCATCAGCACCTGCGGCTTCTTGCGGTCGCGGCGCACGATGATCAGGGTCGCGGCGTTGCGCGGCTTCACGGCGCGGGTTCCGGGGGCGCGCATGCGCCCGCCTTCGGGCGGACGGGAGTTTTCAACCAGGGTCATGAAACAACTGTATGACTCTAGCTGAGTCCTGGAAACGGCGACGTAGCGTCACCCGCGCCAGACCCGGCGCCTGGATCGAGGTCGCATCGTCGGAGTTGACGTTGCTGTCGCCAGGAACACCCCAATCACCGACCTTGCATGATCGACCGCCTCAAATCCCTGTTCGGCAAGCTGGAGACGCGGACGCTCGTCTTGCTGCTGGCCCTGGTCGGTGCGCCGTGGCTGTTCCTGGCCGTCGCCGACGAGGTGTCCGAGGGCGAGACCGCCGCGATCGACCAGAGCCTGCTGCTGGCCCTGCGCACGCCCGGCCGGCCGTCCGATCCCATCGGCCCGCGCTGGCTGGAGGAGGCGGTGCGCGACGTCACCGCGCTCGGCGGCTTCACGGTCCTGACCCTGCTGACGGTCGTGGCGACCTTGCTGCTGCTCTTCCACCGGCGCCGGCGCGAGGCGCTGATCTTCGCGGCCACGGTCATTGCGGCCCAGGTCTCCAGCCAACTGCTCAAGGGCCTCTATGAGCGCGAGCGTCCTTCGCTGGTGGCCCACGGCAGCTACGTCTATTCGCACAGCTTCCCGTCGGGCCATTCGGCCATGGCGGCGGCGGTGTTCCTGACGCTCGCGACCGTCGTGGCCAGCGTCGAGCCGCGGCGGCGCACCAAGGCGCTGATCTACGGCCTCGCCATCGTTGCGGTGCTGGGGGTGGGGGTGAGCCGGGTCTATCTCGGGGTCCATTGGCCGACCGACGTTCTCGGCGGCTGGGCCCTGGGCACTGGTTGGGCGCTGGTCGGCTGGCTGCTTCTGGTCCTCACCGGGCCGCGCCGAAGCTGACCTCAACGCGCGATGACGCCGATGTGTCCGGGCCTAAGGATCATTTCTAGTTGATCTCGCGGCCGGCGAACGCGATTTCCATAGGTTAGGAACCCCTGAAAATCTCCACGGAGGCCCATGCCCCATCATACGCCGTTGATCGCCACCATCGTCGCGGGCCTCGTGGCCGCTTTCATCCTCGGCGCGCTGGCCCAGCGCCTGAGGCTTTCGCCATTGGTGGGTTATCTCCTGGCGGGGGTCATCGTCGGGCCGTTCACGCCCGGCTATGTGGCTGACCAGAAGATCGCGAACGAGCTGGCCGAGATCGGCGTGATCCTGCTGATGTTTGGGGTCGGGCTGCACTTCTCGCTCAAGGACCTGCTCGCGGTCCGCAAGATCGCCGTGCCCGGCGCCCTCGCCCAGATGGCCGTGGCCACCATCCTCGGGATCGGGCTGTCGGCGATGCTCGACTGGCCGCTGATCTCGGGCCTGGTGTTCGGCCTGGCGCTGTCGGTGGCTTCGACGGTGGTGCTGCTGCGCGCCTTGCAGGAACGCCGCCTGGTCCAGACCGAGCGGGGCAAGATCGCGGTGGGCTGGCTGATCGTGGAAGACCTGGCCATGGTCCTGGCCCTGGTCATGCTGCCCGCCCTGGCCGGCGCCATGAAGGCGGGGCAGGGGGCGAGCGATCCGTTGACCGCGTGGGGCGTGCCGCTGGGCCTGACCCTGCTCAAGGTCAGCGGCTTCGTCGCCTTCATGCTGATCGTGGCGCGCCGGGCGGTGCCCTGGCTGCTGCACTATGTGGCCCACACCGGCTCTCGGGAGCTGTTCCGCCTGGCGGTGTTCGCCATCGCCCTGGGCGTGGCCTTCGGCGCGGCCATGCTGTTCGGGGTGTCCTTCGCCCTGGGCGCCTTCTTCGCCGGCATGATCCTGGCGGAATCCGAGCTCAGCCACCGTGCGGCCGAGGAGACGCTGCCCCTGCGCGACGCCTTCGCAGTGCTGTTCTTCGTCTCGGTGGGGATGCTGTTCAATCCCTTCGTGGTGCTGGCCAACCCGCTGACCGTCCTGGCCGTGCTGGCCATCGTCATCGTGGGCAAGTCGCTGGCCGCCTACGCGATCCTGAAGCTGTTCAAGCGGTCCGACACCACGGCGATCACGGTGGCGGCCAGCCTGGCGCAGATCGGCGAATTCTCGTTCATCCTGGCGGGGCTGGGCGTCGACCTCGACATCCTGCCGCGCGAAGGGCGAGACCTGATCCTGGCCGGGGCGATCATCTCGATCATGCTCAACCCGCTAATCTTCGCCTTCGCGACCCGCGCGCCGAAGGCGGTTCCCGAGCCGGCCGCGCCGGTCCCGGTGATCCCCGAGCCGGAGCCCGCCAACGACCTGCTTCCGACCAGCCTCAGCGGCCACTCCGTCGTCGTGGGCTATGGCCGCGTGGGGCAGGCGCTTGCGGCCGGGCTCAAGGCGCAGGGGACGCCGTTCGTGCTCGTCGAGGCCGAACCCGAGTTCGCCGCCAAGGCGGGCGAGCAGGGCTACGAGGTGATCATCGGTTCGGCCGTCGAGACCCGGGTGCTGGAGGCCGCCGGCGTCCTGCGGGCGGCGCGCATGTATGTCGCCGTGGCCGACGGCTTCGAATGCGGCGGCGTGGTCGATCATGCGCGCAAGGCCAACGCCGGGCTGGAGATCATCGCCCGCGCCCACTCCGACGCCGAGGCCGCGCACCTGATCGCCCACGGCGCCGACCGCGTGGTGATGGGCGAGGCGGAGATCGCCCGCGGCATGCTCGAGGGCGAGCCCGGCTTCGAGGGCGCCGCGCCGCCGGCCGCGCCGTCCGCCGCCGAGGTGGTCGAGTTCGTGCCCGGCGCCCCCCGCATGCTGATCCTCGACGACGCCGAGCGGGCGGTCCTGGCCGCAGTGCGCAGTTTCGACATCTGGCCGGGCGAGGCCATCTCCTGGGCCGCGGTGCACGAGGCGGCGGTGCTGGGCGGCTTCGACGGCGAGCGGTTGAACCACGCCTCCGAAACGCTGCGGCGAAAGGACTGCCTGCGCGACCTCGACCAGGACCGGATCACCCTGACCAAGCAGGGCTTCCTGGCCGCGCTCCAGCCCGCCGCCGCCTAAGCCCCGGGGTCGGCCAGCAGGGGCGCCAGCTCGGGCGGCTCAAGCTCGCTCGCGGCCAGCGGATCGCGCGGCAGGACCCGGTGGGTCAGCACCGCCTTGGCCAGGGCCAGGCGGTGCGGCGCGTTCAACTGCGCCGCCTCCCAAGCCAGCGCCGCCGCGGAGGTCAGGTGATAGAGCGCCGAGGCCGCCTGGCGGGTCTGGGCCACGTCGTCCTGCGCGGCCTGGGCCAGGGCGATGGCGCGGTCCAGGGCCGGCATCAACTCGGCCGGGGCGTCCGAGGCCGCGCACAGCCCCTCGACATGCGCGCGCAGCACCGGCAGCGAGCCCTCGCGCTGGGCGGCGCGGCTGACGTCCAGGGCGACGATGTTGCTCGTGCCTTCCCAGATGCTGCCCAGGTGCGCATCGCGCACCAGCCGCGCGTCCGACCATTCCTCGATGTAGCCGCAGCCGCCGCGCACCTCCATGGCGTCGCCCGTCACCTTGCGCGCGTCCCGGCAGGCGCGGAACTTGATCAGCGGGGTCAGGATGCGCAGCAGGGCGTAGGCGCCGTCCTCGCCGGCGTCGGAGCGCCGCAGGGCCTCGGCGGTCTGGAACATCATGCTGCGCGCCTGCTCGGCCGGCATGAGCATCTTCAGCAGTTGGCGGCGCATCAGCGGCATCTCGATCAGCCGCTTGCCGAACGCCTCGCGCCGGTGGGCGATGTAGAGCGCCTCGGTGCTCGCCCGCCGCATCAGGCCGGCCGCCCGCACGCCGTTGGACAGCCGCGAGTTGTTGACCATGTCGGCCATCTGCTTGAAGCCGGCGCCGGGGTCGCCCACCAGCCAGGCTGTCGCGCCTTCCAGCGAGATCTCGCCGCTGGCCATGGACTTCGTGCCCATCTTCTCCTTCAGCCGCACGATCCGGTAGCGGTTGGCCGAGCCGTCCGGCAGCGTCCGCGGCAGCAGGAACAGCGAGACGCCCTTCAAGCCCGGCGGCCCGTCCGTGCGCCGCGCCAGCACCATGGCCAGTTCGGCGTCGGCGTTGGAGCAGAACCACTTCTCGCCCGACAGCGACCACGTGCCGTCGGGCTGCGGGGCCGCCGTGACCACCGTCGCGCCGACGTCGGAGCCCGCGCCTTGCTCGGTCATGAACATCGCGCCCTGGTTCAGGACGTCGAGGTCCTGGCTGGTCAGGGCCGGCAGGTAGCGGGCCACCAGGTTGGGCGAGCCGAACTTCGACAGCGTCCGCGTCAGGCTGTCGGTCATGCTGACCGGGCAGCAGAGGCCGAACTCGGCCTGCACGAAAAGATAGGTGAGCACGTACTTCGCGGCCGCCGGCATCGGCGCGTTCCAGCCCAGCACGCCGGCCCGGTGCGACAGCGCCGCCAGACCGTAGTCGCCGAAGGCGGTCTGCTCCAGCCGCCGGTAGGCGGGGTGATAGTCGATGCTCTGGGCGTCCTCGCCGCGTCGCGTGCGCGGCCGCAGCACCGGCGGATTATGGTCGGCGAGGCCGGCCAGCTCGTCCAGCTCGCCGCCGGCCAGGCCGCCCAGGCGGTCGAGGTGCGGCGCAAGGTGCGTGGCCAGCCCGTCGGGCAGGTAGAGCCCGGTCAGGCGCTGCAGATCGGGATCGGCGCGGAAGAGATTGAGACCACGGCTGTCGGGCACGGCCTGAGCGCCCGTCGGCGTCGCGTAACTGTCGTGCATGGCGTCCCTCCGCGGTCTTTGGGAGAGCTTAGCGCACTTTCCCATCCGGCCACCGTCCCTCGCCTGGAGCGAGGCGGCGGCGTTGCGCCGCGTGGTGGAGCGCCGCCACGAATCGCGCCGGGTTCGTTGATCAAGATCGACGCTGTAAATCCTCGTAACATCAGGAAATATAAGGAATTTTGCCTGCGACCCTAGGGCGCAGTGTCAAGTGACCTCCGGTAAACAACCTTCACTGCACGGTTGTTTGTTTGACCGAGGAGATTCCTGCGTGCTGACACGCTTTGACAAGCCGGGCGTGAAGACCACGGCGGCGGAGATCAGTCGCAACTTCGGACACTGGCAGGACCGCGCCATGCAGGAGCCGGTCCTGGTCACCCACCACGGGCGGCCGCGCCTGGTGCTGCTCTCGACCGAAGAGTTCATCAAGCTGAGCCGGACCGGCGGGGGCCCGTCGTCCGACGCTGCGGGGCACGAGGATATCGCCGGCCGCGACAGCTTCCTCGCCAACATGTTCGAAGGCTTCATGGTCTTCGATCGCGACTTGAAGGTGCGGTTCCTCAACAACGTGGCGATGTCGAGCGCCGGCCACTCCTCGCAGGAACTGGTCGGCAGGGCGATCGATGGTCCAGAGTTCGGGGAGCAGGGGGCATTGTTGGCGGCGCGGCTGCGCAGGGTCCTGCGAACCGGAGAGGCTCTTCAGTTCGAGTCCCGCGGCTTCTTCAACCAGCACCGCTTCTACGAGAGCAAGGCGTTCCCCCTCGCCGGCGGCGTCGGCCTGACCTTCTGCCAGCTCACCGAGCTCTACGACCTGCGCCAGGACCTCGCGGCCAGCCGCGCCGGGGCGCAGGCGGTCGACGGCCTGGATCTGGTCGGGCGCCTGACGGTCAACCCGATGGGGTTCGTGCAGCAGGCCAATTTAGGCTTCTGCGGCCTGGTCGGCCTGCCGGAGCCCGAGGTCCACGGCGCCCGGCTCCTGGACTTCTTCGCGCCGGCCTCGCGCCAGACTTTCGAGCGCGACATGAACGCCCTGCTTCAGGGGACCGCCGAAACCTATTGTGGGCAGGTGGAGCTCCTGATCGGCGGCGCGCCGGTCGGCGTGCGCCTGTCCGCCGTGCGGCAACACCACAACGAGGTCTGCAGCGGCCTGGCGATCGCCTGTCTGGTTTCCGGCTAGGGCGACGCTCTAGCGCCGCTTGCCCCGCTTGGGGGGCGCCTTGCCGGCCCCGCCGCCGCGCTTTGGTCCGGCGAACGGCGTGCGCGCCCGCACCCCCAGTCGAGGCCGCGGCGCGGTCGGATCGACGGGCAGGGGCTCGCTGAGCATCTCGAAGACCAGGCCGCCGGTGATGGGCGTGGCTTCCTTCAACTCGACTTGCACCCGCATGCCCAGCGGCCAGCGGCGGCCGGTGCGCTCGCCGACCAGGGCGTGGGCCTTGTCGTCGTGCACGAAGAACTCGCCGCCCAGGGTCGAGACCGGGACCAGGCCGTCGGCGCCGGTTTCGTCCAGCCGGACGAACAGGCCAAAGCGCGTCACGCCGGTGATCCGCCCGGCGAACTCAGCGCCCACCCGGTCGGCCAGGAAGGCGGCGACATAGCGGTCGGTGGCGTCGCGCTCGGCGGCCATGGAGCGGCGCTCCGTCCCGGTGATCCGCTCGGCGGTGTCCTTCATCTGCGAGATGTCGCGGTCGGTGAGGCCGTCGTCGCCCAGGCCCAGGGCCCGGATCAGCGCCCGATGCACCACCAGGTCGGCATAGCGGCGGATCGGCGAGGTGAAGTGCGCGTAGCGGTCGAGGTTCAGGCCGAAGTGGCCGATGTTCTCGGTCGAATAGATCGCCTGCATCTGGGTGCGCAGCACGACCTCGTTGACGATCTCGGCGTGCGGTCCCTCGCGTGTTTCGCCCAGCAGCTTGTTGAAGCGGTCGGTGCGCGGCGCCTCGCCCTTGTTCCAGGCGACGCCGATGGTCTGCAGGAACTCGGCCAGCGACTGGACCTTCTCCTGGCTGGGCGCGTCGTGGATCCGGTAGATCAGCGGGCTCTTCTTCTGCTCCAGGGTCTCGGCGGCGCAGACATTGGCCTGGACCATCATCTCCTCGATCAGCTTGTGCGCTTCCAGCGAGGGGCGCGGCGTGATCGAGGTGACCTCGCCCTCGGCGTTGAGGACGATCTTCCGCTCCTGGCTCTCGATGGCCAGCGGCGAGCGCGCCTTGCGGCCCTTCAGCATGGTCTCGTAGGCGGCCCAGAGCGGCTTCAGGATCGGTTCCAGCAGCGGGTTGGTCTGATCGTCCGGGAAGCCGTCTATGGCCCGCTGCGCCTGTTCGTAGGACAGCTTGGCCGCAGAGCGCATCAGGCCGCGGACGAACCTGTGCGAGCGCTTGCGCCCGTCGGCGCCGAACACCATCCGCACCGCCATGCAGGCCCGGTTCTCGCCCTGGCGCAGCGAGCAGAGGCCGGCCGACAGCCGCTCGGGCAGCATCGGCTCGACGCGGTCGGGGAAATAGGTCGAGTTGCCCTTGTCGCGCGCTTCGCGGTCCAGCGCCGAATCGGCCCGCACATAGGCGGCGACGTCGGCGATGGCGACCCAGACGATCCAGCCGCCCTCGTTCTTGGGATCGGTGTCGGGCTCGGCATAGACCGCGTCGTCATGGTCGCGGGCGTCCGGCGGGTCGATGGTGAGCAGCGGCACGGCGCGCAGGTCCTCGCGGCCCTTCAGGGTCGCCTCCTGGGCCGCGTCGGCCTCGGCCTCCGCATCCTGGCTGAAGCCGGTCGGGATGCCGTGGCTGTGGATGGCGATCAGCGAGGCGGCGCGCGGCTGGTCCTCGCGGCCGACCACCTCCAGCACCTTGCCGCGCTTGGGGCCGTAGCGGACCTCCACCGTCACCTGGGCGAGGACCAGGTCGCCGTCCTGCAGGTTGGCCGCCTCGGCCGGGACCAGGGTCAGGCTCTCCTTGGAGCGGCGATCGACCGGTTCGACCCGCACCTGCTTGTTGGCCTTGCGGACCACGCCGAGGATGCGGTGCGCGCTCTGGCCCAGGCGCTTGATGACCCGGGCCTCGGTCTCGCCGTTCTCCAGCGTCTCGAAGCGCACCAGCAGCCGGTCGCCCAGGCCCGGCGCGCCGCCGATCGCCCCGGCGCGGTCGGGCGCCAGCCGCACCAGCGGCGCGTCCTCGCCCTTGGTCAGCTTGACCAGCAGGTCGCCGTCCGGGTCGCGCTCGACCACGTCGACGACGCCGACCGGGGGCAGGGCGCCGGCCTCGGAGAAGCCCTTGCGGCCGCGCTTGCCCAGGGCGCCCTCGGCCTCCAGCGACTTGACCATGTCGCGCAGGGCGCGGCGGTCGGCGCCCTTCAGGCCAAAGGCCTTGGCCATATCGGCCTTGTCGGTCTCGCCGGCCTCGCGGATGAACTTCAGCAGCGTCTCGCGGTCCGGCAGCCCCTGGGGCGGCCGGACGGACTTGGCGCTGAAACGGGCGGACTTCGGAATGCGGGCTTTAGCCATTCCGCCTTGTAACGCAGGAATCGCGAAGCGGTGGCGGGGATTTGGTCCCCGCCGTCACTCGTCGTCCCAGGGCGCCGCGCCGCCGGCCGGGGCAGGCTCGGCCTCGGCCTTGGCGGTCTTCTTCGCCGCAGGCTTCTTGGCGGCCGGCTTCTTCGCCGCGGTCTTCTTGGCCGGCGCCTTCTCGGCCTTGGGCTTGGCCGCGGCCTTGCCCTTCTTCTTGCCGCCGCCCTTGGCCTCGCGCTCGGCCAGCAGGGCGACCGCTTCCTCCAGGGTGATGTCCTGCGGGTCCTTGCCCTTGGGGACGTTGGCGTTGGTGGCGCCGTGCTTGATGTAGGGGCCGTAGCGGCCGGCCAGCACCTTCACCGCCGCGCCGTCGGCCGGGTGCGCGCCCAGGTCCTTCAGCGCCGCGGACTCGCCGCGGCCCGGCCGGCCGCCGCCGGCCCGCTTCTCGGCCAGCAGGGCGACCGCGCGGTTGATCCCGACGTCGAACACCTCGTCGACGTTGGGCAGGTTCGCATAGGTGCCGTTGTGCAGGACGAAGGGCCCGAACCGGCCGATGCCGGCCATGATCATGCCGCCGTCTTCCGGGTGCGCGCCGACCTCACGGGGCAGGCGCAGCAGCCGCAGCGCCTTCTCCAGGTCCATGGCCGCCGCCGACCAGCCCTTGGGCAGGCTGGAGCGCTTGGGCTTGTCGGCTTCGCCGAGCTGGACGTAGGGGCCAAAGCGGCCGGCCTTGAGGAACACCGTCTCGCCGGTCACCGGATCGACGCCCAGTTCGCGCTCGCCGCTCTCCTGGGCTGCGTCGTCGTCCGACTGGGCGAGCTGGCGGGTGAAACGGCATTCCGGATAGTTCGAGCAACCGATGAAGGCGCCGAACTTACCGGTCTTCAGCGACAGGCGGCCGACGCCGCAGGTCGGGCAGGCGCGCGGGTCCGAGCCGTCTTCCTTGGCCGGGAAGATGTGCGGGCCCAGGGCCTCGTTCAGGGCGTCGAGGACGTTGGTGACGCGCAGCTCGGCGATCTCGCCGACCGCGGCGTGGAAGTCCTGCCAGAACTCGCGCAGCAGCGCCTTCCAGTCCATCTCGCCGGCCGAGACCAGGTCGAGCTTCTCCTCCAGCGCCGCGGTGAAGTCGTATTCGACGTAGCGCGCGAAGAACTGCTCGAGGAACGCGGTGACCAGGCGGCCCTTGTCCTCGGGCACGAAGCGGTTCTTGTCCATGCGGACGTATTCGCGGTCGCGCAGCACGGTCAGCACCGAGGCGTAGGTGGAGGGTCGGCCGATGCCCAGCTCTTCCATCTTCTTGACCAGGCTGGCTTCCGAGTAGCGCGGGGGCGGTTCGGTGAAGTGCTGGTCCGAACGCGCGGCGATCACGCGGGCCGAGGCGCCCTCGTTCACCTGCGGCAGGCGGCCGCCTTCCTCGTCGTCCGCGTCGTCGCGGCCTTCCTCGTAGACCGCCAGGTAGCCGTCGAACAGCACCACCTGGCCGGTGGCGCGCAGGCCGGTCTTGCCGTCGGCGCTCTCCAGCTCGATGGTCGTGCGCTCGATGCGCGCCGACTCCATCTGCGAGGCGATCATCCGCTTCCAGATCAGCTCATAGAGCCGGCCAAGGTCGCTCTCCAGCCGCAGCGAGCCGGGGTTGCGGGCCAGGCTGGTCGGACGGATGGCCTCGTGCGCCTCCTGGGCGTTCTTGGCCTTGGTCTTGTAGATGCGGGCGCTCTCGGGAACGTATTCCTTGCCGTAGACGCCGCCGATCACCTTGCGGGCCTCGTCCAGCGCCTCGGGCGCGGCCTGCACGCCGTCGGTCCGCATATAGGTGATGAGACCGACCGTCTCGCCGCCGATGTCGATGCCCTCATAGAGCTTCTGGGCGGCCTGCATGGTCCGCTGGGCCGAGAAGCCGAGCTTGCGCGAGGCCTCCTGCTGCAGGGTCGAGGTGGTGAAGGGGGGCGGCGGCGAGCGCCGGCCGGGCTTCTTCTCGACGCCGGCCACCTTGAAGGTCGCCGCCTCGACCGCCGCCTTGGCGGCCTGGGCGCTGGCTTCGTTGCCGAGGTCGAACTTGGAGAGCCGCTTGCCCTCGTGCTTGACCATGCGGGCCAGGAACGGCTCGGCGCCGGCCGAGACGTCGGCCTCGACGGTCCAGTATTCCTGGGTCTTGAAGCGCTCGATCTCGAGCTCGCGGTCGACGACCAGGCGCAGCGCCACCGACTGCACGCGGCCGGCCGAGCGCGAGCCCGGCAGCTTGCGCCAGAGCACCGGCGAAAGGGTGAAGCCGACCAGGTAGTCCAGGGCGCGGCGGGCGAGGTAGGCCTCGACCAGCTCCATGTCGATGGCGCGCGGCGACTTCATCGCCTCGGTCACCGCCGACTTGGTGATGGCGTTGAACACCACCCGCTCGACCTTCTTGTCCTTGAGGACCTTCTTCTTCTGGAGGACCTCCAGCACGTGCCAGGAGATCGCCTCGCCCTCACGGTCGGGGTCGGTGGCCAGGATGATGCGGTCGGACTTCTTGGCCGCCTCGGCGATGTCGCTGAGCCGCTTGGCGGCCTTGGCGTCGACGTCCCAGGACATGGCGAAGTCCTCGTCGGGCCGCACCGATCCGTCCTTGGCGGGCAGGTCCCGGACGTGGCCGTACGAGGCCAGGACCGTATAGTCCGAGCCCAGGTACTTGTTGATGGTCTTGGCCTTGGCCGGACTCTCGACGACGAGAAGGTTCATGGTCGCTCTATATGGGGCGTCTTGGGCGGATCGCCCGAAATTCAAGGGCGCGAAAGGTGGGGGCGGCGCCTAGGCGCTGTCAATGGCCTCATCAGAGGGCGGCGACAAGGCCGCCCGACAGCAATTCTGCACGGCCGGCCAGGGCCAGCTCGGTCAGGGCGGCCAGGACCACCGCCGTCGGCGCGCCCGCCGCGCGCACCAGTTCGTCCCGCGAGACGGGGGTCGGCGACAGCAGGGCGGCGACCCGTTCGCGCACCGCATCGACGTCCGCGTCGCTGGCGGGGGCCGGGGCGAAGGGGCGCTCGGGCTCGCGCAATCCCACGCCTTCCAGGGCCCGGAGCACGTCCTCGGCGCCCTCGCACAGCGCCGCGCCCTGGCGGATCAGGTCGTTGGTCCCGCGGGCGCGCGGATCCAGCGGCGAACCCGGCACCGCCAGCACCTCGCGGCCCTGCTCGGCGGCGAGCCGGGCGGTGATCAGCGAGCCGGAGCGCAACTCGGCCTCCACGACGACGACCGCGCGCGACAGGCCCGAGATCACGCGGTTGCGCCGGGGAAAGTCCTTGGCCGTCGCCGTGCGGCCCGGCGCGTTTTCCGAAACCACGCAGCCCTCGGCGACGATCCGCTCATAGAGCCCGCGGTGCTCGCGCGGATAGACGTCGTCGATCCCGCCGCCGAGAACGGCGATGGTGCCCGTCGCCAGCGAACCCTCGTGCGCCGCGCCGTCGACGCCACGGGCCATGCCGGACACGACCACGTGACCGGCCGCGCCGAGGTCCAGGGCCAGGCCCCGCGCGAACCGCTGGCCCCCGGCCGAGGCGACGCGCGCGCCGACGATCGCCACGATGGAGCGGCCAAGGAGGGCGGCGTCGCCCAGCGCCCAGATCACCGGCGGCGGCGGATCCAGCGCCGCCAGCGCGGCGGGAAAGTCAGGCTCGCAGGCGACGATCAGACGTGCGCCCAGCGCGTGCCCGGCGTCTAGTTCGCGAAGAACCTCGTCCGCCGGCGGGACGCCCAGCGGCGAGACCCGCCCGCCGCGCCGGGCCAGGTCGGGCAGGGCGGCCAGGGCCAGGGACGCCTCGCCATAGCGGTCGATCAACTGCGCGAAGGTGACGGGGCCGACGTTCTCGGTGCGCGCCAGCCGCAACCAGTCGCGGCGGGCCGCGTCGGTCAGCTTGCGGATCACGCGGCGTCTTTTTTCTTGCCGATCTTCGGCTCCTCGCCCTTCAGCAGCCGGCCGATGTTGTCCTTGTGGCGGATGTAGATCAGCACGCCCATGAACAGCGCCATCACCGCGATCGGGTAGGGCCGGTCCAGCAGGAAGACATAGATCGGCGCCAGGGCCGCGGCGGTCAGCGCCGCCAGCGACGACATGCGGAACAGGAAGGCCATGACGATCCAGGTCGCGCCCGCGGCCATGCCGACCGGCCAGGCCGCAGCCAGCAGCGTGCCGAAGAAGGTGGCCACGCCCTTGCCGCCCTTGAACTTCAGCCAGACGGGGAACAGGTGGCCGAGGAAGGCCGAGCCGCCGGCCAGGGCGGTCAGCGTCGCCTGGGCCTGGGGCCCGGCCTCGCGGGTCAGCAGCCAGGCGACGAATACGGCGACCGCGCCCTTGCCGCCGTCGCCCAGCAGAGTGATCGCCGCCAGATCCTTGCGCCCGGTCCGCAGCACGTTGGTCGCGCCGATGTTGCCCGAGCCGATGGAGCGCACGTCGCCGGCGCCGCCCAGCCGTGTGGCGATGACGCCGAACGGGATCGAACCGAGCAGGTATCCGCCGACGATGGCGGCCGCGAGCAGCGCGGGGCTGAGTTGGTCGAGCATCGGCGTTCCCCCAGTTTATCCTGTCGTAGCCGTGAGCGGCGCTTTGGCCAAGCCGACGGGATCACTCGCTCCGAGGCGCTCGTGGCGCCACATCTATGCCGCAGGCCGTGAGGTTTGTGATGATGTCATCGACGGATTCACGATAGGCCCAAGGCATTATCAAGAGGCTTCGGTAGGATCGTCTAGCGTCGGCATACACGATTTCGATCCAATCAGCGCGGCCGACGCTCGGCTCTATGCGCCTTGCCGAAGTGCCTTGACCCTACACTTGGTACACCACCCGGCCGTCCACGAGCGTCATCTGGACCTCGCCGAACAGCCGGCGGCCGTCGAAGGGCGAGTTGCGGGACTTCGATTTCAGCTTGTCGAGGTCGACGACGATCGGCGCGTTCAGGTCGCAGAGCACCAGGTCTGCCGGCGCGCCCTTGGCGAGCTTGCCCGCCGGCAGGCCAAGCAGGTCGGCCGGGCGGCTGGTGACCGTCCGCATCAGGTCGATCAGCGGGATGCGGTCCTGGAACGAGAGCAGGGCCGGCAGCAGGGTCTGCAGGCCGACCGCGCCGGGCGCGGCCTCGTCGAACGGCAGGCGCTTGTCCTCGGCCGGGGCGGGCGAGTGGGCCGAGACCACGATGTCGATCAGGCCGCTGGCCAGGGCCTCGATGGCCGCCTGGCGGTCGTCCTCGCTGCGCGCCGGCGGATCGAACTTCAGGAAGGTGCGATAGTCGCCGATGTCGATCTCGTTGAACGACAGGTGGTTGATCGAGGTGGTGGCGGTGACGGGCAGGCCCTTGGCCTTGCCGCGCGCCAGGCTTTCCAGCGCCGCGGCGGTGGTGATCTGGTCGACCAGGAACCGCGCCCCGGTCAGCTCGACCAGGGCCAGGTCGCGCTCCAGCATGATCTTCTCGGCGATGGCCGGCACGCTGGGCAGGCCCAGCCGTCCGGCGAACTCGCTGGCGGTCGCGGCGGCGCCGGCCGACAGCCACGGATCTGCGGGGCGGTGCGCCACCAGGGTGTCGAAGGCCTTGGCGTAGGCCAGCACCCGCTGCAGCACCTTGGAGTTCACGATCGGCCGGTCGGCGTCGGTGACGTAGACGCAGCCGGCCTCGCGCATCAGGCCGATCTCGGCCATCCGCTCGCCCTTGGCGCCCTTGGTCGCCGCGCCGGCCGGATAGACGTGGACCAGTTCGATGTCGCGGCTGCGGCGCAGGATGAAGTCGACGACCGAGGCCTCGTCCACCACCGGGTTGGTGTCCGGCTGCAGGACGATCGAGGTCACGCCCCCGGCGGCGGCGGCCAGCCCGGCCGACTTGAGGGTTTCCTTGGTCTCCGCGCCGGGCTCGCCGGTCTTCACCCGCAGGTCGACCAGGCCGGGGGCGAGCATGGCGCCGCGCGCGTCGATCACCTCGATGTCGGCGGAGAGCGCGCCCAGCTCGCGCCCTTGCGCGACGTCGGCGATCCTGCCGTCCTGGACCAGCAGCGCGCCGGGGCCGTCCCAGCCGCTGGCGGGATCGACGAGGCGGGCGTTCACGAAGGCGGTCGGGCGTTGGGTCATAGTTCGGGGCGTCCGATCCATTTCTCGACGACGGGCGGGACATAGGCGGCGAGCGCGTCCAGCATCTCGCCGCAGTCCTCCCGGAAAATCAGCATGTCGCGGTGTGGCGCCTTCAGGAACGCCTCGCCCACCGCATGATCGACGAAGCCGCGCAGGCCGTCGTAGTAGCCGCGCACGTTCAGGAAGCCGGCGGGCTTGGCGTGAAAGCCGAGCTGGCCCCAGGTCCAGATCTCGAAGATCTCCTCCAGCGTCCCGGCGCCGCCGGGCAGGGCGACGAAGGCGTCCGAGAGCTCGGCCATCCGCGCCTTGCGCTCGTGCATGGAGGCGACGACCTCCAGCCGGGTGAGGCCGTCGTGGGCGATCTCCTTGTCGGTCAGCGCGTGCGGCAGCACGCCGATCACCTCGGTCCCGGCCGCCAGGGCCGCATCGGCGATCGCGCCCATCAGCCCGACCTTGGCGCCGCCATAGATCAGCCGCAGGCCGCGCCCGGCGATCTCGCGGCCCATGGCCTCGGCCGCGGCGCGATAGGCCAGGTCTCCGCCGGGGCTGGCCCCGCAGAAGATGCAGACCGAGGCGATGGCGCTCATCAGTCGTTGTCCAGGCGCGCGGAGAGCGCCGCCAGCACCGCCATGCGGGCGGCCACGCCCATCTCGACCTGGTCCTGGATCAGCGAGACGTTGAGGTCGTCGGCGACGTCGGAGTCGATCTCGACCCCGCGGTTCATCGGGCCCGGGTGCATGACCCGCACATGGTCAGAGGCGAAGGCCAGCTTTTCGCGGTCCAGGCCGTAGAAGCGGAAGTACTCGCGCTGGGAGGGGGCCATGACCCCGTCCATGCGCTCGAGCTGCAGCCGCAGCATCATGACCACGTCGCAGCCGGCGATGCCCTTGCGCATGTCGTGGAACACCTGGACGTTCCAGCGATCGACATTGGTCGGCATCAGGGTCGGCGGGCCGACCAGGCGCACCTCCGCGCCCATCATCTGCAGCAGGCCGACATTGGACCGCGCCACGCGGCTGTGCAGGACGTCGCCGCAGATCGCCACCTTCAGCCCGGCCACCCGGCCGAACGAGCGGCGCATGGACAGCATGTCCAGCAGCGCCTGGGTCGGATGCTCGTGCTGGCCGTCGCCGGCGTTGATCACCGAGCAGGTGACCTTCTGCGACAGCAGCGACGCCGCGCCCGACGAGGCGTGGCGCACCACCAGCAGGTCGGGCTGCATGGCGTTCAGCGTCACCGCCGTGTCGATCAGGGTCTCGCCCTTGGAGATCGACGAGGAGCGCGGGCTCATATTGACCACGTCGGCGCCCAGCCGCTTGCCGGCCAGCTCGAACGAGCTTTGGGTGCGGGTCGAGTTCTCGAAGAACAGGTTCATCAGCGTCCTGCCCTTGAGCAGGTCCAGCTTCTTCGAATGCTGCCGGTTGAGCGCGACGAAGCTGTCGGCGAGATCCAGCAGACCCGCGACTTCCACGGGGTTGAGATCGACCACGGACAGGAAGTGGCGCTTGGGGAAGGGGAAGGTCCTGCCAAGGACCTCGTTCAGGCCGGGGGGTGCTACGGTCATTAAAGCGCCCTCTTAGGGGAGGCGCGGTCGGGCGCCAAGGGGAGAGGCGCCGGGGGCGGCGCAGCACTGTGGATCGGACGTTGACTCAGGGTAGGCTGGTTCAGCGGAGTTCCCAATGACCCCATCAGATGCGACGTCGATCATCGAACGCTGGTCGCGGGCGAACGGAGGCGTCGAGCGTCGCGCGACGCCGCGCGAGTCGGTGCTGCTGCCGGCCTTGCTGGTGGAGGAGGGCGGGCGTCGACGGCCCTGCGTGATCCTCGACCGGTCCGAGGGCGGCCTGCGACTCAGTCTTCCCGGCGATGAACCGGCCCCCGACGCCTTCTGCGTCCTGGACCTGGTGACGGGCATGGGGCGCGAGGTGCAGGTCGCCTGGCGCCGGCCCCCGGAGCTGGGCGTGCGGACCGTCCGCGCCTACGACCTCGACCAGCCGCAGGAGGGCCTGGGCGAGACGCTGCGCCAGATCCGGATCGCGGTTCTGGGGTGACCTATTCGGCCAGGGCGCTCAGCCGGTCCAGCGCCCCCTGGAGAATCCAGGCCGCCGCCATCTTGTCGACCAGGTCGGCGCGCCGGGCGCGGGTGACGTCGGCCTCCTCGATCAGCACGCGGTTCACCGCCATGGTCGACATCCGCTCGTCCCAGAAGGCGATGGGGACGTCGCGCAGCCGCAGCAGGTTGCGCGCGAAGGCCCGGTTCGACTGGCAGCGGGTCCCTTCCGTGCCGTCCATGTTGACCGGCAGGCCGATGACGACGGCGCCGATCTGGCGCTCGTCGATCAGGGCGAACAGGCGGTTGGCCTCGACCGTGAACTTGGTCTTGCGGATCAGCTCCAGCGGACTGGCGACCATGCGGGTGACGTCGGACACCGCGACGCCGATGGTCTTTTCGCCCAGATCGAGCCCCATCAGCGCCGAATAGCGCGGTAGAAGGGCGGGAAGTTCGGTCAGATCGATGACGGCCATGCCGCTTCTTAGCGGTCATCGCTTGTCAAAGGGAGGCCCGCACGGCTAACCCCTGCCTCGAACCATTAGGAGGGCCCCATGGCCATCGACGCCGCGACCGTTCGTAAGGTCGCGAGGCTCGCGCGGATCGCCGAGCCCGAGGAGAAGCTGGAAGCGCTCGCCAAGGAGCTGACCGGGATCATGACCTGGATCGAGCAACTGGGCGAAGTGGACACCGACGGCGTCGAGCCGATGACCTCGGCCGTGGCCGTGGCCCTGCCGATGCGCGAAGACGTGGTCACCGACGGCGGCGACCCGGCCAAGGTGCTGTCGAACGCGCCCAAGACCGTGGATGGCTTCTTCGTCGTGCCGAAGGTGGTGGAATAATGAGCGCTCTCACCTCGCTGACGCTGAAGGCCGCCCTCGAGGGCCTGGCCGACAAGTCGTTCTCGTCCGAAGAACTGACCAGGGCGCACGTGGACGCGGTCGCGGCCGCCAAGCCGCTGAACGCCTTCGTCCTGGAGACCCCGGACAAGGCCATCGAGATGGCCAAGGCCTCCGACGCCCGCCGCGCCAAGGGGCAGGCCGGCGCCCTGGACGGCGCGCCGCTCGGGATCAAGGACCTGTTCTGCACCGAGGGCGTGCGCTCCACGGCCTGTTCGAACATCCTGGGCAACTTCGTCCCGACCTACGAATCCACCGTCACCGCCAACCTGTGGCGCGACGGGGCGGTGATGCTGGGCAAGCTGAACCTCGACGAATTCGCCATGGGCTCGTCCAACGAGACCTCGGCCTTCGGTCCGGTGGTGAACCCGTGGCGCTCGGAAGGCTCCAACGCCAAGCTGACGCCGGGCGGCTCCTCCGGCGGCTCGGCCGCGGCGGTGGCGGCCGACCTCTGCCTGGGCGCGACGGCGACCGACACCGGCGGTTCGATCCGCCAGCCGGCCGCCTTCACCGGCACGGTCGGGATCAAGCCGACCTACGGCCGTTGCTCGCGCTGGGGCGTGGTGGCCTTCGCCTCGTCGCTCGACCAGGCCGGCCCGATCGCCAAGACCGTCGAGGACGCCGCGATCCTGCTGAAGTCGATGTCGGGCCACGACCCGAAGGACTCGACCAGCCTGGACATCGAGACCCCCGACTTCCCGAGCTTCGTCGGCAAGTCGGTGAAGGGCCTGCGGATCGGCATTCCGAAGGAGTACCGCGTCGAGGGCATGCCGCCCGAGATCGAGAAGCTCTGGGAGCAGGGCGTCGCCTGGCTGAAGGAGGCCGGCTGCGAGATCGTCGAGG
Source organism: Phenylobacterium sp. (assembly GCF_031984885.1). Taxonomy (GTDB): domain Bacteria; phylum Pseudomonadota; class Alphaproteobacteria; order Caulobacterales; family Caulobacteraceae; genus Phenylobacterium. The sequence goes on from NZ_DAMABV010000016.1 coordinate 54,021, forward strand.
TGTCGCTGCCGCACACCAAGTACGCCCTGCCGGCCTACTACATCGTCGCGCCGGCCGAGGCCTCTTCGAACCTCGCCCGCTACGACGGCATGCGCTTTGGCCTGCGCAAGGACGGCGCGAACCTGACCGAGACCTACGAGAACACCCGCGCCGCCGGCTTCGGGGCCGAGGTCAAGCGCCGGATCCTGATCGGCACCTATGTGCTGTCGGCCGGCTACTACGACGCCTACTACGTCAAGGCGCTGAAGGTCCGCCGCCGCATCGCCGACGACTTCGACCAGGCCTTCCAGAAAGTCGACGCTCTGCTGACCCCGACCGCGCCGTCCGCGGCGTTCGGCCTGGGCGAGAACGCCGACGACCCGGTGGCGATGTACCTGAACGACATCTTCACGGTGACGGTGAACCTGGCGGGCCTGCCGGGCATGAGCATCCCGGCCGGCGTCGACGCCAAGGGCCTGCCGCTCGGCCTGCAACTGATCGGCAAGGCGCTGGACGAGGGCACGCTGTTCTCGATCGGCGGCGCCATCGAGAAGGCCGCCGACTTCAAGGCCAAGCCCGCCAAGTGGTGGTGACGGCCTGACGCCTGATCGGCGGGCATGAAAAAGCCCCCGTCCTGCGAAGGGCGGGGGCTTCGTTCGTCTGGACCGGGCCTACTTGTTGAGCTGGTCGAGGTCGGCCTGCAGGGCCTTGAGCTGCTCGTCGGTGATGGCGCCCTGGCTCATCGGCTGGACCTGCTTCAGGCTCATGCCCTTGAACTGCTCGTAGGCTTCGTGATCGGTGAGGCCGGGGAGGTTCTTGTCGAGGGCGGCCTTGCCTTCCGCCGAGGCGGCGATGTCCGCGATCGGGGTGTCCTCGGCCGACAGCGCCGCGGCGTGTTCGGCGTGGGCGTCCTGGGCCAGCGCGGGACCAGCGGCCAGGGCGCCGAGCGAGAGCGACAGGCCGACGAGGCCGGCAGTAAACGTTTTCATCATTTCGGGTGTTTCCTCATCCCCAGGGTTTCCGGCGCGGATTTCAGCCTCGGTTTCGCCGTTTGCGCAAGGGATTTCGAGGGTCCCGCTTTCGCTCGCGCGCGAGGGGCGCTAGGAAGCGGCCATGACTGATACGTCGAAGCTGATCGCCGGCCGCACCGGCCAATGGGAAGTGGTTCTGGGCCTGGAGGTTCACGCTCAGGTCGCCTCGAACGCCAAGCTGTTCTCCGGCGCGGCGGTGGGATTCGGCGCGGGCCCCAACCAGCAGGTCTCGCTGGTCGACGCGGCCATGCCCGGCATGCTGCCCGTGATCAACAAGCACTGCGTCGAGCAGGCGGTGAGGACCGGCCTTGGCCTGAAGGCCCAGATCAACCTCAAGAGCCACTTCGACCGGAAGAACTATTTCTATCCGGACCTGCCGCAGGGCTATCAGATCAGCCAGTTCAAGGACCCGATCGTCGGCGAGGGCGAGGTCATCGTCGAGCACGACGACGGCACGACCTTCACGGTCGGGATCGAGCGCCTGCACCTGGAGCAGGACGCCGGCAAGAGCCTGCACGACCAGGACCCGACCTCGACCTATGTCGACCTCAACCGGGCCGGCACGGCGCTGATGGAGATCGTCTCGCGCCCGCACATGCGCTCGTCGGCCGAGGCCGCGGCCTATGTGAAGAAGCTGCGCACGATCCTGGTCTATCTGGGCACCTGCGACGGCGACATGGAGAAGGGCAACCTGCGGGCCGACGTGAACGTCTCGGTCTGCCGTCCCGGCGCCTACGAGAAGTTCCGCGAGACCGGCGACTTCAGCCACCTGGGCACGCGCTGCGAGATCAAGAACGTCAACTCCTACCGCTTCATCCAGCAGGCGATCGAGTACGAGGCCCGCCGCCAGATCGAGATCCTCGAGGACGGCGGCAAGATCGACCAGGAGACCCGCCTGTTCGACCCCAACAAGGGCGAGACCCGGTCGATGCGCTCGAAGGAAGAGGCGCACGACTATCGCTATTTCCCCGATCCGGACCTGCTGCCGCTGGAGCTGGATCCGGCCTGGGTCAAGCAGATCGAGGCCTCGCTGCCCGAGCTGCCGGACGCCAAGAAGGCGCGCCTGCAATCGCAGTACGGCCTGTCGGCCTACGACGCCGGGGTGCTGATCACCGAGCAGGCCCGCGCCGACTTCTTCGAGGAGGCCGCCAAGGGCCGCGACGCCAAGCTGACCGCCAACTGGGTGACCAACGAGCTGGCCGCCAAGCTGACGGCCGGGGGCCTGGCCATCGAGGACAGCCCGCTGAAGCCGGACGCCATCGCCGAGCTGGTGGCGCTGATCGAGGAGGGGGTGATCTCCTCCAAGATCGCCAAGGACGTCTTCGAGCGGATGTGGGCCGGCGAGGGCCGCCCGCGCGAGATCGTCGAGAAGCAGGGCCTGCAGCAGGTGTCCGACACCGGGGCGCTGGAGAAGATCATCGAGGAACTGATCGCCGCCAATCCAGGCCAGGCCGCCTCGGTGAAGGAGAAGCCTCAGGCCATCGGCTGGTTCGTCGGCCAGGTCATGAAGGCCACCGGCGGCAAGGCCAATCCGGGGGCGGTGAACCAGCTCCTGAAGGCCAAGCTGGGCCTCTGACGAAACAAAAAACGCCCCGGAGAGATCCGGGGCGTTTGCTTGTAAAATCAGCTAGTTGGCGATGATGTCGAAGATGATGCCGCTGGCGATGGCGGCCAGCAGGTAATCGTTCCCGACCCGGTACCAGGCATAGCCGCGCGGCGGCTGGCGCAGCTGGTAGCGGTGGTAGTCGTTGACCACATAGCCCCGGTAGTAGGGCGGCAGATGCCCCCCGCGGCGCCAGGCGGCGTAGCCCGGGCGGTAGTAGGGATTGCCGTAATAGGCCTGCGGCGGCGGGCCGTAGTACCAGCGGTTGTTATAGTAGTAGCCGTTGTGACGGCCGCGATCCCAGCCGTAGTCGCGGCCGCGGTCGCCGCGGTTGTTGTCCCAGCGGTCCCCGCGACGGTCGTCGCGGCGGTCCCAGCGGCCGTTGTCGTGACGGTCGTTGCGATCCCAGCGCTGTTCGTGTCGCCCGCGGCCGCGGTCGTCGGCCAGGGCGGCGGTGGCGGCGAACGCCATCGGGCCGGCGACAGCCGCTGCCGTGGCGAGGCTCAAGATCAGGCGTTTCATGGCGAGGCCTCCTGGCCGGTCGTTCGTACTCGATATCGGCAAACCTGCCGGTTGGCGGCTGAACTTGACCTGAACGGGCCCTTCAGCTTCGCCATCGCGCCGATAGGCTCACATTTGGCGGCCCGATCGGCAGGTTTCCAGCGGCGGACCCCACAAAGGCGCCGCTAGAAGATGGGGCGCCTTAAGATTCTGGATACGGAGCTTTCCGTTCAGTAAAAGCGGCGAATAGTCAAAAACGTCATTTCGAGAACATGGCGTTTTCCGGGTTAACCCTATCTTCAGCGGCGGTCGACTTACCTAGCTACAGGATCGTCGGGATCGGAACCCAGAACGGGGGCGGACCGGCGGGGCTAGGGAAACGAAGTCATGCTTGCGAGCGTGGAAAACGACGGACTGCCGCTGCCGACCGCCGAGTCGACCGGGGACGAGCTGTTCAAGATGGGCCTGCTCTATTCGACCGGGCAGGGCGGGGCGCCGCTGGACTACGTGTCGGCGCACATGCTGTTCAACCTGGCCGCCATGCGCGGCTCGGTCGAGGCCAAGGTGTACCGCAAGGAACTGAGCCAGGAGATGGCCTCGGAAGAGGTCGCCGAGGCCCAGCGCCAGGCCCGCGAGTGGCTGGCCCACGGCTGACGCCGTCGGCCTGCGCCCAGGCGGACGCCGCCCGTTCGGCGCCTCCGGCCTATGGCTGACCCGGGTCCGCCGGCGGCGACGGCGCGGCCGGAAGCGGAGCTCGCCTTCCGACCTGTTGCAGACGACCGGCTCGATCGCCTCGGGCGGCGGCTGAATAGGGAAACACCAAGACCACAAAGGGCACGAAGGGGCCGGCGGCCTCCCGGGGGATCGGTGGAGCGCGCCTTGGCGCAGGCGTCTTGGTGGTCTTTGTGTGCTTCGTGGTCTTCGTGTCGGCGCTCTTGCGTCGTCCGTATCGGGACGCTGATCTGGCGGCTTGGCTGGATTGCCGTCCTTAGCAGGGGGCGGAAATCCGTATCGGGACGCTGATCTGGCGGCTTGGCTGGATTGCCGTCCTTAGCAGGGGGCGGAAATCGGTTCGGCCGGGGCTCTTTCGTCCGGCGCTGACGCCGATTGCGCCAAGATCCAGACGGGGAGGTCGGCGACCAGTTCGAAGCCGAGGCTGGAGTAGAGCGGCCGGCCTGCCTCGGTGGCGCCCAGGTGGAAGCGTGTCACGCCACGGCGGCGGAAATCATCGATCACCTGGCTCAGCAGGGCGCGGCCCATGCCCTTGCGTTGGTGCTCGGGCGGCGTGGCCATGAGCGAGATTCCCGCCGTGTCGCCGGTCGGGGTCACAGAGACGGTGCACATGGGGCCGTCGTCGCCCCAGGCGATATAGGTCTCCACGCCCGCGGTCTCGGTCATGCTGACTTCGATACACCGGGCGACGACATCCCGCGGCTCGTCGAAGGCGGCGGCGATCAGATCGCCGGCTATGCCGGCCAACTCAGGACCGAGGGCGCGGACGATCTTTATTGGACGGCCAGGCTGAACGGGAACGTCCGGGCGAAGCACCATGAGCGGCGCAGTTCCGACGGCGGTGAAGCCCAACCCCATCGCGACCGGTGCAAGGGCTTGCGCCGCACGGGGACTGATCACGGCCTGGAGCGGCCGACCGCGTTCCTTCGCGCGCGCCACCGCTCGAATGAGGAAGCCTTTGGCGTCGGGATCGGCCCCTATGGTCAGCCGGTTGTGATCGGCCAGGGGCTCGTCGGTCAGGCCGAGAATACAGCTTCGGGTCATGTGCAACTCGGCCCCGGGCGCTGCGATCATCTGCGCGGCGAGCGCGCGCACGCAAAGCTGGATCAGGTCTTCGGTCTCATCCACTGGTGTCGCCCCTACGCGCGGCCGCCACCATTGCCGGAATGGCCCTGAACGCATCCCTCACGCTAGCGGTCGCGCCGGCTGCTTTCCACCCCCGCGCGGACGAGCGGCTCGATCGCCTCGGCTGAATAGGGAAACACCAAGACCACGAAGGACACGAAGGGGCCGGCGGCCTCCCGGGGGATCGGTGGAGCGCGCCTTCGGCGCAGGCGTCTTCGTGGTCTTCGTGTCGGACCGACCCGTAGCGGAGGTTCGCGGTTCGACTAAGGGGAACGCCCGATCTGCAAACCGACGAAAGTCTGCTTCGCTGATCTCCTGATCAGTCTCGGAGCCCGCCCATGACCTCGTCCCCGAACATGCCGCCGCGCAATCCCTGGCTTGCGGACAGCGTCTATCCGACCTCGCATTTCAATCCCGGGGCGACGGACTCGGTGCTGCATGCCGGACCTGTCCGGGGCAAGGCGCTCAGGGACGGTGAGGACGCGCTTTTCGTCCCCAACTTCATGGTCTCCAACCCCACGCTCAAGAAGATCGGGCAGGACACGGTCGGGATCGGGAGCGGCATGTTCGGCGTCCGCAAGCTCCTGCTGACCGGCAAGAGTTTCGAATCCGTCGCCTACCTGCCTTACCCGGGCTTCGAGGAGGAGAACGACAAGGCCACGGAGGCGGCGACGCAGGCGCTGCTGGAGGAGTGGGATGACGCCCGCCGCGCCGGGGACGATGAGCGTCTGGTCAAGGCGATCGACAAGATCGCGCAGCTCGGTTTCAGCCATGAGGTCGGGATCAACGGGGTCTACAACCTGATCGACAGGGACGGCTTCCACTATTGCGTCTATGGCGGGACCAAGATCCTCAAGTGTACCGACGACAACGCGGTGCGCGCGCCGCTGCGGATCGTGAAATCCGCCGATGTCGCAGAGGCCATGCCGCCCGAGGCGGCCAGCGCGGTCTCGCGCATCATCGCGCTCAACATGACCTATGACGGCTTCCTGGCCGCAGCGGCGCCGGGCGCCCTGGTCGTTCTGGACCGGGACCTGAACGTGAAGTCCTACGTCACCTTCTCGGGCGAGGCCGTGGACAACGGCATTCCGCTCGATGATCGCGGCGGCATCTACGTGGTCACCTCGCGGCGAATGCTGAAGGTGATCTGGAACGGCGAAAGCCTCTCCACCGACGAGAACGATGGCGCGTGGGAGTCCGGCTATGAATGGATGCCGGACGAGAAAGCCTTCGCGCTGGGGTCGATCTCGCGCGGTTCGGGAACCACCCCCACGCTCATGGGCTTCGATGACGATCCGGACAAGCTGGTGGTGATCGCCGACGGGGCGGAAGGGGGGACGAACCTGGTGGCTTTCTGGCGCGATGAGATCCCCGAGGACTTCGAGCAGAAGCCCGGAACGAAATCCCGCCGCATCGCCGATCAGGCTCCGATCCACATCTCGAAAGCGACGATCGAACCTTCGCCGAACGTGCTGGGTTACGGCGTGGCGGTGATCAACAGCACCTACCCGAAGCCCTTTCCGAAACCGGGGTTCTGGAACGGCTTCACGGCCGGGATCACGCGGCCTGCGCCGATGGGCGTCCAGAAGTTCAACTGGAACCCGAAGACCCGCCGGCTGGAGGAAGACTGGCTCAACACCGAGATCGACAACAGCGACATCATGGTGCCGGTGGTCTCGGCCGCGACCAACCTGCTCTATTGCGCCAACAAGCGTGACGGCACGTATGAATACACCGGCCTCGACTGGTCTACGGGCGAGACCAAGGCCCGGTGGGTGTTCCCCGACGACAGCGCCAAGTGGAACGCCTTCGGGGGCATCACCACCATCCTCGAAGACGGCGACCTGCTGATCGGCGGCGCGTTCGGCCTCAAACGCATCGTCGGCTGACTTCCGCCAACGGGGCCGCCGGATCGCCGGTCCCTTCGTGCGGCGCCTAACCTGGATGGGCTAGGGTTAGGCCCGATGGTCCGGGCAAGTCCTTGTCCGTAGCTTGGCCGCGACAGCTAGGAGCGGCGAGATGGACAGCAAGACCCTGAGCGACGCCTATATCTATCTGCTCGGCCGCGGGCTGGTCGTGCGGCAGGAACGCATGGACCGCGAAGGCGAGGGCTTCGCCTACAACCAGGTGAAGTACAATCCGCTGGGCTCGGCGGATTTCGTGAACCCGAACTTCGACGTCGCCTATCTGGAAGCCTGGGTGGCGGTCGACGACGCGCAGGCTGTGGTGCTGGACGTGCCCGAGGTGAAGGGGCGGTATTACACCGCCCAGATCCTCGACGAGTGGGGCGAGGTGATCGCCAACATCAATGAGCGCACCTTCCCGTCGAAGCCGTTCGGCGCCTTCGCCCTGACCAAGCCGGGGTCGAGCCCGAAATTGCCGGCGGGCGCGACGCGCATCGACCTGCATTCCAGCAAGGCCAAGCTGCTGGGCCGGGTCGAACTGAAGGGCGATCCGGACGGCGCCCTGGCGCTGCAGAAGCAGTTCAAGCTGACCGCGCAGGGGACGCCGGCCATCGCGCCGCCGCCGGACATCACGATGTTCGACAACGTGGCCCTGGCGGGCGCCGAGCTGTTCGACGTGGCCGAGGCGCTGTTCGCCAGCGCCCTCGACGTCTCGCCGCATGCGGCGCAGATGCAGCAGCAGGTGCGGGCGGTGGCGGCGCACGTGGCGTCCAGCCCCGCCGCGCGCGAGGCGGTGGACAAGGAAATCCGCGAGAAGATCGTGCCGGCGTTCAAGGAGTTCGTCTTCACCAAGGCCGCGCCGGAGCACGACGGATGGGTGGGCGCGGCGCCCGGCGTCGGCAATTTCGGCGTGGACTACTGGCTGCGGACGACGGTCAACTACGGCGGCATCTGGGCCAATACGATGGACGAGGCGATCTACTTCACGTCCAACCGCGACGGCGAGGGCCAGCGGCTGGACGGCGGCAAGAGCTATGTCCTGCATTTTCCCGCCGACCGGCTGCCGGAGACCGCCGTGGACGCCTACTGGTCGGTGATCCTGGTGGACGCCACCGACTATCGGGTGGTGAAGAACCCGCTGAACCGCTTCAACCTCAACAACCAGTCGCCGCTGCAGAAGGAGGCCGACGGGTCCCTGAAGATCGGCGTCGGCCCGAAGGCGCCCGCCGGCGTGCCGGAATCGAACTGGCTGCCGTCGGCGGACGGCAAGGCCTTCTCGCTGACGCTGCGCACCTACGTCCCCAAAGCCGTCGTGAAGCAGGGCGATTGGACGCCGCCGGCTCTGCTGCGGGCCGAATAGGGAAGCACCAGGACCGCTTGCCCAAGCCTCAGCGGACCTGGGGCCCCAGGGCGTAGCTGAACTGGATGGGGAGCATGTCGCGGAAATACTGCTGCATGAACAGCCCGGCGTCCGCCACGCCGCTGCGCGGGACGTAGACGACGTCGAAGCGCCGCAGGGGGACGAGGTCGGTCTGGGCGTGCTGCAGGCCGCGCATGAGGTCGGCGCGGCGGACCATGCCCTGGCCGTTCGGGCCGCGGCGGACGATGTAGACGCTGGCGGCGTCGGCGCCCGGCTTGAAGCCGCCCGCCTGGATGATCGCGCGCAGCGCGTCGGCGTCGCCGGCCAGGTCGATGACGCCCGGATTGCCCACCTCGCCGCCGACGAACACCTTGAGCGGCGCGGCCTTGGCCGAGACCTCGACGTCCGGGCGCAGCAACTGGGTCGAATAGGCCTGGGCGATCGAGCCCTGGAGCTCGCCGAGCGTGCGGTCGGCGGCCATGACCGGCCCGACCAGGGGCAGGGTGATGCGCCCGTCGGGCTGCACGACCAGGGTCTTGGTCAGCTCGGGCGCGGACGGCACCGCCACCTCGACCTCGTCGCCCGGATAGAATCGGTAGGCCGGCTCGTCGTCGGTCCAGCTTGCATAGGGGATGTTGCTGAACGCCGGCCCGGCGGGCGCGGCCGGCGTCGGCGGCTGCCAGGGGCCCATGACGTCATAGGTCGGCGTGGCGCAGCCGGCCAGGACCAGGCTCGTCAGGACAAGGCCGGCGCAGGCGGCGGGCGCGGGAGCTGGGCGGCGCTTTCGAAGCATGGCGCAAAGGTTAAGGAGAATGGGTAACGGAGTGTTAATCGGGCGCTCCCAGGGTCGGCCTTGAGCAAGAGGGGCCGAGATTCTTCACGGTGACGCAGGGCGTGTGGACAGCAAGGGCGCATGACGCCGGCCCGGCCTTCGCCTGGGCCAGCCGGCCGCGCTATGCCCTGAGCGATTTCCCGGTGCTGCTGTGGCGCGAGCGCTACCTGATGCTGGGGGTGTTCCTGGCGCTGTTCGCGCTGGGCGTGGCCGCGGCCCTGACCCTGAAGACCAGCTACGAAGCCTATTCCAGCGTCCTGGTCCGGCTGGGCCAGGAATATGTCTACGAGCCGCGGGCCGGCGACGCCGGGCGCGGCGCGGTGCTCGATTCCGACCAGGTGATCCAGTCGGAAACCGAGATCCTGGGCGCGGCGCCGCTGAAGCTGCGGGTGATCGAGCGGCTGGGCCTGGCGCGCACCTATCCCGACCTGGCCCAGAAGTACGCCAAGGCCTCGCCGGCCGAGAAGAGCAAGATCATGGGCCTGGCCGTCCGGGCCATCGAGCAGAACCTGAAGATCGGGACCGCGCCGGACACCCCGATCGTGCGGATCGGCTTCAGCCACAAGGACCCGCAGACCGCGGCGCTGATCCTGAACACCCTGCTCGAGGAATACCTGATCTATCGGCGCACCGTGCTGCTGGACCCCAGCTCGCCGGCCCTGGAGCAGCAGCGCCGGCTGTTCGAGACCCGGCTGGCCGAGGCCGACGCGGCCTATGAGGAGTTCCTGAGCAGCAACCGCATCGGCGACTTCGTCGCCGAGAAGGCGTCGCTGTCGCAGTTGCAGGCGCAGATCGAGCAGCAGAAGTACCAGACCGACGCGCAGCTTCAGGACCGCATCGGGCGGCTGGCGGCGCTGGACAGCCAGCTTGGCCAGGTCTCCAGGGAGGTCGGGCTCTATCGCGACGTGTCGAGCGCGCCCGGCGAGAAGCTGGTGGGCCTGAAGGTGCAGCGCGAGGAGCTGCTGTCGCGCTATCGCGCCGACGCGCGGCCGGTGCAGGAGCTGGACGCGCAGATCGCGCAGCTCGAGGCCGGGATCGCGGCCGGCCGGACCCTGGGCGAGGGGGCCCGGCGGATCGGGGTCAATCCGGTCTACCAGACCCTGCAGACCGAGAAGATCCAGCTCACCTCCGAGGTCGGGGCGCTGCGCAAGGCGCAGGCCGAGCTGGACGACCAGATCAACCGGCTGACCGAGCGGCGGCTGCGGCTGACGACGCTGGAGCCGCGCTTCCAGGAGCTGTCGCTCAATCGCGACGTGCTGCAGACCAGCGTCCGCGACTTCACCGTCAAGGAGGAGCAGAGCCGCGCGGCCCAGGAGATCGCCGCGCGCTCCAACGACAATATCCGCGTGGTCCAGCGGGCCATCCCGCCGATCAAGGGCAAGAGCCTGCGCAAGCCGGTGGTGGTGCTGGCCTTCCTGTTCGCGGGCTTCACGGCGCTGTGCGCGGGGCTGCTGGCGATGTTCCTGCGGCCGGGCCTGCCGACCCCGCAGTCGGCGGCCAGGACCCTGGACCTGCCGGTGTTGGGCGCCGCGCCGCTGAAGGCGCGATAAGGCTCAGTTTGAGGTAGCCTCTGCCAATTGAGCGGGCGGCGATTCGAGGCATGGTCGATCTGAGTTCCGAGATGGCCGAACTGTGGGCGTCCCTGGGGTCGCCCGCCGCCGGCCGCTCGCGCGTCATCCAGATCACCGCGGCCCGGACCGGGGAGGGCGCCTCCACGGTGGCGCGCGAACTGGCCCACTACGCCGCGCGCAAGGCTGGGCGCTCGGTCTGGCTGGTCGACCTGGACCTGGTCACCGCCGCCCAGCACGCGGCCCTGAGCGCCGAGGCGGCCCGGTACGGCGCGCTGTCGGCGCCCATGCAGGCCAGCCCCGACGGCTCGGCGTTCTTCACCGTGCAGCCGCCGGCCCAGACCCCGGACGGCGCGCTGTGGCCGGACGGCGGCTACCTGGCGGCCTATCGGGTCGGGTCGGCCCGCTGGTGGGTGACGCGGTTCCAGCGCGAGCGGTTGGTCGGCCGCCAGAGCGTGCACATCGCCCCCAGCGCCGACTACTGGAACGCGCTGCGCCAGTTCGCCGAGGTGATCATCGTCGACGGGCCGGCGCCCGACCGCTCGCGCGCGGCGCTGGCCCTGGCCCCGTTCATGGACCAGACGGTGCTGGTGGTCGCGGCCGACCAGGCCGACGTGCGCGCCCCGGCCCAGTTGCGCGACGCCATCGTCGGCGCCGGCGGGCAGGTCACCGGCCTGTTCTTCAACCGCGGGGTGGTCGAGGCCCCGGGCTTCATGAAGGCGCTGCTGCCGTGACCTCGGCGCTCGCCGGCCCCGGCCCCGGCGTGGCGCAGGCGCCGCGGCTGACGGCCTGGCGGGCGATGACGCTGGGCGCCGCGGCGCTGATCTTCCTGATCTACAGCCAGTTCTGGGTGTTCCCGCTGCTGGGCGACGCCGGCAATCCCGCGGCCAGCGGCCTGATCCGGGCGCTGTACCTGCCGGCCTATGGCGCAGCCGCGGTGCTGATGCTGCTGACCCCGCGCGCGACCTTGCTGGCGCTGCTGCGCCAGCCGTTCCTGGTGGCGCTGCTGGCGATCTGCGCGGCCTCGACCCTGTGGTCGGTGGCGCCGGACAAGACCCTGATGCGGGTGGTGGCGCTGGGCTTCACGACCCTGGGCGGGGTGGTGCTGGCCGCGCGCTATCGCTGGGCGACCCTGCTGGAGATCCTGGCGGCGTCGTTCGCCTTCCTGACCCTGGTGGCGATCGCGGTGTCGCTGGCGGTTCCCTCGATCGGGGTGATGCAGACCCTGTTCCCGGGGGCGTGGCGCGGGGTCTGGCCCGAGAAGAACGCCCTGGGCGGGATCATGGCCCTGGGCTTCATCGTGCTGTCGGCGGCCGCGGTGCTGAACCCGCGCCGGGCGCTGGTCTGGCTGCCGTTCGCGGGGCTGGCCCTGCTGCTGGTGCTGATGTCGACGTCCAAGACCTCGCTGGTCTCGCTGATGCTGGGGCTGGGCGGGATGATCTTCGTGGGCCTGGTGCGCCGCCACCCGGCCTCGGGCGTGGCGACGATCTGGCTGGCGGCGCTGGGGGTGGCGATGCTGGCCGGGGTCGCCCTGTTCGCGGCCGACCTGTTCTTCGAGGTGCTGGGCAAGGACGCGACCCTGACCGGGCGGACCAAGATCTGGGACGCGGCCATGCAGCAGATCAGGCAGCGGCCCTGGACGGGCTATGGCTATGGCGTGGTCTGGGAGGTGAAGGACGCCTGGAGCCCGCTGGCCTCGATCGTCAAGCGCGCCGGCTTCGTGCCGATCCACGCCCACAGCGCCTGGATCGAGCAGTGGATCGGCATGGGGGTGTTCGGGCTGGCGGCGTTCGCGCTGATGTACGTCCAGACCCTGATGCTGGCGGCGGTGGCGCTGTTCCGCGACCGCGGGGCGTACTTCGCCGTGCCGTTCCTGATCGTCTACACGCTGATGACCCTGACCGAGAGCATCGCGGTGACGTTCCACGACTTCCGCTGGATGATGTTCGTGATGGTGGCGACCAAGCTGGTCTGGCCCGATCGGGAAGTGCGGGAGTAGGGGGCGCGACTATTTTCCTCCCCCATTCATGGGGGAGGGGGACCGGCGAAGCCGGTGGAGGGGGCGCGACTGGACTCTGAGCTTGCGGCTCGCCCCCTCCACCACCCTTCGGGCGGTCCCCCTCCCCCGCTCCGCAGGGGAGGAAAAGGGGCGACCTAAGCGGCGAGCTTGCGCGCCACGGCGCCAACGGTGTCGATTTCGAAGCCGGCGGCGAGGGCTTCGTCGATCAGGGTCGCCAGGGCGTTCGGGGTGCAGCCCCAGGGGGAGGGCGTCTCGGCGACGTCGTGGGTGTAGAGGATCAGCCAGGCCTTGCGGGCCTGGGCCTCGCCCAGCCAGCGGCGGGCGGTCGCCTCGCCGTCCTGGCCCTCGATGCCGACGGCGGGGGCCTGGTTGAGGTCGACGCCCTTGTCGATGACGCCGTGGTGCAGGCCGCGCAGGGTGGAGAAGCGCGGGGCCAGGGCCTGCTTGGGGCCGGGGGCGACGTCGCCATAGGGGTAGGCGAAGCTTTCCAGGCGCGCGGCGCCCCAGGCGGCGAGCGTAGCGGCGTTGCGCTCGGCCTCGGCGGCGGCGTCGGCGGCCGAGGCGCGGCCGCAGTCGAGGTGCGAGAAGGTGTGGCAGCCGAGCTCGTGGCCGGCGGCGACGAGGCGGCGGTAGTCGGCTTCCTGGCCGCAGACCCCCATCGGCGCGTCGCGCCCGGCCAGGCCGGCCGAGACGTAGTAGGTGCCGCGCAGGCCGCGGGCTTCGAGGATCTGGGCGCCGGCGACGGCGGCGGTCAGCGGGGCGTCGTCGAAGCTGACCGACAGCATCGGGCGGCCCGGCGCGGCGCGCAGCGGGCGGCGATGGGCCAGGCGCGCCAGGCGGCGGCGCAGCTTGCCCTTCAGCGAGGCGTCGGCGCGGTAGGCGTTTTCGTAGGCCATCACACCGCCTCGGCGTAGAGCGCGGCGCGGTAGAGGCGCATGGCCAGGGCGCGGCTGGCCAGCGGGGCGGATTCGGCCAGGGCGTAGTGCTTGAGCATCGGCCGCCAGAGGCCGCGCAGCGGGGCGTGCTTGAGCGCCTTGGCGACGCGGTAGCTGGGATAGCCGCTGACCACGGCCGGATGGGCGGCGACGACGCGGGCGAAGTTGGCGGCCGACTGCTCGTACTTGGCGGCCATGGCGCGGGCGGTGTCGAGGCCCAGGTGCGTGGCGGTGTTGTCCAGGTGCAGGATCGGCCAGCGGCGGGCGACGCGCATGCCCCATTCGACGTCCTCCCAGCCCCAGCCGGCGAAGCCTTCGTCGAAGGCCTCGGCCTCGAACACGTCGCGGCGCACCAGCAGGTTGGAGGTGAAGACGTGCTTTTCCGGGTTCTGGCTGCGGACAGCGGCGTCCAGGCAGTCGCTGTGGGCGGCCATGGTCCGGTGCAGGGCCTGGTCGCGGCGCGGGGCGACCTGCTTGAGCGAGAAGCCGCCGAAGGCGACGGGCGGGTTCTCGCGGGCGATCAGGCCCTGCCAGCGGCCGAGGAAGTCCGGCGCGTCGGGCAGCATGTCGCTGTCGAGGAACAGGAAGTGGCCGGCGCGGGCGTGGGCGACCAGGCGGTTGCGGCCCTTGGAGCGGCCCTCGTTGCGGGCCAGGCGGATGAAGCGGGCGGGCAGGGGCAGGAGGCCGACGGCGGCCTCGACCTCGTAGGAGAGGTCCTGGTCCTCGGTCCCGTCGTCGAGGATGACGATCTCGGCGTCGGCGGTCTCACGCGCCAGGGCGGCGAGCAGCGCGATCGGGTCGTCGCCCTTGAACGGGATCAGCACCGAGAGCCGGGCGCCGCCGCGATACCAGGCGGCGTTGTCGACGAGGGCGGCGGGGTCCTGAGGCGTCATGCGGCGTTCCGGGTGCGGAGGGTGCGGAGGGCCTGGCCGGCGCGGCTGCGCAGGCCGCCCGCGTCGATCAGGCAGACCGCCAGGCCGTAGACGGCGGCGCCGACGGCGGCCTTGGCGGCCAGTTCGGGCAGGCCGCCGAAGGCGGGGATGCGGGTGACGGCCAGGGCCATCAGGGCGCTGGCGCCGAGCGCCTGGGCCAGGGTCAGCCAGGGCACCGGCAGGGCCATCAGCCGGCGGCCGAGGAAGGCCGAGGCGGCCAGGCCGAGCGCGTAGCTGGCGAGGGTCGCGATCAGGGCGCCCTGCAGCCCCAGGCGCGGGATCAGCACCAGGTTGAGGGCCAGGTTGGCCAGGGCCGGGATGGCCATGGCCGCCAGCAGGAAGAGGGTGCGCTGGCCGAGCGTGAAGGCCTGGTGGAAGTAGTAGGTGGTCAGGCCCGCCAGCAGGCCGCTGGCGGCGATCCAGGGGGTGACCTGGGCGGCGCCGGCGGCGAGCGCCGGCCCGACCATGAGCTGGGAGAGCGGGGCGGCGACCAGGGCCAGGCCGACGGCCGCGGGGATGGTGAGCAGCAGCATCAGCGAGGCCTGCTCGCGCGCGGCGGGGATCAGGGCGGGCTTGCCGCCGCGCTCCAGCGCCATGATCAGGGCCGGGCCGCCGGCCGCGCCCAGCCAGATGAACGCCACGTCCAGGGTGCGGTTCGCGAGGCTGTAGCCGGCGTGGTAGACGCCGACCGCCGCCTCGTCGAGGAAGGCGGCCAGCAGGAAGCGGTCGGTGCTGGAGAGCACCAGCGCCAGGATCAGCGAGAGCGCGACCGGCACGCCGTAGCGGGCGTGGCGGCGGGCGCGGGCCGGCTCGAAGCGGCCGCCGGCGCCCTTGCCGTACTCGGACCCGAAGCACCAGGCCACGCAGAGCGCCGAGGCGACCCCGATGCCGATCAGCGGCGCCGCGCCCCCGAGGCCGGCCCAGGCCAGGGCCGCGCCGATCACGAAGGCGCCCAGGGTCTGGACCAGGTCGATGCCGGCCGCGCCGCCGACCTCGCCGGCCGCGCGGCGGCGTTCCTGGGCCAGGCGCGCGAAGGTGCGCGGCAGCACCGCCAGCAGGCCGCAGGCGAGGGCGAGCTTGAGGCCGGGATTGAGCGGGAGCAGCAGGACGAGCCCGCAGGCGATCGGCACGGCCGCCAGCAGCGCCAGCCAGGTGCGGTAGACGGTGGCGGCCAGGTCGCGGCCGCCGTCGCGGTCGGCTTCGCCGGCCCAGTAGCGGGCGAGGGCGGCCTCGTTCCAGGTGAAGACGGCGGTGTGGACCAGGCTCATCACCGAAAAGCCGAGGGCGTAGTCGCCGAACTGGCTGGGGGAGAGCAGGCGCGTGAAGGTGACGATCGTAAAGAGGCCGACCAGCCCCTGAACGATATTGACCGGCAGGTAGCCGACCACGCCACGCCAGAACATCCAGCCGTCCTTCCCATCCGCACAAGGCGGCCAGGGGCCGCCGCTGCGGGAAGAATGCAGCCATGACCGGTTGCAAACGGTTAAACGCGCGGGCGTTTTCCGGCGGGCGGGGGCTGAATAGGGAAAACACCAAGACCACGAAGGACACCAAGACCACGAAGGGGCTGGCTGCCGCCGGAGGTTCGGTGGAACGCACCTTCGGCGCGGGCTTCTTGGTGGTCTTAGTGTCGGACCGTCCGCTAGCGGCTCAGGGCGCGTCCGTCCGTTGCAGATTGACCCTCCCCTTCTAGACTGCATTTCGTTGTTGGAGGTCGACGGCGTCAGCGGGGGATCATGACCGTCTCAGCGAAGGATCAGCTTGCTCTGATGGCCCGGTATCACGGGTGGGCGACGAAGCGCTTGCTGGCGTCCATCGAACCCATGCCCGATGAAGCCTATCGCCGCCCCTGCGGCCTGTTCTTCCAGTCAGTGCACGGCACGTTGAACCACCTGCTGCTCACAGACAGCGAGATTTGGTATCCAAGGTTCGCCGGGGCTCGGGCGGAGAGTTTCCCGCTAGACGCTGAGATTGAAAGCGACCGGGCCAGGTTGTCTTCCCGCTTGGTTGCGGCGACCGCGAAGTGGCGCGAGCATGTCGATCGCCTGAGCGATGCTGCGCTGGCCGACGATCTCCGCTTCACGATGACGACCGGGCAGGCCCGCACGCTGCCGATGCCGGCGGCGCTGCTCCACGTCTTCAATCATGCGACTCATCATCGGGGCCAGATCACTGCCGCGATCTCGATGATGGGTTTCGAATGTCAGCCGCTCGATCTGCCTCACCTGATTTTCGCGGAACAAGCTTCGTCCACGGTCCTGTGACCCCTTCCGACCCCCGCGGCCATTTCCGGCGTCTGCTTTTCGGTCAATCGGCCGATGTCCTCGTTTCTCGACGATGCTCAGGGCTGAAGTCGACCCGTTGCGAACGGCCTGCTCGATTGCCTCGGGCTGAGGCTGAATAGGGGAACACGAAGGACACGAAGGGGCTGGCGATCTGGGATCGGTGGAGCGCGCCTTCGGCGCAGGCCTCTTGGTGGTCTTCGTGTGGACCGTCCGCAACGACCCGATGGGGACATTCGCCCGGCGAACTGCGGGAAAGGCTCGATGTTCGAGTTCGAGCTGGTCCGCCAGGTTGATCTCGTCGATCTTTGCGTCGCGAACCGCGGCTTTCTGGAAGCCGCAGGCCTGTCGCTCGATTGAAACTGGAATTCGCCATGACGAGCATGCCAACCCGCAGACTTGGCCGCGACGGACCGGAGGTCTCGGCGCTGGGGCTGGGTTGCATGAGCTACATGCAGCCCGGCGAGGAGGGCGGGCGAGCGGCGGTTGGGACCATCCAGGCAGCCCTGGACGCCGGGTTCACCCTGCTCGACACCGCCGACTTCTATGGAAGCGGCGTGAGCGAGATGAACGTCGGCCAAGCCATTCGCGGCCGACGTGAGCAGGCGTTCCTGAGCGTGAAGTTCGGCGTCCAGGCTTCGCCCACCCGCGGGATCATCGGCCTCGACGGACGACCGAATTCGGTCAAGAACTTCGCCGCCTACTCGCTGCGGCGGCTTGGCGTCGACGTGATCGATCTCTACCAGCCGGCGCGCGCCGATCCCGAGGTGTCGTACGAGGAGACGATCGGCGCGGTCGCCGACCTGATCCAGGAAGGCAAGGTGCGTTATCTGGGCGTATCGGAGGTCGGCGCCGACCTGCTGCGCCGCGCGCACGCCGTGCATCCGGTGACGGCGCTGGAGATCGAATATTCGCTCGCCTGCCGCTTCATCGAAGCCGAGATCCTGCCGACGGCGCGGGAGCTCGGCGTCGGCATCGTGCCC
Organism: Phenylobacterium sp.; assembly: GCF_031984885.1. Classification (GTDB taxonomy): domain Bacteria; phylum Pseudomonadota; class Alphaproteobacteria; order Caulobacterales; family Caulobacteraceae; genus Phenylobacterium. Next base: position 71,808 of record NZ_DAMABV010000016.1, read on the forward strand.
TACCGCATCCTCGCCGACGGGCTGCTGACGGGAGCGGCGCCGCAGGACACGCATTTCCGCGTGCCGCGCATGCAGGGTGAGAACTACGCCCGCAATCGCGAGACCGCCAAGGCGCTCGACGAAATGGCCGCCGCCAAGGGGGTGACCCCGGCGCAACTCGCCATCGCCTGGGTGCTGTCGCGCGGCGACGACATCGTCCCGCTGATCGGCGTCAGCCGCCCCTCCCGCATCGCCGACAACATGGCGGCTCTCGCGATCGCCCTGACCGCGGCCGAACGCGCCGAACTCGACCGAGCGTTCGCGCCGGACGCGATCGTCGGGGCGCGATATCCCGAGGCTGTCCTGAAGTGGGCGGCGACATGAAACCCGTCCCGGTCGCCCGCGGGCGGCGACCAACGCCTTCGGCGAGCGGCGGGGCCGGCTAGCGGACGGTCTCGGAGTCGCCCAGCAGGCAGGGGACGGTCATGAACATGATGTAGAGGTCGAGCCAGAAGGACTGGCGCTCGATGTACTCCACGTCCAGCGCCACGCGGCGGCGGACCAGTTCGGGGGTGTCGACGGCGCCGCGCGAGCCGTTGATGGCGGCCCAGCCGGTCATGCCCGGCTTCATGCGGTGGCGGTGGGCGTATTCGGCCACCAGGCGCGAGCTCTCGACCTCGCCGGTCTTCATGCCGATGGCGTGGGGGCGCGGGCCGACCAGGGACATCTCGCCGGTGAGGACGTTGATGAGCTGGGGCAGCTCGTCCAGGCTGGTCTTGCGGATGAACTTGCCGACCTTGGTGACGCGGTCGTCGTCGGCGCTGATCTGGCGCGCGGACTTGGCGTCGGCGGCCTCGTTGCGCATGGAGCGGAACTTCCAGACCACGATCTCTTCGTTGTTGAAGCCGTGGCGGCGCTGGCGGAAGAACACCGGGCCGGGGCTGTCCAGCTTGATGGCCAGGGCGACCATCAACATGATCGGGGTGGCCACGAACAGGGCGATGGCGGCGATGATCACGTCCTGGGCGCGCTTGGCCAGGGCCTTGCCCTGGTCGATCTCCGCGCCCGAGACGCGGGCCAGCGGGATGTTGGCGATGCGGTCGATGGCGTCGGCTTCCTCGGCTTGGCCTTCGCGGTCCAGCAGCAGGGTGATCTCGTTGGGCAGCACCTTCAGCCGCTCGAGCAGGGCGTGCACGCGCTCGCGCGCGCCGGCCGGCACGGTGATGACGATGCGATCCACGAACGGCATGATCCGGTGCGCGAGCAGCTCGTCGGTGCCGCCCAGCAGCGGCACGCGGTGCAGGCCCTCGGGCGTGCATTCGGCGCGGTCGTCGAAGACGCCGAGGACGTGCGCCTCGCGGGTCTCGAGAATGGCGGCGATGAGGCGGTCGGCGGCGCCGGTGGCCCCGACGATCACCAGGTTGGGCGTCAGGCGGCCGTTCGAGCGCCATCGCTTGACGTTGGCCCACCAGAGGCCGTGGGCGGCCGCCACGCAGAGGAAGGCCATCGGCGTCCACACGCCGAGCGAGGCGGTCAGCATGATCACGCCGACGAAGTGGGTCAGGATGGCGAAGCACATCGCCACCGCCACGGCGAAGGCGACGGTGACCCGCATGAGGTGCATGGCCAGGTCTTCGCGGCGGCCGAACTTGTAGCAGTCGAACAGGCGCAGGCTGGCGAAGGTGGCGACGGTCGCGCCGCCATAGATCAGCAGCACGTTGGCGCCGTGGGTGAGGGCCACGGCGGTCAGGCCGCCCAAGATCAGGGCGATGGCGTCGCCGGCCTGGAAGAAACGGGTGAGCAGGCGGCCCGACATGCGCAGCCGCGTCGGGGTCAGCTTGTCGGGGCGCAGCGGTCCGCGGCGGTCGCGGCCGGGCTCGGCCCACGCCGCGGCGGCCGCGTGGGCGTCGGCATGACGCCGAGCGCGACGGTCAGCCAAGGAGCTGGGCTTGAACGGGGCGGCGAAAGACATCTGGGACCGATTTATCGCGATAACGGAAAAGCACACTGCCACACGGCCTCTGTGTGAGCAGTTAACGTACACGCGTTCTATAGCGACATCTGTAAACTATTCGCACGGGATGCGCACCCCTACTGCGAAGAATCCGGCCACTGAATCAATCTCGGCGCGGCGAGGACGCATCGAGAACTGTTATTCACACTACAAGATGCGTGGTAAGTGCGAACAACCCCTGGGTGAATTGTTCATCAGCGTTTAAGCATATTCGCCTGGGCGGCGACTTGCGCCACCGCCTCGGCGATGGCGTCGGGACGGTCGGACATCATCAGGTGGGAACTGCCCTCGATCCGCCGGCTGACACCACGGGTTGAACGGCGGGCCAGTTCGCGGTGCAGGCCCCACCAGAGGTCGGCCAGCGGCTGGCGCGCCTCCTGCGGCGCGGCGGCGTAGGTCCCGTCGGCGGTGAGCACGATCAGCGGCAGGTCGCCATAGGCCTGGCGCCCGGCGTCGAGCGCGGCCGAGGTGGGGCCCCAGAGGTTGTCGAGTTCGGAGATCCGCGCCTGCCAGGTGGAGGGGCGCAGGGCCTGGGCGCGGCGGGCGGCGTCGACGGGGTTGTCGCTGGGCGCGGGCGTGCAGCGGTCGAGCGGCGCCTCGGCGGCGGGCAGCTTGCCGGCCCGGGCGGCGGCCAGGCAGCGGGCGGCGCGTTCGCGGAGCGGGCCGAGGCCCGCCGCGCCCGGCCCGAACAGGGCGGCGAACCGGCGATCCTGATGCTCGACCGAGGGATCGACCAGGACCATGCCGACCACGTCGCCCGGCCGGCGGTTGGAGAACAGGCGGACATAGAGGGCGCCGGCGGAATGCCCGACCAGGATGTAGGGGCCGGGGATGCGCGCGGCGCGCAGGCCGCGGTCCAGGTCGCGGGCGATGGCCGCGCCGTCGCGGGGCAGGGGGCCAGGGTCGGAGAAGCCGCTCCCGGCGCGGTCGTAGGCGCAGACGCGGTAGGACTTGGCGAGGATGGCCCTGACCTTGCCCCAGGCCAGGGAGTCGGCGGCGTAGCCGCCTTCGAGCAGCACGGTCGGGGCGCCCTGGCCCGCGCAGCGGAAGTTCAGCCGCCGGCCGTCGGGGAGGCGCGCGAGCAACTCGGGACGGGCGCCCGCCTCGCCGGGCGCGGCGGCGAGGGCCGGCGGCGCGGAGAGGGCGAGGGCCAGGGCGAGCAGCAGCGGGCGCATGGTCGGATGGTTTCCTCGGTCCTTGTGCGGGCCGCGCGAGCCCTCATCCGTCAGGCTTCGCCCGCCGCCTTCTCCCGCGAGGGGAGAAGGGAAACGCCTTGCCCTGAGAGGGGAGCAAGGGGAGCGCGCCGGCGATGACGCGCTCCCCCGCCTTCGCCGGCGTGAGGCGCCGGCGGCGCGCACTGGGACGATGGGCTCGTTTTGGTGCGCGAACGCCCCGCCGGGAGACGGCGCAGCAAGACCCGTGCCGTCAGATCTCGATGTTCTGCAGGCCCTCGTCGCCCATGACCAGCAGCCGCACGCCGGGCTGCGGCGAGGCCTGCAGCTCCACGTCGCCGTACCAGGCGGTGTCGCGGTTCGGATCGCAGTCGAGCAAGATCGGGGTCGCGCCGCCCTCGACGAACAGGCGCTCGATGTCGGCCGGGCTGGCGTCGATTCGCGTGATCATGCGTCCGGCGGCCCGAAGTTCGCCGATCTTGGCGTCCAGCCGTTCGTGCAGTTGATCGCTCATGCCGCAAACGCCGCTTGTCACGCTCCTGTCGCTTAACCTTAAGCGATGATCAGCCGGGCGTTGCGCACATTTTGGCGAGGCCCGGCCCGGCCTTGGCCGCGGCGATATTCTTTCCGCGCCCCGGTTGCTCCGGGCGCCCGGTTTCGGCTATGGAGTGCGACCCGATTTGGAGCGCGCCCGCGCGTGGCCGGACCGGGCTGGTGACGTGGCCGAGTGGCTGAAGGCAACGGTTTGCTAAATCGTCATACGTGAAAGCGTATCGAGGGTTCGAATCCCTCCGTCACCGCCATTTTCCTTCTGAGAACCAAGCTACCTGGCGGCCGCCACTTCCTGCAGGACCTCGAAGCCTTCGAACTGCGGGTGTCCCGCGTAGAGGGGCTTGTTCTCGCCGGCGCCGCGGTGGGCCAGCCGGAAGGCTTCGGACTTGGTCCAGGCCTCGAATGCGGCCCTGGACGCCCACTGGGAGTGGGAGGCGTAGAGCGTGTGGTCGTCGCGTTCCGGGCCGCGGAGCAGGCTGAACGCCAGGAAGCCGGGGACGTTCTCCAGGTGGGTCTCGCGCGAGAGCCAGACCGCCTCGAAGTCCGCCTCCGATCCGCGCAGCACCTGAAAGCGGTTCATGGCGATGAACATGGCGGCCTCTTGCGCTTCTGAAACGGTCGCCGGCACCTTGCATCCGATCGCGGCGGCTTGCCAGCCTTCGGCGTCGGCGCCTTGCTGGCGCCTGTAGATTCAGCCTCGGAAATGGCCCAGGCTGGCCTTGCGGTGTTCGGGACGTGGGACATGAAGCGCCTGCTCTGGGTCGTCGGGATCGTCTGCGCGCTGGCGGCGGCGGCGGGCCTGGCCTTCTGGCTGAGCCCCTGGCCTTCGGCCTTCCTGATTTCGCGGATGTTCGCGGGCAACGATGCGGCGTCCGAGGCGGCCCTGGCGGCGCATGTCCCGGCGGGCGTCGTCGAGCGCCGTGATCTCCGCTATGGCGATGGCGCCGACGAGCGCTTCGACGTCTTCTTCCCGGCGGACACGACGGCCCCGCGGCCGACGATCGTATGGGTGCACGGCGGCGCCTGGATCGCCGGCAGCAAGGAGGGCGTATCCAACTATCTGAAGGTCCTGGCCGGGCAGGGCTACACGACCGTCGCCATCGAATATTCGACGGGGATGGGGTCGAGGTATCCCAAGCCGGTCGAGCAGGTGAACGCGGCGCTCGGCCACCTCGTCCGCCAGGCGCGCGACCTGCATGTCGACCCCGATCAGCTCGTGCTGGCGGGCGATTCCGCAGGCGCACAGATCGCCGCCCAGATCGCGGTGCTGACCACCGATCCGTCCTATGCGGCGCGGCTCGGCGTCCGGCCGGCCTTGCCGCCGAACGGCCTCAAGGCGGTGATGTTGCTTTCCGGCGCCTTCGACGTCGGGGCGGTCGATCTCGACGGGGACATGGGGTGGTTCCTGCGAACCGTCCTTTGGGCCTATTCCGGGGTCAAGGACTTCACCAAGGACGAGCAGTTCAAGCTGGTCTCGGTCACCAACTATGTGACGCCGGCGTTCCCGCGCGCCTTCATTTCCAGCGGCAACGGCGATCCCCTGGAGCCGCAGGCGATCGCGCTGGCCGACAAGCTCGAGGCGCTCGGGGGCAGGGTCGAGCGCCTGTTCTATCGGGCCGATCACATGCCGGCCCTGCAACATGAGTATCAGTTCAATCTCGACAGCCCCGAGGGACAGCTAGCGCTCACGCGCATGTCGGCCTTCCTCGACGCGGCCCTGGCGCCCGAACGGACCGCTGCGGGGGCGGCTGAAGGGCGCGGCCGGGGCAGCGTCGTCAGGCGTCCGGTTCGGCGCCGGCGGGGCGCGCATCCATCACCTGGGCGATGAGTTCGGCGGCGTCGAGCGGCTTGACCAGGAAGGCGTCGGCGCCGGCCTGGCGGGAGGCTTCGCGGTGTTCGGCCAGGGCGTTGGCGGTCAGCATGCAGATGCGCGGCCGGCGGCCCGCGGGCGGGGGCGGGGCCTGGCGGATGCGGCGCACGGCGGTCAGGCCGTCCATCACCGGCATCTGCATGTCCATCAGGATCAGGTCGTAGGGCCGGGCGTCGGCGGCCTCGACCGCCTCCTGGCCGTTCTCGACGCAGGTCAGGTCGACGGGCAGGCCGCCGAGGATCAGCTCGACGACGCGGCGGTTGGTCGGGTGATCCTCGGCCAGCAGCACGCGGACGGTCTGCTCGGCCGCGGACGGCGGCGGCTGGACCTGGACCGGGGGCGCGGCCTCCTCGCGGGTCACCCGGCGCAGGGGGAGCTCGAAGGCGAAGACGGCGCCCTCGCCCGGGGCGGCGGAGGCGACGATCTCGCCGTCCATGAGGTCGACCAGCGACTTGGAGATCGCCAGGCCCAGGCCCGTGCCGCCGAACTGGCGGGTGACGGAGCTGTCGGCCTGCTCGAAGCGGTCGAAGAGGCTGGCGGCGGCCTCGGCGGGGAAGCCGATGCCGGTGTCCTGGACGACGAAGCGCACGCGGCGCACGCCGTCGGCATAGCCGCGCGAGAGCACCTTCAGCCAGACATCGCCATGGGCGGTGAACTTGACGGCGTTGCTGAGCAGGTTGGAGAGCACCTGGCGGATGCGCAGGTCGTCGCCATAGAAGCGGTCGCGGACCTCGCGGTCCATCTCCAGGTGGAAGCCGATCTCCTTCTCGGCTGCGCTGGCCCGGAAGAGGGCGAAGGTGGCGCGCACCATCTCCTCCAGGTCGAACGGGTCGGCGCGGATCGACAGGCGTCCGGCGTCGACCTTGGCCAGGTCGAGGATGTCGCTGAGCAGGTCCTGGAGCGCCCGGCCGGAGGTCTCGATGAGCTGCACCATCTCGCGCTGGGGGGCGGAGAGCTCGGTGCGGGCCAGGGCGCCGGCGACGCCGAGCACGCCGTTGAGGGGGGTGCGGATCTCGTGGCTCATATTGGCCAGGAAGGTCGACTTGGCGCGGTTGGCGTGCTCGGCCGCCTCGACCGCCTGGAGCAGGCTGGCCTCGGCGGCCTTCCGCTCGGAGAGGTCGCGGACGATGGTGGTGAAGGCCGGGCCGCTGGGGGTTTCGAGCCGGGCGAGGGAGGCCTCGGCCGGGAACTCCTCGCCGTTGCGGCGCAGGCCGAGGATCTCGGCGCGCTCGTGCATGCGCAGGCTGGGGCGCGAGCCGGCCGCGAACTGGGCGACCGAGCGCTGGTGGCGGTTGCGGAAGCGGCCGGGCATCAGGTCCTCGACGCCGCGGCCGACGGCCTCCTCGGCGCTGTAGCCGAACATCGCCTCGGCCCCGGCGCTGAACAGCAGGATGCGGGCCTCGGCGTCGGCCACGACGATGGCCTCGGGCGAGATCTTCAGCATGCCGGCCAGCATCTGCTGGCTGCGGTGCGAGGCGGACTCGGCGGTGCGCAGGGGGGTGACGTCCCAGATCGCGCCGCGCAGGCCGATCGCCGCGCCGTCGACGCCGAGCGCCGCCTCGGCCTGCAGGCGCAGGACGCGCTGGGCGCCGTCGGGGAGCTGGAGGCGGTGGTCGAGGGCGAAGGCGCAGCCGGTCTCCAGGGCGCGGTGGACGGCGTCCTCGATGCGCCGGCGGTCCGCGGGCGGGACGCGGTCGAGGGCCTGGCCGGCGCCGCAGGGGCCGGGCGGCAGGCACAGCAGGCGCAGCGCCTGGTCCGAGCAGGTCAGCCGCCCGGTGGCGGCCCGCCATTCCCAGGCGCCGGCGTTGGCCAGCCGCTCGATGCGGGCCAGCCGGTCGGGGGCGTTGTCGGGGCCCTCAAGCACGGGCAGGCCATGCGGCCGACACCGCGCTCGACAGCCGCTCGGTCATGGCCTGGACCGGGGAGGGCGGCCGCCGCGACGCCGACAGCCGGAACCTGGCGACCAGGGCGGCGAGGTCGGCGGCCTCGCCCCGGAGCGAGCGCGTCGCCGCGGCGGCCTGCTCGACCATGGCGGCGTTCTGCTGGAGGCCCTGGTCCATCTGGTTCACGGCGGTGTTGATCTGGGCCAGGCCCGAAGCCTGTTCCTGGGTCGAGGCGGAGATCTGGGCGACCACCTCGTCGAGCTCGCCGACCTTGGCGGCGATGGCCTGCAGCGCCTCGCCGGTCTCGCGGACCAGGCTCACCCCCTCGTCGACGTGGCCGGTGGAGGCCGAGATCAGGGCCTTGATCTCGCGGGCGGCGTCGGCCGAGCGCTGGGCCAGGGCGCGGACCTCGGAGGCGACGACGGCGAAGCCGCGCCCGGCCTCGCCGGCGCGGGCCGCCTCGACCCCGGCGTTGAGCGCCAGGAGGTTGGTCTGGAAGGCGATCTCGTCGATGACGCCGATGATGCGGCCGATCTGGCCCGAGGACTCCTCGATCTGGCCCATGGCGCCGATGGCGCGGCCGACCACGGCGGCCGAATGCTCGGCCTGGTCCCTGGCGGTGGCCACGACCTGCCCGGCCTGGCGTGCGCCGTCCGCCGTCGCCTTGACGGTGGCGGTGATCTGATCGAGGGCGGCGGCGGTCTCCTCCAGGCTGGCGGCCTGGCGCTCGGTGCGGCGCGAGAGGTCGTCGGAGGCCCTGGCCAGCTCGCCCGCGCCGGCCTCCACGCCATCGGCGTTGCCCGCGACCGAGGCGATGGCGTCTTCCAGCCGGGCCATGGCGGCGTTGAAGTCGCTGCGCAACTGGGCGTACTCGACCGCCAGCTCGGTCTCGATCCGGTAGCCGAGGTCGCCGCCGGCCAGGGCGTTCATGCCCGCGCCGAGGGTTTCGACGATCGCGGTCCGCTCCTGGGCCAGGACCGCGGCTTCCGCCTGGCGCCGCGCCGCCTCGGCCGCCGCCAGGTAGACCGAGATCGCATAGTCGATGTCGAGCAGCGCCGCCTTGGTCAGGGCGCCCAGCTCGGCGGCGACCTGGGCGGCGGCGGCGCGGCGCGGGGCCAGCAGGCCGGCGGGCCAGCGGTCGGCGACGACGGCGGCGATCAGCGCGTCGAGGACGAGGGCGTAGCCGCCGATGTACCAGCGGGGCTCCAGCCCGATGCGGGCGTGGGTCTCTCCGACGGTGGTGACGGCCCGGACATAGGCCTCGTCGAACCGGCCGCTGGAGATCGCGTCCCAGTGGCCGACCTGGCGGCTCTTGGCGCTGGCGACGTGGCCGCTGCTGGCGAAGAAGCGCTTGGTTTCGGGGTGGCGATCGACCTGTTCATAGAAGGCGTCGAGCGCGCCCGGCAGCGCGCCCATGATGACGGGCTTGAGTTTATGGATGTTCTCGCGAGATCGCGCATCCAGGTTTATGAAGTTCAGTCGCTGGTCCAGCTCATCGGATATCGACATTCGGCGCCCCGCGTTATTTGGGTATACGCTCGGTGAGTCGTTGTTAATCGCGACTTAATTTGATAAATATCAATAGTATAGGGATATATACTACTATTGAACTATTCCAATAGTTGCGGCCCTGGCCGGGTGGCTATAGAGGGGCTAGCGCCGCGACAGACCGGAGGCTAGCCGGCTGACCACCTCGGTGCGGTTGCGGGCGCCGGTGGCGCTGAGGATCGCCTGGACGTGCAGCTTCACCGTGGCGATGGCGATGCCGAGCTGCTGGGCGATCTCCTTGTTGGTGCGGCCGCGTTCGAGTTCGCGCAGCACTTCGAGCTGGCGGGGCGACAGGCGCGGGCCATGCCCCGGCACCGGATCGGGGATCGCGCCCAGCTCCTCGAAGCAGGGGAAATACTCGCCGCCGACGATCACCAGCCGCAGCACCGCGAGCATCAGGTCGGAGGCCATGTCCTTGGGCAGCAGGGCGCGGAAGCGGTGGGCGTAGGCGATCTTGGCCCAGCGGATGTTCTTGTGCGGGGCGAGCAGGGCCAGGCGTCCGGCGGTGAGCTGGGCGGCGTTGTGCTCGACCCAGTCGCCGGGATCGATCTCCGGCGGCGGGTCGAGCAGGATCAGGTCGTCGTCGCGCGGCTCGATCGCCTGAACCTGAGCGATGTCGTCGAGCGCCAGCACCGTGTCGGTCGGGAGCTGGGCCGTGACGAGGGCGCTCAGCGCGTCCCGCCACAGCGGCTGGCGGCTCACTACGACCACTCGCATCTCGTCACCCCCTGACGGTCGTGGCGCAGACCGTCCGTTCAATTGTTCCCCAAGGCTAGTATGGGGTTCGAGGGGGCGAGTCATCTGGCCAACAGGACTATTTGGGCCGGTTTCCGGGGCCTGATGCGGGTCGAACCGGGAGCGCATTCGCGCCTTGCGCGAACTCCGCCCGCGCCAGGGGAATCAGACCCGATCTTCCGGCGGCCGCGAGCCCTCGCCGGCCGGGGCGCTCAGCGGGTCCTGCAACTCGTGCTGGCTGCGCCATTCGGCGAAGCTGCGGTCGTAGCGCTCCTGCCATTTGCCGCGGAAGGCGCGGTACTCGGCGTCGTACTTGCGCTGCTGCTCGGCGCGCCAGGCGGCGTAGTCGCGGTCGTGGGCGGCCAGCTTCTCCTCGCGCCAGTCGAGGTACTCGAGCTCGAACTCGGTCTCCGCGCCGGGGTGGTAGGCGTAGTCGGCGGGGGGCCCGAACTCGCGCACGCCCAGGTCGCGCGGGTCGAGCGGCTGATCGCCATAGGGCGCGCGTTCGGCCTCGGTCGCGGTGGCGGCGGGCGGCCGGGCGCGGCGGCGGACCAGGGACTCGCGGTAGCCGTGGGGCTCGATCCCGTACTCCTGGCCGCCGTGCGGGCCATCGAGGCTGTAGTAGCCGCGGGCCATGGCGTCCTCCTCGTCATAGGGGACGTCGGGCGCGGTCTGCGGCCCGCCCGAGAACCGGCCGCCGCGCCAGGGCGCCTGGGCAGGGCCGGGCCTGTGGGCGGAGATCGCCTCGAACGAGCGGGTGTCGGCGCCGTAGTAGCGGGCCTGGTCGGACGAAAAGCGGCCTTCCTCGCCGAAGCTGCGGGGCTCGGGCGCGCTGTGGGGGGCGTCGGGGGGAATCCGGCGGTTGGGCATGGGCCTTCTCCTCCTCAAGGTCCTGTCGAGAGAACGGCGTGGAGGAGGCGGCGTTCCGCGCGGCCGCTAGTTGACCCCGGCCGCCACCAGCACGGCGGCGAGGCCGACGCTCATGCCGCGGACGCTGCCCGCCTTCTCGACGTCGATCCATTCGTCCAGCGAGTGGGCGCGGCCGCCCGCGCCGCCGCCGCCGATGGTGATGGCCGGGATGCCGAGCGCCATCGGCGCGTTGGCGTCGGTGGAGGAGGCGTCATACTGCGGCGTGTAGCCGAGCGCCGTGATGGCGGCGGCGGTTCCGGCGACCAGGGCCGTGTCCCTGGCGGTCTGGCCGGCGGGACGGTCGCCGATCGGCTTGATCTCGACGCTGACCGCGCCGACGCGGGTCGAGCGGGCCTTGTTCTCGTGCTCGACGGCGGCGTGCACGATCTCCTTGAAGCGGGCGTCGAGCCTGGCCAGCTCGCCGGCGTCGGCCGAGCGCATGTCGAACTCGGTGAAGACCTGGCCCGGGATGGCGTTGACCGACGTGCCGCCGCCGGTGACCGAGGCCGAATAGGTGACCTTGGGCTGGGTGGGGACCTCGACCTGGTAGAAGTCGGCGATCGCCTTGCCCATGGCCGCCATCGGATTGACGATGCCGAAGGAGCCGTAGCTGTGGCCGCCGGGGCCGCTGAAGATCGCGCGGTAGCGCTTCGAGCCGACGCCGACATGGGTGATGCCGCTGGGGTCGAGGCCGTCGACCGAGAAGAACGCCTTGGTGCGGTCCTTGTACTTGCCCTGGCCGAAGAAGTAGCGGACGCCGCGCAGGTCGCCGGCGCCTTCCTCGCCGACGGTGCCGACGAAGAGGATGTCGCTGCGGGTCTTGATCCCGGCGGCGTCGAGGGCGCGGATCCAGGCCAGCAGCACCGCCAGGTTATGGGTGTCGTCGGCGACGCCGGGGGCGAACAGCCTGGTCCCCTCGCGGCGGACCTTCACGTCGGTGCCTTCGGGGAAGACGGTGTCGAGGTGGGCCGAGACCACCACCACCGGGCCGCCTTCGGTTCCCTTGCGCAGGCCCATGACGTTGCCCTCCGGGTCGATCTCGACGTCGGTCAGGCCGTGGGCCTGCAGCATCGCCTTGTAGGCCCTGCCGCGGGCTTCTTCCTTGAAAGGCGGGGCGGGGATCTCGGTCAGGGTGATGATGTCGGCGACCGTCCGCTCATGGTCCCGCTCGAGCGCCGCCGTCGCCGCCTTGAAGGCCGGGCTGGCGACGATCCTGGCCGCATCGTCCCGGGGCGCGGCCAGCGCGGGGGCCGCGATCAGGGCGGACAGGGCGAGGGCGGCGGGCAGGGAACGGGACATGGCTACTCCAGGCGAACTTCGAGTCGCCGGCATAGTAGCGGTGGGGGCCGCGCCCGCCAGCCGCTGGGCGGATTTTGAAACACCAAGACCACGAAGGACACGAAGAGCACGAAGGCGCCGTGGGGGTGGATGGCGTGGTGCGAGGGGTGGAGCGCGCCTTTGGCGCGTTTGTCGCGGATCTACTTCCCGTGTCATCCCGGAAAGCCCGCAGGGCTTGTCCGGGACCCATTCGCGCCG
>NZ_DAMABV010000017.1:0-72561 GCF_031984885.1 Phenylobacterium sp.
CCAGTTCAATAGGGACCTGCCAGTGATGGGCTCCAACAACGTCCGCTAAGGGTCGATTCCGGTCCTGCGCCTCGTGGCGGAAAGCGGACATGGCGAGCGCCAAGCTGGCAATCCAGCTAGGCCGACAGATCAGCGCCCCGATGATGCAAGGGCGGAAGGTTCGACACCAAGACCACGAAGGACACAAAGACCACGAAGGGGCTGATGATGTAGTAGCCTCCGGGGGATCGCTGGAGCGCGCCTTCGGCGCGGGAGTCTTCGTGGTCTTGGTGTTTCCCTATTCAGCCGCCGCCATTCGGCCGCCGCCCTCCTACCTAACCGCCAGCCCATACGCCGCCACGTCGCAGATCTCCTCGGCGATCTGCCGCGGACTGAGCCGATAGTCGGCCGGCAGCCACTTGGGCAGCCATAGGAAGATCCCCGCCGACACCTCGCCGACGAACACGCAGTCGCAGGGCCGCACCGAGCCGTCGGCGATCCCCTGGCGCAGGCTGCGGTTGGAGGTCATCCGCAGCCTCTGGCCCGCGCGCTCGAACGCCGCGCGGTCGTCGGGCGCCAGCGCCAACCGTCCCGGCTGCAGCATCAGCGGCGAGGCCGGCCCCGCCTGGGCCTGGACGTTCAGGTGCAGGGCGATCAGCGCCCGCTCGAAGCCGTCGCGGCCCTGGGCCACGGCGGTGTCCATGATCAGGTCGTAGAGCTCGAAGGCGCGCCGGTAGCAGCGGGTGACCAGGTCGGCCTTGTCGTCGAAATAGTGGTAGATCGCGCCCTTGGTCGCCCCGACCTCGGCCCCGATGTCGTCCAGCGAGGCCCCGTCGATGCCGCGCTGGTTGAACAACCGCGAGGCCGCGGCGATCAACTGGGCGATCTTGATCTCGTTGGTCTGCCGGCGGTCGAAGGCGTTGAACGAGCGCGCGGTCAGGGCCTCGATGTCCAGCGCGCACAGCGGCGTCTCGCGCGGGGCCGTGGAAAAGCCGTTCAGCATCAGGTCGACGATGGCGTGGGCGATCCGCCGCCGCGCCGCGCGCCCGTCGCGATAGCCCATCCAGCCGGCCGACAGCCGGCCCCAGGAGATCATCCCGATCAGGGCCTGGGCCGCGATCTCGCTGTTGCAGGGCCGCAGGACCCCGGCCGCCGCCCCGGCGTCCAGCCAGTCGCGGAGGATCGCCACATTGCGCGCCTGCAGCTCGGCGATCACGCTGCGCCGGGCCGGCGGCAGGAAATCGACGTCGCTCAGCACCGCCTGCGGCGGCCGCTCATAGGCCAGTTGCGCCGCGACGAAGCGGGCCAGCCGCTCGCGCGGGTCCTCGCTGGCCTCGGCCGCGGCCGCCAGGTCGTCGGTGGTCGCCTCGCAGGCCCGCTGATAGGCCCCGAACACCAGGTCGGCGCGGTCGGCGACATAATAGTAGAGGGCGTTGCGCGACAGGCCCACGCGCTCGGCCACGTCGTTGATGACGACGCCCCCCGCGCCCATGGCGTTGATCTCGCGCGCGGCCTCGGCAAACAGCAGGTCGCGCTTGGCCGCGCGCTTGCGCGCCGGCTTGCCGCTCCCCTGATCGCCATTGCCCGCCATCGGCCGTTCGTCGCGCCTCCGCCGCCCTTCGTCAATCCGTACATCAGACATACGCAAGTGTCGAAGTTTGCTTGACGACCAGATTTGGTCGTGTCGTTATCCCACCAAACTCAGATGTCGAAAAATGGCGCGCCCAAGAGCGACGCCGCTGTCTCGGGGAGGGAACTTTGAACGATTCCAACATCATGCGCGCACGGCTGCTGGCCGGCGCAGGGGCCGCGGCCCTGGCGCTCGGCGCCGGCGCGGCGCTCGCCGCCGAGCCGGTCGAGATCGAGGCGATCACCGTCACCGCCCAGAAGCGGACCCAGGACACGCTCGACGTCGGCCTGAACGTCGCCGTCATCGGCGCCCAGGAGCTGGCCGACCGCCGCGTCGGCCAGGTCAGCGACCTGGTCGCCTTCACCCCCAACGTCGACATCAAGGAGAACATGCCCGGCGTGCTGCCGGTGGTGACCATCCGCGGCGTCGGCCTCAACGACTTCTCGGCGACCAACAACCCCAGCGCCGGGGTCTATGTCGACGAGGTCTATCTGAGCTCCCTGGCCCTGATGAACTTCGACCTCTTCGACCTGGAGCGGATGGAGGCGCTGAAAGGCCCGCAGGGCACGCTCTACGGCCGCAACTCCACCGCCGGGGCCATCAACATCGTCACCGCCAAGCCGAGCTTCGGCGGGGTCCAGGGCCGCCTGGCCGCCGGCTACGGCAATTACCAGACCGCCGAGATCGAGGGGATGGTGAACCTGCCGGTCTCCGACACCCTGGCCCTGCGCTTCGCGGGCAAGGCGGTGAAGCAGGACGAGGGCTTCTTCGACAACCGCCTGCCCGGCCGCGACATCGGCCGGCGCGAGGTCGGCCTGGCCCGCGCCCAGGCGCTGTGGGCGGCCACCGAGGACGTCGAGGTCCTGGTCAAGCTCGAGGTCCAGAAGGGCCGCTCCGAGATCGGCGGCCCGGAGTTCTTCGGCGCCCTGGCCCCGCCCGGCGCCCCGGCCGGCCTCGTCTGCCCCGGCTCGCCGGCCTGCATGGACTTCCAGGGCTATACCGACACCGACGGCGACCCCTTCGCCGGCGCCTGGTCGGTCGATCCGACCTATGACGTCGACCAGCGCGCGGCCACCGTGCGGCTGACCGCCGACCTCGGCTGGGCGGACCTGACCTCGATCACCGGCTATGTCGACTTCAAGCGCCAGTGGGGCGCCGACACCGACGGCGGCCCCTACCGCCAGACCGACTTCGTCGAGCGCGACAAGATCAGCCAGTTCTCCCAGGAGCTGCGCCTCTCCGGCGCCACCGAGACGAGCGACTGGATCGTCGGCGTCTTCGCCTCCCGCGACCGCGTGAAGATGACCTATGACGGCGCGCTGCAGGACCTGTTCAACACCACGCTCCTGACCTTCACCGACCAGACCGCCAAGTCGGCCGCCGCCTTCGGTAACCTCGAATGGCGCTTCGCCGAGGGCCTCAGCCTGGTCGCCGGCCTGCGCTACACCTGGGAGGAAAAGGCCAATGTCGGCGGCGACCTCGACCTGGTCTCGAGCTGCCCGGCCAGCTTCCTCTCCATGGTCCCCTGCGGCGCCGGCCCGGTGACCCTGGCCTTCATCGACGAGACCATCGACGACACCAACTGGTCCTGGAAGCTCGGCCTCAACTGGAAGCCCGATCCCCTGACCCTCGTCTACGGCTCGATCAGCCAGGGGGTGAAGAGCGGCGGCTTCTTCTCGGGGGTGGCCACCACCACCGCCCAGCTCCAGCCCTACGAGCCCGAGACCCTGATCGACTACGAGATCGGCGTGAAGCAGCGGCTCCCGGGCCTGCGCCTCTCCTGGTCGGCCAGCGCCTT
Source organism: Phenylobacterium sp. (assembly GCF_031984885.1). Taxonomy (GTDB): domain Bacteria; phylum Pseudomonadota; class Alphaproteobacteria; order Caulobacterales; family Caulobacteraceae; genus Phenylobacterium. Next base: position 3,408 of record NZ_DAMABV010000017.1, read on the forward strand.
CTATTACGACTATTCCGACGTTCAGACCTTCATCCGCGACACCTCGGGCGGGCTGCCGATCCAGCGGCTGGGTAATGTCGACGAGGCCTCGATCTACGGCCTCGACCTCGACGCCATGTGGTCGCCGCCGGCCCTGCCCGGCCTCGACCTCGTGGCGGGCCTGGGCCTGCTGCACACCGAGCTGGGGGCCTTCGCCTCCTCGAACGGCCCGGTTCCGAAGGGCGCCAAGCTCCCCGACGCGCCCGAGGTCAGCTTCACGCTCTCGGCCGCCTACGGCTTCGACCTTGGCCAGGACGCCAGGGGCCGCGTCCAGGTCGACGGCCGCTATGCCGACGACATGTACAAGGACGCCCTCAACGACCCGCTGATCGCCACCGACGCCTATTGGGTCTGGAACGCCCGCGCCAGCCTCGCCCTGCCCGGCGACTGGGAGATCGCGCTCTGGGGCAAGAACCTCGCTGACGAGCGCTACGTCACCCAGGGGGTGAACAACCTGCCCCTCGGCTTCGGCTTCCGCGTCTACGGCGCCCCGCGCACCTTCGGCCTCACCGTCTCCAAGGCTTTCCAATGAGCATCCAGATCCACGGCTCCGCCGACCCCGCCTTCGCCGCCCTGGCGGCCGAGTTCGAACGCAACTTCACCGACCGCGGCGACGTCGGCGCGGCGCTCAGCCTGGTGATCGACGGGACGCCCGTCCTCGACCTCTGGGCCGGCAGCCTCGACGCCGCCGGCGCCCGGCCCTGGGCCGCCGACTCGGTGGTCAACGTCTGGTCGACGACCAAGGCGGTGGGCGCGCTCTGCTTCGCCATGCTGGTCGAGCGCGGCGCCTGCGCCTACGACGACCCGGTCGCCCGCTGGTGGCCGGACTTCGCCGCCCACGGCAAGGACGGCGTCACCATCGCCATGCTGCTCTCGCACCAGGCCGGGCTGTGCAGCTTCCGCGACCCGGCCGTGGTCGAGGACTTCTACGACCTGGAGCGGGCCGCCGCGCGCCTGGCCGCCACCGAGCCGCTGTGGCCGCCCGGCTCGCGCTCCGGCTATCACGCCATCTCCATCGGCGTGCTGGCCGGCGAGCTGTTCCGCCGCATCGCGGGCCGCAGCCTGACCGCCTTCGTGGCCGCGGAGCTGGCCGCCCCCCTGGGCCTCGACCTCACGCTGGGCCTCCCGCCGTCCGAGGAGCCGCGCCGCGCCGAGATGATCGCCCCGCCCGAGCTGGCGACCTCGAACATGACCACGGACCTCAACCCCTCGCAGGTGGCCGCCTACCTCAATCCGGTCATCGAGCCGCTGCTGCCCAACACGGCGGCCTGGCGCGCCTGCGAGCTGGTCTCGGCCAACGGCTTCTCCAACGCCCGCTCGCTGGCCCGCCTGTTCGGCGAGGTCGCCGCCGGCCGGCTGCTGTCGCCGCAGACCCTGGCCCAGGCCACCGCCCTGCGGATCAGCGGCGTCGACGAGGTGCTGGGCGTGCCCGCCCGCTGGGGCGCGGGCTTCCTGCTCAACACCGACGGCCTCTACGGCCCTTCGCCGGACGCCTTCGGGCATTCGGGCTGGGGCGGTTCGTTCGCCGTCGTCGATCCCGGCCGCCGCGCGGCGCTGGCCTATACGATGAACCGCATGGGGACCGACCTGGTCGGCGACCCCCGCGACGTCGCCCTGATCGCCGCCGCCTACGAGGGGCTCGCCGCCGCGGCCTGAGGCTTCGGCAGGTTGTTGGATGCTATCGGCAGGTTTTCGCAACGCCTGCCGATAGCTGCCGAACGCCGCGGGGCGCCGATTCCGGCCGGCTCGGCGCCCCGCGCGCGCCGACGCCTGCGCCCTGCCGGCGGGGCTTGCGGCCGGGCGCAACCCTGGGCGGTCTAAGGCCTGGAAAAATTGACGGTTTCCCGCATCGGGCGTAGGCTTCGCCGGAACGATTGGGAGCGAAACGTGCTGGTCGGGTCACAGACTCGCCGCCTTGCACTCGGCAGGCTCGCCGCCGCCGGCGGCCTGCTGCTGACGCCGCAGATCGCCTTCGGGCAGGTTCCTGAGAGCCCCGCGCCGGAACCTGACGATACGCCCACCACCATCGCCATCACCCGGCAGCTTTTCGAGCACATCACCGCCCCGGTGACGATCAACGGCCAGGGGCCCTGGCGCTTCATGGTCGACACCGGCGCCAACGTCTCCTGCGTCTCCGTCGACCTGGCGGCCAAGCTGGCCCTGCCCAAGGGCCGCGAGGTGCAGGTGAACACCATCGTCGGCCGCCGCGCCCGGCCCAGCGTGGTGCTCGAGCGCCTGGAGATCGGGACCCGCGTGCGCCGGCACGTCGAGGCGCCGGTCCTGCCGATGTCGTCCTTCGACATCGACGGCGTGCTGGGCATCGACTGGCTGAAGGGCCAGCGCCTGGTCATGGGTTTCGCCGGCAACACCTTGGAAATCACCAGGTCCAGGCACGAGAACAGCGGCAAGGGCCGCGTCGTCGTCCCCGCCCGCCGCAAGTCCGGCCAACTGACCATCGTCGACGCCGACATCAGCGGCCGCTCGATCAGCGCCATGATCGACTCCGGCTCGCAGTTCTCGCTGGGCAACGCCTCGCTGCGCAAGCTGATCATGCGGCTCGACCCCGCCGCCCACCAGCGCTCCAGCCCCGTCGGGCTGATCTCCATCGCCGGCGAGCGCTTCAGCGGCGAGCAGCTCTACCTGCCGTTCATCCGCCTCGGCGGCCTGAACCTGGGAAACGTGCCGGTGGTGTTCTCGGACATGCCGATCTTCAAGCTCTGGGACCTGCACGACACCCCGACCATCATGATCGGCATCGACCTGCTGACCCAGTTCGAGACCGTTTCGGTGGACTTCGGACGCTCCGCGGTCCGCTTCGATATCGCCAGCGCCTGAAGGGGTTTGCGCATCTTCCCCCGCTCAGATGGTTTCGCCCCCTTTAACCCGGCCGCATTTCGGCTAATGTCCCAAGTCCCTCCAGCATAGGGGGCGACGGCGCGCTCTGGCGTCGGCGCTTGGAGAGATTCGGACCGGAACATGAAGCTTACGATTGAACGGGCTGCGCTCATGAAGGCGCTGGGCCATGTGCAGAGCGCGGTGGAGCGTCGCAACACGATCCCGATCCTGTCGAACGTACTGCTGTCGGCGGAACGCGACCGGCTGACGTTCTCGGCGACCGACCTCGACATGGAGATCATCGACGAGGCCCTGGCCCAGGTCGACCAGCCCGGCCAGATCACCGCCCCGGCCCACACCCTCTACGAGATCGTCCGCAAGCTGCCCGAGGGCGCCGACGTCTCGCTCAGCTTCACCGGCGAGGACCCGCGCCTGACCGTGGCCGCCGGCCGCTCGCGGTTCAACCTGCCGGTGCTGCCGGCCGGCGACTTCCCGGTCATGTCGTCGGACGGCCTGTCGGGCCGCATCGGCGTCGACGTCGGCGACCTGATCCGCCTGATCGACAAGACCCGGTTCGCGATCTCCACCGAGGAGACCCGCTACTACCTGAACGGCCTCTATCTCCATACCGTGGTCGACAACGGCGTCCAGAAGCTGCGCGCCGTGGCCACCGACGGCCACCGCCTGGCCCTGGCCGAGATGATCGCGCCCGAGGGCTCGGCCGGAACCCCCGGCGTCATCGTGCCGCGCAAGACCATCGGCGAGGCCCGCCGCCTGCTGGAGGACGCCGGCGAGAACGTCGACCTGCAGGTCAGCCCCCAGAAGATCCGCCTGGACTTCAACGGCGCGGCCCTGACCTCCAAGGTCATCGACGGCTCGTTCCCCGACTACAGCCGCGTGATCCCGCAGGGCAACGACCGCATCATGCTGGTCGACAACAAGCTGTTCGCCAAGGCCGTGGACCGCGTCGCCACCATCTCGGCCGAGAAGAGCCGCTCGGTCCGCATGGCCATCGAGCCGGGCAAGATCATCCTGACCGTCCGCAACATGGAAGCCGGCCAGGCCGTCGAAGAGCTGGAAGTCGACTACGGCGGCGAGGCCTTCGAGCTGTCGTTCAACGCCCGCTACCTGCTCGACGTCACCGACCAGATCGCCAGCGAGACGGCCGAGTTCCGCTTCGGCGGCCCCAACGACCCGGCCCTGGTGCTCGACCCCGTCGACGCCGACGTCCAATACGTGCTGATGCCGCTGCGGGTGTAGGCCAAGGCGGCGCAGGGCCTTCGCGCCGGCGTGCGAAACCCGCTATGACGCGCCGGTGACCACCGCCTTCACCCGCCTGACCCTGACCGACTTCCGCTCGTACCAGCGGGCCGAGCTCGCCCTCGACGGGCGGCCGGTGTTCCTGGTCGGGCCGAACGGGGCGGGCAAGACCAACTTCCTGGAGGCGGTCAGCCTGTTCACCCCCGGCCGGGGCCTGCGGAGCGCGGTCGGGGCCGAGCTCGGCCGCCGCCAGCCGGGAGAAACCCAGGGCCGCGCCTGGGCCGTCGCCGCGGTGATCGAGCAGGACGGCGAGCCGGTGCGCATCGGCGTCGGCGTCGAGGCGCCCGGCGCCCCCCGCCGCACGGTGCGGCTGGAGGGCGAGCCCGTGCCGCCCGGCCGCCTGTCCGACCACCAGCGCCAGGTGTGGCTGACCCCCGCCCAGGACCGGCTGTTCCTGGAGGGCGCGGGCGACCGCCGCCGGTTCTTCGACCGCCTGGTGTTCGCCGCCGAGCCCGGCCACGCGACCCACGCCAGCGCCTACGAGAAATCCCAGCGCGAGCGGATGCGGCTGCTGACCGACGGCCCGGCCGACGCGGCCTGGCTGACCGCGCTGGAGGCCCGCATGGCCCAGGCCGGGACCCTGATGGCGCAGGCCCGCGCCCGCACCCTGGCCGCGCTCCAGGCCGAGATCGACGGGCGCGGCGACCGGCCGTTCCCGCAGGCCAGGCTCTCCCTGACCGGCGACTGGGAACGCATGGCGCTGGAGGGCGTCGAAGCGGACGAGATCGAGGCCCGGCTGACCCGCGCCCTGGCCAGCGCGCGCGATCGCGACGCCGCCGCCGGACGCGCCCTGACCGGCCCGCACCGGGGCGATCTGGCCGTCATCCACGCCGAGAAGGACCGTCCTGCGGCGGAATGCTCGACCGGTGAGCAGAAAGCCCTGATTCTGAACCTGGTTTTGGCCCAGGCGGCGCGTCTTTCGCGTGCAGAATCGGCTCCAAACCCTATATTGTTGCTGGATGAAGTCGCAGCGCATCTGGACCGTCGCCGACGGGCCGCGCTCTTCGACGAAATCGAGGCGCTCAGGCTGCAGGCGTTCCTGACCGGCACGGACGAGCATCTCTTCGAGGATTTGAAGGGCCGGGCCCAGGGCGTCCATGTGGACGGCTCAAGCCTGGCGATTCTGGATACGGTATGACCGACGAAACCCAAGGCGAATCCAACGGCCCCGAGTCCAATGGGCAAGCCGAGTACGGCGCGGAATCCATCAAGGTCCTGAAGGGCCTGGACGCCGTGCGCAAACGGCCGGGCATGTACATCGGCGACACCGATGACGGCTCTGGCCTGCACCACATGGTCTACGAGGTGGTCGACAACGCCATCGACGAGACCCTGGCCGGCTACGCCAGCCGCGTCGAGGTGATCCTGAACGCCGACGGCTCGGTGACGGTCACCGACGACGGCCGCGGCATCCCGGTCGACATCCACGAGGGCGAGGGCGTCTCGGCGGCCGAGGTCATCATGACCCAGTTGCACGCCGGCGGTAAGTTCGACCAGAATTCCTACAAGGTCTCGGGCGGCCTGCACGGGGTCGGCGTCTCGGTGGTCAACGCGCTGTCGGACTGGCTGCGCCTGAAGATCTATCGCGGCGGCAAGGCCTACGAGATGGAGTTCCGCCGCGGCGACGCAGTCTCGCCCCTGGTCGTCACCGGCGACGCGCCCCTGCGCGAGAACGGCGAGCCGTTGTCGGGCACCGAGGTCACGTTCCTGGCCTCGACCGAGACCTTCGCCTTCATCGAATACGACCGCAAGACCCTGGAGCACCGCCTGCGCGAGCTGGCCTTCCTGAACTCCGGCGTGACCATCTGGCTGAAGGACAACCGCGAGGCCGAGCCCTTCGTCGAGCTGCTGCACTACGAGGGCGGCATCGAGGCGTTCGTGCGCCACCTGGACAAGGCCAAGACCCCGCTGCTGAAGACCCCGATCGTGGTCCGCGGCAAGAAGGACAATGTCGAGCTGGACCTGTCGCTGTGGTGGAACGACGGCTACCACGAGAACGTCCTCTGCTTCACCAACAACATCCCGCAGAAGGACGGCGGCACCCACCTGGCGGCGTTCCGCTCGGCCCTGACCCGCATCATCACCAGCTATGCCGAGAGCTCGGGCGCGACCAAGCGCGAGAAGGTCTCGCTGTCGGGCGAGGACGCCCGCGAGGGCCTGACCTGCGTGCTCTCGGTCAAGGTGCCGGACCCGAAGTTCTCCTCGCAGACCAAGGACAAGCTGGTCTCCTCCGAGGTGCGCCCGGCGGTGGAAAGCCTGGTCTCCGAGGGCGTCAGCACCTGGTTCGAGGAGCACCCGAACGAGGCCAAGCTGATCGTCCAGAAGATCGCCGAGGCCGCGGCGGCGCGTGAGGCCGCCCGCAAGGCCCGCGAACTGACCCGCCGCAAGTCGGCGCTCGACATCACCTCGCTGCCCGGCAAGCTCGCCGACTGCTCCGAGAAGGACCCGGCCAAGTCGGAAGTCTTCCTGGTCGAGGGCGACTCCGCCGGCGGCTCGGCCAAGCAGGCCCGCAACCGCGAGAACCAGGCGATCCTGCCGCTGCGCGGCAAGATCCTGAACGTCGAGCGCGCCCGCTTCGACAAGATGCTGTCGTCCGACCAGATCGGCACCCTGATCACCGCCCTGGGCGCCGGCATCGGCCGCGACGACTTCAACATCGACAAGCTGCGCTACCACAAGATCGTCATCATGACGGACGCCGACGTCGACGGCGCCCACATCCGCACCCTGCTGCTGACCTTCTTCTACCGGCAGATGCCGGAGGTGATCGAGCGCGGCTATCTCTATATCGCCCAGCCGCCGCTCTATAAGGCGACCAAGAGCCGGCAGTCGCGCTATCTGAAGGACGACGCCGAGCTCGAGAACTACCTGATCGACGAAGGCGTCGAGGGCGCGGCCCTGGACCTGTCGTCGGGCGAGCGCCTGATCGGCGCGGACCTGCTGGCCCTGGTCCAGGGCGCCCGCGGCGCCAAGGCCAATGTCGAGCGGCTGTCCTCCCGCGCGCCGGCCTTCGCCATCGAACAGGCCGCCATCGCCGGCCTGCTGGCCGAGGACGGCGGCGACCTGGCCAAGGCGGCCCGGCGAATGGACCTCTACGCCGAGGAAGGCGACGGGACCTGGAGCGGCGAGAAGGCCGCCACCGGCGGCTACGTGTTCTCGCGGATCAAGCGCGGCGTGTCCGAGCGCATCGTGCTCGACGACCTGCTGCTGCACGCCGCCGACGCGCGCCGCCTGTCGGAACGCGCCGCGGCCATGGCCGAGACCTTCGAGGGCGTCGCCACCTTCACCCGCAAGGACAAGACCGCCACCATCCGCGGCCCGCTGGACCTGTTCAACGCGGTGATGGAAGCCGGCCGCCGCGGCCTGTCGATCCAGCGCTACAAGGGCCTGGGCGAGATGAACCCCGACCAGCTTTGGGAGACGACGCTGGACGCCGACGCCCGCACCCTGCTGCAGGTCAAGGTCACCCACGCCGACGACGCCGACGACATGTTCACCCGCCTGATGGGCGACCTGGTCGAGCCGCGCCGCGAGTTCATCCAGGAAAACGCCCTGGACGCCGAAGTCGACGTCTGACGCCGGAAGGCCCGCGGGCGGCGTTCGCCGGCGCGGGCCCTTTCCCAGGCCCGATAACGCCCGCTCATGACACGGGTGAAGACAACTCGTTATTCCAGGCGCGTCACGCCCAATAGGTTGCGGCTCCGATCCCAAGGAGAGCCGCCATGACCCAGCCGCCCCGCCGCCAACTGAAACTCGGCGCCATCCTCGCCGGCGTGGGCACAGACCACGCAAGCTGGCGCGATCCGGACCTGGCGGGCGACGCCTCCATCGACATCAACTGGTACATCGAAAACGCCCGCCTGGCCGAGGCGGCCAAGTTCGACCTGGTGTTCATCGTCGACAGCCCGTTCATCACCCCCGACACCGCCCCGCACTTTCTCAACCGGCTGGAGCCGCTGACCCTGCTCTCGGCCCTGGCGGTCACGACGTCTAGGATCGGGCTCGTCGGCACGCTGACGACCTCCTACTGGGAGCCCTACAACGTCGCGCGCCAGTTCGGATCGCTCGACCACATCAGCGGCGGCCGCGCCGGCTGGAACGTCGTCACGACCGGCCTGGAAGGCGCCTCGCGCAACTACGGCCGCGAGGAGCACTACGAACACGGCGAGCGCTACGAGCGCGCCGGCGAGTTCGTCGAGGTCGTCCAGGGCCTGTGGGACAGCTACGAGGATGACGCCTTCCCGCGCGACAAGGCCGCCGGCGTGTTCCTCGACAAGACCAAGCAGCACGCCCTCGACCACAAGGGCAAGTTCTACTCCGTCGCCGGACCGCTCGCCCTCTCGCGCTCGCCCCAGGGCCAGCCGGTGATCTTCCAGGCGGGCGTCAGCGGGGCGGGCCGCGACCTGGGCGCCCATATCGCCGAGGGCGTGTTCGCCGGCGTCGACACCTTCGAGGAGGGCCAGGAGTACTACGCCGACCTCAAGGCCCGCGCCGTCGAGCTCGGCCGCAACCCCGACCACATCAGCGTCCTGCCGGGACTGGCCCCGATCATCGCCGACACCGACGAAGAGGCGCGCGCCCTGGCCGAGGCGCAGGCGGGCAAGCGCGAGATCGACAAGCTGCTGGTCGAGCTCGGCCGCGCCTTCAACTATCACGACTTCCGGCAGTACCCGCTGGACGGCCCCTTCCCGGACGTCAGCAACCTCAGCCTCAACAGCTACAAGGGCCGGGCCGAGCGCATCGTGCGGATCGCCGCGGCCGAGAAGCTGACCCTGCGCGAAACGGCCGAACGGTTCGCCGGCTGGAAGTTCGACTTCGTCGGCTCGCCCCAGACCATCGCCGACGAGATCGAGCGCTGGTTCGAGGGCCGCGCCTGCGACGGCTTCATCCTGCGGGTGACCCGGCCCGGCGACTTCGCCCTGTTCCGCGAAAAGGTCGTGCCGCTGCTGCAGGCCAAGGGCCTGTTCCGCACCGAGTACGAGCACGACACCCTGCGCGGCCACCTCGGGCTGCCCGTCCCGGAGCATCGCTGGCGCAAGGCCCCGGCCCTGGCGGCGGCCGAATAGCGCCGAGCGCCCGCGGCGCCTGGCCTACTGCGCGGGCGCCGCGCGCGGCCTCGGGAACACGAAGGCCAGGGTGGTCAGGGCCGCCAGCGACATGGCCAGCGCCGCCGCCGGGATCGCCGGCACGCCGTAGGTGGCCAGGGCCAGCCCGCCCATGGCCGAGCCCAGCGCCTGGCCGACCGAGATCACCGAGCCGTTGAGGGCCAGCGCCACCGGCGCCCCCTCGGTCATCGAGATCAGCCGCGCCTGGATCACCGGGGTGATCGAGAACAGCGCCGTCGCCGCCACGAAGATGCCCAGGGCGACCAGCGCCGCGCTGGGCCAGCCGGCCGGCGCGACCTGGTGCGTGGCCGCGAAATGGATGGTCATCGCGCTCGCCTGGATCGCGAAGCCGGTCAGGATCCAACTGCGCCCGAGATCGCGGTCGGCGGCGCGCGCTCCCAGCCAGAGGCCGACGATGGACCCGAAGCCGATCATCGACTGGAAGGCCCCGACCCCGGCCCCGGTGACGCCGGCCCCGACCCGCACGATCGGGGCGATGTAGAGGTTCAGCGTCATGTTGGCCGCGAAGGCCAGGAAGGTGGTCAGGTAGAGCGGCCAGATCGCCGGCAGGTCCAGGGTTCCGCCGGCCCGCTTGGGCGGCGCCGGCACCCGCGGCAGGAAGAACAGCACGCCGATCAGGGCGATCGCCGACAGGGTCGCGGCGGTCAGGAAGGTCGCGCGCCAGCCGAACAGGTCGCCGACGACGCTGCCGATCGGGATGCCGATCACGAAGGCCAGGGTCATGCCGCCCGAGACCATGGCCAGGGCCGAGCCGCGCCGCTCGGGCGGGGCCAGCGAGGCCGCCGCGACGCTGGCGGCGGGGCCCGACATCGCCCCGGCCAGGCCGGCCAGCGCCCGCAGCACCATCAGCGTCTCGAAGTTCGGGGTCAGGGCGCAGGCGATGTGCAGCGCCAGGCCCAGGCTGAGCCCCGCGATGACCATGATCTTGCGGTCGACCCGCCCGAACAGCCAGGCGGCCACCGGCCCCAGCACCGCCGAGGTCAGCACGAACACGGTCTGCAGTTGTCCCGCCACGGCGGTGGTGACGCCCAGGTCCGCGGCGAGGGTCTCCAGCAGACCGGCGAAGATGAAGGCGCCCGACCCGAACGCAAACGTCACCATGGTCAGAACGAAGATGCGCGGGTTCATGCCGACCAGCTTAGCCGCGCCGCCATACCGGCCGCCAGACATTTGCGAGCCGCCGTTCGCCGAGGCGGACGTTTCCGACAGACCTGGCGTTCGGGCCGGCTATCTCGCCTGCCGCCGCTCCTGGTGCGCGGCGATGGCGTCCAGGGCGGGCGACCCGGCCGCCGATGCGCCGGCGCCGTCCTTGGTGAACGACAATCGCTGGTCGCTCGCCCGGGCATAGGCGGGCCAGGCCGGGCGCCCGCCGCCGTTGGGATCGCCGGTCCTGGCGAAGGCGGTCCAGTAGTCGCCGACCAGCCTGGCCGCTGCGGCGTCGGCCGGCGTCGGCGCGAAGTCGCCGGCCTCGAGGTTGCCGAACACGAAGGCCAGTTCCGTCGCATGGCCCGCGCCCTTCTGGGATTTGCGCTTGGCCTCGGGCACATAGCCGAAGCTGTAGAGCCAGGCCGGCTGGCCGACGGCGGCCTGGGCGCCGGCCAGGTAGCGCGCCGGCTCGACGAAGGTGACGTCGCTGGTCAGGTGTTCGCTAAATGCGGCCTTGTCGCCGTAGGCGGCCTGGATCTCGTCGCCGGCGCCCAGCTCCTTCAGGGTCTTGGCCGCCATCGGGCCGCGCAGGAACCCCGGCAGGAAGCCCAGCTCGTCGCTGTTGGCCCCGACCAGATAGGGCGTCCTGGCTTGGCGGCCGGCGGCGAATCCGGCCGCGGCGTCCTGGCCGATCAGCACGCCGTCGATCATCGGCCCGGAATAGGTGTCGGCCTCCTGGTTCAGCAGGTCGAGCTTGCCGCGCAGCGTCTCGGCCGGCAGCGCCCGCAGCGCCGCCAGGTCGTCGCCCTTGACCCCGGCCTTGGCCGCGAACGCCGCGCCGATCGCCTCGGCCGAGGGCTTGCCGGCGCGCTCGGCGGCCAGCAGGGGCAGGACGTCGCGGCCGCCGCCGGACTGCGCGATCGCCTTGTGGAACAGGCCCTGGGCCTGCGGCGCCAGCATCAGTTGGTTGACCGACCCACCGCCCGCCGACTCCCCGAAGATGGTCACGTTGCCCGGGTCGCCGCCGAAGGCCGCGATGTTGCGCTTCACCCATTCCAGCGCCGCCACCTGGTCCATGAAGGCGAAGTTGCCGGTCGCAGCCCCGCCGGCTTCCCGCGTCAACGCCGGATGGGCGAAGAAGCCGAACCGGCCCAGGCGATAGTTGAAGGTCACCACCACCACGTCGCGCGCCGCCAGCCTGGTCCCGTCGAAGATCGGCTGGCTGCCCGAGCCCATGACGAAGCCGCCGCCGTGGATCCAGACCATCACCGGCGCCTGGGTCGCCGCGGCCGGCGCCCAGACGTTCAGGGTCAGGCAGTCCTCGCTGGTCGGCTGGGCGGACTGGGTCTTGTCCCAGCCGACGCGGTTCTGGATGCAGTCGGCGCCGTACTGGTCGGCCTCGCGCACGCCGGCCCAGGGCGCCGGGGCGGCGGGCGGGCGCCAGCGCAGCTCCCCCACCGGCGGGGCGGCGAAGGGCACGCCCTTGAACACCTTGACGCCGCCCGCCTCGCGCCCGCGCAGGGTCCCGCCGTCGACCTTCACCTCGACGGGCGCCCCGGCCGAGGGCGGGGTCTGGCTCATCACCGGCTGGGCGCAGGCGCCGAGCGCCAGGGCCAGCGCGACCACCAGCCGGACCGCGCCATGGCGATTGCAAGACGTCATCGATTTCCCTCCCGCGCCGGTTCGAGCGGCGAGCGCGATGTTATGACCGCCGCGCGATGAAATCGAGATCATTTATGAGCGATTGTGAGCGAAATGCTCCACGCCGTCGCGCGGGGCCTAAGCCGCCGCCGGCGCGCGCCGGGGCCGCTTGCGCTTCTGGGTCTTCGGGCCAGCCCAGAAGGTCCACACCGCCAGGCTGCCCAGCAGGGCCAGGGTCAGGCCCGACGCGGTCATGACCAGCCGATAGGCCAGGCCGCCGACCTTGGCCGCGTGGATCGGGTATTCGGCGTTGGCGATCCGCACGCCCAGCGGCTGGGCCAGGGCGTCGCGGCTCGCCACCAGCCTGCCGTCGGCCGGATCGAACCAGAACATGGTCCGCCCGTTCGGCAGCCATTCGGCCTGCTGGCGCACGCGCAGCGAGATCAGCCCGCCCGGCTTGGCCGGCAGGCTGATGATCCGCAGTTCCGCGTCGGGATGCTTCGCCCGCGCCGTCGCGATCAGGGCGCCGTAGTCGATGTTCGGCGACAGCGGGCCGCCCTTGGCCGTGGGCGGCTTCTGGGCCGCGGCCATGACCGAGGGCCTGGAGAACGGGGCCAGCAGCACGTCCTCGACCGCCGGCAGGGTCATCATCACCCCGGTCAGCATCGAGACGAACAGCAGCGGCGCGGTCACCACCCCCAGGTCGCGGTGCTGGCGCACCACGCCGTTGCGCGTGAGGTTCGCAGGCCAGGGCCGCAGGGCGAACAGCCGCCGGGCCGGCCACCACAGGATCACCCCGGTGACCACGAATCCCAGCCCGACCACGGCCATGATCCCGGCCGCCGTCTTGCCAACGTCGCCGGCCAGCAGGTGGTGGTGCAGGTCGAACAGCCAGACCTCCGGCCGCTCCCACTTGGACGACCAGCGGGTGACGATCCGGCCGCTCTGGTCGGCATAGGCGCTGGCCTCGCCCTGGGCATAGTTCAGCCGGTGCAGGCCCAGCCGCTCGGACGCCAGCACGATCGAACGCGGCCGGTCGGGCGCCGAGAAGATGCGCTCCACCGCCGCGGCCACGGCGGCGGTGTCCTGCACCTGCGGGTCGGCCGCGTGCGGCAGGGTCGCGCGCAGGAAGTCGTCCTTGTGGACCAGCAGCGCGCCGGAAAGGCCCAGCACCGCCAGGAAGAGGCCGATCAGCCCCCCGGCCCATCGATGCAGGAGCCTCAAGGTTCCCATCAGAAGCGGCGCTCGAACCCGAGCGTGTACGACCGGCCGCGGCCGGCGAAATAGCGCAGGTTGTCGGTCGGGTTGCTCGTGTCCGACGAGTAACTCAGATAGTACTCGTCCATCAGGTTCTGCACGCTGAAGATCACGTCGCCGAAGCTGGCCTCATAGCGCACCGAGGCGTCGACCAGCGTATAGCCGCCGAAGTCGTTGCGCGGATCGGCGCCGTCGAAGCTGCGCTCCAGATAGGACTGGCTCTGCAGCCGGGCGGCCAGCGGCCCGCTCTGATAGATCAGCGCGAAGTTGAAACGGTCGGGCGAGATGTTCGCGCCGTCCAGGTCGATGTCGACGCTGCCGTCGCCGTTGCTGTCGGCGCGGCCCTTCAGCTTGGCGTAGCCGGCGTTGACGCTGACGCCGGGGACCGGGGTCCTGGCGGTGAGGTTCAGCTCCAGGCCCTCGATCTCCACCCGCTGGCGCTGCACGTCGTAGACGGCGGTGGCGGGGTTGAGCACCAGCAACTGGCCAAGCTTGGACTTGGACCAGAAGTAGGCGGCGCTGGCCTCGATCGGCCCGTGCTTCCACTCGGCCCCGATCTCCTGGTTGTCGGAGACCACCGGGCTGATGTCGAGGAAGCTGTCCACGTCGACGCCGTCGCGGTTCACCCCGCGCAGGATCCGGCCGACGTCGGGCACGGTGTAGCCCTCGGCATAGCTGGCGTAGAGCCGCAGGCCCTCGATCGGGTTCACCACGATCCCGCCGTTGACCAGGGTGGCGTCGAAGCTCGGCTCGCCGCCGCCGACCGCGCGCGAGCCGTAGGAGGCCAGCGTCGTATAGTCGTCGACCTTCAGGGTCACCGACTCGTAGCGCGCGCCGCCGGCCAGGTGCACCCGGTCGCCGAACAGGGCCAGGTTCGCCTGCACGAACGGCGCGACGCTGCGGAACTGGGTCGGCGGCACCCACATGCGGTTGGTGGCGATCAGCGACTGCGCGGTCTCGTCACGCAGGGTGTCGAGCCCCAGGGTCGCGTTCAGGCCCGGAACGAACGGGACCTCGCGCTCGTAGCTGGCCCGCGCGCCCAGCTTCTCGGACTCGTTGGACGACTGGTCGAACAGCGTCCCGACCGGCGCCAGGCGCGCGTCCTGGAAGGTGGCGCTGCGGTCGCCGCCGAAGGTGTCGCGCGAGCGGTTGTAGAATAGCTGGGCGGTCAGGTCGCCGCCCCACAGGTCGTCGTCGGTCAGGGCCAGCGAGATCGTCTCGACCCTGTTGGCCGCCGTGCGGCCCTCGGGCGCGCCGCGCATGGAGCTGGCCGGGCGGTTTCGGGTGCGGTCGCCGGCGACGATCACATAGTCGCCGTCGCCCTTCAGCTCGAAGCGGTTGGCGATCAGGTCGAGGCGCAGGCTCTCGTCGATCTGCCAGCCGAAGCGGCCGAAGATCGAGGTGCTGGTCGAATCCTGGATCTCGCCCTGGGTGTTGTCGACGCCGATGCGGTTCCCGTGGCCGTCATAGAAGGCGCCGCGCGCCTCGTAGGCCAGGCCGAGCGTGGCGTCGAAGGCGCCGCTGCGCCAGGCGCCCAGGCCCGCGGTCTTCCAGCCGAAGCCGTCGCCATGCCCCCGCGCGTCGGCGCCGGCCTGGACCAGGACGCGGCCCGACAGGCCGTCTTCCTTCGGCGGCCCGACCGTGACCTGGTTGACCACCCCGCCGGTGGCGCCGATGCCCTGCAGGGCGTTCGACCCGTAGATCAGCTCCACGTGGTCGATGAAGAAGGCGTCGATGGTGAAGCCGTCGCGCGAGCCGTCGCGGATCGGGGTCGACTGCGGGATGCCGTTGATCGCGAACAGCGGCGAGCGGCCGCGCAGGGTCTCGCCGCTGCCCGACAGCTTCTGGCGCGTCGGCGAGAACGAGGGCGACAGCGAGGACACCGCATCGACGATCGAGCCGCTGATCGCCACCTGCTGCGACAGGGTGGTGGAATCGACCACGTCCACCGTCATCGGCAGGGCGCTGGCCGGCAGGGTCGTGCGCGCGGCGGTGATCACCAGCTCGGAGACCTCGGTCGGCGCGGCCTCGTCGGCCCGCGCCTGTCCGCCCGCGATCAGGGCCAGAACGCTCGCGCCCGCCGCCAACAGGCTCCCGCGCGCCCTGCGCGCCCTACCGTCACCCACAACCATCTGAACCCCGACCTGTCTTGCACTGAGAGCCGCGCCTATAGCAGCGAATGCGAATTACTCTCAATAAACCTGTGCGGGAAACAGAAAACCTCGGGCGGTCGCCTCAGCCGGCGAACCAGCCGCCGACCACGCAACTGACCTGGCCGTCGCGGACCGTGACCGTCGCACGGCGCGCGGTCCCGGGCCTGTAGGTGATCGTGCGCCCCTCGGTGGTCACCGCCAGGGCGGACGGGGCGCTGAACTGGCAGACGCGGTAGACCTGCTCGCTGACGATCCCCCGCACCGGCGGCGCGACGCAACTGGCGTGGCCGTAGCGGCGGTCGAAGCGCACGGCGCCGTATTCGAAGGTCTTGGGCCCCTTGGCTCCGAACACCACGGGCGAGGTCTCGACCACCGGACAGGCGGGGCCGGCGATGTCCCAGGCCCTGCGCATGGCGTCCTGCTCGGACCAGGTCTCATAGAGCAGGAAGGCGGGAATGCTGACGACGACCAGCATCAGCCCGGCCAGGTTGACCACCTGTCCCGCCACCGAATCCAACAACGGATGTCGCCGCAGACGCTCCATGGCGCCAGTTCACCCCGGGCGCATCGCGATCGTCAACGCTCCAGCGGCCGCGCCTGGCGCAGCGCCCGGGGCGAGGCGCCCCACCACTGCGACACCGCGCGCGAGAAGGCGCTGGCCTCGGAATAGCCCAGCAGCCGGCTGATCTGGCCGATGCTGGCCTGGGATTCGACCAGCAGGATCAGCGCCTCCTCCATGCGATAGCCTTCCAGCAGCGCCTTGAAGCTGCTGCCGGCCTGCGCCAGGCGCCGTTGCAGGGTGCGGGGCGAGCAGCCGACCTCCTGCGCCACCGAGGGGACGTCGGCCGCGCCGGGCCCGAGCTTGCCGATCGCCGCGCGGACGTTCTGGCACAGGCCGTCCATCTGCCGCCGGCCGGCCAGCAGCGATTCGGCATAGGCCAGGTTGATGTCGCGCAGCGCCGGGTCGGCGCCGACCACCGGCGTGGCCAGGGCGGCGGCGTCGAAGTCGATGGTCGCCTGGACCGCGCCCATCCGCACCGGGCATCCCAGCAGCGCCGCGAACCGGGCCGGATCGGCCTGCGCCCGCCCGACCAGTTGCACCAGGGCGGGCCGCGGCCGCCGCCCGGCCGCGGCGGCCACCACCGAATCGATCTGCAGCGGGTCGATCGAGACCGCCGCCTTGCTGGGTTCGTAGGTCAGCCGCAACCCACCCTCGCGCGCGGTCGGCGCGAACCGGCCGCTGTCGCTGAGCAGCGCCTGGTAGCGGACCATGTGGCGCAGGGATTCCTCGAAGGTCTGGCTGTGGGCGCGCACCACGCTGACCACGTTCGCCGCCTGGACCGGCAGCCGCGTTCCGACCCTCAGCCCCAGCAGCGGATCCTCGCTCAGCGCCCGCGCCCGCCGCCAGATGCGCCGCGCCAGGCTGACCTCGATCTGGCCGGCGTCCGGCACGCGCCCGTCCACCACCCCGCGCAGGCCGTGGGTCAGGGCGGCGCGGTCCAGCCCCTCGCGCACCAGCGCGTCGAGCACCGCATTGATCCACACCGAGGCGATGGTGAGGGCCGACATCCGTTCTATCCGCCAGGTGATGAGCGTTCGCGTGGCGCGCAGCATCAACTTTTCGCGGCGGCCTGTCACGAGGATCGCGCGAGGGCGCCCATTCCGAACGGCGGCCGTCGGTTTCCCGTTGATTTCCGCGGGGGGAACCCTTTTTAGATAAAGCGGTATGTTTTCGGGAGGTATCGATGGCGGATTCAGCGGAAATCGCGGACGCGGCGACGACGGGAAAGGGGCTCGGCTTCGACCCCGGCAAGCTGCGCGAGAAGTACCGGGCCGAGCGGGACAAGCGCCTGCGGGCCGACGGCAACGAGCAGTATGTCGAGATCGCCGGCGACTTCGCCCATTACCTTGACGACCCCTATGTCGAGCCGGGCTTCACCCGCGAGCCGCTGACCGACGAGGTCGAGGTGGTGGTGATCGGCGGCGGCTTCGGCGGCCTGCTGGCCGCCGCGCGCCTGCGCGAGGCCGGGGTCAAGGACCTGCGGGTCATCGAGAAGGGCGGCGACTTCGGCGGCACCTGGTACTGGAACCGCTATCCGGGCGCAGCCTGCGACGTCGAGAGCTACGTCTACCTGCCGCTGCTGGAGGAGACCGGCTACATGCCGGTCGAGAAGTACACCCGCGCGCCCGAGATCCTGGCCCACAGCCGCGCCATCGCCCGCCAGTACGACCTCTATTCCAACGCCTGCCTGCAGACCGAGGTCACCGGCATGAGCTGGGACGAGGCCGCAGGCCGCTGGATCATCACCACCAACCGCGGCGACGCCATGAAGGCGCGCTTCGTGGCCATGGCCAACGGCCCGCTGCACCGGCCCAAGCTGCCGGGCATTCCCGGCGTCGACACCTTCAAGGGCCACACCTTCCACACCAGCCGCTGGGACTACGACTACACCGGCGGCGATTCCAACGGCGGCCTGACCGGCCTGGCCGGCAAGCGGGTCGGGATCATCGGCACCGGGGCCACGGCGGTGCAGTGCGTGCCGCACCTGGGGACGGCCGCCGGCCACCTCTACGTCTTCCAGCGCACGCCCTCGTCGATCGACGTGCGCAACAACCGTCCGACCGATCCGGAGTGGGCCGCCAGCCTGACGCCGGGCTGGCAGCAGGCGCGGATGGACAACTTCAACACCCTGGTCTCGGGCGGCTTCGCCGAGGAGGACCTGGTCAACGACGGCTGGACCGACATCATCCGCAACCTCGGCATGATCGCCCGCAACAAGAACGCGGCGGCCGGCGTGCAGGACCCGGCCGAGCTGGTCCAACTGGCCGACTTCCAGAAGATGGAGCAGATCCGCAGCCGCGTGGATTCGGTCATCCAGGACCAGGCCACCGCCGAGGCGCTGAAGCCGTACTACAACCAGTTCTGCAAGCGCCCCTGCTTCCACGACGAATATCTCGACACCTTCAACCGCCCGAACGTCACCCTGGTGGACACGCAGGGCCGCGGGGTCGAGCGCATCACCGAGAAGGGCGTGGTGGTCGGCGGCGTCGAGTACGAGCTCGACTGCCTGATCTACGCCACCGGCTTCGAGGTCGGCACCTCCTACGCCCGCCGCGCCGGCTACGACGTCCAGGGCCGCGGCGGGATCACCCTGACGCAGAAGTGGGAAGACGGCGTCTCCACCCTGCACGGCATGCACAGCCGCGCCTTCCCCAACTGCTTCATCATGAGCAACACCCAGTCGGGCTTCACCGTGAACTACCCGCACATGCTCAACGAGCAGGCCAAGCACATCGGCTACATCCTCAAGACCTGCGCCGAACGCGGGATCACCGTGGTCGAGGCCTCGGAGGCGGCCGAGAACGCCTGGGTGGAGACCATCGTCTCCTCGGCCCTGCAGCGGGCCAAGTTCGCTGAGGAGTGCACCCCCGGCTACTACAACAACGAGGGCAAGCCCTCGGCGCTCGCCGCCCGCAACGGCTCCTACGGCAAGGGCCCGGTCGCCTTCGTCAAGCTGCTGGAAGCCTGGCGCGAAGACGGTGCGCTGGAGGGCCTGGAACTCACCACCGGCTAGGCGGCGCAGCTTGGAACCTCCTTTGGCGGCGGCCGTTGGCAAGACGTCCGCCATCGAAGGAGGCTCCCATGAGCGTCAACGGCCTGGACGTCTTCGACAGGACGCTGCACACGACCAACGCCTGGCTCAAGGAGATCTCCGAAGAGCTGGAGGTCGATCGGCACACGGCCTGGAAGGTCCTCAGCACCGTCCTGCACAAGCTGCGCGACCGCCTGCCGGTGGACCTCTCGGCCCATCTCGGCTCGCAGCTTCCGCTGCTGGTTCGCGGCGTCTATTACGACCAGTACCAGCCGGCCAGGCAGCCCAGCCGCTGCAGCAGCCTGGACGAGTTCGTCGACGAGGTCGGCGAGTGGTTGACCGACGCCCGGGACCTTGATCCACGCCGGGCGATCGAGGCCGTCTGCCACGTGCTCTCGCGCCATCTCGCCCCCGGCCAGGTCGACAAGGTCAGGGCCAACCTGCCCAAGTCCATACGCGTCCTCTGGAGCGCGCCGGCCGATACCCCGCCCCGCCGCCGCCCCGCCAAGCCGGCCCAGGACGCCGCCGCCCTGGCGACCGGCATCTAGGCGCGTCCGCCTGATTGCGCGGCGCCGACGCCACAGGCGCGATATGTCGCGTCGTTGACGCTTGGGTTGCACTTCCATGACGACGCTAAGTCCCCTACAGCGCAGGGAAATCTCGCTGGGGGACCCCGCCAATGACTGCGCGTATGCGTTTCATGAACAAGGCTGCGCACGCCGCGCTGGCCGCCGCCGCCGGCCTGGCGATCCTCGCCCCGGCCCAGGCCTTCGCCCAGGAAACCGAACTGGGCGAGGTCATCGTCACCGCCCAGAAGCGGTCCGAAAGCCTCAACGACGTGCCGGTCTCGGTGACCGCCATCTCGGCCGAGAAGCTCGAGGTCCTCCAATCCTCGGGCGGCGACATCCGGGTGTTCTCGGCCCGCATTCCGAACGTGACGCTGGAATCCAGCTACGCCCGCATCTTCCCGCGCCCCTATATCCGCGGCCTGGGCAACACCGACTTCGACTTCAACGCCTCGCAGCCCGTCTCCTTCGTCTATGACGAGGTGGTGATGGAGAACCCGGTGCTGAAGAGCTTCCCGCTGTTCGACATCGACCAGGTCGAGGCCCTGCGCGGCCCGCAAGGCACCCTGTTCGGCCGCAACACCCCGGCCGGGGTGCTGAAGTTCGACTCCGCCAAGCCGACCCAGACCTTCGGCGGCTACGCCCAGGCCTCCTACGCCACCTTCGGCACGACCAACATCCAGGGCGCGGTCTCGGGCCCGATCATCGACGGCGTGCTGGCCGGGCGCCTGTCGGGCATCTGGATGCACCGCGACGACTGGATCGACAACGGCTTCACCGGCCAGGACGACGTCACCGGCGGCTACGACCAGAGCGCCATCCGCGGCCAGTTGCTGTTCACGCCCAACGAGTCGTTCAGCGCCCTGCTGAACGCCCACTATTCGAAGCTCGACGGCTCGCCGCAGATCTTCCGCGCCAACATCATCCAGCCGGGGACCAACGACCTCGTCCCCGGCTTCGACCGCGAGACGATCTACCAGGACGCCCAGCCGCGCACCGGCCAGACCATGGAAGCCTCGGGCGCCAACCTGAAGCTGACCTACGACTTCGCGGGCGACGGCCCGACCCTGACCTCGATCACCGCCTACGAGCACGTCACCGCCTTCTCCTGGGGCGACGTCGACGGCGGCTTCGGCGCGGTGTTCGCCCCGCCCTCGGGCCCGGGCCTGATCCCGTTCCCGGCCGAGAGCGCCGACGGCGTGCCCTATCACGCCCAATGGAGCCAGGAAGTCCGCCTGGCCGGCGACTACGGCGGGGTGAACTACACGGTCGGCGCCTTCTACTTCTTCGAAGACCTGAAGATCGACAGCATCAATTTCGACACCCTGGCCGGCGGGGCCCGCAACGGCTACGCCTACCAGCATCAGAAGACCAAGGCCTGGGCGCTGTTCGCCAACGCCGACTACAAGCTGACCGACCAGCTCACCCTCGGCGGCGGCGTCCGCTACTCCAACGACAAGAAGGAGTTCATCGCCCAGCAGACCCTGTCGCCGATCGGCCTGCCGCAGACCCCGATCCTGGCCGCCGACCCGGAAAGCGACGACGTCAGCTTCAATGTCAGCCTGACCTATGCGGTGAACGACGACGTCAACCTCTACGCCCGCATCGCCAAGGGCTATCGCGCCCCCTCGATCCAGGGCCGCCTGCTGTTCGGCTCGACCATCTCGGTCGCCGACACCGAGACCCTGATGTCCTACGAGGCCGGCTTCAAGGCCGACCTGTTCGACCGCCGGGCCCGGGTCGACGCCTCGGTCTACTACTACAAGGTCGACGACATGCAGCTGACCGCCGTCGGCGGCGGCGCCAACTTCAACCGCCTGGTCAACGCCCAGAACGCCGAGGGCTACGGCTTCGAGTTCAACGGCGAGGCCAACCCGATCGCGCACCTGCTGCTGACCGCGGGCCTCTCCTACAGCCACACCGAGATCAAGGATTCGAGCCTGGCCATCCAGCCCTGCGGCGCGCCCTGCACCGTGCTCGACCCGGCCGGCGCGCCCGGGACGGTGCTGGTCGACGGCAACAGCCTGCCCAACGCCCCGCGCTGGATCGCCAACGTCACCGCCCGCTACGCCATCCCGTTCCGCAGCGGCGAGTTCTACGCCTACACCGACTGGGCCTACCGCTCGAAGATCAACTTCTTCCTCTACCGCTCGGTCGAGTTCACCGACGACAAGCTGCTGGAGGGCGGGCTGCGCCTGGGCTACGCCACCGACGACGGCAAGTGGGACGCGGCGGTCTTCGCCCGCAACATCACCGACGACGAGAGCCTGGAAGGCGGCATCGACTTCAACAACCTCACCGGCTTCGTCAACGACCCGCGCACCATCGGCGTGGAGCTGAAGACCCGGTTCTAGCCGGCCGGAATGGTGACGAGGGGGGCGCGCGCCGCGTCCGCCTCGTCGCTCAGCGACAGCATCACCTGGGCCAACAAGAACACCTGCTTGGAGCGCACGTCGTCGGCCTCGATCCAGAACCAGCGGCCGCGATGCTGCACGGCCACGTGCGCCTGGGCCGGCCGGCTGGTCCCGCTATGCACCCGCACCAGGGCGTCGGCCGAGAACTCTCCGCCGCCGGTCAGGTCGACGCCCTGGGCCATCTCGCCCAGCACCTCGAACATCGAACGGGTCGAGATCGCCAGCTCGCCCGGTGCGGTCGGCCGGGCGGCGAACACCACCCGCACCTGCTCGCCGTCGAACTTCACGCCCAGCAGCCGCTTCAGCAGCTCGATATCGGCCAGTTGCGCCGGGGCCGGATGCGGCGCGACCTGCGCCACGCCGGCCACGCCGTGTTCCTGGGCGTGCAGGCGCAGGTTCAGCGCCCCGCTGCCCTGCAGCCGCCGCATGGCGGCGGCCACCGCCTCGAACTCCAGGTCGCCGGCCTGGGCGAACAGCTCGGCGCGGCTGGTGTTGCGCACGCCGTTGATCGAGCGCACCGCGATGCGCAGCAGGTAGTCGGACGCCCAGCCGGCCTCCATCATCGCCAGCAGCGATCCGGGCGGCATCGGCGAGAGCAGGCTGCGCGTGAACCGCTCGCCCGACAGCGGCGTGTAGGTCACGGTCGGGGATTCCCGCAGCAGGACCGCGCCGCTCACGCCCCCGGTCTCGGCGTCGCTCGGCGGCGAGAACTTCAGGTTCAGCCCGCCGCTGCTCTCGCGCGTGTACTGGCTGATCACCGAGGCCACCGACAGGAACAGCGGCGCATCGCCATAGCGCATGGCCACGATGTTGGAGAGCAACTGCTCCTTCTCGCTGTCGCGCAGGCGCTCGGTGTAGTCGTCGCGGTCGATCCCGACCCGCTGGGCGCCGATCGTCGAACAGCCGGCCGCGGCCAGGGCGAGGAGACAGACGATCGCAGCGCGTACCCGGCCCATGGCGCCCTCGGCTTCCAGAGGCTTGAGGCTCGGCCCCGGCGCGGCCCCGGGTCAATCAGGGTTTTCCCGCATCTGCGACCGCACGGCGCATCCAGATTGACGGAGCCTTAACTACGATCAGGGGCAGATGGGCCGTCGAAGGGGGAGTGTCGCCTTGAGCCTCAAACTGGTCGAACGGCCCGAGGGCTATTTCGAGATCGAGCCGCGCCCGACGCCGGACGAGCTGGCCGCCTACTATCGCGACAAGTATTTCGGCGCCACCGACGGCCGCACCCCCTACGCCCACGGCTACACGGCCGAGGAACTGGAGCACAAGCTGCTGCAGCCGGCCGAGACCGAGCGGGTCTGGGACCGCGCGCCGGGCCGCCTGCTCGAGGTCGGGGTCGGCGAAGGCTTCACCCTCGACTATTTCCTCAAGCGCGGCTGGCAGGCCAAGGGCCTGGACTTCACCGACGACGGCGTGCGCGAGTTCCACCCGCACCTGACGCCGCACCTGATGCTGGGCGACGCCTTCGCCCTGCTCGACGAGGAGATCGCCAAGGGCGAGGTCTACGACCTGGTGATCTGCAACAACGTCCTGGAGCACGTCATCGACCCCATGGGCCTGCTGCAGCGGCTGCGCGCCATCGTCGCGCCCGGCGGCCTGCTGCGCGTCGCCGTGCCCAACGACGGCTCCTGGCTGCAGGACCAGATCGTCGCGCGCGGGCTGGCCGACCCGCAGTTCTGGCTGGCCGCCCCCGACCACCTCAACTACTTCAACACCGACACCCTGCCGCTCGCGCTCGCCGCCCACGGCTGGGAGGTGGTCGAGCACCTGGGTGAATTCCCCATCGACATCTTCCTGCTCAATCCGGACACCGGCTACATGCGCGACCGCAGCAAGGGCCGGAACTGCCACTTCACCCGCGTCGCCTTCGAGATGGGCCTGTGGCGCGAGCGCTCGCTGGACGCGGTGATCGAGTTCCGGCGCGGCTGCGCGCGGGCCGGGGTCGGCCGCAACCAGACCGCCTACGCCCGGCCGATCTAGACGGGAGCCGGCGGGCGGCGATGAACGTCCTCATTCTCAGCGCCGCCGCCAAGGTCCTGCTGGTCCAGGCGTTCCAGGCCGCCGCGCGGCCGCTGGGCGGCCAGGTGATCGCCGCCGACATCGCCCGCGACAACGCCGCCCTGTTCGCGGCCGACCAGGCGCTGATCCTGCCGCGCAGCGACGACCCCGGCTTCGCGGGCGCGCTGGCGGACGCCTGCGCCCGCCACGGCGTCGGCCTCATCGTCCCCACCCGCGACGGCGAGCTGGCCGTGCTCGCCGCGGCCCGCGAGCGCCTGCACGCGCAGGGCGTCACGGTCCTGGTCCCGTCGCAGGACGCCCTGGCGCTCTGCCGCGACAAGCGCCGCTTCGCCCAGGTCTGCCACGGCCTTGGCCTGGCCACGCCCAGGACCTTCGCCCCTGGCGAGGCCCCCGACCGCTATCCGGTCTTCGTGCGCCCGGTGGACGGCGCCGGCGGCCGCGGCGCCCGCCGCGTCGATGGCCCCGCCGACCTGCCGGCGGGCGAGGATCACCTGGTCCAGGCCTTCGACGACGGCCCGGAGTTCACCATCGACGTGCTGATGAGCCTGGACGGCGCGCCGCTGCAGGCGCTCGCCCGCCGCCGGCTGCTGGTCCACGGCGGCGAGGCGACCAAGTCGCGCACCGAGGACATCCCCGCCCTCGCCGACCAGGCGCTGAAGCTCTGCGCGGCCCTCGGCCTCGTCGGGCACAACGTCGTCCAGGCCTTCCACGACGCGGCCGGCACGCGGTTCATCGAGGTCAATCCGCGCTTCGGCGGGGCCTCGAACCTCTCCATCCAGGCCGGCCTGGCCTCGCCCGAGCGCATCCTGCAGATGGCCCGCGGCCGGACCGCCGAGGCCGCCCGCCCGCGCCCGATCGCCTACGGCCTGACCATGCTGCGCTACGCCCAGGACCGCATCGTCACCGACGCCGAGCTGGCGGCCCTGTGATCTGCGCCCTGCTCATCGACCTGGACGACACGCTCTATGACGAGCGGACCTACGTGCTCTCCGGCTTCCGCGCCGTGGCGGACGAGCTCGCGCAGCGCCATCCGCGCCTGGACGCCGCTGCCCTCGCCGCAAGCATGGAGGCCGAACTCGACGCCCATGGGCGCGGGCGCATCTTCGACGCGGTGCTGGCCCAGGCCGGGCTGCCTGCCTCCCCGGCGCTGATCGCCGAACTGGTCGGCGTCTATCGCGACCATCGCCCGACGATCAGCCTCTGGCCCGGCGTCGCCGACACCCTGGCGGCGCTGGCCAGGTCCTATCGGCTGGCCATCGTCACCGACGGCCTGGCCCTGATGCAGTCGCGCAAGGTCGAGGCCCTGGGCGTCGCCGACCTGGTCGACGAGGTGCTGCTCTGCTGGGAGCACGAGGCGCCCAAGCCGAGCCCGGCCTGCTATCTTGAGGCCCTGCGCCGGCTGAGCGCCTTCCCGGCCCAGGCGGTGGTGATCGGCGACAATCCCGGCCACGACATGGCCGCCGCCGCCGCCGCCGGCTGCCGCTCGGTGCGGGTCCGCACCGGCAAGTTTTCGGCCCTCGGCCACGGCGACTTCCCGCCGGACGCCGAGGCGCCGAGTTTCGCGGAGATCGCGCCGGTGCTGGCGCGGCTCGAACCTGGAGACGGCGCGTGAGCCAACCCCTCGTCACCATCGCCGGCCGCAAGATCGGCCCCGGCCATCCGCCCTATATCGTCGCCGAGATGTCGGGGAACCATAACGGCCAGATCGAACGCGCCCTGGCCCTGATCGACGCGGCCAAGGCGGCCGGCGCCGACGCGGTGAAGCTGCAGACCTACACCGCCGACACCATCACCATCGACCATGACGGCCCCGGCTTCACGGTCGAGGGCGGCCTCTGGGACGGGCGGCGGCTCTACGACCTCTACCAGGAGGCCCACACCCCCTGGGACTGGCACGAGCGGCTGTTCGCCCACGCCCGCGAGATCGGCGTCACCGTCTTCTCCTCGCCCTTCGATCCGACTGCGGTCGAACTGCTCGAAAGCCTCGGCGCCCCGGCCTACAAGATCGCCTCGTTCGAGCTGGTCGACATCCCGCTGATCGAGCTGTGCGCCCGCACCGGCAAGCCGCTGATCATGTCGACGGGCCTGGCCTCCCCGGCCGAGATCGCCGAGGCGGTGGCCGCGGCCCGCGCCGCCGGCGCCCGCGAGCTCATCGTGCTCCACTGCAACAGCGGCTATCCGACCCCGCCGTCCGACATGAACCTGCTGACCCTGCCGCACCTGGCCGCCGAGCACGGCGTCCTGGCCGGCCTGTCCGACCACACCATGGGCGTCACCGCCTCGGTGGCGGCGGTGGCCCTGGGCGCCTGCTTCATCGAAAAGCACTTCACGCTCAGCCGCGCCGAGGGCGGGGTCGATTCCGACTTCTCGCTAGAGCCGGCCGAGCTGGAACGGCTGGTGGTCGAGTGCCGCGACGCCTGGCTGGCGCTCGGCTCGGTCCGCTACGACGAGGCGCCGTCCGAGGCTTCCAGCCGCGATCACCGCCGCTCGCTCTACGTGGTCGCCGACGTCGCCGCCGGCGAGGCGCTGACCCCCACCAATGTCCGCTCGATCCGCCCGGGCTTCGGCCTGCCGCCCAAGCACCTGCCGCAGGTCCTCGGCCGCAAGGCGACCCGCGCCCTGCCCCGCGGCGCGCCGCTCGACTGGTCGATGGTGGAATAGCTCAGAGCCAAATCCACCGACCACCGCGTCATCAGGTCAGTTGAGCTTTTGCGGCGGGGCGGCGCCTCATTCGTCAGGCCCGGCGCGAATGGGTCCCGGACAAGCCCTGCGGGCTTTCCGGGACGACACGTCAGGTCTAGGGTCTATCCCTTCCGGAACAGCCACCAGGTCGCGTCGTCCAAGCCCGTCGCCCGCTTCCAGAAGAAGCCGTAGTCGACCAGCTTCAGGTCCGGGAAGCGGTCCATGTAGAGGCCGCCGAAGTCGTTCTTGAACAGCAGGCCCTCGTGGCCGCGATAGCTCAGCGTCTCCGGCCGCGGCGAGAAGTACTCGGCGCACAGCACGTACTTGGACGACACCCGGTGGATCTCCTCCATCGTCGCCGGCAGCCGCGAGGGGTCGACGTGGATCAGCACCCCGGTCGTGAAGGCCATCTCCACCGCCCCGTCGGCCAGCGGGATCTTGTCGCCGAAGCCCGCGTGGAGCCGCTCGGCCGGCAGGACGCCGTCCGCCAGCACCCGTTCGCGCGCCGCGGCGTTCGGCTCGATGGCCGAGAGCTCGGCGCCCAGCAGCCGCGGCATGACCCGCAGGTTGAGGCCCAGGTTGCAGCCGACCTCCAGGATCGACTTCGGCGGATCGCCGGCGAAGGCCTGGGCGAAGCGGCCCCACATGAAGGTCCGCGCCCGCAGCGCCTCGTCGGAGGCGACGTTGCGCGCGGTGTATTCGGCGCCGAACTCTCCCGCCCAGGCGGATTTCGGGTCGGCGGGGGCGCTGGTCATGGGGGGACTCCTAAAGCTCGGATTCGAAATGGGAGAAGGGCAGCGCCCGGATGTCGTCGGAGGTGAAGTCCGGCTTGGTCGGATAGAGCGCGGCGTAGACCCGCTCCACGAAGGCGAAGTCCTCGGGCGTGTCGACGGTCCAGCGCAGGGCGCTCTCGTCACGGCCCTGGACCAGCTCGCCCTGGGTGAAGCGGTCGGGGTTGCGGTAGAGGAACGGCGTCACGTGCTCGCGGTCATAGGGATCGCTGGCCTCGCGCCCGGCGATCAGCAGCCCCTGCGCCTCGAACACCTCGACGTCCAGCCCGCGCGGATAGGTGCGGTTGCGGCCGTTGGAGCAGTAGTCGACGCGCAGGCGCGCCTGCAGCCGCACGCAGTCGTCGATGACGCCCGGATCGGCCAGCGGGCAGTCGGCGGTCAGCCGCACCACCTGGCCGCTCACGCCCAGCGCCTCGATCGCGCCGACATAGCGGCCCAGCACGTCGGCCAGCGGGCCGCGATGGACCTCGACGCCGATGTCCGCAAGGAAGCTCGCCAGCACGTCGTCGGAAGCATCGTCGCTGGTCGCCACGATCAGGCGCGACAGGGTCGCAGAGCGGCGCAGGCGCTCGATCTGGCGCTCGACCATCGGCCGCCCCGCCAGCAGCTTCATCACCTTGCCCGGCAGCCGCGACGAACTCATCCGCGCCTGCAGGATCGCGACCGCCATATGCCCGTTCCCTCGAATGGCGCGACGATAGGCGAAGGGCGTTGAGCCGGCGTTAACCGCGTTCAGAAGCTCGCAGACGCCGGGTCCTTGGGCAGTTTCGGCGTCTGGACGCCCAACAATCAGGCGCCGGGCCGCCGTCGTCGCGAGGCCCGTTACCGCATGGCGAAGCTTGGTCTAACGTCCTGATTCGGTTGCGGAAGGATGGCCGTAGAAGCCACGATCCGGGGGAGATGATGTCTGAATCCGACGGCACGCTCGTACCGGAGCGGATCCTTGAGTTGTCCGCGCGCCTGTCGACGGTCGCCGGCGACAAGATCGGAGAGATCTCGGCGATCAATCGCCAGGCCAAGATGCTGGCCATCAACGCCCTCATCACCGCCGCGCGGGCCGGCGAGGCGGGCAAGGGCTTCGCGATCGTCGCCGAGGAGTTCAAGCGGATCGCGGCCGAGATCGACGAGGTCGCCCTGGCCATGGAGAGCCAGGTCCGCACCGACCTGGCCGAGCTCTCGGAGGTCGGCGCGGCGATCCTCGCGCACATGCGCGGCCAGCGGCTGGCCGACCTGGCGCTGAACGCCATCGAGATCATCGACCGCAACCTCTATGAGCGCACCTGCGACGTGCGCTGGTGGGCGACCGATTCGGCCGTGGTCGAGGCGCTGGCCGCGCCGTCGCCCGAGACCGCCCGCCACGCCAGCCGCCGGCTGGGCATGATCCTCTCGGCCTACACCGTCTATCTGGACCTCTGGATCTGCGACGCCGCCGGCAAGGTGGTCGCCAGCGGCCGGCCCGAGCGCTATCCGCAGGCGGCGGCGCTGTCGGTCGCCGGGGCCGGCTGGTTCCAGCAGGCGATGCGCACACGCGACGGCGACGAGTTCGTGGCCTGGGACATCGAGCGCTCGCCCGCCCTCGGCGGCGAGCCGGTCGCCACCTACGCCGCCGCCATCCGCGAGGACGGCCGCAGCGACGGCCAGGTCCTGGGCGTGCTCGGCATCCACTTCGACTGGCGCCCCCAGGCGCAGGCCGTGGTCGACGGCGTGCGCCTGACGGCCGAGGAGCGCAGCCGCTCGCGGGTCATGCTGCTGGACCACGCCGGCCGGGTGCTGGCCGCGTCCGACCGCGCCGGCGCGCTGGAGGAACAGTTCAGGCTGCCCGCCGCAGCGGTCGGCATGGGCAGCTATTCGCTGGAAGGCGCCACGGTCGGCTACGCCCTGACCCCCGGCTACGAGACCTATCGCGGCCTGGGATGGTACGGCTGCATCCTGCAACGCGAGCCCGCGGAGGCGGCGCAGGCCCGCGCCGCGCGCGCCTAGCATGGGCCTCACGCAGCCGGCCGCGAACCCGCGGGCGGTGACGTAGAAGAATCGGCGTAGTTAGTAATTTCTTCCGGCTGAGCCGGGACCCTGCTCATTTGGAGTCCCGGTAGACCCAGAATCGTTCAGTCGGCTGCACGTTGCCGTGCTCAGGCAAGTTCACCAAGATGCTGGCGAACCCACCCGGCCTCTTCGGAGGCGGTGCGCCGGAAGTGTCGCTTGAAATCGCGGCTGAACTGGGCGGGGCTCGCGTAGCCGACTGACGCTGCGACCTCCGCAATCGTCTTGTCCTGACGCGCGATCATCAGGCGCGCCTCGTGAAGTCGCATCGCCTTCACATATTGTATCGGCGTGCTGCCGGTCAGGGCTTTGAAATGGACGTGGAAGGAGGGGACGCTCATGCCTGCTTCACTGGCCAGCGCGGCGACCGAAATGCGGGAGCCGTAGTTCTCGCGTAGCCGCGTGAGACTTTGCACGATCCTCCCGGACGTACCCCGCTGCCGCAAGGCTGAGATCATCGCACCGCCCTGCGGGCCGACAAGCACCCGATAATGCAGCTCGCGCAGGATGCCGGCGCCCAGGACAGCAAGCTCGACCGGATCATGCAACGTCCGCAGCAGCCGCAGCAGAACATCTTCAATATCCGGCTCCATCCGGCTCGACACGAGACCCCTCATTTTTCCTACGGACGAATCTGACGGCCTCATGTCCACTTCCGAGACGATCTCGGCAGCCAGGCGCATATCGAATTCGACATAAACCGCGAGCAATGGCCGTTCGGGGCTCGCCACGGATTCCATTCGAAACGGAACCGGCACCGACACGGCCAGATAGTGCTCCTCATCATAGAGATAGACCTCGCCTTCAAGCATGCCCCGCTTGCGGCCCTGCAACACGAAGACTGCGCCCGGCTTGTAGAGCACGGGAACGTCGTGAAGCACCGTCTCGGCTCTGAGAATGCGGACGCCATGAAGCGGCGTCGGATTGTATCCTTGAAGGGGCGCAAGACGATCGGCGAGTTCCACGAGTTCGTGCCGCTTGGTCGGCTCTTTCTCCGCACTCATAGGATGGGGCAAGGCATTCATAGAACCTGCAATCGATACCCGCATAGATCGATACTATCAGTCAAATGCCTCAAGGGATCAATTGGAGAATGCCCAGCATGTCGTCTAAGACATTTTTCATCACCGGCGCGAATTCCGGCTTCGGCTTCGCAATCGCGGCCGCCGCAAGCCGCAAGGGTCATAAGGTCGTTGGCGCCGTCCGCTCGCAACAGTCGCGGGCGGAGCTCGCGGAGCGTTTGCCTGCGGTTCACCCAGTCCTGTGTGACGTAACCGAATTCGACCGGGTAGCTGACATCGTCCGGCAGACCGAAGAGGATCATGGGCCGGTTGATGTGCTGATCAACAACGCCGGCTGTGGTCACGAGGGAATCCTTGAGGAATCACCCCTTGAGGAGATGCGGCGCCAGTTCGACGTAAACGTCTTCGGCGCGGTCGCCGTCGCAAAGGCGTTCCTGCCGTTGTTCCGCGAAAGGCGCCGTGGATTCATCGTCAACGTGACCTCGATGGGCGGCATGATCACCATGCCCGGCATCGCCTATTACTGGTGGAAGCAAATTCGCGCTCCAGGGCATTTCAGAAGTCATGCGCGCGGAGATGGCGCCCTTCGGCATACACGTGACGGCGCTGTGCCCTGGCTCGTTCCGAACGGATTGGGCTGGACGTTCGATGACCAGGACTGAGCGGTCGATTCCAGACTACGATGCGCTGTTCGATCCGATCCGGCAGGCAAGGCAGGCCAAGAGCGGCAAACAGCTTGGCAATCCCGCCATGCTCGCAGCAGCCGTTCTGGGCCTGATCGAGTCCAACAATCCTCCACCGCAACTCCTGCTCGGCAGCGACGCCCTCGGCCTTGTGTCGGATAGGGTCGCGCGCCTGCAACAGGAAATTGAGGTATGGAAGTCCGTTACCGTTTCGACTGACGGTTGACAGGGTCGCATACCGGAACCTTGCGGCTCGCAGGAGCGTCCCCGCTTCTGAGCCGTAGGGCTCTACTTCTGGTCCGGCACGTTGAGCTGCAAGCCACCGAGCAGAAGATCGACCATCCGAACTGCTTGCCGTTTCCAGTGTTCACCGGGCCTGACGTGCGCCACCCCGGAGAGCGCGCGAAGCAAATCGTGCGGCTCGATGTCGTCGCGAAAGACGCTAGTGGCGACCCCACGCGAGACCAGCGCCTTAACGGGCACGTCGAGGCGGTGTGGCGTCTTGCTGTAGATGGGTTCCGGTCCGCCGATTAGGGTATCCATCGCTGCGGCCATGCCGTGTTTGGCATCGAGAAACTCCACAAACAGCAGCAGCCACTCGCGGAGCGCAGACACCGGTTCTCGCTCGCTCATCAGTTCATCGGCTGCCTCGATCAGCGCCGTGACCTCCTGCTGGTAGACTTCTGAGATAAGCTCATCGCGTGTCGGAAAGTGGCGGTAGAGCGAGGCGATACTGACGCCCGCGCCGCGCGCGACATGTTCAAGAGCAACGCCTGCGCCTTTTTCCGCAAAGGCGCGCTTGGCCGCCTCGATCAATCGGATTCGGTTTCGCTCGCCGTCAGCGCGAGGCCGGCGCGTCGTCTTCGTCGTGGTGTCTGCCTTCAAGTCAAGGAAGCCCCTTGATAAGAGTAGGGTGTCTACGTATAATAAGCGTAGTGATCCTTCGGTTTATCACGGGGCGCGGCGCTTTGGAACCAAGGTGATGCGACTTCCGACGGAATCCGAGCACGCAGCAGAAGAGGCGCTTTCGAGCGGCTTGATATCGCGGGCGCCCAAAAAGGAGAAGCAGCCCGTGTGAGGACATGCCTGGCGGTTCTCGCGTCGGATGACGAGTGTGAAAGGCGCCGGAGACCTCTGTGGGGTCATCAGTCTGCTCGGCGCGATCCGCATCGAGCTGACCGTCGCAACAGCGGAGGAGGCCTGCTCTGCGATGGCGTGTCTTCGGTGGCCGGAGCGGAGAGCGCTGCTGCCGGATGGCCCACAGTGATGCTGAACGTATCCGAAAACGCTCAAGGAGTCCGCCCGATGGCGACATCGCAATTATCTCTGCGCCAGACAGGCGAACCACCGACTATGACGCCTCGGCAACGTCTGATCGCCGTGCTTCTTCTCGGCACCAATTTCATGCTGTCGGTCGATTTCTCGATCCTCAACATCGCGCTCCCCGAGGTCGGGCGGGCGGTAGGTCTGGATCTTGTCAGCCTGCCCTGGGTCGCGACAGCCTTTGCGCTGCCGGCCGCTGGGTTGTCACTCCTCTTCGGGCGGCTCGCCGACCTTTACGGGCGGCGCCTCCTGCTTCTCCTGGGACTCGCGCTGCTTGCGGCGTCGTCCTTGATGGGTGGTCTGGCGACCGGGCCAGTGACGCTTCTCGCCGCGCGTGCTCTGCAGGGCGTGGCAACCGCAATGACGGCGCCGGCTGCTCTGTCGCTGTTAATCACGACATTTGCCGATGAAAGACAACGCGCGCGCGTGCTGGGTCTGAACGGCGCATTGCTTTCCGCCGGCTTCACGGTCGGCGCGCTGGCGGGCGGTTTGCTCGTCGGCGCATTGAGCTGGCACTGGACCTTCCTGATCAACGTGCCTTTCGCTGTTGCGATCCTTGCGTTGACGCCGTTTGCCGTTCCGGCAACCCACACGTCCGAGGACGTGAAGCTCGACATCCCGGGCGCCGTCTCGGTCACGCTTGCGCTCTTTGCCATCGTGTTCGGGATCACCGAGCGTTCACTGCCGGTACTGATTGTGGGAGCCATTCTTCTGGCGCTGTTCTTTTCGATCGAGCGCCGAGCAAAGTCCCCTTTAGTCGCCTTGGAAATGTTGGCATTGCCGTCGGTACGTTGGGGCAACCTGGCGCTGCTGATTGTCTTCGCGATGGAGGCAGGGCTGATCTTCCTGGTCACGGTGTATCTCCAGGATACGCTGCATTTTGGAGCAATGACGACCGGCCTGATCTTTGGTGTTCCGGGGCTAGCGGCCGTCGCGGCGGGTGTTATCGCGGGCCGGATCATCGCTCGTCGCGGCGCGCGTCCCGTACTTCTGGTGGCAATGGCGGTTCAGGCGATCTTCACCGCGCCGCTGATCATGCTTGGCGACAGTCCATCCTGGCTGTGGCTGCTGATCCCTGCGCTGTTCATAGGCTTCTTCGGTCACATCACCGCCGTCGTCGCCGCCACGGTTGCTGCAACATCGGAAGTGACGGATGAAAACGAAGGACTGGCCACCGGCCTTTTGACCATGACTCAGCAGGTTGCGGTCACTGTCGGAATTCCGGTTCTCGGCGCGGTTATGGCTTTGCAGGCCGATATTCTGGCCGGGATCCAACTCGCTCTCGTGGCAGACGTAATTCTCACGTTGGCGGTCGTGTTCATTGTCGCCGCTGGCCTGAAGCGAATGCGGACTGCGACCTTCACATCGTCCGCCGCCGAGTAGCACCGCGCGGTCCTGCAAGCTGTTGTGGCCTCTACTTCAAGTTAGTGGGAAGGGAGGGGTCCGCAGGGGTGGTGTCGTGCTGCGGGAACGGCGGGGATCGACCTGCTGATCGCATCAATTCCAAGCCGATCAGGCACGCCGCGTCATCAAATTTGGTAAACGTAGTAACCCTACGTATAATAAACGTAGCCTGCCTTCCGTTTGGAATCTGACCAGTGCGATTTCAAGCCGACGCTGCGCAGGAGGAGTTACGACATTGATTGAACGACCATTTCATACCCCAGGGAAAGCAGCCGATGGCGGCCTTCTTTCATCGCCAAAGTTAAACACGCCTCCTGACACAGCCGTCGTCGTAGGCGCTTCGCTTGCCGGACTGATGAGCGCCCTGGCGTTGTCCAGGCTCGGACTGCATGTGACGGTGCTGGAGCGCTCGGATCGCAAGTCACGCACGGGCGCCGCGCTGGAGGTCAGCGAGGGGCTGCTTGAACGCCTGACTGGCCGGCATGCGAACGCTGGGACAACCGTTCTCCCGACGGGGGCGCAGGCTTGGACCGATGTGCATGCCGGTCTGCGCTCTGCGGCCGAGGCCGATCCCAATATCTGCATTCGATCACCGGTACGCGTGGCGTTCGTGGATCAAGACGAACGCGGCGCATGGGTGGTGGCGGAAGATGGCCAAGTGGTCAGCGGCGACATCGTCGTCGGCGCTGATGGTCATGCCAGCGTCGTCCGTCGTCATGTCGCGCCTGAGCGTCCCGATGCCAAATTCGCCGGCTACCTGATCTGGCTTGGCCTCGTTAATGAGCAGCTGATTCGGTCGAGGCCGTGGCCATCGCAACTCGCGATCCTTTACGAGCGGGACTATTGCCTCAACGCCTACTATCTGCCCGGCGCGGGCGGCACCTTCGCCGTAGGAAAGCGGCGGATTGGTTGGGGCTGGTACGACGCGGGCCAAAACGACCTGCTGCGTACATCCGGCTGCCTTGTAGGCGACGTTGTTCAGCGCACGATCCGGCCGGATAGGATTCCGGCGTCGACGTTTGAGAAACTGGCTGCCGAAGCGCGGCAGATTTGGCCTGACCCCTGGCGCGAAGCCATTCTTCACTGCATCGAACGGCGCGAAGTGATCGGAACACCTGTCGCCGAATACATGCCAGAGCGCTTGGCGCGCGGGCGCGTATGTCTGGTTGGCGATGCCGCCCACGTACCTTCGCCCATGACCGGCAAAGGGTTCGCCGCGTCGGCCCAAGACGCACTAGCGCTTGCTGAGGCGCTAAAACGCGAGATGCTCGCAAGTGGCGTGGCGGATGCGCTTGGCCGCTATGAGGGAAAGCGACTCAAGGCCGCCCGAGACCTCGTTCTTTCCGGGCAGAGCTTCAGCCATTCCTTTGCGCGCAATTAGAAGGCGATTTCATCCCTAGACGCCCGCCGACCAGGATGCGTCGAACTCCGAAAAACTGGCGGCCTGGGCGGAGATGGATATATTGCGGGCGGCTGCGCATGGGGCGATCTCCGTGGATAACGCTCCGACGGCTGAAGACGCCTCAGCGCCCTATCAACACCGCCCGCTTTGCTACGTCACCACCAACCCGCGCAGGTCGTTGTCTTTGGTCTTGCTTTAGGTATGGTTGCGCCCCCCGAATGGCGATTTGGAGTGGGCCGTGGACCTCGTCGAAGCCGAAAAGATCGTGACCGCGCGTCCGTGGTGGTATCACCAGTTCGAAATCTTCCCGGGCGTGATCACGCCCGGCGTGTACGATCCTTCGGGTACGCTGGAGAAGCTCGACCTGCCCGCGGACATGACCGGCATGCGGGTGCTGGAGATCGGCCCCGCCGACGGCTACTTCACCAAGATGATGACCGCCCGCGGCGCCGACGTGACCGCGGTCGACTACGCCGCCAAGGATTTCTACGGGTTCGGGACCATGGAGCGGCTGTCGGGCCGCTCGTTCAACTTCATCAACGCCAACATCTACAATGTCGGCACGCTGGGGCTGGAGCCGTTCGACCTGGTGATCTGCCTGGGCGTCCTCTACCACCTGCCCGACATGCTGCGCGGCCTCTGGGCGCTGCGCCCGCTGGTCAAGGACCGCTTCATCCTGGAGACGGCGGTCAGCCGCAAGCACGAGGAAGAGCCGTTCGCCGAGTACCGGCCGGGCGTCAGCGACAACGGCGACTACACCAACTTCTGGTCGCCCAACCCGCTATGCTGCGAAAAGATGCTGCAGGACTGCGCCTTCACCGTCGACAGCGTCTGGGTCAACGGCGACCGCGGCATGTTCCACTGCGGGCTGGACCGCAGCGAGCACGCCGAGAAGAAGATGACGGCCGCCTACTCCTTCCACCAGGTCTAGGCGTCGCTCAGGCGTCCATGCCACGCAGCACGGCGAGCACCGCCTCGCCGTAACGCTGCAGCTTGCCCTCGCCGACGCCGGAGATGGCGCCCAGCGCCGGCAGGTCGCCCGGCTTGCGACCGGCGATCTCGGCCAGGGTGCGGTCGTGGAAGATCACATAGGGCGGCAGGTGCTGGCGCGCCGCCTCGTCGCGGCGCCAGGCGCGCAGCGCCTCGAAGATCGGCTGGTCGTGCGGCGCGACCGAGGCCGGCGCCGCGCCGCCCTTGCGACGGTTGCTGGTCCGGGCCCGCGGCTCAGGTTCATGGGGTTTGCGCAACGAAACCTGCCGCTCGCCGCGATAAATCGCCTTCACCCCGTCGGCGTCGCCCAGCCCGATCAGCGGCCGCCCGTCGTTGGGATCCTCGCGCAGCAGCCCGTCGAACAGCAACTGGTCGATCAGGTCGCGCCAGGCCACGGCGCTCAGCTCCTGGCCGATGCCGAAGGTGGTGAGGCCGGCCTCGAAGCCCGACGGGTCCTTGGTCTTGCCCAGCAGGTGGTCGACCAGCCGCCCGCGCCCGAACCGCCCGCCCATGCGATGCACCGCCGACAGCGCCATCTGGGCGGGCCGGGTGGCGTCCACCGTCTCGACCTCGCCCAGGCACAGGTCGCACTGGCCGCAGGGCTTCACCCCCTCCTCGCCGAAATAGCGGCGCACGGCGGCGGCGCGGCAGGTCGTGCCGTCCAGCATGGCGTAGAGCTGGCGGACCTTGCGGCCCTGGACCTGCTTGACGCTCTCGTCGACGTCGCGGCCGTCCAGCCGCCGGAACGCCCAGGCCATGTCGGCCGAGCCGTAGAGGGTGATGCCCTCGGCCGGGTCGCCGTCGCGTCCGGCGCGGCCGATCTCCTGCCAATAGGCCTCGATCGAGGCCGGCGGGTCGGCGTGGATCACGTAGCGGACGTCGGGCTTGTCGACCCCCATGCCGAAGGCGATGGTCGCGACCATCACCGCCTCGTCGGCCTCCAGGAACTTCTCCAGCCGGTCGGCGCGGACGTTTTTGTCCAGGCCCGCGTGATAGGCCAGGGCCGGAACCCCGGCCCCGCGCAGCGCCTCGGCCAGCTTGTCGACCCCGTCGCGCGAGCCGGCATAGACCACGCCCGAGCGGCCCGGCCGCGCGGCGACCAGCTCCAGCACCCGCTTGTGGCCCGCCCCGCGCTTGCGCTCGGCCGACAGCGCCAGTTCCGGCCGCGCGAAGCTGGCCACGAACTCGGCGGAGTCCTCCAGCCGCAGCTCGGCGCGGATGTCCTCGCGGGTGCGGTTGTCGGCGGTGGCGGTGACCGCCAGCCGCGGCACGCCCGGGAAGATGTCGGCCAGCCGGCCCAGCATCCGGTACTCGGGCCGGAAGTCGTGGCCCCACTGGCTCACGCAGTGCGCCTCGTCGATGGCCAGCAGCGCCAGCGGCACGCGCGACAGCCGCTCCAGCATCGAGGGCTGCATCAGCCCCTCGGGCGAGATGTAGAGCAGGTCCAGCTCGCCGCGGTCGATCTTCTCCCAGGTCTGCGCCCGCTCCCAGGCCTCGCCGGTGGAATCGAGCTTGGCGGCGGCGACGCCCGACTGCTGCAGGCCCGCCACCTGGTCGGTCATCAGCGCGATCAGCGGCGAGACCACCAGCCCCAGGCCCGGGCGCATCATGGCCGGGATCTGGTAGCAGACGCTCTTGCCGCCGCCGGTCGGCAGCACGGCCATGGCGCTGCGCCCGGCCAGCACCTCGGCGATCACCTCGGCCTGCCGCCCCCGGAAATCGGCATGCCCGAAGGTGCGGCGCAGGATCTCCCGCGCCCCGTCCAGGTTCGGCGTTTCGTCGAGTTCAAATCGCGGCGCGAGGGAGGCGACCATGGGATGGCTTATGGCCTGCGTCGGCGATCAGGGCCATGGGGAATGGCGCCGCGGCGTGCGCGTCCAGACCCAAAAAGACCCGGGCTCGCTACTCGGCGGCGGGCCGGGGGCCGCGCAGCAGCCCCTCCATCAGCGCCTTGAAGGCCGGAACCGCCTTCCGCGACGCCGCAGCGGCGTCGGCGGCGTTGGCGATCCACAGGGCGGCGTCCGTCGAGGCGCCGGAGATCAGCCGCGCGGCGACGTCGGCGTCGATGTCGTCCCTGACCACCCCGTCCGCCTGCAACTGCTCCAGGTTGGCCCGGATCGCGGCGATGCAGCCGTCGGCGCTCGGCCAGCGCGACGGATCGCCCAGCACGGCGGGCCCATCGCGCAGCACGATGCGCTGGATCTCCGGCTCCAGGGCCATCTCCACATAGCCGATGTTCTCCTGCACGAAGCCTTCCCAGCGCGTGGCCGCGGCGGCGGCGATCGCCTTCAGCCGCTCGGCCATCTCCGCGTCGATCTGGCGGACCACCGCCTCCAGCAGGCCCTTCTTGTCCCCGAAGTGATGGTAGAGCGCGCCGCGCGTCAGGCCGGCCTCGGCCGTGAAGTCGTCCATCGAGGCGTCGGCATAGCCCCGCTCGCCAAAGGCCTTGCGCCCCGCGGCGATCAGCTTGGCGCGGGTCTCGGCGATCATCTCGGGGCGCGATCTGCGCGTCATCTGGGGCTCCCGGCGAAAAGTGGCGGCGGGCAGTTGACATACGCGACGTATGTAACCACCTCGCTGACATACGAAGCGTATGTATGACTTCGGGACATGCGCCGCCACCACAGAAAGGCCAGGGCCATGCCCAATCCCTATCGCGAGATCTTCCGGGCGCCGGGAACCCGGGGGTTCGCCGCCGCCGGCTTCGTGGCGCGGCTGCCGATCGCCATGGCGCCCATCGGCATCGTCACCATGCTGTCCCAGGCCCACGGCGGGTACTGGCTGGCGGGCGCGGTCGCCGCCGTCTTCACGCTCACCAACGCCTTCGCCGCGCCGCAGATCTCGCGCCTCGTCGACCGCTTCGGCCAGAACCGGCTCCTGACCCCGACGACGGCGGTCTCGGTCCTGGCCTTTGGGGTCCTGATCCTCGCCGCGCGCCTGGACTGGCCGGCCTGGACCCTGTTCGCTTCCGCCTTCGTGGCCGCGGCCATGCCCAGCGTCCCGGCCATGGTGCGGGCGCGCTGGACCGAGATCTTCCGCGACCGGCCGGAGCTGAACACCGCCTTCGCCTTCGAATCGGCCGCCGACGAACTGGTCTACATCGCCGGGGCGTCCCTCTCGGTCGGCCTCAGCGTGGCCGTGTTCCCCGAAGCCGGGCTGCTGGCCTCCACCGTCTTCCTGGCCGCCGGCATGACCGCCTTCGTGCTCCAGCGCGGCACCGAACCGAAGGTCCGGGCGACGGAGTCGCGCCTGCGCAGGTCCGCCATCGCCCTGCGGCCGGTCCAGCTCATCACCGCCGCCCTGGTCTTCGTCGGCGCGATCTTCGCCACCGCCGAGGTCAGCACCGTCGCCCTGACCCGAGAGCTGGGCCAGCCCGAGGCCGCCAGCCTGGTGATCGGCGTCTACGCCCTGGGCTCGTTCGTCGTCGGCCTGATCATCGGCGCCCTGAACCTGAAGCTCCCGCTGCAGCGCCAGTTGCTCGTCGCGCTCGGGGTTCTCCTGCTGACCACCCTGCCCCTGCTGCTGGCCGGCAGCGTGCCGGTCCTGGCCGGCGCCATCTTCCTCAGCGGCGTGGCGATCTCGCCGACCTTCATCACCGCCTTTGGCCTGATCGAGCGGCGCGTGCCGCCCGAGGCCCTGACCGAGGGCGTGACCTGGGTGATGACCGGGATCGGCATCGGCATGGCCCTGGGCGCCTTCGTCTCCGGCCTAGTGGTCGACGCCTTCGGCCCCCGCAACGGCTTCTGGGTGTCGATCGCCGCGGCGAGCCTGGCCCTGCTGATCGTCGCCCTGGGCCAACGCGTCCTGGGCGAGGCCCGGGCCGGCGCCGGCGGCGTCGAACCCGTCCCCGCCGAGTGACCGCCGGCGGCTACTCCGCCGCGATCGCCGCCGGCGCGGCCTGCGCCCCGCGCAGCAGCCGTCCGGGCAACGCCCCGGTCGGCTCGCCGTCGCGATAGGTGATCTGCCCGGCCACGATGGTCGCCACATAGCCCTCGGCCCGCTGGATCAGCCGCCGCCCGCCGGCCGGCAGGTCGTAGGCGACGCGGGGCGCCTCCAGGCTCAGGCCCTCGTAGTCGATGACGTTGAGGTCGGCGCGGTAGCCGGGCGCCACCAGCCCCCGGTCGTGCAGGCCCAGCGCCGCGGCGGTGTCATGGCTCTGCATCCGCACCATCGCCTCCAGCGGCAGCTTCGGCCCGCGGGTGCGGTCGCGCGTCCAGAGGGTGAGGTTCGAGGTCGGGAACGAGCCGTCGCAGATCATCCCCACATGCGCCCCGCCGTCCGACAGGCCGGGCACCGTGTCCGGGTGGGTCAGCATCTCGAACGAGGGGTCCAGCGAGCCGCCCGCATAGTTGAGGAACGGCAGGTACAGCATCCCGCGCCCGCCGTTGGTCAGCATGTGGTCCAGCGCCAGCTCCTCGGGCCGCACGCCGCGCGCATTGGCCAGGGCCAGCACCGTGCGGTCGGGCGTCTGCTCGTAGTCCGGCGTCTCGCCCATCAGGAACATGACCTTCCAGTTCTGGGTCATGTTGGCGGCGAAGGCGGCCGAGGCCTCGCTTCCCTCGCAGAGCAGCCGGGCGCGGAAGTCCGGCTCGGCCAGCCTGGCCGCGCGCTGCGCCAGCGGCAGCGCGGCGATTTCCTTGTAGCTCGGATAGTGCGTGAACGGATTGAGCGTCAGCTCCAGCCCGAACAGCACCCCCACCGGCCGCCCGCAGACCTGGGCGCGCATCGGCAGGCCCGCGGCGCTGGCCTCCTCCAGCCGATCGAGCAGCCGCCGCCACTGGGCCGGCTGGATCGGGCTCTGCACCAGCGAGAACGACAGCGGCCGCCCGGACCGCTCGACGATCCGCCGCAGCATGGCGAACTCGGCCTCCGGGTCGCCGAAGTCGGAGACGAACTGCAAGGCGCCCTGGCCGGCCGCCGCCAGGCCCATGGCGATCCCGGTCAGCTCGTCCTCCGAGGCGGTCAGGGTCGGGGTCGGCTGGCCGTCGCTGGTCCGGTGGTTGAGCGTGCGCGAGGTGGAGAAGCCCAGCGCCCCCGCCTCGACTGCGCCCTTGGCGATGGCGGCCATCGCGGCGATGTCGGCGGGGGTGGCGTCCTCGCGGTTGGCGCCGCGCTCGCCCATCACGAACACCCGCAGCGCCGCGTGAGGAAGTTGGGCGCCGATGTCGACGTCGAACCGCCGCCCCTCCAGGCTGTCCAGATAGTCGGGAAAGCTCTCCCAGTTCCAGGGCAGGCCCTCGGTCAGCACCGGGAACGGGATGTCCTCCACCCCCTCCATCAGCCGCACCAGCCGGTCGTGGTCGGCGGGCCGGCAGGGCGCGAAGCCCACCCCGCAATTGCCCATCACCACGGTCGTGACCCCGTGCCAGGACGAGGGCTGCATCCGCTGGTCCCAGGTCGCCTGGCCGTCATAGTGGGTATGGATGTCGACGAAGCCCGGGGTCACCAGCTTGCCGCGGGCGTCGATCTCCTCGGCCCCGGCCCCGGCGACCTTGCCGACCGCCGCGATCCGCCCGTCCTTGACCGCGACGTCGGCCTCGAAGGCCGCGCCGCCCGACCCGTCCACCAGCACGCCGCCCCGGATGACGAGGTCATAGGCCCGTTCCATGGCGCTCTCCCTGCTTCTTGTCGTTGCGCAGGATTACCCGCCCGCAGGGTAGCCCAGGTCAAGGGCGCCGTGGCGGCAAGCCTTGTCTCCTTAGATGCCCTATCCCCCAACGGGCAGGGTATCGCCCCCTCCGGTTCGTCATGGCCGGGCCGGCACGTCCCGGCCATCCATGGACGCCGAGGCCTGCCGGCGATCCCAGGCGCGCATGGATCCCCGGCACGCCTATGCGGCCGGGGATGACGATCGGAGGACGTGGGTCCAAGGCCACGGCGCCACATGCGACCGCCCCGCACACGATGGGAGAGGATCCAAGGGCGGCCTACCGCCCCTCCCTCGGCTTCTCCGAGGTCTTCACCGCGCAGCCCTTGTAGGTCGTGCCGCCCAGCGCCACCTCGGCCGCCAGCGGATAGGTCAGGTCCGACATGCCGTCCGAGCAGCCGGCCTGTTCGCTCAGCGTCACCTTGATCGGCCGGGCGCCCTCCGTGCTCTCCCAGACCACCTGGCCGCCCTCGACGCGCCCGCCCCTGTTGGGAAAGGCGATGTTGGCGTCGGGCGTCGAGAACTCGATCTGGGCCTCGCGGACCTTCACGCTCCAGAACGGCTCGGTCCCGTGCGCGTCGAGGTCGCCCTGGAAGGCGTCCGGCAGTTCCGCGGCCGCAACGGGCGCCGCCGGCGCGTCGGCGGGCGGCTGGGCCGGCGATCCGTCCGGCGCCTGCGGCTGGCAGGCGCCGAGCAGGGTCGCTGCGGCGGTGATCAGGAGAGCATGTC
This sequence comes from Phenylobacterium sp., assembly GCF_031984885.1. Classification (GTDB taxonomy): domain Bacteria; phylum Pseudomonadota; class Alphaproteobacteria; order Caulobacterales; family Caulobacteraceae; genus Phenylobacterium. The sequence goes on from NZ_DAMABV010000017.1 coordinate 46,233, forward strand.
GCATGACGGCGTCCTTTCGCATGGCCCCGGCCAGGGTAGACTCGGCCCGCAATGAGTCGGGCGCTTTCCTTCTACGAATTTTTCGCCGGCGGCGGCATGGCCCGCATCGGCCTGGGCGAACCATGGGCCTGCGCGTTCGCCAACGACTTCGATCCGCTCAAGGCTTCGACCTACCGCGCCAACTTCCCGGACGCCGACGGCCACCTGCACGAGGGCGACGTCTGGGCGATCGACCCGGCCCGTCTGCCGCCGCGCGCCGACCTGGCCTGGGCCTCCTCGCCCTGCCAGGACTTCAGCCTGGCCGGCGCGCGGGCCGGGCTCGCCGGCGGCCGTTCCTCGGCCTTCTTCGGCTTCTGGCGGCTGGTCGAGGCGCTGGGCGACGCCGCGCCGCGCGCGGTGGTCATCGAGAACGTCAGCGGCCTGCTCTCCTCGCACGGCGGCGCGGACTTCACCGCCCTCTGCCAGGCCCTGGCCGGCCAGGGCTACGCCTTCGGCGCCCTGGAGATCGACGCCGCCCGCTTCACGCCGCAGTCGCGGCCCCGGGTCTTCGTCATCGCCACCCGCCAGCCGCCCGCCCCCGGCCTCATCGGCGAAAGCCCGTTCCACACCCGCGCGGTGCGCGAGGCCCACGCCCGGCTGCCCGAGCCCCTCGCCCGCCGCTGGATCTGGTGGCGCGGCGCCGCGCCCGCCGCCCGCAACACCGACCTCGCCGCCCTGCTGGAGCCCGACGACGCCGTCGCCTGGCATGGCCGCGACAGGACCGAGCGGCTGCTGGCGCTGATGGCCCCCCAGCACCTGGCCAAGATCGAGGCGGCCCGCGCCGCGGGCGCGCGCCAGGTCGGCGCCGTCTTCCGCCGGATGCGGGTCGAGAACGGCCAGCGCGTGCAGCGCGCCGAGGTTCGGTTCGACGGCCTGGCCGGCTGCCTGCGCACTCCGCGCGGCGGCTCCTCGCGCCAGACCCTGGTGGTGGTCGAGCGCGGCGAGGTCCGCAGCCGCCTGGTCTCCCCGCGCGAGGGCGCCCGCCTGATGGGCCTGCCCGACAGCTACGCCCTGCCGCGCGCGGCCACCGGCGCCCTGCACGTGGTCGGCGACGGCGTGGTCGTGCCGGTCGTCCGCTGGCTGGCCGGCGAGATCCTCGAGCCGCTGCTGCGCCCGCCCGCGGCCGTCGCCGCCGAATAGCCAGGCTGCGCTTCGAAACAGAAGAAGTGCGCTTCCAAATCCGGCCCGGGCGCTTAGGTTGGCGCCACAGCCAACCGACGAGAGAGCCATGGCCGACTCCACCTACGACGCAGCCCGCTACAAGCGTTCCGGCCGCGGCAAGATCTTCGACTCCGTCCTCGACCTGATCGGCGACACCCCGCTGGTCCGCCTGCCGAACCTGACCAAGGCGCTGAAGCCCAAGGGCGAGGTCGTCGCCAAGCTGGAGTTCTTCAACCCGCTGGCCTCGGTCAAGGACCGCATCGGCGTGGCCATGATCGAGTGGCTGGAAGCGACCGGCAAGCTGAAGCCCGGCGGTTCGATCGTCGAGCCGACCAGCGGCAACACCGGCATCGCGCTCGCCTTCGTCGCCGCCTCCAAGGGCTATCCGATCACCCTGGTCATGCCCGAAAGCATGTCGATCGAGCGTCGCAAGATGCTGCTGATCCTGGGCGCCAAGCTCGAGCTGACCCCGGCCGAGCGCGGCATGGCCGGCGCCGTCGCCCGCGCCCGGGAGATCGTCGAGGCCACCCCCGGCGCGGTCATGCCCCAGCAGTTCGACAACGAGGCCAACCCGCTGATCCACCGGGTCTCGACCGCCGAGGAGATCTGGAACGACACCGACGGCAAGGTCGATGCGGTGATCTCCGGCGTCGGCACCGGCGGCACCATCACCGGCATCGGCCAGGTGCTGAAGGCCCGCAAACCCGGCCTGAAGATGGTCGCGGTCGAGCCCGAGGCCTCGCCCGTGCTGTCCGGCGGCCAGCCGGCCCCGCACAAGATCCAGGGCATCGGCGCCGGCTTCGTGCCCTCGATCCTCGACCGCGGCGTGATCGACGAGATCATCCAGGTCTCCAACGACGACAGCTTCGCCATGGCCCGCCGCGTGGCCAAGGAAGAGGGCCTGCCGGTCGGCATCTCCTCGGGCGCGGCGCTCACCGCCGCCTTCGACCTGGCTTCCCGCGACGAATATGCCGGCAAGCTGATCGTCGCCATCATCCCCAGCTTCGCCGAGCGCTACCTCTCCACCGCCCTGTTCGAAGGGCTTTGAGCGACGTCTTCACCCCGGAGAAACGCTCGGCGGTCATGCGCCGGGTCAAGGGCAAGGACACCGCTCCCGAACTGAAGGTGCGCCGGGCGCTGACCGCGCTCGGCGCCCGCTATCGCCTGAACCGCAGGGACCTGCCCGGGTCGCCCGACATCGTCATGCCCGGCCGCCGGCTGGCGATCTTCGTGCATGGCTGCTTCTGGCACGGCCACGACTGCGCCCGTGGCGCGCGCACGCCCAAGGCCAACCGCGAATACTGGACTGCCAAGGTCGCCCGCAACGTCGCCCGCGACCAGCGCACCGCCGCCGAACTGACCGCCGCCGGCTGGCGCGTCGAGACGATCTGGGAATGCGACCTCAAGGACGGGGCTGCGCTGACCGAACGCCTGCGCGGGCTGCTGGCGTCCCACTCCCCTCTCCCGACCTCTCCCCGAGGGGAGAGGAGGAAATCCTAGCCCTCTCCCTCCGAGAGAGGGGGCGCCACCGTCACTTCCGTCTTCACCGAGTTGGCGATGAAGCATTCCTCGTGCGCCGCGTGGTGCAGGTGGGCCAGCATCTCGGCCCCCGGCGCCTCGCCCTCCCATTCGATCCGCGGCGAGAGGGTGACCCTGGTCACCGCCATCTTGCCCGGCGCGATCTCCTCCATCACGCCCGAGGCGTGGTCGCGATAGGCCGTGACCACGAACCCGGCCAACCGCGCCTTGTGCAGGAAGGTCAGCATGTGGCAGTTCGACAGGGCGGCGACGAACATCTCCTCGGGATCGACCGCCTCCTCCACCGCCCACTTGCCGACCACATGCGGCGAGGCCGAGGCCGGCACGATCAGCCCGCCGTCGAAGCTCACCACATGGCCGCGGCTGTAGCGGCCCTTGGCGAAGTCCTCGCCCTCGCGCAGGCTCCAGGCGACGTCGGCCGTGTAGCTGGCCATCAGAACGCCTCCGCCGGCAGCGCCATCATCAGCTCCGAGCCGGTCTTCAGCTTGGCCAGGTGCGCGGCGGTGTCAGGCAGGATGCGCTCGACATAGTAGCGGCCGACCACCAGCTTGTTGGCGTAGAACGGATCGGTCTCGCCGCCCGCGATCTTGCCCTGCACGGTCTTGGCGATCTGCGCCCACATGTAGGCCAGCGCCGTCAGCCCGAAGAGGTGCATGTAGTCGGTCGAGGCGGCCCCGGCGTTGTCGGGGTTCATCAGCCCGTTCTGCATCAGCCACATGGTGGCGTCCTGCAGCTCGCCCTTGGCCTTGGCCAGCCCTTCGATGAACGGCTTCAGCGCCTTGTCCTCGCCGTTCGCCTCCACGAAGGCGTCGATCTCGGCGAAGAAGCTCATCACCGCCCGGCCGCCCTCGGCGGCCAGCTTGCGACCGACCAGGTCCAGCGCCTGCACGCCGTTGGTGCCCTCGTAGATCAGGGCGATGCGCACGTCGCGCATGTACTGGCTGACCGGGAAGTGCTCGGTGAAGCCCGAGCCGCCATGCACCTGCACCGCGTCGGAACAGACCTTCAGCCCCCTGTCGGTCAGGAAGCCCTTCACCACCGGGGTCATCAGCGCCATGTAGTCGCCGCCCTTCTGGCGCACCGCCTCGTCGGGGCTGCCGTGGGCCAGGTCGCCCTGCAGCGCGGTCCAGAACAGGAAGGCGCGGCCGCCCTCGATGATCGCGCGGCTGTCCATCAGCATCCGGCGCACGTCCGGGTGGACGATGATCGGGTCGGCCGGGCCGTCGGGGTTCTTCGGCCCGGTCAGCGAACGCCCCTGCAGGCGTTCCTTGGCGAAGGTCGCGGCGGCCTGGTAGGCGGCCTCGGCCTGGGCGACGCCCTGCAGGCCGACCCCGATCCGCGCCTCGTTCATCATCACGAACATCAGCGACAGGCCCTTGTTCTCCTCGCCGACCAGCCAGCCGATCGACTCCTCGTGGCGGATCACGCAGGTGGCGTTGCCGTGGATGCCCATCTTCTCTTCGAGGCCGTCGCAATAGACGCTGTTGCGCGCGCCTGGCTTGCCGTCGGCGTCCGGAATGAACTTCGGCACGATGAACAGGCTGATGCCGCGCGTGCCCTGCGGGGCCCCCTCGATCCTGGCCAGCACCAGATGGACGATGTTCTCGGCCATGTCGTGCTCGCCGCCCGAGATCCAGATCTTGCCGCCCGTGATCTTGTAGGTCCCGTCGCCCTGCGGGACCGCCTTGGTGCGCAGCAGGCCCAGGTCCGTGCCGCAGTGCGGCTCGGTCAGGTTCATGGTCCCGCCCCATTGGCCCGAGGCCAGCTTGGGCAGGTAGAGGTCCTTCTGTGCGTCCGACCCGCCGTTCAGGATCGCCGAATAGGCTCCGTGGGTCAGGCCCGGATACATCGAGAAGGCCATGTTGGCCGACGAGCTCATCTCCGAGAACGACAGGTTGACCACGTGCGGCAGGCCCTGGCCGCCATAGGCCGGCTCGGCCCCCAGCGCCGGCCAGCCGCCCTCGACCAGTTGGGCGTAGGCTTCCTTGAAGCCCGGCGGGGTGGTGACCGTGTGGTCGGGGTTCCAGACGCAGCCCTGCTTGTCGCCGACCGCGTTCAGCGGCGCCAGCACCTCGCCGGTGAAGCGGCCGGCCTCTTCGATGATCTGCTCGACCACGTCCATCGAGGCGTCGGCGAAACCGGGCAGGTTCGCGTAGTTCTCGATCTGCAGGACGTCGCGCAGCAGGAAGATGTGGTCACGTACGGGGGGCTGATAGGGCATGTCCGCTCCTGACGGCGCCGATGACGGCGAATGGGGCTCCCGACCGCGTCGAAAGCCCCGAAAGGTTAGCGTGGTTGCACGTTCACGGTGAACCGTGATCGGCGGCTACTTCGCGTGTTCCAGGTCGCCCAGCCGCTCGCGCAGCACCTGGTCGTAGTCGGCCGCGCGGGGCAGCAGGTCGGGCCGTGTGGCCGCCAGCCGTTGTTCCAGGGCGTCGCAGCCCTTGCGCAGCTCGTCGATGGCCTGGTCGATGTCGTGGCGCTGGGCTTCCAGCTCGACGATCCGCTCGCGGAACTTGACCAGCGACTTGGCGTTCTGCGCCGCCCCGCCGTCGTTCAGTTCGTAGAGGTCGAGGATCTCGCCGATCTCCGACAGCGCCAGCCCCACCCGCTTGCCGCGCAGAATGAGCTGCAGCCGGGCGCGGTCCTTGTAGGAATAGACCCGGTTCATGCCGTCCCGCGCCGGAGAGATCAGCCCCTTGTCCTCATAGAAGCGCAGGGCGCGCGGGGTGCATTTGAACTCCAGGCAAAGCTGGCGGATGGTGAAGGTCCGATTGGGCCGGCGAAGGTCAGTGGCCATGCGGCGTCCTCCCTGGACGCTATCGTTTCTATTGATTGACACCGTAAGTCGACGCTTCCGTTTACGTCAAGGTGATCAACGTTCACTCGCATGTGAGGCGCACGGCCATGGCCTCAGACGCCGCCGTCGGCCCCTCCGTGCAGGATGGTCAATATATCATAAATAATTAGAATATCACAACATTTTTTGCTATGATTGTCCGCACAACACCTGCACAGGTCCGGCAAATCAACCACTTACGCGCCCGGCCTGCACAAAATCTGCACAGGCACAAGGTGACGACATGGCATCTGACGGCGGCAAATTCATCATCGACAAGGAGGAGTTGAAGCCCGGCCTCATCCTCTTCCGGCGCTCGGACGTGCGGCACCGCAACTGGTATTGCCGCGTCAAAGTGCCGAAGCAGGACCGCTATAAAACCGTGTCCCTCAAGACCAGCGACCTTCACGCCGCCCGTGCAGCGGCGTGGGAGCATGACGGCGAAGTCCGATATGCCATCAAACATGGCGTAGCCATCTTCAACCGCCCCTTCCGCGATGTTGGCAAAGAGTATCACGCGAAGCAGGCCGTGCGCCTGCGGCGCGGCGAGATCACCCCCAAGCGCCTAGAAACCGTCCGCCTCATCATCGAGGGGCCACTCGATGATTACCTTGGTTCCGTGCAGGTGCATTTGATTGCTGATGAACGGTGGGGAGATTATCCGACTTGGCGGCGCGAAAACGGCGAAGGCCGCATTGAGCGCAACGGCACCCGTATGGTGTCGGAGGAAGTCGCCACCAAACTGGTCAAGGCCGAGATTGAACGGCGGCGGCGGGGATCGGCGGCGCGGGGCCTGCGCCCGAAGCCCGTCAGTCAGGAGGCAATCGCCGCCGCTGTCCGGGCCAAAATGGAAAAAGCGGTGCCCTACGTCAGTGACGACACTATCCGTATGGAAATGAAGCTGCTGTCCGCGATCATGAAATTCGCGGTCAAGAAACGCTATGTGCCCGCCAGCCATCGGTTTGACGACTTCCCCGCGCTCAAAACGATGCAGCGGGAGGAATTTACCGTTGAGGAATACCGCAAACTACACACGGTAGGCCGCTCATGGGTGAAGGCCGCCCCCACAGAGGCCAGCCGCTGGCAGCGCACCATGACCTACAACATGGTGCTGATTGCCTGTAATACGGGTATGCGTCCCACCGAGCTAAAGAACCTGCGCTGGCGGGATGTATGGCCCGCGAAAGACCGTGACGGGCGGGATATTTTCGTCCTGTTCGTTCAGGGCAAGGGCAAGTCCCGCAAGCTTGTCGCACCCAAGAGCGTGGGCGATTACATTGAACGTATCCGTGCGATTTCCAAGGCCACGGAAATGGACGACCGCGTGTTTACGACCATCACCGGAAAACCCGCGATCACGCTTTACAAGTCGCTTATCGAAAGCCTGCTGGACAAGGCCGCGCTGCGCAAAGGCGCGGACGGCACCGTTCGCACCACTTATTGCTTCCGGCATACCTACGCGACATTCCGTTTGCAGATGGGTGTGGACGTGTATTTCCTTGCCGAACAAATGGGCACGTCCGTCCAGATGATCGAAAAGCACTATGGGCATGTGAATACCATCAAGCATGCAGACCGTGTTCTGGTCGGCATGGAAGGATGGGACCCCGTGGCGACCAGCCCCGATGAAGCCCTTGCAGGCGGCAAGGCCAAGGCATCGAAAGCGGCAGAGTCGCGTGACAAGACGGCGCGGCCCGCGCCGTCCAGCCCCAGAGGCCAGCGCAATAGGCCGCGCTGACTCCCCGAACCCGTGTCCGGCCCGGACGAACCAGCGGGTTCCATGCTTCACCGATGCGCCGCTGGCGCATTGAATCGGTGAATACCTATATAAACCCGACACGGCTCTAAGCCGTGTCTCTGCCGCGCAGCGGTGCAGTTGCACCGATGCGTTCATAACCTTTCGTATAGGCAAGACGGCCCGCACCTGTGCGCGGGACAATTCCAGCCGGAAGCCCCCGCATTCTTGCGGAACCGCGTAGCCGCCTAGCGGGCGGTGCCCGCCATTAGCTTCACCCATGCCACCATGGATAGCGGGGCCGGAGGTTTCGGCCTCGCCCTGTCATTCCCTTGTGCTGTTTGCATTCCCATCGGGCAGCGTCATGCCCCCTGCCATGCGCGGGCGCTTGTGCCGTCAACAGGAAGCCTCGGCTCCCCCATCCGCAAGCGGACGGTCCCCCCAATTTTCCTGTGTGACGCCGCGCCATCCCGCACGGCTCTCCGTGGGCACGCCCGAAAGGGCAATGCAAACCAAGGAGAACAACCATGACGAAAAAATCCGAAACCAGAGCGCCCGCGTTGATCGCGTGGCACGTCCGCGAAGTCAAAGGCAAAGCCTACTGGACCCGCATCGGGGCCGCGTGGCCCCACCAGAACGGCGAAGGCCATACCGTTCAACTCGACCTTTACCCGCTGGACGGTCGTATCGTCCTGTTGCCCCCGAAGGCCGATGAAGCGGCAGAAGGCGGTGCAGCATGACCCGCCAGTTCACCCGCCATTACGAGCAGCACGAAACCGTCTGGAACGGCGTGACCATATCTATCAGCTATGAACCGCGCTGGCTCAGTCTTTCCGATGACTACGGACTCGACACAGCCCACCTTGAAATCGAGGCCATCGCGCCGGAACGTGCGCCGCTTCCCATCACGGAAACCGGATACCGTTCGCACTTCACCACGGCAACCATTGTTGCAGCCATGGGCGGGCCTGTGGCCCTTGTGCGCACATGGCTTGACGAAGAAGCTGCATCGCCCGCGTGGAAATGCAAAGCCGCCACCGCCCGCCAGTTCTCCCTCTTTTAGAGGGGGAACCGCGCCGGGCGCTTCACGCCCATTCTTGCATGCGAGGGGAAGAACGCCCACCACCGCTCTTTCCCCCGGACATGATATATATTAACCCGTGAGGGCGTGGTGCTGATCTTTGTCAGCCTAGGCGTCTCGACCGCTTCCCCGCAGCGCGGGTGACGGTCCGAGGCAAAGGCAATCGACAGGACAGCAAGGGGGAACCATGTCGCTGGACGAATACAATCGGCATTCTATCTTGGGGCCTGTTGCTGGCCCTGCAACGACCGTTTCAGCGATTGCCGGACAGGCCGCCTATGAGCAGGCGCATGGACAGCCCGCCGTGGTATCCGGCAGCAATGAACCCCTGACGATCACGGGCACGATGCGCACCCTTGCAGCCCTTGTGGTGGCAGGAGCCGCAGGGACAGCGGGAGCCTTCCTGCTACCGGAAACCCCGGCGACCATCGCAGGCTTTATCGCGCTGATGAGCGGTATAGGCATTGTGATCGTCAGCATCTTTGCGGGCACCGAAGCGGTCAAGTTCGCCATCGGATGGACCCTTTCAAGCGCGATTGAACATCGCTGGTGGTGGGTTGTCGCGGCGGCTCTGGCAGCTTTTGTATTCGCGGCGTTTCATGCCTATGCCTTCGGCCCCTTCGATGCGTGGATGGTGGCGCTCTTTGCCGCAGCCCTTGGGCTTGCAGGACGATTCGTCCCGGCCTTGCGGCCTGCCAGTGCCGCCCTTGGGGCTGGCGTGGTGGCCTATATCCTCACCGCGAGTCACATATTCGAGCAGCATAGCTTTCTGGCGCTGCTGATCGCCGCCGCCACAGCCGCCGTGATTTTCGGCGCGGGATATGCGGCGCAAGCTTCGCGCCGCCGGAAATCCGCGCTGTAATTCTCTGCCCCACCGGGGCAGAGAATTACGCCCTGACGAAATGCGAACGCAGAACAGCGGCGCGGTCTATTGGCGCACCTGTCGGGATTGTTTCGTGGCAGAACGGACGACTGACGATCAGGCGAGCGGCACGGTCATCACGGCTTCCGAATTGTCCTCATCTTCCTCCACATCCTCGCCTTCCTCCGGGACATTCCCGGTATAGGCAGCTTTGCCCATTGCCTGTTCGATCAGGCCAAGAAGCCGCTTTTGCCGATCATCCATAAAGGAGTCGAATGCGTCCGTGCGGAGCAGCGCGGGGTCGATCAGATGCGAGCGAAGATATGTATCCAGTTTATCGGTGCTGATGGGCGGGCTTGAGTTATTGCCTTCTTCCAGCTTCGCCAGATATTCGCTTGGCGCAATCCCGCCGATAATCCTGTTCGTGCGGTAGGACAGCGGAGCCTTGTTGATGATGGAATCATAAACGGCGGGCTTGATACCGTTTTTCTTGCACCAGTCTTGCGGGAAGATGTGGTGAATATCGACATTCTCACCGAAGAATATGGTGTGATCGAACTTCTGCCCCGACCGGAAATCCTGTGCGCCCTCTTTCATCAAGAGCGCATTCACGCCCTTGTAGGCCGCTGAAAGCCGCATCCGCATCGTTTTCAAGCGGTCGGCGCGGAAGATCGTCTCGCTTACGGTGGACGGCTCCGGCCCGCCGTTCAGCCAGACAGGCACTTCCATGAAATCACGGGCTATGCGGGTTTCCACCGCCGACCCGTAAAGCTCCCCGAAAACGCCGTTCCAATACCATTGGATGAGTTTTGTGCGGTTCGCTTCATGCTCCCAAGCATCACCAATATCTGCAAGAATCGCCGCCAGCGGCACAATCTGCGATTGGTAGGGCAGATCGAATATCCGGTAGATATGCAGCATATGAAGAAACTTGGCGGCTTGGACGAAACCGCGCTCCACCTGCGTTTCGTATTGCTTGTAGGCTTCCAGCGGCAAATCCAGCAAAGCTTGCCTATTCCCTGAAACCGCAGGCAGTTCCTTGCCTTCCTTACCTGCCTGTTCGGCTTTGCGCCGTTTGTCCCGCGTATAGAAAAGAGAGATCGCTTGGAGAAAGTCGGTATTGCCGACACCTGCGAGAATGCCCGCATCGGAATCCGCAGGGCGCAGCGTATCGACCAGCCGCTGATGACGGCCTTTCACCGTTTCATCACCATACCAATCCTTGCGCAGTTCATGACCGGACGCGGCATACATGGCTGTTACCAGTTCAAACGCATCGAGCGGCTTGCCGCCCGTGTTGACCTTCTCGAATACCACGCAGACCGCTTCCTTGGAGGTCGAGCGGTCGAGGGCGATCACTGGCACACGGTAATATTTGAAATTTTCCAAAACCTGCCGCTTGAACTGGCGGAATTGCTCGCGCACTTCCTTATGCGCATCGCCCGACCAATATTCGTCAAAGCCGTCCTGCCATTTGTCCCAATCAAAGACTTGGCTAACCGGATACATGAGAGCGGCATATTCTTTTTCGGGGGTAGAAAGATCAAGCACGACTTCGCGCCCGAAATCCGTGCGCTCCATGCGGTCTTCCGGCACCCCGATCACGGCTTCCTCGCGGTCTGCCGTTTCGTCAATCGCCTTGCGTATGTCGAGGTAGAACCAGCGTTTCACCCGCTTTTTCTTCGGTGTGACGGTTTCCACGACCTTGCCGCGTAGCGTGACCTGATAGAGCGAGGTCATGCGCTGTTGACCGTCAAGCAGAAGGGATTGAGGCGCCACCTGCCGCGCTTCGAGCGGTGCGCCCTCCACGGGGCGCGGCTTGAAACTAACAGGCCCGCCAGTGTCGAGAGACATGAGAGCGCCCACGGGGAAGGCCCGCGAGATCGAGGCGATCAGGCTCTTGATCCGGTCTTCATCCCAGACCCAACTTCTCTGAAAATCCGGCAACTGGATAATGCCCTGATGGCATCCGTCCAGAAGTCGTGAAAGGTCGATAGGATTGGTCTGGAAGGTTGAGCCTGCCATTTTCGATAGTGCCCCCGCTACTTACATAAATTTCGTTCTGCCGCCCCGGCAGATTCGAGAAGATTCCAGCATAGCATGCTGCTGGTATCCACCATAAATCTCATTCTATCGTGGTCGATTATTGTGACCGTCAGTCTTGATGCGCCGATGACGGCATGTATGGTCATTTATGCTTTATAAACCGTGAACCCAGAACAGCGGCGCGGGCGGATTCATCGCTCCACGGCAACCGCTGCACCGTGCCTTGTCCGATCTTGCCGCGCTGGCGGCGAATGGCTTCACCGTTGTCGAGAGGGAGGATAGGCCGCGCCCACTGGGGCGCAGGTTCAACCGTGCATTCCGCAACTTCGATATGCACCCATCCGGCGCGGTCGATCTTGACGACTTGCCCCGTGATGGTGCGCTGCCCGATGATGGAGGGCTTCTTTTTGGAGGTGCGCGGCTGCGGCTTCCAGACAGGTTCACGCCAGCGGATGACATCCGCCACAATAAATTCAGCGCCGCAGGCCAGCCATTTCACGTCCCCCCCCAATCCGGGGGCTGATGCTCCGGCGCAGGCATGCGCAGGTGCTGTCCTGCACGGCAAGCTTGACGTGCGCCCCCTCTCTTTAGATTGTGACAGGGAAAGGCGTTTGTGCGCAAATACATATGCAGTTCGCCCCGTCCGCTGGCAGGTCTTTGCGACAATGTTCAAAGTGCCGGGACGCCGGATTGCCGTCACGCACAGACATAGAGGTGCATGACCATTCGGGAGGCCGGGCATGGCGGAAGATAAACGCGGGATAACAGGCGATGATGCGGTGCTATCTGCTTGGGAACAAAGGGAAGGCAACACGCCCGATACCCCACCGCATCCGAAGCTGGCCCGCCTGAAAGCGGCATTCGAGGCGCATGCGGATGTATGCGCACTGGCGGGCGTTCTGGACGCCGCCATGAATGATACCCGTGACCCCGTGCAGGTAACGGTGGAGGTGCAGCCGGGCTTGCTCGCGCTGCTGGCCCATGCCGAGCGCCTTGATGCGGCCCGCGCCGGACGGCAGGCCGAGTCGCCGGAGCGTGTTCTGTCGCAGCGCGTCAGCAACCACCTTGAAAACCTGCTGCATGCTTTTGCCGCCGACCCGACCAGCCATCCGCATTTTGCGGCAATCTGGAACGGCCTCTGCGCCGATGCAGGTGCGCCCGAACTGGTGGTGCCAAACAGCGAGAGAGCGGCAAAGGACATACCGCCCGCCGTGGAAGGCCCCTTCTGATGGGCGGCTTGGCGGGTGCCCGCCGCGCCGCCCTTGCCCTGTTGTTCGGATTGCTCATGGCCTTGGCTGCGCCGGCGGCAGCGCAATCACTGTCCCCGGCGCAAACCGCCGAGATGGAACAGGATGCGGGCCGTCTTGCCACGCTGCTGGTGGAACAGCGCAGTATCTTTCTCGGACAGAATACCGCGCTTGATGAATCCGAGCGGCGGACGCGGAGCGCCGAGATTGACCGCGCCATCGCAAGCCTTCGCGCCAAATGGCGCGGGCGCTCGCCAGCATGGGAAAGACAGCTTGCCCAAAAAGCCGAGGCGCTTGCCGCGCCGCGCCATGCGGCAGAGCGCGACAGATACGCACCCGCACCGGAGCCGGAACCGCCCGCACCATCCGGCACGGCAACCGCCCTGCAAACCGTAACGGATACGGTATCGGGATTCTTTGCCCGCCTTGGCGAATACGGCTTCATGATTGCGCTTGCCGTGTTCATCGGTGTTCCCGCATGGCTGCTGCTGCGCCGCCGAAAGCCGCAATCCAAGGAGGCACCGCCGCCGCTGTCTGACAACTACGGCACGGCGCGTTATGCCGACATGCGGCCCGATATGCCGGGTTTCTTCTATGCGGTGCGGGGCGTGTTTTTCGGCAAGAGCAGCGCCCCCGAACTCGACAAGGTGCCGCTGGACGCACAGCCCGGCGCACCCATCCTGTCCACACCCGAACATCATACCTTGATTGTGGCGCGGACACGGACAGGCAAGGGAACGCGGGTGATCGTGCCCACGCTCCTGCGCTATGCGGGTTCCGCCATCGTGATTGACCCCAAGGGTGAGAATGCCGCCATCACGGCCCGCGTCCGTCTGGGTATGCTCAACCGCGCCGTTCACATCGTCAATCCGTGGGGTGAGCTTGCCAGCACGTTCAAAGAGCGCGGCCTGACGCCCGCCACATTCAACCCGCTCGATGTGCTCGACCGCAACGACCCCAATGCCGTGGCGGTGGCGCAGGCGCTTGCCGGAGCCGTCTGCCCGTCACCTCCCGGCGACAAGGACCGTTTCTGGCAAGGCAGCGCCGCCAACGTGCTGGCGGCAGTCTTGCTCTGGATTACCGACCAGCCGGGCGAGACAAAAACGCTCGCCCGCGCCCGCGAGATTGTCAGCCTTAGCCGCAAGGACTTCACCGATAAATTCCTTGCGCCCATGGCGGCATCCAGTGCCTTCGGCGGGGCGATCAGCGAAATGGTCAGCCCGTTCCTGGACCTCGCGCAAGAAACCTATTCCGGCATCATGTCCAACCTGTCGGAGAATACGAAATTCCTCTCCGACCCCCAGATCAAGGCCGCCACGGCGCATTCGTCCTTTGACATGGCGGACCTCATCCGTGACCCCGTGACGGTCTATCTGGTCATCCCGCCCGACCGCATCGACACGCAGCGCACATGGCTGCGCCTGATGACCACGGCAGCGATGCACACTTTCAAGCGGCATCCGCTGGAAGAGCGCCCCGCACACCGCTGCATGATCCTGATGGACGAGTTTCCGGCGCTGGGGCGGATAGACGACATGCCCCGCGATATTGCGACCATGAGCGGCTACGGTATCGACTTCACCCTGATCGTGCAGGGCCTTGACCAGTTGAAAGACCTTTACGGCGCGGCGGCAGGCACCATCCTGTCCAACTGCGCCTATAAGTGGTTCTGCAACGTCAATGACCTTGAGAGCGCGAAATACCTCTCCGATACCCTTGGCAAACAGACCGTGCGCACGATCGGGCGGGGCGAGTCCGAGAACGAGGGGCCGGGCGGCGCGGGCACGGGCGAAAGCGTCAATTACGGCGAGACTGGCAGATCACTTCTCATGCCCGACGAGGTGCTGGCCCTTGGGCGTGACATTGCCATCCTTATCAACCCCGAAGACCGCGCCCATTATCTCCGGCCTGTCGATTACTGGCGCTTGCCGGACGCCTTCGCCACCATCGCGGAACACTACCCCAAGCTGTATTGGGAGCCGCCGCTGGCCTTTGACAGCAACCCCTATGTCCGTGTGCAGAAGGGTGCGGCGTCATGATTGTGGCAGCGCAGCAAGGCAAGCTGTGCTATGATCGACACCGCATCCCCTGTGCGATTCTGCGGCGCAGCAGTTGCGGTGCAACAAATGGCACGGCCCGCATCCGCCCCGGATTTTCTCCGGCTGCATGCGATGCTACCCCACACCCGCGCACGTTCCGTGCTATCCTAAATTGTGGTTTAGGAGACTGTGCAAGCCATGGACGGACTGACCGTCCGTCCCCGCACCCAAGGGTGCGGGCTTGGCAAGGGTGGCGCTTCGCCCTCCCGTTGCATCCCTCCAGAGCAGGGGTTTCACACCCCATGCACCCGTGCGGGGAGCCTTCGCGCTCCCTGCGACCCATCGACCGGGGCTTTGCACCCGGACCCCACCAAGGCGAATCGCCCTTGGAACCAGACGGGGGGTTATCGCACCCCTCGACCACTCGCCGGAGACTATCGCGTCCCGGCACCCACGACCAGAGCTTGCGTGCTCTGGACAACGCGCAGGCGGCTTTCATGCCCCTGCACCCTGACGAGGGGGCTGCGCCCCTCGACCCGCTTGCCGGAGCAAGGTCCGGCTGAAAGGAGGTGCGCTTGACCGATACCCCTCTGCCGTCCGAAACGGGCAACATCGCCACGGATGACCCGCTGGCTCCGGCCCGCCTCATGGCGCATGCCGCCGGATACGGCGATAATGTCGCCCTGTTCATCCTCACCCTTGCCCGGCAGGGCCGTCATTGGCGGGAGGGGACCACATGACGGACGATGCGCCCCACCGGCCCCCGCCCGAAAAGGGCACATCCGGGCGGCGCAAGTCCGAGAAGCGGCAACGCACTGAATCCGTCTATGCCCGCCTTACCCCCGCCGAAAAAGCGGCTTTCCTTGCCCGCGCCGACAGGGCGGGCATGGCAACGGCGGCTTTCGCCCGTGCCGCGCTGATCGGGGAAGCCGGACCCCGCGCCCAGCGGCGCATGCCCGCTGACGCCGCCGCGCTGCGTCAGGTGCTCGGACAGCTTGGCAAAACGGGCAGCAACCTCAATCAGATTGCCCGCTACCTGCATACGGGCGGCATCCCTGAAACCGTCCTGCCGGACATTCGGGAGGCCCTTGCCGACCTCGCCCGCATACGCGGCCTGATCTATGACACGCTCGGCAAGGAACCAGACGGCGCATCATCCGTGTCCCCATCGTCCCCGCCAGAGCCGCCTGCGGTATCCAAGATTATACCGCCACCCGGAACATAGGCGGCGGCATGATTATCAAAGGGGGATCACGCGCCGGACCACGCCAACTTGCCGCCCATCTTCTGCGGACAGATACCAATGAGCGGATGGAAATACTGGCACTGGATTCCGGCCTTGATGACCTCGCCGCCACCTTCCGCGACTGGCAGACGATCTCCGAAGGCACACGGGGCAAGAAGGGCCTCTATCACGTCAATATCGACCCGGACTCCCGCTATGACATGACGCCCGCGCAATGGGCGCGGGCCGTGGAGGTGCTGGAACAGGAACTGGGGCTGGAAGGCCAGCCCCGCGCCGTGGTGCTGCACGAGAAGAAAGGCCGCCAGCACATTCATGTGGTCTGGGCACGCACCGACCTTGAAACCATGACCATGCGCAGCGACAGCAACAATTATCTGGCCCATGAACGCGCCAGCCTGAAACTGGAACGCGAGTTCGGGCATGAGCATGTGCCGGGTAAGCATGCCAAACGTGACCGCACGAAGCAGCCGGAGTTTCCCCGCGCAGGCGTCAGCCATGCTGAACACCAGCAGGCCGAGCGCAGCGGCCTTTCCGTGCCGGAGCGCCGGGCGCAGATCGCCGCCATAAGAGAGTCCTGCGATAGCGGCGCGGCATTCAAAGCCGCCGTGGAAGACGCGGGCTATATCGTGGCGCAGAGCGACAGGCGGGATTTTGTGCTGGTGACGGCTGAAGGTTCCGTGCTCAGTCTCGCCCGCGAACTGAAAATGAAGGCTGCGGACACGCGCAGCTTCATGGCGGACGTGGACCGCGACACGCTGCCCACCGCCGCCGAGGCCAAAGCGCAGCAGGGCGCAAGACGGGAAGCAGCGCAGCCGCCGCCACCCTTCGAGATGCAGCGCCCGCCCGTGGAAGATCTTGCGCCCGCGCCGGACACGCGCAGCGAGATCCCGCCGCCGGAAGAAGAGACTCCCGCAGCAGCCATCCTTTCCCCCGCCGTGGCGCAGGCGCTTGCCGAGCGCGAAAAGGCCGATGCCGCGAAACTTGCCGCATGGCATGCCGCCGAACTGCGCCAGCTCGCATATGTCCTCAAACTGGATGACGAACCCAAAATGGAGGGCCTTGCGCGTCAGCATAAGGCCGAGCGCGACCGCCTGAAACGGGAACAACGCGCCGCCGCCAGCGGCATGGAGGGCTATATCGAAGCCCTGCAAAACCGCCTCAATCCGGGCCGTGGCGCAGAGAAGCTTGCGGCGCGGAAAAAGGAATGGCGGCAGATGTATTTCCGGCAGGCGCATGAGAAAGCCGACATGGAAATGCTGCTCGCGCAGAACCGCGCCGAGGAACTGGACGCCCTGCAAGAACGCCACGCGCAGCAGCGCCGCGACCAGCAGGCAGGATTCGAGCGCGAGCGCCAGCGTTACGCGGCGGACGCCGCCCGCGCCGCGCGTTTGCTGGAACAGATCGAGGAAGACCGCCGCGCAGCCGAACAGGCGCGGCAGCAGGGGCGCGGGCCGGACGGCCCGCCCGGTAGGACAAAGTAAGCGGCTCGCGTTTCCTGCAACCGGAACCGGGCCGCACCAAAAAGAGAAAGGTTGCCAAGGGAACAGCAGGCGAAGGCAGCGCCGACATATTGGCAGCGGGGGATTCACGCTTCCTGCCCCTGTCCGGTATCTTCTCGCAGTTTGCGCGGGCCTTCACAGCGCGGGACGATGAAACGGAAAAAGACGGCGGCGAGTTTGAAACGCCGCCCGAACTGGTGCCGGGCTTCATGCCGACCGTGCGCCGCGTACTCTCGCGTTTCCTGAATCCGAGGAAAAGACAGAGTGCCAAGAACCGCCGCAAGCGCGGCTGGCGGGCGCTATTGGCGCGGTTCGCCCACCGCTCAAAATTTATGACGACACCAACTGCGCCGAAGCCATCACCGCAGCCGAAAGCCGCACCTGTATCACCGCCACCATCACCAAAGCCGTTGCGCGGCACATTCAACAAACCGAAGGGGCCTTGATCGCTCAAGTATCGGCTATCGCGAACCCCAAGGTATTATAGAAACATAATATCTATTGAATTTAAGTAGTTTCGATGAAATTATTTCAACTTAAAATAGAATCGAAAGTAAAAATGAAAATAATAGCAAAAATGTTAATTCTGTTTGCGAAGGCAATATATCCGATTCTCGAAAAATTGATTACGGTTACGTCAGTAGAGAAAAGAGAAAAGGGAGTTTTCAATTTTCTGATACGAAAAGGTGTACCTGGGCTCAATTTATCAAACGATGCAGATTATCTAATTTACAAACAGAGCATCGCAATATTTTCAGTCATGACTTCTATTGTTATTGCGATTACGGCAGATGCTATTTTTTCCCTTGGATTTTTGGTCGATCAGGTGAGCTATCAGAGCGAACCTAAGATTCTGGCTGTGTACTTCCGTGATATGAGCATTATCCCATGGCTGGTAATTACCACGATATTTTATATTCGCATACGCTTATCTCTCAATATGTCAACGGACAATATACCAATAAATATCAATTCGAAACTTCTTGGCGATGACTCCAAAGGAAATTGGGTCATAAGACCGATTATTATCATTGCTCCATTTTTTGTTCTTCTTCTTTATTCCTACGCTTTTGTATTTGGAGTTCTCAAGTATTTTTCTGTAGAACAGAATATTCTCATAATAGTTATTTTGATACTATTTTTAGCAATGGGCTTGGCTGGCGCATCTCTTCTAACGGTCATGAAACTGCTAATGCTCGAAAAAGCGTATTCTCATTACCCGGACCTCAGCCGTCAACTTTTTGAACTATCGAAAGATCATAGATCATCCACGAGCATCAAGAAAAAAACAGAATTTGAAAGTTAGAACACAATGACAATTACATACGACGACATTTATCAAGGCGTAGATTCCGCATCCGTAAATTTATTAAACATATACCCAAATCAAGGCGATCTTAGTGTGTTCATAAACACTAAGCTGTCTCAGGCTAATGTCGAAGAGGGTGTTATAAAATACTTTCAATCTCAAGCATCGAATATGGAGAAAAAAAAGGAACAGATGCTGTCGGCCCCTGACAAGCACGTTGAAAGCACTATAGGAAGTCTATTGTTTGATTGGTCTACAAGGGGATTTCTTGCAGCAAAAGATTATAGCGCAGTGCATTTCACAACAACCCGCGTCTGGGTTCAGAATGGATTGACCATTTCAGAAAGCATTTCCGAATTTATCCACGGACAAAGAGCGATAGCTTACGTAGATAAGGCAACAGGTCAGTACCTTCTAAGCACGACTCAGATGTCCACTGCAACTCATATTCCCTATGGAAAAGTTCTGTCATCTCTGGTTCCTGCCGTTGCATGGGCTTCCGTCCTTGTCTCTTATAAGGATGCTATTACCGCCGCGTGGGGAGTTTCCTGGGGTACTGAAGCAGATAGCCTTCTACCATTCAAGAACTATACGATTGCTTCTTCATCTTTAGTAGCCGCGGCGATTTACGCCGCGATGCTGCCGGGAGCTATACCCGTAGCGGCGGGTATCATTATGGGCGGATTTGTTGCTTATGCCGTTGCTGACACATGGGAGAAGCTTCCACAACTCATTCAACAAGGGAAGATTTTGGGGCAAGCTCTTGATGAATTTCTTGATGCTCTAGGAAACTATATATCAGAGACGGTAAACAACGTTCTTGAGGCTACCGGACAATTGGCGCTGGATATACTTGATGGAGCGCAGGAGATTATGAGCGACATACAAGATGCAGTCGGGGAAATTTGGCAGCAAGAGGTTATCAATGCCGGTCATTTGATGCTGAACGTGGCAGATTTGTTTGGTATTGCGGTTACGACAGGTTCGCCGCTTGTGCTCGACCTTGAAGGGAACGGACTGAACCTTGTTTCGCAGGACGGTCCCGATGCAGTGTATTGGGACATTGATTCCAATGGTTTTCGGGAAGCGTCCGGCTGGATTGGCGCGGGCATGGGCCTGCTGGCGATTGACCTCGACCAGAACGGGGTAATTGACAACAATGCCGAGCTTTTCGGCAACCAGCCACAAAATGGGCTTGCGAATGGTTTCCAGACACTCGCCACCTACGACAGCAACAATGATGGTGTAATCGACAGCAATGATAGCCAGTTTGGCGATCTGCTGGTTTGGGTGGATGCTAATGGGGACGGTATAAGTCAGGAAGGCGAACTGCACAGTCTGGCGAGCTTGAACATTACAAGCATAAATCTGAATTACGCCAACGTAAATTACGTCATAAACGGCAACACCGTTAAGCAGGAAAGCAGCTTTGTCATGGATGGACAAAGCCGGATGATTGCGGACGTCTGGTTCTCATACAACACATGGAATACGATTTACGATCAGGACTATGAGATAAGCCTCGATGTTGCGTATTTACCGATGCAACGAGGATACGGCACTGTTGCAAGCTTGCACATCGCCATGAGCCAGAACGAAGACCTGCTCGACATGGTGGCGGCGCTTGCCACAAAATCGGCCTCCGATCTCTTTGCGCCCAACTTTGATCTTAGGGCTGCGCTGACTAACATCATGTATGAATGGGCGGGTATCACAGATATGGACCCGACCAGCCGTGGCACGGCGATGGATGCCCGGATGGTGACATTCCTTGAAAAACTGACGGGGCTTCTCTTCGGCAACGATCCAACCACGCCTGTTGCAGGAATTGCTGCCACTCCTGCACGGGAGGCATGGAATGCGGCCTTCGATATGGTTGCCACGCATTTTCTGGCCCAGTCCGGTATGAACGACCTTTTGGGGAACCCCTATTACGACCTGCGGACGGACACGCTCTCTGGCGGACATTTCGGAGAAGATTTGTCGCTGCGTTTCACGTCTCCGTTTGCATCCGGATATTGGGCGCTCAACGATTCCGGCTTCAACGATGTTTATGTGTTCCGTGCGGGCGACGCGCCGCATAATAAGTCTATCAACATTTATGAGACAATAAACACGACCACAGACGCCGTTTTCCTTGGTGGTATTGACCCGGAAAATGTTCGCCTTTGGACGAACAACAACGGTGGCTTGGTTGTGCGTTACACCGATGATGACTCCTTTACGATCAGCGCATCAAAGGACAGTTCCGGCGCTTCGCGTGTCAGTGAATATGTCGAGTTCATCATGTTCGATGACGGCACGACATGGGATTTGCGCGAGGGCCTTTACCTCTGGAATACTGACAACCGCAACGCAGGGCTTTTTGGCAGCGCCTATGGCGATCTTATCAAGGGCGGCAGCGGCGGCGAACAACTGTATGGCTACGCCGGAAATGACACGCTGATCGGTAACGGCGGTGCCGACAATCTTCATGGCGGCACAGGTGACGATACCTATGTGTTCAAAGCCGGGGACGGTCTGGATTCCATCTATGAATATGCTGGCGAAGGTATCGACACGATCCGCCTTGAGGGCATCCTGCCCGAAGATGTTTACATCTGGAACCACGTATTGGTCAGCGGCACGCAAAGTCAGCTTATCATCCAGTACGGTGCAACCGACAAAATCACCGTCAACAACGGCACCTACAACGCCAGCACGGGCGCAACTGTGGGGCATATCGAGCGGATTGTGTTTGATGATGAAACCGTTTGGGACTTGACGGGCGGATTGTTGCTGCGCCTGCCGGGCACTGGCTCTGTGACGGCATATGGAACTGCCCACGATGATACAATCATTGGCGGTTCGGGGACCAACCATATCATAGGCGGCGCTGGCAACGACACCTTGATTGGCGGCGCTGGCAGCGATCAGCTTCATGGCGGCACAGGTGATGATACCTACGTGTTCAGGGCCGGAGACGGCTTCGATACGATCTATGAATACGCTGGCGAGGGCATGGATACCATTCGCCTTGAAGGCATTTCACCGGACGATGTGTATATGTGGAACACGGTGCTGACGGGCGGCGTCATTTCCCATCTTTATATCCAATATGGCGCGACCGACAAAATCACCGTCAACAACGGCACCTACAACGCCAGCGCGGGTGCAACCGTGGGGCCTGTCGAACGCATTGTGTTCGATGATGATACGGTGTGGGATTTGACAGGCGGTTTAGTGATGCGCCTGCCCAATGGCAGCACCACCGCCTTCGGCACGGCTTATGATGACACTATCATCGGCGGCAACGGAAGCGACCACATTGACGGCGGCGCGGGCAATGACACGCTGATCGGCGGCGCAGGTAGTGATAACCTCATGGGCGGTGCCGGAGATGATTTCCTAAGCGGCGGCTTTGGCAGCAATTATCTCAATGGCGGCTTGGGTGCCGATACCTTCCATTTCGATGCAACGGCACTTGATGGTGCATCCGGACTGATCGACACCATTGCCGATTTCTCTATGGCACAGGGCGATGTGATCGACATACGCGACCTGCTGGACGGTGCGTATAATCCTCTGACTGACAATCTGGCGGATTTCGTCAAGTTCCAAGCAACACCTTTCGCGGGGATGCGCATGAGCGTTGATCTGGACGGCACGGGCACGGAACACGGATGGACAGCGATTGCGAACCTCTCCGGCATCAACACGCTGCCCGATGTGGATACATTGGTAGCGAACGGGTATTTGCTGGCTGCATAGGCCAGCATGCCCTTCGCAGGTGAAAAGCCGCCAGTATCCCCTACTGGCGGCTTTTGCTTGCGGGCTTAAAACCCCGGCCCCTTGATGCGGCGCGTGATGATTGCGCGGTTGATGTTTTCCAGCGAGGCCAGCGCATTGGCGCGGCCTTGGGTGGCGGGCTTGGTGCCAGCCAGTTCCTGATTCACACGGTAGAATTTGGAGTGCAGGACGGTTTCCGGCAGGTGATCGAGTTCGGCGGCGGTGATGAGGCGCATGGGATTGTCTCCTGTTGCTTGAGGCCGCAACCATCACGGCCTTTCATGCCCCGATGACGGCAGCGGTTTAACCGGAGCGCATCCGAAGGACTGAAACGGAGAGAAAGAGCCTGCCAAGGCTTGCGCCCCACAGGGAAAACCGATGCGAGGGTGCAGGATGAAAAGGACGCTATGGGCGCAGCCATAAGGAGACAGCCCCGCCCCTTGCCGCACAAGACGCTTCCCGAACCGGGTTATCCGGCGGAAGGCCATGCTCCCACCCGATGATGCAGGATTCAGAGTCTGGGGACTTGCCCGCGCCCTTGACGCGCCCGTGTCGCGGCTTCCTGTAATTGCCGCACCCATGCCGTTCTGCTGCGTTCGGCGGCAACCATCGCGCCAAGGTCATTCAGTTCCGCAACGAACTGGCGGACAGGATCACCGATAAGGTTATAGTCCACATAGGCACCGCATTGCGCCAGATCGGCAGGCAGCAAACCCCGCGCCGTGATTTCAGAACCGCGCTTGGTATAGAACTGTTCGACCGCAGAGCTTTCCATGAGGCTGGTGCCGGATGACACGCTGATCGCAACTTGATTGGCGTGGTTTCTGGCTCTGATGCAAGACGGCCTTCCGGCGCTTTCCCAGACGATATGCGCGTTGTTCGACCCGTTGACTCCGGCAGGCCGTCCATACTGGTTTATCAGGCTTTGCGCGAACTGTGCCGCCGTGGGCGGATTGGAAGCCAGAATTTCCGTGCGGTGGACGCCAATCACCCGCACATCACCGACCGGGCCGGAGAAATAGACCTTGAGGGTTGGCAACTGGTTGCCCTTCACCGCCTCAAGCCTGTCCAGAAATTCCGGTGTTTTGAGGGTGTGGTTCACGCCATCGCTATAGTCGAATACCCCCATGACGGCGGTAATCCTCAGCGCGGGGTCAAAGGCGCGGATAGCGGCGCGGGCTTCGGCCTCGGTCATACCGAGGCGGATGCCCGCCATTTCAGGGGACGATGCGGAGGCCGTTTGTGCTGGCGTTTGCGCCTGCGCCAGCACGGGCGTCAGGCAGGCCAGCGCCGCGCCAATGGAAACAGAACAGCGCCATACGAACCCTCTATTCACGGGCATCTCCCTATGATGGATTGGAAAAACAAGCGCCGGATGGAGGGCGCGAAGAATGTGACGGGAATTATCCCGTCACATCGCTGATGTCGTTATCGCGGTATTCCGGCCCCATGCTGGATTGGGCACAGTAGCGGGCGCTCGCTTCGGAGCCGCCTTCGTATGTCACCCTGTAGCTGGTTTCGTTCGGAATCTCGTATGTGGATATGGAGGTTTCGGTTTCATCGGGCCGACCCCATGCGGCACCCCCATGCGAGCATTCTTCCGTTACCCGGTAGGTTGTCGCTCCTGTCCGTTCGATCTTCTTGAACGTGCAGTTCAGGTTCGTGCCCGTGCGCGTCAGCAGCGAAAACACATCCGCCCTTGAGGCCCGATTGCAGGGCGTCTCGGCCCTGACATAGTAGCCGCGTTTCAGAGGAAGCGCGGAAACCGTGGAAGCCGCAGCTTCCGGTGCGGGAGTCGCGGGGGTTTCAGCCGGAGGGGGATTTGCCGCTTCCGCCGCATTCGCGCTGGCGTCCGGTGCCACAGCATTTTCAGGCAGGGTTTGGGTTTCAGGCGCTTGCGCCGTTTCATTCTCGGCATTTGCCGTGCCTTGTCCGCAGGCAGATACCAAGCCAGCTATCAGGATAACAGGCACAAGAAACGGTTTGGTTTTGGTCATGAAGCCCCCCTTTGCGTGAAATTCCCGCCCAATCAGGAATTGTTACGCAGCTAACACGACCCGCATGACTCGCAAATGAACGCCAAGCTTAACAGTTGTTCATGCCCTGTTAGGGAAGCGGTGCGGGCATGTTCGGTATTGTTTCATGCCAATGAAAGCGGAGTGAAATAATTACCAAAGAACGGCATCCGAATTACGGCTGATTTCGGTGCCTCTTGCAAGTATCAAGGGGCGTTGCCTTCCGGCCTGTGCTCTAGGCGCTGATGCGCCCGGAACCACGGCGCGGTGCCCGCGCAAACCCTCTGACGCGGTTTCCGCGCAAATTCTGTCGGGCGTGTTTCCGCCATCCGGTGACGATCACGAACGCAGAGAATGTGCGGCCTTCGCCGCCCGTTGTTTGTCGGCGGCACCGCCGCCTTTCGGGAGGGCCTGCGGCCCCTTCGCTGTCAAGACCAAGCCCCAAGGGGCGGAAAACGGGGGCCGTGTAGTCGCTACGCTCCGGCCCGCACCACCCCCCGTTTTCCGGTCCTGACAGCGGAATCCCCGCTCATTGCCGCGTGGCTAGTCGGTTGCATGCGCAACCCAAGCCCAAGGAAAAAGGCAATGAAGCAAGATGTTTATGAGAGAGTAACCGCCCAAATCGTAACCGCTTTGGAACAGGGCGTCCGCCCGTGGTTCCAGCCGTGGAACGCCGAACATGCCGCAGGCCGCATTACCCGCCCCTTGCGGTCAAACGGTCAGGCTTACCGTGGAATCAATGTGCTGATGCTTTGGGGCGCAGCCTGTGAGCGCGGCTATAACGCGCCGATCTGGATGACCTACAAACAGGCGCAGGAACTGGGCGGCAATGTCCGCAAAGGCGAGAAGGGCAATCTTGTCGTTTACGCCAACACGATCACCAAGACCGAAACGGACGAGAACGGACAGGAATCCGAACGGGATATTCCGTTCATGAAAGGCTACACCGTCTTTAACGTGGAGCAGGTGGACGGATTGCCCGCGCATTTTTATGCGCTGGCGGAGCGTCCCACCGATACCGTGCAGCGCATTGCGCATGCCGAAACATTCTTTGCCGCGACTGGCGCGGATATTCGCCACGGCGGGAACCGCGCTTTTTACAGCCCCGCCGAAGACAAGGTGCAGATGCCGCCTTTTGAAGCTTTCCGCGAGGCAGAAGCCTATTATGCCACCCTTGCCCATGAAATGACCCATTGGACGAAAGGCAAAGACCGATTGGAGCGCGATTTCGGGCGCAAGCGGTGGGGTGATGAAGGCTATGCGATGGAAGAACTTGTAGCCGAGCTTGGCGCAGCCTTTCTTTGCGCCGATCTTGCGATTAGCCCCGAACCCCGCGAGGAACACGCCGCCTACATCGGCAACTGGCTCAAAACGCTGAAAGAGGACAAACGCGCCATCTTCAGCGCCGCCGCCCATGCGCAGCGTGCCGCCGACTATCTCCACAGCTTGCAGCCGCAGGTCACGGAGCAACAGGAAGCCGCCTGAAAGCGGAAAGCCGGAGGGGAAACCCTCCGGCGCTTTGCGGAGCCGCCGTCATGGTGACGGCGGCTATTTTTTATCCCGCCCGACCCACCCCAAAGCAGAACGGCGCGGCCTTTAGGGCCGCGCCGGAAGGGGGCTTTCAGCCCCGATGTTTCAAGCCAAGCGAGTCGCCACAACGAGGTTGCGGCGACTCGGCTTTTCAGCGACAATCAGATG
Organism: Phenylobacterium sp.; assembly: GCF_031984885.1. GTDB lineage: Bacteria > Pseudomonadota > Alphaproteobacteria > Caulobacterales > Caulobacteraceae > Phenylobacterium. The sequence goes on from NZ_DAMABV010000017.1 coordinate 72,356, forward strand.
CAGAAAAAAGAGCAGTTTGGGCAGATTTTCCTGCACAGTTCCTGCACAGGTAAAAACGGCCTGTTTTTCTCTAACTAACTCAATATCTTATGAGTTCACCCATATCCTGGCAGGAGGGAGCCCCCCGCGTGTCATCCCGGTCTTGCTTCGCAAACCGGGATTGTCTGTTTGAAGTGATGCAATGTTGGGGGGCCGGAGGCAGGTCC
>NZ_DAMABV010000018.1:0-69200 GCF_031984885.1 Phenylobacterium sp.
TTGTCCGGGACCCATTGACGCCGCGCCTGACGAATGAGGCGCGGCCCTGCCGGGTTCTGGTCCATCCGGTGTTCATGGGTCCCGGTCTTGCTGCGCAAACCGGGATGACACCTGTTTTTTCTCCGGTGGCGCCTGGGGCAAGCTGCTCGGCGGATTTTGAAACACAAGACCACGAAGGACACGAAGAGCACGAAGGCGCCGTGGGGGTGGATGGCGCGGGCGCGCCTCCCGTGTCATCCCGGAAAGCCCGCAGGGCTTGTCCGGGACCCATTGACGCCGGGCCTGACGAATGAGGCGCCGCCCCGCCGCAAGAGCTCAACTGACTTGATGACGACTCTTCGTTTCTGCGCCCCCTGGGGAAGCGATTGTGCGGGGCGGTTCTTCTCCTTGCGGGTCTGACCCGCTAGGCAAGGGGCATGAACCTCTACGAGCTGCTCGCCTCGCGTTTTCCCGCCGATCGGTCCAGGCCGGCGTTCCTACTGCCGGATGGGAGCGCGGTTTCGTATGGGGCGCTGGAGGACGACGTGGCGCGGACGGCGGCGCTGCTGGTCGAGTACGAGGTCGAGCCCGGCGACCGGGTGGCGCTGCAGTCGGAGAAGAGCGTCGAGGCGGTGGTCGTCTACCTGGCGACCCTGAAGGTGGGGGCGGTCTTCCTGCCGCTGAACACCGCCTATACCGAGAGCGAGATCGACTACTTCATGGACGACGCGCAGCCGGTGCTGTTCGTCGAGGACGCGGTCGAGCTGGTCGCCGACGCGCGCAGCCGCGAACCGCTGCTGGAGACCCTGGCGCGCGGCGAGGACGACCTGGCCTCGATCATCTACACCTCGGGCACCACCGGGCGGTCCAAGGGCGCGATGCTGAGCCACGGGAACCTGGCGGCCAACGCCCTGGCGCTGCATGCGGCCTGGGGGTTCTCGGAAGACGACGTGCTGCTGCACGCCCTGCCGATCTTCCATGTGCACGGGCTGTTCGTGGCGCTGCACTGTGCGTTCCTGTCGGGAGCGCCGATGGTCTGGCTGGCCAGGTACGACGACGCCCAGGTGCTGGCCGGGCTGCCGAGGTCGAGCGTGATGATGGGGGTTCCGACCTTCTACACGCGGCTGCTGGCCAATCCGGGGTTCACGCGGGCGGCGGCGGCGCACATGCGGCTGTTCATCAGCGGCTCGGCGCCGCTGCTGGAATCGACCTTCGCCGAGTTCGAGGCGCGGACGGGGCAGCGGATCCTGGAGCGCTACGGGATGAGCGAGGCGGTGATCATCACCTCCAACCCGCTGGAGGGCGAGCGCATCGCCGGCAGCGTCGGCTATCCGCTGCCGGGCGTGGACTTGAGGATCGGCGGCGGCGAGGAGACCGGGGTCATCGAGATCAAGGGGCCCAGCGTGTTCGGCGGCTACTGGCGGATGCCCGAGAAGACCGCCCAGGAGTTCACGGCCGACGGCTTCTTCATCACCGGCGACGTCGGGCGCCAGGACCCGGACGGGCGGGTGTGGATCAGCGGCCGGGCCAAGGACCTGATCATCTCCGGCGGCTTCAACGTCTATCCCAAGGAGATCGAGCTGATCCTCGACGAGATGGAGGGGGTGAGCGAGAGCGCGGTGATCGGCCTGCCGCATCCGGACTTCGGCGAGGCGGTGGCGGCGGTGGTGATCGGGCGCGGCGAGGAGGCGGCGGTGATCGCCGCGCTGCGCGAGAAGCTGGCGGCCTTCAAGACGCCCAAGAAGGTGTTCTTCGTCGAGGAGCTGCCGCGCAACGCCATGGGCAAGGTGCAGAAGAACCTGCTGCGCGAGCGCTATGCCGGCGCGTTCGCCGATTAGGCCGCCCGCCGGCGCTTTCGGATAGCGGCGTTCGCTCGTTCGGGGGTAGGTTGCGCGTCTGACAACTTGCGAGGGCGCCATGGCTCAGGTTCCGAAGGAAGAAACTTTCGAGGGGGCCGGCGGCCTCAAGCTGTTCATGCGCTCGTGGCGGCCGGAGGGGCCGCCCAGGGCCGTCGTGGTGATCAGCCACGGGTTCAATTCCCACAGCGGCCAGTACCTGTGGGTCGGCGAGCAGTTGGCGGCCATGGGGTTTTCGGTCTACGCGCCCGACTATCGCGGCCGCGGCCGATCCGAGGGCGAGCGCTTTCACGTCGAGCGGGTCGGCGAATACGAGGACGACCTCTCGCGGGTGATCGGCATCGCCAAGTCGCGCGATCCGGGCCTGCCGGTGTTCCTGCTGGGCCACAGCGCCGGCGGGGTGATCGCCTGCATCTACGCCCTGGACCAGCAGGCCGAGCTGGCGGGGCTGATCTGCGAGAGCTTCGCGTTCCGGGTGCCGGCGCCGGACATCGCCCTGCAGGTGATCAAGGGGGTCAGCCACCTGGCGCCCAATGTCGGGGTCCTGAAGCTGAAGAACGAGGACTTCTCGCGCGACCTGGCGGTGGTGAAGGCGATGAACGACGATCCGCTGATCCACGACGAGACCCAGCCGAGCATCACGGTCGCGGCCCTGCAGCGGGCGGACGAGCGGCTGACCAAGGAGATTCCGACCATCACCCTGCCGGTGCTGATCATCCACGGCACGGAAGACAAGGCGACCCTGCCCAAGGGCAGCCAGTTCTTCCACGAGCACGCCGGATCGGCCGACAAGACGCTGAAGCTGTACGAGGGGCACTTCCACGACCTGCTGAACGACCTCGGCAAGGAGGAGGTGCTGGGCGATATCGTCGGGTGGATCGAGGCGCGGATTTAGTCCTGCGCGCCATCGCGGCTTGCGGAGCAAGACCGGGACCCATTCGCGCTGCGTCGGCCGGGTGGACGCGAGGCTTGCGGGATCTGGTGTTCATGGGTCCCGGTCTTCGGCTGCGCCGAAACCGGGATGACACGCTTAAGCTCCTCGTCATGGCCGGGCCGCCCGATCGCAGGACGTGGGCGACGGCGCCATATGCGCTCGCCCTGCCCTCGTGGGGGCGCTTCAGCCCTGATACCGGCTGGGCGCGACGCCGAGGCGGCGCTTGAACATGGTGGTGAAGGCGGCGGGGCTTTCGTAGCCGAGGTCGAGGGCGATGGCGGTGACCTGGTCGCCGGCGGCCAGGCGGGGCAGGGCGACGAGGACGCAGGCCTGCTGGCGCCACTCGGCGAAGCTCATCCCGGTCTCGCGGCGGAAGGCGCGGGTGAAGGCGCGGCGGCCCATGCCGAGCTCGGCGCTCCAGCCATCGATGGTGTCGTGCGGGCTGGGGGCCTCCAGGAAGGCGCGGCACTTGGCGGCCAGGGCCGGGCTCTGCGGGAACGGCGCGGCCAGGGGGATGACCGGCGCCAGCGCCAGCTCGGCCAGCAGCAGGTCGATGACCAGGCCATCGCGGCCGTCGGGGGCGTATTCGCGCGGCAGCTCGCTGGCGGCCAGCAGCAGGCTGCGCAGCAGGGGCGAGACCTCGATCACCCGGCTGGCGTCGCCGAGGGCGGGGCAGGCCCCGGGGTCGAGCAGGATGCCGCGGGTGCTGACAGAGCCGACCATCTTCACCGCATGGGGCACGGTGGGCGGGGTCCAGACGGCGCGCTCGGGCGGGGCGACCCAGGCGCCCTGCGGCGTCGAGACGACGACCACGCCCCGGGCCGCATAGAGCAACTGGCCGCGGCGATGGCGATGCCACTCCAGCTCGAAGTGGGGCGGGTAGTCGTTGGCGATGGCGACGACCGGCCGGGGCGTGTCCTCGACGTCGCTGGGATCGATCCAGACGGCCATATGTCCCACTCGCGAAACTGAACGACCCATACAGGAATGCGGGCTGTGCGGGAAACGCCTATCGGAGCGCCCTCAAGTCATGGAGCGGCTCAGATGGGCGGACAGGCGATCACGGCGAACAAGCAGGTTCAGGCGGCGGGCGGGACGGCCTTCGGGGTGATCCTGGCGATCAGCTTCTGCCACCTGCTCAACGACATGATGCAGGCGCTGCTTCCGGCCATCTATCCGAACCTCAAGGCCGAGCTGGGGCTCACCTTCGGGCAGATCGGGATCGTAACCCTGGCCTATCAGGTCACCGCCTCGATCCTGCAGCCGATGATCGGGCTCTATGCCGACAAGCGGCCGACGCCGATGGCGCTGCCGGCCGGGACGCTGTTCTCGCTGGCCGGGCTGGCGGTGCTGTCGGTGGCCCACACCTATGGCCTGGTGGTGATCGGCGCCTGCCTGCTGGGCATGGGCTCGTCGGTGTTCCATCCGGAATCGAGCCGGGTGGCGCGGATGGCGGCGGGCGGCCGGCACGGCCTGGCGCAGTCGCTGTTCCAGGTCGGCGGCAACGCCGGCTCGGCGTTGGGCCCGCTGGCCGCGGCGGTGGTGGTGGTGCGTTGGGGGCAGTCGAGCCTGGCGTTCTTCGCGCTGCTGGCGCTGCTGGCCGGCGCGATCCTGTGGAACGTGGCCAACTGGTATCGCACCCACGGCCTCTCGCGGCTGAAGGCGGCGGCCAAGGGCCCGCAGCCGCTCGCCCCGCCCAGCCGCCAGGTGGCGATCGGGATCTCGATCCTGCTGGCGCTGATCTTCTCGAAGTACGTCTACCTGGCCAGCCTGACCAACTACCTGACCTTCTACATGATGGATAAGTTCGGCGCCTCGGTGCAGGGCGCGCAGCTCCATCTGTTCCTGTTCCTGGGGGCGGTGGCGGCCGGGACCGTGGCGGGCGGGCCGCTGGGCGACCGGTTCGGGCGCAAGTACGTGATCTGGTTCTCGATCCTGGGCGTGCTGCCGTTCAGCCTGTTGCTGCCGTTCGCGGACGCGTTCTGGACCGGGCCGCTGGTGGTGGTCATCGGCTTGATCCTGGCCTCGGCCTTCCCGGCGATCGTGGTGTTCGCCCAGGAGCTGGCGCCGGGCAAGGTCGGCATGATGTCGGGCCTGCTGTTCGGCTTCTCGTTCGGCATGGGCGGGCTGGGGGCGGCGATCCTGGGCATGGTGGCCGACAGGACCAGCATCGAGACGGTCTACCGGATCTGCGCCTTCCTGCCGGCCATCGGCCTGCTGGCGGCGTTCCTGCCGAAGATCGAGAAGCGCCCGCCGCCGGCGCCGACCCCGCCGGGGCTGGAGGCCGAGGCGCTTTAGGGCTTCAGGCTGGCGATATAGGCGGCGACCAGGGCGACGCCTTCCTCGTGGACCAGGGAGCGGCCGAGCTCGGGCATCATCACTCCGGGCTCGGTCGACCGCATCCGGTGCAGCAGGATCGATTGCTCCGGCGCGCCGGGGGCGATGGAGACCTCCAGCCCGCCCGATCCGCGGCCGGCGGCGACCGGGCGCTTGCCGATCCCCATGGCGGCGGGGCGCTGCTCCTCGATGTCGAGGTTGAGGCCGGAATTGGAGGCCATGCCCGCCGGGTTGTGACAGTGGGCGCAGTTGGCGTCGAGATAGGCGCGGCCGCGGTCGGCCAGCGGCTCGCGCGGGTCGTCCCAGACGGCGGTGCGCGGGGCGGCGGCCGGGGCGGGCGCGCCGCTCAGCAGCCCGGCGCGGGTCCAGTGGGCGAGCTGGTTCTCCGCGCCCGCGGCGTAGGGATAGGGGCCGTTGAGGTTGCGCGCCTTGGGGCCGATGGGGACCAGTTCGCCGGCCAGGGAATGGCATTCCTTGCACTGGTTGGCGTTGGGCACGGCGTAGTCGACCTGGCGGGACTGGCCCTTGGCGTCGATGAAGCCGACGTCGAGGCGCGCGCCGGCGCGCTTGAGCGTGGCCCGGGTCTGCTCGGGGTTCCAGACGTAGGCGAGCGCGGTCCAGCCGCCGGCCTGGCGGATCAGCAGCCGGGTCTCGAGATAGCGCACCTGGGCGGCGGGGCGGCGGACGTCGGCCGGGTAGGCGAAGGTCTTCACCAGGGTCGTGCCGACCGGAAAGTCGAAGGCGCCGGCCGCGCGGTAGGCCGCCTTGGTTCCCGGCGGCAGGAAGACGTAGCGGGTCTTCTCGGCGTAGTCGCTGAAGAGCGGGGTGTTGAGGGCGTAGGGCGTCAGGCCGGCGTTGGGCGCGCGGGCGCCGGGGTCGGTGAACAGGCGGTAGGCGTCCAGCGTCGGAGCCGGGGTCGGCGCCAGCAGGGCGTCCAGCGCCACGGGCGGCGGCGGCGGGGCGGCGCCGAGACAGAGGAGCGCGGCGGCGCCGGCGCGTGCGCGCCGAGACCGGGTTTGCTTGAGAGTGGTGCGGCTCATGGCGCCAGGCTGGCCTGGGCGGGGGGCAGGACGACGGGCGGCGGCTCGGCGAGGCCCGGTTCGCCCAGGGTCTGGGCCAGGGTGGGGGCGGCCTTGTCGGTGGCGCCGGGGGCCGGCAGGTTGAGGTTCACGACCGGGCCGTCCTTGAGCCAGACCTTCACCGTCTCGGGGCTGGCCGGATGGGTGACGACGCCGTCCCAGATCACCGGCGGCAGGGCGCCGCCGAACGCCTTGGCCAGCAGCTCGCCGCCCGCGAAGCCGGGCTGGAAGCCGTTCCTGCCGATCAGGTTGTCGCGCACGACGATGTCGCGGGGCAGGGGATTGTAGGTCTTGTCGTCGAAGGCCTCGACATAGGCGACCAGCATGACGGCGGCGGTCTGGTTGCCGTCGATCCGGTTCTCGAAGACGTGGACGTTCTTGTTGGCCATCAGCATGACGCCGGTCCCGACCGGGACGTTGGCGACGATGTTGCCCTTGGGCGCGAAGTTCGGGGTGTCGTTGTCGACCACCTGGTTGCGGAACAGGCGGGTGGAATGGCCGCCCATCTGCGGCAGGTTCGGCAGGTCGAACACCAGGATGCCGCCGGTGTTGCGGGTGGCGACGTTGTCGAACACGTCGGCGTTCATCGAGTTCTCGATCTCGATGCCGGCGACGTTGAACTCGGCGCGGCTGTTCTTGACGATGATGTTCCTGGACTGGCCGACATAGATGCCGGCGTCCGAGGCGCCGCGGACGGTGACGCGGTCGATCAGCACGTTGGTCGAGGACACCGGATAGACGCCATAGGCGCCGTTGGTCTCCTTTGGGCCGCCGGTCCATTCGACGGTCAGCGAGAGGAAGCTGATCTGGTCCGAGCCCTTGGACTTGATCCCGTCGCCCTTGGTGTCCTGCACCGTCAGGTCGCGCACGGCGACGCGGTCGGAGGTGACCAGCAGGCCCTCGCCCGCGCCCTTCTGGCCCTTGAACGAGAGGATGGTCTTGTCCTGGCCCGCGCCGGTGACCGTCACGTCGTCGACGTCGAGCGAGAGGCCGTCGGTGAACTCGAAGCGGCCGGCGCCGAGGGCGACCACGTCGCCGGGCCTGGCGTCGAGCAAGGCGGTCTGCACCCGCTCCTGGGCGTCGGGGCCGGGGGCGACGGCGATGGTCTTGGCGTGAGCCAGGCTGGCGGCGGCGCAAAGGGCCAGCGCCAAGGCGGCGGTCTTCATGGTGTTCCTCCCCAGGGCGTCTGACGCGCCCTCGATTCCGCCTGGGAGGGTGACGCCGTTCCGCGGGGGAAATCAAATGGGGCGTTCGCCTGGATCCTCCCCTCTTGGGGGAGGTGGATCGGCGCGTAGCGCCGAGACGGAGGGGGACTGCTCCTGGGGAGTCAGAGTCCCCCTCAGTCAGCTTCGCTGACAGCTCCCCCAGAGGGGGAGCATCTGCGGCTCTTCTACGCGTTGACCAGGGTCATGCCGCGTTCGTCGTAGCGGTCGCCGGCGACCTTGGCGGCCAGGGCGTCGAGGCTGGCGGTTTCGGCCTCGGTCAGGGCGATGTCGGCCGCGGCGAGGTTGGATTCCAGGTTCGCCAGCCGGGTGGTGCCGGGGATGGTGACCACGTTCGGCTTGGCGGCCAGGACCCAGGCCAGGGCGATCTGCGAGGCGCTGGCGCCGCGGGCCTGGGCGATCTTCTCGATCTCCTCGACCAGGGCGATATTGGCCTCGTAGGCGCCGTCCTTGAAGCGCGGCGAGATCACCGCGCGGTAGTCGTTCCCCTGTGGCTTGTGCTCGCGGGTGAAGGCGCCGGTCAGCATGCCGCGGCCGAGCGGGGAGTAGGCCACCACCGTCACGCCGGTTTCCCAGCACAGCGGCAGGACCTCCTTCTCGATGTCGCGGGTGAAGATCGAATACTCCCACTGTACGGCGGCGATCGGGTGGACGGCCTGGGCGCGGCGGAGGCTGTCGGCGTTGACCTCGGAGAGGCCGAGCGCGCGGACCTTGCCCTCCTCGACCAGCTTGGCCATGGCCCCGACCGTCTCCTCGATGGGCAGGTTCGGGTCCTTGCGGTGCAGGTAGTAGAGGTCGACGTGGTCGGTCTTCAGCAGGCGCAGGGACTGCTCGATGGCCCGGCGCATGTTGGCTTCCGAGCCGTCGACGCCGCGGACGGTGCGCTCGGCGAGGTTGCCGACCGGGCCGAACTTGGTGGCGATGAAGGCCTTGTCGCGGCGGTCGTGGAAGGCCTGGCCGAGCAGGGTCTCGTTGGCGCCGAAACCGTAGAGCTCGGCGGTGTCGAAATGGTCGACGCCGAGGTCCAGCGCCTGGTGCAGCAGCTTGACGGCGTCGGCTTCGTTCATCGGCTCGCCATAGGCGACCGACATGCCCATGCAGCCCAGGCCGATAGCATTCACGTCACGGCCGGTACGGCCGATTTCCCGACGGATCATGGGAGGACTCCGCAGATATGGATTGTGGGGGATGTGAGCGCTCACTCACATGCGGATAATTAGACGCTGGAGGAGAAAGCGTCAAGAGATGGATGGTGTTCCGGCCGACGCCGCGCGTGCCTGGAGCGTGAAGCTGTGCTGAGGTAGGCCCATGCAGAACGCGCCCAGCGGCCGCCATGCGGTCATCGTCTTCTACGCCCTGATGGCCGTGCTGGTCGTCATCCTGCTGCGGTTTCCGCCGCAGAACAGCGCGGAGGTCGCCGCCTGGGTGCAGGGCGTCGGCACGCTGGCGGCGGTGGGGGCGGCCATCTGGGCGGGGCTGTTTCCCGCCATGCGCTCGGCCCGCCAGGAGCGCAGCGCCCGCGCGGAGTTCGCCCAGGACGTCACCGACGTGCTGGACCTGGCCGAGAAGGCGGTCGCGCGGGTGGTGAAGGCGGTCGAGGCGGGCGACTACCGGCGCGCCGCGACCGCCCTGGACACCATCGGGCAGATGGCCATCCAGCCGAGCATCGCCGACCTGCTCGCCACGCCGCGGGCGCGCTGGCCGAGCCGGCAGTGCTATGGCCACATGTTCATGCTCAATCGCATGCTGGCGGTGCTGGCCGGCGACGAGGCCGCGGCGGCGGCGCCCGGCCAGGAGGCGGACCGTCTGGCCTATCTGGGCGAGCAACTGGACGTGGTCGTCAGGGTCATGGAAAGCGCGCGCGAGGAGATCGGCGGCGAGGCCGATCGCTGAGCTTGCGGGCCCGCGCCGCTTGTGGATTTACCGGAGGCATGCATTTCGCCCCCGCCGATTCCTCCGACCTTCCCGCCGTCGCCGACCTGGTGAACTCCGCCTATCGCGGCGAGACCTCCCGCCAGGGGTGGACCACCGAGGCCGACTATCTGGGCGGCCAGCGCACCGACGCGCAGACCCTGGCCAGGGACCTGGCCGCCAACGCCCAGGCGGCGCTGATGACCCTGCGCGACGAACCGGGCGGGCCGCTGCTGGGCTGCGTGTGGCTGGAGCCGAGCGACGGCGGCGCCTGGTATCTGGGGATGCTGACCGTGCGGCCCGACCTGCAGGACCGCCGGCTGGGGCGAACCCTGCTGGCGGCGGCCGAGGATCATGCGCGCGCGCAGGGCGCCCGGCGGGTGCGAATGACGGTGATCCAGATCCGCGACACCCTGATCGCCTGGTACGAGCGGCGCGGCTATGCCCGCACCGGCGAGACGCGGCCGTTCCCATACGCGGACCTGCGCTTCGGCCAGCCGGTCCGGGACGACCTGGAGTTCATCGTCATGGAAAGGGCGCTGTAAGTCCGCCGACATCCGCGCGTCATTGCTCTGCCCATGAGCAACTGCGGGTTTCACCTCATGGGCGCCGTCGGGCCCTGTCGCCACGATCCGGAGCGGATCTGGCGCCATTGGGGATTGCGATGAATAAGGCCAACAAGACGACGGCGTCGCTGCTGGGCGGCGCGGCGGCGGCCGTGGCGATGCTGCTGGCCGGGCAGGCGAGCGCCTCGGAAGGCGGCGCCAGCGTCTATCTGCTGGGATCGGGCGGCCCCGGCGCGGCGGTGCTGCCGCCGCTGCCCGGCGTGTTCTTCGCCGACACCCAGTATTATTACAGCGGCAAGGCCGGCGGCGAGCGGCAGTTCGTGATCGGCGGCAATGTCGTCGCCGGCCTGGAGGCCAGCATCAACGCCAACTTCGCGACCTTGCTGTGGGCGCCGACGACGAACCTGGGCGGCGGGACCCTGGCCCTGGGCGCGGCCATTCCGATCGGCGGGCCGGACGTCACCATCTCGGCGACGCTGACCGGCCCGGGAGGGACGCAGATCTCCCGCAGCGCCAGCGACTCCACCATGGTGGTCGGCGACCCGATCCTGACGGCGATGTGGGGCTGGAAGAAGGGCGACGTCCATATCGCCGCCAGCACGCTGATCAACATCCCGATCGGGACCTACCGCGAGGACCAGTTGGCCAACCTGGCCTTTCACCGCTGGGCGGCCGACGTCTCGCTGGCCGGAACCTATCTGAACGAGGCGGCCGGCTGGGACGTCTCGGGCAAGGCCGGGTTCACGTTCAACGGCGAGAACGAGCACACCAATTACGAGACCGGGACCGAATTCCATCTGGAAGGCTCGATCGAGAAGAAGTTCAACAAGAGCTGGTCGGCCGGCGTCCAGGCCTACTACTTCCAGCAGGTCACCGGCGACTCCGGGTCCGGGGCGCGGCTGGGCGACTTCGAGGGCCGGGTGACGGGGGTCGGCGCGCACGCGGCCTACAACTTCGAGCTCGGCAAGCGGCCGGCGACGCTGCGGCTGCACGCGATCAAGGAGTTCGACGCCAAGAACCGGCTCGAGGGCGAGGCGGTCTTCCTCGATTTCAGCCTGCCGCTGTATCTGAAGATGCCGCCCGGCGTGCCGGCGCCGTTCTAGGGGGGCGTTTCAGGCCCGCCAGGAATCCAGCACCGCCTCGGCGGTGGCGTCGAGCTCGGCCTCGGTCCAACTGCGGCCCTTGAGCTCGGTCTTCAGCATGTGGCCGACGGGGGCGAAGAACAGGTTGCTCAGCAGGTCGCCCGGCAGGTCCTTGAACAGGCCGCGCTCGATCCCGGCCCGGCGCAGGCGCGAGACGGCGCCGGCGATCTGCTCGTGGGCGGCGCCGCCCTCGCGCTTGGAGAGGGCGGACTCGGCGAAGCGCTGGCCGAACATGAAGGCCTCGGCGTCGCCGCGATAGGCCTCGTAGAGCTTGCGCCAGACGCGCTTGAGGCGGGCGTCGGGGGCCTCGCCGCCGTCCTCGCCGTCGCTGATGGCCTCGAAGATCTTGCGCTTGATGCCGCGATAGACCTCGATCAGCAGGTCGTCCTTGGACGGAAAGTGCCGGTAGAGCGTGCCTTCGGCGACGCCGGCCTTGGCCGCGATGGCGGCGGTGGTGGCCGCTTCCAGGCCGTCGCGCGCGCCGATCTCCAGGGCCGCGCGCAGCAGCTTGTCCTTGGTGGATGTCGGCTGGGTGAGCATCGGCTCACAAATTGTCGGCGCGAACCTCCTGTCAAGTCTGCGCAAGCGTCGCACCTTTGGGTTAGAACTGCGTCCAACGAACAACGGGAGCGGAACATGGACCTGGGGCTGAAGGGCAAGAAGGCGGTCGTGACGGGCGGATCGCGGGGCATCGGGCGGGCGATCGCCGACCTGCTGGCCGAGGAGGGCGCCGACGTCGCCATCTGCGCGCGGGGCGCCGACCAGGTGGCCGAGGCGGTGAAGGCGCTGGAGGCCAAGGGCGTCAAGGCGTTCGGCAAGGCGGTGGACATCGCCGACGGCGCAGCGATCCGGGCCTTCGTCAAGGAAGCCGGCGAGACGCTCGGCGGCATCGACGTCATGGTCTCCAACGCCAGCGCCCTGGTGCAGGGCGCGGGCGAGGACGAATGGCGCGCGATGTTCGAGATCGACATCCTGGGCGCGGTGCGCAGCTTCGAGGCGGCCCGGCCGTTCCTGGAGAAGGCCGGCGAGACGCATGGCGACGCGGCGTTCCTGATCACCTCGTCGGTGTCGGCGGCCGAGGCGGCCAACGCCTCGTCCTACGGCGCGATGAAGGCGGCGCTGATCCACTACGCCAAGGGCCTGGCGCGCGAGAACGCCGCCAAGCACATCCGGGCCAATGTGGTCTCGCCGGGCACGGTATTCTTCGAGGGCGGCGTCTGGGGCAACGTCAAGGCCGGCATGCCGCAGTTCTTCGACCAGATGATCAAGCGCAACCCGACCGGCCGGATGGCGACCCCGGAAGAGGTGGCGGCGGCGACGGTGTTCCTGGCCAGCCCGCGCTCGGCCTTCACCACGGGGATCAACATGCTGGTGGACGGCGCGATCTCCTCGCGCGTCAACTACTAGGGCCAAGCCGTTGGAATACGACTATTTTCAGCTTACGCTCGGGCGCGAGCGCACGGCCCAGAGGCTGCTGGCCGACCATCTCTACGGGTCGGCCGGGGTGCGGGCGGTGTTCGCGCCGCTGCTGGGCTTCGCCTCCGACCAGGCCCTGGTGCTGGCCACGGCCGGGACGCGGGTGTCGTTCACGCCGGGGATCGTGGCCAGCGACCGCCAGCGCCTGACCCCGACCCTGCGGCCGGTGGACGATGCGCCGCCGGCGCCGGGCGGGATCTATGTCCACAACTGGTTCACCATCGACGGCGGTGCGGTCGATGAGTTCGTGCGGCTGTCGGGCGAGGCGTGGCCCGACTTCGAGGCGCGGTTCGAGACCAGGATCCATGGCCTGTTCCTGGCCGAGGAGGACGAGGCCGACCGAACCGCCGCGGCGCGCCGGCTGCTGCTGATGACCCGCTATCGCGACCTGGGCGAATGGCAGGTGTCGCGCGATCCGACCACCGATGCGATGCAGGTGTTCCTGCGCCGCCGCGAATTGACCCGCGTCTCGCTGGCGCGGGCCTGCGTACTGATGCCGAGAGGTTAGAGGTCCGCGATGACCGATGAGAACGAACTGCGCAAGCTGGCCGAGCGGCGCGCCGACGCCAAGCTGGGGTTCCGGGCGCACCTGACGGCCTATGTGATCATCAACGGCGGGCTGGCGGCGCTGAACCTGCTGACCTCGCCGTCCTATCTGTGGTTCGTCTGGCCGATGTTGGGCTGGGGCGTCGGCCTGGCCGCGCACGGGCTGTCGGTCTACGCCTCGGTCGGGGACCAGCGCGAGCGGATGGTGCAGAAGGAACTGGAGCGGCTGCGCCGCGGGCCGGGCGGCGGCCAATGATCGAGCAGACCCTCGACATCCCGACCAGGGACGGGGCGACGGCCACCTTCATCGTCCATCCCGACCGGGACGGGCCGCACCCGCTGATCCTGTTCTACATGGACGCTCCGGCCATCCGCGAGGAATTGCGCGACATGGCCCGGCGGCTGGCCAGCGCCGGCTATTACGTGATGCTGCCCAACCTCTATTACCGGGCCGGGGTGATGGAGCTGGGGCCGCTGTCGCCCGATCCGAACGATCCGGGCCGGGCGCGGATGTTCGAGCTGATGAACGGGCTGAGCATTCCCATGGTGATGGAGGACACCGACGCCCTGGTGGCCTTCGCCCAGGGGCAGGCGGCCGCCTCGACGGCGAAGATCGGCTGCGTCGGCTACTGCATGAGCGGGCAGTTCTCGATCAACGCGGCGGCGCGGCATGCGGACAAGGTCGCGGCGGCGGCGTCGATCTACGGGACGTTCCTGGTGACCGACAAGGCCGACAGCCCGCACCTGGCGGCGCGCAAGGCCAAGGGCGAGCTCTACTTCGCCTGCGCCGAGATCGACCGCTGGGCGCCGCTGGAGACGGTGCAGGCGCTGGGCCAGTCGCTGGCGGCGGACAGGATCGACGCCGAGGTCGAGCTCTATCCGAAGGTCGAGCACGGCTTCGCGTTCCCGCAGCGGGCCGCCTATGACAAGGCGAGCGCCGAGCGGCACTGGGCGCGGCTCAACGCGCTGTTCCGGCGGAATCTGGGATGACCCGCGATCAGTTGGCCTGCCGCTCCACCGGCGGGACCCAGCCGTCGTCCAGGCTCTTGAGCGGGTGGGAGCCGGTGACCTGGCCCATGAACGGCGGCCAGATGTTGTAGCCGAGCAGGTCCTGCAGACGGGGCGACATCGCCTTCACCCGCTCGCGCGGGACGCCGAGATAGAAGTTCTCCTGCGTGCGGCCCCAGGGCTCGCAATACTGGTTGGTGAAGGCCAGGCGCGGGGCGTCGCTGCGATTGGCGCCGCCGCGGTGCAGCAGCGTGCCCTGGAAGACGATGGCGCCGCCGGCCGGCATGATCACGGGCTGGAGCATGGAGCGCGCCTTGTCCGGCGAGAGGGCGGCGATGTCGGCGTCGCTCCAGAGATGGCTGCCGGGAATGATGTCGGTGGCGCCGTTGGTGGCGGTGAAGGCGTCGATGGCGCCGATCAGCGAGAGGCTGATGGCGGGGCGGGGGCGCGGCTGGCGATAGAAGCCGTCGTCGAAATGGACCGCCTGGGCGGCCTCGCCGGGATGGATGCAGATCGCCTGGCTGGCGGTCAGCAGATAGCCGGGCTGGAGGAAGCGGTCGAGCAGGGCGAGCAGCCGCGGTTCGGCGGTCAGGTCCTCGAACACCTTGCCGCGCGCGACCAGGGTGTAGACGCGCTCGGTGGCGAAACCCTCGAAGGCGTTGCGGCCGTGGTGCGAGCCGAGGTGAGGGGCCAGGGCCTCGCGGGCGGCGGCCAGGGCGCCGGCGTCGGCGAAGTCCTCGATGACGGTGTAGCCGTCCTGGGCCAGGCGCCGGACGTGGGCCTCGATGTCGAACGGCATGGCGTGCCTCCTCGTGCCGCGGTGTCGCTGGATACTATGGCAGCGCCGGTCGGATGGCGCCTCCTTCCTGCGAAGGCCGGAGCGGGGCGGGCGCATGCGAAAAGAGCCCGGGCGCGGGGCCCGGGCTCTCGTGTTCGTCGTGCGAGGAAGGCGGTCAGGCGCGCTTGGGGATGACCACCTTCATCGACTCGTAGCCCTTCACGAAGGTCGAGTAGACGCGCTTGGGCTCCTCGACCAACTGGATGTCGGGGAAACGCTTCATGATCTCTTCCCAGATGATCTGGAGCTGCAGCTCGGCCAGGCGGTTGCCCACGCAGCGGTGGATGCCGAAGCCGAAGGACATGTGGTTCCGGGGCCGTTCGCGGTCGATGATGTAGTCGTTCGGACGCTCGATGACTTCCTCGTCGCGGTTGCCCGAGACGTACCACATGACCACCTTGTCGCCTTCGCGGATCTGCTTGCCCTGGAACTCGAAGTCCTGGGTCGCGCGGCGGCGCATGTGAGCCAGCGGGGTCTGCCAGCGGATGGTCTCCGACACCATCGAGGGGATCAGCGAGGGGTTCTCGCGCAGCTTCCGGTACTGGTCGGGGTTCTGGTTCAGGGCCAGGATCGAGCCGGAGATGGTGTTGCGGGTGGTGTCGTTGCCGCCGACGGTCAGCAGCACGACGTTGCCGAAGTACTCGCGCGGCGACATGTCCCGCGTGTCCTTGCCGTGGGCCAGCATGGAGATCAGGTCGCCGGTCGGCTCGGCGTTGACCCGCTCGTTCCAGCGCTCGGTGAAGTAGGCGTGGTACTCGAGGAAGATCTGCATCTTCTGCTCGAGGGTGTCGATCAGCCCGTGGCCGGGAACGGCGGTGACCACGTCCGACCAGTAGGTCAGCTTGCGGCGGTCGGCCTGATCGATGCCGAACAGGGTGGCCAGGGTCATGGCCGTCAGTTCCATCGACACCTTGTCGACCCAGTCGAACTCCTCGCCGATCGGCAGGCTGTCGAGGATCGCGGCGGCGCGTTCGCGGATCAGCGGGCCGAGGATCTGGAGATTGGTGGGCGAGACGGCCGGGCTGACGGTCTTGCGCTGGATGTCATGCTTGGGCGGGTCCATGGCGATGAACATCGGCAGCGGACCCTCGTCGCCGTTCTGGTCGGCGATGGTGATGCCCGGCTCGGAGGAGAACACCTGGTGGTTCGTATCGACCGCCATGATGTCGTTGTACTTGGTGATCGACCAGTACGGGCCGTACTCGCTGTCGGCCGTGTAGTGGACCGGGGCCTCCTTGCGCAGGCGCTCGAAGTTCCACCACATCTCGTTCGACTGGAAGAGGGCCGGCTGGGCCGGATTGATCTGGTCGAGCGGCGTCGAATAGGCCAGCGCCCGGGCGTCCTTGCTCAGATCGATATTGCCGTCGCTCATCAGTTCCTCCTCCAAGTCCGATGCGTCCGAGGTTCTCAAGCCAAAGATGACGCAGGCGTCAAGTTTTAACCCGAGTTTCCACAGCCGTCTCATCCGATCTGCGTTCGAATGCAGTTTTTCTGTCGTTTTTAAACTCCACAAAAATGATAGGAATTTATCCTGCATACGCGTTTGGAGTTCAATTCGATGGGTCAGCGGCCGACAGTTGCGGTGATCGGGGCAGGGTTCTCAGGGCTGCTGACGGCCCTGCACCTGGCCGCCGATCCGGACGGCCCCACCGTGCGGCTGATCGAGCGCGCCAAGGCCTTCGGGCGCGGCGCGGCGTATTCCACCGGCAATCCCGACCATCTGCTGAACGTCCGCGTGGCCAATATGAGCGCCTATCCGGACGATCCCGAACACTTCACCCGCTGGCTGGCGGGGCACGAAGGCTGGAGCTCGCACGGCGGCTTCGTCACGCGCGGGGTCTATGGCGACTACCTGCAGGACCTGCTGCGCGAGGCGCTGGAGACCACGGCGGCGGGCCGGCTGCTGCTGGAGCAGGACGAGGCGGTCGACGTGCAGCGCTCGGGCGAGGGCTGGCGCGTGCGGCTGGCGCTGGGCCGGGAGATCGAGGCGGCGGCGGTGGTGCTGGCGCTGGGCGTGCTGCGGCCGGCGCCCCCGGCGGCGGCGAGCGAGGCGCTGCTGGCCTCGCCGCGCTACATCGGCGATCCCTGGGACCCGAAGGCGAAGCTGGACGAGGAGGCGGCCGACGTCCTGCTGCTGGGCACCGGGCTGACCATGATCGACGCCGCCGTCAGCCTGTGGCGGCCGGGGCGCCGGTTCTGGGCGATCTCGCGCCGGGGCCTGACACCGCGCCAGCACGCGCCGACCTCCGAACATGGCCTGGAGGTCGCGCCCGAGGGCTCGCCGCGCCAGGTGCTGGCGGCGGTGCGGGCGGCCTCGGCGGACGGCCAGTGGCGCGAGGCGATCGATTCCCTGCGCCCGCACGTGCAGTCCATCTGGCTGGGCTGGAGCCAGGCCCAGCGGCAGTCCTTCCTGCGCCACCTGCGGCCCTGGTGGGACGTGCACCGCCACCGCCTGGCGCCCAGCGTGGCGCGCCGGATCGGGCTGATGATGCGCGGGCGCGAACTGGTCGTGCGGGCCGGGGAGGTCACCGGCCTGACCCTGACGCGCGACAATGTCGAGGTCGCCTGGCGTCCGCGCGGGAGCGGGATGACCCGCCGGCTGGGCGTCTCGGCGGTGGTCAACTGCGCGGGCCTGCTGGGCGACCTGGAGCGGGCGACCGAGCCGCTGCTGCAACGGCTGCTGGCGCGGGGACATATCCGGCCCGATCCGTGCCGGCTGGGGGCGGACGTGGACATCGGCTCGCGGCTGATCGGGGCGGGCGGGCGGCCCGAGCCGGGGCTGTTCGCGGTGGGGCCGCTGACCCGCGGGGCGTTCTGGGAGATCACCTCGGTGCCGGACATCCGCAGCCAGGCGGCGGGCGCGGCGCAGGCGATCCTGAGCAGCGTGCGGCGGGCCCATGCGGCGTAACAGCCGTAACGGATGACGTAAGTTTAATGCTCGGGCCGGTTCCGCGGCGCGCGGCCGGTGTATGAAGGCTCCAAAGGCTGGCGGCGCCGGGGAGGCGCCGCGCATGGGAGCGCTCGATGACCACCTGGAAAACCCTGTTGCTGGGCGCGTGCGCGCCGATCCTGCTGTCGGCCTGCGCGACGACCGCGCCGCCGCCGGCCGTGGAGGCGCCGGTCGCCGAGGCGCCCAGGCCCAAGCCGCAGTACGGCGCATTCGGCTTCGACGTGGCGGGCATGGACACCGCCGTCGCGCCGGGCGACGACTTCTACGCCTACGCCAACGGCGGGTGGATGAAGGCCACCGAGATCCCCGCCGACCGCGGCAGCTACAACACCTTCGCGGTGCTGAACGACCTGGCGACCGAGCGCACGCGGGCGATCCTGGAGGAGGCCGCCGAAGGGCGTGCCGCGGAGGGCTCCAACGCCCGCAAGATCGGCGACTTCTACGCCAGCTTCATGGACGAGGCGGCGATCGAGGCGGCGGGCGCCGCGCCGCTGAAGCCGGAACTGGACCGGATCGGCGCGATCCGGACCCGGGCCGACCTGTCGCGCGAGCTGGGCGCGACGCTGCGGGCCGACGTCGACGCCCTGAACATGACCGACTACACGACCGACCGCCTGTTCGGACTGTGGGTCGCCGAGGACATGAACGACACGTCCAGGTACCGGCCCTACCTGATGCAGGGCGGGCTGGGGCTGCCGGATCGGGCCTATTACCTGGACGACAGCGCGCGGTTCCAGGAGTTACGCGGCAAGTACAAGGCCCACATCGCCGCGATGTTCGCCCTGGCCGGATACGCGAACGGCGAGGCGCGGGCGGCGAAGATCCTGGCGCTGGAGACCGCCATCGCCAAGACGCACTGGAGCGTGGACGAGACCGGCGACGTGGCCAAGGCCAACAACGTCTGGAGCCGGGCCGACCTGGCCCGCAAGGCGCCAGGCATCGACTGGACCGCCTGGCTGGACGGGGCCGGGCTGAGCGGGCAGCCGACCTTCGGCGCCTGGCAGCCCAGCGCCATCGCCGGGATCGCCAAGCTGGTGGGCGGCCAGCCGATCGACACCTGGAAGGACTATCTGGCGTTCCACGCCATCGAGCGCGGCGCGCCCTACCTCTCCAAGGCCTTCGCCGACGAGCACTTCGCGTTCAACGGCACGGCGCTGGCCGGGACCCCCCAGCAGCGCGACCGCTGGAAGCGCGGGGTGGACAACACCAACACCGCGCTGGGCGAGGCGGTCGGCCAGATCTATGTCGAGCGCCACTTCACCCCCCAGGCCAAGGCGCAGATGCAGGAGATGGTGAAGAACATCCTGGCCGCCTTCGACGCGCGCATCGACCGGCTGGACTGGATGACCGCCGAGACCAAGGCCAAGGCCAAGGAGAAACTGGCCGTCTTCCGCGTCGGCGTCGGCTATCCGGACAAGTGGCGCGACTATTCGGGGCTGGAGATCGTGCGCGGCGACGCCTACGGCAACTGGCGGCGCGCCGAGCTGTTCGACTATCGCCGCAACCTGGCCAAGCTGCAGGGGCCGGTCGATCACGACGAGTGGTGGATGACGCCGCAGACGGTCAACGCCCTGAACCTGCCGATGCAGAACATGATCGTGTTCCCGGCGGCGATCCTGGAGCCGACCTTCTTCGATCCCAACGCCGACGCGGCAGTGAACTACGGGGCCATCGGCGGGGTGATCGGGCACGAGATCGTGCACGGCTTCGACGACACCGGGGCGCTGTTCGACGTGAAGGGCGACCTGAAGAACTGGTGGAGCCCGGCCGACATGGCCCAGTTCGAGGCCCGCGGCCAGGCGCTGGCGGCGCAGTACAGCGCCTATGAGCCGCTGCCGGGCCTGCACCTGAACGGCGCCCAGGTGCTGGGCGAGAACATCGCCGACCTGGCGGGGCTGGCCAGCGCCTACGACGCCTATCACCTGTCGCTGAAGGGCCAGGCGGCGCCGGTGATCGACGGGTTCACCGCCGACCAGCGGTTCTATTTCGGCTGGGCGCAGAACTACCGCAGCAAGTTCCGCGAGGCCTCGCTGCGGCGCAACGTGCTGTCGGGCGTGCACTCGCCGGGCGAATATCGCGCCCAGACCGTGCGCAACCTCGATCCGTGGTACTCGGCCTTCGACGTCAAGCCGGGCCAGGGGCTGTACCTAGCCCCCGAACAGCGGGTGAAGATCTGGTAGCCGAAGTCATCCTCATCGAGGACCCCGCCGACCCGCGCATCGCCGCCTATCGCGACGTGCGGGAACGCGACCTCGTCGGCCGCCAGGGGCTGTTCGTGGCCGAGGGCGAAGTGGTGGTGCGGGTGCTGGCCCGCTCGCCGCTGGCGCGGCCGCAGTCGCTGCTGCTGGCCCAGAAGCGCGTCGCGGCGCTGGGCGACGTGATCGCGGCGCTGCCGGGCGAGACGCCGGTCTACGCCGCCAGCCAGGCGGTGATGGACGCGGTGGTGGGGTTTCCGATCCACCGGGGAATCCTGGCCCTGGGCCGGCGGACGGCCGAGCCGGCGCCGGAGGACCTGCTGGCCGGCCTGGCCGACGAGGCGCTGGTGCTGGTGCTGAGCGGCATCGCCAACCACGACAACATGGGCGGCCTGTTCCGCAACGCCGCGGCGTTCGGCGTCGATGCGGTGATCCTGGATCGCGCCTGCTGCGATCCGCTGTACCGCAAGGCGATCCGGGTCTCGGTGGGGGCGGCGCTGCTCAAGCCGTTCGCGCGGCTGGGCCCCGAGCAGGACCTGTTGCAGTTGCTGGAGGGCCAGGGCTTCGAGCCGCTGGCGCTGAGCCCCAGCGGGGCGGCGATCCTGGCCGAGACGCCGCGGGCCAAGCGGGCGGCGGTGGTGCTGGGGGCCGAGGGTCCGGGCCTGTCGAAGGCGCTGCTGGACCGCGCAAAGACCGTCCGCATCCCGATGGCGGACGGCTTCGACTCGCTCAACGTGGCGGTGACCGCCGGGGTCGTGCTCCACCACCTCGCCTTTGCGGCGAGGCGCGAAAGCTAGGGCCTCAACGGGCGCGCCGGACGCTGACGGTCTCTTCCGATTCCTCGATCAGGGAGCGGGTCAGGTTCAGGATCGCGGTGCGCATCGACGGCTGCTGGACGCTGGCGAAGGCCTCGAG
The DNA here is from genome assembly GCF_031984885.1 of Phenylobacterium sp. Taxonomy (GTDB): domain Bacteria; phylum Pseudomonadota; class Alphaproteobacteria; order Caulobacterales; family Caulobacteraceae; genus Phenylobacterium. Next base: position 20,956 of record NZ_DAMABV010000018.1, read on the forward strand.
CAGTTGCACGGCGCCGGGCACGGCGAGCTTCTCGAACAGGCTCTCGTCGCTCATCGGAGTGGGGGTCTCGCCGACCAGTTCGCCGACGGTGGTGTCGAGCTTCTGGGCGATGCGCACGAGCATGGAGGCCGAGACGCGGTTGGCGCCGCGCTCATACTTCTGCACCTGCTGGAAGCTCACGCCCAGGTGGTCGGCCAAAGTCGATTGGGAAATGCCGAGCCACTTGCGACGCACTCGAATGCGGTGACCGACCGCGACGTCGATGGGGTCCGGTCCTTGGTCCTCGGAGTTCTCGTTCACTGAAAAACGTCCCTGATCACGTACCAAAGCGCAGGCCGACAATCTCACATAGGCGTAACCTGCACGGCCACACCTATATCGTGAAAGCGACGTTGCACTGCAACAGAAAGTTAATGCTCGCTTATGGCGAGAGTCCAGCGGCCGTCAACTGGCCTCGGGGGCGCTCAGGCGTCGGCCCTGCGGCCCTGCAGGATCGCCTCGATCTGGTCGAGCACGGCCAGGGCGACCTCCTCGCCCTCCTGGTCGCAGATCTCGCCGGCCCGCCTGATGATGTGGCTGAGGGCCACGCGATCGCGCGGCCCGAGCAGGGCGGCCATCTGCAGCAGTTCGCGCGTGTCGGGGGCCATCTGGGCCTGGTCGTCGAGGGCGCGCAGGAAGTTGCGGGCGTCGTGACACGCCGCGGTGATCTTGATGTCGCTCATGGCGCATTGGCCGCGGCGAAAGCCGCAGCCTCCTCTCGAAGCAGGTCGTCGGCCGAGATGAGCCGGCAAAGGGGCGACAGGGCCGCCAGCGGGACGCCGAGCGCCTGCCGCAGCGCACGGTCGTCGCGGGCGTCGGCGGCGACGGCGTCGGCCAGCACCTCCACCGGCAGCTTGCGGTCGGCGGCGGCGAAGGCGGTGGCCAGCACGCTGTCGGCCAGCGAAAAGCCGACCAGGGCCAAGGGGCCGCCCAGGCCCATGGCCTGGCGGGCGAACGCCGGGTGCGAGAAGGCCGAGGGGCCGGGGCGCAGAAAGACCGGCTCGCTGGGCAGCGGCTCCAGGCCCGGGATCGGGCGTGCGCCTTCGGGCGTGGCTTCGCGCCGATGGACGTGCAGCACCGGCCAGCCGCGGGCGCGGGCCTGGTCCAGTACGCGCCGGCAGGTCGCGGTGACCCGGCCCAGACCAGGGGGCGAACCCAGCAGGCGGGCGCGCTGAAGGTCCAGGCACACCAGGGCCGCGGGCGGCGGAGATCTCATCGCGACTGGGCGCCCTGGTTGGTGGCGGCGCGGGCGGCGGAGCGGTCGAGGATCCCGGCCTCGTCCCAGGCGCCCTCGGGACGCAGCAGCACCATCGGGTCGCTCTCGAGGGTCAGGGCGTCGGGCGGCGGCGCGCCCTCGACGACCATCTCGACATAGTCGTGGTCGGAGAAGACGAAGCCCTCGCGGCCGGGACGGATGCGGGCGTTGAAATACTGCTCCCAGAAGGGGATCAGCCGGACCTGGCCGTAGCCGAGGATCTGGCGGTAGTTCTTCTTCTCGGCCAGGCGCTTGGCGGCGAGGATCAGCATGAGGGTGGCGCGGCCGCCGCGGTATTCGCGCCGCACGGCGACACGCTCGACCTTGGCGAAGTCGGCGAACCAGCGGATCCGCAGCGTGCCGATCGGCTCGCCGTCGCGGCGCAGGACCAGGTGGGTCGTGCCGGCGAAGTCGTTGCCGTCGTATTCCTCGTCGTAGGGGCAGGCCTGCTCGCCCATATAGACCAGGGAGCGGACGGCCATGGCCTGCATGATGTCGGGCAGGGTGCGGCAGACGGCGATCTCGAGCTCGCCCTCGTCGACGTCGGCGACGGCGCGGGCCTCCAGCGGCAGGCGGACATTGGCGTTCATCAGGCGGCCTTCCTGGCGCCGGCCCAGGCGTCGGCGACCACCAGGCCGCCGGGGCCGGGGACCGGATGCGCGCCGATGCGCTTGAGCAGGGTGCGCTCGCCGCCGGGCGTCGCCGCGCGGCCATAGAGCGGAATGGTCGGGAACAGCTCGCGGTGCAGCCTGACCGCCCCGGCCATCACCGTGGCGCGGCCGCGCAGGGTGGTTCCGGCCATGCCCCAGCCGTAGATCGCCACCACGGTCTCGCCCGGGCGGGCGGCCTGGTCCTGCGGCGGGTTGACGCCGTCGAAGATCCCGGCGGCCAGGTCGGGCAGGGCCGCGGCGGTCAGCGGGATGATCGCCATGACCCCGGCGAGCCGTCCATCGACGCCGCGGAAGGTGAACGAGGACGACCGGGTCAGATCCTGAAGCCGGGCCAGGGTTTCCACCGTGGCGATGTTGGGACTGACCGTGCGTGCGGCGAGGGCGCGGCCCTCGATGATCTCGTCATGGGTCGCGAGCGTCAGGCCAAGTTCGCCCAGTCCTCGATGACAGCGTTCTGCGAAATCGCGAATGATCATCGTCACATCGCCTTCTTGTGCGAAGATGTGATTTGGTAGAGCGTCAATGTTCGAGTGTGCAGCCTCGAAGTTCGTATGGGGGCGCCACGGCCTTTTGGGTGCCGGATGGACAATGGCGACGGCGGTCACGCCGACTGGGACGACATCAAGACCTTTGTAGCGGCCGCCCAGACTGGCAGTTTCGGCGCCGCGGCGCGCCGCCTGCGCACCACTCAACCCACGGTCACACGCCGCATCGAAGACCTGGAAGTCCGCCTCGGGGCGAAGCTGTTCGACCGAGGCCTGCGCGGGGTTTCCCTGACCCGGGCCGGCGAGATGGTTTACGACCGGGCGTTGACCATGCAGCGAGCGTCGCTGGATATCGAGCGCCTGAGCCTGGATCACGAGACCCCCGACGCCGGCGAGGTGACGGTCGCCATGCCCGAGGGGCTGGGCGGCTACGTGCTGGGGCTGGAGGTCGCCGATTTCGTCCGCGAGAACCCCGGCATCAAGCTTGGCCTGGACTGCGGATTCTATCCGGAGAACCCTGTCGACAGCCAGGTGGACCTCTCGATCCAGCTTATGGACGCCAGCGGGGTCCCGGAATTGACCGCCACGCCGCTGGCGACGCTGCATTACGCGCTGTTCGCCTCGCGCGACTACGTGGAAACGTATGGGGCCCCCACGCGGATCGAGGCGGCGGTGGGCCATCGGTTCGTCTATCACTCGGCCCAGGTCAGCAAACGCGGGCGATGGGGCGCGAAAACCTCGGCGTTCATCGAGCTGGCGGCCCCGGCGATGGTGGTGAACTCCTCGACGGTGATGCTGCACGCCATCCAGCGCGGCGCCGGCATCGGGGCGATCCCGACGGCGATCGTGGCCGTGGCCCCCGACCTGGTGATGCTGGACATCCCGCCGCTGGCCAGTTCGACGGTGTGGCTGTGCCATCATCGCGAGGCGGCCAAGGCCGGACGGGTGGCCAAGGTGGCCGAATGGCTGGCCTCGATCTTCGACGCCCGCGAGCGGCCCTGGTTCCGGCCCGAGTTCATCCATCCGCGCGAGTTCGGCGACTGGGCCTGGCCGGCGGCCACGGCGCGGGGTTGAGCGCCCTGCGCGCCACAACCGCTTCAATCGAGCCTTAACCTTAGTCGCTCACCTTCATCCCGCTGATATCAATAAGAATCAGGGGGGATCAGCATGGCGGACGGCACGGCCGAAACGCGCCCGTTTGGCCTGGACATCTCCCAGGCTGTCTGCGACCGCGCCACGCGGCTCGCCAAGACCATGTTTTCCGCGCTCGAAGCTCAGATCATCTTCCTGAAGGACGGGGAGGTGTGGCGCAGCCGCGATCCCGAGAGCCGCATCATCCGCCAGCGCGACCGCGCCGCCGAGCTGGTCCAGGATAGCGGCGAGCTGCTGTGGGTCGAGGACGCCCAAGCCGACCCGCGGTTCGCCGACAGCCCCGCGGTGGTCGGTCCGCCTTACCTGCGCTCCTATGTCGGGGCGCCGATCCGGCTGGCGGACGGCACGACGCCGGGCGTGCTGGCGGTCTTCAGCGACGCGCCGAGGGCCTTCGAAGGGCAACTGGCCTGCCGGCTGGCCGACCTGGCGCAGTTCGTCGCCGACGAATGGGATCGGGCGCAGGCCGGCAAGGCCCGCGAACAGAGCGAGCGCGAACGCGACGCCATGCAGTCGACCCTGGCGGCGATCATCGAGGCCATGCCCGTGGCCCTGGTGCTGACCGACCGCGAGATGCGCGTGATCGGCGCCAGCCCGCGCTGGATCCACACCCTCGATCTGGCCGGCAAGATCGTCTACGGGCGGACGATCTACGAGCTGGCGCCCCACATGTTCCTGCGCTGGCAGGAGATCTATGACCGGGTGCTGTGCGGCGAGAGCATCAAGGCCGACCGCATCCAGGTGGTCGAGGACGACGGATCGATCCGCTGGTTCCGGGCCGAGCTGGCCCCCTGGCAGACCGCGGACGGCGGCGTGGGCGGGCTGATCGTCGCCAGCTACGACATCACCGACATGATCGCGGCGCTGGAGGCGACCGAACGTTCCGAACAGCGGCTGATGCTGGCCATGGAGATCGCCGACATCCACGTGTTCGAGATGGACTATGTGCGCCGCGAGCTGATCAAGACCGGGGCCGAGGACACGTTCTTCACCGAGCCGAAGACCTATGAGGAACTGCATCGGGACATCTTCAGCACCATCGATCCGCGCGACCGGCCGATGGTCGAGGAGGCCTGGAACCGCCATGTGCGCGACGGTTCGACCTACAACCCCGAGTACCGGGTGGTGCGCGGCGACGGCCGCGAGGTCTGGACGATGGGCGCCACCCGGCTGATCGCCGACGAGCGGGGCCGCCCGCTGCGGGTGATCGGCGCCCTGCAGAACATCAGCGCCCGCAAGGGGGCCGAGCGCGCCCTGGTCCAGGCCAAGGAAGACGCCGAGGCGGCCAACCGGGCCAAGTCCACCTTCCTGGCGACGATGAGCCACGAGATCCGCACCCCGCTGAACGGGGTGCTGGGCATGGCCCAGGCGATGGCGGCCGAGAACGGGCTGTCGGACATCCAGCGCGAGCGGCTGGAGGTGATCCGCCAGTCGGGCGAGACCCTGCTGGCGATCCTCAACGACGTGCTGGACCTGTCGAAGATCGAGGCCGGCAAGCTGGAGCTGGAAGAGGCGGACTTCGACGTCGCGGCGCTGGCGCGCGGGGCGCACGCGGCCTTCACCGCCATCGCCAACAAGAAGGGGCTGTCCTTCGGCCTGGGCATCGAGCCGGCGGCGCTGGGGGTCTATCGCGGCGACTCCACCCGCGTGCGCCAGATCCTCTACAACCTGGTCTCCAACGCGCTGAAGTTCACCGAGCAGGGCGAGGTCCGGGTCTGCGTCGACCGTGACGAGGCCGGCCTGCACCTGGTCGTGTCCGACACCGGGATCGGCATCGCGCCTCACCGGCTGGCGGCCCTGTTCCAGAAGTTCGAGCAGGAGGACGCCTCGACGACCCGCCGCTATGGCGGCACCGGCCTTGGCCTGGCGATCTGCCGCGAACTGGCCGGGCTGATGGGCGGAACCATCGAGGCGCGGAGCGAGGCGGGGCAGGGAACGACGTTCCACGTGACCCTGCCGCTCGCCTGGGTCGGGGCCAGCGTGGCGCTGCCGACGCCGCCGAGCGTGGGCGACCAGCAGCGCGAAGCCAGCGCCTGTTCGGGCCTGCGCGTCCTCGCGGCCGAGGACAACACCGTCAACCAACTGGTCCTGAAGACCCTGCTGCATCAGATCGGGGTGGACCCGTTCATCGTCGAGAACGGCCTGGAGGCCGTGCGCGCCTGGGAGACGGGCGAGTGGGACGTGATCCTGATGGACGTGCAGATGCCGGTGATGGACGGGCCGAGCGCCTGCGCCCTGATCCGCGGCCGGGAGGCGCTGGAGGAGCGGCCGCGCACGCCGATCATCGCCCTGACCGCCAACGCCATGGCCCATCAGGTGGCCGAGTACCTGGGCGCGGGGATGGACGGCTTCGTGCCCAAGCCCATCGAGGTCGGCCGGTTGTTCGACGCGTTGCAGCGGGTTCTGGAGGAGGCCGAGGCGGCCCGGGCGGCCTGACGTTCGACTGGCGCTGGCCGAAGTCGGCGCTGAGCGCCGCCGACTTCGTGTTCGGCTGACCTATGCGGCCGGCTCGGCGGCGCGGACCTCCTCGTAGGACTCCGCGTCGAAGCGGGCGAGGGCCTCGGCATAGGCCTGGGCCGTGCCTGGCCAGTTGTTGAGGATCTTGCCCTCCGGCGTCTTGTACCAACTGGTGCAGGCGCCGGCCCAGGGCGTGTGGGCGAGCTCGGCCTGGATCCTGTCGTTGTAGGCGGCCATCACCTCGGGCCTGACGCTCAGCGGCCGGCCCTGGGCGAGGGCCTGCAGCACGTAGCCGACCTGGGCCTCGATCATGTAGATGATGGAGTTGTGGCCGAGGTTGGTGTTCGGCCCGTAGAGCATGAAAAGATTGGGGAAACCGGCGACGGTGACGCCCAGGTGGGCCTCCGGTCCGGATTTCCAGGCCCGGGCCAGGCTGACTCCGCCGAGCCCGGTCAGGGCGGTCTCGCCGACGAAGGAATTGGTCTCGAAGCCGGTGGCGTAGATCACCACGTCGGCCTCGTGCAGGCGGCCCTGGCCGTCCACGACGCCCTGCGGGGTCATGCGGGCGATGGCGTCGGTGACCAACTCGACGTTCGGGCGGGTGAGGGCGGGGTAGAAGTCGTTGGAGATCAGCACCCGCTTGCAGCCGATCTCGTAGTCCGGCGTCAGCTTGGCGCGCAGTTCGGGGTCGGCGACCTGGGCGTGGAGATGGGCCAGGGGGATCGGGACCTCCTCGACCGGGGCGGTCCCGTTGCGCTTGGCGATCAGCCGCTCCTCGGCCATGCGGAAGATCTCCGAGCGCACCGCCTGCATGGCGGCCGGCTGGGCCCGGAACTGCGCCTTCTCCGCCTCGGTGTAGGGCCGGTTCATGCGCGGCACGATCCAGTTGGGCGAGCGCTGGAAGAGGGTCAGCCGGCCGGCGACCTTGGCGACCTCGGGCACGAACTGGATGGCGCTGGCGCCGTTGCCGATCACCGCCACGCGCTTGCCGGCCAGGTCGACCGAGGCGTCCCACTGGGCCGAATGGAAGGCGGCGCCGGCGAAGGTCTCGCGCCCCTCGATCGGCGGCAGCTTGGGCCGGTTGAGCTGGCCCCAGGCGGTGACGAAGGCCTGGGCGGTGACGCTGGAGCCGTCGGCCAGGGCGATGCGCCAGCGGCCGGCGGCCTCGTCCCAGGCCGCGCCGGTCACCTCGGCGCCCAGGCGGATGTGGGGCGACAGCTCGTGCTGCTCCACCACCCCCTCGATATAGGCTAGGATGTCGGGCTGGGCGGAATAGACCTCGGGCCAATCGGGGTTCGGCGCGAAGGAATAGGAGTAGAGGTGGCTGGGGATGTCGCAGCCGGCGCCGGGATAGGTGTTCTCCCGCCAGGTGCCGCCGACGCGATCGGCCTTTTCGAGGATGACGAATGACGTCTCGCCCTGGGCCTTGAGCTTCAGTCCCATGCAGAGACCCGCAAAACCCGCGCCCAGAATGGCGACCTTCACGTCCGCGCCCATGCCGTACTCCCGAAAATTCTTGTATCCGGGACGCTAGCGGCGGCCCTGTAGGTTATCAATGGTCAGTTTATCGCATGCGGGACGTGGGCGGCCTCGACAAGCGGCGAGCGGCTTGAGAACATCGCGCGCAAGGGAGAACGCCATGCCAGGCCGCCGCGACAGCGCGCTTTCGATCTCGGACGCCCGACCTTCGGCGGGCGCGGCGCGATGAGCTGGACCGACTCCGGCGCGCGGCGGCGCCCCTATCACGTCGGCAACCTGCGCACCCAGTTGCTGGACGAGGCGCGGGCCCTGCTCGAGGCGGGCGGGCGCTCGGAGCTGAACCTGCGGGCGCTGGCGGCGCGGGCCGGGATCGCGGCCGGGTCGGTCTATCACCACTACGCCTCCAAGGCGGCGCTGATGGCGGGGCTGGCGGCCATGGGCTTCCGCGAGCTGGAGGCCAGCCTGAAGGACGCCGCGAGCCATGCGCCGGACGCGACGCCGATCCGCACCTCGGCCCTGGCCTATTTCGCCTTCGCGCGCTCGCAGCCGGCGCTCTACGAACTGATGTTCGACGCCGGCCTGATGAGCGACCCGGAGGTGGCCAGCGCCCGCGACAGCGCCTTCGCCGTGCTGGAGAGCGTCATCGTCCAGTCGCCCAGCCAGCAGGGCGTCGAGCCGGACGTGATCCACAAGGTGGCGCTGGCGGTGTGGGCCTGCGGGCACGGCGCCGCGTCGCTGACCCTGGCCGAGGGCGGAACCGCCGGCTCCTCGCTGATGGAGGACGTGATCCAGGGGCTGGAGACGCTGTTCCGGCGTCGGTGATCGCCCTGCATCGGTCGAGCGGTGTTGCTTTGCGCTCAAGCTCGACCTAAACCTACCCGCGTTCCGCGAACGTGTTCGCGGTGGATCGGATTTGAACGCGATGGCCGGCAAGGCTTCGAAAATGCCGAATTACCAAGGGCTCGCTTACCCGCGCCCGACGTATTTCGCATGCCCAGACCTTGCCCCGCCGTCCCGTCCTTCGAGTTCCGCCCATGTCCACCGCGCCCGCCATCGCCGTCCGGAACCTCTGCAAGCGCTATAGCTACGCCAGGCGCGGCCGCGGGCTGGCCGGGGCGTTTTCCTCGCATCAGGTGACCATCGAGGCCGTGGCCGGGGTGTCGTTCGACATCGCGCCGGGCGAGCGCGTGGCGATCATTGGGCCGAACGGCGCGGGCAAGTCGACCACGCTGAAGATGCTGTCGGGCATCCTGGAGCCCACGGCCGGCGAGGCGCAAGTGCTGGGCCTGGTTCCCTGGCGCGAGCGCAAGGCGCTGGCCTATCGGATCGGCGTGGTGTTCGGGCAGCGCTCGCAGTTGTGGGGCGAGCTGCCGGCGCGGGACTCCTTCGCCCTGCTGGCGCGGATCTACGACCAGGATGCGGCGGTGTTCCGCCGGCGGCTGGGCGAGCTTTCCGAGCGCTTCGCCCTGGCCGAGCTGATGGACCAGCCGGTCAACCGCATGTCGCTGGGCCAGCGGATGCGCTGCGAGATCACGGCGAGCCTGTTGCATGGGCCCGAGCTGCTGTTCCTGGACGAGCCGACCATCGGCCTGGACGTGACCGCCAAGGCGGCGATCCGCGACTTCGTGCGCGAGCACGCCCGCGACCACGGCCTGACCGTGGCGCTGACCTCGCACGACACCCGCGACATCGAACTGGTCTGCGAGCGGGTCATCGTGGTGGGCGAGGGGCGGATCGTGGTCGACCAGCCGACCGACCAACTGCGCCGCCGGTTCCTGGGACGCAAGATCGTCACCCTGCAATCGGCCAGTGCGGCGGTGTGCCTGGAGCTGCCCGGCGTCGTGCGCCGGCCCTCGGCCGCGCATGCGACGATCCTGGAGGTCGACACCCGCGTGACGCGCGTGGAGCAGGTCATCGCCGCGGCCCTGGCCCAGGGCGGCATCGAGGACGTGACCATCGAAGATCCTCCGATGGAGGAGGTGATCCATGACATCTACGCCAACAGCAGCGGGCGTTGAGGCGCGCCGCGGCGCCGGCGCGGCCTGGGCGGCGCTGCGCGTCGGGTTCGGCGAGACGCTGGCGGCCTGGCCGATCCTGGCCGGGCGCTGCGTGTTCTTCGTGATCCTGCTGCTGGTGCTGTCGGCGCTGTGGGACAAGGTGGCGGCCGAACAGCTTCCCGGCACGCTGGCCTACGCCCTGCCGGCCGGCGGGTTCGCGCTCTATATCGGGGCGACCGAGTGGGTGACGCTGTCGCTGCCGGCGACGCATCTGCGGCTGGAGGACGACATCCGCTCCGGTGGGCTGGAGCCGCACCTGCTGCGGCCCAAGTCGTATCTGGTCCAGGTTCTCAGCCAGAACCTGGGGGCGGCCCTGGCGCGGCTGACCGCCCTGGGGGCCACGGCGCTGGCGCTGCTGGCGGCGTCCGGGCGCGCGTGGCCGCCGGCGGAAGGGTTTCCCTACCTGCTGGTCCTGGGCGTGCTGGGCGTCGTGGTCGGGGTGCTGCTCTACGCCCTGGCCGGGCTGATGGCGTTCTGGGCGCGGCGGGTGCTGCCGTTCCAGCTAGTGATCCAGAAGCTGATGTTCCTGCTGGGCGGGCTCTATGCGCCGGTGACGCTCTATCCGCCGTTGATGGAGCAGGTCGCCAAGGCCTCGCCCTTCGCCGCGCACCTCTACTGGCCCGCCGCCATGACGCTGGAGCCGTCGGCGGGGCTGTTCCTGACGGCGCTGGGCTGGCAGGCGCTGTGGATCTGCGTGCTGAGCGCGGCGTGCCTGGCGCTGTGGCGGGCCGGCCTGGCCAAGGTGCTGCGCAAGGGAGGGGTGTGATGCGGCTGGTCGCGCTTTACGCCGCGGAGGCCGCGGCTTCCGTGCGCATGTCCTTCGCGGACAAGGGGAATTTCGCGCTGCAGGTCGGCGGCATGATCGTCAACGACCTGGTGTTCCTGAGCCTGTGGGCGCTGTTCTTCGCCGGCTTCCGCAGCGTCGGCGGCTGGGGGATGGCGGATGTGGCGCTGCTGCTTGGCCTGACCATGTGCATCGTCGGCCTGGCCGGGGCGCTGGCCGGCGGCTATCGCGACATGGCCGCGACCATCGCGCGCGGGGAGCTGGACGGCCTGCTGACCCAGCCGACGGGCCTGATCGCGCGGCTGTTGGCGCGCGAGAGCATCGCCACCGCCTGGGGCGACCTGGCCTGCGGCGTCGCGGTGCTGGCGCTGTTCGCGGGGGTGACCTTGCAGGACCTGCCGCTGGTGGCCCTCGCCATCGCCGCGGGCATGAGCGTCTACGTCTCGGCCGCGATCTCGTTCGCGAGCCTGGCGTTCTGGGCGGCGGGAGCGCGGAGCTTCGCGCGCGATTTGACCGACTTCACCCTGCTGTTCTCCAGCTATCCGGGATCGATCCACCAGGGCGTGGTGAAGATCGCCGCCTACACCGTGCTGCCGGCCGCCTTCGTGGTGCTGGCGCCGGTGCGGATGCTGCGCGAGCCGGGCCTCGGGACCCTGGTCGTCGTCGTCGCCTCGGGCCTGGCCTATGCGGCGCTGGCGGCCGGGCTGTTCCGCCTGGGCCTGGCGCGCTATCGGCGCGGGGCGTCGCCGGGGGGTTGATTTTGAGCGCGAAGCCCGCTCGTTAGGCCCATGAGCAAAGGCCCCAAGATCACCGTGGCCGGGGCCGGCGCGCTGGGCCTGACCACGGCCCTGGCCCTGGCGGACGCCGGGGCGCGCGTGACCGTGTTCGATCCGGGGGCGGACGGCGACAACGCCTCGGGCGTGGCGGCGGGCATGCTGGCGCCGGCCTTCGAGGCGGTGCTGGACGCCAGCGCGGCGCCTCACTTCCCGTTGCTGATGGCGGCGCGCAACCTCTGGCCCGCGCTGGAGGCGCGCATCGGGGTCACTGTCGACCGCTCCGGGGCGGTGGCGGTGGGCGACGAGGAGTTCCTGGCCCGGGTCGACGGCGGCCTGCGCAGGCTGGGCCTGCATCCGACCGAGCTGGAGCGCGCGGCCCTGGACGGGCTGGCGCCGGGGCTGGCGGCGGGCTGGGGGCGCGGCTTGCTGGTGCGCGAGGACTGGCGGATCGAGGCCTCCAGCACGCTGGCGGCCCTGCGCCGGGCCGCGGTCGCGGCGGGCGTGGAGTTCCGGCAGGCTGCGGCCGCCGGCTTCGAAGGCGGCGAGCGGCTGGTGATCGCCACCGGGGCCGGGCAGGACCTGGCGGTCGTGGCGCCGGAACTGGCCAGGCTGTCGCCGATCAAGGGACACATCCTGCGCACCCGCGAGCGGGCCTATCGCGGCGTGGTGGTGCGCGGGCAGGGCGCCTACGTCACCGGCGCGCCCGGCGGCCTGACCCTCGGCGCGACCATGGAGGCGGGGCTGGGCGACCGGGCGGTGGAGCCGTCGCAGGTGGAGCCGCTGAGGGCCGCGGGCGTGCGGCTGTTCCCGGACCTGGCCGGGGCGGCGTTCGTGGCCGAGACCGGGGTGCGCGGCGCGACGCCCGACGGCCTGCCGATGGTCGGGCGCGGGCGGCACCAGGACGTGCTGCTGGCGGTGGGGGCGCGGCGCAACGGCTGGCTGCTGGCGCCGCTGATCGCGCGGCTGATCGTGGCTTGCGTGACGGAAGGGGAAGCTGGTCCCTTTGCCGAGGCCATGAGTCCGGCGAGGTTCGACGCGCCGGCGAAATAGGGAGAGAGCGATGAGCGGCTTCTGGTTGAGCGAGGAACAGGAAGCCATCGTCGAGAGCGTCGCCCGCCTCTGCGCCGGGTTCGACGCCGACTACTGGCGCAGGACCGACGAGAGCGGTGATTTCCCTGAGGAATTCGTGGCGGCCATGGCGGCGGGCGGCTGGCTGGGGACGGCGATGCCGGCCGAGCTGGGCGGCGCGGGGCTGGGCCTGACCGAGGCGGCGCTGGTCATGCAGGCGGTGGCGCAGTCGGGGGCGGGGTTCTCGGGCGCCAGCGCCATGCACCTGAACATCTTCGGGCCGATGCCTATCGTCAGGTATGGGAGCCAGGCCCTCAGAAACCGGGCGATCCCGCGGCTGATGTCGGGGGAGGACAAGATCTGCATCGGCATCACCGAGCCGGACTCGGGCCTGGACACCACCAGCCTGACCACGCGGGCGACGCGCACCAACGACGGCTATGTGATCACGGGCCGCAAGGTGTGGACCACCATGGCCCAGCGCGCCAACAAGATGCTGATCATCGCCCGGACCACGCCGAAGGACCAAGTGAAGAAGGCGACCGAGGGCCTGAGCCTGTTCTACACCGACTTCGACCGCAGCAGGATCAGCGCGACGGTGATCCCGAAGATGGGCCGCAAGGCGGTGGAGTCCAACAGCGTCTTCATCGACAACCTGGAGGTCCCGGCCGACGACCTGATCGGCGAGGAAGGGCGCGGCTTCTACTATCTTCTGGACGGGCTCAATCCCGAGCGGGTGCTGTTCGCCGCCGAGGCGGTGGGCCTGGGCCGCGCGGCGCTGGCGCGGGCGGCGGGCTACGCCAGGGAGCGGGTCGTGTTCGGCCGGCCGATCGGCCAGAACCAGGGCGTGGCCCATCCGCTGGCCAGGTCCTGGGCCGAGCTGGAGGCGGCGAACCTGATGGCCTTCAAGGCCGCGGCGCTGTTCGACGCGGGCCGGGAATGCGGGGCCGAGGCCAATGCGGCCAAGTACCTGGGCGGCGAGGCGGGCTTTCGCGCCTGCGAGGCGGCGGTGCTGGCGCACGGCGGCATGGGCTACGCCAAGGAGTTCGACGTCGAGCGCTACTTCCGCGAGGCGATGATCGCGCGGATCGCGCCGATCAGCCGCGAGATGGTGATGAACTACATCGCCGAGCGGGTGCTCGGCCTGCCCAAGAGCTATTGAGCAGGCCGAGGGGGCTCAGCCGCCGAGGCTGAAGCGGATCGGGATCTGGACCGTGCCGCCTTCCACCGGCTGGCCGTCGCGGGTCATCGGGCTCATGCGGAAGTAGGGGGCGAGCTTGAGGGCCGCGCGGCCGAAGCCCTCGTCGGCGGGCGACTCGCGGGCGACCGAACAGCCGCTGAGCAGGCCCGCGGCGCTGACCTGGCAGGAGATGGTCGCCGTGCCGCCGATCCCGCGGCGCTGGGCGGAGTCCGGGTAGAAGCGCGCGAGTTCGGCGGCGCCGGGGCGCTTCTGCCAGTTAGGCGCGACGATCACCGCCGGGGGCGCCGGGACCGGCGGCGCGGGCGGGGCGATGGTGGTCGGCGGCTCGACGGGCGCGGGGGCCGGGGCGGGCGCCAGCGGGATCGGGGCGGGCGTCGGGAACGGCGTCTCGACGGGGGCCGCCTGCCGCGGGGTCACGGCGCGCTCGACCGGCTTGGGCTGAGCCTGGGGCTTGGGCGGCGGGGTGTAGGTCTGGACATTGATGATCGGCCCCTCGGGCAGGGACTGCATCTCCGGCGGGCTCCAGGTCTTCACGGCGAGATAGGCGGCCAGGCCGCCGTGGACGACGATCGACAGGGCGATGGCCGCGGTGACGGCCGGAGATCGGCCTGAGCGCGGCCGCGATGGGCCCAGCATGGCCGGCAGGAACTGACGGATGACCATTGGCGACCTCCCTTTGTTTTTCGTCGCTGAAACAAAGGGTCGCGCCGCGATCGTGTCCGGAGCTTGGCCGCCAGGAAGCTGAACCGTGGCGGGGCGGTGACCAAGTGGCGCCGCCCCGCCGGCAGGCCGTTAGCCGAAGCTCAGCGGGTCGGGGCCGATGCGGCCGTCGGCGGCGTCGAGGCCGGCGATCGCGGCCATGTCCTCGGCGTCGAGCGTGAAGTCGAAGACGTCGAAGTTCTGGCGGATGCGGTCGGCATTGGCCGATTTCGGGATGACCAGGAAGCCGTTGTCGAGGTGCCAGCGGATCACGGTCTGGGCCGGGGTCTTGCCGTGCTTGGCGGCGACCTTGCCGATCACCGGGTCCTGCAGGAGCTTGCCCTGGCCGAGCGGGCTCCAGCACTCGGTCACGATCCCGAGTTCGGCGTGGACGGCGCGCAGGGCGGTCTGCTGGAAGCGGGGGTGCAGCTCGATCTGGTTGACGGCCGGCGTCACGCCGGTCTCGCCGACGATGCGGCGCAGGTGGTCGGCGGCGAAGTTGGAGACGCCGATGGACTTGGCGCGGCCCTCTTCCTTGAGGCGGACCAGGGCCTTCCAGCTTTCGACATAGAGGTCCTGGGCCGGGCAGGGCCAGTGGATCAGGTAGAGGTCGACGCTGTCGCGGCCAAGGCGCTGCAGCGACTTGTCGAAGGCCTTGAGGGCGCGGTCATAGCCCTGGCTCTCGTTCCAGAGCTTGGTGGTCACGGCCACCTCGGCGCCGGCGTCGGCGCGCGCCAGACCCGCGCCCACGCCGGTCTCGTTCTTGTAGACGGCGGCGGTGTCGACATGGCGATAGCCCGCCTCGACCGCGGCCTGGACGATCGCGGCCGCCTCGTCGTCGGGCACCTGCCAGACGCCCAGGCCAAGCTGCGGCAGGGTCGCGCCGTCGTTGAAGGTGATGAGCGGCTGGGGCATCGGCGGTCCTCGCTGAGAAGGTGGAATGCGCAAGATCGTGGGCCGCCCGACGGGGCGCAACCCGCGCGGGCCAAAGAACATGGTTAGCGGCGCGTTAACCATGAACGGGCACACCTGGGCCATGTCGATCCAGGGAATCAAGGGAGTCGTGGAGGCCGCAATCCAGCGGGCTTCCAACGCCACGGGCGTCGACTTCACCTTCCTGATGAAGACCGCCGGGCGCGAGAGCGGCTACAATCCCAAGGCCAAGGCGCCGACCTCCTCGGCCGCGGGCCTGTTCCAGTTCGTCGAGCAGACCTGGCTGTCGACCCTCAAGCAGCACGGCGCGAAGTACGGCTATGCGCGCTATGCCGAGCTGATCACCAAGGGCCCGGACGGGCGTTACCGGGTGGCGGGAGCCGAGGCGCGCAAGGCGGTGATGGACCTGCGGCTCGACCCGCACGCCGCCTCGCTGATGGCCGGGGAGCTGACCTCGGACCACGCCTCGTACCTGAGGGGGCGGGTCGGGCGCGCGCCGACGGCGGGCGAGCTCTATGCCGCGCACTTCCTGGGGCCGCAGGGCTCGGCGCGGCTGATCGAGGCGATGCGCACCCAGCCCGGGGCCAGCGCGGCCAGCATCTTTCCCGAGGCGGCGGGGGCGAACCGCTCGATCTTCTACCGCGAAGGCCGCCCGGCCACGGTGGCCGAGGTCTACGCCAACCTGACCAAGGGCGGCGGCGGGCCGGCGGCGACGGGCGCGCGGCAGGCGGCGCCCGACAGCGGCTTCGTGCAGTACGCCTCGGCCCGGCAGCAGGCCCTGCAGAGCAGCCAGGACGCGATGGTCGACCTGATCCTGCGCGGGACCAAGGCCGACGACGACGCCAGCGCCAGCCGGCGGATGACCGGCTCGCTGTTCACCAGCGAGATGCTGCGGGTGCTGTCCGAGGCGCGCGACAAGGCCAGTTGAGGCTTAACACCGCTCATCCCGGCGGAGGCGGGGCCTATGCGGCCGCGCCGGCGCTGAGCATGGCCTCGATCTCGGCGGCGGAGTAGCCGAGTTCGGCCAGGACCTGGCGGGTGTGCTGGCCCAGGTCCGGCGCGGGCGGGCGACGATCGAGATCCGCGCCCGGGAAGCGGGCCGGGGCGGCCGGCGAGCGGTAGGTTCCGCCCTGGCCGTCCTCGATCTCCACGAAGGCGCCGGCGGCGGCGGCCTGCGGGTCGGCGGCGACCTGGGCCGGGGTCTGGACCGGCGCCCAGACCTGGTCGGCCTCGTCCAGCCGCCGGGCGATCTCGGCGAAGTCCAGGCTGGAAAAGACGGCGTCGAGCTGTTCGACCAGGGCGGCGCTGTTCTGGCGGCGGACGCGGCCGGTGGCGAACCGCTCGTCCGCCGGCAGGTCGGGCCGCTCGAAGGTCTCGCAGAGCACCTGCCAGTCGTTGCTGGCCCCGCGCGGGTTGAGCACGAACCAGTGGCCGTCGCGGCTGCGGTAGAAGTTGGCCAGCGGATCGAACGGCGCGGTGCGCGGCCGGTTCGAGGCCAGCTTGCCGAAGGCCAGTTGCACGGCGAGGTCGGAGCTGACGGCGTAGACGCCGGTGGCCAGCAGCGAGGTCTGGACGACGCGGCCGACGCCGGTGCGCTCGCGCTCGTAGACCGCGGCCAGGATCGCCGAGACGGTGGCCAGCGAGGTCATGTGGTCGCCGACGCCGGTGCGCAGGATGAACGGGTCCGCGCCCTTGGGCGCGTGCATGTGGGCCACGCCCGCCCGCGACCAGAAGGCGGTGACGTCGAAGCCCGGCTTGGCCGCGTCGGGGCCGTCCAGCCCATAGCCGGTGACCATGGCGTAGATCAGCCGCGGATTGGCCGCGCGCAGGGTCGCCTCGTCCAGGCCCGCGCGCTTGAGGGCGGCGGGACGCACGTTGGTCAGGAAGATGTCGGCCTGGGCGGCCAGGCGGGCGAGGGCGTCGCGGCCCTCGGTCTTGGAGATGTCGAGGACGACGGCGCGCTTGCCGCGGTTGTCGAGGCCGAAGGTCGGGTTGCCGGAAAGGTCGCTCTTGGCGTCGCCGAAGACGTGGCGCATCGGGTCGCCCTCGGGCCGTTCGACCTTGATCACCTCCGCGCCCCAGTCGGCCAGGACGCCGGCGGCGCCCGGCGCGGCGATGTAGGAGGCGAACTCGACGACCTTCAGACCCTGCAACAGCACGCGGCGCTCCTCCCGTTTTCTGGTTGGGAGCATCTTGGCGGGGCGCGGGCGCGGCCTCAAGGCTGCCCGGGCGTCAGGTCAGGCGAAGGCGCGGGCCGGCTGGTCGTCGCGCTCGACCGCGACGGCGTCGGCGACCGCGCGGGCGACGGCTGTGACGCTGACCGGCTTGCGCAGCACCGCGTCGGCGCCGGCCTGGGTGCATTCCTCGGCCTCGTCGGCGTCGCCGCCGATCACCGCGACGATCGGAACCTGGGCGATGTCGCTGTCCAGCTCGCGGATGGCGGCGATGGCGGCCGGGCCGTCCATGTTGGGCATCCGCCCGTCGATCATCAGCAGGTCGAACTCGCAGACCCGGGCCAGGTCCACGGCGCGGCGGCCGTCGACCGCGTGCACGACCTGGTGGCCGAGCTGCTCGACCACGGCGCGCAGCATGGCGGCGTTGAGGGCGTCGTCCTCGGCGATCAGCACGCGCAGGCGCTGGCGCACCTCGACCTGGGCCGCCGCCAGCTCGCGCGGCGCGTCCAGTTCGCGCTCGGGCAGGGCGGCGGCGTCGAAGGGCAGCTCCAGGCGGAAGCAGGAACCGACGCCGACGGCGCTGTGGGCGGAAAGCTCGCCGCCCATCAGCCGGGCGAGCTGGCGCGACAGCGAGAGGCCAAGGCCCGCGCCGGAGGTGCCGGCGCTGGTGCGGGCGATGCGGTTGAACGGCTCGAAGGCCTGTTCCAGCTCCTCGAGGGCGAGGCCGGGACCGGTGTCGGCGATCTCGATCGCCAGGCGGCCGGCCGCGGTCAGCTCGACCCGCGCCTCGACCCGGCCGCGGACGGTGAACTTGAGCGCGTTGCCGAGCAGGTTGGCGAGGATCTGGCGGGCGCGGTGGGCGTCGGCCACGGCCGCGCCCCGCTCCATGATGGAGAGCTCGGGCGAGACGTGCAGCGACAGCTCCAGGCCGCGGGCGGCGGCGTTCGGGCGGTTGAGGATCACCAGGTCGCGGATCAGGGCGACCGCGTCGAAGGCGTGGGTGTCGACCTCGAGGCGGCCGGCCTCGGCGGTCTCGGAATCGAGCGTGGTGTTCAGCACCGAGATCAGGTCGTTGGCGGCGTCCAGGGCGGCCGAGAGCTGCTCGCGCGAGGGAGCGCTGCGGCCGTTGTGCCCGACGGCGGAGGCCAGCACGTGGGCGACGCCGGTCAGGCCGTTGCGGATCTCGTGGCTGAGGGTGGCCACGAGGTCGGATTTCGACTGGGCGAGGCGGCGGGCCTGGTCCATGCGGCGGTCGCGGTCGGCGATCAGCACCTCGCGCTCGGCGGCCAGGGCGAACTGGCGGCGCAGCAGGCGGTTGAGGATCAGCGACAGGGCCAGCGCCAGGGCCATCCCGCCCCAGGCCAGGTTGGCGAGGGGCCGATCCGAGGGATTGCGCAGCAGGAAGTAGAGCGGGCCGGCGGCGGTGGCCGCGCCGACGATCAGCAGGCTGGGCAGCCAGGGCGCGGTGAAGAAGATCACCATCACCGCCGCGGCGACCGAGATCAGCATCAGCTCGTCGCGGGCAGGGCCGGCGCCGTCGCCGAAGGCGGCCATCTGGGCCACGGCGGCGGCCCAGATCAGGCCGCACAGCAGGTGGACCTGGCCGCGCCGGGTAAGGTTCTGGGCCGCCTCGGGCCGCTTGAGCCAGTTCACCGCGGCGTAGAACACGCCCCAGGCGGCGGCGAAGATCGCGAAGGTGCCGGTCATCCAGACGGCGTTCTGCGCGTAGGATCCGGCCCAGACGAAGACCGGCAGGCTGACGGCGAAAACCGCCAGGGCGTAAGGCAGCAGGGAGGTCTGCGTTTCGAGCGCCTGCTGGGTGACCGACGACCCGCCCCGGGTCTCCAGTTTATCGGTCTCAACCAGCATGAATCGGTTCCTCGGCGGCAAGCGAGGACCCTAGCGCGGCACGGTTGGCGACAGGTTACGCGGTAGGGTAAATCCACAGCCTGGCGGGCAACCGATCGTTAAGCTTAACCTTGGATTATCCTTTTGGCGGGGCGCTGGCGCCCCATCGGGGGCTGGGGTTATGGCGACGACGCGGGCGGCGCTGACGGACGAGGACATCCGCACGCTGGTGAGGGGCGCGACGCCGGACGAGCGCGCCTTCGCCGCCCAGAAGATCTGCCGCAAGCTGGACGCCGCGACGCTGAGCGACGAAGACCGCGAGCACGCCTATGAAATCCTGCGGGTGATGGCGCAGGACGCCGCCGAACGGGTGCGCCAGGCGCTGTCGATCACCCTGAAGAGTTCGCCGCTGGTGCCGCGCGACGTGGCCCTGCGCCTGGCCAGGGACGTGGAGAGCGTCTGCCTGCCGATCCTGGGGGCTTCGCCGGTGTTCACCGACGCCGACCTGGTGGAGATCGTCCGGGTGGGCGGGGGCGTGCGCCAGGTGGCGGTGGCCAAGCGGCCGAAGCTGTCGCAGGAGGTCACCCGGGCGATCGTCGAGCATGGCGAGGAGCGGGCGGTCGAGGCCGCCTGCGCCAACGACAACGCCGAGTTCGCCGACCAGACCCTGGACGAGGCGGTGCGGCGGTTCGAGCGGTCCGAGCGGGTGCTCTCGGCGGTGGCCTATCGCAGCGTCCTGCCGCTGTCGGTGACCGAGAAGCTGGTGAGCCTGGTCGGCGAGCAGGTGCGCGACCACCTGCTGAACCATCACGAGATCTCGGCCGAGCTGGCGCTGGAGATCGCCATGGGCGCGCGGGAGCGGGCGACCGTCGACCTGGTCGACCAGGCCGGCCGGACCAGCGACGTGAAGGCGTTCGTGGCGCATCTGATGCAGAACGAGCGGCTGACCGCCTCGCTGCTGCTGCGGGCCCTGGCCCAGGGGCATATGACCTTCCTGGAGTGGGGGCTGGCCGAGCTGGCCAGCGTGCCGCACCACCGCACCTGGCTGATGATCCACGACGCCGGGCCGCTGGGGCTGAAGGCGGTCTACGACCGGGCGGGGCTGCCCGCGCGGCTCTATGGCGCGTTCCGGGCCGGGGTGGACACCTATCACTCGATGGAGTTCGACGGCGGCGCGCGCGACCGCGAGCGCTTCCAGGAGCGGATGCTGCAACGCTTCCTGACCCAGCCCGAGATCGCCGGGCGCGAGGACACCGACTATCTGCTCGACAAGATGGACAGGCTGTCGGGCGCGGCGCGGGCCTCGTACCAGGCGCAGGCCGAAGCCCGGCGGCAGGCCAGCGCCTGACCTAGCGTCATACTTGCGTGGTCGCGGCGAGGCTCCCAAGCTGGCGGCATGACGACGCAAGACATCAAGCCCGCCGCGACGATTCTGCTGCTGCGCGATGATCCCGAGTTCGAGGTGCTGATGGTCAAGCGCCATCACCAGATCGACTTCGCCTCGGGCGCGCTGGTGTTTCCGGGCGGCAAGAGCCATGCGGGCGATCACGACCCGGCGTGGGAGGCCCAGGCCCTGGGCTGGGGCGGGTTCGACGCCGAGCAGCGCGGGCTGCGCATCGCCGCGATCCGCGAGGTGTTCGAGGAGGCGGGCATCCTGCTGGGCCGTCGCGCGGACGGCTCGCCGATCGGCGGGGAGTCCGCGCCGCTGGAGGTGCGCCAGAAGGTCGATGTCGGCGAACTGGCCTTCCTTGACGTGGTGCGCGAACTGGATGTCGTCATCGACTTGAATGCGTTGACGATTTTCGCGCGGTGGATCACGCCGCCGCTGACCCCGAAGCGGTTCGACACCTGGTTCTACGTGGTGACGGCGCCGGACGACCAACTGGCCGCATGCGACGGCCGCGAGACGGTGGACGCCGAATGGATCTCGCCGCGGGAGGTGCTGCGGCTGGCCGAGGCGGGCGAGCGCAAGGTGATCTTCCCGACGCGGATGAACGTGAAGCTGCTGGCCGAGGCGATGAGCGCCGACGACTGCGTGGCGCGGGCCAATGCGCGGCCGCTGGTGACGGTCGAGCCGCAGATCCGCGACCGCGCCGACGGCAAGGTGCTGGTGCTGCCGCCGGACGCCGGCTACGGCGTGGTGGAGGAGCCGCTCGCCAACGTGATGTGAGGCGAGGCGGCGGTCAGGCCGCCGCGGCGACCTTGCGTTCCAGCTCTTCGATCAGGATGCGGCCGACCGGATGCTCGTCGGTCTTGATGTCGTCGCGGACCGCCGCCTTGATGGCGTCGATATGGGCGTCGACCAGGGCCAGCGGCACGGTCAGGCGCTTGTCCTTGTCGTCGATCAGCCGGCACAGCGAGGCGCCGATGCGGGTGATCAGCGGAAATTCGTAGGTCGTGCCCAGGCCCTTGAGGTCGTGGGCGCGCAGGTAGAGCGTCTCCATGGTCTCGGCGGTGACGCCCTCGTCACGCACGCGCTGGCGCGCGGCGTCGAGCTTGACCACTTCCTCGGAGAGCCATTGAGCGAAATTGCCCGACAGGCTTTTCAGGGCCGCTTCGGCCTTGGCGATCGCGCTGGGATCGATCGCGCCGAACCGACCACCGACCTTCAGGCGAAGGCTGGGCGGCTGAATGACCGGATTCTGCTGGCTCACTACGCGCCTCCTGGGACAACGGGCGTCAGCCTAAAAGCCATGCGTTAACAACGAATGAGCCGGGAAGCGGCGGTAATCACACGGAAAACTGCTCGGCGAGCACCCGTTCCTCCAGGCTGCGGCCGGCGTCGAACAGCATGTGCAGGGCGACGTCGCGGTTCTCGGCGATCTGCACCTCGACGACGTCGCGGACCTCGAAGTTGTCGGCGACGGCGCTGACCGGGCGCTTGTCGGCCTCCAGGATCTCGAAATTGACCTTGGCGGTGTGGGCCAGCAGGGCGCCGCGCCAGCGCCGCGGGCGGAAGGCGCTGATCGGGGTCAGGGCCAGCACCTTGGCGTCCAGGGGGATGATCGGGCCGTGAGCCGAGAGGTTGTAGGCGGTCGAGCCGGCCGGCGTGGCGACCAGCGCCCCGTCGCAGGACAACTCCCCCAGCCGCACCTTGCCGTCGATGGAGATGCGCAGCTTGGCGGTCTGGCGGGTCTGGCGCAGGAGCGAGACCTCGTTGATGGCCAGGGCCTCGTGCCGGCGGCCGTCGGCGTCGATGGCGACCATCGACAGCGGGTGGATCACGGCCCGCTCGGCGGCGTTGATCCGCTCCAGCAGCCCGTCCTCGCTGTACTCGTTCATCAGGAAGCCGACCGAGCCGCGGTTCATGCCGTAGATGGGGCGGCTGCTCTTGAGGTTGTCGTGCAGGGTTTCCAGCATGAAGCCGTCGCCGCCGAGGGCGACGATGACCTGGGCCTCGTCCTCCGGCGCCTGGCCATAGCGCGCGATGAGCGCTTCCTTGGCTTCCTGGGCCTCGGGGCGGTCGCTGGCCTCGAAGGCGAGACGGGTCACAAAGGGCTCAGGCTTGAACATGGCCCGGCAAAAGTCCGTGAAACGGGCGATCCGTCAACCAGGGTTCACCGCGCGGCGGAACGCGGCGCCGGCGATGTGGGCGTCGAACGGGCCGAACGCGCCCCCGGCGCGGCGCGCGCCTTCCTGCCCGCCGCCCGGCAGGCCCGCGTTGAGGTTGCGCACCATCTCCAGGATGGTCGGGAAGACGCTGCGGTCGATGCCGACGGCCGCGCAGGCCAGGGCCAGCAGTTCGGGCCGGTCGGAGTCGACGGCGCGGCGCACATGCGTCGGGTCGAACCGCCCGAGCGTGGCCAGGCTGGCGAGGAACAGGGTGAGGCGGCCTTCCTTCAGGGCCCGCAGCAGGTAGCCGGGCCGCAACTGGCCGGCGGCGTCGAGCTTGGCAACCAGCCGCCGCTCCATCTCCTCGCGCTCGCCCTCGCGGGCCTGGGCGAGCGGCGCGGCGGCCGCGCCGCCGCCGCCGTGGGCCTCCTGCACGGAGACCGCCAGGGCGGCGTCGAGCTCGGTCGCGTCCAGGCGGAAGCGGTCGACCAGGGACTGGCGCAGCGCCTGGCCGACCCAGACATAGAGCTGGCGGGCCAGGTTGTCGGTCAGGCCCGGGTGGCGGGCGAGGGGCGAGCGCATGGCCGCGGTGCGTTCCGACGCCGCGACCAGGACGGCCAGGTCATGCTCGCCCAGGGCGGCGGTGGCGTTGCCGGCCAGGGCGGTCAGCACCGCCGGCTCGCGTTGCTGCAGGATGGCGGCGACCACGGGCGGGCCGATGTTGGGGCGGCGGGCGACCTCGATCTGGTGCTCGATCGTCGCCTCGACCAGCAGGCGGACCAGGTCGTGATCCTTGATCACCGGGCTGCTGGCGATGATCGGGCGGGCGATCTCGATGTCGTCGAGGGCCAGGACGTTGACCAGGGCCGAGGGCGCCCAGTCGGCCTGGGCCAGCTTTTCCGACAGCCGGCGGCGGATGTCGCGCTCGGCCTCGACCACCAGCGACATGAAGATCGAGTTGAGCAGGGCCTGGATCGGCCGGGAGGTCATCAGCCCGGCGGCGCTTTCGCCGGCGTCGCAGAGATCGACGATGGCCAGCAGCAGGCGCTCACGATCGGCCGGCGCGCGGCTGCGGGCCAGATTCAGCAGATCATCGGTCTTGGCGGCCACGCTCAAACTGGCATCCCCCACGAACGCCTCGAATCTGCTCCGAGCAGATGAAAACATGGTTACAACCTGTTGACCATGCGGGCGCGAGTCGTGCGCCGGGCGAGAATTAGGGGGCGGAGAATGGCGGAACCTCTGATCCTGGCGCTGGACCAGGGCACCACCTCGACGCGGGCGATCCTGTTCGACGCCAAGGGGGCGCCCCTCGCCGAGGCCGGGCGACCGCTGGAGCAGTTCTATCCGGACGACGGGTGGGTCGAGCACGACGCCGAGGAGATCTACGAAACCTCGGTCGCGGTGCTGCGCGAGGCGCTGGCGAAGTCGGGCCGGGCGGTCGAGGACGTCGCCGCGATCGGGATCACCAACCAGCGCGAGACGGTGGTGATCTGGGACAAGGCCACCGGCAAGCCGATCCACCGGGCGATCGTCTGGCAGGACCGCCGCACGGCGGCCACCTGCGAGCGGCTGCGCGCGGCGGGGCGGGAGCCGCAGGTCACGGAGATCACCGGGCTGCTGCTCGATCCCTACTTCTCGGGGACCAAGATCGCCTGGATCCTCGGGGCCGTGGAGGGCGCGCGGGCGCGGGCCGAGGCCGGCGAGCTGCTGGCCGGGACCATGGATAGCTGGGTGATCTGGAAGCTGACCGGCGGCAAGGTGCACGCCACCGACGCGACCAACGCCTCGCGCACCATGCTGTTCGACCTGAAGTCCCAGACCTGGTCGGACGAGATGCTCGACATGCTGGAGACGCCCCGGGCGCTGATGCCGACGGTGCTGGACTGCGCCGGCGACTATGGCGCCACCGAGCCCGGGCTGCTGGGGCGGGCGATCCCGATCCGGGGCGTGGCCGGCGACCAGCAGGCCGCGCTGATGGGGCAGGGCTGCATCCGCGCCGGCGAGATGAAGGCGACCTATGGCACCGGCTGCTTCATGCTGGTCAATACGGGCGAGCACCTGGCGCCGTCGCGCTCGCGGCTGCTGACCACGGTGGCGGCGCGGCTGGGCGGGCGGCCGACCTATGCGCTGGAAGGTTCGATCTTCATCGCCGGGGCCGCCCTGCAATGGGTCAACGAGGGGCTGAAGGTCGAGGGCGGCGGGGCCGGGGTCGAGGCGCTGGCGCAGACCGCGCGCGACGATCATGGCGTGGTGCTGGTGCCCGCCTTCACCGGCCTGGGCGCGCCCTGGTGGGACGCCAACGCCCGCGGGGCGCTGTTCGGCATGACGCGGGACACCGGCCTGGCGGAGATCGCGCATGCGGCCTTCGACGCCTGCGCCCTGCAGACGCGGGACCTGATCGAGGCGATGCGGGCCGACGCGCCCGGCGCCTTCGGCCGCGACGTGGAGCTGCGGATCGACGGCGGCATGTCGCGCAGCGTCTGGTTCAGCCAAAGGCTGGCCGACCTGACCGGCGTCGCGGTCGGGCGTGCGACCTATATGGAGACGACGGCGCTGGGCGCGGCGCTGTTCGCCGGCCTGGGGGCCGGGGTCTATGGCAGCGTCGAGGAGGCGGCTTCGGCAAGGCCCTCGACCGAGCGGCTGGAGCCGTCCCTCAACGCTCACGACCGCGAGGCGGCCTACGCCCGGTGGCTGGACGCCGTGGCGCGGGTGAAGACGACGGCCTGACGCCTCAGGCCGTGAAGACCCGTCGCCGCCAGCGGATGGCCGCGCCCGCGAGGCCGAAGCCGGCGATCATCAGCGCCCAACTGGCCGGCTCGGGGACCAGCGCGAACTGGCCGCGGATCTCGCCGGCCGGCGCGAAGGTGGTGTGGATGTTGAAATAGGCCTGGCCGTTGTCCAGGGCGGCCAGCAGGACGTTGCGCGCGCTCTCGGCGGTCCCGCCGTTGGCCGTCACGAAGGCGGGGTTGTAGGTGCTGAGCGCGGTGAGGCTGAAGTCCTGCTGATACGAGCCGCTGGCGACGCCGGACGGGAAGCCGACGAAGGTCGGGGTCTGGGTCGCGACCCCCGCGTTGGCGGGCGCCGGCGCACAGCAGTGGATATGCGCCGCGGCGACGCCGCCGAGCAGGTCGTCGAAGGAGGCGGCGACCGTCAGCAGGTCCCCGTCGATGGCCAGGAGGGCGACGCCATGGCCTGGCGAAGCGATCGGCGGGTTCTCGTTCGCGCCGAGCAGCGGCGCCCTGTAGACCGTTGCGGCTTTGGCCGCGCCCGCGAGGGTCAGGCAGACTGCAATCGCGGCAAGCTTGAGTGTCGTGTCAGGCACAGCGACCTCCACGTCCGAGCGTACAACCTTGTTTTCAATAGGGGCCCGCCATCCCCAGCCTTAGGAACATACGGGCCGACAAGCGTTACTTGATGATGCGCGAGCAGGTCTTGTCGTTAACGAAGTTCTCCGTCTAACCAAGCTTGGTGTCAACGTCAGTTTGCACTGCGAAATCAACGTGCCAGGCGGCGCTTGACGCTCGCCGCCGTCGGCGCGACTCTGGTGATCAACGATCAGGCATAAAATTCTGCAGGGAGGCCCCCATGGCCGATGGTTCGATCGCGAGCGTAGGCTCGTTGAAAGGCAAGGTTAGCGCTGAGGAATGGCAGGCCCGGGTGGACCTGGCCGCCCTCTATCGGCTCGTTGCGCTCTATGGATGGGACGACGCCATCTATACGCACATTTCGGCGCGTCTTCCGGGGCCTGATCACCAATTCCTGATCAACCCGTACGGCATGTATTTCGGCGAGATGACCGCCTCGGCGCTGGTCAAGATCGACCTGGACGGCAACATCCTCCAGGAGACGCCCTACTTCATCAATCCGGCGGGCTTCACGATCCATTCCGCGATCCACGCGGCGCGCGAAGACGCCCATTTCGTCATGCACCTGCACACCGACCAGGGGGTCGCGGTCGCGGCCCAGAAGGACGGCCTGCTGCCGCTGTCGCAGCATGCGCTGATCGTGCGCACCATGCTGGCCTATCACGACTACGAGGGCATCGCGCTGAACCTCGACGAGCGCGAGCGCCTGGTGGCCGACATCGGCGACAAGAAGATGATGCTGCTGCGCAACCACGGCACCCTGACGGTGGGGGAGACCGCGGCCGACTGCTGGATCAACATGTTCTATCTGGAGCGGGCCTGTAAGCAGCAGGTCATGGCGCTGTCGGCGGGACGCGAGAACGTGCTGTTCGCGCCCCAGGCGGCGCAGGACGAGGTGACCATGCAGATGTCCCGGGGCCTGGGCGGCAAGCTGGCCTGGCCGGGCGCGCTGCGGCAGCTCGACCGGGCTTTGCCGGGTTACGACGTCTAAGGTCATCCGCAAGGAACGGCCAAGGCGGGCGCCCGGTCTCGGGCGCCCGTTTTCTTTGCAGCATGACGCCAATACGGACTTGTAAGCTTCGTCGAGTGATACGGGCGGGGATATCGCCGCCGTATTTCAGCAGCGACACGCAAAGCCATCGTTCTGTCACTGGACGGCGCCTATGTCGTCGCCATAAGACCCGCCTCGATTCACACTCATCCTAACTCCATTTCGCAGCCGTCCCGGAGATTTCGTAGCTTGTTACGACGCCACTTTTTCCTCGTCGGCGCGATTGTGATCCTGGGCCTTATGGTGGTCGCGGGCGGCTGGAAGCTGACCCTGGGCAAGAAGGAGGGGCCGGGCGGCCCCGGCGGCGGCGCGATGGCCGCGCAAAAGGGCGGCGGCGGGCCCGGCGGGCCGGGGGGCGGCCGCCGCGGCGGCATGGGCGGCCCCTCGCCGGTGAGCGTGGTCGGCGCGCAATCGAAGACCTTCGTCGACGCCATCGACGTCATCGGCGTGGCCAAGGGCCGCCAGTCGGTCACCCTGACGGCCGCGGCGACCCAACTGGTCGAGAAGGTCCGCTTCACCGACGGCCAGTCGGTGCCCCAAGGCGCGGTGCTGGTCGAGCTGAAGGCCACCGAGCAGAGCGCCGGCATCGCCCAGGCGCAGGCGCGCATGGTCCAGGCCCAGCGCGACTACGACCGCTGGAAGCAACTGGCCGCCCAGGGCTATGCGGCGAAGACCGCGCTGGACCAGCGCGAGGCGGCCTATCTGGCCGCCAAGGCCGACGTCGACGCGGCCCGGGCCCGGGAAGGCGATCGCATGATCCGCGCGCCGTTCGCCGGCGTGGTCGGGCTTTCGGACATCGCCCCGGGCGCGCTGATCAATCCGGGCGCGCCGATCGTGACGCTGGACGACATCTCGAGCGTGCGGGTCGACTTCGAAGTGCCGGACCGCTACCTGGCCTCGATCCGCGAGGGCCAGCCGATCACCGCCCGCATCGACGCCTATCCGGGCGAGGTGATCCAGGGCCGCATCCAGAAGCTGGACACCCGGATCGACGAGCGCAGCCGCGCCATCACCGCGCGGGCCGAATTCCCCAATCCCAGCCGCAAGCTGAAGCCGGGCATGATGCTGCGGGTGGCCATCGCCCAGGGACAGCGGCAGGTGGTGGCGGCGCCGGAATCGGCGGTCACCGTGCAGGGCGACTCCGCCTTCGTCTATGTGGTCGCGCGCCAGGGCGAACAGGCGATGACCGAGCAGCGCCCGGTGCTGACCGGCGTGCGCCAGGACGGCTATGTCGAGATCCGCGAGGGCCTGCGGGTCGGCGAGCAGATCGTCGCCGACGGCCTGAACAAGCTGCAGCCGGGCCAGCCGGTCCGCATCCTGGCGTCCGAGCCGGCCGCAGCCGAGCCCGGGGCGCGCGCCGCGCGGCCTGACGCATGATGCTGTCGGATATTTCGGTCCGCCGCCCGGTCTTCGCGGCGGTCGCGGCGATCATCCTCTGCGTCGTCGGGGTGGCGGCCTTCGCCTCGCTGACGGTGCGCGAACTGCCCAGCGTCGACCCGCCGGTGGTGTCGATCTCCACCACCTATCGCGGCGCGTCGGCCGAGGTGGTCGAGGAGCGGATCACCGAGGTCATCGAGCGGCAGATCTCCGGCATCCAGGGGATCGACCGGGTCAATTCCTCGTCGCGCGACGGCCGTTCGAACATCAACATCTCGTTCCGGC
This sequence comes from Phenylobacterium sp., assembly GCF_031984885.1. Lineage (GTDB taxonomy): Bacteria > Pseudomonadota > Alphaproteobacteria > Caulobacterales > Caulobacteraceae > Phenylobacterium. The sequence continues at coordinate 49,664 of NZ_DAMABV010000018.1, forward strand.
TCGACCGGAACCTGGACGACGCCGCCAACGACGTGCGCGACGCCGTCAGCCGGGTCGCGGCCAACCTGCCGCTGCAGGCCGATCCGCCGCAGATCGCCAAGGCGACGGCCGACGGCTCGCCGATCATGTTCATCTCGTTCGCGTCGACGACGCTGAACCGGCTGCAACTGTCGGACTACGCCCAGCGCTATCTGGTCGAGCGGTTCTCCACGGTGCCGGGCGTGGCCCAGGTGTTCGTCGGCGGCAGCCAGCTCTATTCGATGCGCATCTGGCTCGATCCCAACGCCATGGCCGCGCGCGGGGTGACGGTCGACGACGTCGAGAACGCGCTCAACAGCCAGAACCTGGAGCTGCCGGCCGGCTCGCTGGAGGCCCCGGACAAGGATTTCACCATCCGGGTCGGGCGCGGCTATTCCACGCCCGAGCAGTTCGCCCAGCTTCCGGTGACGCCGTCGGGCGCGCGCACGGGCGCGGCCACGGGCAACACCACCCAGGAATACGTCACCCGCCTGGGCGACATCGCGCGGGTGGAGGAGGGGCCGGACGAGCGGCGCCGCAGCTTCCGCTCCAACGGCCGCGACCAGGTCGGCATCGGGATCACCCGCCAGTCCCAGGCCAACGACCTGGAGATCTCGCAGGGCGTGCGCGACCTGCTGCCGGAACTGAACAAGTCGCTGCCCAAGGGCACGGTGCTGGAGGTGGCGGTCGACTATACGATCTTCACCAAGCACGCGATCGAGGAAGTCTGGATCACGATGGGGATCTCCATGGCGCTCGTGGCGCTGGTGAACTTCATCTTCCTGGGGACGTGGCGCGCGGCGCTGATCCCCTCGGTGGTGGCCCCGATCTGCATCCTGTCGACCTTCATCGTCCTGGCGCCGCTGGGTTTCTCGCTGAACCTGCTGACGCTGCTGGCCCTGGTGCTGGCCATCGGCCTGGTGGTCGACGACGCCATCGTGGTGGTCGAGAACATCCAGCGCCGCATCGACGACGGCGAGCCGCCGATCGTCGCGGCGCAGCGGGGCGCGCGCCAGGTGTTCTTCGCGGTCGTCGCCACGACGATCGTGCTGATCTCGGTGTTCGCGCCGCTGATGTTCCTGCCCGGATACATCGGCCGGCTGTTCGTGGAGCTGGCGGTGGCGATCGCCGCGGCGGTGGCGTTCTCGGCCCTGCTGGCGCTGAGCCTGTCGCCGATGCTGGCCTCCAAGCTGCTGCGCCCGGCGCATGGCGAGGGCTTCATCGCCCGCTATGTCGACGGGGCGATGGACAGGCTGCGGGGGTCCTATCACGCCTCGCTGGACGCGATCCTGGGCGAGCGGCGCGCGACCATCGCGACCGTGGTGCTGGTCGTGGTGCTGGCCGCCGGCGCCGGCGGCCTGTTTTCCGTCCTGCCGCGCGAACTGGTGCCGGAAGAGGATCGCGGACGGATCGACCTGAACGTCGTCGGTCCCGAGGGCGCCGGCTACGACTACACCCTGAAGGCGGCGGGCGAGGTCGAGACGCGGCTGCAGGAGCTGCTCAAGGACGGGGTCATCACCCGCTACATCCTCGGCGTGCCGCGCTTCGGCGGCAGCAGCCAGTTCAACAGCGGCTTCGGCAACGCCAACCTGGCGCCGGACGCCGGGCTGACCTCGAACGAGCTGGCCGCCCAGCTCAACCGCGAGCTTTCGTCGATCACCTCGGTGCGCGCCATCGCCTCGGTGCGGCCGGCCTTCCAGCGGGGAGGCGGCGGCGGTGGCGGCGGCAGCGGCGTGGACGTGATCGTCACCGGCGACGACTACGGGCAGATCGCGGCCTGGATCAAGCCGCTGCTGGCGGCGGCGGAAGCCAATCCCGGCCTGTCGCGCGCGCGGATCGACTATGAGCCGACCAGCCCGCGGGTGCTGGTCAATGTCGACCGCGAGAAGGCTGCGGCGCTGGGCGTCTCGGCCCAGGCGGTCGGGCGGGCGCTGGAGAGCAACTTCGGCACGCGCCGGGTCACGACCTACATCAAGAACGGCCAGGAATACGACGTGCTGCTGCAGACCGACCGCGAGCAGCGCCAGACCGAGAAGGACATCGGCAACCTCTATGTCCGGGCCAGTTCCGGGCAGTTGATCCCGCTGTCGACGGTGGTGACGACCGAGGTGCGGGGCGACACGCCCGACCGCTCGCGCGTCGATCGCCTGCGCTCGGTCACGCTCTCGGCCCAGCTCAATCCGGGCTATCCGGTCGGCGACGCGGTCAAGTTCTTCGAGACCGAGATCGCCAAGATGCCGCCCGGCCCGCAGGTGAAGTGGGGCGGGATGGCGCGCGACTACCTGGAGGCCGGCGGCGCCGTCGGGCTGGCGTTCGGCATGGCGCTGCTGCTGGTGTTCCTGGTGCTGGCCGCGCAGTTCGAAAGCTGGATCCACCCGGGCGTGATCATGCTGACCGTGCCGGTGGCGGCCTTGGGCGGGCTGTTCGGCCTGCTGATCGCCGGCTCGACCATCAACACCTACAGCCAGATCGGCCTGATCATCCTGATCGGCATCGCCGCCAAGAACGGCATCCTGATCGTCGAGTTCGCGAACCAGTTGCGCGACGAGGGGCTGTCGATCCGCGAGGCGGTGATCGAGAGCGCCTCGCTGCGCCTGCGGCCGATCATCATGACCTCGATCGCCGCGGCGGCCGGCGCGATTCCGCTGATCATGTGGGGCGGGGCCGGCGGCGAGAGCCGCAAGACGATCGGGGTGGTCATCTTCTTCGGGGCGATCTTCGCGACCCTGCTGACCCTGTTCATCGTGCCGGTGTTCTACAACATGCTGGCGCGCTTCACGAAATCGCCCCAGGCGACCGCGCGGCGCATCGAGGCCTTCGAGGAAGCCGAACAGGCCCGCGCCGCCAACGCCGCCGAATAGGCCTGCAACGAAAAAGCCTCCCCCGGCGGGGGAGGCGAGTTGTCGGGGTGGCGCCGGCTGCGACAAGGGGGTGTCACAGGCGCCGGCGCAGGATCTCGGCTGACAGATGCAAGCGCAGCCTCGACAGCGTCATGCTGCGGCTGAACTCTATTCTCGTCAAGGTTGCTTTTCTGGAATGCTAGCGCCTCACGGGGCCTTATAGCCGGTCTCGACCTTCAGATAGGCGATGAGGTCGATGCGGTCCTTCTCGGCCTTGAGGCCGGCGAACGACATCTTGGTGCCGGGCAGGAAGGTGCGCGGTTCGGCCAGCCACTTGTCCAGGTGCTCGGCGTCCCAGACGAAGCCCGCGTTCCTCACGGCGTCGGAATACTTGTAGGTCTCGAGCGCGCCGGCCTTGCGGCCGAAGACGCCGTGCAGGTTGGGGCCGGTCAGGTTGGCGCCGCCGGGGACGATCGTGTGGCACGACCGGCACATGGCGAACTTCATCTTGCCGTTGTCGATGTCGGCGGTGTTGTAGGGCGCAGGCAGGCTGGCGACGAGGGCCTGCTTCTCGGCGGCGCTGGGTTCGGGCGCGGCCGGCGCCGCCGTCGAAGGCTCCGCGGCCTTCTCGCCGCCCCCCTGGCCGCAGCCGGCGAGCAGGGCGCAGGACCCCAGGACAGACAGCATCAGCGCGTTGCGCATGTTCGTAACCCCTCGACCAAACTTGACCGCAAGCTAGTCATGAGCGGCCCGGTTGCAAGGCGCGACGGCGGCGTTCCTTCTGGATCGTCTCGTCGAGGGCCTGGAGGAACCGCGAGCGGTCGTTGCGGTCGAAGGGCTTGGGGCCGCCGAGCATCTCGCCGGTGGAGCGCAACTGCTCCATCAGGGCGCGCTGGGCCATCGCCGACCCGATCGAGTTCTCGGTGAAGGGCCGGCCGTTGGCGGCCAGGGCGTGGCCGCCGGCCTTGAGCACGCGCTCGGCCAGGGGGATGTCGTTGGTGATCGCGACGTCGCCGGGGGCGATCTGCTCGGCGATCCAGTCATCGGCCGCGTCGGGTCCGGCGTCGACGATCATCCGGGCCACGAGGGGCGACTGCGGGATCTGCATGAAGGCGTTGGAAACCACCCAGGTCTTCAGGCCATAGCGCTGGGCGACCTTGTAGACCTCGTCCTTCACCGGGCAGGCGTCGGCGTCGATGAAGATCTCGATGGGCTTGAGGTCCAAGTTCGGCCGCCTGTGGAATGAGGGAAGGTCCCGGAGACCCGCGTGGGGAATGGTGCCGGCTACAGGATTCGAACCCGTGACCTTCGGTTTACAAAACCGCTGCTCTACCAACTGAGCTAAGCCGGCGCACCGCGCGCCAGCGGACCGATGCCACGCCCCGCCCCGGCTGCCAAGCCCCAGCCGGCCGGCGGGCGACGACCACGCGGCGGGCGAACCCTAGCTAGGGGCCGCGAGGAACGACCTCCCCCACCACATGGGTAGCAATGTCCGGGACGGCCCGGCTCTTCGAAAGGAGGGCCGTGATGGCCTGGATCATTCTGTTTGTCGCCGGACTGCTGGAGGTGGTCTGGGCGTTCTCCATGAAACAGTCGGACGGCTTCACCAAGCTCGTCCCGACGGTGATCACCCTCGGGACGGTGACGGCCAGCTTCGGCCTGCTGTCGGTCTCGATGAAGACCCTGCCGCTGGGCACGGCCTATACCGTCTGGACCGGGATCGGCGCGGTGGGCGCCTTCGTCGTCGGCGTCGCGGTGCTGGGCGAGCATCTCAGCGCGGTGCGGGTGCTGGCGGCGGTGATGATCGTCGGCGGGCTGGTCCTGATGAAGCTGTCGAGCGCGCACTGAGGCTTCAGGCCTAGGAAGACTCCCTCGTCTGGAAGTAGTCTCCCGGCGTCCGGCCGGCGCCGCAAGAGCGCCGGCCTGTTTCGTAGTTCCCCAGGGGGAGGGGTCTTATGGCCGACAGCGCCGCCGCCGATCGCCGGCATCGTCTCAAATCGATCATCGGCGGGTCCACCGGCAACCTGGTCGAGTGGTACGATTGGTACGTCTATTCGGCCTTCACCCTCTATTTCGCTCCGGTCTTCTTCCCGGCGGGCGACCGCACCGCGCAGTTGCTGAACGCTGCGGCGGTGTTCGCCGTCGGCTTCCTGATGCGGCCGATCGGGGCCTGGATCATGGGCATCTATTCCGACCGCAAGGGGCGCAAGGCGGGCCTGACCCTGTCGGTGTCGCTGATGTGCGCCGGCTCGCTGCTGATCGCCCTGACCCCGGGATACGACCAGATCGGCTGGATCGCGCCGGCGCTGCTGGTGCTGGCGCGCCTGATGCAGGGCCTGAGCGTCGGCGGCGAGTACGGGGCCAGCGCGACCTATCTGAGCGAGATGGCCGGCAAGCGGCGCCGCGGCTTCTTCTCGTCCTTCCAGTACGTGACGCTGATCTCGGGCCAGTTGCTGGCGCTGCTGGTGCTGCTGGTGCTGCAGGCGATCCTGCCCGAGCCGGACCTGGAATCCTGGGGCTGGCGGATCCCGTTCGTCATCGGCGGGGGGCTGGCGGTGGTGGTGTTCTACCTGCGGCGCGGCCTAGCCGAGACGGAGTCGTTCAAGAACGCCCAGGGGAGCGACGCGCCCAAGTCGAGCGGCCTGACGCTGTTCAGGCATTACCCACGGCAGGCGCTGATGGTCATCGCCCTGACGGCCGGGGGCACGCTGGCCTTCTATGCCTACTCGACCTACATGCAGAAATTCCTGGTCAACACCTCGGGTTTCAGCCGCGAGAGCGCGACGGCGATCACCGCCGCGGCCCTGTTCGTCTACATGCTGATCCAGCCGGCGGCCGGGGCGCTGTCGGACAGGATCGGGCGCAGGCCGCTGATGATCGCCTTCGGCGTGCTGGGGGTGGCCTTCACCTGGTTGATCTTCACGACGCTCTCCAAGACCAGCGACCCCTATGTGGCGTTCGCCATCGTGCTGGGCGCCCTGATCATCGTCACCGGCTACACCTCGATCAATGCGGTGGTGAAGGCCGAGCTGTTCCCGGCCCATATCCGCGCGCTGGGCGTGGCGCTGCCCTATGCGCTGGCCAACACCATCTTCGGCGGCACGGCCGAGTACGTGGCGCTGTGGTTCAAGTCCCAGGGCATGGAGAGCGGCTTCTACTGGTACGTCACCGGCATGATCGGCGTCTCGCTCATCACCTACCTGCGGATGCGCGACACCCAGAAGCACAGCGAGATCACAGAAGACTAGCGGAACACTGGCGGCGGGCAGGTGTTGACCCTGGAAGCAACCCCAGGAGAGACACCATGGCCACGTCGCAACCCGACGCCATCGCCCTGCTCAAGGCCGATCACCGCGCCGTCGAAGCCCTGTTCGAGGCGTTCGAGACGGCGCGCGGCGCCTCGCGCAAGGCCGCGCTGGTGCACAAGATCTGCGTCGAGCTGACCGTCCATACGATGATCGAGGAGGAGATCTTCTATCCGGCCTGCCGCGGCAAGATCGAGGACGACACCCTCGACGAGGCCTATGTCGAGCACGACGGCGCCAAGATGCTGATCGCCGAACTGGCCGAGGCCGCGCCGGACGAGGCGTTCTACGACGCCAAGGTCAAGGTGCTGTCCGAAGAGATCAAGCATCACGTCCACGAGGAGGAGATGCGCTCCGAGGGCATGTTCGCCCAGGCCCGCGAGGCGGGATTGGACATGGATGCGCTTGGCGAACAGATGGCCGTGCGCAAGGCGCAGCTAAAGACCCAGTTCGAGACCACGGGACTGCCGATCCAGCAGACCCACTCGATGAAGGGCGCGATCGTCGAGCACGTCGGCCTGCGCCACTAGCGAGGTTGGATTAGCGGCGCGCCTATGGTCACCTGCGGCAAAGCAGGGAGCGCGCCATGAACTTCGAAGAGTACCGCAAGCACGACGCCGTGGGTCTGGCCGGACTGGTCTCGAAGGGCGAGGTCAGTCCTTCGGAACTGCTGGAGACCGCCGTGGCGCGGATGGCGGCGGTCAATCCGAAGATCAACGCCGTGACCATGGACCTGACCGAGTGGGGCCGGCAGGACGTCAAGCGCGACATCTGGGGCGGGCCGATGGCCGGCGTGCCGTTCCTGCTGAAGGACCTTGGCGCGCAACTGGCCGGCTCGCCGACCACGGCCGGCTCGGCGGTGTTCCGCGACGCCGTCGCCGCGGCCGACAGCGCGATCGTCACCGCCTACAAGGAGGCGGGGCTGGTGCTGTTCGGCAAGACCAACACCCCTGAGTTCGGCCTGATGCCGGTCACCGAGCCGGCGCTGCTGGGCGTCTGCCGCAACCCCTGGGACACGACGCGCACGCCCGGCGGCTCGTCGGGCGGGGCGGCCGCGGCGGTCGCCGCCGGCATCGTGCCGGCCGCGCACGCCAGCGACGGCGGCGGATCGATCCGCACGCCGGCCTCGGCCTGCGGGCTGTTCGGCATGAAGCCTTCGCGCGGGCGGGTGTCGTTCGCGCCGACCGGCGAGGGATGGGGCGGGGCCTCGATCCAGCATGCGGTGACGCGCTCGGTGCGCGACAGCGCCGCGCTGCTGGACGCGGTCTGCCAGCCCCAGCCGGGCGATCCCTATTTCCTGGCCGCGCCCGAGCGGCCGTTCGCCGAGGAGGCGCGGCGCGATCCGGGCAAGCTGGCGATCGGCTTCACCACCGCGGCCCTGGCCTCCGACGCCCTGGACCCGGAGTGCGCCGCCGCGGTGCTCGACGCCGCCAAGCTGTGCGAGGGCCTGGGCCACATGGTCGAGGAGGTGCACGTGCCGGGCGATCTGGCGGCCATGCAGCAGGGCGCCGGCGACGTCATCGCCGCCAGCATCGCCGCGACCCTGGAGGCCGAGGGCGAGCAGCGGGGCCGGCCGGTGGCGGAAGGCGACGTCGAGCAGCTCACCTGGCTGATGTACCAGCGCGGCAAGCAGGTTTCGGGCTCGGCCTATGTGCGGGGCCTGGCGGCGATCCACGCCTATGGCCGGGCGATGGCGGGGCTGTTCCGGCAATACGACGTGCTGCTGCTCTCGACCCTGGGCAGCCCGGCGATCCCGGTCGGCCACCTGACCGAGGATCCGCGCGAGTACGTCCAGCGCCTGTTCAAGTTCATGCCCAACACCCAGGCCTTCAACAACACCGGCCAGCCGGCGATGACCGTGCCCCTGGCCTGGAGCAAGGGCGGCTTGCCGATCGGCATCCAGTTCGTCGGGCGGATGGGCGAGGAGGCGCTGCTCTATAGGCTGGCCGGCCAACTGGAGGCGACGCGGCCCTGGTTCGACCGCGTGCCCGCGCTCTAGGCGCGCGGCGTGGCGCGGGGGCGGCTTTTCCTTTCGATCCTGCTGGGCGCGGTGGCGATCGGGACGCTGGTGGTCGTCGCGCTGTGGATCTGGAGCGAAATGCTGATCACGCGCGCCTATCCGGTCGCGCCGGAGACGGCGAGCGCCGGGGCGCCGGCGATGGCGGCGGAGGGGCGGCGGCTCGGCAAGCTCTACGGCTGCACCGGTTGTCATGGGGAGAACCTGCAGGGGAAGGTCTACAACCCGAACCCCCGCCTGGTGCGCAACTACGCTCCCAACCTGACCCTGGCGGCGGCCCGCTATAGCGACGAGCAACTGGCCCAGGCGATCCGCCAGGGCGTGCGGCCCGGCGACGGGCGAGCGCTGTGGGGCATGCCCGCGCAGACCTTCATGCACCTGACGCCGGACGAGCTGTCCGCCGTGCTGGCCTTCGTGCGGTCGCATCCGCCGGCCGGCGCGCCCACGCCGCCGCAGAGCGCGGGATGGCGCGCCCGCGCGGCGGTGCTGGCCGGGGCGCTGGACGAGCCGCGGCGGGCGGCGCGCGGCCGCTCGCGCCCGGCCATGGACCTGGGGCCGGACCTGGCGCGCGGGCGGCACATCGCGCGGACGGTCTGTTCGGAGTGCCACGGCTCGGATCTGGCCGGGGACGACCTCGAAGGCGGCCCGGACCTGCGGGTGGTCGGGGCCTATGACGCCGAGGCGTTCGCGACGCTGATGCGGACGGGCGCGCCGATCAGCGGACGCCACCTGGGCATCATGACGCTGGTGGCGCGCGACGACTTCAAGGTGTTCACCGACGCGGAGATCGCCGACCTCCACGCCTATCTCTCGGCGCGGGCGAGGGCGCTGGACGCGGCCGACTAGCTGTCGGTCCTGCGCCGCATCTGGAACAGGTAGACGGCGATCACGCCGGTGGCGACCAGGCCGATCAGCAGGGTCGAGACGGCGTTGATCTCCGGGCTCACCCCGAGGCGAACCTGGCTGTAGATGCGCATCGGCAGGGTGGTGGCGCCGGGGCCGGAGGTGAAGCTGGCGATCACCAGGTCGTCGAGCGAGAGGGTGAAGGCCAGCATCCAGGCCGCGGCGACGGCCGGGGCGATATTGGGCAGGGTGACCAGGAAGAACGCCTTGAACGGCGGGCAGCCCAGGTCCTGGGCGGCTTCCTCCAACTGGCGGTCGAAGGCGGCGAGCCGCGCCTGGATGACCACGCAGGCGTAGCACATGGTGACCGTCGCGTGGCTGACGGTCACGGTCCAGAAGCCGCGCGGCAGGCCCAGCGAGACGAACAGCAGCAGCAGCGACAGGCCAAGGATCACCTCGGGCATGACCAGCGGGGCGAACACCATGCCCGAAAACAGGGTGCGGCCCGGGAAGCGGCGGGTGCGGACCAGGGCCACGGCCGCGAAGGTCCCAAGGATGGTGGCGATGGTCGCCGAGATCAGCCCGACCCGGAAGGTCACCCAGATCGCGTCCAGGAGCTGTTCGTTGCGGAAGAGGGAGGCGTACCAGCGGGTGGAAAAGCCGCCCCAGACCGTGACCAGCCGGCTGGCGTTGAACGAGTAGATCACCAGCAGGACGATCGGCAGGTAGAGGAACCCGAACCCGACGACCAGGGCGGCGACGTTGAATCCGCTCAGGCCGCGCTTCATCGCCCGATCTCCGTCAGCTTCGCCTGCTGGCGCTGATAGAGCACGATCGGGACGACCAGGGTGAACAGCAGCACGATCGCCACCGCCGAGGCCGCCGGCCAGTCGCGATTGGCGAAGAACTCGGTCCAGATCGTCTTGCCCAGCATCAGGGTCGAGGACCCGCCCAGCAGGTCGGGGATGACGAACTCGCCGACCATGGGGATGAAGCAGAGCAGCGAGCCGGCCGCGACCCCCGGCAGCGACAGCGGGAAGGTCACCCGCCAGAAGGCGCCGAGCGGCGTGCAGCCGAGGTCGGCCGCCGCCTCGAGCAGGTCGTGCTGCTGGCGCTCCAGCACCGCATAGAGCGGCAGGACCATGAAGGGCAGGTAGGCGTAGACCAGGCCGATATAGATCGCCGTGTCGGTGTTGAGCAGCGACACCGGCCCCAGCCCGACGGCGCGCAGGGCGACGTTCAGCAGCCCCTCGGGTTTGAGAATGCCGATCAGCGCGTAAACCCGGATCAGGAAGCTGGTCCAGAACGGCAGGATCATCGCCATCAGCAGCGCCTTGCGCACCGAGGGCGTGCAGCGCGACATCGCATAGGCCAGCGGATAGCCGAGCAGCAGCAGGATGAAGGTGGCCACCGCCGCGAACTTCAGGCTGGAAAGATAGGCGACGATGTACAGCCGGTCGGAGGTCAGCCGGGCGTAGGTTTCGAAATCCAGCCCTGCCAGGAAGGTGCGGAAGCCAGCCATGCCCTGCGACCAGTCGAGGCGCGGGGCGTAGGGCGGCATGGCCAGGGCCGTTTCCGACAGCGACAGCTTGGCCACCAGCAGGAACGGAAACAGGAAGAACAGCCCAAGCCACAGGAACGGCGCCAGGGCCGTCAGGCCCGTGCGGTCGCGGCGGGCCGTCACTGGGTTAGCACCACGCCCGCGTCGCGGGCGAAGGTCAGCCACACCTGGTCGTCCCAGTCGACGGGACGGTCCACGAAGCGGGCGGCGTTGGCGCGGGCGGCGCGGATCGTGCGCCCGCCCTCCAGCTCGACGAGATAGGTGGTCCAGTCGCCGAGATAGCCGATATCGGCGACCTTGCCGGCCATGCGGTTGGGACCGGGCGGCGGCTCGTCCAGGTGGACCTGGATCTTCTCCGGCCGGACCGCCAGCCAGGCGGTCGACCCGACCTCGATGGGGTCGTCCTCGATGATGTCGAAGCCTTGGGGCGACTCGCTGCTGGCCATCCGCACGGTGAGCCCGTCGGCGTACTCGGCCTTGCCCTCGAAGATGTTCACGTCGCCGATGAAGTCGGCCACGTAGCGCGAGTTGGGCGCCTCGTAGACGTCGGCCGGGCGGCCCATCTGCACGATCTGGCCGGCGCGCATGACGGCGATGCGGTCGGCGGTGACCATGGCCTCTTCCTGGTCGTGGGTGACGATCAGGAAGGTCATGCCCAACTGCTGCTGCAGGGCCATCAGCTCCCACTGGGTCTCCTCGCGCAGCTTCTTGTCGAGGGCGGCGAGCGGCTCGTCGAGCAGCAGCATCTTGGGCCGGGGCGCGATGGCGCGGGCCAGGGCGACGCGCTGGCGCTGGCCGCCGGAAAGCTGGTGGGGCTTGCGCCGGGCCAGGCCGTCGAGACGCACCAGGGACAGCATCTCGCTCACCCGCGCGGCGATCTCGTCCTTGGGCATGCCCTGCTGCTTGAGGCCAAAGGCGATGTTCCGCTCCACCGACAGGTGAGGGAAGAGCGCATAGGACTGGAACATCATGTTGACCGGCCGCTCGTGCGGCGGCTTGCCGACCAGGTCCTCGCCGGCCAGCAGCACACGGCCTTCGTCAGGCGTCTCGAAACCGGCGAGCAGGCGCATCAGGGTGGTCTTGCCGCAGCCCGAGGGGCCGAGCAGGGCGAAGAACTCGCCGGGATAGATGTCGAGGGAGACGCCGTTGACCGCCGTCTCGCCGTCGAACCGCTTCACCACCTTGTCGAAACGCACCAGGGGCTTGGCCGTGGGATCGGACCACGGCGCAAAGGTCGAACGGACCGCGCCGATATTGAGGCGCGGGCGGCTGCGTTCGGTCATCTACCCGCCTTCCTACTGGCCGGTCTGCACCCGGGTCCACATGCGCGTGACTTCGCGCAGCAGAGCCTGGTCCTTGGTGGTGGTGACGAAGAGACGCTTGAACAGGTCCGGGGTCGGATAGACGTTCGGGTCGCCGCGCACCGAGGCGTCGACCATCGGCGTCGCCGGCAGGTTGGCGTTGGCGTACTGGGTGTAGTTCGACGCCTTGGCGATGACGTCCGGCCGCAGCATGTAGTCGAGGAACTTGTAGGCCGCCGTGGGGTTGGGCGCGTCGGCCGGAATGGCGAACACGTCGAACCAGACCTGGCTGCCTTCCTTGGGGATCACATAGGCCAGCTCGACGCCGTTCTTGGCTTCCTCGGCCCGGGTCTTGGCCTGGAGGATGTCGCCCGAATAGCCGACCGCCACGCAGATGTCGCCGTTGGCCAGGGCCTCGACATATTCCGAGGAGTGGAACTTGCGCACGAAGGGCCGCGCCTTGACCATCATGTCGGTGGCGGCCTGGTAGTCGGCGACGTTCTTGGAATTCGGATCCTTGCCCAGGTAGTTGAGCGCGACCGCGTACATGTCCTCGGACGCGTCGAGATAATAGACGCCGCAGTCCTTGAGCTTGGCGAGGTTGGCCGGATCGAACACCACCGCCCAACTGTCGATGTTCACGCCAGGCAGGCGCTTGGCCACTTGCTTGACGTTGTAGCCGATGCCGATCGTGCCCCACATGTAGGGCACGGTGTACTTCTGGCCCGGATCGAAGGGCTCCATGTAGCCCATGATGTCGGGCCACAGGTTCTTGTTGTTGGGCAACTGGGCCTTGTCGAGCGCGGCGATCGCGCCGGCGGCGACGTAGCGGGGCACGTTGTGGTTCGACGGCGCGACGACGTCGTAGCCGGTGTTGCCCTGCAGGACCTTGGTCTCGAGGATCTCGTTGGAATCGAAGGTGTCGTACTGGACCTTGATCCCGGTTTCCTTGGTGAAGTCGGCCAGGATCTGGGGGTCGATATAGTCCGACCAGTTATAGATCTTGAGAGTCTGGTCCTTGGCCGATCCGCCGCCCTGGCCGCAGGCGGCCATCGTCACGCTCAAAGCCAGAACCGCAGCCGTACCCAGCGCTTTCGTCCACATGCCCGCTCTCCAACTCGCCCGAAGCGCAGCTTATAGGGACAAGCCGCCAGAATTTAAGTGCTAATGCGCAAGGAGCGCTTCCGATGCCTATCCCGATGGCGATGATCGCGCCGATCCTTCTGCTCGTGGCGTCCAACATCTTCATGACATTCGCCTGGTACGGGCATCTGAAAGTCGAGCACCGGCCGATCTGGCTGCTGGTGCTGGCGAGCTGGGGCATCGCCTTCTTCGAATACTGCCTGGCCGTGCCGGCCAACCGGATCGGGCGCGAGGTCTATTCGCCGGCCGAGCTGAAGACGATGCAGGAGGTGATCACCCTGGCGGTGTTCGCGATCTTCTCCGTCACCTATCTGGGCGAACGGTTCACCCTCAACCATATGATCGGCTTCACGCTGATCGCGGCCGGCGCGGTGTTCATCTTCAAAGGCCCGCTCTGACGCCGCAAGCCAGCACTTTGGGAACCACATGCGGCGCCCTATAAGCCGCCGCTCCTCCTCATTTCGAGAGACATCATGTCCCGCATCCTCATCACCTCGGCCTTGCCCTACATCAACGGGATCAAGCACCTGGGGACGCTCGCGGGCTCGATGCTGCCGGCCGACGTCTATGCCCGGTTCCAGCGCGCGCGGGGGAACGAGACCCTCTATATCTGCGCCACCGACGAGCATGGCACGCCGACCGAGCTGGCGGCGGCCGAGGCCGGCCTCGATCCGGCGACCTTCTGCGCCCAGCAGCACGAGGTGCAGCATGACCTGGGCCGCAGGTTCGGCCTGTCCTGGGACCATTTCGGGCGCTCGTCCTCGCCGCAGAACCACCGGCTGACCCAGCGGTTCGCGCAGCAACTGTGGGAGGCCGGCTTCATCGAGGAGCGGGTGACCCAGCAGGTCTATTCCAACGCCGACAAGCGCTTCCTGCCCGACCGCTACGTGATCGGGACCTGCCCGCATTGTGGATACCAGGCCGCGCGCGGCGACCAGTGCGAGAACTGCACCCGGGTGCTGGATCCGGCCGACCTGATCCATCCGCGCTCGGCCGTTTCCGGCTCGGAAGACATCGAGATCCGCGACTCCAAGCACCTGTTCCTGCGCCAGAGCCTGTTCTCCGACAAGCTGCGGGCCTGGATCGACGGCAAGAAGGGCGAGTGGCCGCTGCTGGTCACCTCCATCGCCCTGAAGTGGCTGGACGAAGGCCTGCAGGACCGCGGCATCACCCGCGACCTGGAGTGGGGCGTTCCGGTCAACGCCTTCGAGTGGGGCCCCAATCCGCAGGGCCGGACGCCCGACGTCGAGGGCCTGGCCGGCAAGGTGTTCTACGTCTGGTTCGACGCGCCGATCGAATACATCGCCGCGACCTGGGAGTGGGCGGACGCCCGCGCCGCCGAGGCGGGCCGCGGCCCGGCCGAGGATCGCGAGTGGGAGCGCTGGTGGCGCGGGCCCGAGGCGGCCGACGTCACCTATGTCGAATTCATGGGCAAGGACAACGTGCCGTTCCACACGGTCGGCTTTCCCTGCACCCTGATCGGGATCAACGAGAAGCTCGAGGCCGACGGCGCCTGGCGGGTGACGAACAATGCGCCGTGGAAGCTGGTCGACCAGCTCAAGGGCTTCAATTGGCTGGACTATTACGGCGGCAAGTTCTCGACCTCGCAGAAGCGCGGCGTGTTCATGGACCACGCGCTGGAGCTGCTGCCGGCCGACTACTGGCGCTGGTGGGTGACGGCGAACACGCCCGAGACCTCGGACTCGACCTTCACCTGGGAGCAGTTCCAGGCGCAGGTGAACGCCGACCTGGCCGACGTGCTGGGCAATTTCGTCAATCGAATCCTGAAGTTCACCGAAGCGCGGTTCGAGGGGGTCGTGCCGGAAGGCGGCGAGCCGGGCGAGCTGGAGGCCAGGCTCCATGCCGACGTCACCGCCAAGGTGGCCGAGCTGAACGAGTTCATGGAGGCGCGGGAGTTCCGCAAGTCGACCGCCGCCCTTCGGCAGCTTTGGGTGCTGGGCAACCAGTATCTTACCGAAGCCGCGCCGTGGACGGCGATCAAGACCGACGTCGAGCGCGCCACGGTGGTGGTGCGCACGGGCCTGAACCTGGTGGCGCTGTTCGCCAAGGTGTCCGAGCCGTTCATCCCGTTCGCCTGCGAGAAGATCGCGCTGGCGGTCGGCGAGGACTATCCGGCCGCCTGGCCGAGCGCGCAGGGCGCGGCGATCCTCGACATCCTGCCGGCGGGCCGCAAGGTCGCCGCGCCGGAGGTGCTGTTCAGGAAGGTCGAGAACGAGCAGGTCGCCGAGTGGCTGGAGCGCTTCGGCGGCCCGGAAGCCGAGGCCTGACGAGCTAGAGCGCTGCGCGGCCGAGGCGGTCGCGCAGCAGTTCGGCGCCGCTGACCAGGCTGATGCCGACCAGCACCAGCAGGGCGCCGGCGACGAAGGCCGGCTCCAGCGGCTCGTGCAGGACCACGACGCTGAACATCACCCCGAACAGCGGGGTGAGGAACGACAGGATCGACAGCCGCGAGGCCAGGTACTTCCGCAGCAGCCAGAACCAGATCACGTAGCTGACCAGGGTGATGACGATGGTCTGGAAGCCCAGGTTGAGGGCGACGCCCGGCGTCAGGTTCACCCCCATCTCGCCGCGCAGCGCGGCGATGGCCAGCAGCATCACCCCGGCGAAGGCCACCTGGTAGAACAGGGTCTTGACCGCCGGGGCGTCGGACAGCCGCGAGCCGCGAATGGCCACGGTGGTCAGGCCCCAGGCCAGGCCGGCCAGCAGGCCCATGGCGTCGCCGATCAGCATGTTGCGGCCGACCTGGTCGCCGGCGCCCAGGAAAGAGACGGCGATGCCGCCGAAGGCGACGAGGACGCCGGCCCACTGAAGGGGCCTGAGCCGCTCGTCCCGGAACCGCAGGTGCAGGCCCAGGGCCGAGAAGATCGGCGCGCTGTAGAGGAACACGACCATGTGCGAGGCGCTGGTCAGCACCAGGCCCTGGGCGATGAACAGAAATTCGAGCCCGAACAGCAGCCCCACCAGCAGGCCGGCGGGCAGGGTGCCGTCGGCGAAGGCCCCGCGGCCCTCGTTGCGCAGCGTCATCAGGCCCAGCACCACCGCGGCGATGGCCGAGCGCACGGCCATCTGCATCACCGGCGTGATGTCGGCGGCGATCAGCTTGACGGCGATCTGCTGAAATCCCCAGGCCAGGCAAAGGGCGACCATCACGCTGAGCGCGAACAGGTCGAGGGGCTTGCGCGCGCTCATCAGACGCTGGCTTGGCCGCGCAGGACCGGGACGCAGCCGCCGCCGACCGTGGCGAACACGCCCTCGGGCGTGCGGCGGGCGGTGGCGCGCAGGCGCGAGGGGCGGCCCATCTCCACGCCCTGGACGATGTCCCAGCCGCCCTCGGGCGCGTCGGACAGCGACAGCAGCAGGGCGGCGAGGGTGGCGTTGGCGCTGCCGGTGGCCGGGTCCTCGACGGTGCCGGAATTGGGCGCGAACATGCGGGCGCGCAGGGCGCCTTGCCCGTCGCGGGCGTAGAGATGCAGCGAGAGGCGGTCGCCGAAGGCCGGGAAATCGAGGGCGGCCTGGCGGAAGGCGGCGAGATCGGGCGCGGCGCGGGTGAGGGCCTGGCCGCCCACCTCGGCGATGACGAAGGTGACCCCGACGCTGGCCTCCACCGGACGGTGGCCGGCGACGACGATGTCGGCCGGCGCCAGGCCGGCGCAGGCGGCGATGGTCTCGACCGGCAGGTCTACGCCGAGCGACAGCGGCTGCGGGGCGGCGATGACGCCGCCTCCATCGACGATGGTCACGCCGACGATGCCGGCCGGCACTTCGAGCCGCAGGTCATGGCCCTTGCCCATCTGCGAGAGCACCCAGCCCGTGCCCACGGACGGGTGGCCGGCGAACGGCATTTCGGCCGTGCGGTTGAAGATCCGCACCCGCGCGGTGTTGGCGGGGTCCTGCGGCGGCAGGATGAAGGTCGTCTCCGAGAGGTTCATCTCGGCGGCCAGCGCCTGCATGTCGGCGTCGCTGAGACCGCGGGCGTCGGTGAAGACGGCCAGCGGATTGCCGCCGAAGCGGGTGTCGGTGAACACGTCGAGGGTGACGAACGGGTAGTCGGCCATGCTGCGGAATCCGGTTCGGGGAAGGCACCTTGGCTTGACATAAGTTAGGCGATTGGCAAAGTGCCAAAATGGACCTCGCCGATTTGCTGCGCGCCCTGGCCAATGAGCGCCGGCTTCAGATTCTCGATTGGCTGAAGGACCCGACGGCGAATTTCCCGCCGCAGGTCGACGGCGACCTCGTGAAGGACGGGGTGTGCGGGGTCTTCATCGCCGACAAGCTGGGCGTCACCGCCCCCACCTTGAGCGAGCACATGCGGCTGCTGGTGCAGGCCGGGCTGGTGAAGCCCAAGCGCATCAAGCAGTGGACCTTCTACCGCCGGGACGAGGACGCCATCGCCGCAGCGACGCGCAAGATCGCCGAGGCGGTCTAGCGGACACGAAGACGCCGCCGAACGCGTGTCCGGCGGCGTTCCTGCGTCTGGCGGAGGAGGCTAGTGGGCCGGAACCTTGGGCTTGATGTCCATGAAGTCCGGCACGGCGGCGTTGTAGGCCGGCATGTAGCCCAGATCGCGAACCACATCCTGATGGCCCTGCCACATCATGTGCAGGGCGACATAGAGCACGATCGCCAGGCCGATGTAGCCGATCCAGCGATACTTGTGCAGCAGGCGGGCGATGTAGCTGGCCGCCACGCCCATCAGGGCGATCGAGAGCAGCAGGCCGAACACCAGGATCGCCGGATGCTCGCGCGCCGCGCCGGCCACGGCCAGCACGTTGTCCAGCGACATCGACAGGTCGGCGATGAGGATCTGGATGAAGGCGGCGCGGAAGGTCTTCGGCTGGCGGGCGACGGCTTCGGCGGACGGCTCGGTGCTGGGATCGTCGTCCATGACCGCGCCGGCGATGGCCTCGCCGTGGGCGGCCTGCTCGCGCAGTTCGCGCCACATCTTCCAACAGACCCAGAGCAGCAGCAGGCCGCCGGCGAACAGCAGGCCGACGATGCCCAGCAGTTGCGCGGTGATGAGCGCAAAGCCGATGCGCATGGTCACGGCGACCGCCAGGCCCCAGAGGATCGCCTTGCGTCGTTGGTCGGGCGGCAGGGCCGCCGCCGCCAGACCCACCGCCACGGCGTTGTCGCCGGCCAGCACCAGGTCGATCATCAAGACGGAGAAGAGGGCGGCGAGGGCGCCTGGGGCGAGGAGACTTTCGATCATCGGGCCTTGAATGCGACAGCCGTCGTCAGTCCGCAACCGCTTAGCTGCGCAGCGGATGACTTTCCGGCGGGGGAAAAAATTCTAGGGGCGGGTTCGGCTGGCTTCATAGAGCGCGACTGCTGCGGCGGCGGAAACGTTCAGGCTCTCGAAGCCGCCGGGCATGGAGATCTTGGCCAATTGGTCGCAGTGCTCCGAAACCAGCCGGCGCAGGCCCTCGCCCTCGGAGCCGAGGACAAGCACGGTCGGGCCGCCGTCGAGCGCCTGCTCCAGATAGGCGTCGGCATGGCCGTCGAGGCCGATCGCGCGCCAGCCGAGGTCGGCCAGGGTTTCCAGCGCGCGGGACAGGTTGACCACGTGGGCGGTGGGGATCTTGTCCACCGCGCCGACCGCGGCCTTGGCGAGCGCGCCGGTCAGCTTGGGGGCGTGGCGGTCCTGCAGGATGACGCCGGCGGCGCCGAACGCGGCGGCCGAGCGCAGGATGGCGCCGACGTTCTGCGGGTCGGTGACCTGGTCGAGCATCAGCAGGACGGCGCCGCGCCTGGCGTCGAAGTCCTGCAGGGCGACCGACTCCAGCAGGGGAATGCGTAGGGCCACGCCCTGGTGCACGGCGCCCTGGGGCAGGATCTGGCCGATGGCGGCCGATTCGACGACCTCCAGCGCCTTGGGGCGGCCGAATCGAGATTCGAGCTCCTTGGCCCGATCCGGAGTCGCCAGGAGACGTTGAGGCGCGCTCCTTTTGTCGTTGGAAAGTGCGGCCGCGACCGCGTGCCAGCCCCACAGCCACTCGTCCGAACCGTTGTCCGGCTTGCGGTTGAAGGCTCTTTGGCCCGATTTTTTCGGACCTTTCGAGTGCGCGTTGCGTTCGCGAGGGGAGGACACTATAAGACGCGCTCCAAATCGGGGGCCGGACGGGTTCTTCGCTCAGGCGGGGGGCAGTGTCCAGGCTTCCGATCTGGCTCCGAGCGCGCTGGGGGAATGTCCCGAGCGGCAAAGGGGGCGGACTGTAAATCCGCTGGCGTACGCCTTCGCAGGTTCGAGTCCTGCTTCCCCCACCACGCACTCGGAGCGTGACTTTAAGGAGACTGGCGCGACCCCGCGCATCCTTCAGCGGCGGGTATAGCACAATGGTAGTGCAGCAGCCTTCCAAGCTGAGGATGCGGGTTCGATTCCCGCTACCCGCTCCAACCTTCTGAATTCAACGCCGGCAGGACCCCGATGGCCAAGGAAAAGTTCGAACGCAACAAGCCGCACTGCAACATCGGCACGATTGGTCACGTTG
>NZ_DAMABV010000019.1:0-67838 GCF_031984885.1 Phenylobacterium sp.
ACCGACACGGCATTCAGTTGGTGGGTCCAAAGTGAACGCATCGAGAAATACTGCCGAACTGGAGCGGCGGAGCAACATCCGCTATCGACCCTAAGCGGTCGGCGGTCGGTCATCGCCATGCAGCGGCTCGCCTGGTTGAAGGGAAGCAGCCTTCACTCGCTTAGCTTCACGCCAGAAAACGAGTGCGCCAGCACCCATCAGCGCCAGTTGCACCAACTGCCAGAACAGACCGATGTGACCCGCGAAATTTAACAGTGCGAGCGCGGCGCCTGGGATGGAAAACGCGAGCGCCAACAAGCTGCGGCTCCGGCGGAAATGCGCATTCGACCCTTCAGGCATATTGCCAAGCTAACGCGACAGTTGGCTGAGGCAAGGTCGCCTTTCCACCCATCCCTGACGTTTCTGACGTCCGCTGACGGGTGGCCTTCATTGGGCAATGTCAGGCCCCCTGCGGTTGCGACGAATTCGCATCTTCGACAGCCTTAGCTTGGATTCGGGCCAGTCTTAAGCTGGCCCGACAGACATGTCGGGGCAACTTAAGCGTGACCGGCTATGCCGCTGAAAACAGGCAACCACTTTGGGTCGCCCACTTGGTGTTCCAACCTAAGGCTGGCCGAATCGGGAGCCTTCCAACCTAAGCCTGCCCTGAAGCAGACGTGCCGATCGTCAGAGAAGGGTGGTTAGGAGACCTAGGAAGCGCGAGAACCGCGCCAACGTCGAACTGCTGCACCCGCGATGGCGCCAGCGGCGCCACTCGGCAGTCCAAGCACCAGAGCTAGTGGCAGAAGGACGTCGGGCAAGTAGGTCAGTGACCACTCCGGGCGGCCGCCAAACGGATAGCTCGCCAGCGTCGGCAGCAAGAGCACGGCCAACCCTGCTCCCCACCAACCACGCCGTCCGAGAGACGCGACGATCCCAGCGCAGGCCAGGAAAGTGAGCGTCAGCGCGAGATAGGCAGCGAGATGATGCTTCGTGATGGAAGCGGGGTCGACGGCATAGACTTCCATAGCCCTACCTTATGGAACATGGGGGAGTCCGCAACGGGTCGGTTGCGGTCGAAGTCCTGTGGTCCATGTGCAGACCCGTCATTGAGTCCGCTTTCGGGGCGGAGGCCAATGTCTCCAAGTGGCACATTCGCGACCTGGCTGTCCGAATGCCCCCGCGTATGCACATCGCACGCTACTCGCCGCCGAGAAGCATACTCGGACGCTGGAAGAGATTCATCTTCCGCTCAATGGCGCTTGTGAACAGCCTGCGAGCGCGCCGGCAAAACTTTACAGAGTATGTAGCTCTTTTCCAGCGGGCCCACCCAAAGGTCGGAACGGCCAGAAGCCACCAGCTTTGAACTGGTGACAGGTTGGGCCTATTTCGGCTTGTGGCAGTGATATTCGCCAGTTTGGCTATTGGTGTGGCACCCGTAGGCATCTGTGCCGCCCGAGTGGCCGATTGTCGGCTTCGTTGCCGGTTTGACCGGAGCAGCCTTGGGAGGCGTCGCCGGCTGGGATTTAGGCGGTGCGTCGTGCGCGAAAGCGGCGGACGCGATCAACGACATGGCCACTACGATTGCAATTTTCATTTTGAGTCCCCCCGTCAGCAAAATACCGACAATGCAATCGTAGCCGTAGCGCAGGCCTATCACAACCTTGCCGAGATCAGACCGACGAGTTCTGTGCTCGCGGGCCGATCCCTAGTGGGATTGGTCGTCGGGCGCGTCTTTGTCATCGCCGACGACCTTCATAGCAGCTTCGAGCGCCATGCGCCTCCTTCGTTCAAGCTTGTCTGTAAGCCACCGATAGACGTCGTGGCCGCCTTCGTCTGCTTGTAGGCCAGGAGCCATTGTCTCCTCCGGGCGCCAGGTGGTCATTCCGCCGATGACTAAGCCGTCAGCCAAGGAGCCGACTTCCCAGACGTCGCTCTTCTGAGGGGCGATGAGAGCATCTGGGAGACGAATTCTTGGCGTTTCTGTTGAAGGTCAGGGGCCGGTTTGACGTCCCCCAGTGACCGAGTTCCTGAAGCGGATTCACTTTCCGTTCGCCTAGGTGGGGCTTGGTGAGCGTGGGCGCAGGGCGATGCTCGCCAATGCAAACCCAACCAGTTCCAGAGAAGGCGATGTTCTACAAATTCATGGGCGGTGTCGATGAGGCGGCCTTGCTCGACATCTTCGAAAAGGCCGTGGTCGGCGGCTCGTTCAAATTCGGGGCCGCATGGGCCTTCAACGACCCCTTCGAGTTCAAGTTCAACGCCCTTCCGCCGTCCTCTCGCGAGGCCTTCGAAGCATGGCATCGCAAGCACGCGCCAGAGCGAACCCCGCAAGAGCTGGAGAATGCCTGGGCGTCTTTTCAGGGGCCTACTGCGCATTGGAACACCGAGCTAGCACCCCGAATCGAGGCGCTCAGCAACTTCTATGTCCTCTGCCTGGCGCAGCGCTGGGATAGCCACCTAATGTGGGGCCACTACACGAACTCGCATCGCGGCTTCGTAATCTGCTACAAGCCTGAGCTCCAGGACGTTCTGCGGGCCATGCCGGAGCATGTGGGCGACGGAAACGTGGTCTACGCCGAAGAGGCGCCGGCGCTGCGATGGTTTGACGACGCCCCGGAAGCCATGTGCCAGATCCTGTCCACCAAGCCGAGCGAATGGGCCTACGAACGCGAATGCAGGTTTGTGAACAGCGGGCCGCCTGGCTGGCCTGCGCTGTTCTCCGCAGTTGATCCGCAGCTCATCGACGGCGTGATCCTCGGGGTTCGCGCGCCGGAAGGTCTGATCAAGGCTGCCTGCCGGCTGCGGGCCGAGCGCCCAGGCTTCAAGGTCGAACAGGTCACGTCTGAGCGCGCGAGCTATGCCCTCGTCTCGCATGCGGTGAACGACAAGGTCCGCTCGATCGGCGAAATCTTGTGAGGCTGGCGGGGCCTGGAGCCTCGTCCAGATACGGTGCCATTCGGTGACCGGCTTAGCCGAGAGGCTTTTCCGCGCCGGCGAGAACATGCGCTTTCACCTGCCGCCCCTGGTGCTCAACGATATCATTGTGCCTGGCGTCGGGGCAATTTGGTGAAGCTAGGCGCAGAGTTCCTCGCGCGGCATTATAGGCGCGACACGCGCAGACGTGGGATCGATCGCGTTGCGAACGTAAGAAATCTCTGGGTTTGAGCGGGGCGTTCGCTTCTGGCGGCCGCTCCGGCGCCGTCGTATCCCGCCGTCCGGTCCCGCCTCCGACGCGACCGGCTGCGGCGGCGAGATTTCGATCCTTTGAGAAAGCCCGATCAGCGGGAGCGACGGACTTGCCGCCCATGCTCGCGATTTCGCGACGTCGTTCCGGAGAGAGCCGTGCGGATCCTCGCCCCTTGCTCGCGCCAGACGCCGATCTTCTGTTGGCCGCCTTGCGGCCGGCGGCGGTCGGCGCGAAGCCTTCGCCCCCCAGTCCGTGTCCGTAAGATCGCGCGAGGCCAAGAGCGACCAGGACGTGAAAGTCACCGCGACGTTCCGGCGTAGGCGCCAACGCGCAGCCTCTCTCAATCTGTGCGACGTCGGCCAAAGCAGCCCGTTGGGATGTCGTGAGCTTGTCGACGGTCAAAGGCGGAGTTCCATGCTCAATCTCCAAGACCGCTCGGCCGGAGAATATGTCGGCTGGCGGCGGAAAGCCTACGGCGATGACAGGCGTTCAAGCCGATGAGGTCAAGCGCTGACCTGATTGCGCCAAGGCGAAGCAAAGCCATGCGGGCGCTCGCGCCAACCACGCTTCACGCGGCGCCCGGCTCGTCGGGCTTGTCGGCGCCGAGCCAGTTCTTGGCGTCCTCGCTGCGCTGTGCGAACTCGCGCTCCAGGTCGTCGAACATCCGCCTTGTCGCGGCGATGAACCGGGCGACCTCGATGCGGGCGATGTCGTCGCCCAGCCGCTCATTGAAGCGCTGGGCCCCGGCGATCAGGACGGTGAGCAGCTTGTTGTCCATCGTGCGGGCGGCGAAGGCGGGCGCGCCGATCAGCACCGCCGTCAGGATGGCGTGAGGGTCGCTGTCGGTAGCCTGGGCGAAGCGTCGGATGCGGTCGACGTCAATGTGCGCGCAGCCGCTCTCGAAGTCATCCGTGCTTCGCCGAGCAGTTTCAGGGTGGCCTGGACCGAGCGACGCTATGTGGATGGCGCATTGGTCGCGACCGAGCGTTGGACGGCCATTCTCGGCGTGACCATCCAGTCCCCAAGGACCCCTGAGCAACTGCGGCGCAATCCCCTCGGCGTCTTCGTCAATTCGCTCGACTGGTCGCGGGAGCTCGGCTGATGCGCCCACAGACAATACTTCTGGCCATGATGGCGCCGACAGCCGCCGCAGCGGCCCCCCTGGCCGAACTCGGCCGTGCGAATGAAATCGCGCGGGTCGAGCCGCGGCGCGACGCCTTTGCCAACGCGGTCCAGGTCTTCAGCTATTCCGAGGGTGCGCTCTTCCAGATCTACGCCGCGCCGGGACAGGTGACTGATCTGGCGCTGCAGCCCGGCGAGCGTCTTGTCGGCGAGGGCGCGCTCGCGGCCGGCGACACCGTCCGGTGGGTTATCGGCGAGACACATAGCGGCGCGGGCGCCGACGAGCGGAGCCATATCCTCCTGAAGCCGGTGGCGGCTGGTCTCAGCACCAACCTCGTCATCAACACCGATCGCCGCACTTACCATCTTGAGCTCCGTTCGACCCGCGGTCCGTATCTCGCGGTGGTGCGGTGGCGCTATCCGCTGGAGGAGGCCAGGGCGGCGCAGCTGGCGCGCGCGGCCGACGCCGAACGTCGGCAGGCTCTGGCGGTTGCATCAGGGCCGCCGCCGGCTCTCAACTTCGCGTATCGGATCCTGGGGCGCGCCAGTTGGCGTCCGGTGCGGGTCTACGACGACGGGCGTCAGACCTTCATCGAATTTTCGGCCGACATAGCCCGTGATGACCTGCCGCCGCTGTTTCTCAAAGGCGTGAGCGGGGAACTTGAGCTCACCAACTACCGTGTCCAGGGCGCGCGCATCATCGTCGACCGGCTGTTCGCGGAAGCGGAGTTGCGGCTGCGGCACGGGCGTGGAGCGACGGTGGTGCGGCTCCTTCGCTCTGGAGGCGGCGCATGAGCGACGTCGGAGCGACGGCCGCGTCGTCGGCGGATCTGCGGCTGAGAGCGGCGCCTGGGCCGGTGGTGCGCCTATCACGCCGGGTCATCCTGATGACCGCGGGCGGCGGGGCGGTCTTTGTATTCTGCGCCGCCGCACTCGCCATGACCTACCGCCCCAGCTCTGGCGAGACGCGGGCCGAGCTTGTGGTCGGCGGCCCGCCGCCGGAGGCCATCCGCCTGTTGCCCGCAGACTATCGCCATCCAAAGCTCGGCGACCCATTGCCGGGCGATCTCGGACCCTCGATGCTCGCGGCGGCTGAAGAACCGCCCTCCCAAACCGCCAAGGCGCCTCCATCGGCGGTCCCAGCCGTGGCGGAAGCCGATGCGGCGAGACGCAGCCCTCTCTTCCTCGATCATGGCGAGCGACGGCCCTCCGTCGGCTTGCCGCTCCACGGCTCTGCGGCCGCGGGCGAGCCCGCTGCGGGGCCGCCGAAACCTGGTCCGACATCTCCAGCGCGCTTGAGGGAGCCTGTATCGCCCTACATTGTCCAGGCTGGGGCGGTCATCCCCGCGGCGATGGTCACTGGACTGCGGTCCGATCTACCCGGCCAGGCCATCGCTCAGGTGACTCAGCCGGTATTCGATACGCCGACAGGGCAAATCCTTCTGATCCCACAGGGCGCCCGACTGATCGGGTCTTACGACGCTCGCCTGACATTCGCTCAGCGGCGGATTCTGCTCTCCTGGACGCGCTTGATGCTGCCTAACGGCAAGACGCTCGATCTTGAGGCCCTGCCTGCGGGGGACGCGGCCGGGCAGGCCGGGCTGGAGGATCGGGTCGATCACCGTTGGTCGACGCTGCTTGGAACCGCGGGTCTGTCGACGCTTCTGTCGATCGGCGCCGAAATCGGCGCCGACGATGACGACGAACTCACGCGGGCGATCCGGCGCGGAGCGGTCGGCGCGTTCAATCAGGCGGGGCGGCACGCCGTCGAGAAGGGGCTGTCAGTCTCGCCGATCCTGACAATTCGGCCGGGCGCGCAGGTCCGCGCGCTCGTGACCCACGATCTCTTGCTTGAGCGCTATGAGGAGCAAACGCCATGGCCGAAACCCTGAAGCTCGCGGGGCTGCTGGACGATACGCCGGTCAAGCTCGCCATCGAACTGCCCGCGGCGGTTCACCGCGACCTTGTCGCCTATTGCGACGCCATGGCGAGAGAAGGCGGCCGCGCGATCGAGCCGGCGAAACTGGCTCCGGTCATGCTTTCGCGCTTTATGGCGACGGATCGTGCGTTTGCTCGCCTGAAACGCGGACGATGACGCGCTGAAATGGTGAGCCTGGCGAGCTCGGCCCAAGGCCAATGCCAGATGAGGTTGTCGGCAGCGAAGGGTTCATCGCGGCCCCTTCGGATGGATGCACAATGAGGGTTTTTCATCGCGCTTGATGACTTTCTCAGCGAACCCGCAGCCCATTCATAAGCAGGTCGGTGAGACTGGCGGCCATCGCTGCGCCTTCGGCGGCGACGTGTCCGACCGCGCCGCGGGCCACCCAGGCCGAAGCGCCTGCCAGGGCCAGCATGGTGGCGCGGTTGTCGACGGGCCGTAGCGATCCGTCTTCTAGGCCCTGGGCGAAAAGAAGTTCGTAGGCGTTCTGCAAGTTCAGGGAGGCCGCCGTCGCGGTCTGGCGCTGCTTGGCATCCAGGCCTGGAAGACCGGAGAAGACCCGCAGCGGCGCGATGGCGGGATAGAGGCTCGCCATGACGCTGGCGTGGATGCCGGCGGCCATGGCCTGAGCCGCGGTTGGTCCCGCAGCGTGGGCGAGATCGGCGATGCCGCGGAAGATGCGATAGCCCCGCAGCTGCGCTTCGGAGATGAGCGTCAGCTTGTCCTTGAAATGGTTGAGCACTGTGCGTTTGGAGACTCCGACCGCCTGGGCGATATCGTCGATCGAAGTGGTTTCCAGCCCGCGCTCGTTGAACAGCCGCGACGCCGCGGCCAGGATCGCGTCCCGGCGCGCGGCGGTCAGAGAGGATCTGTCAAACGCCTCGGTCATACGCGGGGTGAGGCGGGACAGGTCGAGCTCGGAGGGAGCAGGGATCGGCGCGGCCGCCAGGCCGTTCAGCATCATCTGGCTTGCAGCGCGCAGCAGCCGGTCACCCGGGAGGCTCGCCTCCTCCGACAGCCAGCGCGGTCCGAGCTTCAGCCAGTAGACCAGGCTGAGCAAGGCGCGGGCGGCGACGAGGCGGTCGAGATCGCGCATTTGGCCCACGCGGGCCCCCAGGGCTAGAATCCGGGCGATCTTGCCCTCGACGATCCCGACCCGCCCGAGGACGATGCGGGCGTCCTCCTCACGCAGGTAGCCGATTTCGCTGAGGGCGGTGATCGGCGGCAGGGCAGGGTCGAGTACGCTTCGGACGAAGTGGTCCAGGACCTCCAAGGGATCGCGGCCCGTTTCGGTCGCGGCGTCGAGCCGCTGCTCCATGATCTCGCAGGCGCGCAGGTAGCAGCGGAACACCAGATCCGGACGGTCCTCGACGTAGCCGTAGAGCGCTGCGCGCGTCAGGCCGAGATTGGCGGCGAGTTGTTCCAGCAGATCGCCGGTCACGCCGACCTCGTTCAGCAGGCGGGCCGCCTCGTCGAGCACGCGTTCGCGCCGGCCGTCGTCGCGGACGGCCCTGGCGACTGACGCGTCGTGCGGCGGCTTCCCCATCGTTTCTTCCTAAGCGGCGCAGCGGCGGTTTGCCATCACGCATTGACAATGAATAACAGAGAGGTGAAATA
This sequence comes from Phenylobacterium sp., assembly GCF_031984885.1. Taxonomy (GTDB): domain Bacteria; phylum Pseudomonadota; class Alphaproteobacteria; order Caulobacterales; family Caulobacteraceae; genus Phenylobacterium. Next base: position 7,848 of record NZ_DAMABV010000019.1, read on the forward strand.
GATTCACCAATATGTAAGTTTCGGGAAAAGCCGAAGCGGGGGGAAACAATGACGAGGCTGAAGAGGCTGGCGGCGGGAACCGCCATGGCGGCGGCTCTGGCGGGCGGCGACAGCGCCTGGGCGCAGCAGGGCGGCGTGATGATCGAGGAACTGATCGTCACCGCGCAGAAGCGCGAAGAGTCCATCCAAGATGTGGCCGGCGCAGTCGCCGCGATGGGCGCGGCCGACATCGCAGAACGCGGAGTGCGCACGGTTCAGGACCTGCAGTTCCAGATGCCGAACTTCCAGGCCGGGACCTCGGCCTCGTCGACCATCATCTTCATCCGCGGCGTTGGCCAGAGCGTCGGCCAGCCCGGGGTGGCGACCCACGTCGACGGCGTCTACCTGTCGCGGCCGCACCTGGTGGCTCTTCCCCAGTACGATCTGGAGCGGATCGAAGTGCTTCGCGGCCCGCAGGGCACGCTCTACGGCCGCAACGCGACCGCTGGAGCGGTCAATTTCATCACCCGCGCTCCCGGCTCGCAGTTCGAAGGCTACGGCCAGGTCGCCTATGGCAACTATGATGAGCTGCGGCTGCAAGGGGCGGTCGACCTGCCGCTCGGCGAGCGGGTGCGCAGCCGGGTCTCGCTGGACTATCGCGACCTGGGGGAAGGCTTCGTCGAGAATGTCGTGCCGGGCAATCCCGACATCGGCGCGGCCAAGACGCTGTCGGGTCGCCTCCGCACCCAGTTCGACATCGCCGAGGACGGCGTGCTGGATCTGGTGATCTGGGGGGCGCACACCGAAGGCTCTGGCGACTACATCGTCCTGAACAACCAGCCGACGCCTCTGGCGGTGGCCAACAATCCCTATCTGGCCGGCGCGATCGTGCCTTTGGAACCGAACCGCACCAGCGCCAACCGCCCGAGCGAGCGCGACTCCACCGCCTATGGTGCGACCGCGACGCTGAGCTGGAACCTCGGCGAGGCGACTCTGCGCTCGGTCACCGGCTACTATTGGTTCGACTACACGAACAGCTTCGACGCTGACGGCACCAACCTAGACGCCACCCCGCTGAGCAACTGGTACAAGTCGCGCACCTTCACCCAGGAGTTCAACCTGTCGGGCAAGACCGGCGATCTGGACTGGCTGGCCGGCCTCTACCTCATGGACGACAAGCTCAGCAATCAGGCCCGCTACAGCTTTCCGCTCGGCCTGAACGTGCCGTCGCTGCGCTCGCAGCTGCTGCCAGGGGCCTCGCTGATCACCCAGGGCGTTCCCTATCGCACCGTGGCCTATGCGGGCTTCGCCGACGGCACCTACAACGTCTCCGACCGGCTGCGCGTGATCGCTGGAGCCCGCTACTCGCGCGAGGAGCAGGACAACTTCCAGACCAACCAGAACGGCCCGCTGAGTACGCCGCTCGGGGAGTTCCCGGTGTTCACCAGCTGTCTGAACCGCTACGTGCCGCTGGAATTCGAGGCCTTCACTCCGCGCGGCGGCGTGCAGTACGATCTCGACGACGAGGATCGCAAGTCCGCCTATTTCACCATCTCGAAGGGCTTCAAGTCGGGCGGGCTGAACCAGTCCAGCTGCGGCAACAGCTATCAGCCCGAGAAGCTGCTGGCCTATGAGGGCGGGCTGAAGACCCGCCTGCTTGATGGGCGGCTGATCCTCAACGCGACGGCCTTCTATTACGACTACCAGGATTTCCAGATCACTCAGATCACCGGTCTGTCGGCGATGATCGTCAACGCGCCTGAAGCGACCGTCGTCGGCCTGGAGATCGAGAGCGCCTGGTCGCCGGACGAGCACTGGACGCTGAACGCCAACGCCTCGCTGCTGAAGTCGACCTATGGCGAGTTCAGCAACACCGACTCGCTGGCGCCGGCGCTGGGGATGCAGGACCTGGATGGCAACTATCTCAACTACTCGCCCAAGGCCTCGGGCAACATCGGGGTTCAGTACCGCAGCTCCCCGCAGAGCTTCGGCGTGCTGACGGCGCGGGCCGAACTCTACATGACCTCGCGGTTCTATCTGCGCGAGTTCAACCAGGACGCCGACAGCCAGCAGGGCTATGGCCGGCTCAACCTCAGCCTGATGTGGGACAGCCTGGACAAGCGGCTGAGCGCGCGGGCCTACATCACCAACGTGACCGACGAGGGCTACCTGTCGACCATGGGCGTGTCCGACAATCTTGGCGCGCGGTTCGTGAGCTGGGGCATGCCGCGCCAGTTCGGTCTAGAGCTGACGGGGAGGTTCTGATGCGGCTGCGAGTTCTGGCCGCGTGGGGCGGCGAATGCAGATGACCCGGCGTGGCGCGATCATCGCGGGCGGCGCGAGCCTGCTGGCTGGAGCGGCGGCGGCGGGACTCGACCCGCCGCCAGGCGCCGCCAACGACGCTTTTCCGGCTTTCTCGGACGCCGAGATGGCGGGCCGGCTGGCCCGGGTGCGCGAGGAGATGGGCCGGCGCGGGCTGGAGGCGGTGCTCGTCTACGGCCACACCGGCATCGGCAACAGCCCAGGCCAGGTGAACCTCCAATACCTGGCGCGGTATGCGGCGGTGGTGGAGACATATCTGCTGGTTCCGGCCGACGGGCCGCTGACCATGTTCCTGGCGGTGCCCTATCACATCCCCAATGCGCGGGAGATCTCATACGTCGACGACATCCGCTGGGGCGACGCCCTGGGCGGGGCGATCGGCGAGATCAAGGCGAAGGGCTACAAGAAGGTCGGGCTGGTCGGGCCAGGCGCGGTGGCGCACAGCGGCCCGACCCTGTTCGCCGAGGCCCGCGACAGGCTGGGAGCCGGGCTGGAAGACGTGCGGCTGGAGAACGCCACGCCCTGGTTCGACGACCTGCGCCTGATCAAGAGCGACGAGGAACTGGCGGTGATGCGCTCGGCCGGCGCCCTGACCGATCGCGCCCACGAGGAAGTCTTCGCCAAGACGCGGGCCGGCGCTACCCCTCGATCCATCCGGCGGGCGATGGACGTGTTGGCGGCGCAGAACGGGGCGACCTATCCGTTCGGCCACATCGGGGCGATCTCGATGCGTTCCCCGCAGGGCTTCTATCCGGACTTCTACCCGACCGACGCCCCGATCGCGCCAGGCTCGCTGATGATGACCGAGCTCTGCCTGGGGTACGGCAACTACTGGGCCAAGCTCTGGGGCAGCTATTTCGTCGGCGAGCCGACGCCGGAGTATCGGCGGCTGTTCGAGACCGCCGCTCGGGTTCACGACGACTTGGTGGCGGGCCTGAAGCCCGGCATGACCGGGCGGGAGGTCAACGCGTTCCTGGCCCCGATCTCCGCCGCCGGGTTCGAGCAGCCGGCCAATGTGCTGGTCGGCGGCTGGAGCGCGATGAACCACGCGCCGCAGATGGGGGCGATGGCCACCAGTCTGAGCGAGCCGTTCACGCGACCCTTCCTCGACGTGGCGCTGCGGCCCCGCCAGACCCTGACCGTGCAGGCTTGGGTCAGCGTTCCCGGCCAGCCCAAGGGTCTGTGGGTCGGCTCGTCGGGAGTGATCACCGAGAGCGGCTACGAGAGCTTCAACCGCTATCGGGTCAGCCAGCTGCGCGTGGTGCAGCCATGAGAAGGATGAGGATCATGACGGAGATCGCCGCCGCCGCGGCCGCCCTGGCGGCGGCTGGCGCCGCCGCCGCCCAGGCGCCGCCGGAGAACGTCCGCGGCAAGCTGGTGGAGCTGACGGAGCGCTCGATCTCGGTGGAGGTCGCGCCGGGCAAGCGGCTGGACATGCGTCTGGCGCCGGAGTGGAGCGTGCAGGTGATGCGGCCGATCCGGCTGGAGGACCTTAAGCCCGGTCGCTTCGTCGGGGTGATCGAGCAACCGCAGCCGGAGGGCTATGGCCTCGCCAGCGAGGTGCACATGTTCCTGCCGGGGGTGCGGATGGGCGAGGGCCAGCAGCCGTGGGACCGGCCGCCGGGCTCGACGATGACCCAGGGCGACATCGGCCCGTTGAGCGACGTCCCGCAGGGCAAGGCCTTCGAGCTGACCTATGCGGGCGGCAAGCGGAAAATCGTCGCGCCGAAGGGCGTGCCAGTGGTGCTGATCAACAACGAAGGCCGTGAGCACATCAAGGTCGGAGTCGAGGTGTTCATCCTCGCCTGGCCGGAGGCTGACGGACAGCGCCGGGTCGACGCGGTGGCGACGGGCGAGGGCGGGGCGCTGCCGCCGCTCTGAATAGACGGCTCAGTCGCGAGCGGGGCCGCAGAGCGCCTCGAAGCCGGTGCTGGTATAGGCCACGGCGTCGTCGATGGCTTCATCCATCCGCTTGCGGTCGAGGCTCGCCTTGCCCAAGCGGATCGGGGCGAGGGCCATGTGTCCGACCGCCATGGCCAGGACCTCGTAGATCTTCCTGATCGGAGCTTCTGGAAACAGGGGGGCCAGCGCCTCGGCATAGCGGGTGCGCACCGGCCCGACGGCAGTGTCGAACATGTCGGTCGCCTCGTCGCGCACGGTCACCTGCACCATCGCCAGGATGCGCGCGTAGTTGTAGCCTGCCGGCGTCGAGGCGACCTCAAGGTGCGGTGACAGATAGCTGCGCATCAGAGCCTCAAGGCGCGCGCGGCCGGTCAGGGCGGGGGAAAGATTCGCCAATCGCTTCAGCCGCTCGGCCTGGATGGCGTCGAGGAATTGGGCGATGACGGCTTGGTAGACATCGGCTTTGCTGCCGAAGTGGTAGTGGATCGTCGCGGGATTGACGCCTAGCTCGCGCTGGATCGCCCGCAGGCTGGCGCCCTGGTAACTGTGCTCGGCGAAGTGACGGGCGGCGACTTCCAGGAGCCGGGCGCGCGTGTCCGTGCGGCGCAGGTCGCCGTCCGCCTGAGCTGCGGTTGCGCTGCCTTTTCTCACCCTTCATCCTTCATATGCGCGCGCGAATCCGCGCCGACCGTCGCAGCTGACGAACGACGGCGCGCGACCATGTGTCAACCGGTTGACGGGTTATGGCGCAAAGAAATTAATCAATCGGTTGATTGACAACCTGCGGCGGCCGCATTGGTATGTGGCGACGTCAAATAAGGGGGAGCAGGTGAGGCGGGATCGGGACAGGGCGGCTGAACGGGTCGAAGCGGTGCTGCGGCGGGGGCGCGTATGACCCGCCTAGTGGACCTGACGCGGTTTCTTGATCCCGCCGATCTGGAGCGCATTCCCGAGGCGTTCCGCGGCTGGGCCGGCAATCTCGTACCCGACGTCGAGCCGATCCGTCCGTGGGGCGAGGGCGCCAAGATCATGTGCGCGGCGTTCGGTTGCGAACAGCACCATCTGCCGAACGGCGAAGGCTGGGGCGATGAGCGGCTGCGGATCACCACCCACCTGGGCACGCATGTGGATGCGCCGCTGCACTATGGCTCGACCTCGGAGGGCAAGCCGGCGCGGACTATTACCGACATTGCGCTGGAGGAGTTGTACGTCGAGGGCGTGGTTCTCGACATGCGCCGCAGCGTCCCCGGGGCGGGAATCTCGATCGAGGCGCTGCAAGGGGCGATCGACGCCCTGGGCGCTCCTATCCCCCAGGGCGGGGCGGTGCTGATCCGCACCGGCCAGGAGGCGTTCCCGATCTCCGATCCGCGCTTCTTCCACTATCCGGGCATGACTCGCGAGGGGACGCTGTTCCTGGCCGAGCAGGGCGCCAAGCTGCTGGGGACCGACGCGCTCGGCTGGGACCGGCCGTTCCACGTCATGCGCAAGGCGTTCCTGGCCACGGGCAATCCGGGAGAAATCTGGGACGGGCACTTCGCCGGTCAGGAGCGCGAGGTGTTCATTGTGCAGCAGATGGCGAATCTGGCCGATCTGCCGCCGCACGGGTTCAAGGTCGGGTTCTTTCCGCTGCGACTCGGCGGGTGCAGCGCTGCGCCCGCGCGTGTCGTCGGGTTCGTCGAGGACTGACCAACCGCCAAGGGAGCCACAAGGTGCTGTTGGAAGGACTGAACGTCGTCGAGTTGTCGACCTGGGTCGCGGGGCCGGGGTGCGCGGCGATCATGGCGGACTGGGGCGCCTCTGTGATCAAGGTCGAGAGCGCGGCCGGCGATCCGACCCGAGGCTTCTTTCCCGACACTGCCGAGAGCCCTGGCAATCCGATCTTCGCGCTGGAGAACCGCGGCAAGCGCAGCATCGTCCTGAATTTGACCCAGCCGCAGGACCGTGAGGCCATGCTGGCCCTGCTGAGGGGGGCGGACATCTTCGTCACCAACCTGCGTCCCGGCGCGCTGGCCAGGGTCGGGCTCGACTATGAGACGGTGCGGGCGCACGCGCCGCGGCTGATCTATTCCAGCATCACCGGCTATGGCCTGGAGGGGCCGGACGCCGACCTGCCGGCCTTCGACCTGACCGCCTTCTGGACGCGCAGCGGCGTGGCCGCTTCGACCATTCCGCCGGACCAGGAGCCTTTCGCCTGCCGGCCAGGCTTCGGCGACCATACGACCGGCCTGGCGACGCTGTCGGCGATCCTGGCGGCGCTGCATGAGCGGACCCAGACCGGCCGCGGGCGGCTGGTGGAGACCAGCCTGCTGCGCACGGCCGCCTATGCGATCGGCTGGGATCTCGCGATCCTGTTGCGGTACGGCGACGTCGTCACCGCCCAGCCCCGGCGCGACCGGCCGAGCCCGATCACCGGCTATTTCCGGACGGCCGACGACCAGTGGCTCTGCGTGGTGCCGCGGGGCGAGGGATGCTTTCCGGCGATGATGCGCTTCATCGGCCGGCCGGATCTGCTGGACGACCCGGCCTATGCGCAACCGATCCTCGATCTGGAGCGCGTGCGCGAGGTTCGCGCGCTGGTGGACGCAGCGATCGGGGCGCTGACCCTTGAGCAAGCAGGACGCGCGCTGACGGACGCCGATCTGATCTGGGCGCCGATGGCGCGGCTGAAGGACCTGGTCGTCGATCCCCAGGCCGAGGCGGCGGGATGTTTCGTCGAGGTCGAGGACGGCTGGCAGGGACGGTTCCGGGCGCCGGCGGCGCCGGCCCGCTTCCCGGAAGGCGCGCCTAACGTACGCGGGCCTGCCCCGCGGCTGGGCCAGCACACGCAAGAGATCCTGCGCGAGCTGAACGGCGACTGAGGCCCCGCCCCGAAGCCGAGGCGGTTGGGTATGGACGTGACGCGGGTCGCGGCATGAGCGCCGCGGCCGCGTGGCTGCTTGTGCGCGTCTACATAACATTTTGTTTTTATTAAATATTGATCGAATGTCTGCGCCCGCGCGGCAGGCAGTTGACAGTCCATCTGTGTCAGGGAATCAATCAGTCGATTGATTGAGTCCGAGGTCTCGGACCGTCGATGAACCGACCCGCAAACGGGCGGGTGAAAACAAGACTGGGGGAAACAAATGGCACGGCTCCTGTGGTGTACGACTGCGCTTGTTCCGTTTGTCGGCTGGTCAGCGCCTGCGCTGGCGCAGGGCGCGGCCGTCGATGCGATCGAAGAGGTGGTGGTGACGGCCCAGCGCCGTGAACAACAGATCAGCGACGTGCCGATCGCCATTTCAGTGGTTTCGGCCGCTACGCTCGAAGAGGTCGGGGCCAAGTCCGGGGCCTCGCTGCAGGGCCTGGTCCCGGCGCTGAACATCAACGCCACGGCCAGCTATGGCGGCTCGCCGGTGTCGATCCGCGGCACCTCGGGCCTCGGCGGGGCCGAAGATCCGGTCGCGGTCTATATCGACGACGTCTACACCTCGTCGGGCCAGTTTTCGGTGACCGCGCTGTCGGACGTCTCGTCGGTCGAGGTGGTGCGCGGTCCGCAGGGAACGCTGCAGGGGCGCAACGCCACGGCCGGCGCCCTGATCATCCGTACGGCCGATCCCGAGCGCGAATTCGGCGGCTACATCCGCGCCACGCTCGAAGACCCGACCGCCCACCGCATCGAGGCGGCCGCCACCGGGCCGCTGGGCCAGACCCTGGCCGGCCGCATGTCGCTGGACTGGTTGAACGAAGAGGGTTGGGCGACCAACCTGTTCGACGGCCGCAAGATGGGCGGGACGCGGATGCACAATGTTCGCGCCACCCTGCTGTGGGAGCCGGTCGACGCAGCCCGCGTGCGCCTCAGCGTCAACTACCAGGACCGCATCGTCAGCCAGCCGACCGTGCGCTGGGCGCAGACCACCATCTATCCGGCGCCGGGCCCGGTGACGCCGGTCGGAACCCAGACGCCGCAGATCCCGCTGCCGGCCGCCGAACAGGACCGCTACCTCGACGACAAGGTGGTCAATCTGAATATCGAGCCGCGCAACCATCTGCGCTCGCCCAGCATGGTTCTCAACGCGCAGTACGACTTCGGGCCGATGACCCTCGTCTCGGTGACCGGGGCCAGCAATTACGTCAACGAAGGCGTCAACGACTCCGACTCCCTGGCCATGACCGACCGCCAGGGGCGCAATGCCGCCAAGTACACCGGCTCGGCGATCAGCCAGGAACTGCGGCTGCAGTCCAACGACAGCGAGCGGCTCGACTGGATCTTGGGCTACTACTACGCGCGCTACCAGGCGACGATGAACTTCGACATCTTCAATCAGAGCCTGTCGACGCCGATCAACCAGGTGTCGAACTTCCTCTCCGACCAGACCAATCCGAACTGGGCGGTGTTCGCCGACGCCACTTGGCGCGTGACCGACCAGATCTCGCTGACCGGGGGGGTGCGCTACACCGAGGACACCAAGGACTTCGGCAACACCTGGACCTCGATCAACACCGACACCGGGGCGGTGCTCGGCCGCGTGCCGTTCGACGCGCCCAAGCGGACCTGGACCGACACGTCCTATCGCGCCAAGGCGGCCTGGGAGCCGTCCGACGACGTGATGGCCTATCTGAGCTACAGCAAGGGCTTCAAGGCGGGCGGCTACAACGCCTTCGGAGTCGGGGTGCAGCCCGGCTACAATCCCGAGATCATGAAGTCCTGGGAGGTGGGGGTGAAGGCCTATCTCTGGGAGCGGCGGGCCTTCGTCGCGGCCGCCGCCTACGACAACCTCTACGACAACCTGCAAGTGACCAGCGGCGTGCCGACGGGCGGCGTGGTGATCACCAACGCGGCCTCCGCCAAGATCAAGGGCTTCGAGGTCGAAGGCGAGCTGCGCCCGACCCCGAACTGGACCTTCCTGGCCAACCTTGCCTACATCGACGGCAAGTTCAGCAGCTTCCCGCGCGCGCCGAACATCCTGGGCGTCCTGACCGACGCTTCGGGCAACCGGCTGACCAACAGCCCCGAGTGGCAATATTTCCTGCAGGGGCAATACCGCGCCGAGCTCAGCGCCGACTGGGACGTGAGGGTGACGGCCAACTGGCGCTGGCGCGACGAGATCTATTTCAACCCGACCGACCAGGAGCTGGCGCATCTGCGCGGGCCGGCGAACGGCGAGTTGGGGGCGCGGGTGAGTTTCATCTACCGCCCGATGGAACTGACCTTTGCGATCTACGGCAACAATCTCAACGACAGCCGGGTGGTGGCGAACCAGGGCCTGACCTTCAGCTACCCGCAGGCCTTCTTCAATCGGCCGCGGGTGATCGGCGTGCAGCTCGAGAAGAAGTTCTGATCATGGCGCGCCGTTACCTCGACCTATCCGTCCCGATCCAGAACGACATCGAGTCCGATCCTCCCGGCGCGCGGCCGCGGATCGAATATATCCGCCACGAGGAGAGCTGGGAGGGGCTGGCGCGCAGCTTCCCCGGCATGCGCCGCGAGGACCTGCCTGAGGGCCAGGGCTGGGCGGTCGAGCGGCTACAGGTCTCGACCCACAACGGCACCCATATGGACGCGCCCTGGCACTACCACGCTACCCAGGACGCGGCGCTGGCGGGCGGGCCGCGGCGGGCGATCACGATCGACGAAGCGCCGCTCGACTGGTGCTACCGGCCGGGCGTGAAGCTCGACTTCCGCCGCTTCGAGGACGGCTATGTCGTCACCGCGGCGGACGTGGAAGCCGAACTGGCGCGCATTGGCTATGAGTTGCAGCCGCTGGACATCGTGGTGGTCAACACCGCGGCCGGCGGCCGCTACGGCCAGGAGGGCTACGTCGCCTCGGGCTGCGGCATGGGGCGGGAAGCGACGCTCTATCTGTGCGAACGCGGCGTGAAGGTGGTCGGCACCGACGGCTGGTCCTGGGACGCCCCGTTCGTCCATACCGCCCGCAAGTGGGCGCAGAGCGGCGACGCCTCGCTGATCTGGGAGGGGCACAAGGCGGGCAGGGAGATCGGCTACTTCCAGATGGAGAAGCTGGCCAATCTCGACCAGCTGCCGCCGTTCGGCTTCGAGATCAGCTGCTTCCCCGTGAAGATCAAGGACGCCAGCGCCGGATGGATCCGCGCCGTGGCGATCTTCGAAGAATGAGCGCGCAGGGCCCTTCCGCGCGCCGCGAACTGAGGCGCCACTGGCCGACCCTGCTGGGGGCCACCATCGGCGCGGCCTTCGGCTCGGCGGCGCTGCCGTTCTACACCGCCGGGCTGTTCATCGTGCAGCTCGAGCAGGCGTTCGGCTGGACGCGCACCGAGTTGACCGCCATCGGCCTGGCCACCACCCTGACCATCGCCGTGGCTGCGCCGTTCGCCGGGGCGCTGTTCGACAAGGTCGGGATCCGCGGGCCGGCGCTGGTGGGCTTCGCCGCCTTGGCCGCCAACTTCGTCTATATGAGCCAGCTGCAAGGCTCGCTGGTGCAGTACGCGATCGTCCATCTGGCGTTGGCGCTGCTGATGATGGGGACCTCGCCCATCGCCTTCACCCGGCCCGTCAACTTCGCCTTCGACCGGATGCGTGGTCTGGCGCTGGGGATCACTATCGGCGGCATCGGGGCGATGGCCGCGATCGCTCCGCCGATCGTCGCCGGGTGGATCGAGACGCATGGTTGGCGGTCGGCCTATCTGGCGCTGGCGGCGGCCGTGGTGGTCGCCGGACCGGTGGCGCTGCTGCTGGTCGGCTGGCGGGCCCCGGATGCGCGTCTCACGGCCGAGCCGGCTGCGGTGGCGCAGCGGCTGGCGGCCCCGATCCGCAGCCCGCTGTTCTGGCGGCTGGTGGTCAGCTTCGTGCTGATCGCCCTGGCCGTGGCCGGCTTTGTGACCCACTTCGTCCCGATGCTCACCGACGGCGGCATGAGCACGCTGGAGGCTGCGCGGGTCGCCGGGATGCTGGGCGTGGCGGTGCTGGTCGGGCGTCTCGGAGTCGGCTGGCTCGTGGACCTCTATTTCGCACCTTTCGTCGCCGCCGCGATCATGGCGTTGACCGCGGGCGGACTGGCTGCCCTGGCGCTCGGCGGCCCCGACTTCGCGGTCGTCGGAGCCATCGCTGTCGGGCTCGCCATGGGGGCGGAGGTGGACCTGATCGCCTATCTGACGGCCCGCTACTACGGCATGAGCCACTATGGCCGGATGTATGGCCTGCTCTATGGCGCGTTCGTCATCGGCACGGGGGCCAGTCCCTATGTGATCTCGCTGATCCAGGCGGCGGCGGGATCATACGCGCCGGCGCTATGGCTGTCGGTCGGAATGCTGGCGGTCGTGACGGTGCTGTTTCTCACCGCGCCGCGGTTCGACGCGCCGGCGACGACGGAAGACCTAGGTGCTGCGATGATCGGATTGAAGGAGTGACGAGCATGAATTTCCGACGCGTGGTCACCGGCCACGACAGCCAGGGCCGCTCGATCATCGCCCAGGACGGCCCGGCCGCGAACCTGTTCGGACCTGCCCAAGCCCCTTACCTGATCAACTTCTGGGCCACCCGCGCGCCCTCTGGAATGGACGATCCGGCCGAAGGCGATATCCCGCTCGCGCCGGCGCCGGGCGGAGCGACGTTCCGGTTCTTCCGAGTGCCGCCAGAGAGCGCCAGCGCGCACCTCGACGAGGTCGAACAGCGTCGGCGGACCTCCGCCTACTACGCCCAGGTTGGTGCGGCGGACGCGCACGTGGAGGGCCGCCACCCCGGTTTCCATCGCACGGCCAGCGTCGACTACATCGTACTGCTGGAGGGCGAGGTCAGCCTGCTGGTCGATGAGGGCGAGGTCGGTCTACGTCCGTTCGACGTGGTCGTGCAGCGCGGAACCAGCCATGCCTGGGTCAACCGCGGCGAAAGCCCAGCCCTGATGATGGCGGTGCTCGTCGACGATCGGGAGGCGCAGCCCCGCTAACCTGCCTGATCGCTCGGAGCAAGCCTTCTTGCGCCTCAATTCAATCAACTGACTGACCGATTTTGTCGTCCACCGAATTTGACCTGGCTGCGTCGGTGGACGCGCGGAAGGGAACATCATGACCGTCAACGCCACGCACGACCCGAACCTCAAGAGCTGGGTCACCTCCGCAAACCTTCCGGACACCGATTTCCCGATCCAGAACCTGCCGCACGGCGTGTTCAGCCAGGGCAGCGAGGCCCCGCGCGGCGGCATGGCCATCGGCGACCAGATCCTCGACATCAAGGCGGCGCTTGCCGCCGGGCTGCTGCGGGGCGCCGCCGCGCAGGCGGCCGCCGAGCCGGATCTGCGCGAACTGATGGGGACGGACACCCAAGCGGTTTCGGCCCTGCGCGTGGAGGTGCAGGCCCTGCTGGCCATGGGGGCTACCGAGCAGGAAGGGGTTCAGCCATGCCTGGTCCCGATGGCCCGGGCCCAACTGCACATGCCGACGAAGCCTGGCGCCTTCACCGACTACATGACCTCGGCTCCGCACATCGCCGCTCCTCGCCCGGCGCGGCCGCAGGGCGTTCTGCCGCCCTGCTTCTGGACGCTGCCGATCGCTTACAACAGCCGCGCATCGTCGGTCGTCGTATCAGGCCGACCGCTGGAGCGGCCGCACGGCCAGTACCGGGGCTCGGAGGGCGCCGAGTTCGGACCAACGCGGGCGCTGGACTACGAGCTGGAGTTCGCCTGTTTCATCAGCCAGCCGAATGGGCTGGGGACGCCGATCCGGCTGGCCGACGCCCGCCGTCATGTCTTCGGCTACTGCCTCCTCAACGACTGGTCCGCGCGCGACATCCAGTACTGGGAGAGCGTGCTTGGCCCTTTCCAGGGCAAAGCGTTCCGGTCGACCATCTCGCCTTGGGTGGTGACCGCCGAGGCGTTGGCCCCGTTCCGCCAGGCCATGCCGGCCAGGCCGGCCGATGCGCCCCGGGCGCCGCCGCACCTGGTCGACGCGGCCAACGAGGCCGACGGCGGTCTCGCCATCCGCTTCTTCGCCCACCTTCGTACGCCACAGATGCGCAGCGAGGGCGCGCCGGCCGCCGTGCTTACCGACACCTGGTTCTCGGCTGGAGCTTGGAGCTTCGAGCAGATGATCACTCACCACGCCATCGGTGGTTGCAACCTGGAGACCGGGGACCTGATTTCGTCCGGCACCTTGTCGGGCGAGGCGCTGGCGAGCGCGGCGTGTTTGGTCGAGATCACCGGCGGCCGCGTGCCCATCGGACTGCCGAACGGCGAGAGCCGCCTGTGGCTGCAGGACGGCGACGAGCTGGTCATGACCGCCCGCGCCGAACGTGAGGGCTTCGTGCCGATCGGCTTCGGTGTCTGCGCCGGCGAAGTCGTCCCGGCGGTCGCCTTCGTTCCCTAGATCCAGTCCCGGAGAGTCTGTTGAGCAAGTCGATTGAAAACGGGCCTCTGGACAGCCTGCGGGTGCTGGAGATCGAATCGAGCGTCGCGGTCCGCTATTGCGGCCGGCTGTTCGCCACCCTTGGCGCTGAGGTCCGCCGGCGGGCGGAGGGAACCGCGCCGGGGGCGGGCGACTTCGCCTCATATGCGGCTCATCGCGTTCGCCACTGACTATGACGGAACCCTGGCTCACCACGGGCGCGTGGATGAGGACACGATCGCGGCCCTGGAGCGGCTGAAGGCGAGCGGAAGAAAGCTGCTGATGGTGACCGGTCGGGAGTTGCCGGACCTCAAGCAGGCGTTCGACCGGCTGGACCTCTTCGATCTCGTGGTCGCCGAGAACGGATCGTTGCTCTATTTTCCGGCCAGCCAGGAGGAGCGGCTGGTGGCCGCCCCGCCGCCGGCGGAACTTATAGCCGCCCTGCGCGAGCGCCATGTCGAACCGCTCTCAATCGGTCGCGGCATCGTGGCGACCTGGGAGCCGAACGAGGCCGCCGTGCTCGATGCGATCCGGGAGACGGGCCTGGAGTGGCAGATCATCTTCAACAAGGGCGCCGTGATGGTGCTGCCTCCGGGCGTAAACAAGGCCACGGGCCTAGCCGCGGCGCTGGAGGCGCTCAGACTCTCACCGCTGAACGTCGTGGCGATCGGAGACGCCGAGAACGACCACGCCTTCCTCACCGCCTGCGGGTGTTCGGTCGCAGTGGCGAACGCGCTCGATGCGGTGAAGGCCACCGCCGCCCTGGTGACGTCGGCTGATCACGGTGCGGGCGTCGCGCAGGCGATCGACGCTCTGCTTGCCGAACCATCGCCCCTGATCGCCGCCGCCGCCTCAGCCCGCGCCATCGCTCTGGCTCCGGACGCCGATGCAGGCTTGGCCGCCGACCGCGGCGGCGTGCTAATTGCCGGATCCTCGGGTTTCGGCAAGTCGACGCTCGCGACGGCGCTCATCGAGAAGCTGGCGGCCCAGAGCTTCCAATTGTGCGTGCTGGATCCGGAGGGCGACTACAACGAACTCGAAGGCGCGATCGTCCTGGGCGACGCCAAGCATGAGCCCGTGGCGGCCGAGGCCATGACCGTTCTGGAGAACCCGGGCAGCCCGCCGCTTGTGATTAACATGCTGGCCCTGAAGGTCGCCGACCGGCCCGCCTTCTTTCGGGAAACCGTCGGGCGGATCTGCGAGCTGCAGGTCAATAGCGGACGGCCGCATTGGCTGGTGATCGACGAGGCGCATCACATGCTGCCTGCGGCCGAGGCCAGCGAGGTGCTGCCTCCGGAGCTTTCCGCGGTCATCTACGTCACCGTGCACCCTGACCAGATGACGCCGGCGGCTCTGCGGGCGGTGCGAACCTTGCTCTGCGTTGGTCCCAAGGGCGCAGAGGTGTTGGCCGGTTTCTGTTCGGCGGTGGAGGTCGACGTCCCGGACGTCCCCGAGCCCGATAGCGAGGACTTGGTGCTGTTCTGGGACCTGGACTCCGGCCGCCCGCCGCGTTGGGTCGCCGCCGATCCTCCGCAACAGGCCCGCAAGAGGCACACCCGCAAGTACGCCGAGGGCGAACTGGGCGCCGACAAGAGCTTCTACTTCCAGGGGCCCGACGGGGCGCTCAACCTGCGCGCCCAGAACCTAATGGTCTTCCTGCAGATGGCGGACGGCGTCGACGATGCGACCTGGCTGCATCATCTCCATCGCGGCGACTATGTCCGCTGGTTCCGGGACGCCATCAAGGACGAGAATTTGGCGGACGAGGCGCTGAGCCTGCAGGACTCCGGCGATGCGCAAGCCAGCCGCAAGGGGATGCGCGAAATCATCGAGCGGCGCTACACGGCGCCGGCGCAGAGCTGAAGCCGCGGCGCAGCGGCCGTCAGGGGGCGTCCTGCGCGCCGGACGCGGCCGGGGCGGGCGGTGTCAGAATCAGCGTGCGCCCCTCCACCCGCCAGGAGCTCAACTGAGAGAGAAAGTTCATCCCCAACACGTCGATCGATCCAGGCGCGGGGGAAATCACGACCTTCAGGTTCATCGCCTCGATGCCGCCGATGTCGAGTTTCTCGACGGTTCCGGCCCTGGCCTCCACGATCCCGTTGGCCGTCCGCACGCGAAGGGGCACGAGGCTCAGGTCGGCCTCCACACCGGCCAGCCGCGCCGTCTCGGGCGTGAGCGCGGTGACCGTGGCGCCGCTGTCGACGAGCATTCTGCGCTCGGCGCCGTTGATGGCGGCCGCGACCCAGAAGTGTCCGTCCGGGGACATCGCGATCCGCACTTCGCGCCCGACCACCCTCTGGTTGTCGAAGCCCAGACGTTCGGCGAGCTGCGAAAGATAGGGGTCGAAGGGTGCGCGCTGGAAAATGACGAGCAGGCCCAGCGCCAGAACCATGAAGGAGAACGCCGCGCGGATGAAGGGCCCGATCCGCGGGATGTTGAAGAGAACGACAAGCAGGAAGGCGCTGGCGACGGCGAGCAGCGCCAGATGACGCCAATCGGGTTCGGCGGTGAACGGCATGATCTGGGTTGAACAGCGCAGCGGTGGTTTCGATCCGCCCGCACAGCGCGTCCACGCGCCGACGTGAAACCTAAAGTCGGGACAAGAATTGCGTACGGAGCCACCAAGGGAGACCGCGATGTCGGAGCGGACAATGTACGGCGCCGAGGCGGCGAGGCCGATGCTTCATCCCCTGCACGCCAACTTCTGGCGTTTCCGATCGCCCTGTTCACCGGCGCGCTCGCCTCGGACGTCACCTATCTGCAGACCGCCGAACTCCAGTGGTCGAACTTTTCCGCCTGGATGATCGCCGGCGCCCTGCTCGTCGGAGCGCTGGTCCTCGTTTGGTCGGTCGCCAGCGTGATCTTTCCACGCCGGACCGGCCGGATCAGGGCCGGGGCGTACCTGCTGCTGGTCGCGATCATGTGGCTCGCGGGCCTGTTCAACGCCTTCCAGCACAGCCGGGACGGCTGGAGTTCGGTGGAGACGACCGGGCTCCCGCTCTCCCTGATGTCCACGTTCACCGCGCTTCTGGCCGGCTGGATCGGATACTCCACCCTGGGGAGGACCCAGCGATGACCGGACGTCTGCTCGCTCTGGTCGTCGTGTCGCTCGCCCTGGCGGCCTGCGGCCGCGGCGATCGCAACCTTGCGCAGACCGGCCCGCAGCCGCAGCTGCCGAAAATCGACGCGACGCTGCCGCCGCCGATGAAGATCGCCAGACCCGTGGGATGGGAGGGGAGGGTTCCCACCGTCCCCGACGGCTTTTCGATCACGCCGATGGCCAGCGATCTGAAGGTGCCCCGCCAGATCCTGGTCCTGCCCAATGGCGACATTCTGGTCGCCGAAGGCTCCGGGGCGGGGCCCCGGTCATCCGGCCCAAGGACGTGATCGCCGGCTATATCAAGAGCCTGGGCAAGACTGGCGTGAAGGGCGGGGACCGGATCACCCTGCTGCGCGACGCTGATGGCGATGGGCGCGCCGAGCTGCGCACAGTTTTCATCGACGGCTTGAACGCTCCCTACGGCCTGGCCTTCGTCGACGGGGCGCTCTACGTCGCCAACCAGGACGCGCTGCTGCGCTTTCCCTACCAGCAGGGCCAGACGCGCCTCACCGGACGCGGCGAGGAGGTGAGCAAGCTGCCCTCCCAGCTCAATCACCATTGGACCAAGTCGCTGACCGCCAGCGCTGACGGCGCGCGGCTCTATGTCGGCATCTGGGCGCGGTGGGTGCGGGCCTCGCTCTGGTCGCGGTGGCCTGGCAGTCACTGGTGCTGGTGAGGTTCTGAGGCGCGCGCGGCGTGCTCACGCGTTCAGCACCCTGCGCAACGAAGCCTCGATCTGGCCGCCGCAATAGGCGTCGCCGTAGTCTTCCCGCGCCTGGGCGGCCAGTCTGGCCAGCGGCGGCAGGCTTGCGACCCGCCGCGACAGCGCGGCGGTCATGGGCGCGGCGTCTTCCAGGATCGCCTCGATCGCGCCGAACCGGTCGGCCATTGTCGTCCAGAGAGTGGCCGTCACGACGTCCGCGACGCCCGGCGCTTGGCCGCCCAGCAGGAGGCCGGCGTCCTTCTTCAAGCCATGGCGGCTACCGGTCTCCTCCCAGAGCGACATCCATTTCTTCAGGCGCGGCGCAAAGTCCTGCCAGCGCTTCTCCGTCCACATCTCGCGGCCGCCATCCAGGGTGATTTCGTCGATCACGTCGTTGGCGTCGTTGACGGTCTTCATGGTCAGGGCGCGCAGGCTGGGGGCGTCCGGCAGGAGGTTCAGCGTCTCGCCCAGATAAAGGATGATGGCCGGCGTCTGGGCGACGGCGAAGTCCGCCTTGGTGTCGATCAACAGCGGCGGCCCCATAAAGGGGACCGGCATGTCGCCCGCTGCTCCCTCCATAAGCCTGGAGATCGCGGCATCGCCGCATTCGGTCCAGGTCTTGCCGGCGTAGGCCAGAAGGGCGCGCACGAACTGGCCGCGAAAGGGCACGGACCAGTAGTAGAGATCGTAGTCGGTCATATGGCGACTCCCGGCGATGCTTCACGCGCAACGTCCTCGGGGCAGGTCCGTTCACGCGACGAACCGGCGGCGTGGGAACGTCCGGGGCTCGGCATGAGTTCAGCCTGTCCAAGCTATGCTTCAGGAGGGGGAGGGCGCGTTGGGGGAGACTTGGGTCCGATCGGCCGCGGCGGCGTTGAATGCGCACAGAGTTGCTGGGCTCAAGCCGGCCTTGGGAGTAGACCAGCAGGCAGGCCCCGATCTCAGGCGGTGCGTCGATGTCTGAGCTGAACCGTGTCACCCTGTCCGAGCGCGTCGGCGAGGCTGGCGCGATTGTGACCGGCGGCGCCGACAAGACCGCGGTGCTCTACCAGTTCACGGACCGGCTCTTTCGCGCTCGCTCGGCCGACGATGTCTATGACGCCGCGCTGGGCGCTATCTGCGAGGCGGTGAATTGCGAGCGCGCCTCCATCCTGCTGTTCGACGACGCCGGCGAGATGCGCTTTGCTGCCTGGCGGGGTCTGTCCGCCGAGTATCGCGAGGCGGTCGCCGGCCACACACCCTGGCGTCAGGGCGAGACCGACGCGCGGCCGATCATGGTGGAGGACGTCGCCCAGACCGACGACCCGCTCAAGCATACGATCCTGGCCGAGGATGTCCGCAGTCTCGCCTTCATACCCCTGACCGCCAGCGGCGGCGTCATCGGCAAGTTCATGATCTACTATGCGAAGCCCAGGCGCTTCAGCGACCAGGATATCGAGCTGGCCCTGACGATTGGGCGGCAGGTGAGCTTCAGCCTGGAGCGCCTGCGCTCGGAGACGGCGCTTCGCCTGGAGCGGGAGCTGCTGCAGTCCATCATCGACCGCATTCCGGTGATGATCACGGTCTATGAACCGCGGCGGGCCTTGCTCCGCGTCAACAGGGCGTTCGAAGAGGTCCTCGGGTGGAGTAGCGAGCCCGCCGATACGGCCCTGATGGAGCGCCTGCTCCCCGATCCTGAAGTCCGCGAAAAGGTCCGCGCCTTCATGGAAGCCTGCCCGGAGGATTGGCTGGACGTGTCGATGGCCACACGCGCCGGCGGGCGCGTGGAAACCAGCTGGGCCAACGTCAGGCTTTCGGACGCCACGCAGGTCGGCATCGGCCTCGATATCACCACGCGCAAGCGGGGCGAGGCGGCGCTGCGGCGATACGCGACGCGCATGGAACTGCTCAACCGCATCATGCGCACCCTGTCGAGCGACCTCGAACTCAACCACATCTTGCAGGAGGCGACCGACAGCGCGACTCGCCTGACGGGCGCCCGGTTCGGGGCGTTCTTCTACAATCCGCGCGATGGCGGCGAGGACGGCTATCAGTTGCAGGCCCTGTCAGGGGGCTCGCGTGAGGCCTTCGGAAACATGGGATCGCCGCATGTCACCGACCTCTTCGGCCCGACCTTTCGCGGCGAGGAAGTCGTCCGCGTCGACGACGTGACCCTGGACCCGCGCTATGGGCAGCGCGCGCCGCATTTCGGCATGCCCGCGGGCCATCCCCCGCTCCTCAGCTATCTGGCGGCGCCGGTCGTCTCGCGCTCAGGGGAGGTGCACGGAGGGCTGTTCTTCGGACATGAGCAGCCCGGCGCCTTCAGCCAGGAGGATGAAGACCTGGTCAGCGCCATCGCGGCCCAGACCGCCATCGCCCTGGATCATGCCGGGCTGCTGGCCGCCAAGCAGCGGGAGATCGAGCAGCGGCGGCAAGCGGAGTTTGCCGCCCAGCGGCTGGCAGCGATCGTCGAATCCTCGGAAGACGCCATCCTCGGCAAGGACCTCAACGGGATCATCACCAGTTGGAACGACGCGGCCGAACGCATGCTCGGCTACAGCGCCGACGACGTCATCGGCAAGTCGATGATGATGATGGTTCCCACCGATCGCCTCGAAGAGGAGGGGCGCATCCTGGCCAAGATTCGGGCGGGTGAGCGCATTCCACCCTTGGAGACCACCCGGCTGTGCAAGAACGGACAGGAGTTGCCGGTGTCGTTGTCGGTATCTCCCGTGCGCAACGCCGATGGCATGATCGTGGGCGCGTCGACCATCGCCCGGGACATCACCGAGCGCCGGGAGGCCGAGGCGCGGCGGGAGCTCTTGCTCCGCGAAATGGATCATCGGATCAAGAACCTGTTCACGCTGGCCGGGGGCCTCGTGACCTTGAGCGCTCGCCAAGCCGCCGATCCGGCCCAGTTGGCCAGCATGGTTCGCGAGCGCCTGGCGTCCCTGGCCAGAGCCCATTCCTTGACGCTTGAGGGCCGCGGCGCCGTCGGAGCGACCAGCCTCCACGCCCTGATTGCAACCATTCTCTCGCCCTACGACGACACTGGCGCCCGCGTCGCGATCGAAGGGCCGGACGTGACACTGAACGGCGGAGCGGTGACCGCGCTGGCCCTGCTGCTCCACGAACTGGCGACCAACGCCGCCAAGTATGGCGCGCTGTCGAGCGAAACCGGGCACATCAAGGTCTCCTGCGCCCAGGCAGGTGAGCGCTTTACGCTGATCTGGATCGAGCGCGGCGGGCCGGGGGGCACGGCCCAGGTCGCCGAGGGGTTCGGATTCAAACTGATCGGCGCCACGGTAAAGGGACAACTGGCTGGCGAGATCAGCCGCGAATGGCGGCAGGAGGGCCTCGTCGTCAGCATCTCGGTATCCAGCGAACGCCTGACCGGCGGCGAGCGCCCGGAGGCCGGCCAGGACCGCGGGAACTGAGCCTGGCCCTGGGCTGGGGCGGCGGGCGCGAACTAGTCTCGGGCGAGCAGCGCGCGCAGTTCGGCCGTGGCGACCTTTTCCACCATCGAGCGGAGCAGGTCGGCGGTCAGGCGGATTCCATGCGGCTGCTTGAAGCTGGCCAGGGCCAGGGCGCAGGCGTCCTGGATGCGCTGGACCAGATCGTCGGTCGCATCCCTCATGGGGGTGACGAAGGACACCGGGACCTCGTCCAGCATCGGGTGCTTCTGGCGACAACGGCGACCTTGGCGACGCCGGGTATGCATGCCCGCGGTGAGGCTTCACCGACGCGATGGCGCTCTGAAATTTCAGTTCTGTATCTGCCGCTTCCGCGTCTAGCCGCCATGCGTCTCCGACCAAATCTGGCGTAGTCACGGCCTAAGACAGCGGCATGAACACGCCCCGTCTCTCCGGCTCTCGCGTCAACAACTTTCTAGGCTGCGCCCACCACGCGGCGCTCTGGCTCGACGGGGCCTCGACGCGCGGGAGTATGAACCTCCCACGATCTATTTCGGATCGCTTGAGGTGGGCTTCCGGATCCGCCTTCCGAAACCTCCAAAGGCGGCGGAGGGGAGCGCCGCGGTCGCCAGGGGCTCCACCGCCCGGACAACGGCCCTTTCGCGCCCCAGGAGACCGCTGATGAGCTGGATCATCTTGGCGTTTCTGCTGCTGATGCTGATGCTGATGCTGATACTGATCGGCGTCGGCGGCGCCCCCGTCATCTGGTTGATCTCGATCATCGCCGTGCTGGCCTGGTGGACCTTCAGGGCCTTGGTGACGATCGTGGTCGGGCTGGTCTGCGCCCTCCTGCTACCGATCCTCAAACTGATGGACCCCGAAACCTGGGAAGCCGTGCGCCGATCGGTGCGCGAAAAGCGGCGCTGAGCGGGGTCTAACGTGGTTCGAATGGTGATGTATAATTCATCAATTATGACGAGTTGTGGGGGTTTTTAGCCTTAAATCGGCAAATTCACGGAATTAGTGATTCATAAAATCAAGTTCCACAATTCATCACTTTTGATGGTATACGAGGAAAAACCCACGCAAGGCATCAGGAGTGACGACTTATGAAGTTCACAAACTTCCTCACTGACGAAGCCGCGCTTAGCGAGATTGGCGAACGCATTTCGCGCCTCCGCTTAGATCGAGCCTGGACGCAAGCCGACCTCGCCGAGGCGGCAGGCGTTTCAAAGAGCACGATCGAACGCCTCGAAAACGGGTCGTCAACGCAGCTTGGCAATTTGCTACGGGCGCTTCGTGCGCTTGGGGCGCTGGAGAACCTTGAACTCCTACTCCCCCCGAGCGGGCCGCGCCCAATCGAAATGCTTGAGCGCCACGGCAAGATGCGTCAGCGGGTCCGTAGCTCTGCTCCTTCAAGCTCGAGCGCGCCATGGACCTGGGGTAAGCGCTAATGCCGACCCTCGCGGAGGTCCGCCTCTGGGGCCGTCGCATCGGCGCGGTCTCCCTCCTCGACGGGGAAACCGTCACGAGCTTTCAGTACGATCCGGCGTTCCTCTCCAGCGGCATCCAGGTGGCGCCGCTTATGATGCCGCTTGGGCCGGGGGTATTCAGCTTCCCCGCCCTAAACCAACGAAGCTTCCACGGACTCCCCGGGATGCTCGCCGACTCCTTGCCCGATCGCTACGGCAACACCCTCATTGATGCTTGGCTGGCGACCCAAGGGCGCTCGCCGGAGAGCTTCAACGCCGTCGAGCGCCTCTGCTACACCGGGGCGCGCGGCATGGGCGCACTAGAATTCTCGCCTGCGATTGGACCCCGCCCCCGCAAAGCGAACCGTATCCAACTCGACCGGCTGGTTGAGCTAGCTTCGGAAGTCCTGACCCACCGCAACAACCTGAGGGCCTCCTTCACGGATGAGAGGAAGGCAGACGCGCTGCGCGACATCCTTCGTGTCGGCACCTCTGCCGGCGGGGCCCGAGCAAAGGCGGTGATCGCCTGGAACCCAGCCACGAATGAGGTGAGATCCGGTCAGGTCGATGCCGGGCCAGACTTCGAGTACTGGCTGATCAAGTTTGACGGCGTCGAAGGAAATAGGGATCGGGAACTCGCTGATCCGAAGGGCTATAGCGCCGTCGAGTTCGCCTATTCGCTAATGGCGCGCGCCGCCGGAATCAAGATGCCGGAGACTCGGCTAATGGAAGAAGGCGGCCGGCGGCACTTCATGACCCGCCGCTTCGACCGCCTGGCCGATGGCGAGAAGCTTCATGCACAGTCTCTAGCCGCTCTCGCGCACTTCGACTTCAACGACGCCGGCGCTCATTCCTACGAACAGGCGATCTTGATCATGCGCCAACTTGGTCTACCGATGGCCGCGCTTGAGGAGCAGTTCCGTCGCATGGCCTTCAACATCGTTGCGAGAAATCAAGACGACCACGTCAAGAACATCGCCTTCCTCATGGACAAGGGGGGCGCTTGGTCCCTCTCTCCAGCCTTCGACATCACGTGGTCCTACAACCCGACGGGCGAGTGGACGTCGCAGCACCAGATGTCGATGAACGGCAAACGCGACGGCTTCGAACGCGCCGACTTCGACGATTTCGCTGACAACGCCTCCCTTAGTCACCCCCGCACCCGCGAGATCCTCGACGAAGTCGTAACCGCCGTCAGCCGCTGGCAGGAATTCGCTGAAGCTGCACAGGTGAATGATCATTGGATCGGCGACATCGAACGATCGTTCCGGCTCCTCGCGTCGCGTTCGGAGACCGCAAGCAGCGGGATGTGGTGATTGTTACTCTTCTTCGCCCGCGGGTTCTTCCGGTAGCGGATGGTGAGCATCTTTGTGCGCTCAGGATCGAGCGATCGGGACGCGCTCTTGGCCCAGTGCCGGGGCGTGATCGCGGCAGCTGGACTTCCGAGGCCCCGAGAATCGCGACGCAATGGTTCTCCAGCGTAAGTTGGGGGCGCTCATGGGAAGGCGGGAGTTGGGCTTCGCGCGTCTGTCCGCAAACGAACTGGATGACCAGGCGCTGGCGGAGATTTCTGCACTGCTGCCTTTCGTCGGCGGGCGAGAGCCTCCAACGGCGTCTTGGCTGATAGGCCGCGCCTCAGCCGGCGACCTGATTGTCGCTCGACGTCCATGCGGTGCGCAGCCGGAAATCGTCGGAGTCGCCGCCGGAACTGCGGGGGAGGGGGGGCGTGAGGTCGTGGTCGCTGTCGCGGCTACCGCCTCGGCCGGCCTCGCCGCAGAGTTGCGACGGCGGATCGAAGCGTCGCCTTTGACGGTCTCGCTCTTCCGGCGATGGAAACGGGCTCCTCTCGGACCCTTCTAGAGTTGCACATGGCGGCGCGGTTGCACGTTGCCTGCTAAGATTCTCTCCGTCGATGCGGCCGGCCCCGCGCGGCAAGGGCGCCGGGCATGCGAGAACCTGCGGCCCGTGGGCTCGACGTGCGCGCAGCCTTGCTGGCGATCTCGCGGCCGCGTTCGAGGGAGAGCTTGCCGAAGCCCCTCAGCGGTTGCGTCGCATCGGTCACTCGGCCCCCGGATCGCGTGAACAAATCACCGGTGCGGCGACCTTGAATGCGACTCCATCAGGATCGTTGGCGGCGGTAGGGCGGCCAAATGCTCGTCCAACGACGGCTTTTGTCGCCCGCTAAACGGGGCCGCGCCGCTTACTATATGCTTACTAGCATAGCCATAAGCCAGATTGTGGGGAGCTGGTGGTCCTCTAAGTGCTTGAAACACTTAGAGGACCGTGGTGCCGCCGGGCAGGATTGAACTGCCGACCTCAGCCTTACCAAGGATGCGCTCTACCACTGAGCTACGGCGGCGAAAGGCGAGGCGGGGGCTATAGCCAAACCCGCCGCCGGTGGAAAGCCCCAATATGCAGAAACTGCGCTTGACCTGTGGGCCGTCTCGCCGCACCCCGGTTTTCGATGGGAAAGCAGGACAAAACCCCCGCAAACGCGCGCGAGGCGCAACTGGCGGCCGCGCTGCGGGCCAATCTGCGCCGGCGCAAGGCGGGCCCCAAGCCGCCGCAGCCGCCCGCGCCGGGGGCGGACGAATCGGACAAGGCTTCGTGAAGGCGGGTCCCACGGCGGGCCTGCCGCTTTTCGGCGCCGCAGCGGCGCGATAGATAGCGGCCGAGGGGTTCGACAAGCGCGACCATCGCGCCAGGACCCGCCGAGGGACACGTTTGGATCGCATCGCCATCACCGGCGGCGCACGGCTGGTGGGCGAGATCCCCATCAGCGGCGCCAAGAATTCCGCCATCAAGCTGATGGCGGCCAGCCTGCTCACCGACGAACCGCTGCGCCTGACCAACATGCCCCGCCTGGCCGATACGCGGCTGCTGGCGCGGCTGCTGCGGCGGCTGGGAACCGAGGTGGTCGAGCAGGAGGGCGAGGACGGCGCCGAGACGGTGCTGCACACCCGCGAGATCGTCAGCGCGCTCGCCCCCTACGACCTGGTCCGCCAGATGCGGGCCTCGTTCAACGTGCTGGGGCCGCTGATCGCGCGCACCGGCCACGCCAAGGTCTCGCTGCCGGGCGGCTGCACCATCGGGGCGCGGCCGGTCGACCTGCACCTGGAGGCGCTGCGGGCGCTGGGCGCGTCGATCGACCTGCACGAGGGCTATGTCTACGCCCAGGCCCCGCGCGGCCTGGCCGGGGCGGAGATCGTCTTCCCGTTCGTCTCGGTGGGGGCGACCGAGCACGCCATGCTGGCCGCGGTGCTGGCCAAGGGCGAGACGGTGCTGAAGAACGCCGCCTGCGAGCCGGAGCTGGGCGACCTGGCCGACTGCCTCAACGCCATGGGGGCCAAGGTGTCGGGGGCGGGGACCTCGACCATCGTCATCCAGGGGGTGGAGCGGCTGCACGGGGCGACCCATTCGGTGATCCCCGACCGCATCGAGACCGGCACCTATGCCCTGGCCGCGGCGATGGCCGGGGGCGAGGTGCGGCTGACCCGGACCCGCTGCGACTTCATCGACGCGCTGCTGGTGAAGATGGTCGAGGCCGGGGTCGAGGTGACGCGCCACGACGACGGCATGACCATCCGGCGCAACGGCGGGCGGCTGAGGGCGGTGGAGATCGCGACCGACCCCTATCCGGGGTTCGCCACCGACCTGCAGGCGCAGTTCATGGCGCTGATGACCCTGGCCGACGGCGAGAGCGTGATCCGCGAGACCATCTTCGAAAACCGCTTCATGCACGCGCCGGAGCTGTCGCGGCTGGGGGCCGAGATCTCGGTGCAGGGCGGCGAGGCGCGGGTGCGCGGGGTGGAGTCGCTGGACGGGGCGCCGGTGATGGCCACCGACCTGCGCGCCTCGGTCGGGCTGGTCATCGCCGCGCTGGCCGCGCGGGGGGAAACCATGGTCAGCCGCGTCTATCATCTGGACAGGGGCTTCGAGCGCCTGGAAGAAAAGCTCAGCGCCTGCGGGGCGAACGTGCGCCGGATCGCCGGAGCCGGCGGCGGCGAGCCGGAGGAATGAGATGACGCAAGCGACCCCGCTGAGGCTGCTCGCCGAGGACGCCGAGGACCTGAAGGTGATCGCCGCGGCGTTGCAGGACGCGGTCGGCAAGATCGGCGACATCTCCTACGAGCCGGCCGCGCGGCGGCTGACCCTGGCGTTCAACCGCTATCGCTGGGAAGGCGAGGGCGGCGAGCGGGTGCGCGCGGCGCTGCAGCTCGGCGGAGTGCTGCAGGTCCAGGCCCGCAAGCTGCGCCGCAACGCTAGGGACGCGGTGATCGAACTGCTGGACGTGGGGTTCGAGCCGGGCGAGGCGCCGGGCGGGGCGGTCAGCTTCACCTTCGCCGGCGGCGGCGACCTGCGCGCGCAGGTGGAATGCCTGGACGTGGTGCTGGCCGACGTCAGCGCCCCCTGGGCGACGCCGCGGACGCCGAAGCACGATCTTTAGGGCGTAAGGCCCCTTACCCGCTCATCCCGGCCTTCGCCGGGATGAGCGGGGACCCTAGCCCTGCAAAGCCCTGGCGTCTAAAGAGCGCGCATGCGCCGCTTCTCCTTTTCCGAGCCCGGCTTCGAAGCCGCTTTCGCCGCCTTCATCGACGAGCGTCGCGAGACGCCCGAGGAGGTCGACGCCGCCGTGCGCGACGTGCTGGCGGCGGTGCGGGCCGAAGGGCTGGAGGCGCTGCTGCGCTTCGCCCGGCAGTTCGATAAGGTCGAGATCGACGAGCACAACATCCGCGTCTCGGCCGAGGAGATCGAGGAGGGCGCGGCCCAGTGCCCGCCGGCTGTGCGCGAGGCCATCGCCTTCGCCGCGGCGCGGATCGGCGCCTATCACGCCCGCCAGCGGCCGGCGGACGCGGCCTTCGTCGACGAGGCCGGGGTGGAGCTGGGCTGGCGCTGGACGCCGCTGGAGGCGGTCGGGATCTATGTGCCCGGCGGGCGCGCGGCCTATCCCTCGACCGTGCTGATGAACGCGGTGCCGGCCAGGGTGGCGGGCGTCGAGCGCATCGCCATGGTGACCCCGCCCGGACGCCTGCAGCCGGCGGTGCTGGCCGCGGCCAAGGAGGCCGGCGTGACCGAGATCTGGCGCGTGGGCGGGGCGCAGGCGGTGGCGGCGCTGGCCTATGGCGCCGGGCCGATCAGGCCGGTCGACAAGATCGTCGGGCCGGGCAACGCCTATGTCACCGCGGCCAAGCGGCGGGTCTACGGCACGGTGGGCATCGACGCCCTGGCCGGGCCCTCGGAGATCGTGGTGGTGGCCGACGGCGCCAACCGCCCCGACTGGATCGCCGCCGACCTGTTGAGCCAGGCCGAGCACGACCCGGCCGCGCAGTCGATCCTGATCACCGACGACGAAGCCTTCGCCGCCGCGGTCGAGGCGCAGGTGCAGGAGCAACTGGCGACCCTGACCACCGGCGAGGACGCCGCGGCCTCGTGGCGCGACCACGGGGCGGTGGTGATCGCGCCGCTGGATGAGGCCCCGCGCCTGGTCGACCTGATCGCGCCCGAGCACGTCGAGTTCGCCCTGGAGAACCCCGAGCGGCTGTCGGACAAGGTGCGCCACGCCGGGGCGATCTTCCTGGGCCGGGTGACGCCCGAGGCGATCGGCGACTATGTCGCCGGCTCCAACCACGTGCTGCCGACCAGCCGCGCGGCGCGGTTCTCGTCGGGGCTGTCGCTGTACGACTTCATCAAGCGCACCTCGATCGTGAAGTGCGACGCCGCGGCGTTCGCGGTGCTGGGGCCGCATACGGTGGCGCTGGCCGAGTCCGAGGGGCTGCCCGCCCACGCGCGCTCGGCGGCGATCCGGCTGGGGCAGTAGCGAGCCCCGCGCAACGAAGCTGAACAGTTCCTGTCGATCTCGTCCCGGAGGCCGTTCAGGTCGCGGCCGCTAGGGTCTGCGTCATCGGGGCCGCACCGGCCGCCAAGAGATGAATGACGGAGACCAGCAAATGCGCAATCTGATGAACGGCAAGCTGGCTGTGGTCGCCCTGTCCGGCGTGATCGCGGCGAGCGCGGTCGGGACCGCCAACGCCCAGCAATACCGTGCGCCGACCGGCGGCGGGATCGGTTCGGTGGTGAGCTGCGACGCCCAGGGCAACAAGCAGGCCGGCGGCGCGCTGATCGGCGCCCTGGTCGGCGCGGCGGCCGGTTCGAACCTGGCCAAGAACGACCGCGGCACGGGCACGGCCATCGGCGCCGTCGCCGGCGCGGCCACCGGCTCGTATGTCGGCTGCAAGATGCAGCGGGACGAGGCGGCGCGCGGCGGCTACGCCCAGCCGTCGTATCGCCCGGCGACCTACACCCAGAACGGTTATCGCCTGAACCGCGACGTCGCCCCCGCGACCTTCCAGCGCGACGGCGGCGGGTTCGTCGCCCGCTCGACCCTGAACCTGCGCGCGGCGCCGACCACCCATGCGGCCCGGGTGGGGACGCTGCGGGCCGGCGAGAGCTTCCAGGCCCTGGCCCGGGTGCGCGGCACCGACTGGATCCTGGTCGGCCAGGGCGGCGTCGGCGTCGGCTATGTCCACGGCGCCTATGTCCGGCCCACGGGCTACCAGTACGCCCGCTACTAGGCAGGACCATCCATGGTTCGTCATGGGCGGGCCGTGAGGTCCTGGCCATCCCCGGCACGCATGCGCGGCCGGGGATGACGATCAGAGAGCGTGGGCAAGGTCGGGTCATTAGGCGATCGCCCCCGGCAGCCTCGAATCCGCCTGACCTGACGCCCGGTGAACACGCCGGGCGTCTTTTCTTGTGCGCGGGGGGCAAGATCGCACTTGGCAGGATGACGTCAGGGGGCGGTTTGCAATAAAGCTCCGGTCAAGCCCTCTTTCGCAGCGCCATGGCCGACGAAGACCGTATCAAGCACCGCCTGCAGTCAGTCGAGATCGACGAGGAATCCCTCGCCGCGGTTTCGCGCGACCAGGAGCAGGAGCGGCAGATCGCGATCTTCGACCTGCTGGAGGAGAACTATTTCAATCCCGAAGGCGCCGAGAGCGGCCCCTACGACCTGCGCATGGGGCTGATGGAGAACCGGCTGGTGCTGGACGTGCGCGGCCCGCACTACGAGAAGCGCCACATCCTCTCGCTCTCGCCGTTCCGCGGGCTGATCAAAGACTACTTCATGATCTGCGAGAGCTACTACCAGGCGATCCGCAACTCCTCGCCCCAGCAGATCGAGGCGCTGGATATGGGCCGCCGGGGGCTGCACAACGAGGCCTCGGACCTGCTGCGGACGCGGCTGCAGGGCAAGGTCGAGACCGACCTCGACACCTCGCGCCGGCTGTTCACGCTGATCTGCGCCCTGCACTGGCGAGGCTGAAGGTGGCGTCATCCCAGCCGAGGGCGCCGCTGCCGGGCGCCGTTCTGTTCGCCTGCAACTTCAACCGCGTGCGCTCGCCCATGGCCGAGGCGCTGCTGAAGCGCGCCCTGGGCGACCGGGTCTATGTCGACAGTTGCGGCCTCAAGCACGAGCCGGCCGAGGCGGGCGAGGGGGCCGACCCGTTCGTACGCTCGGTGATGGGGGAGATCTCGGTCGACCTGGCCGACCACGCGCCCAAGACCTTCGACGAGCTGGACGACGCCTCGTTCGACCTGGTGATCTCGCTGACGCCCGAGGCGCAGCACCGGGCGGTGGAGATGACCCGCGGCCGCGCGGCGGAGATCGAATACTGGCCGACCTTCGACCCGACCCTGGCCGAGGGATCGCGCGAGGCGCGGCTGGCGGCCTATCGCGAGGTGCGCGATCATCTGGCCAAGCGGATCGCCGAACGCTTCCCGCGCTAGCCTTCCGGCCGTTGAGGGCGTAAAGCCCTCTGCGCCATAATTGGATTGCACGCCACGGCTCGCGCCGCGACACACAGCGCGAGCCGTTGGTGATTCGATAAACACCACTTGGGAGCCTGCATGGCTAAAGAAGAGCTTTTGGAGTTTCCGGGCGTGGTCAGCGAAGTCCTGCCCAACGCGACCTTCCGCGTGAAACTCGAGAACGACCACGAGATCATCGCCCACACCGCCGGCAAGATGCGCAAGAACCGCATCCGCGTGTCGGCCGGGGACAAGGTGCTGGTCGAGATGACGCCCTATGACCTGACCAAGGGCCGCATCACCTTCCGCGTCCGCTAGAGGCCGCTTGCCGAAGATGCCGCCGCAGCGCCTGGTGCTGGCCTCAGCAAGTCCCAGGCGGCTGGATCTCCTGCGCCAGGTCGGGCTCGAGCCCGACGAGATCGTGGCCGCGGAGATCGACGAAACCCCGCTCAAGACCGAGACCCCGCGCCTGACGGCGCTGCGCCTCGCGTGCGCCAAGGCCGCGAAGGTCGCCCAGGCGCGGCCGGGCGACTTCGTGCTGGCCGCCGACACGGTGGTCAGCGTCGGGACCCGCATCCTGCCCAAGGTGGAGACCCGCGAGGAGGGCCGCCGCTGCCTGGAGCTGCTGTCGGGCCGCGCGCATCGGGTGCTGACCGGCGTGGCCGTCGCCGCGCCCGGGGGCAGGACCGCCAGCCGGCTGGTCGAGAGCCGCCTGCACTTCAAGCGCCTGACCGGCGCCGAGATCGAGGCCTATCTCGATGGCGGCGAGGGCGTCGGCAAGGCCGGCGGCTATGGGATCCAGGGCAAGGCCGGCGCGTTCGTGACCTCGATCCAGGGCTCCTATCCGGCGGTGGTCGGCCTGCCGCTCTATGAGACGCTGAACCTTCTGCGCGGCGTGGGATTCGCCTCGGCATGAGCGGGCGCACTCTTTTTCTGGATCGCGGGATCGGCGAGAGCCGCGGGGTGCTGCTGCTGGACGGCGCGCCCGAGCGGCTGCTGATCGAGCGCGACGGCGACGACGCCCGCACCCGGCTGGGCGCGCGGCATGTGGGCCGGGTGCGCAAGGTCGAGCCGGCCTTCGCCTCGGCCTTCGTCGACCTGGGCGGCGTCGAGGCGCTGCTGTCGTTCAGGCCCGACGCGCGGCCGGTCGAGGGCCAGTCGCTGGAGGTCGAGATCCGCAGCGAGCCGCGGGACGGCAAGCTGGCCACGGTGCGGGTCATCGGCCCGGCGCAGGGGGCGCCCAGGCTGCTGAGCCCCGCGCCGAGCCTGGCCGAACAACTGGCCGCCTTCGCCCGCGACGCCGAGATCATCGAGGGCCGGGAGGCCCGGCTGGTCGCCGACGAGGCGCAGGACGAGGCGCTGCAGGTCGTCCACAAGCTGCCCGGCGGCGGCGACATCGCCATCGAGCCGACGCGGGCGCTGGTGGCCATCGACGTCGACATCGGCGAGCGCAAGGGCAATGACGTCAAGCGCGTCACCCGCGCGGCCAACCACGCGGCCCTGGCCCAGGGCGCGCGGCTGCTGCGGCTCAAGGGGCTGGGCGGCATCGTGGTGTTCGACCTGGTCGGGCGCGGCCACGACGGCAATGCGCTGCTGACCGCGGCGCGGGCCGCGTTCGGCCCCGACAATCCCGGTGTTGCGATCGGCCCAGTCGGGCGTTTCGGCACCATGGAGATGACCATTCCGCGGCGCACGGCGCCGTTGAGCGACATCCTCTGCGACGGGCGCGGGAACTTGAGCGACCTGACCCTGGCGCTGCGCCTGATCCGGGCGATCGAGACCGAGGGCGCGGTCGAGCCCGGCGCGCGGCTGGAGGCCAGGTGCCATCCGGCGGTGGCGCAGGCGGCCGGGCCCTATGCCGAGCAACTGGCCGGCAAGATCGGCGCGCGCTTCACGATTCGCCCCGAACCGGCCCTGGCGCGCGAGCGCTTCGAGGTGAGGGCGCCATGAGCGCGCCGTGCCCGATCTGCGGCAAGCCGGCCCAGCAGGAGTACCGGCCGTTCTGCTCCAAGCGGTGCGCGGACGTGGACCTGCAGCGCTGGCTGAGCGGCCGCTACGCCATTCCGTCGACGGACGACGAGGCGGAAGACGACGGAAGCGAAGAAGACTGAATCCGCCGCTGGACAGGCGAGGACGCCTCTTCTATAGACGCGGCTCCCGCGCAGGCGGGACCTGCTTTCGCCCTCCGCGGAACGGCCAGGGCCTGGGTAGCTCAGTTGGTAGAGCAGCGGATTGAAAATCCGCGTGTCGGTGGTTCGAATCCGCCCCCAGGCACCATTTCTTTTTCAATTAAATCAACGATTAAGCGGTGTGCGGCCCATGCGCGGCGACGCCCGAGATATCTCTTCAGGAATTTTCAGCAAAATCAGAGATTTGTCCCGATCTTTCCGGGCCTTTCGTGGGCGGTCGCGCATTTTTCACGCATTTTCGGGGCTCAGCCAGGAGCACAGCGGTGCGCGCGGCATTGTCAGCTTAGCCGCGAGTGCGCCATCTTCAGCGGATGAAATGGCTGAGCTTCTTGGCAACAGTCGCGGTGTTGCTTGCGATGGTTGACGGTGTCCACGCGCAAGCATCCCGCGCGGAGCCCAAACCCGGCGATATTTACGAACTCACGCTCACCCGCGAGATGGCGGAGCAGGACAACCAGGGCGGCACAGCAAGCTCACACGATAAAGACACGCTGATCGAAAGCGTCGTCGAAGTGCGGGCCGACGGCCTGGAGTTGCAATACGACTTGCCGAAGGATGCGACGGCGCAAGAGCGGGCGAGCGACTGGCATTTGCCAGCTCGGGTCTTCAAGCGAGTCGATGGCGCTACGCGGTTGAGTAACCCCGCGGAACTGGAGGCGCGCATCGATGGTTGGCTCAAGAGCGGCGGGATGACCCGTGCCCATTGCGGCCAGCTCATTTTCACTTGGAACGCCTTCCGCATCGACTGCGACCCACAGTCGGTGATTGGGATGATCGAGAGGTTCGATCTGACGTCGTTCGAAGCCCGTGAGGGAGCGTTGTATAAATCCCCCGACGCAGGTGGAGCGGCACGTCTCACAAGAGGCGCCTCGGGATCGACCCTCGTCGCCGAGACGCCAGTCGATCCTGACGCAGTGCGCCGAGCTCAAGCGGAAACCGACATCGCGGTCGCACAGCTCATGAAGAAGCCGCTGACCCTTGAGGAAGCGCTTCGGGAGCGCGCCAAGGATACTGTTTCCGGAACCGTCGCCGTGACGTTTGAGATCTCCTCTGCGGGGGATGTGTGGCGGCGAGCCACGGTAACCAAGCTCGAAATCGGGCGTCCGAATGGCCGGCTGGAAAGTCGGACAACCAGCGAGACGCTTGAGCGGCGCCTGGTCGCGGCACGCTAAAACCGAGACCTCGTTCCGCTCCGACGTGCTTCGCGAGTGGCGCACCGCCCGCGCACTGCTTTCCCTATTCTTCTACATGCAGTTTCGTCCGCGGCTGGATCGTCGCTGGCTAGGCGCGCGCGTCCTTCAGCACCTCCCTCATGGCCGTCCACGCCGCCAGCTTGCGCTCGAACCCGATGGTGTGGGCGGGGCTGCTGGAGGGGAGGGCGATCAGGGCGAGGTCGGTGCGCTCGGCGAGGATCCTGGCGCCGAGGGCGGCGGCCTTGCCGCCGTTGAAGGCGACGGCGCGCAGGGCCGGCAGGCGGGCGCAGAGCTGCGGCAGGGCGTTGGGCCGGTGGTCGCGGATGGCGGTGTCGAGGCTGCCGGGGCGGACCGCCGAGCCGACCACGTCCCAGAGCCCGACGCCGGCCGCGAGCAGGGCCTCCAGGCGCTCGGCGTAGGGCAGGGCGGCCAGCGGCCGGCCGGTCACCTCCTGCATCAGCCGCCAGAACTGGTTCTGCGGGTTGGCGTAGTATTGGGCGGCGGCCAGGGAGCGCTCGCCGGGCAGGCTGCCGAGCACCAGCAGGCGGGTGCGCGCGTCGGCGACGGGCGCGAAGGAGGCCTTGCGGCGGTCGGCGGCGGACTGGGGCATGGCGCGATCATCGCCCAAGGTCGGCGCCGCGGCCAGCGGCCGCGCCGACACCGCGTCGGCGCGTTTTCGGCGCCGATTTTTGCGTTTCGAGGCCCGCAGACGAGGTTTCCGTTTCGTTAAGGGGGCGGCCGCGGCGGATATGGGGCCGAATCTGCCCGACGCGGGCGTCGCGGCCCTGCCGCCCGGCCGTGGCGCCCGGGACACGCCTTGGTGGGCGTCGCAGGGCCGATTGCCGAACGCCGGTTGACTCGGGGGGCTCGGACTCTCATGTCCCCGGCGCGATGGTCCGATGACCGAAATTCATGCGGACGGGCGCCGAATGGTCAGGCTGGGCGCGGTTATTTTGAGACCCGCGTTCCGCCAGGAATGCTGCGTCGCAACATAAAAGCGGCGCCAAAAGTAGAAATTCGGCGTGCTTTGCTTGGGCCGGCCGTTGTGCGCCGCAACATTACGCTCGTCCGCCCCGACTTCCTGGGGTCGCACCCCTCAGCATGGCCTCTTGACGCTTGGAAAAGGGGTTGCCAAAGGACCCCTGCCGCACGTCTAACATTGCGGTAAGATTTCGGGTTCCCCTCGGGGAGCGCGATTTCGCTCCCGTATCCGAACGCCCAGTTTCACGTACGTGGAAATAGGCGCCAGGGTCGGGCGCAGCGAAGCGGCTCTCGCGCTTTGGCTGGGCGACCAGGCAGGGCGACGGGCTATTTAGTTAGGGTGGGAGACGCTCTCGCGCGACGACCCTTCGGTCCAAACGTGCTAGACCAATCAGGAACTGGCGACAGATGCTCGACAATAAACGAAAGACCCCTTTCATCGCTCTCATTGGCGCGGTCGCGCTGATGGCGAGCGCGCCGGCGTTCGCGCAGGAAGCCGCCCCGGCTGCTCCGGCCGTCGCCGACGCCGCGGCCGCCCCGGCTGCCGACGCCGCCGCCCCGGCCGCTGATCCGGCCGCCGACGTGGCCCCGGAACAAATCCAACATGCCGGCAAGCTGACCGTCATGCAGATGTTCCTTGACGCCGAACCGGTCGTTAAGGTCGTCATGATCGGCCTGGTTCTGGCCTCGATCCTCTCCTGGACCCTGCTGGTCACCAAGCTGCTCGAGTTCGGCTCGCTGAACAAAACCTCGGACCGCTTCGTCGAAGCTTTCCGCGGCGCCAAGTCGGTGAACGACATCGGCCGCATCGCCCTGTCGGACGAATTCGAAGGCAACCCGCTGGCCGACATGGCCGCCGCGGCGACCCAAGAAGTCGAACTGTCCCGTCAAGCCGGCCTGGCCGTCTCGGGCACCCACCGCGAAACCACGCTGCACCGGGCTGAAGCCGCGGTCGGCGCGGTCCAAGCCAACCTCGGCAAGCGTCTGTCGAGCGGCATGCAGTTCCTGGCCTCCGTCGGTTCGTCCGGTCCGTTCATCGGTCTGTTCGGCACCGTGTACGGGATCATGAACTCCTTCATCGGCATCGCGAACACCAACACGACCAACCTGGCCGTCGTCGCCCCCGGCATCGCCGAAGCGCTGCTCGCCACCGGTATTGGTCTGTTCGCCGCTATCCCGGCCGTTATCTTCTACAACTACTTCCAGACCCGCATCTCGGCTTACGGCGCGCGCACGGAAGGCTTCGTTGCTGAACTGATGAACGCCATCTCGCGGCAGCTCGACAAAGGGGCGTAACCCACATGGGAGCCAAACTCTCAGGTTCTGGGGGTGGCAGGTACGCGGTCGAGGCGAACAGCGAAATCAACGTGACGCCCTTCGTGGACGTTATGTTGGTGCTCCTGATCATCTTCATGGTTGCGGCGCCCATGGCCGCCGTGACCGTGCAAGTTAATCTTCCGCCCGCGGTCGCCAAACCATCTACGAACCCTCCGAAACCCGTTTACATCAGCATCCAGGCTGGCGGCACCATCTACATCGGTGACACCCGCGTGGAGATGGCGGACATCGGAGACAATCTGCGCAGCACGATCGGGCAACGTAATCCGGAGAAGGAACGCATCTTCATCCGCGCCGACAAGGACGTCCTCTACGGGGACTTCATGGGCGTCATGAACATGCTTCAGGACAACGGTTTCTACAGCGTGGCCCTGATCGGCGAAGACAAGAACTAGGAGGGGGTGACGAATGGCTGAAACCACCGACACTACCCACCAAGAGCACCACGAGCGCAGTGTCTTCGACGAGCCGAAGAAGAAGCGGAACACTGGCGTCACTGTCGCCATTGTCGGCTCCATCATCGTGCACGCCGGTCTTGGTTACTATTTGTACAAGTCCAAGTTCGAGCCCAAGTATCGGGAGTACTCGGATGACGTGACGGACGTGGCTATTATCAAGCCCGCGCCGCCGCCGCCTCCGCCGCCCCCGCCGCCGCCGCCGAACACGCCGCCGCCGCCTCCGCCGAAGCTGCAACCGCGGCCTCCGGTGAACGTGCCGGCCGACATTCCGCAGATCCCCCCTCTGCCGGTTCCCCCGGTCGAGAAGCGGATCGAGACGCCGGAACCGCCGAAGGCCGCCCCGCCGGCCCCGCCGCGTCCGTCGGTGATTACGAACCCGGACTGGGCTCGTCGTCCCTCGGGCGAGGACATCGCGCGGTACTATCCGGATCGCGCGATGCGGATGAACGTCGAGGGCCGGGCTACGCTTAGCTGCTCGGTGACGGCGAAAGGGAGCCTCGAGAACTGCGAAGTGGTTTCCGAGGAACCCGCGAACCAGGACTTCGGCTCTGCGGCCATGCGGTTGAGCAAGCTCTTCCGGATGCGTCCGAAGACCCAGGACGGCGCGCCCGTCGAGGGCGGCACGGTGCGGATCCCGATCCGCTTCGTGCTTCCGAAGGGCTAAGCCCGTCGGATCCGACCAAAGGATCAGGCCCCGGAGCTTCGGCTCCGGGGCTTTTTCTTTGCCCGCGAAGGCGGCGTGCGAAATTCTTTGCGGGAGAACACATGGCCGCAGGCGCGAACCCTTGATCGCGCGGCGCGGTGCGACTAGAAGGGCCGCTCCGCGATGCGCCGCCTTAGCTCAGTTGGTTAGAGCGCTAGATTGTGGCTCTAGAGGTCCCCCGTTCGAACCGGGGAGGCGGTACCATCGCAGGACAGAAAAAGCCCGGGGCCGAGCCCCGGGCTTCTTCGTTTCGGCGATGAGGCCCGCAGCTCAGAGGCTGAGGTTCAGCAGGGCCGGATCGCCGCCCTGGGCGGTGATGTCGACGCTGATCGCCCGCTCGACGGCGTAGCGCGACAGCGAGTTGGGGCCGCCGGCCTTGGGCCCGGTGCCCGACAGGCCCTCGCCGCCGAACGGCTGCACCCCGACCACCGCGCCGATGATCGAGCGGTTCACATAGACGTTGCCGGCCGGGACCAGGCCGCGCACCTCGCGCGCGAAGGCGTCGATGCGGGAGTGGACGCCGAGCGTCAGGCCATAGCCCTGGCCAGCCAACTCGCCGGCGACCCTGGTCAGGTCCGAGGGCTCGTAGCGGACCACATGCAGGATCGGGCCGAACACCTCGCGTTCCAGGAACCTGGCCGACGGGATCTCGGCCAGGACCGGGCCGAAGAAGGTCCCGGCGCCGGGCGCGTCGAGGCGGTGCAGGACCTTGGCTTCGCGCTCCAGGCGCTGCAGGTGCGCGGCCAGCGTCGCGCGGGCCTCCTCGTCGATCACCGGGCCGACGTCGGTGGCCGGGTCGGCCGGGTCGCCGACGACCAGGGCGTCCATGGCCCCCATGATGGTCTCGATCACCTGGTCGGCGGTGTCGCTGGGCAGGAACAGGATGCGCAGGGCCGAGCAGCGCTGGCCGGCCGATCCGAAGGCCGAGAGCACCACGTCGTCGACCACCTGTTCCTTCAGCGCCGTGGTGTCGACGAACATGCCGTTGAGGCCGCCGGTCTCGGCGATGAACGGGATGATCGGGCCGGGACGCGCGGCCAGGGCCTGGTTGATCCGCCGGGCGGTGTCGGTCCCGCCGGTGAAGGCGACGCCGTCGCACGCCGGGTGGGCGGTCAGGGCCGCGCCGACGGTCTCGCCGCGGCCGGGGACGAGGGCGAGCAGGGCGGGGGGCAGGCCGGCCTCGTGGAACAGGGCCACGGCCTGGGCGGCGATCAGCGGGGTCTGCTCGGCCGGCTTGGCCAGCACGGCGTTGCCGGCGGCCAGGGCGGCGGCGACCTGGCCGGTGAAGATGGCCAGCGGGAAGTTCCACGGGCTGATGCAGACGAAGACGCCGCGGCCATGGAGCTCCAGGCTGTTGGTCTCCCCGACCGGCCCTTTCAGGGTTTCGGGCCCGGCGAACCTGGTCTGGGCCAGGTGGGCGTAGTAGCGGCAGAAGTCGACCGCCTCGCGCACCTCGGCGATGCCGTCGGCCAGGGTCTTGCCGGCCTCGCGCGCGCAGATGGCGATCAGGCGCTCGGCATCGGCTTCCA
This sequence comes from Phenylobacterium sp., assembly GCF_031984885.1. Lineage (GTDB taxonomy): Bacteria > Pseudomonadota > Alphaproteobacteria > Caulobacterales > Caulobacteraceae > Phenylobacterium. The sequence goes on from NZ_DAMABV010000019.1 coordinate 46,245, forward strand.
GGGCGTCGGCCATGGCCCGCAGCACCTCGGCGCGGCGGAAGCCGCCCAGGGCGTCCCAGGCGCCTTGGGCGGCGCGGGCGGCGGCGAAGGCGGCGTCGATCTGGGCGACCGAGGCCTCGCGCACCTGGCCGACGACGACGTTGGTCTCCGAGGGGCTGAACACCGTCTGCGCCTGGCCGGCCGCGGGACCGGCGCTCAGCGGCTGCAGGGCGCGGGCGGCGTGGTGCAGGCGGGCGGCCTCCTCGGGGATCGAGAGGTCGAGGCCGGCCGAGTTCCGGCGCTCGGCGCCATAGATGTCGGCGGGGCGCGGGATCTTCGGGTGCGGGCCGACGCCGGCCCTCTCCACGGCGGCGATGGGGTCGACCACCACGTCCTCGGCGGGCACGCGCTCGTCCAGCAGGGCGTGGACGAAGGAGGTGTTGGCGCCGTTCTCCAGCAGGCGGCGGACCAGGTAGGGCAGCAGGTCCTCGTGGCCGCCGACCGGGGCGTAGGTGCGCACGATCGCCCCGTCGCGCAGGCTCTCGGCGGCGCGGTAGAGGGCCTCGCCCATGCCGTGCAGGCGCTGGAACTCGATCTTCACGCCGGCCGCCTTGGCCATGGCGTCGACCGCGGCCAGGGTGTGGGCGTTGTGGGTGGCGAACTGGGCGTAGACCTGCGGGCCGGCGGCGATCAGGGCGCGGGCGCAGACCAGGTAGGAGAGGTCGGTGGCGGCCTTGGTGGTGAACACCGGATAGTCGGGGCGGCCGTTCACCTGGGCGCGCTTGATCTCGCTGTCCCAATAGGCGCCCTTGACCAGGCGGACCATCAGCCGGCGGCCGCTGTCCCTGGCGATCTCGGCGACGCGGGCGACCGTGAGCACGGCGCGCTTCTGGTAGGCCTGGACCGCGAGGCCGAGGCCCCGCCAGGCGCCGAGGTCGGGCTCGCGCGCCAGGCGGTCGAGAAGCTTGAGCGAGAGGACCAGGCGGTCGGCCTCCTCGGCGTCGATGGTGAAGTTGAGGTCGTGGCGCGCGGCGATCAGGGCCAGGCGCCTGAGGCGCGGATAGAGCTCGGTCCAGACGCGGGCCTCCTGGGTGGCCTCGTAGCGCGGCGAGAGGGCCGAGAGCTTGACCGAGACGCCGTGGCCGGCCTCCGGCCCCGCGCCCTTCGAATGCCTGCCCACGGCTTCCAGCGCCTCGGCGTAGGCCTGCTCGTAGCGGGCGGCGTCGGCGGCGGTGCGGGCGCCTTCGCCCAGCATGTCGAACGAGCAGACCTGGCCTTCCTTGGCCGCGCGCTTCAGGGCGCCTTCGATGGTGCGGCCCAGGACGAACTGCTCGCCCATGATGCCGATGGCCTGCGCGACCGCCTTGCGGACCACCGGCTCGCCGATCCGCTCGACCAGCCGGCGCAGGAAGCCGGGCGGGTCGCGGCGGGCCTCCTCGTCGACGTCGACGATGCGGCCGGTCAACATCAGGCCCCAGGTCGAGGCGTTGACGAACAGGCTGTCGGATTGGCCCAGGTGGCTGGCCCAGTCGGCGCCGCCGATCTTTTCGGCGATCAGCCGGTCGCGGGTCTCGGCGTCGGGGGTGCGCAGCAGCGCCTCGGCCAGGCACATCAGGGCCAGGCCCTCGCGGGTGCCGAGGCTGAACTCCTGCAGGAAGCTCTCGACCACGCCCTGGCGGTTGGCGGCCTTGCGGGCGGTGCGGACCAGGTTCTCGGCCTGGGCGCGGACCGTGATCTGCTGCTGGGGGCTCAAGGGGCGGGCGGCGAGCAGGCCGGTCACGGCCTCCGTCTCGTCGCGGTGCTTGGCGGCGGGATCGTCCAGGGCGGTCCAGGAGGTCATGGGCGGGAGCCTTCGCGGGTTGTTTCCTGTCGTCCGGCGTATCGGCTATGATGGCGGATGTCCGACGGACCTTTGGCGGTCATGCCGGATATCTGCGCATCGGGAGGGGCATGTGGCGGAGAACGTGCATCTGGACGACACCGACCGGCGGCTGCTGCGGGTGCTGCAGCGCGACGGGCGGATCAGCAACCTGGACCTGGCCCAGCAGTCCCACCTGTCGCCCTCGGCCTGCTCGGACCGGGTGCGGCGGTTGCGCGAGCGCGGGGTGATCACCGGCTTCGCCGCCATCCTCGATCCCAAGGCCATCGACCGCGCGCTCCTGATCTTCGTGGAGGTCCAGCTCGACCGCACAACGGGCGACACCTTCACCGAGTTCGCCAAGGCCGCGCGGCGCACGCCCGAAATCCTCGAGTGCCACATGGTGGCGGGCGGCTTCGACTACCTGATCAAGGCGCGGGTCAGCGACATGGAGGCCTATCGCAGCTTCCTCGGCGATGTGCTGGTCGGCATGCCCGGCGTGCGCGAGACGCGGACCTATGCGGTGCTGGAGGAGGTGAAGTCGGTGACCGAGCTGCCGGTGTAGCATCCCTGGGGGCATCCCGGTCTTGCTTCGCAAACCGGGATGACACCCTTGAGTTCCTCCCCTCTTGGGGGAGCATCTGCTCGGGGCCTAGTACCCCGCCTTGCGGTTGACCAGGCCCTCGACCGGCTGGCCGGCGCGAAAGCGGGCGATGTTGGCGGCGATGAAGGCGCTGGCGGAGGCGGGGTCGGTGACCGCGGCGACGTGCGGGGTCACGGTGATCTGCGGGTGGGACCAGAACGGGTGGTTGCGGGGCAGGGGCTCGGCGTCGAACACGTCGAGGACGGCGTGGGAGAGGGCGCCGGCGTCGAGGGCGGCGATCAGGTCCTCCTCGACCAGGTGGCCGCCGCGGGCGAGGTTGATCACCGCCGCGCCGCGCTTCATCCGCGCGAACACGGCCGAGCAGAGGATGCCGCGGGTGCGGTCGGTCAGGGGCAGCAGGTTGACCACATAGTCGCTGGTGGCCAGCAGGGTCTCCAGGTCGCCGAGCCGGCGGCTCCAGCCGTAGGTCTGGAAGCCGATGGATTCCAGCAGGTTGGCGGCGGCGCTGGCCATCTCGCCATAGCCGAGGAAGCCGACGCGGCGCGCGCTGGCCGGGGCCTGGGGCAACTGGCGCCAGAGGCCGCGCCGCTGCTGGGCGGCGTAGGCCGGGGCCTGGCGGTGCAGGGCCAGGACGTGGGCGGCGACGGCCTGGGCCATCTGGGCGGCGAGGCCAGGGTCGATCAGCCGGGCGATCGGCGCGGCCGGCAGGTCGGGATCGTTCAGCAGGCCGTCGACCCCGGCCCAGGCCGACTGCACGAAGGCCAGGTTCGGCAGGGCGGCGAGCGCGCCCGGGGCCGGGTTGGCGACCACGGCGATGTCGGTCTCGGGCGTGGGATCGGGGGTGATCGCCTCACCCGGCAGGGCGGCGCGCAGGGCCTCCAGCCAGCGGGTTTCGGCTGCCGATGAAAGGCGATTCAGGAAGGTTATGGCCATGGGCTTCCAGTAACCTCCCGATGGGGCCTTGCGCGAGCCCGCTTTTGGGGGCGAGGCTCGCGGCCATGAAACTGACCGCGCAAGATTCATCCATTCTCGGACGGCTGGCCGGGGAGGAATCGGAGATTCTGGGCCGCGCCGTGGAATGGTGCGCCCTATCGTCAGGCAGCCGGAACCTGCCCGGACTGGAGGCGCAGCGCGCCGTCCTGGATGCGGTGATGGGCGAACTGCCGGGCGAGGTCGAGAACCTGGCCCTGGCCGACAGCCACGAGGTCGCCGCCGACGGGACCCTGACCGCCCAGGCCCATCCCGACGCCCTGATGCTGACCGTGCGGCCCCAGGCGCCGGTGCAGGTGGTGCTGACCGGGCACTACGACACCGTCTATCCGGCCGGGACGCCGTTCACGGCGGTGACCCAGCGGGCCGACGGGGCGCTGAACGGGCCGGGCCTGGCCGACATGAAGGGCGGGATCAGCGTCATGCTGGCGGCGCTGCGAGCGTTCGAGGACCACCCGGACCGGGGGAATGTCGGCTACCGGGTGCTGCTCTCGCCCGACGAGGAGATCGGCTCGCTGGCCTCGGGGCCGGTGCTGGCCAGGCTGGCGGCGGGCGGGCATGTCGGCCTGACCTACGAACCGGCCATGGCCGGCGGGGCGCTGGCCGCCCAGCGCAAGGGCTCGGGCAACTTCCATGTCGTGGTGCGCGGGCGCGCGGCCCATGCGGGGCGCGACTTCGACAAGGGCCGCAACGCCATCGCCGCGGCCGCGGACCTGGCGGTGCGGCTGGCCGCCGCCAACGGCCGGCGCGAGGGGGTGACGCTGAACGTGGCGCGCATCGACGGCGGCGGGCCGCTGAACATGGTGCCGGACGTGGCCGTGGTGCGCTTCAACATCCGCCTGCCCGACGCGGCGGCGGGGGAGTGGGCGCTGGACCATGTGCAGCGCGAGGTCGCCGCGACGGCGGCGGAGGGGATCGCCGCGGAACTGCACGGCGGCTTCACCCGCCCGGCCAAGCCGTTCAACGCCGCCCAGCAGCAGTTGTTCGGGGCGGTGAAGCGGGCCGGCGCCCTGATCGGCCAGGAGATCGCCTGGGCCCCCTCGGGCGGGGTGTGCGAAGGCAACAACCTGTTCGCCGCCGGCCTGCCCAATGTCGACACCCTGGGGGTGCGCGGCGGCGACATCCATTCGCATGACGAATACGCCTGGCCCGAGAGCTTCGTGGAGCGCGCGCAGCTTTCGGCGCTGATCCTGGCCAAGCTGGCCAGCGGCGAGATCCCGGCGGCGGAGATCAAGGCGGCGATGGGGTAGGGGCGCCCATGTCTTCGACTGCTGTTTCGGTGTCATCCCGGTTTGCGAAGCAAGACCGGGACCCATTCGCGCCGAGATGCAGAATGGGGTGAGGCAGAGCTGACTTCCGATGGATCAGGTGTTCATAGGTCCCGGTCTTCGGCTGCGCCGAAACCGGGATGACACCGAAGCATATGCGATTGCCCTGCTTTAGCGGGGGAGGAAAGGAAAGCCCTTCAGTCCGCGATCGCCTTGCGCCCTGGCCCAACCATCAGGCCCTCGATGCGCGAGCCCTCGGCCCTCAGCACCGGGCGCAGGCGGTGGAACAGGCGGGCGTAGTTGTAGAAGGGAACGCTGGGCCAGAGGTGGTGCATGAGGTGGAGGTTCTGCTGCAGCAGCAGGAACGTGCCGCCGGGCCAGAGGCTGACGCGGGTGTTGAGGTAGCGCTCGGTGCGGTCGAACGGGTGGTGGGGCAGCCACTGGAAGAAGATGTTCAGCGCCAGGATGCCCAGCCGCGTGGGCAGGAACCACAGCATCAGCCAGTCGACGACGTGGCCGGTGGCGAGGGCGGCGACCAGGAGGGCGAGGGTGAAGAGGCTGACGGCGGAGACCTGGGCGATCTCCGAGGGGCTGAGGATGGTTCCCAGCCGCTTGTAGCGTTCGGGGTTGATGAACCGCACCGCGAACACCGGCAGCAGCGAGATCGGCAGGCCCACCGCCCACTTCCTCAGCAGTTGGACGAAGGTGCCCTTCACGAAGATGTCGGGGTCGCGCTCGGTGTTGGTGTGGGAGTGGTGCAGGACGTGGGTGCGCTGCAGGGCCGGCCAGCCGGCGCCCATGCCCAGCGACCCGATCCAGCCGACCAGGGTGTTGATCCAGGCCGCGCTCCTGGGGCTGGCGACCACGTTGCCGTGGATCGACTCGTGGACCAGCGTGTAGTGGGCGTAGGAGACGATCGCCAGGATCGGGGTGCAGACCCAGAGCGGCAGCGTGCGCGTGAAGCCCAGGGCGATCACGCCGAGCAGGGTCGCCGGCAGCACCAGCGCCAGGACCAGGGTCGGCCAGGCGATCGGGGGCGACAGCTCCATGGCGATGCGCCGTTCGTCGGCGTGGGAGATCCCGATCGCCGCCCGCAGCGCCTTGGGGTCGTGAGCACCGTCCGCCATCGCTTTCCTCCTTGTCCCTTTGTCCCTTGTCCCAGGGGGCTGGCTGGAAGATAGCTGCTTTGAAAATCAAAGCGACTCGAAAATGACGCTTGCGTCACTTTTGTGGATGCTGGACAGCCGGCGTATGATCCTGTCGGGGCGGCGGACCAACGAGATGAGAGCAACGGCGCATGAGCGGTTCTGAGAGCGTAGGCGACGACGACACGCTTTGCCCGATCGCCCATTCCACCGGCCTGGTGGGCGACCGCTGGTCGATCCTGATCGTGCGCGAGCTGCTGATGGGGCAGGGCCGCTTCCAGGACCTGCAGGCGCAGACGGGGGCGAGCAGCCAGTTGCTGGCCGCGCGCCTGAAGCGGCTGGAGGCCGACGGCCTGATCGAGCGCCACGCCTATTCACAGCGCCCCGTGCGGCACGAATATCGGCTGACGCCGAAGGGGCGCGACCTGATGCCGGTGATCCTGGCGCTGCGGGCCTGGGGCGAAGCCTGGTGCAAGCCCGGGGGCGGAACGCCGGCGACCCGGATGTTCCATCGCGCCTGCGATACGGAGCTGGAGCTCGACGGCCGGTGCCCGGCCTGCGGCGGCCTGGTCCCCTGGACGGAGATGCGCGGCCAGCCGAGCGAGGCCTGGGCGCAGGAGCGCGGCCGGCGCGCGGCCGAGTTCGCCGAGCTGCGGCGGGGGCCAGGCGGCGGCCGGGGCGGCTAGGACGCGGCTTGGGCGCCCTGCGGCTCGGTTTCGAACCGATAGGGCGAGAAGTCGGCGTCCGCCGGCGCGCCGGTACATCCTTCAATGAAGCTCACAAGACCTCGGTAAGCAGTGGCGTGTTGTAGAATTCATAAAGCAAGACAGATGTTTCTGCCGAAGACTATCGTGTCTTTACTGTCGCCCTGATGTGTTCTGCGCCGCACTCATGCATCGCGTGGACGAGGTGTTCATCGTCTATTGACATTGACAGGTAGCGTGCGCTCGCCGATGACTGCGGGCAGAGCGCATCTGGAGCGCCACCTGTCCGCGGCAAGGGAGATCCTCCCATCCAGTCATAGCGATATGATCTTACGAACCCTTCTTCCGGCCATTCGTAAGCGGACGTCTGGCGATGGAAGGAAGGTTGACGATGACCCGTGTCCTTACGCCCCGAACCTCTATCGAAACGCTCCGCAAGGACGCCAAGCGCTGGCTCAAGGCGCTGCGCGCCGCCGAGCCGGATGCAAAACGCCGCCTGACCGCGGCATGGTACACCGCGCCTGCCGAACCCGGACTCCGAGACGTCCAACACGCGCTCGCCCGCGAATATGGCTGCGAAAGCTGGATAGCGCTCAGGGCGGCGATCGAGGAACTGGCGCTTACCGGCAGTAATCGCGCCGATCGCCTCGACCGTCTGCTGCGCCACGGTTGGGACGGCGACACCAGAATCGCCCGCCGCATCCTCGATCTCTACCCCGACATCGCCCGGCATAGCCTGTTCACGGCCGTCACCTGCGGCGACCTCGCGGAGGTCGAGCGGCGGCTGGCCCGCGATCCGAAAGCCGCGACCAGGACCGGCGGCCGGCTCAATTGGACCCCTCTTGCCTATGTCGCCTACGGCCGCCTCGACACCGAAAATGCCGTCGCCATCGCAAGCCTGCTGCTCGATGCCGGGGCAGATCCCAACTTCCAGTTCGACGATGGCTGGGGCAGTCCCTTCAAGATTCTGACCGGCGCGATCTGGCTCGGCGAACAGCACAGGCCGAGCCATCCCCAGGCCGAAGCGCTCGTCAACCTGCTTGTCGCGGCCGGAGCCGACCCTTTCGACCTTCAGGCCTTGTACAATATCGCCTGCGTTCCCGGCGACGCCGGTTGGTACGAGCTGCTCTGGCGTCATAGCGAGGCGCAAGGCGCCGCGCATAAATGGAGCGACCCGGCGGCTGGGCGGCCTGGTGGGAATCTGGAAATCAGCACGCTCGATTTCCTGCTCGGCAGCGCGGCGGGTCAGAATCATCTCTTGCGCGCCGAATGGCTGCTCGCCCATGGCGCCAATCCCGACACGATCCAGCCCTTTCGCCACCAGTCGGTCCACGCGCTCGCCCAGATGTCGGGCTTTTTGGAGATGCTCGCCCTGCTCGAACGACATGGCGCGCGGCCTGTAGAGCTCAAAGGTATCCAGGCCTTCCAGGCGGCCTGTCTCGCGGGGGACGAAGACAGGGTTCGCGCGATGCTCGCCGCCGATCCAACCCTGATCGACGATCCGGCGCCGCTGATCGCCGCTGGGGAGTTCGGCAACGCCCGGGCCGTCGCGCTGCTGCTGTCGCTCGGCGCCTCGGTCCACAATCTTGGCGAGGATGGGATCAGCCCGCTTCACCGGGCGGCGCAATCAGGGTCTGTCGAGGCGGTCGACCTGCTCGCCGCGGCGGGCGGCGATGTCGATCTGCAGGAGCAGCGCTGGGGCGGGACGCCGCTGAGTTGGGCGGTCATGATGGGCCAGCCGCATATCGCTGAACGGCTCGCACCGCTCAGCCGCGATCCTCGGACGCTGGGCTATATGGGGCAGACCCAAAGGCTCGAAACGATCCTTCGCGAGGATCCCGCAAGGGCCAACCTTGCCCTTCCGGACCCCGAGGGGCCGACGCCCCTCTTCATTCTTCCGCCCGATGATCCCGATCTCGCGGCCGCGGTCACACGCATCCTTCTCGCGCACGGAGCCGACGCCGGCTGGCGTAACGCCAACGGCCGGACACCGATCGATGTCGCACGCGATCAAGATTTCCACGAGGCGGCAGCGCTGATGGAAGCGAGCATCGCTCGCGGTTGACCCGCGAGCTTTGCTCCTGGCGTGACCTGCTTCGGTGCTGGCCGCGCGGGTTGGGTCTGGGTCTTTTGGCGCAGCCTGAGGGCCGGCCAGCCGGCGCGCGGCCGAGTTCGCCGAGCTGCGGCGGGGGCCGGGCGGCCGGGGCGGCTAGGACGCGGCTTGGGCGCCCTGCGGCTCGGTTTCGAACCGATAGGGCGAGAAGTCGGCGTCCGCCGGGGCGCCGGCGAGCTGGCCGCAGATCAGCTCGGCGCCGAGGCGGGCGAAGCTGACGCCGTTGCCGCCGAAGCCGCTGGCCAGCCAGACACGGGGCTGGCCGCGGACCGGGCCGAGGGCCGGCAGGCCGTCGGGGGAGGTTCCGAAGGTCGCGCCCCAGGCGCAGTCGGGCGCGAGGGACCCGCCGCCGATCAGGTCCGCGCCGCGGCGGGCCAGCCGTTCGGCCTTGGCGGGGATCAGCCGGTCGCGGCGGTCGGGGTCGGCGAAGGGCTCGTCCTCGCCGCCGACGATGACGCGGCCGTCGCGGGTGGCGCGGGCGTAGAGGTAGGATTCCGCCGCTTCCCAGATCAGGGCGTTCCCGCCCCAGCGCGGCGCGACGCCCGGGGCGGTGGCGATGGCGAAGCTGGACGTCAGGTCGAAGCTGCCCGGCAGGGCCGGGCGCGCGGCTTCGTAGCCGGTGGCCAGCACGACCTGGCCGGCGCGCAGGACGCGCCCGTCGGCGAGATGCACGCCGACCTCGTGCGCGCCGCTCTCCAGGCCGACGACGTCGACGGGATAGGTCACGCTCGCGCCGCGCGCCTGGGCCCGGGCCAGCAGGCCGAGCGTCAGGGCGACGGGATCGACCTCGAAGGCGCTGCCGGAGAGGATCGCCGGGCGCGCGGGGATGTCGAAGCGCCGGCCGACCTCGGCGGCCGCCAGCCAGGCGGACGGCAGGCCGGCGCGGCGGCGGGCGGCGGCCTCGCCTTGCAGGCCCGCCTCGTCCAGCAGGTCGCCGTCCAGGTAGAGCTCGGGCCGCGCGATCCAGGCGCAGTCGATCGCCAGGGCGCGGATGTCGGCGTCCAGGGCCTGGACGGCGGCATGCACGCGCCGCCAGCGGCGGGCGGCGCGCTCCCATCCGATCTGCTCGGCCAGGTGCGTCAGCGGGGTGTCGGCGGCCCACATGACCAGGGCGGTCGAGGCCGAGGTGGCGCCGAGGCTGGGCTTGCGGCGATCGAGGACCGCGACGCGGCGGCCCTCGCGGGTCAGGCGCTCGGCCAGCATCGCGCCCATCACCCCGGCGCCGATGACGGCGACGTCCGGGGCGGCGTCGGGGGCGAGGTCGTCCGACGGCGCGGCGTCAGCCTCCTCCGGCCGCCAGCAGGGCCGGCCGCCGCGCAGGTCCAGGGGTCGAGTGAGCGCCATCGAGATCCACCGCAGCCGCCCGCGCACGCCAGGCGCCTGTTCAACGCCGCAGGGCGGGAAAGGACCCATGCCGGCGCGGCCTGGCCGTCCAGAGCGGGCGTGACGGCCCGGCGCGGCCGGTGCTAGCTTCCGCCGCCGGCCTAAGAGCCGGGAATTTCAAGGGGGAGAAACGCCATGTTCTCGCATGTGATGGTCGGGACCAACGATCTGGGCCGGGCCAAGGGATTCTATGACGCGCTGCTGGCGACGCTGGGTGTGGGGCCGGGCTTCGTCGACGGACACCGGGCGTTCTGGCGCACGCCGACCGGGGTGTTCGCGGTGTCCGAACCGATCGACGGGCAGCCGGCCACCATCTGCAACGGCGGCACCATCGGCTTCGCCTGTTCGAGCCCCGAGCAGGCCGAGGCCTGGCACGCCGCGGGCGTCGCCGCCGGCGGGGTGAGCATCGAGGAGCCGCCGGGCGTGCGCGCCGGCGGCATGGGCAAGCTCTACCTGGCCTATCTGCGCGACCCGGACGGCAACAAGCTCTGCGCGCTGCACCGGATGTGACGGGCGAGGGGGCGCGCGCTCAGCCGGCTTGAGCTGCGGGCCCCCAAGCTGTTCGACTGACGGTTCCCCGGCCGGGGGCGCTGGACGATTGGGAGGCGGCATGAGCCCGGTATCGATCGACCCGCCCGAAGCGGTGAAGCTGCGCGCCGCAGCCGAGGGGGCGGCGGGGCTGGCCTGGCTGGGCGACCTGCCGCGGCTGGTCGCCGAACTGGCGCAGGCCTGGGGCCTGAGCGTCGGGCGGACCCTGGACGGCGGCACCGAGGCGCTGGTCGTGGAAGCGGCCCTGCCGGACGGCCGCGCGGCGGTGCTGAAGCTGGCGCCGCCGGGGTGCGACCCGGCCGGGCGGGAGCTGGCGGTGCTGCTGGCGGCCGGCGGACGCGGCTATGCGCAGGTCTACGCCCATGACGCGGCGCGCGGGGCCATGGTGCTGGAGCGGCTGGGGCCGCAACTGGCGCAGATGGGCTGGAGCGTCGAGGCGCAGATCGAGGCGCTGTGCGCGACCCTGAAGACGGCCTGGATGACGCCGGCCGACCCGGCGTGCTTCATGACCGGGGCGGAGAAGGCGGCCGGCCTGGCGCAGTTCATCCAGGAGAGCTGGCGCGAGCTGGGGCGGCCCTGCACGGAGCGGACCCTCGAGACGGCGCTGAGCTATGCCCAGGCCCGCGCGGCGGCGTTCGATCCGGCCCGGGCGGTGCTGGCGCACGGCGACGCCCACGCCTGGAACGCCCTGCAGGTTCCGGGCGGCGAGGGCTTCAAGTTCGTCGACCCGGACGGGCTGTTCATCGAGCCGGCCTACGACCTGGGGATCGCCATGCGCGAGTGGGCGCAGGACCTGCTGGCGGGCGATCCGGTCGGGCTGGGGGCGCGGCGCTGCCGGCTGCTGGCCGGGCTGACCGGGGTCGATCCCGACGCGATCTGGGAGTGGGGCTTCATGGAGCGGACCTCCACCGGCCTGCTGGCCCTGAAGCTGGGGCTTCCTGGCGGGCGCGAGATGCTGGATGTCGCCGACGCCTGGGCGGCGGGCGGGATGGCCGACTAGGAAAGGCTCTAGGCCGGCGTCGGAGCCGGGGTGTCGATGGCCGGCGTCGCGCGTTCGCCCAGCACCACGGCCAGGCTGCCGGCGATGATCAGCAGGCCGCCGCCGGCCAGGGCGTAGGTCAGGTGGTCGCCGAACAGGGCCACGCCGATGCCCGCGCCCATCAGCGGCTCGATGTTGATGAACACGCCGGCGCTGGCCGCCCCGACCCGGGCCGAGCCGAACTGCCAGGCGGCGGTGGCGATCAGGGTCGAGAGCACGCCCTGGCCGACGATGCCGGCCCAGGCGGCGGGGCTGAGGTCCAGTCGCGGCGGGCCGTGCATGGCGAGGGCGATGGGCAGGATGGTCAGGGCCGCGACGACCACGGTGACGGCCGGGATGGCCATGGGCGTCGGCGCCTTGGGCGCGCGGCGCAGGACCAGCAGCCAGGCCAGGAAGATCAGCAGGGCGATCAGCGACAGGGCCACCCCGAACGGCGAGGAGCCGGCGTCCGGGCGGCCGGCGATCAGGACCGCGCCGAGGGTGGCGGCGGCCACCCCGGCCCAGGAGGCGCGGCTGACCCTCTCGCCCAGCAGCCGGGCCGAGACCGCGATCAGGGCCGGCATGGCCCCGACCAGCAGCGCCGCCAGGGTGACGCTGACATGGGCCAGGCCCTCGAACTGGACCATGAAGGCCACGCCGTAGAGCGCGCCGGCCGCCAGCACCGGCGGCGAGCGGAACAGCGCCCGGGTCCGGGCGTCGCGGAAGGCGAACGGCGCGGCCGCGAGGGCGGCGACCGCGAAACGCAGCAGCACCATATGGGCGGCGTCGGTCTCGCGCAGGGCCAGCTTGCCCAAGGGAAAGCCCAGCCCCCAGAAGGCGCCTGCGGCGAAAAGAGCGAGAAAGGCGAGGCGCTTCATGGGGCGCTTCGTGCCCTATTCGGCGGGGGAAGGCGAGAGGTCTTGCCGGGGAGCGGGGCGCGTCTCAGTCCAGGCGGATCACGACCTTGCCGAAATGGGCGCCGCCTCGGCCTGGGCAAGTTGAAACAACTGGAGCCGAAGCGTCCGTGATCCGCGGCTCGATCGGAGACTGAACAGAGGAACACGAAGACCACCAAGAGGCCTGCGCCGGAGGCGCGCTCCAGGGATCCTCCGGGGCTGCCAGATCGCCAGTTCCTTCGTGGTCTTCGTGTCGGGCGGTTCCGGAACGACGGGGCGGCGCGCGATTGCGGACATTTCCCGGGGGCCTGTCAGGGTTTTTGCCGATTGAGGGGATAGGGCGCCGATAGGACCGTGCGGGCGGGGGCGCGTGCGCCTCAAACGCCAGCAAGGATGCCGCCATGCCCCGTCCGTTCGAGGGTTCCATCAAGCTCGACGTCCGCGATTCCAAGCCTGATTGGGACGCGTTCCTGCAGAACAGGGCCCCGGAGGGGGCGCCCAACGTCCTGGTCATTCTCTACGACGACACGGGCTGCGCGGCCTGGTCGCCCTATGGCGGCCGGATCAACATGCCGACCCTGGACAGGCTGGCGGCGAACGGCCTGACCTATTCCCAGTGGCACACCACGGCGGTCTGCTCGCCGACCCGCTCGTGTTTCCTGACCGGGCGCAATCACCACCAGAACGGCTTCGGGTCGATCTCGGAATCCGCCGTGGGCTTCCCCGGCTACAACGGCCACATCCCGCTCGAGAACGCGACCATGGCCAGCGTGCTGCGCGACGCCGGCTGGAGCACGTTCTGGGTCGGCAAGAACCATAACGTGCCGGTCGACGCCTTCGACATGGGCTCGTCCAAGAAGGCCTGGCCGCTGGGCCTGGGCTACGACCGCTTCTACGGCTTCCTCGGGGGCGAGACGAACCAGTGGTATCCCGAGCTGATCGAGGACAACCACTTCGTCGACCAGCCCTATGGCCCGGAGGACGGCTACCACTTCTCGCGGGACATCGCCGACAAGGCGATCAGCTTCATCCGCGACACCAAGCAGTCGCAGCCGGCCAAGCCCTGGTATCTCTGGTACTGCCCCGGCGCGAACCACGCCCCGCACCACGCGCCCCAGGACTATATCGACAAGTACAAGGGCGTGTTCGACGACGGCTACGAGGCCTATCGCGAATGGGTGCTGAAGCGGATGATCGAGCGTGGGATCCTGCCCGAGGGTACGCAACTGACGCCGATCAACCCGATGACGGAAGGCACCTACGCCGAGAGCGACATGGTGCGGCCCTGGGACAGCCTGACCGACGACGAGAAGAAGCTGTTCTCCCGGATGGCGGAAGTCTATGCGGCGCTGTCGGAGTATACCGACGTCCAGATCGGCCGGGTGATCGACTACCTGGAAGAGTCCGGCCAGCTCGACAACACGCTGATCATCTACGCCGCCGACAACGGCGCCTCGGGCGAGGGCTCGCCCAACGGCTCGGTCAACGAGATCAAGTTCTTCAACGGCTATCCCGACGACATCGCCCAGAACCTGGCGATGATCGACAAGCTGGGCTCCAACGACACCTACAACCACTATCCGACCGGGTGGGCGACGGCGTTCTCGACGCCCTATCGGATGTTCAAGCGCTATGCGTCCTACAGCGGCGGCACCGCCGACCCGCTGGTCATCCACTGGCCCGCCGGGATCAAGGCCAAGGGCGAGATCCGCCACCAGTACCATCACTGCACCGACATCGTGCCGACCATCCTGGAATGCTGCGGCGTGCCGATGCCCGAGCTGGTCGACGGGGTGAAGCAGTCGCCGCTGCCGGGCGTGTCCATGCGCTACAGCTTCGACAACGCCGAGGCGCCGACCACCAAGGAGACCCAGTACTACGAGATGCTCGGCACCCGCGGCATCTGGCACAAGGGCTGGAAGGCGGCGACCGAGCACGGGCCGCTGCCCTCGGGCCTGGGCAAGTTCGACCAGGACCGCTGGCAACTGTTCCACACCGACGAGGACCGGGCCGAGGCCGTGGACCTGGCCGAGCAGCATCCCGACAAGGTCGAGGAATTGAAGGCCCTATGGGCCGCCGAGGCCGAGAAGTACGACGTGCTGCCGCTCAACGACCTCAGCTTCTTCGACTTCATCAAGCTGGAGTTCCACGTCCAGGTCCCGCCGTCGGGCCGCTACATCTACTATCCCGACACCACCGAAGTGCCCGAGGCCTCGGCGGCCAGCACCCATGGCCGGTCGTTCAAGGTATTCGCCGAGGTCGAATTCACCGGCGACAGCGAGGGGGTGATCTTCGCCCAGGGCTCGCGGTTCGGCGGCTACACGCTGTTCGTCAAGGGCGGCAAGCTGGTCTGGGTCTACAACTTCCTGGGGGTTCCGCCCGAGCAGCGGCTCGCCGCCGACGCGCCGAAGTCGGGCAAGCAGATCGTCGGCGTCGAGTTCGAAAAGAGCGGCCATGGCGAGTTCAACGAGGGGCTGGGCGCGGCCCGGCTCTATATCGGCGACACCGTGGTCGCCGAGGCCCAGCAGCAGACCATGACCGGGCGCTACTCGCTGTGCGGGGAGGGCCTGTGCATCGGCTATGACAGCGGCGACGCGGTCAGCAGCGAGTACGGCCCCGGGTTCGCCTTCAAGGGCGGGCGGGTGATCAAGGTCACCTTCGACCTGGCCGACGATCAGTACGTGGATGTCGAGCGGGAGTTCGCCGCCGCCCTGGCGAGGGACTGAGGGGCCTGGCGCCCCGCGCTGACCGGGGCGCCGGTGAAGGGCTTGGCGTCCTTCATCAGGATGTGGGAGGCGATCTTGTCGACGCCGAGGCCTTCCTGCAGCAGGCGGTCGGCCAGTTCCCCCCAGGCGCGCACGTCGGGGCAGACGGCCTTGATCAGGTAGTCGAAGGGGCCGGAGACCTGGGCGGCCTCGACCACCTCGGGAATCCCGGCCAGGACGGATTCGAAGTGCAGCAACTCGGCCGGGCGGTGGCTCTTGAGCGTGACCTCGCCATAGACGGTGACGGTCGGGCGGATGCGCTCGATGTCCAGCCGGGCGTGGTAGCCGAGGATCAGCTTGTCGGCCTCCAGGCGGCGCACGCGGGCCAGGCAGGCGCTGGGCGAAAGGGCGACCCTGTCGGCCAGGGCCTGGTTGGTGATGCGCCCGTCGGCCTGCAGATTCGCCAGGATCTTGAGGTCGATCCGGTCGAGCGAAGGATATCCGTCCAAGGCTTGTTCCCGCCGCAGCTTCTGCGGAGGAAGACCTGGTCTTCCGCCGCCCATTTCGACGAATCCCTAGCACAATAAGCAGCTAAGGCTTCGATCATTTCTGCGGAGGATGCCATGATAAGCACCGGCGTCGTTATCCGCCCGGCCGCCCTGTCCGACCTTGAATCCCTGCACGCCCTGGCGCTGAGCGCGGGGCTGGGCATGACCAACCTGCCGCCTTGCCGCGAACGCCTGCTGGGCCTGCTCAAGGCCAGCGCCGACGTGCTGGCCGGGAACCGCAAGGCCGGCAGCCAGATCCTGCTGGTCATGGAGGCGGGCGGCGAGGTGGTGGGCACGGGTTGCATCTTCCCCAGCGTCGGCGGGGATTGGCCGTTCTATTCCTATCGCATCGGGCGGCTGCGCCAGACGTCGCAGGCGCTGGGCAAGGTGGTGGAGAACACCATCCTGACCCCGGTGAACGACTATGACGGCTCGGCCGAGGTCGGCGGGCTGTTCGTGCGGCCGGGGCTGCGCGGGATGGCCGGCGGGCGGCTGATGGCGCGCTCGCGCTACCTGTTCATGGCCGAGCACCGCGACTGGTTCGGCGAGCGGGTGGTCTCGGAACTGCGCGGCTACCAGGACGCGGACGGCCGCTCGCCGTTCTGGGAGGCGGTGGGCCGCAAGTTCTACGGCCTGGAGTTCAAGGAGGCCGACCGCATCAGCGTCGGCGCCGGCAAGCAGGTGATCGCCGACCTGGGGCCGAAATATCCGATCTACCTGAACCTGCTGCCGACGGACGCGGCGCTGTCGGTGGGCCAGTTCCACCCGGACGGGGCGCGGGCGCATGCGCTGCTGACCGAGGAGGGCTTCAGGTTCGAGGGCTGCATCGACATCTTCGACGCCGGCCCGACCATGGTCGCCGACATCGACAACCTGAAGGCGGTCCGCGACAGCCAGGTCGGGACGATCAGCGAGATCGGCCCATGCGAGGACGGGGCGGAGGTGCTGGCCTGCGCCGGAAGGATCGAGAGCTTCCGCGCCGCGCGCGGGCGGGCCCGGGCGCGCGACGGCGACCTGCGGGTCAGCCCCGAGCTGGCCGCCGCGCTGAACGTGCAAACAGGAGACGTCATCCGCCATGTCGAGTTCTGAGATCGTCTCCACCGACCCCTGCACCGGCGAGGCGGTCTGGCGCGGGCCGGCGGCGCAGGCCGCCGAGCTGGACGGCGTGCTGGCGCGGGCGCGGCGGGGCTTCGCCGCCTGGTCCAGCCGGCCGCTGGAAGAGCGCCATGCGGTGGCCCGCGCCTTCGCCGAGCTGGCCAAGGCGCGGCGCGAGGAGATCGCGCGGCTGCTGAGCCGCGAGACCGGCAAGCCGTTCTGGGAGACCCTGACCGAGGCCGACACCGTGGCCGGCAAGGTCGAGGTTTCGATCCGCGCCCAGGCCGAGCGGGCCGGCGAGCGGAGCAGCGACGTCGCCGGCGGCGTCGCGCGGCTGGCGCACCGGCCGCATGGGGTGCTGGCGGTGATCGGGCCGTTCAACTTTCCCATGCACCTGCCCAACGGCCATATCGCCCCGGCGCTGCTGGCCGGCAATGCGGTGGTGTTCAAGCCCAGCGAGAAGACCCCGGCCAGCGGCCTCTTGCTGGCCCACCTCTGGCGCGAGGCCGGCGTGCCGGACGAGGTGCTGCAGGTCGTGGTCGGCGGCGCGGAGATCGCCAAGGCGCTGGTGGCGCATGACGGGATCGACGGGGTGCTGTTCACCGGCGGGGTCGCGGCCGGGCGGGCGATCCACATCGCCCTGGCCGACCAGCCGCAGAAGATCGTGGCGCTGGAGCTGGGCGGCAACAATCCGCTGGTCGCCTGGGACGTGGCCGATGCGGAAAGCGCGGCGCACCTGATCGTGCAGTCGGCCTATGTGTCGGCCGGCCAGCGCTGTTCCTGCGCGCGGCGGCTGATCGTGCCGCAGGGCGCGGCGGGCGACCGCATCGTCGAGGCCTTGAGCGCCCTGATCGACCGCGTAGTGGTCGGCGCGCCGTTCGACGCGCCGGCGCCGTTCATGGGGCCGGTGATCGACATGGCCAGCGCCGCGCACCTGCTGGACGCCCAGGCGCGGCTGGGCGGGAGCGCGATCCGCGAACTGCGGCGCATCGAGGAGGGCAGGCCGTTCCTGACCCCGGGCCTGGTCGACGTGACCGGCGTGGCGGTTCCCGACGTCGAGAACTTCGGGCCGCTGCTGCAACTGGTGCGGGCCGGGGACTGGGACGAGGCGATCGGCGTCGCCAACGCCACGCGCTTCGGGCTGGCGGCCGGGCTGCTGTCGGACGACGAGGCGCGCTATCGCGACTTCTGGAGCCGGGCGCGGGCCGGGATCGTCAACTGGAACCGGCCGACCACGGGGGCCGCGGCCACCGCGCCGTTCGGCGGGCCGGGGCTGTCGGGCAACCATCGGCCCAGCGCCTATTACGCGGCCGACTACTGCGCCTATCCGGTGGCGAGCATGGAGGCCGGGGCGGTGGACTTCCGCATCGCCACGGGGCTGGCGGCGTGAGCGCGCGCCAATGACGACGGGCGAGATCAATTTCGACGGCCTGCCGGGGCCGACCCATAATTATGCGGGCCTGTCGGTCGGCAACATCGCCAGCCAGAACAACTTCGGCGAGGTCTCCTATCCGCGCGCGGCGGCCCTGCAGGGGCTGGCCAAGATGCGCACGGCGATGGAGCTGGGTCTGACCCAGGGCTTCCTGCCGCCGCCGCTGCGGCCGGCGGCGCAGGCGCTGCGGGGATTTGGATTCCAGGGCGCCGACGACGAGGTGCTGGCGGCGGCGGCGCAGCAGGACCTTGGGCTGCTGCGCGCGGCGTGCTCGGCCTCGAGCATGTGGCGGGCCAATGCGGCGACGGTGCTGGCCGCGCCCGACACCGCCGACGGGCGCGTGCACCTGGTGACCGCCAACCTGGCCGGGATGCTGCACCGGAGCCTGGAGGCGGAGGAGACCTTCGCCCTGCTGAAGCGGGTGTTCGCCAGCCAGGACCGCTTCGCCGTGCATGGGCCGCTGCCCAGCGCGCGGCATTTCGGCGACGAGGGGGCGGCCAACCACATGCGGCTGGCGGCCAGCCACGGGGCGCCGGGGCTGAACGTCTTCGCGCATGGCGAGGCGAGCCGCGGCGGGGCGTTCCCCGAACGCCAGAGCCTGCGGGCCAGCCAGGCGGCGGCGCGGCTGGCCGGTCTGGCGGGCGAGCGGACCTTCTACGCCCTGCAGAATGAAGGCGCGGTGCAGTCCGGGGCCTTCCACAACGACGTGGTGGCGGTGGCGAACGAGAACGTGCTGCTCGCCCATCCGCAGGCCTTCGCCGATCCGGCCAGGCTGTACGCGCAGTTGCGGGCGCGGCTGCCGAACCTGCAGGTGGTGGAGACCTTCGGGGTCAGCCTGGCGGACGCGGTGTCGTCCTATCTGTTCAATTCGCAGTTGGTCAGCCTGCCCGAGGGCGGCATGGCGCTGATCCTGCCGTCGGACGCGCGGGAGAACGCGGCGGCCTGGGCGGCGGTCGAGGCGGTGCTGGCGGGCGACAACCCGATCGTGCGGGCGGTGGTGGTCGACGTGCGCGAGAGCATGCGCAACGGCGGCGGGCCGGCGTGCCTGCGGCTGCGGGTCCCGGTGGACGGGCCGGCGCGGGCCGGGATCGATCCGCGCTTCATCCTGGACGAGGCCCGCTGGGCGGCGCTGGCGAGGGTGGTCGAGGCGAACTGGCCCGAGCAGATCGCGCCAGGCGACCTGGTGAAGCCGGACCTGTGGGCGCAGGCGCGACAGGCGCACGCGGCGCTGGAGGCGGCGATCGGGTAGGCGCCATCCCGGAAAGCGCGGAGCGCTTCGCGCCACGCCTCGTCGGAACTATTGAACCAGCGCCAGGCTGGTCGCGGCGGCCAGCAGGGCGATGACGCCGGTGGCGGCGGCCAGGGTCCAGGCGAGGCGCGGTTCGATGCGCATGAGGTCGCGCGGGGCGACCTGGGCGCTGATGGCGGCGACGCCGCCGAGCAGCAGCAGTTGCGAGGCCAGCGCCAGGGCGGGCAACAGGGCGGCCGGGATCAGGCCGAAGCTGCGCGCGGCCATCAGGGCGGCGAAGGCCCAGACGAACAGCGGCGGAACCGGCAATCGGCGGGCGCCGGCCTGGACGCCCATGGAGAGCGCCACGGCCACGATCACCGGGCCGAGCCAGAGGATGCGCGAGAGCTTGGAGAGGGCGGCCGAGGCCTCTACGCCCGGCGAGACCGACTGGCCAGCGGCGACCACCTGGGCGACGTCGTGGATCGAGAGGCCGAGGAAGACGCCGGTCTGGCGCTCGCTGAAGCCGACGTGCCGCGCGATCAGCGGATAGGCGACCATGGCGATGGTCGAGAGCAGGTTGACGCCCACCACCACCAGGGCGGTGGTGCGGCGGCTGGAGTCGCTGTCGGGCAGGGCGCTGGAGGCGGCCATGGCGGCCGAGGCGCCGCAGATCGAGACGGCGCTGGCGGCGATCAGCGCCTCGACCAGCGGCAGGCCCGCCAGCAGGCCGATGCCGGTCCCGGCCCCGAGGCTGGCCATCACCACGCCGCCGCTGGCCAGCGCCACCGGCAGGCCGAGGGCGGCGAGCTCGGCAAAGGCGATCTGGGCGCCCAGCAGGGCCACGCCGGTCTTGAGGCCGGGCCTGGCCCACCAGCAGAGCGCCCGGCCAAGGACGCCCGACCAGCCGGCGAGGCCAAGGCCCATGCCGGCGACGGCGGCGATGACCGGGGCCGGAAAGCCGCTGGCGCGGCCGAGCATCAGGGCGGCCAGCGCGATGAGGCCCAGGGCCAGCACGCCGAGCGCCGGATGACGCGCCCGTCCCGCGGCGAGCGGGAGGTGGGTCACGCCTGGAGGGCCTTGTGGGCGGCGTCGGCGCGGCCGCGGGCGGCCATGCGCGCGTGCAGGCGCTGGACGCAGAGGCTGGCGGTCTTTTCGAACCAGAACGGGAAGATGGCGTGCACCAGGCAGGCGGCGCCGGCGGCGATCATGGTCACGCCAAAGCCGGCGGCCTGGGCCAGATGCCGGCCATAGCTCTCGCCGACCGAACTCGGGTGCCGGTTGAACGCGTCCAACATGAAACTCTCCCACGCTATCGGCCTGAAGGATGGCGGCGGGGGGCGAGAAAGGCGTTGTCGAAATTGTCGCCGTTCGTTCAAAGTGGAGAAGGTGGTTCTCTATTTGGGGTGTTTTTCGTGGGTGGCGTTCTCCTGGACCCGATCGATCGGCGAATCCTGCGCGAGCTGCAGGCCGACGCGACGATCCCGGTGGCCGAGCTGGCCGAGCGGGTGGGGCTGTCGCAGACGCCGTGCTGGAAGCGGGTCAAGCGGCTGACCGACGAGGGGGTGATCGAGCGCAAGGTGGCGCTGCTGGCGCGCGAGAAGCTGGACCTGGGGCTGGTGGTGTTCGTCTCGGTCCGCACCAGCCGCCACGACGAGGAATGGCTGGCCCTGTTCGCCAAGGGCGCGTCCTCGCTGCCCGAGGTGGTCGAGGTCTACCGGCTGGCGGGGGAGACCGACTACCTGCTGAAGGTCGTGGTGTCGGACATCGCGTCCTACGACCGGTTCTACAAGCGGCTGATCGCGACGGCGCCGCTGACCGACGTGAGCTCGGCGTTCGCGATGGAGCAGATCAAGTTCACGACGGCGCTGCCGGTGTAGGGGGCGAGACAGGTCCTACCCTCCTGGGGCAGGGCGATCGCATATGAGTTTTCTCCATGGATGGCCGGGCCGCCCGGCCATCCATGGACGCCGAGGTCCGCCGGCGATCCCGGGCCGTCCTCAGAGACCTAACAGCGCCAAAAGCTCAACTGACTTGATGACACCTGTTTTTCCTCCGGCAGCGGCTGGCGCAAGCTGC
>NZ_DAMABV010000020.1:0-56720 GCF_031984885.1 Phenylobacterium sp.
CGCAGGGCTTGTCCGGGACCCATTCGCGCCATGCCTGACGAATGAGGCGCGGCCCCGCCTCAAAAGCTCAACCGACTTGATGACGCTTGGGGGAATGTAGGATCAGCGCTGGCCGAATTGAAGGGTGACGGCCAGGACGGCGATCACCGCGGCCAGGAACGGCAGTTCGTTGGTGGCGCGCCAGAACTTCGCCGACTTGGGCCGCTGGCCGGCCAGGAACTTCTTGTACGAGCCGGCCAGGAAGCCGTGCCAGCCGGAGATGAACAGCACGGCGGCCAGCTTCACGATCATCCAGGGCTGCAGCAGGAAGGCCCAGCCCTCGCCGACCGCATAGACGTGGAAGAGGATCAGGCCGACGCCGAGGATCCAGACGATGATCATCGACGGGTTGATGATGATCTTCAGGAGCTTGCGCTCCCAGACCAGGAAGTGGGCGTCGAACTCGCTGCCCGGGGGCGCAGTCTCGGTGTGGTAGGCGTAGAGCCGCGGCAGGTACATCATGCCGGCCATCCAGGCGATCACGGCTATGATGTGCAGGCCGCGCAGCAGGTCGAAATGGTTCATCCTCGGCTCCCCCTAACCTTGTCTGCAGGCGCATTTGCCATAGGCGGCCGGGCAGCGCCATGGGCCGAAGGGCGCGGGCGCCGCGCCGCGATCCAGCGCGTCCAGGGCCGCGGCCGCCAGGACATCGATCAATGCCGGATCGATGGTCGGGGTCGGCGCCCGCAGATAGGGCGCGCAGCCTACGGTCCGCGCCAGGGCGGCGTATTCGTGGTCGAGCTCGACCAGGGTCTCGACGTGCTCCGACACGAAGGCGATCGGACTGACCAGCACGCCCTTGCCGTCGGCCGCGGCCTGGCGGATGGCGTCGTCCGTAGACGGACCGATCCATTTCAGCCGGCCCACCCGGCTCTGGTAGCAGACGCTCCAGTCCGGCAGCTCGGGCAGCAGGGCGGCGACCGCCTGGGCGGTGGCCTCGACCTGGGCCTGGTAGGGGTCGCCGGCGGCGATGACCTTTTCCGGCAGGCCGTGGGCGGAGAACAGCAGCCGCACATTGTCGGGACGGCCGGCCTTCAGCCAGGTCTGGCTGATCGCCCGGGCGTGGGCCTCGACCAGGCCCGCGGCGGTCGGATAGCAGCAGACCGCGTGGCCGGCGCCGGGGCCGGAATAGGCGCGGGCCCAGTCCTTCAGCGACGAGGCCGTGGTGGTGGTCGAGAACTGCGGATAGAGCGGCAGCAGCACCAGCTCGTCGGGCGCGAAGGCGGCCACCTCGCGAGCGGTCTGGTTGGCGAACGGCTTCCAGTAGCGCATGGCGATGAAGACCCGGCTTTCCAGATCCGGCCGGGCGGCGGCCAGGGCCGCCTGCAGCGCATCGGCCTGGCGCCGGGTCTCGGGCAGCAGCGGCGAGGCGCCGCCCATGACCTGGTAGTTGGCCTTGGCGGTCTCCTCGCGGCCGGCGGCGATGAACCTCGCCAGCGGCAGGCGGACGATCGCCGGCAGGGTGATGATCGCCGGGTCGCTGAAGAGGTTGGTGAGGAACGGCTTCACCGCCTCGGGCCCGTCAGGTCCTCCGAGGTTGAAGAGGACGACGGCCAGCCTGGTCACTTGCCGGTCACCCTGCGGATCGTGCGCTCGATGTGCTCGATCGGCGTATCGGGCATTACCCCGTGACCGAGGTTGAAGATGTAGGGGCCGCCGTTCCACTGCTCGATCAGGGCGTCGACCCGGGCGTCCAGCGCCGGGCCGCCGGCGCGCAGCAGCAGGTTGTCGAGCGCGCCCTGGATGGTCTTGCCGCCGGCCTGGACCTGGCGGCCGAGCGCGGCCGTCGCCTGGGTGTCGAGACCGACCGCCTGGACCGGGACCTTGGCGGCGTAGTTGACCACCTGGGCGCCGGCGCCGCGCGGGAAGCCGATGAACGGGACGTCGATCCCGGCGGCGCGCACCTTCTCGACGATCGCCGTGTGCGGGCGGATGACGATGCGCTCGAACATGTCCTCGGAGAGGCTTTCGGCCCAGCTCTCGAACAGCTTCAGCACCTGGGCGCCGGACCTGGCCTGCATGACCAGGTAGCGGGCGGTGGACTCCACCAGCACGTCCAGCAGGGCGTCCAGGGTCTCGGGATGCCGGTAGGCGTAGGCGCGGGCGGCCTCGCGCTGCGAACCGCGGCCCTCGATCATGTAGGTGGCGACGGTCCAGGGCGCGCCGGCGAAACCGATCAGCGCCCGCTCGGGCTCCAGCTCGGCGCGCACGCGGCCCAGGGTCTCGCCGATGGCGGCCAGGCGGCCGGTGGAGGCCTCGACCTGGTCGGCCAGGGCTTCGATCGGCGGCAGGGCGCCGAGCCTTGGCCCCTCCCCCGCCTCGAACCAGACGTCCTGGCCCAGCGCCCGCGGGATCAGCAGGATGTCGGCGAAGACGATGGCCGCATCCAGCGGGAAGCGGCGCATGGGCTGCAGCGTCGCCTCGGCGGCCATCTCGGGATTGTGGCAAAAGGCGATGAAGTCGCCGGCCCGGGCCCGCAGCTCGCGGTACTCGGGCAGGGAGCGCCCGGCCTGACGCATGAACCAGACCGGCGGCCGATCGAGCGTTTCACCCGCGAGCGCCCTCAAGAGGCGCGGTTTAGAACCTTCCGACATGCGGGTCGTTAAATCGACTTCGGACGAAAGGCTCAAGCCCGCCTGCCCTTCTTCTTCATATCTAAGAGTCTTGAATAGGAAGTGGAGTTAGAGGTTGGCCCTAGGAGAAGTGGGGACAACTTCGCCCGGCCATACCGCGCCAACCCCTTTTCAACAAGGCTGCGAGGCGTTTCCCAACATGGTTAAGTCAGACCTGTGAGTTGCGGGGATAAGCGTTAAACCCTCGTTAGGATTTACCTTTCGTTAGGAGGTTAACGGGGAGTTAACGATAGCGAACCGGAGTCATCAAAGCCGCCGGCGAACGCGGCCCTGTTCATACTTTCTTAACCAACGGACCCGTGGACGAGGCCGGCGCAAAGCCGGGGGTTTATCCCGTTCGTACACATGGGCTCCGGCGGCGCGTGCGCTCTTCCCCAAAACGGTCCTGCTTCGTTAAGAAGGTTTCGACTCTTTCGTCCCCAGCTTTTCGATCCGGACTCCGCGGATTCCCCTTTACGAGCCGACAAGGGCTTCATGACCACCCCCCAGCGCTTTGCGACCTACTTCCACGTCCACCTGGTGTCGGACTCGACCGGCGAGACGCTGAACGCGATGGCGCGGGCGGTGTGCGCGCGGTTCGAGAACGTGCTGCCGATCGAGCACATCTATGCGCTGGTGCGCTCGCCCCGGCAGCTCGAGCGGGCGCTGACCGACATCGAGGAGGCGCCCGGCGTGGTGATCCACACCATCGTCGACGACCAGTTGCGCACGGCGCTGGAAGAGGGGGTGCGGCGGCTGGACATGCCGTGCATCGCCGCGCTCGACCCGCTGGTCTCCTCGCTGCAGCGCTATCTGGGCGCCTCGATCAGCCGGCGGGTGGGCGTGCAGCACGCGCTGGACAACGACTATTTCAACCGCATGGACGCGCTGAACTACGCGATCGGCCACGACGACGGCCAGGGCGGCCAGGACCTGGAGCAGGCCGACGTGGTGCTGGTCGGCGTCTCGCGGACTTCGAAGACCCCGACCTGCATCTACCTGGCCCACCGCGGGGTGCGGGCGGCCAACGTGCCGCTGGTGCCGACCCGGTCGCCGCCGGAGAAGCTGTTCGACCTGAAGAACACCCTGGTGGTGGGGCTGACCATCTCGCCCGACCGGCTGATCCAGATCCGCCGCAACCGGCTGCTGAGCCTGAAGGAAGACCGGGAGAGCAGCTATATCGACATCGAGGCGGTGCGCGAGGAGACGGTGAAGGCGCGCCGGCTCTATGAACGCCAGGGCTGGCCGGTGATCGACGTCACCCGGCGCAGCGTCGAGGAGACGGCCGCGGCGGTGATGAACCTGCTGCATGGCGGCCATGGCCAGGTCGAGGTGCTGGGCTGATGGGCGAACCGATCATCCTGGCCTCGAAGAGCGTGGCGCGGCGCGCGGTGCTGACCGGGGCCGGCGTGCCGTTCGAGGTGGCGGTGGCCGGGGTCGACGAGGACGCGGTCAAGACCGCGATGCTGGCGCAAGGCGCGACCCCGCGCGACGTCGCCGACGCCCTGGCGCAGATCAAGGCGGTGCGGATCTCGGCCGGGCGGCCCGGCTTCGTGATCGGCTCGGACCAGACGCTGGAGTTCGAGGGCAGGCTCTACGACAAGGCCGAAACCCTGGAGGCGGCGGCCGAACGGCTGAAGGCCATGCGCGGCAAGCCGCACAAGCTGCACTCGGCGGTGGTGGTGGCCAAGGACGGCGCGCCGATCTGGCGCGAGATCGTTTCGGCGACCCTGACCATGCGCGAGTTCTCCGACGAGTTCCTGGCCGACTACCTGGCGGCCGAGGGCGAACATGCCTTGGGCTCGGTCGGCTGCTATCGGCTGGAAGGCCCGGGCGCGCAGCTCTTCTCCAGGATCGAGGGCGACTATTTCGCGATCCTCGGCCTGCCGCTGATGGGGCTGCTGGATCTCTTCCGGCGGCACGGGGCGCTGGCGACATGAGTCTTTCGGGGGCGACCAGGGTCGCGGGCGTGGTCGGCCGTCCGATCGCCCACTCGATGAGCCCGATCCTGCACAACGCCTGGCTGGCGGCGGCGGGGATCGACGGGGTCTATGTGCCGTTCTCGACCCAGCCGGGCCGGTTCACGGCCTTCGCGCAATCGCTGCGCGGCGGATCGGTGGCGGGCCTCAACGTCACCCTGCCGTTCAAGGCCGAGGCCCTGGCCCTGGCGGACGAGGCCAGCTTCCGGGCCAGGTCGGCCGAGGCCGCCAACGTGCTGGTGTTCGGTGAGGACGGCATGATCTTCGCCGACAATACCGACGGGCTGGGCATGCTGGCGGCGTTCGCCGAGCAGGCGCCGGGCTTCGATCCGCAGGCCGGGCCGGTGGCGATCCTGGGCGCGGGCGGCGCGGCCCGCGGCGCGGCGGCGGCGTTCGTCGAGGCCGGCTGCCCCGAGGTCCGCATCGTCAACCGCACCCTGCTGAAGGCCCAGGAGGTCGCCGGGCCGCTGGGCGCCACGGCCCTGCCGCTGAGCGAAGCGGCCGCAGCGTTCGCGGGCGTGGTCGCGGTGGTCAACGCCACCTCGGCCGGGCTGTCGGGCTCGGCGGCGCTGGAGGTTCCGCTGGAGGCGACGCCGGCCGACGCGGTGATCATGGACATGGTCTACAAGCCGCTGAAGACGCCGTTCCTGGCGCAGGGCCAGGCGCTGGGCCGGCGGACGGTGGACGGGCTGGCCATGCTGATCGGCCAGGCGGTCCCCAGCTTCGAATACTTCTTCGGCCAGCCGCCGCCCCGCGAGGTGGACGTGCGCAGCCTGGCGATCAGGGCGTTGGGCCTCTAGATCTTGAAGATCCTCCCCCTCCTGGGGGAGGTGGATCGACGCGAAGCGGCGAGACGGAGGGGGACTGCTCTCGTCGCGGGATAAGTCAAAGTCCCCCTCAGTCGGCCTTGCGGCCGCCAGCTCCCCCAGTGGGGGAGCAATTCGGAGGGGCGAGCATGCTCATCATCGGCCTGACCGGCTCCATCGGCATGGGCAAGTCCACGACCGCCGCGATGTTCCGCGAGGCGGGGATCCCGGTCTATGACGCCGACGCGGCGGTGGCCGATCTCTATGAGGCCGGCGGCGCGGCGGTCGCGCCGCTGGAGGCCGCCTTCCCCGGGGTGACCCGGGACGGCGCCGTCGACCGTGAGGCCCTGCGCCAGCGCGTGCTGGGCGACGACGAGGCGATGGCCAGGCTCAATTCCATCGTCCACCCGCTGGTCGGCGCCGACCGGGTGCACTTCTTCAAGGCGGCGGAGGCGGCCAAGGCCGACATGGTCGTGCTGGACATCCCGCTGCTCTACGAGACCGGCGGCCACGCCAACATGGATGCGGTGGTGGTGGTCTCGGCCCCGGAATCCCAGCAGCGCGAACGGGTGCTGGCCAGGCCAGGGATGACCGCCGACCGCCTGGACGCGATCCTGTCGCGCCAGATGCACGACGCCGAAAAGCGCGCCCGCGCCCATTTCGTGGTCGATACCGGCCAGGGCCTGGAGCCGGCCCGCGCCCAGGTCGCCGAGATCATCGCGGTGATGCGCGATCCACAGCGCAGACCGGCGCGCGACCAGGCGCCGGGTTGAAGCGCGGCTCGAAGCAGCCGAAGTAGTTCCCATGGCGCGTGAGATCGTTCTCGACACCGAAACCACCGGCTTCGAGCCGCACCTCGGCCACAAGCTGGTCGAACTGGCCTGCCTGGAGATCGAGGACTACCTGCCGACCGGGCGCAGCTTCCACGTCTATATCGACCCCGAGCGCGACATGCCGCCGGAGGCCGAGAAGGTGCATGGGCTGTCGGCTGCGTTCCTGCGCGGCAAGCCGAAGTTCCGCGACAAGGAGATCCACCAGGACTTCCTGGATTTCGTCGGCGACGCGCCGATCATCGCCCACAACGCCACCTTCGACCGCACGTTCGTGAACTACGAACTGGAGGGGCTGGGCCTGGCCCCGCTGCCGGAAGACCAGTGGATCGACACCCTGGCCCTGGCGCGCAAGCGCTTCCCGGGGATGCACAACTCGCTCGACGCGCTCTGCAAGCGCTTCAAGATCTCGCTCTCCGAGCGCGACAAGCACGGGGCGCTGATCGACGCCCGGCTGCTAGCGGCGGTCTATCTGGAGCTGAAGGGCGGCCGCGCCCTGACGCTCGAGCTCACCACCCGCGAAATGGCCGCCCATGCGGTGGCGGTCGCCAGGTCCGCGGCCTATGGCGCGCGCCCGCGGCCCCTGCCCTTCCGCTCGACCGACGCCGAGCGCGAGCTGCACGCCAGGTTCGTGCGCGAGGTGGTCAAGAACGAAGAGCTCTGGGCCAAGTTCGGGCTCTAGAATCCTTGAGCTTGGCGCATTTTCTTCGCCGGACCGGACGCCCACTTCGGCTGAAAATGCTCTAGATCCACCGCTCGTCGGCGGTGAAGTCGACGGTCAGCCAGTAGCCGGGATCGAGGCCGCCCATGGCCAGGGCGATCTCGCGCCGGATGGCGTCGAGCTCCTCGAAGCTCTTGGTCGTCTGGCCGGAGGGAGCGACGAAGCCGATCTCGATGAACTGCTGGCGGCCCGAGCGGACCACATGCGAGCTGAAGCTGGAAAAGCCGTGCCGCGCGGCGATCTGGGCCGCCAGCTCCCGGGTGCGCTGGTCGAGCTCGGTCGGCGCGATCATCAGGATGTCCTGGCTGGCGCGCCAGAGCGTCACGGCCGGGAACGGGATCAGGCACACCGCGACGATGACCAGGATCATCGGGTCGACATAGGGCGCCATCCAGGCCGCGCCGCTGCCGGCCAGGGCGTCGCCGATCAGGAAGCTGACGCAGAGGCTGGCGCTGAGCACCCCGCCCATCAGCCAGGAGCGGGAATCGACGTCGAGCATCTGGGAGCTGAGATTGCGGGCCGAGCCGCGGACATAGGCGTACATGCCGAAGCTGAGCACGCCGCTCACCGCCGCATAGGCCGCGCCCAGGCCGAACTGGACGTGGCGGCCGCCGGCCAGCAGGCCGTTCAGCCCGTCGAGGAAGGCGTAGATGCAGGCGAAGCTCAGCACCAGGCCGTTGAGCAGGGCCAGCATCGGCTCCAGGTGCCAGTAGCCGTACTGGAAGCGGCGGTCGTCGCCACGGGCGATCAGGCGCACGATCAACAGGGCGATGGCGGTCATGGCCGCGTCGATCAGGTCGTACAGCCCGTCGAAAGTGACCGATTTCGAGCCCAGCCAGACGCCGAAGCCGATGCTGGCCACGGCAAAGACGATGGTCGTCGCCATCGAGGTGGCCAGGAGCCGCTGTTCCCTGGCCGAGGGATGGGGGGCCGAGGGATGGGGGGCCGAAGGATGGGGCGCCGAGGGCGGACTGGATTGCGGGGTCATGCGGCGTGCGCCCTGATGGCTCAACCGCCGCCAGCAGACCCCATCGCGGCGTTCGCGTCGAGGGGCGGCTCACTTGTCGCGGACCAGGGTTATGCCGTAGCTTGACGCCATGACCGCCGAGCCGCGCAGCATCCTGACCGTAACCGTCCCCGCTCAGGGGACGTGGACCCGCGCTCGGCCCTAGCCTTTCGCGCCGCCCGATCCCCGCACCTGCGGATGGATCGGCGCGCTCTCCATCCGCTTGACTTTGATGGAGAATTTAAATGCAACACTACGACTGGTGGTACGACGACGCCCGGCAGGTCGGGCTCGATTTCGAGGACGAGACGCAGGTCGCCACCTATGACGCGCGCCAGGGCGGGTCGGCCGAGCGCGACCGGGCGTTGCTCGAGCACCTGGGCCTGAAGCCGCACATGACCATGGCCGACATCGGCTGCGGCACGGGCATCCTGGTCCGCGAGGCGGCGCAGATGTGCAAGGCGGCGGTGGGGATCGACGTCTCGGCGACCATGCTGGCGGCGGCGAAGGCGCGTGGGGCTGGATGCGAGAACCTGAGCTTCCAGCGCGCGGGCTTCCTCTCATTCGAAGCGCCGGAGCAGAGCTTTGACCTGATCACCGCCAAGAACGCCCTGCACCACCTGCCCGACTTCTGGAAGGCGATGGCGTTCACCCGCATGTACGCCGCGTTGAAGCCGGGCGGCCGGCTCTATCTGCGCGACGTGATGTTCGACGTTCCGGGCCAGCAATTGGCCGCCACGGCGGAAGGCTGGATCGTCTGGCTGACGCAGAACACCGGCTATTCGCGGGCGGAAGGCGCTTCACATATCCGCGAGGAGTATTCGACCTTCGCCTGGGCGATCGAGCGGATGCTGACCGACTGCGGGTTCAAGATCGTCGAGCACGTGCAGGACGGGGTTTACGGGACGTTCGTGGCCGAGCGGCCTTAGGGCGCGCGGTCGCTCGGGGCTCCCTGCGATCGCATGTGGCGCCATCGTCCTGGCCCCACACCTTCTGATCGTCATCCCCGGCCGCGTAGGCGTGCCGGGGATCCATACGCGCCTGGGATCGCCGGCAGACCTCGGCGTCCATGGATGGCCGGGCGGCCCGGCCATGACGAGCCATGGAGAAGATTCATAGGCGATACCCCTCCCCCAGCGGGGGAGGATTGGGGCGGGTCAGGCGTTGCCGACGGTTTCGCCGCCGAGGGCCTGGGCCTTGCGGGCGGCGTAGACGCCGGCGAAGTCGATGGGGTCGAGCATGAAGGGCGGGAAGCCGCCGTCCGAGGTCACCGAGGCGATGATCTGGCGGGCGAACGGGAACATGAAGCGCGGGCACTCGACCAGCAGCACCGGCTCGAGCTCTTCCTGGCTGACGCCGGTGATCTGGAACACGCCGCCATAGAGCAGCTCGACGTGGAACACCGGGCCGTCCTCGCGCTCGGCGCGGGCCGACAGCTTCAGGTCGACTTCGAACAGCCCGTCCTCGCGGCCGCGGGCGTTCATTTCGACGCCCATCTCGATCTGCGGCTGGGTGGCGTTCTGGGCGCGCAGGGTCTCGGGCGCGCGCGGGTTTTCGAACGACAGGTCGCGGATGAACTGGGCGAGGATGCGGATGCCGGGCTCGGGGGCGCCCGCACCGTTGGTCTCGGGGCCGGCGGCGTCGGTATCGGTCATAGTCGGGAAATTCCGGGTTGGAGACGCGGATTCACGTCCTGTTGTGGGCTGGGCTGCTATCATGCGCCCCATGCCATGGCAACGTCGCCCCTGACGTAGGCGTTACGCTGTCCTATATTGAAGTCTTCCGACGTCCCGCGAGCCCAAAGAATTGCAAGTCCTCGAACTGATCATCTTCGCCGGTCTGGCCGGTGTCGTCCTGTACCAGCTCTATGCGGTGCTGGGCCGGCGCGTCGGCCGTCAGCCCGAGGACACGCCCGCCGCGGACTCCGTCGCGGCCGGCGCGCGCCAGGCCCCGGCGCTCGACCAGGTCGATGACGGCGTGGACCTGACCGGCCTGCCGGCGATCAAGCACCGCGACCCCTCCTTCGACCTCTCGCGCTTCCTCGGCGGCTCCAAGGGCGCCTACGAGATGGTGGTGCGGGCGTTCGCCAGCGGCGACCGCGAGACCCTGGGCAACCTGCTGGCGCCTAACGTGCTGGCCAGCTTCGAAAGCGCCATCACCGAGCGCGAGGCCCAGGGCATGACCGAGACGGTCGAGTTCCTGCATCCGCCGCGCGCCGACATGGAGCGCGCCGACCTGCACGGCGACATGGCCCGGATCACCGTCCGCTTCCTGGCCGAGTTCCGCAGCCGCACCAAGGGCCCGGAAGGCGAGGCGGTGGACGACAAGCGCACCGCCGAACTCTGGACCTTCGAGCGCAGCATCAAGAGCCGCGACCCCAACTGGCTGCTGGTCAACGTCGCCGCCGCCGAAGCCTAGGCGCGGCGAAAGCCAAGCTGCGTCAAGGGTTTGTTAACCCTTACGCCGTTTTCCCGCCCTCAACGCAAGGCTATGAAGGGACGAGCGCGCGCGTCGTGCGCCGGGCGTTCTTCTAGGGTTGCGCGTGGCGGCGGCCGAGGGGCCGCCATCTCGACGGCCGGGCCAGGATTGGGGGCGAACTTGAATTTCCGACACATGGGCCGTCTCGTCCCGGCGCTGGTCCTGACCCTGCTCGTCGCCGCCTGCGCCACGCCCAAGCCGCCGCCGCCCGGGCCGCGCCCGCCGCCGCCCCGCCCGACCCCGACGCAGCCGGCCCTGCCGACGCCGGCCCCGGCCCAGCCGGAGAGCTTCGCCGACGTGCCCGGCTGGGCGCAGGACGATCACGCCGCCGGCTACGAGGCGTTCCGCACCACCTGCGGCGTGGCGCGCGACCCGGCGATGGGCGAGGTCTGCCGCCGGGCCCGGGCCATCGGGCCGCTGGACGCCGCCCGCGCCCGCGCCTTCTTCGAAGAGAACTTCCGGCCCGAGCGGCTGGTCGGCGAGGGGGTGCTGACCGCGTATTTCTCGCCCGAGTACGAGGCCCGCGACCGCCAGAGCGTGGAGTTCTCCGCCCCGGTGCGGCCCAAGCCGGCCGACCTGGTCGGCAAGGGCGTGGCCGGCGCCGAGGCGCTGAAGCGCGGGGCCGGCGGGCAGCTCGGCCCCTATCCCGACCGCGCCGACATCGAGAAGGCCTCGTCGGGCCCGGCCCTGGCCTGGATGCGGCCCGAGGACCTGTTCTTCCTGCAGATCCAGGGCTCGGGCGTGCTGACCTTCCCGGACGGGCGCCGGGCCAAGGCGGTGTTCGCCGCCACCAACGGCAAGCCGTTCCTGGGCATCGCCAATCCGATGCGCGACCGCGGGCTGCTGCCGGCCAACAACACCTCGGGCGAGGCGATCCGCGCCTGGCTGGCCGACAACCGCGGGCCGCGGGCCGACGAGGTCATGCGGCTGAACCCGCGCTACGTGTTCTTCACCCTGGCGCCGGACGACGGGCGCCAGCCGGTGGGCGCGGCGGGCATCCCGCTGCCGGCCGGCCGGGCGATCGCCATCGACACCAGCCGCAATTCGCTGGGCGACCTGTTCTTCATCGAGGGGGTGGCGCCGACCCTGTCGGGCGCCTTCCCGGCCTATCGCCGCCTGGCGATGGCGCTGGACACCGGCGGGGCGATCAAGGGGCCGGTGCGCGCCGACCTCTATCTGGGCCAGGGCGACCGGGCCGGGGCCGAGGCGGGCCGGGTCCGCCACACCCTGCGCATGCACCGGCTGGTCCCGAAGGTCGGCCCCTATAGATGAAGCGCCCCATCCGCCCTGAGGAGCAGAAGCTCTGGGCGATGGTGGCCGCCACCGTCCACCCGCATCCGGGCCGCAAGCCGTCCGGGCCCGCGCCGCCGGCCGAGCCGGCCATTCCGCCGCCGCCGAAGAACCAGGGCCGGGTCGTCGATCCGGCCGCGCGCCTGCCGCTGTCGGAGATGCGCCCTGCCCTGCGCCCGCCGCAGCGGGGCGAGCCGGAGGGCATCGAACCGCGCCGCAAGCACCGCATCGCCAAGGAGCGCGACCCGATCGGGGCGCGGATCGACCTGCACGGCATGGACCAGAGCCGCGCCAAGGCGGCGCTGGAGGCCTTCGTGCTGCGGGCCTGGGACGAGGGCTACCGCGCGGTGCTGGTGATCACCGGCAAGGGGACGCTGGGCGACGGCGTGCTGCGCCGGCGCGCGCCGGAATGGCTGGGCGGCATGGCGCTGCGCGGGGTGGTGGCCGGGATCTCCGAGGCGCATCGGCGGCACGGCGGCGAGGGCGCGCTCTATGTGGCGCTGAAGCGAAAGCCGAGGCGATAGCGGTCACATCTGCGTATCCCCCCTGGAATTCCCAAGGTCAGCGCATGATATGCGCGCGGACAAATACAAGGAAACGCCGTTTTGACTTCCCGACTTCCCAAGCTTTTCGCCGTCATGGGCCTCTCGGTCGTGATGGGGCTCTCGCTCGCCTCCGAGGCGGACGCCCGCCGGGGAGGAAGCTTCGGCAGCCGCGGCGCGCGGACCTATCAGGCGCCGCCGCCCACCAAGACCGCCCCGAACGAGGCCGCGCCGGTGCAGCGCTCGATGACCGAGCGCCAGCCGGGCCAGACCGCGGCCGCGCCCGCCCGCCCGAATGCGGCGACGCCGGCGAACGCGGCCAGGCCGGGCTTCCTCGGCAATCCGCTGGTGCGCGGGCTGATGCTGGGCGGGCTGATCGGCCTGCTGCTGGGCCACGGCTTCGGCGCGGGCCTGGCCGGCATGCTGGGCGGGCTGCTGCAGGTGGCGGCGATCGCCCTGGCGGCGATGCTGGCGTTCCGCTTCTTCGCTTCGCGCCGCAAGCCGGCGCAGGCCGCGGCGAACACCGCCAGCTTCCGCTCGCCCTTCGAGGTGCAGCAGCCGGCCCAGGCCGCGCCGCAGACCTATGCGCCGGTCGACCTGGGCCAGGACTTCACGGTGACCAACGGCGACCGCGAGGCCTTCGAGCGGCTGCTGCGCGAGATCCAGGACGCCTTCGGCCGCGAGGACTACGGCGCGATCCGCGAGCGCACCACGCCGGAGATCATGGGCTACCTGGCCGAGGAGCTGGGCCAGAACGCCACCGCCGGCCGCCGCAACGAGGTACGCGACGTGAAGATGCTGGAGGGCGACGTCGCCGAGGCCTGGCGCGAAGGCCCGCTGGAATACGCCACCGCCGCCCTGCGCTATTCGAGCATCGACGTGATGGTCGACCGCCAGACCGGGGCGGTGGTCGAGGGCGACGCCGAGCGCCCGACCGAGACGACGGAGCTGTGGACCTTCGTGCGCCAGCCGGGCGAGGGCTGGAAGCTCTCGGCCATCCAGGACGCCTGAGAAACGGCGCGCGGGAGCGCTTGAGCCGGCGGGCCGTTATAGGAGCTGGAGGACCAGCCCATGGCCAAGCCCGTCGTCGTCACCATTCCCCATGAGCTCGGCAAGGCCGAGGCGCACCGCCGCATCGAGGAAGGGGTCGGCAAGCTGATCCACCAGTTCGGCGAAGGCGTGAAGCTGAGCCGGGCCTGGGAGGGAGACCGCCTGTCGTTTTCCGCCAAGGTGGTCGGCCAGGCGGTGGCCGGCCGCCTGGACGTGGCCGAGGACGCGGTGCGCATGGAGGTCGACCTGCCGCCGTTCTTCGCGATGATCGCCGACAAGGTGAAGGGCCGCCTGAAGAAGGAAGGCCAGCTCATGCTCGAGAAGAAATAGACCCCATCAGCCGGGGCGATTTGCGCACCAGTTCGACGATCACCACCATGTAGAAGGCCAGCAGCACCTCGATGACCATGTCGTCGAGCCCGCCGGCGACCTCGGGGTCGTCCGGCAGCATCGGGGCCTGGAAGAAGGCGATCATCAGGTTGGTCGCCACATGCGCGCCGATGGCGAACTCCAGCCCGC
This sequence comes from Phenylobacterium sp., assembly GCF_031984885.1. Taxonomy (GTDB): domain Bacteria; phylum Pseudomonadota; class Alphaproteobacteria; order Caulobacterales; family Caulobacteraceae; genus Phenylobacterium. Next base: position 13,873 of record NZ_DAMABV010000020.1, read on the forward strand.
CCAGCCGCAGCGCCGCCCAGGCGAAGGCGGCCCCGGCCAGGGCCCGGGCGGTCAGGGCGGCGGGGTCGAACTCCAGGTGGGCCACGGCGAACACCGCGGCGTTGAGGCCGATCAGGACCCAGGTGTTGCGGGTGAAGGCGGCGGTCTGCTGGAGCAGGTAGCCGCGGAACACCGCCTCCTCGGCGGTGGCGGCGACGAACAGCCCGACCACGACGGCGAGCGCATAGAATCCCTTGAGGGCGAAGCTGGCGGTGGGATCGAAGATCGGCAGCTCGAACTCGCCGTGGCGGGTCAGGGCGTCGGCGACCATCAGCACGCCCACGCCCAGGACGGTCAGGGCCGCGCCCGTCAGCATCAGCCGCCAGCGGAACCGCGGCGCGGCGGTCAGCCAGGTGGCGATCGGCCGGGCGAAGACGTAGCGCGCCGCCAGCATCACCGCGAGCGCCATCGAACCCAGCCCGGCGCCGAGCTGCAGGACGTAGATCGCCGAGCGCTGCAGCCTGGGCCCGCCGGCGCTCTCGAACATGGCGCCGCCGGTCAGGATTCCGAGCACGATCGCGAAGACCAGGGTGAGGACGAGGACCGCCGCCGGCGTCGCCGCAGCCATGGCCGCGACCCGCGGCCAGCGGCGGTCGCGGTCGGTTACGGCCTGCAGAAAGGGGAACGGGGCGAGCACCGCAGGACTATGCGCCGGGGCCGCATTTTACGCCATGGGCGGCGCGGCGCCGGGGCGTGTTCACGCGGGATGTTTTCTGACAAAATTCGCGTATAACGCGATTCCTGCCTTGACCGCCGCGCCGCATGAAGACGTTGTGTAGGCGATGCTAGGGCTGGGTGACCTCAATCTGCGCGAACGGCTGGCGCCGGACGTGCCCGCTTGGGTGACCGAGTGGGTGTGCGCCGGGGCGTGCGCGGCGCTGGCCGGCCTGCTGCGGGTGATCGTGGACCTGCTGGTCCCGACCCCGCCGCCCTATGTCTTCCTCTATCCGCTGGTGCTGCTGGCGACCCTGCTCGCGGGCTGGCGGGCGGGGATCTACAGCCTGACCATCATCCTGCTGGGGGTCTGGTACATCGTGCTGTTCCCGGCGCGGTTCGGCCCGCTGGGCGCGGCCGAGGGCGTCGCCCTGCTGCTGAACGCCATCAGCGGCCTGGCGGTGATCGCCGTCGCCCAGGCGTTCCGCACCTCCTATCGCGCCGCCGAGGCCGAGCGCGCCGGCAAGCTGGAGGTGCGCGACCTGCTGCTGCGCGAGCTGAACCATCGGGTGAAGAACAACTTCCAGATGGTCGAGAGCCTGCTGGACATGCAGCGCCGCCGTTCGGCCAGCGCCGGCGCCGAGCAGGCCCTGGCCGACGCCCTGCGCCGGGTTCATTCGATGGCCCAGGCCCACGCCAACCTCTATTCGCCGGACGAGGCCGGGGACGCCATCGACCTGGGCGCCTATCTGGGCGACCTGTGCGAGAACCTGTCCGACAGCCTGCTGCTGACCGGCGAGGTGCGGCTGGATAGCTGGCTCACCCCCTGCCCGGTCAGCCGCGACCGCGCGGTGGCGGTCGGGCTGGTGGTCAACGAGCTGGTCACCAACGCGGCCAAGTACGCCTTCCCGGCCGGCCGGTCGGGGCGCATCCTGGTGTCGCTCAGGCAGATCGAGGCGGGCTGCGAGCTGACGGTGGTCGACGACGGGGTCGGCATGCCGCCCGAGGCCGAGATCAGGAGCACCGGCCTGGGCCGCAAGCTGGTCGAGGGGTTCGCGCGCCAGGCCGGCGGCGCGCTGACCCGCGGCGAGGGCCCGGGGGTGAGCCATACCCTGGTGCTGCCGCACTGACGGCGAGGCGCGAGAGAACCTTCACCGTAGTTCTTCGTTATAGGCGGACGGAGGCCCCTATGACGCTGAAGCGCGACCTCAATCCCATGCCGCCGGAAGTCCGGGCGGCGCTCGAAGAGCGCGGCCTGAGCGCGGCCTACGAGGCCCGGCCGCCGTTTCAGCGGAACGACTATCTCGGCTGGATCAGGCGGGCGCGGAAGCCCGAGACCCGCCAGAAGCGCCTGGACCAGATGCTCGACGAGCTGGAGGACGGCGACATCTACATGAAGATGCGCTGGGACCCGCGTTCCTGAGGGAGGCGCTTGAGCGCGCCCCAGATCCTGCGATCGTCATCCCCGGCCGCGCAGGCGCGCCGGGGATCCATACGCGCCTGGGATCGCCGGCGGACCTCGGCGTCTATGGATGGCCGGGACCTGGCGGCCCGGCCATGACGAGCTATGGGGAAAGATTCATATGCGATCGCCCCGCCCGTTCGGCTTTCGGGCGTCATCCAGTCAGTTGAGCTTTTGGGGCGGGGCGGCGCCTCATTCGTCAGGCGCGGCGCGAATGGGTCCCGGACAAGCCCTGCGGGCTTTCCGGGATGACACGGGAAGCAGACCCGCGACGAAGGCGACAGAGGCGCGCTCCACCCCTCGCATCGCGCCATCCGCCCCACGGCGCCTTCGTGGGCGCCTATTTGGGGCGCGAGGCCTTTTCGGCCAGGCCGGACACGCCCTCGCGGGCTTCGAGCTTGGCGGCGACGTCGTCGAGGCTGACGCCGGCGCGGGCCAGCAGCACCAGCCAGTGATAGATCAGGTCGGCGCTTTCGGCGGCCAGGCCGTCCTGGTCGCCCTGGGCGGCGGCGATCACCGCCTCGACGGCTTCCTCGCCGAACTTCTTGGCCGCGCGCTCGATCCCTTCGGACAGCAGCTTGGCGGTGTAGGAGCTGGTCGGGTCGGCGCCCCTGCGGGCCTCGATGGTCGCGGCGAGCCGCTCGAAGGTCTCGGAGAAGCGGCTCATGCGGGCTCCGTGATGCGGACCGGGATGTGGGCCCTGGCCATCTGGCGCTTGACCTCGGCGATCGAGACCTCGCCGAAGTGGAAGATCGAGGCGGCCAGCACGGCGTCGGCGCCGCCCTGGGTGACGGCCTCGACCATGTGCTGGGCGTTGCCGGCCCCGCCCGAGGCGATGACCGGCACGTTGACCGCGCTGGTCACGGCCTTCAGCAGGTCGAGGTCATAGCCGGTCTTGGCGCCGTCGCGGTCCATGGAGGTCAGCAGGATCTCGCCGGCCCCGCGCTTCACGGCGTTCACGGCGTATTCGACCACGTCGAGCCCGGTGTCGGTGCGCCCGCCATAGGTGAACACCCGCCAGCCATCGGCCGTGCGCTTGGCGTCGATGGCCACGACCACGGCCTGGGAGCCGAAGGCGTCGGCGCAGGCGCTGATCAGGTCCGGGTTCTCGACCGCGGCGGTGTTGACACTGATCTTGTCGGCGCCGGCCAGCAGCAGCCGGCGGGCGTCCTCGACCTGGCGGATGCCGCCGCCGACGCTGAGCGGCATGAAGCAGACGTCGGCGGTGCGGGCGATGACGTCGAGGATCGCGCCGCGCCGCTCGTGGCTGGCGGTGATGTCGAGGAACATCAGCTCGTCGGCGCCGGCGGCGTCATAGGCGGTGGCCTGTTCGACCGGGTCGCCGGCGTCGCGCAGCGAGACGAAGTTCACGCCCTTCACCACGCGGCCGTCCTTGACGTCCAGGCAGGGGATGACGCGCACCTTCAGCATCTAGGCGGCGACCTTCAGGGCTTCTTCCGGCGAGATCGCGCCGTTGTAGAGCGCCCGGCCGAGCACGGCCCCGGCGATCGGCACGCCCTTGCGGGCCTTGATCTTGATGATGTCGTCGATGCTGGCCAGGCCGCCGGCGGCGATGACCGGGATCGCCACCGCGTCGGCGATGGCGCCGAAGGCCTCGACATTGAAGCCCATGACCGTGCCGTCGCGGTCGATGTCGGTGATGATCAGGGCGCCGACGCCGGCGTCCTCGAAGCGCTTGGCCACGGTGACGGCGTCGAGGTCGGAGCTCTCGGTCCAGCCCTGGGTCGCGACCTTGCCGGCGCGGACGTCGACGGAGACGGCGATCTGCTCGGGCCAGAGGCGCGCGGCCTCGCGGACGATCTGCGGCTCGGTCACCGCGACGGTGCCGAGGATGACGCGGCTGACGCCCGCCTCGATCCAGCGCTCGACGTCCTTCAGGCTGCGGATGCCGCCGCCGAGCTGGACCGGGATCGAGACCGCCTCGAGGATCGCCTCGACGGCCTTCTCGTTGACCGCCTTGCCCTGCACCGCGCCGTTCAGATCGACGACGTGGACCCAGTGGAAGCCGGCTTCCACGAAGCTGGTCGCCTGGGCGGCGGGCGAATTGTTGAACACCGTGGCGGTGTCGAGGTCGCCGTGCAGGACACGGACGCACTGGCCGTCTTTGAGGTCGATGGCCGGATAGAGGATCACGGTCGCCACTCCAGGAAACGCGCCAGCAGGGCGATGCCGGCGCTTTGCGACTTTTCAGGGTGAAATTGTACGCCCGCCACATGGCCCCTGGCGACGGCGGCCGGGAACTTTCCGCCATGGTCGACATAGGCGGCCACGTCGGCGGGATCGTCCGGGAAGAAGGCGAACGAATGGGTGAAGTACATGGGGGCCTCGCCGACGCCGGCGATCGGCGCGGGGCCGTGCGGGTCGATCAGGGTGTTCCAGCCCATGTGCGGGATCTTGGCGGCCGGGTCGGTCGGCTCCACGCGGCGCACGTCGCCGGGGATCCAGCCGAGGCCGGGGGTCTCGCCGAACTCCAGGCCGCGGGTGGCCAGCAACTGCATGCCGACGCAGACGCCCAGGAACGGGCGGCCCTTCTCCTGGACGGCGATGGTCATCGCCTCGATCAGGCCGGGACGCTCGGACAGCGCCGTCATGCAGGCGGCGAAGGCGCCGACGCCGGGCAGCACGACCCGGTCAGCGGCGGCCACGACGTCCGGATCGCTGGTGACGATGATCTGGCTCGTTCCCGCCGCGGCGCGGACGAGGGCCTTTTCGGCCGAGCGCAGGTTGCCCGACCCGTAGTCGATCAGGGCGACGCTCTGCATAGGGGATACTTTCCTACAGGACGCCCTTGGTCGACGGGGCGCGACCGTGGGACTTGGGGTCGAGTTCGACGGCCGCGCGCAGGGCGAGGCCCAGCGCCTTGAAACCGCTTTCGGCGATGTGGTGGCTGTTGTCGCCGTAGAGGGTCTCAAGGTGGATGCAGGCGCCCGAGTGCATGGCGAACGCCTGGTGGAACTCCTTGAAGAGCTCGGTGTCGAACTCGCCGATCTTCTGCGTCTTGAAGGCGACCTTCCAGATCAGATAGGGCCGGTTGCAGAGGTCGAGGGCGCAGCGGGTCAGGGTCTCGTCCATCGGGACATAGCCGTGGCCGAAGCGGCGGATGCCCTTGAAGCCGTCCAGCGCCTTGTTGATCGCCTGGCCCAGGACGATGCCGGTGTCTTCCACGGTGTGGTGGAAGTCGATGTGCAGGTCGCCCTTGGTGCGGACATGGAGGTCGACGCCGGCGAAGCGGGCGAAGCTGTCGAGCATGTGGTCGAAGAAGCCGACGCCGGTCTCGACATCGGCCACGCCGGAGCCGTCCAGATCCACGCGAACCGTGATCTGGGTCTCCTTGGTGTTGCGGACCACTTCCGCGGTGCGGGCCATCCCTGAAAGTCCTTTGGCCTTAGAGTCCTTTTGACGCCGCGAGATCCTTCAGGCTGACCTGAGGACGCGGGCCGTAGTGCGAGATCACCTCGGCCGCCGCGAGCGAGCCGAGCTGGCCGCAGACATTGAGCGGCCGGCCGGTCGCGAGGCCGTACATGAACCCGGCTGCGTATTGGTCGCCCGCGCCCGTCGTGTCCACGACTTTCTCGACCGGGAAGGCGGAAACCTCGAAGGTCTCGCCGCCGGCGGCGATGACCGAGCCCTGGGCGCTGCGGGTGACCGCGCAGATCTTCACCTTGGAGCGCAGCGCGTTCACCGCCGCGTCGAAGTCGTCGGTCTGGAACAGCGAGGCGACCTCGGTGGCGTTGGCGAACACCAGGTCGACCTGGGTCTCCAGGAAGCCGAGCAGCGCCTCGCGGTGGCGTTCGACCACGAAGCCGTCCGAGAGGGTGATGGCGATCATCCGGCCCGCGCCATGGGCCAGGGCCGCGGCCTTGGCGAAGGCCCGGCGGGCCGCCTCGGCGTCGAACAGGTAGCCTTCCAGGTAGACGATCCTGGCCGCCTCGACGACGGCGGCGTCGATGTCGTCCGAGGCGAACTCGGTCGAGGCGCCCAGGAAGGTGGACATGGTCCGCTCGCCGTCGGGCGTGACGTTGATCATCGACACCGCCGTGGCCTTGCCGTTCAGCAGGGGCGGGGTGTCGAAGTGGGCGCCGATGGCGCGCATGTCGTGGGTGAAGACCTTGCCGAGCTGGTCGTCGGCGACCTTGCCCAGGAACGCGCCGCGGCCGCCGAACGAGGCGAGGCCGGCGACGGTGTTGGCCGCCGAGCCGCCCGAGGCTTCCAGGCCCGGCGCCATGGCGGCGTAGAGCGAGGCGCTGCGCTGCTCGTCCACGAGCATCATGGCGCCCTTGTCCATGCCTTGCTGGATCAGGAAGTCGTCGGTGGCCGGGGCGATCACGTCGACGATGGCGTTGCCGATGGCGGCGACGTCGTAGAGCTCGGTCATGCTGGGAAGGTCGGCTTTCGCTGAAACGGACCTCGCCTCCTACAGGGAAAGCCGGGGCAGGGAAAGCCCAGGCGGGGGCAACCGCCTCCGGTCCCGAGTGTTCACTCTGGGCAACCCCGGAGGACCACAATGGCGATACTGAAGCGCGACAAGCCCAAGGCGCAAGGCCGGTCGATCGGCTCGGGCGCGGCGGCGGCCGACGCCGCCGTCGAGGGCCGCCCGCAGATGGGCGACCACCGGAGCGAGGCGCCGCACGCGCGCACCGCCGCCAAGCCGCTGGGCAAGAACGAGAAGCCCGATCAGCTCGCCGAGAAGGAAAAGCGGGCGGAAGACCGGCAGGAAGCGCTGCTGGACGAGGGATTGGAAGAGAGCTTCCCGAGCAGCGACCCGGTGAGCGTCAAGCGCATCACCTGACCCCTCAGTAGGGGATCTCCGACCAGTCGGCCTCCGGCTCGGCTTCGGCCGCCGCCGGAAGGCCGGCGTCGGTCGCCATGGCGTTGTGGCGCACCGGGCCGAAGGCGTTCTGCAACGGGGCCGGCGGTTCGGGCTCCTCGACATAGAGCGGCGGCGGCAGGGCCGGGAACCAGTCGAACTCCAGGTCGGGCAGGCCGCGGTGGGCGCCGGCCATGAAGTCGCGCCAGATGTGGGCCGGGACCTGGCCGCCGGTGACCCGCGCCATCGGGCGGCTGTCGTCGTTGCCGACCCAGACCGCGCAGAGCCAGTCGGGCGTGAAGCCGACGAACCAGGCGTCGCGGTGGTCCTGGCTGGTGCCGGTCTTGCCGGCGGCCAGCCGGCCGAACGCCGCCTCGCGGCCGGTGCCGGCCAGGATCACGCCGCGCATCATCTGCACCATCTGGGCGGCCTGGTAGGTCGGATAGATCGGGACCGCGGCGCTGGGCGGGCGGATGTAGAGCAGCTTGCCGCGGGCGTCGGTGATCCTGGAGACGAGATAGGACGAGGTCTTGCCGCCGCCGCTCTGCAGCACCTGATAGGCGCCGGCCAGCTCCAGGGGCGTGACCTCGTAGGCGCCCAGCGCCACCGAGCCGCCGGGATGCTCGGGCACGCCCGACAGGCCGAACTGCCGGGCCAGGGCCCCGACCTTGCCCAGGCCCGCCTCGCGCGCCAGCCGCACGGCGACGGTGTTGATCGACAGTTGCAGCGCCCGCTGGACCGAGACCTGGCCGTGATAGCCGCCGCCGTAGTTGCCCGGCCGCCAGCCGCCGATGCGGATCGGGGCGTCCTGGCGCCAGTCCATCGGCCGCACGCCGTGATCGAGCGCGGCCGCCCAGACGATCGGCTTGAAGGCCGAGCCGGGCTGGCGGCGGGCCTGGGTGACGCGGTTGAACGGGCTGGCGGCGTGGTCGACCCCGCCGATCATGGCGCGGATCGCGCCGTCGGGGGCCAGGGCGACGAGGGCGGCCTGGTAGGCGCCGCGGCGATAGCCCTCGCGGGCCATGGTGCGGCGGACGATGTGCCCGGCGATGGCCTGGGCCTGGGGATCGACGGTGAGCTGGATGACCAGGTCGGGGGTGGCGCCGCCCAGCCGCTGGCGGGCCTCGGCGGCGGCGGCGTCGAACGCCCAGGCCATGTCGCCCTCGCCGTCGGCGGCGAGCCGGGCGAGGGGAGGGGGCGGGCCGGCCGCCGCCTGGGCGGTCAGGGCCGGGTCGATCCAGTTCATCTCGCCCAGCCGGCGCAGCACGAGCTGGCCGCGCGCCCAGGCGGCCTGCGGCGCGTTGGCCGGCGACAGGCGGGTCGGGGCGCGGGGCAGGCCGGCGAGGACGGCGGCCTCCGAAAGCGTCAGGTCCTGCGGGGCCTTGCCGAAATAGGTCTCGGCCGCGGCCGAGAGGCCATAGGCGCGGCCGCCGAAATAGATGCGGTTGAGGTAGAGCTCGAGCAGGTCGTCCTTGCTCATCATCCGCTCGAGCCGGGCGGCCAGCAGCACCTCCTGGACCTTGCGGCGCAGGGTCTGGTCGGGGTTCAGGAACAGGTTGCGGGCCAACTGCTGGCTGATGGTCGAGCCGCCCTCGACCACCGCCCCGGCCCGGGTGTTGACGCTCAGGGCCCGCAGGACGCCGCGCAGGTCCATGGCGCCGTGCTGGTAGAAGCGGCGGTCCTCGATGGCCAGGAAGGCCAGCGGCACGTGCTGGGGCAGCTCGGCCAGGCGCACGGGCGGCCCGTGGCGCGGCCCGCGGCGGCCGACCACCTGGCCGTCCGGCCCGACGAAGGTCAGGCCGGGCGGGCGGCCCATGGACCACAGGGCCTCCTTGTCCGGCACGGCCGGCAGGTCGTGCAGGAAGGCGCGGTCGAAGGCGAACCAGCCGCCGAGGCCGACATTGGCCAGGATGAAGACGGTCAGCACCGCCGCGCGCCAGTTGATCGGCGGCGGGCGCAGGCGAAAGCGTTTCGAGTTGGCGGCGGGCGGGGACGTCACGCCCCGATCTTTGCAAGCCGCGCGCCAGGAGTCTCGCGGCGGCGCGGAAGGGGGCGGGCCGGCTCAGGAGGAGGGAAGCCGGCCCGCGCTCGTCAGGCCGCGCCCAAGAGCGCGATCGCTGCGGGGGCGGCGATCACGGCGACAGCGAAGACGAGGATCAGGTCGCGCAGCAGCTTGGTGCGCGAAATCTCGATCGATTGAGGATAGGTGCAGGTCACGGGGAGGCTCCTACAACGGCGGACGCCCGTAATTTCCCAGATTTGCTGCGCTGCGACAAACGAGCTTAGCGCCCGTCAGTTGACTTCAGATCACTCGGCGAAGGCCAGGCCGTCGGCCAGGGCCTGTTCGAGCAGCCAGGCGCGGAAGCGGCGGATGTTGGGCTGGTCGGCCTTTTCCGGCAGCGACAGAACCCAATGGCTGAAGGGGCTGGGCAGGGTCAGGTCGAAGGGCTGGACCAGCCGGCCGCTGGCCAGGTCGTCGATCACCATGGCCTTGTGCGCGAAGGCCATGCCGCGGTCGGACAGGGCGGCCTCGACGGCGAGGTAGGTGTTGGAGAAGCGCGGTCCCGGATTGGGATCGACCCGGTCGGCCCCGGCCGCCTTCAGCCAGTCGGCCCAGTCGGGCTCCTCGGGCAGCATCAGCACGTCGTGCAGCAGGGTGACGCCGTGCAGGTCGTTGGGATGGTTGAAGGGGCCGTACTTCTCGATCAGGCCGGGGCTGCACACCGGCGCCATCAGGGTGTCGAACAGGTGGGTGACGTGATGGCCGGGATAGGGGCCGCGGCCCAGCCGGATGGCCACGTCGATGTTCTCGCGCGCGAGGTCGGCGGGCAGGTCGGAGGCGGCGACCAGGATCTGGACCTCGGGATAGCGGCGCTGGAAGTCGTGCAGCCGCGGCACCAGCCAGCGGGCGGCCAGCGAGTGCAGCACGGTCACCACCAGCGGGGCGTCGCGCTTGGAGCGCACGGCGTCCACCGCCGACTGGATCGTCGAGAGCCCCTGGCGCACGCCGACCGAAAGCTGCTCGCCGGCCTCGGTCAGGCGGACGGCGCGGTTGAAGCGGTCGAACAGGCGCACCTCCAGCTCGGCCTCGAGCCCCTTGATGTGGCGCGAGACCGCGCCCGGGGTGATGGCCAGCTCCTCGGCGGCGCTCAGGAAGCTGCCGTGGCGGGCGCAGGCCTCGAAGACCCGCAGGGCGTTGAGCGGCAGATGGTGGGCCATGGCCTTGAGGGAGATGGGGCTCGCAGGTTCAGACGAACAGGATCTTGGACGGGCAGAGGTCGGCGACCGGGCATTCCCCGCACCTGGGCCGCCGGGCGACGCAGGTGTAGCGGCCATGCAGGATCAGCCAGTGGTGGGCGCGGGTCAGGTAGGGCTCGGGCACGATGGCCATCAGGTCGGCCTCGACCTGGTCGGGGGTCTTGCCGGACGAGAGCTTCAGGCGGTGGGCGACCCGGAAGACGTGGGTGTCGACGGCGATGGCCGGTTCGACCCGCAGCTCGTTGAGCACGACGCTGGCGGTCTTTCGCCCGACGCCGGGCAGCGCCATCAGGTCCTCGCGGCTCAGCGGCACCTCGCCGCCATGCTGCTCGACGATGATCCTGGCCGCGGCGATGACGTTCCTGGCCTTGGTGCGGAAGAGGCCGATGGAGCTGATGTACGGGATCAGCCCCTCCTCGCCCAGGGCCAGCATCTGCTCGGGCGTGTCGGCGACCGCGAACAGCCTGGCGGTGGCCTTGTTGACGCCGACGTCGGTGGCCTGGGCCGACAGGGCCACGGCGACCACCAGGGTGTAGGGGCTGTCGTAGTTCAGCTCGGTGCGCGGGTCGTCGCTGAGCGACAGGAACCGGTGGAACAGCTCCTCGACGCGGGCTTTCTCGGCGGGCGACAGGCGCTTCTTGGTGACGGACTTGGCCATGGCGCGGCGACCATCGCCCGCGTCGCGCGCGCCGCCAAGAGGCGCGGGCTTTGCGCAGCCGTTTTCGGCGCTAGACTGGGCCCCCGATGGACAGCCTCGTCTACATGGACGCCGTGATCACGCCCAACCGCTCGCTCTCGCAGCGGGGCTTCGTGGTGCTGATCGGCATCGTCACCCTGGTCAACTGCCTGGCCGCCGCGGTCTTCCTGTCGATGGGCGCGACCTTCGTGCCGGTGTTCCTGGGCCTCGACGTGCTGGCGGTGATCGCCGCCTTCGCCGCCAGCTACGCCGCCGCCAAGAAGATCGAGCGGGTGCTGGTCACCGCGCGCGAGGTGCGGGTGGTGCGCGAGACGCCCAAGTCCAGCCAGGTGGTCTGGGAAAGCCCGACCGCCTTCACCCGCGTCGCCCTGGAGATCGACGAGGACGACGTCGTGCATGGGGTGCGGCTGGCGATGTCGGGCCGCCACGCCAGCGTCGCGGCGGCGCTCAGCCCGGTCGAGCGGGCCGACTTCGCGCGGGCGCTCGAGCGGGCGATCTACGCCGCGCGACGGGGCTGAGGCCGGCCGGCCCTAGAGGATGAACCGGCTGAGGTCGGTGTTCTGGGCCAGGCCCCCGACCCGCTCCTTCACATAGGCCGCGTCGATGTTGACGGTTTCGCCGTCGCGGTCTGAGGCGGTGTAGCTGATCTCCTCCAGCACCTTTTCCAGCACGGTCTGCAGCCGGCGGGCGCCGATGTTCTCGACGCTGCCGTTGACGGTGACGGCGGCGTCGGCCAGGGCGTCGACGGCGTCCTCGGTGAACTTCAGGGTGACGCCCTCGGTGGCGAGCAGCGCCTGGTGCTGGCGGATCAGGTTGGCTTCCGGCTCGGTGAGGATGCGGCGGAAGTCGTCGCGGGTCAGGGCCTTCAGCTCCACCCGGATCGGCAGGCGGCCCTGCAGCTCGGGCAGCAGGTCCGAGGGCTTGGCCACGTGGAAGGCGCCCGAGGCGATGAACAGGATGTGGTCGGTCTTCACCGGGCCGTACTTGGTGGAGACGGTGGTCCCCTCGATCAGCGGCAGCAGGTCGCGCTGCACGCCTTCGCGGCTGACGTCGGCGCCGGCGCGTTCGCGGTTGGAGGCGACCTTGTCGATCTCGTCCAGGAAGACGATGCCGTTGTTCTCGGCCAGCTCCAGGGCCTCCTGGGTCAGGGCCTCCTGGTCCAGCAGCTTGTCGCTTTCCTCGGCGATCAGCGGGGCCCAGGCGCCGGAGACGGTGGTCTTGTGGGTCTTGGTGCGGCCGCCGAAGGCCTTGCCCATCATCTCGCCGAGATTGAGCATGCCCATCTGGGCGCCGGGCTGGCCGGGAATGTCGAACATCGGCATGCCGCCGCCGGTCTCGGCCAGGGTCAGCTCGACCTCCTTGTCGTCCAGCTCGCCGGCGCGCAGCTTCTTGCGGAAGCTGTCGCGGGCGGCGGTGGAGCCGGGGCCGGTCAGGGCGTCGAGCAGGCGCTCCTCGGCGGCGGCCTCGGCGCGGGCGCGCACGGCGGCGCGGCGCTTGTCGCGGACCATGGCCATGGCGCTTTCCACCAGGTCGCGGACGATCTGGTCGACGTCGCGGCCGACATAGCCGACCTCGGTGAACTTGGTGGCCTCGACCTTCAGGAACGGCGCCTGGGCCAGCCGCGCCAGGCGGCGGGCTATCTCGGTCTTGCCGACCCCGGTCGGGCCGATCATCAGGATGTTCTTGGGCGTCACCTCGTCGCGCAGGTCGGCGGGTACGCGACGGCGGCGCCAGCGGTTGCGCAGGGCGACGGCGACGGCCTTCTTGGCGTCGGGATGGCCGACGATGTAGCGGTCGAGCTCGGAGACGATCTCGCGGGGGGAAAACTCAGTCATGGCCCGCTAGATAGTCACGACGCGGGCTGTGCGACAGGAAGAATCTGATCGAAGACCAGCCGCCAGCCGTCGGCGCGGCTTTGCCAGATGCGGACATAGTGGCCGCGGTGTTCCGCCGGCCCGTCCTGCCAGCGCGCGTCGCCATAGGTCCAGGCCAGGTCGCCCGCCTGCGAGGCCCGGCCGCCGAGGGCGGAGAAGGCGATGGCCGGAGCGCGGCGCGCCAGTTCGGCCTTCACGGCGTCCGGCGTCGTCGCCGGGACCTCGGGCGAACCGGCGATCCGGGCGTCGGGGGCCAGCGCGGCCAGATAGGCGCCGCGGGCGTCGGCGGCGGCCCGGTCGGCCAGGGCGGTTTCGGCGGCGCGGACGGCGGCCATGGCGGCCTCGGCGGTGGTCTCCTGGCCCGTCGCTGCGGCCAGGTAGGCCGGGGCCGAGCCCTGCGGCGCGGCGTTCCCATGGGCGCTGGGCGCGCCGCCGTCATAGATCCACTTCCAGCCGCCGTCGGCCTGGCGGGCCCAGACGGTGAAGTACCAGCCGTTCTCCTGGCCGCCGAAGGTGGTCGGGCCGGTGGTGAAGCCGAGGTCGCCGGAGCGGGCGATCCCCGCCCACAGCGGCCACCAGACCAGCGGCGGATGGGGCTTGTCGGGCCGCCCGGCGTAGAGCTCGTGCGCCTTGACCGGGTCGGGCGCGAGCAGGATGGCGTCGGGGGCCGAGTGCTTCAGGAACGAGCGCTTGATCCCCAGCGCCAGGCCGTCGGCCGCGAAGGCGCGCTCGGCGGCCACGACCGCGGAGGGATCGGCGTCGGCCAGGGCGGGGGTCGAAAAGAGCAGCGCCGCCAGGAGGAGGCTAGAGGCTCTCAACCGTCAGTTCCCCGTTGGTGTAGACGCAGATCCGCGCGGCGATGGCCATGGCCTTGCGGGCCACGTCCTCGGCCGAGAGCTCCGTGTCGGCCAGGGCCAGGGCGGCGGCCAGGGCGTAGTTGCCGCCCGATCCGATCGCCGCCACGCCGGTCTCCGGCTCCAGCACGTCGCCGACCCCGGTGACGGTGAAGATGGAATCCTTGTCGGCGACCAGCAGCATGGCCTCCAGCCGGCGCAGGTAGCGGTCGGTGCGCCAGTCCTTGGCCAGGTCCACGCAGGCCCGGGCGAGCTGGTCGGGATACTGCTCCAGCTTGGCCTCGAGCCGTTCGATCAGGGTGAAGGCGTCGGCGGTGGCGCCGGCGAACCCGGCCAGCACCTTGCCGCCGGCCAGGGTCCGCACCTTGCGGGCGTTGCCCTTGACCACGGTCTGGCCCATGGAGACCTGGCCGTCGCCGGCGATCACGGTCTTGCCGCCCTTGCGCACCGCGAGGATGGTGGTGCCGTGCCAATCGGGGAAAGAGCCGGCGGGGAAGTTCGAGCTTGTCGTCATGGCTCTCGATGTGGCCAGGGGGACGGGCGAGGTCAAGCGCGGCGCGAACCGGACCGGACGGCGGCGCGCGGAAACGTAGCGAGGCGACGATGAGCTTCACGGACGACGAAGTCGAGCGCTACGCCCGCCATCTGGTGCTGCGCGAGGTCGGCGGCCAGGGCCAGCAGCGGCTGAAGGGCGCCAGCGTGCTGATCGTCGGGGCCGGGGGCCTGGGCGCGCCCGCGGCGCTCTACCTGGCCGCGGCCGGGGTCGGCCGGATCGTGCTGGCCGACGGCGACGTGCTCGACACCTCGAACCTGCAGCGGCAGGTGATCTTCCGCGACGCCGACGTCGGCCGGCTGAAGGTCGAGGCGGCCGCCGACCAGTTGCGGGCGCTGAACCCGCACGTGCACGTCGATTGCGCGCCGGTGCACGTGGAGCCGTGCAATGTCGGGCCGCTGGTGTCGGGGGTCGACCTGGTGCTGGACGGCACCGACGATTTCGCCACCCGCTTCACCGTCAACGCCGCCTGCGTGAAGCACGAGCGGACCCTGGTCTCGGGGGCCATCGGCCGCTGGACCGGCCAGGTCGGGGTGTTCCGGGGGCGGCCCTGCTATCGCTGCCTGGTGCCGGACGTCCCGCCCGAGGCCGAGACCTGCCAGACGGTCGGGGTGGTCGGCGCCCTGGCCGGGGTGATCGGTTCGATGATGGCCCTGGAGACCATCAAGCTGATCGCCGGCGCCGGCGAGCCGCTGGCCGGGCGGCTGCTGATCTATGACGGGCTGGCGGGCGAGAGTCGGACGGTGCGGATCGGGGCCGATCCCGAATGCGAGGTGTGCGGGGGGCATTGAGGGGCCGCGCAGCGGCTGTCTTCGACCGGCGACGCCAAGCGGCCGCCACGCCGTAGAATTCACCACCAAGCACACCAAGAACACCAAGAGGCTCGGGAAACGGCGACGCCTTGGTGTTCTTGGTGGGCTTGGTGGTTGAAAAGGACGTCGCAAACGCGCCGTCTGGCGGGTTCCCAGCCCGGCGTGCGCCCGCCCTACAGCATCGACGGAATGACCCGGTCGGGCGGGCGGTGGCCGTCCATCCAGGTCTTGAGGTTGATGATCACCTTTTCGCCCATGTCGATGCGGGCCTCGACGGTGGCCGAGCCCAGGTGCGGCAGCAGCACGGCGTTCGGCTGGGTCAGCAGCTTGGGATTGATCGCCGGCTCGAACTCGAAGACGTCCAGGCCCGCGCCGGCCACGGCGCCGGCCGCCAGCAGGTCGGCCAGGGCCCCCTCGTCGATGATGCCGCCGCGGGCGGTGTTGACCACCACGGCGTGCGGCTGCAGCAGCTTCAGCCGCCGGGCCGAGAGCAGGTGGTAGGTGGCCGGGGTGTGCGGGCAGTTGACCGAGATGATGTCCATCCGCGCCAGCATCTGGTCGAGGCTCTCCCAGTAGGTGGCCTCCAGCTCCTCGGCGATCACGTGGCTGACCGGCTTGCGGTTGTGATAGTGGATCTGCATGCCGAAGGCCCTGGCGCGGCGCGCCACCGCCTGGCCGATCCGGCCCATGCCGATGATCCCCAGCCGCTTGCCGTTGACCCGCCGGCCCATCATCCAGGTCGGGGTCCAGCCGGTGAACTGGCCGGCCTGGACGACATTGGCGCCCTCCACGATGCGGCGGGAGACGGCCATGATCAGGGCCATGGTCAGGTCGGCGGTGTCCTCGGTCAGCACGCCGGGCGTGTTGGTGACCGCGATGCCACGTTCGTTGGCCGCGACCACGTCGATGTGATCGACCCCGGCCCCGAAATTGGCGATCAGCTTCAGCTTGTCGCCGGCCGCGGCGATCAGGTCGGCGTCGATGTGGTCGGTGATGGTGGGCACGATGGCGTCGGCCCGCTGCACCGCCTGGACCAGCGCGTCGCGGTCCAGGGGCGCGTCGTCGAGGTTGAGCTCGGTGTCGAACAGTTCCCGCATCCTGGTCTCTACCTGGTCGGGCAGCCGGCGGGTGACGATGACTTTTGGTTTGCGAGGGGCCATGGGCGTTCGAAAGGAATCTTTAACTGCGCGTGGCGCGCCTTGCGTTGTGACAGAGAACCTCTAGCAAAGCCCCCATGGACGGCCAAGGCGAGCCTCGAACGATTGGACTGTGGAAGTCCGCAACGCTCACTTTTTTGACGGTGGCGCTGATTCTGGCCGCCTTTGCGCCCGCCGCGCAGGCGGCGCCGCGCCTGACGCCGTCGGGCCAGCCGGTGCCGCGCTACGTCACGCTGAAGTTCGACAAGGTCTATGCGCGGGCCGGGCCGGGCGAAGATCACAAGCTTTTGTGGGTCTACCAGGCCAAGGGCCTGCCGGTGCAGGTGATCGCCGAGAACACCGAGTGGCGGCGGATCTGCGACCCGGACGGCGGCATGGCCTGGGTCCACCGGCGGCTGACCTCCGGCGAGGCCACGGTGATGCGGGTGAAGCCGACACGCCTTGGCCTGCATCGGAAACCGCGGGCCGAGGCCGAGATCGTCGCCTATCTCAACCCGCGCTCGATCGCCGAACTGGTCAAGGATTGCCAGGACGGCTGGTGCCGGGTGCGCAGCGACGGGGTTTCCGGATGGGCTCCGGCGGCCGAACTGTGGGGAACTTCGGACGCCATCCAGTGCAAAGTCGCCCGCCCGCAAGCCGCGCGCAGCCGTTGAGCCGGCCGCCCGGCTCTGCTAGGGCCTGAAATCCACGATTCCCGAGGCTATGAAAAATGAGCCGCCGCCAAGAAAGCCAAGCATGATCCAGGGCGCCAAGGCCAAGGACCACTACAATCTCGAAGAGCTGCTGGCCTGCGGCAGAGGCGAGATGTTCGGCCCGGGCAACGCGCAACTGCCCGTGCCCCCGATGCTGATGTTCGACCGGATCGTGAAGATCACGGAAGACGGCGGCGCGCACGGCAAGGGCTATCTGGAAGCCGAGCTGGATATCAATCCGGACCTCTGGTTCTTCCAGTGCCACTTCATCGGCGACCCGGTCATGCCCGGCTGCCTGGGCCTGGACGCCATGTGGCAGCTCGTCGGCTTCTTCCTCGGCTGGTCGGGCGCGCCCGGCAAGGGCCGCGCCCTGGGCGTCGGCGAGGTGAAGTTCACCGGCCAGGTGACGCCCAAGGTCAAGAAGCTGGTCTACAAGATCGACCTGAAGCGGGTGATCATCCGCAAGCTGGTGATGGGGATCGGCGACGGCGTGCTCGAAGCCGACGGCAAGCCCATCTATGAGGCGAAGGACCTGCGCGTCGGCCTGTTCGACGCCAAGGACCTGGTCTGAGAGCACGGACAGACACATGCGCCGCGTCGTCATAACCGGGATCGGTATCGTCTCGTCCATCGGCCGGAACGCCGATGAAGTCCTGGCTTCGCTGCGCGAGGCCAGGTCGGGGATCAGCTTCTCGCCGGAATACGCCGAGCTGGGCTTCCGCTCGCAGGTCCACGCCGACCCGGGCCTGGACTGGGAGTCGATGGTCGACCGCCGCGCGGCCCGCTTCCTGGCCCAGGGCACGGCCTATGGCCACATCGCCATGGAACAGGCGATCGCCGATTCCGGGCTGGAAGAGTCCGAGGTCTCGCACGAGCGCACCGGCCTGATCGTCGGTTCGGGCGGTCCCTCGACCAAGGCGATCATCGAGGCCGCGCACACCGCCAAGGCGCGCGGCCCCAAGCGCGTCGGCCCGTTCGCGGTGCCCAAGGCGATGAGCTCGGGCGCCTCGGCGACGCTGGCCACCTGGTTCAAGATCAAGGGCCTGAACTTCTCGATCTCCTCGGCCTGCGCCACCTCCACCCACTGCATCGGCTCGGGCTACGAGCAGATCCTGCTGGGCAAGCAGGACGTGGTGTTCGCCGGCGGTACGGAAGAGCTGGACTGGTCGCTCAGCGTGCTGTTCGACGCCATGGGCGCGATGAGCTCGAACTTCAACGACCGCCCGGCCAGCGCCAGCCGCGCCTACGACAAGGACCGCGACGGCTTCGTGATCGCCGGCGGGGCCGGGATCGTGGTGCTGGAGGAGTACGAGCGCGCCAAGGCCCGCGGGGCCAAGATCTACGGCGAGATCGTCGGCTACGCCGCCAACTCCGACGGCTTCGACATGGTCGCGCCGTCGGGCGAGGGCGCGGTGCGCTGCATGCGCCTGGCCATGGCCGAGCTGGGCGGCCGCAAGATCGACTACCTGAACCCGCACGGCACCTCGACCCCGGTGGGCGACAGCAAGGAAATGGGCGCGGTGCGCGAGGTGTTCGGCTCGAACGTGCCGCTGATCTCGTCGACCAAGTCGCTGACCGGGCACAGCCTGGGCGCGGCCGGGGCGCAGGAGGCGATCTACAGCCTGCTGATGCTGAACAACGGCTTTGCGGCGCAGAGCGCCCACATCGAGAACCTCGACCCGGAGTTCGCCGACCTGCCGATCCTGCTTCAGCGCAAGGACGTGGAGCTGGAAACCGTGATGTCGAACTCGTTCGGCTTCGGCGGCACCAACGGCTGCCTGGTGATGGCGCGGGCCTAGGGCCCGCGCGGTCGCCGCAGTTCGTAGAAGCGATAGGCTTCTTCGCGGTCGCGAACCGGCGAATAGACCATCCGCTCGTCGATGGCGGTCATGCCCATAGCCTTCATGACCGCGAATGAGGCGCTGTTGGTGATCTGGGCGCCCGCCTCCACGGCTTCGATCGGGAGGCGCTCCCAAATGGCGTCGAGTGCTGCTTGCGAAGCTTCCCGCATGTAGCCCAAGCCGTGGCAGTCCTCTGCCAGGTGGTAGGCGATCTCCATCCGGGTAAGGTCGCCGGCAGTCAGCCCGCCGCTGAAGCCGCCGATCATGCGACCATCTTCCCGGCGTTCCAGCGCATAGAAGACGTGGCCTCCGCGACGCATCGCTGAGCGCGACCGTTCAATCCTGGCCAGGGCGATCTCGGGCGTCATGGGATCTGGCCACGAAGCCAGCCATTGAGTGACGGCCGACGTCAGATTGCGCGCGAGAGCCGGCGCATCCCTGGGCTCGATGGGCCGCAAGGTCAGTCTTGCCGTCTCTATGTGCGGTGGCAGATCGCCCATCGCCTCGCCCCTCGACGCCTTCGCTCAGTTCTATCAGGGCCTTCCGCGGGCGCGCCAGCATCGGATCGTCCGGGCGCCGGGGCTTGCGCCGATCCGCGCACCCGTCCAAAAACCCCCACGAAAATTCGCGAGGAGACGCGCATGGCCAAGGATGGCTGGGATCTGCCCAAGGGCGATCTGATGAAGGGCAAGAAGGGCGTGGTGATCGGCGTCGCCAACCACGACTCGATCGCCTGGGGCATCGCCTCGCAACTGGCGGCGCAGGGCGCGGAGATGGCGTTCTTCCACCTGCCGGGCATGGAGCGCCGGGTGCAGCCGCTGGCCGAGAGCATCGGCGTCAAGACGGTGGTTCCCGTCGACGTCACCCAGGACGACCAGATGGACGCCGCCTTCGAGGCGGTGAAGCAGGCGTTCGGGACCATCGACTTCTTCGTCCACGCCATCGCCTATGCGCCGCGCGACCAGATCAAGGGCTCGTTCGTCGACAACGCCACGCGCGAGGGCTTCCTGCAGGCGATGGACATCTCGGCCTACAGCTTCGTCGACTGCTCGCGGCGGGCCGAGAAGCTGATGCCGAACGGCGGCTCGATCATCTGCCTGACCTATATGGGCTCGGAGCGCGCCATCCCGAACTACAACACCATGGGCGTGGCCAAGGCGGCGCTGGAGGCGGCGACCCGCTACGTCGCCCGCGACCTTGGCCCCAAGGGCATCCGCGTCAACGCCCTGTCGCCGGGGGCCATGCGCACCCTGTCGCTGGCCGGGATCTCGGGCGGCAAGGGCATGCTGGCCAAGGGCCGCGACCTCTCGGCCATGAAGGAAGACACCTCGATGGAAGGCGTCGCCGGCGCGGCCCTGTGGCTGCTGTCGGACCTCGGCCGCTCGACCACGGGCGAGCTGGTCCATGTGGACGCCGGCTTCCACATGATGGGCTTCACGGAAGACGAGGAGGGCTGAGCCTTCCTTAGATCCTCCCCCTCCCCCATGAAAGGGGGAGGAAAAATACGGCGACCTCGATCTGCGATCGCCCTGTCCCAGTGGGGAGCGTCCGCGGCGCCCTAGGCGTTGGCGCCGCCGTCCACCACGAAGCCGGCGCCGTTGGCGAAGCGGGCTTCGGGGCCGGCGATCCAGGCGACCATGCCGGCGATGTCTTCCGGCTTGCCGTATTCGGGGATCGCCATGCGGGCGCGCTGCGGGTCGGCGCCCTCGCCGCTGGCCGGGTTCATGTCGGTGTCGGTCGAGCCGGGGTGGACGAGGTTCACCGTGATCCCCTGGGGTCCCAGGTCGCGGGCCAGGCCCTTGGTGAAGCTGACCAGGGCGGACTTGGTCATCGAATAGAGGGTGATGCCGGCGAACGGCACCAGCTCGGCCAGGTTCGAACCGATGTTGATGATCCGCCCGCCCCGGGGCAGGTGCGCGGCGGCGGCCTGCGAGGCGACGATCACGCCGCGGACGTTGACGGCCAGCAACTGGTCGATGTCCTCCAGGGTCCAGCCCTCGACCGGACCCGTGCCGCGGGCGATGCCGGCGTTGTTCACCAGGATGTCCAGGCCGCCCAGCTCGGCGGCGGCGCGGTCGACCGCCGCCTTGACCGCAGCCGGGTCGGCGCTGTCGGCCTGGATGGCCAATCCCTTGCGGCCCAAGGCCTCGATCTGCTCGACGAGGGCCTGCGCCCTGTCGGCCGAGCGCTCGTAGGTGATGGCGACGTCCGCGCCTTCGCGGGCCAGGCGCAAGGCGATGGCGGCGCCGATGCCGCGGCTGGCGCCGGTGACCAGGGCGTGTTTTCCGGAGAGGTTCGACACGGGTTGCTCCATTTCTGTGTCGTTCGATACAGAAAGCAGATGGGCGGCTTGAGGCGCGGCGTCAAGGGATTTATATATCGGTCGATATAGAAAGGATCGGACATGGCCGAGCGCGGCCGACCACGCAGTTTCGACCGGCAGCAGGCGCTGACCCGCGCCATGGAGGTGTTCTGGGCCAAGGGGTACGAGGGCGCCTCGATCAGCGACCTGACCGCCGCCATGGGCATCGGCTCGCCCAGCCTCTATGCGGCGTTCGGGTCGAAGGAGGCGCTGTTCCGCGAGGCGGTCGAGCTCTATGGCCGCACCGAGGGGCCGGAGATCTGGGACGCGGTCGAAAACGCGCCGGACGCGCGCGCGGCCGTGGCAGGTTTCCTGACCGCCACCGCACATATCTTCTCAAGGCCCGGCAAGCCGCGCGGCTGCATGGTGGTGCTCTCGCAGCTCAACGCCACCGAGGCGAGCGCCAGCGTCTGCGCGGCCCTGCGCGAGAACCGCGCCCAGGGCCAGTCGGGGCTGGAGACGCGCCTGCGCCGGGCGGTCGCGGCGGGGGAGCTGCCGGCCAGCATTGACGTCGGGGCGATCGCCGCCTTCTACCTGACCGTCCAGCAGGGCATGTCGATCCAGGCCCGCGACGGCGCCTCGGAAGACAAGCTGCTCGACATCGCCAGGGGCGCGATGGCGGCGTGGGAGCCGCTGACCGCGCCCTGACTAGGCTGAGTAGGCCTTCATGAACCGGTGGGCCGCCTCGCGGGCGATGCGGTCGATCTCGGCGGCGTCGAGGGCGCGGACGACGCCCAGCAACTGGGCGATCTGGTGGGCGCCGATGACCATGCTGGCGAAGAACTCGGCCGCGAGCTCCGGATCCTCCACGCCGAGGCGGCCGTTCTGCGTCTCCATCCGCAGGAAGTCGGCGAGGCGGCGGCGGGAGGTGGCGGGGCCGGCCTCGAAGAAGGCGCGGGCGAGGTCCGGCTGATCGGCGGCGCTCTCGACGGTCATGCGCAGCATGGTGGTCCCGCGCGGGATCATCACGGCGGTGAGCATCGAGCGCCCGAACGCGGCCAGGGCCTCTTCCGGATGCTCGGCGGCCTGCGGCAGCATCAGCGGGGCGGTGATCTCCTTGACCCGGCGGTCGACGATGGCGCGGATCAGCTCGGGCTTGGAGCCGTAGTGGTTGTAGATCGTCTGCTTGGAGACGCGGGCGCGGCGGGCGATCTCCTCCATCGACGCCGCCAGGCCGCGCTCGCCGAACACCTGGGCGGCGGCGTCGAGGATGGCCTGGGTCTTGGCGAGGTCGATCTGGCCGGGCGCGCGCGGCATCAGTGGCCCCCGTCGCCGTCGGGGGCCGTGTTCTTGGCCGGGGTCGCCAGGAAGCCGAGCAGGGCCGCGACGGCGCAGCCCAGGGCCAGGAAGTAGAACCCGTCCGCGAAGCCGAGCACGGCGGCGTCGCGGCGCAGGGCCATGCCCAGGAACTTGCGGGCCGCGCCCTCCGGATTGGCCAGGCCCTGCGCGTCCATCATCGCGGTCAGGCCCTCCAGCATGTCCTGGCCCTGCAGGCTGGAGACGCTCATCGCCGCCGACAGCTCCGAGAGGTGGACGGCGGTCTGGTCGCTGAGGATGGTGGTCAGGATCGCCAGGCCGATGGCGCCGCCGACGTTGCGGACCAGGTTCACCAGCCCCGAGGCGTCCTTCATCATCGAGATCGGCAGGGTGGAGACCGACAGCGCCTGGGCGGCGATCATCGCCACCATCACCCCGAAGCCGCGGATGGCCTGGAGGGCGGCGAACTCCCAGAAGCCCCACTCGGCGGTGACCCGCACCCCCAGACCGACGCCATAGGCGGCGAGCGCGAAGCCGGCGACCAGCGAGATCCGCGGGTCCATCAGGCGCACGACGCGGCCGACGATGGGGGCGCTGAGGAACATGGTCAGGCCCGAGACCAGCATGGTGGTGCCGACCTCAGCCGCCGAATACTGGCGGATCTGGCCCAGGAACAGCGGCAGGATGAAGGTGCCGCCGAACAGGCTCATCCCCGAGACGGCGTTCATCAGGAAGCCGAGGGTGAAGTTGCGGTCCCGGAACGGCTTCAGCGAGACGATCGGCTGGTGATAGGTGAGCTGGCGCCAGATGAACACCACCCCGGCGATCACCGCGGTGACGGTCAGCCAGAGGATCAGGTCGTCGTCGAACCAGCCCTCGCTCGAGCCTTCCTCGATGACGTACTGCATCGTGAGCAGGAACACGGTCATGGTGAACAGGCCGAACCAGTCGATGCCCTTGGCCAGGCTGGGGTCGCCCTTGTCGAAGTCGCCGTAGCGGCCGACCAGGAACATCACCAGCAGGCCCGGAGGCACGTTCACGAAGAACAGCCAGCGCCAGTTCAGCGCCTCGGTCAGGTGGCCGCCCAGGGTCGGGCCGATGGTCGGCGCCAGGGTGACGATCAGGCCGACCGTGACGTTGGCCATCACCCGCTTCTCGGGCGGGAAGACGGTCATGGCGGTGGCGAAGACGGCCGGGATCATCGCGCCCGCGGTCAGCCCCTGCAGCGCGCGGGTGACGATCATCATCTCGATGCTGGTCGACAGGCCGGTGAGGATCGAGGTGACGATGAAGCCGGCGGCGGCGAAGACGTAGACCGGCCGCGTGCCCCACATCTTGGTCAGGTAGGCGGTGAGCGGAATGATCACCACCTCGGCCAGCAGGTAGATGGTCTGCACCCAACTGATCTCGTCGGCGCTGGCGCCGATGCCGGCCTGGATCTGGCTGAGCGAGGAGGCCACGATCTGGATGTCGAGCGTGGCCATGAACTGGCCCACGACCATGCCGCCGAAGCCCAGGAAGATCTTGATCCAGTCGATCTCGCCCGAGGCGGTCACGTGACCGCCCGGAGACCCGGGCTGGGACGGCGTGTCGGGCTTGCCCGCCGCCTTGAGGTCATCGGGGTCCAGGGCGGCGTCGGTCACGGCCGCGGATCCTTAGCGCGCGACGCCGCGCCGGGCGTATTCGGCCGAGGGCGCGGCTTCGGCGAAGCTGGGGCCGGTGTCGGCGGTGACGTCGACCTTGACCTCGACCGAGAGGCCGGGGCGCAGGGCGCCGGCCAGGGGCGACTGCTTGTCGACGACGATCTTCACCGGCAGGCGCTGGGCGATCTTGGTGAAGTTGCCGACCGCGTTCTCGACCGGGATCAGGGCGAATTCCGAGCCGGTCGCGGGGGCGAAGCTGTCGACGCGGCCCTTGATCTGCTGCTTGCCGAAGGCGTCGGCGTGGATGGTGACCGGCTGGCCGATCTTCAGGCGGGCGACCTGGGTCTCCTTGAAGTTGGCGACCACATAGGCCTCGCCCAGCGGCACCACGGTCATCAGCGAGGAGCCGGGACGCACGTACTGGCCGGTGCGCACGGCGCGGGCCCCGACGACGCCGGTGGCCGGGGCCTTGATCTCGGCGCGGTCGAGGTCGATGCGGGCCTTCTCGACGGCGGCGCGGGCCGCCTGGGCCTGGGCGACGGTCTGTGCGCGGGCCGAGCCGAGGCTCTCGGCGGCGCGGCGTTCGGCCTCCAGGGTGGCCTTGGCCTGGGCGACGCCGGCGCTGGCCTGGCCGGCGGCGGCGCGGGCCGACTGTTCGCGCTGGGGCGAAACCCAGCCCTGGCCGGCCAGCGTCCCGTAGCGGGCCAGTTCGGCCTGGGCGAGCTGGGATTCGGCATGGGCCGAGGCCACGCCCGCGGCCTTCTGGGCGATCATCGCCTGTTCGAGGCGGGCCTTGTCGTCGACGGCGCGGACGGCGGCCTCCAGGGCGGCGGCGTTGGCCTCGGCCTGGGCGAGGGCGGCCTTCAGCGGCGCGGTGTCGAGCCGCACCAGCACCTGGCCGGCCTGGACGTGCTGGTTGTCGGTCACCAGCACCTCGGCGACGTAGCCGTCGACCTGCGGCGCGACGGTGACCTTGTCGGCCTGGATGAAGGCGTTGTCGGTGGCTTCGTACTTCTGCTTGTTCATCCACCAGGCGCCGCCGCCGACCAGCAGGCCGACCGCGACAGCCCCGCCGACGGCGAGGGGGACGAGCTTCTTGGGCAAAACCGCCATGTGAGAGCGCCTGAAAAATCCAAAAATGGACGCAGCAGTCCAATCTAGCCCAGGTAGGGCGACCTGCGGACCGACGCAATGGGTAAAATGGACGAACGCGTCCAAAAAACATTGGCGGGACGGAAGGCCGCGGCCGGACCCCGACCTACGGATGCAGGCGGGACAGCAGCTCCCCTTCGATCCGATCGGCCGTATCGGCCGGGCCGAGGCCGCTGGTGTCCAGGTCCAGAACCCAGTCGTGGTTGATCGGGAAGGGGGCGAGGGAGGCCAGCGAAGCGGCCTGCCCGGCGTCCGTGGTCTTGAACCGGCGGCGACGCTCCTCGTTGGAGATCCGTTCCCGAAGCTGCTCCTGCCCGCACGCGAGACGGACCACGAGCAGGCTCGCCCGCCGCCGCTCGGCGACCCACAGGAGCCGCCCGGCCATGATCCAGTCGATGGGATGGCCGCCCGGGTCCGAGACCGCATGGGTGAAGACATAGTTGCGCTCGGCCGGGCCGAAGCGCGCGACGGTCTCCAGCACCGCCGACAGGACGTCGTCGGCCCTGTCCCACACGCCCGCCGGCAAGGGGCCCCCGTCAGGCTCGACCACCTCGAAGATCGGATTGCTCCAGAAGTGGTTGTCCAGGAGCTTGGCCGAGAGGCGTTCCGCGACGAGCTTGCCGACCGTGTACTTGCCGACGCCAGGAGGCCCCACGAGGTAGACGATCACGTTCTTCATTGCGCGCCCCCGGATGCTCGCTCCCTGCTGGCCTGCTGCGCCTGCCGGGCCTGGGCCGCGGCGATGGCGGCGGCGATCGCGCCCCTGGCCTGGGGGCTGTTGCGCCAGCAGGTCGAGCCGACCAGGGCCGCGGCCGCCAGGCAGATCGCGTCGGCGTCGCGGCCGGCGAGGTCGGCGAGGTCCTCGACGCCGACCTGTTCCAGGCGGGCGATCACGGTCGGCCCGACGCCCTTCACGGACAGCAGCAGGGCGCGGTCGTCGGCGGAGAAGGGCATGGGCGCTCCAGTCGGCGGCGGATCATTAGGCATAGGCCCGAGCTTCGCTGCGGGAAAGGGCGGCGAGGCGCCGCCGGCTATTGCCTGGCGGGCGCGAGCGGGCTCCTATCCATCGAGCGAAAGGGTTCGCATGTATCGAAGCGTCGCCGTACTGCTGTTGTCGGGCTGCTTGGCCCTGGGCGGCTGCCAGCGCCAGCCGGAGTTCGCCGGCGGGTCGGCCGACGGCGAGGCCGCCCCGGCCGCGGCCAGGTCGGTCCCCGGGCTGGACCAGGTGAGCGCCCGGGCCTTCGCCTATGCCGAGGCGAGGATGGAGGGGCGCGTGGACCTGGACGCCTACAGGTCCGGCGCGATGCGGGTGTTCGCCGGCCTGGACCGGAACGGCGACATGGTGCTCGACCCGGCCGAACAGCCGCCGGCCCCGGAGGGCGCGGTCAGCGCGCCGCTGAGCGCCCAGGTGTTCAACCGCGCGCTGGCCGGGCGGTTCGAGGCGGCGGACCGCAACGGCGACGGCGTCCTCGACCCCGAAGAGCGGTCGGCCTTGACGCGATAGACGCCGGGTTCGGCCTGGACGCGAGGGGTCATTCGTCGGCATATCGCGGCCATGGCTGAGACCTTCGATGCGGACGTGATCATCGCCGGCGCCGGGATGGCGGGGGCGACCTTGGCGCTGGCGCTGAAGAGCGCGGGACTGGAGCCGCTGCTGATCGACCCGGTGGCGTTCGACGACCAGGTGGCGCCGACCTTCGACGGCCGCGCCTCGGCGATCGCCTACGCCTCGTTCCGCCAGTGGCGGACCCTGGGCCTGGCGGGCGAGATCGAGCCCTACGCCCAGCGCATCGAGCAGATCCTGGTCACCGACGGCTTCTCGCCGGGGGCGGCGGCGCGCAAGCCCTCGCCCTTCTACCTGCGCTTCGATTCCGCCGAGATCGCCGAGCGGTCCGAGGGCGAGCCGCTGGGCTACATGCTGGAGAACCGCCGCACGCGCGCGGCCCTGGCCGCCGGGGTGGCGCGGGCGAAGATCCGGGTCGAGGCCCCGGCCAAGGTGGCCGGCGTCGTGTTCGAAAGCGGCGCGGCGGCGGTGACGCTGGAGGATGGCCGGACCCTGCGCGCGCCGCTGGTGGTGGGCGCCGAGGGCCGCGGCTCGGTGGTGCGCAAGGCGACCGGGATCGGCGTGACCGGCTGGGACTATCCGCAGACCGGCGTGGTCGCCACGGTGCGGCTGGCGCGCGGCCACGAGGGCGTGGCGCACGAATATTTCCTGCCCGGCGGGCCATTCGCGATCCTGCCGCTGACCGACGATCGCGCCAGCCTGGTCTGGACCGAGAGCCGGCCGAAGGCGGCGGCGCTGAAGGCCGCCTCGCCGCAGGCCTTCCACGCCCACCTGCAACGCCGGTTCGGCGAGTTCCTGGGCGCCGCGACCCTGGACGGGAACGTCTTCACCTATCCGCTGTCGCTGCAGCTCGCCGAGCGGCTGACCGCGCCGCGGGCGGTGCTGCTGGGCGACGCCGCCCATGGCATCCACCCGATCGCCGGCCAGGGGCTGAACCTCGGCCTCAAGGGCGCGGCGGCCCTGGCCCAGGTGCTGGTCGAGGCCGCCCGGCTGGGCGAGGACATCGGCTCGGAACTGGTGCTGGAGCGCTACGCCCGCTGGCGCAGCTTCGACACGGTGATGCTGGCGGCGGCGACCGACGTGTTCACGCGGCTGTTCTCGAACGACAATCCGGTGCTGCGGCTGGCCCGCGGGGTCGGCATGGCGGCGGTCAACCGCATCGGCCCGGCGCGGCGGTTCTTCATGGAGGACGCGGGCGGGGCCACAGGCGACCTGCCGCGGCTGCTGCGGGGCGAGGCGCTGTAGCAACCGGATCCTCCCCCTCTGGGCGGGGCGCAGGACGGGGTGAGGCTGAGCCGGCTTCCGATGGATCGGGTGTTCACGGGTCCCGGCCGTCGGCTGCGCCGAAACCGGGATGACACCGAGGCGTCAGTCGATCGTCCGCGCCTCTTCGGGCAGCATGATCGGCACGCCGTCGCGGATCGGGTAGGCGAGCTTGGCGCCGTTGCTGATCAGCTCGTGGGCCTGGCGGTCATAGACCAGCGGCCCGTGGGTGACGGGGCACACCAGGATTTCCAGCAGGCGCGGATCGACCTCAGCGGTCAGGGAGAGCGGGGCGAGGGCGTCGGTCATGGGGCGCTTCTACTGGATCGACTGCGGTCCGTCATCGTCCGGCTCGAGGCTGTCGATCTCCAGCAGGGCGGTGAGGGCGTCGCAGCGGTCGGCGATGGTGGGGGCTTCCAGCAGGGCCTGCTTCTCGGCGGGCTCGAAGGGCAGGCCCATGGACAGCGAGGTGACCAGGCTTTCCAGCGGCGCGGACTCGGCGGTCTCCCAGTCGATGTCGAGCTCGCGGCGGTTCAGGTAGCGCTTCAGCGCCCCGGCGAACCGGCGGCGGTCGAAGGCGGGGATGGCGGCGGCCTCGACGCTGAGGTCGTCGGCGAAGGGCTGGAAGTCGGCGCGGACCTGGCGATAGGGGGTGGCCACCGACAGCTCCTCGCCGACCAGGAACCGGCAGATCCCGGTCAGGGCGATCAGGTAGCGGCCGTCGGAGGTCTCCGAGAAGCTGGTGACCCGGCCCGCGCAGGCGACGCTGGCCAGGTTCGGCCGCGTGCGGTCGCCGCCGGCCCGCGTCTGGACCATGCCGATCATGCGGTCGCCCGCCATGACGTCGTCGATCATGTTCAGGTAGCGCGGCTCGAAGATCTGCAGCGGCAGGTCCCCGCCGGGCAGCAGCAACGCGCCGTCCAGCGGAAACACCGGGATCACCTGCGGCAGGTCTGAAGCTCTACGGAAAACAGCGGCCGGCATGACACGGCCCTTCCTCATGAGAACAGGATGGATGAAAGCCGGCGGCGCCCGGCGCGGGTGATGTCGGAGCCGGAACCGGCGGCCTCGAAGATGGTCAGCAACTGCTTGCGCGCGGCCTCGTCGTTCCAGGCGCGGTCGGCCTCGATGATGGTCAGCAGATGGTCGGAGGCCTCGCCCCAGGCGCCGCGGGCGGCCAGGGCCTTGGCGATCTCGTAGCGGGCCTCGTGGTCGCCGGCGTCCCTGGCCAGGCGCTGTTCGAACTCGCCGGTCTCGCCGGGGCCTTCCTCGGCCAGGGCCAGGGCGGCGCGGACGCTGTCGAGGTCGGGGTCCCTGGCGCCTTCCGGGGCCATGGCGGCGATCTCGGCCGCGCGCTCGGCGTCGCCGCCGGCCAGGTAGCAGCGGGCCAGGCCGCCGATGGCCTTGAGGTTGTCGGGCTCGGCCTGCAGCACCTGGGCGTAGGCCTGGGCCGCGCCGCCGACGTCGCCGACGTCCAGCGACTCCTTGGCCATGGCCAGCAGCTCGTCGGCGGCGTTGGCCGGGGCCTGGCCGGCGATGCGGTCGACGAACTGCTTCACCTGGCTGTCGGGCAGGGCGCCCATGAAGCCGTCGACCGGGCGGCCGCCGACGAAGGCGAACACGGCCGGGATCGACTGCACGCGCAACTGGCCGGCGAACTGGGGATTGGCGTCGATGTCGATCTTGACCAGCTTGACCTTGCCCTTGGCGGCCAGGACGTTCTTCTCGATCGACGGGCCGAGCTGGCGGCAGGGGCCGCACCAGGTGGCCCAGAAGTCGACGATGACCGGCGTCTCCTTCGACGCTTCGATGACGTCGGCGACGAAGCTGGCGTCCGTGCCGTCCTTGATCAGGTCGCCGGCGGCGGCTTGGGGCTGGGTCTCGCCGATCAGGCTCATGAGGGGTCTTCCAGAACGGGGGTTGTCGGGACGTAACGCGTCCGGGCGCTAAAATGGTCCCTAAGGGCCGCGGCTTCAACGGGGCTTTAGGCGTCCTCGACCACGGCCATGGCCGCGAAGTCGACGACCAGGGGGGCGATCCCCAGCGCCTGCAGGAACCTGGCGAAGCCGGCGCGCGAGACGCCGGTGGTGGCGGTGTTGGTCATCGGGTGGAAGTTGACCCGCTCGGCCTGCGCCAGATGGCGGTCGAGCACGAAGGTCACCTGGCGGTCGACGTCGTTGACCAGGGCGAAGGCGGTCACCGAGCCCGGGGCGACGCCCAGCACCTGCTCCATCAGTTCGGCGGGGCCGAACGACAGCCGGGCCGAGCCGATCACCGTATGCAGGCGCTTGAGGTCGATGGCCGTGTCGTCCTTGGCCGAGATCAGCCACAGCCGGCCCTTGGCGTCCTTGAGGAACAGGTTCTTGGTGTGGGCGCCGGGGATGTCGTCCTTGATCCCCTCGCCCTCGCCGACCCGGAACACGGCCGCATGGTCGGTGGTGTGGTGGTCGACGCCGTGCGCGTCGAAGAAGGCGATGAGGTCCGAACGGGTCTTCATGGCGCCTGCTTAGCGCATGGCCGATGGCGGCGGCTAGCGGCGCGCCGTCCGCGGGTCTAGAGCAGTCGCAAGGACATGAAGCTGGAGGAGCCCATGGAGCTCGAGTGCTATCCCACCGCCGAGCGGCCGCCGGAAATCGTGCCGGGACGGCCGCAGCGCGCCTGGATGGACCGCTTCGCCGAGCGCCACCCCTATCGCTGCCTGCCGCTGACCATGGCCAACACCACCGGCTGGGAGATCCTCTGCCCGATGGCGTTCACCGCCGAGTGGAACGGCGGGGTGATGCAGGAGGACATCAAGCTCATCGCCGACCGGCCGCACCCCGACTTCCACAACTTCGTGAAGAGCCACTTCAGCCATGGGGTGATGACCTTCCACCCCGGCTACCTGTTCAAGACCCCGCCGGGCTGGTCGATGATCGCCCAGGGCCCGCCCAACCACGTCAAGGACGGCGTCCAGCCGCTGGCCGGCCTGGTCGAGACCGAGTGGCTGCCGTTCCCGTTCACGATGAACTGGATCTTCACGCGGCCCGGGCGCGTGCGCTTCGAGAAGGGCGAGCCCTTCTGCTTCATCACCCTGACCAAGGACCGCGAACTGGCCGAGTTCCAGCCGGTGATTCGCGGCATGGACCGCAATCCCGAGCTGCGCGAACAGTACGACACCTGGGAAAAGCACCGCAGCGAGTTCAACAAGCGCATCTTCCGCGCCGACCCCGACGCGACCAAGGAAGCCTGGCAGCGCTACTACTTCCGCGGGGAGTTCCCGGAGGAGGTCGCCGAGGCCCCGAAGGACCACGTGAACAAGCGTCGGCTGAAGAGTCCGAAATTTGGTTGAGAGGGGTGTTGCCAACCTGCGGGCGCTCTGCCATAAGCCCGCTCTCGATTTTGGGGCGGCGCGGGAAACCGAGTTGCTTCGGAACGCGGGCGTAGCTCAGTGGTAGAGCACAACCTTGCCAAGGTTGGGGTCGAGAGTTCGAATCTCTTCGCCCGCTCCAATTTCCCTCCGGGGAGTTGAAGCGACATCAAAGCGGTCCTTCGGGGCCGCTTTTTGCTTTCTGGATCATGGCGCCGCCGTAAGGCCGGCGAGTTGCGCTTGGCGCCGGGCGTGGGCTATAGGTCGCGGCGATGATCCTGGCTTTCGACCCTGCCGGCCTGAAGAACGCGCGCGTCGCCGCGCGTGCGGCCGCCTGCGCGTCCAAAACCACCATGATGATGATTATTACCCCCACCATCGGGACGGGGCGAACGCGCGCGACTTAAGACACCGCCGACGGATCGCAAGATCAGGAACCCCGCTCCCGAACAGGCAGCGGGGTTTTTTGTTGCGCGCTCCGTCGGTCCCTCACACCTGAAAGGACTGACCACGATGGAACTTCTCCCCTCCGATCCCGCCAGCGCGGGACAGGCCGCCCGCCGGTTCGCCGACGCGCTGGCCCACGAAGCCCTGCTGGAGCAGACGGCGCGGCTGGAGGCCACGCTGGCGGCGGACGGCGGCCTGGAGGCGCTGTTCGCCGTCGAGCAGGCGCTGGACCTCGCCTGGCCCCGCACCGCGCCGGCCTGCGAACTGATCTGGGCCACGGAAGCGGCCGCGGCGGCGCTGTCGCTGCGGGCCTTCGACGAGGCCGGCCGGCTGCTGCTGGCGCGGGCCTATCGCCGCGGGGAAGTCAAACGTGGTTGAGCGGCGCACCTTCCTTATCGAGGCCCGTCCCGAGACCGACATCCTGCTGCGGGTGCTCGGCCCCTTCGCGGTGCAGGGCGCGCAGATCCTGGTCCTGGAGGCCGTGCAGGGCACGGCGCGAACCTCGATCCGGATCGAGACGGCGGGCCTGGGGGCGGACGGCGCCGGGCATCTGGTGGAGCGGCTGCGCGCCATGCCGGCGGTGAGCGCGGTCGGGCTCGGCTGGCGCGCCGCGGCGGCCGCTTGAGGCTTTCTTGAGCAAATGAGATGTTTCTTTACCCCCATTCCCTAGAAACGGCGCCTGTCTTCACCCGCCGGGGCTCTATTTAAAGTGTTCAAAGTCTTAACGTGCCTGGCGACGGAGCATGATCTGCGCCTGGTTGTTGTCGCTGGACTCGTCTGCTTCGGTGGTTGTTTCACCGCCTTCCGTCTATATTCAAGGATGCGAACCGCCTCCGGGCACGGAGTACGTGCAGCCTGGGTGCTGCTGACCGGGCTGGTCGCGGGCTGTTCGGTCTGGGCCACCCACTTCATCGCCATGCTGTCCTACGACACGGGGCTGCGTGCGGGCTTCATGCCGCTGGGGACGCTGGTCTCGCTGCTGATCGCGGGCCTGTTCATGGCCGCGGCGTTCGCGGCCGCGGCGTTCGCGTCCGGCCGGGCCGGCAAGGTCGCCGGCGGGCTACTGGCCGGCCTCGGCGTCGGGGCGATGCACTATACGGGCATGGGCGCCTATGTGACCGAGGGCGTGCTGAGCTGGGACCTCGGGATCGTCGCGGCGTCGGTCGTGGTCGGGGTCGGGGTGGCGCTGGCGGCGATGTTCGCCGCGCGCGACGCCGGCCGCCTGTCGCAGCAACTGCTGGCCGGCCTGCTGCTGACCGTCTCGATCTGCAGCCTGCACTTCGCCGGCATGGGCGCGATCACCATCGTCCCGGACGCCTCGATCGACGTGCCGGCCCAACTGCTGTCCTCGGTGATGATGACCCTGGCCGTGGCGCTGATCGTCAGCCTGATCATCCTGGGCGGGCTGGGCGCGGTCCTGATCGAGGGCGGGGCCAACGCCCAGGCGCTCAGCCGCACCCGCCGCCTGGCCGACGCGGCCTATGAAGGCATCGTCGTGGTGCGCGGCGAGCGCATCCAGGACGCCAACGCCGCCTTCTGCGCCCTGGCGGGGGCCGAGGTCGGCGAGCTGATCGGCCAGCGCCTGGGCGACCTGCTGATCCTGGACGGCGCGGGCGCGGCCCTGGACGCGCGGCGCGAGGGCCGCCTGCGGCCGCGCGACGGCGGCGAGGACATCCCGGTCGAAGCCTTCGGCCGCCTGCTGGAGGCGCGGCGGGGCGACGCCGCGTCCGGGGACCTGATGGTGCTGGCGATCCGCGACCTGCGCGAGCGCCGCTCGGCCGAGGAGAGGAGAAGATCCGCTACCTGGCCGAACACGACGGCCTGACCGGCTTGGCCAACCGCAACATGATGCAGGCGCGCCTGGCCCAGGCGCTCGACCGGATCAAGCTGACCGGCGAGAGCCTGTCGGTGATCTGCATCGACCTGGACCACTTCAAGGAAGCCAACGACCTGCACGGCCACCTGGCCGGCGACGCGATCCTGACCGAGACCGCCCGCCGCCTGCAGCAGGCGGTGAGCGCCCCGGCCTTCGCCGCGCGGCTGGGCGGCGACGAGTTCGTGGTGGTGCAGATCGGCGCGGACGACCAGCCGGGGGCGGCCGCCGAGCTCTGCGCCGACCTGCTGGAGGTGCTGAGCGCGCCGGTCGCCTATGCCGACCAGGAGCTGCAGGTCGGCGCCAGCCTGGGGGTCAGCCTCTATCCGGACGACGGCGGCACGGGCGAGGCCCTGCTGGCCAACGCCGACATGGCGCTCTACCGCGCCAAGGAGGACGGCCGCGGCGGCTACCGCTTCTTCAAGCGCGAGATGGACGAGTCGATCCGCGAGCGCCGCGCCCTGGCGCGCGAGCTGCGCCAGGCCATCGCCGCCGAGGAGCTGGTGCTGCACTATCAGCCGCTGGCCAGGGCCCAGGACGGCGAGGTCTGCGGCTTCGAGGCCCTGGTCCGCTGGATGCACCCGGTCCGCGGCATGGTCGCGCCGATGGACTTCATCCCGGTCGCCGAGGAAAGCGGGCTGATCCTGCCGCTGGGCGAATGGGTGCTGCGCCAGGCCTGCGCCGACGCCGCGGCCTGGGACAAGCCGCTGCGCATCGCGGTCAACCTGTCGCCGGTGCAACTGCACCAGGCGAACCTGGCGGCGGTGGTGCACGAGGTGCTGCTGGAGACGGGCCTGGCCCCGCGGCGGCTGGAGCTGGAGATCACCGAGACCGCCCTCTTCAAGGACTATCAGCGGGCGCTGGACAACCTGCGCCGGCTGAAGGCGCTGGGCGTGAGGATCGCCATGGACGACTTCGGCACCGGGTTCTCCTCGCTCTCGACCCTGCAGTCGTTCCCGTTCGACAAGATCAAGATCGACAAGAGCTTCGTGGAGAACATCCACAAGCACGACCGCGCCACGGCGATCGTCAAGGCGGTGCTGGGCCTGGGCCGCAGCCTGGACATCCCGGTCACCGCCGAAGGGGTCGAGACCCTGGAGCAACTGGAATTCCTGCGCAGCGAGGCCTGCGCCGAGGTCCAGGGCTACGCCATCGGCCGTCCAGGCCCCCTGGGCGCGCTGGACGACTGGACGGAGGCGGCGGCGCGGAAGGCCGGCTGACCGGCCGCCTTCTAGGCGGCCGGGCGCAGGACCCGCGGGCCGAGGTTGCTCATCACCGCCCGGGCGTCGAAGGCGCGCGGATCGTCGGCCGGCTTGGCGCCGCGGCGCATGACGATCTCGGCGCTGGCCTCGAACTTGGTCACCGTGCGGACGTCGACGCTGTTCGACCAGAAGGGGTCGCCGAAATAGGGGTCCCAGGTCCGCCAGCCGTACGGGCCGCCATAGTAGCGCCAGTAGGGGCGCCAGTAGCCGTAGCTCGGCCCGTACCAGGGGCTGTAGAACGGATCGCGGTCGATATAGGTGCGGCGGTCGGCCTCGGTGTTGCGGTCGACGATCGAGAACCAGTCGTAGCCCTGCTGCACCGTCAGCTCGGCGGCCCGGTAGAGCAGGTAGCCCTCGACGGTCTCGCGCGAGGTCAGGCTGTTGCCGGCGAAGGTGACCCGGAAGCGGTCGGCCTCGAGCTGCTGCTCGGAATAGCCGCCCTGGACGCTCTGGCCCGGCACGTTCGGCTGGTAAGGCGTGGCGGTGGTGCAGGCGCTGAGCAGGGCCGTGAGGGCCAGGCTGGCGACGATGGCGGCGGATTTACGTGACATGACATTCGGACCCGAAGTTCCCCGTCCCTCGGGGAAGGTGGCGCACCAGAAGAAAACACCTGGGCCTAATTATGGTTGCGCTTGTTAAGCTCCGCCAGCCTTTCGCGCCATCAGCACGGCGGCGGCGAGCAGAAGCAGCCCGACGGCCACGGCGAACCCCCGGGCGAAGCGGGGCTGCGTCATCCTGGCGGCCAGGGCCGCGCCGCCCAGGCCGTAGGCGCTCATGGCCAGGATATCCAGGGCGAGGGTGGCGCAGGCGAAGGCGGCCAACTGGGCCGGCAGCGGCCGGGCCGGATCCAGGAACGGCGGCAGGACGGCGGTGAAGAACAGCACCGCCTTGGGATTGGCGATCTGCACCGTGAAGCCGTCGAGATAGGCCGACTTGCCTTGCCTGAAGGCGCCGTGGCCCGGCTCGGCGTGCTTGGCGAAGGCGCCCAGCAGCGATTTCAGGCCCAGCCAGGCGATGTAGCCGGCCCCGGCGTAGGCCAGCAGGTGGAAGACCTGCGGGAAGGCCAGGATCAGGGCGCCGAGCCCGAGGGCCGCGGCCCCGAACCAGACCAGGGTGGCGGTGTTCATCCCGGCCACGCCGACCAGGGCGGCGGCCTTGCCCTTCTGCGCCCCGGTGGCGATCGCGAACAGGTTGGCCGGCCCAGGCGTCACGGCCATGACGGCCATCACGCCCAGGAAGGCGGCGTAGCGGGCGGGATCGACCGGCAGGTCCATGGGAGCTCGGGGGGCGGGAGGAAGGTGGAAGTGCTGACGCCGCCCCGAGGTAATCCCCAACGCCTCTCCGGGGAAGCGCAGGACGATCGCATATGGCGCCGTCGCCCGCCGCCTGCGATCGTCATCCCCGGCCGCTTAGGCGTGCCGGGGATCCATACGCGCCGACGATTTGCGGCAAGGCTCGGCGTCTATGGATGGCCGGGACCTGGCGGCCCGGCCATGACGGACCATAGAGAAAATACCCTCCCCCATGAATGGGGGGAACCGAGTGCGGCCGAGACCGCGCCCCTTCGGACCTCAGGCCCCGACCGTGGCCAGGGTCCAGATGATCCGCCCGGCCGCGCCGAACAGCAGGATGGCCGCGGCGGCCAGTTGGATCATGAACCCGGCCTCGCGCTTCTTCGGGTCGGCCACATAGCCCAGCGCGTAGAGGGTCCGGCCGAGGATCCAGACCAGGCCGAGCGCGGCGGCGACCAGGTCGTTCCAGTAGATGGCGAACAGCCACAGGGCGACCAGGAAGATCGGCAGCCATTCCAAGGTGTTGTAGTGGACGCGGATATGCCGCTCCAGGATGGGGTCGCCGGTCCTGGCGGGCGCGGCGACGCCGCTCTTGGCGCGGGCCTGGCCGACCCGCAGGCCCATCCAGAAATAGGTCAGAAGCGCGGCGATGGTGACCAGCGCCACATAGCTGTGCGGTTGCATGTTTCCCCCTTGATCGCGGCCGGCGGACGCGGCCGTTCTAAGGAGGGGAGCTTGGCACGGCCCAGCTTGCCGGGGAACTCTTTCGCCGGTTCTGCGCGTTTAGGGGTGTCCACGGAAGATTGGAGGCCCCGCCATGCAGGTCGACTCCGAAGCGATCCACGAGATTTCCTATGATCCGCACCGCGCCAAGCTGTTCGTCACGTTCAACGACGGCGACCGCTACGTCTATGTCGGCGTGCCCGGCGAGGTGCATCGCAGCTTCCTGGACGCGGACTCGAAGGGCAGGTTCTTCGCCTACGAGATCCGCGACCAGTATCCGTACAACAAGGTCGACGGCTGAAGGGTTTTCCCCGCGCCGATGTCATCAAGTCAGTTGAGCTTTGGGGCGGGCGGCGCCTCATTCGTCAGGCGCGGCGTCAATGGGTCCCGGACAAGCCCTGCGGGCTTTCCGGGATGACACGGGGAGGAGACCCGCGACAAACGCGCCAAAGGCGCACTCCACCCCTCGCACGACGCCCGCCACCCCCACGGCGCCTTCGTGCTCTTCGTGTCCTTCGTGATCTTGGTGTTTCCGCCGAGCAGCTTGCGCCAAACGCCACCGGAAAAAACAGGTGCCATCCCGGTCTTGCTGCGCAAACCGGGATGACTGCGGGGAATGAACGGCCGGCGCGGGCGGGTCCCCGGGACAGGCCCGGGGACGAGGAGGCGAGGCTCAGCCGCGCTGGTCGCGCCTGGCGGCGACGCGCAGGCGCAGGGCGTTGAGCTTGATGAAGCCGGCCGCGTCGCGGTGGTCGTAGGCGACCTTGCCCTCTTCGAAGGTGACCAGGTCCTGGTCGTACAGCGAATAGGGGCTGGTGCGGCCGATGACCGTGACGTTGCCCTTGTAGAGCTTCACGCGGACCTGGCCGGTGACCAGCTTCTGCGACAGGTCGATGGCCGCCTGCAGCATCTCGCGCTCGGGCGAGAACCAGAAGCCGTTGTAGATGAGCGATGCGTATTTCGGCATCAGCTCGTCCTTCAGGTGCATCGAGCCGCGGTCGAGGGTGATGCTCTCGATGCCGCGGTGGGCGGCCAGCAGGATGGTCCCGCCGGGGGTCTCGTAGACGCCGCGCGACTTCATGCCGACGAAGCGGTTCTCGACCAGGTCGAGGCGGCCGACGCCGTTGTCGTGGCCGAGCTGGTTGAGCCTGGTCAGCAGGGTGGCCGGGCTCATCTTCACGCCGTCGATGGCGACGGGGTCGCCGTTCTCGAAGTCCATGGTGAAGACGGTCGGCGTGTCGGGCGCGTCCTCGGGCGAGATGGTGCGCATGTGCACGAACTCGGGGGCCTCGAGCGCCGGGTCCTCCAGCACCTTACCCTCGGACGAGGAGTGCAGCAGGTTGGCGTCGACGCTGAACGGCGCCTCGCCGCGCTTGTCCTTGGTGATCTGGATCTGGTGCTTCTCGGCGAAGTCCAGCAGCGCCTCGCGGGACTTGAAGTCCCACTCGCGCCAGGGGGCGATGACGTGGATGTCCGGCTCCAGGGCGTAGTAGCCGAGCTCGAAGCGGACCTGGTCGTTGCCCTTGCCGGTGGCGCCGTGGCTGACGGCGTCGGCGCCGGTCTGGCGGGCGATCTCGATCTGGCGCTTGGCGATCAGCGGCCGGGCGATCGAGGTGCCGAGCAGGTACTGGCCCTCATAGACGGTGTTGGCGCGGAACATCGGGAACACGAAGTCGCGCACGAACTCCTCGCGCACGTCCTCGATGAAGATGTTCTCGGGCTTCACGCCGGCGGCCAGCGCCTTGGCGCGCGCCGGCTCGATCTCCTCGCCCTGGCCGAGGTCGGCGGTGAAGGTCACGACCTCCGCCCCGTACTCCGTCTGCAGCCACTTGAGGATGATGGAGGTGTCGAGCCCGCCCGAATAGGCCAGGACGACTTTCTTGATGGGGGGTTTCGTGCTCATGGACGGCACCCTACGCCAAGATCAAAACAATTGGATTGCAAAGACACCAAGATTGATCGCGATATTGGCGCCAGATTTCATGACGGCCTTGGAAAGGGGCGCCTGGCGCCAATGAAGCTCGACGCGATCGATCGGCGCATCCTGCGCGCCCTGCAACGCGACGGCCGCATGCAGAATATCGAGCTGGCGCGGGAGGTGGGCCTGTCGCCCTCGCCCTGCCTGCGCCGGGTGCGGCTGCTGGAGGAGGCGGGGGTGATCGAGCGCTATGTGGCGGTGCTCGACGCGGCCAAGCTGGGGGTCGGCCTGACCGTCTTCGCGCGGGTCTGGTTCAAGACCCAGGACGCCGAGGTCACCAACCAGTTCGCCGAGGCCGTGCGCCGGTTTCCCGAGGTGGTCGAGTGCTACCTGACCACCGGCGAGTGCGACGCCCTGCTGCGGATCGTGACCGCCGACCTCAACAGCTACTGGCGCTTCCAGGCCGACCACCTGACGCGCATCCCCAGCGTCCAGAGCGTCAAGACCGACGTGCCGATGGAGACCGTCAAGCGCAGCTACGAGATCCCGCTGCCTTAGGACTTCAGCGCGCCCTCGGCCTCCAGGGTCGCCAGCGCGCCCTTCAGCCATTGCAGGTGCAGCATGGCGACGATCGCCGCCAGGGTGGCGCGCAGGCCGAAGAAGATGACGCTGTAGGAGAGATCGCCGGTGCTGCGGTGGCCCCAGAGCAGGACCATGCCCAGCAGGAAGGCCAGGACCACCGGCAGCACCAGGGCGGCGTTGCGCGGCAGCCGCCAGCGGCCCTGCATCGGCACCAGGGTGTCTGCGTCCATCCGCCGCCAGGCGGCCCGCGCGCCGCCGGCCATGATCGACAGGGCCAGGATCCAGAGGACGTCCGCGGCGATACTCAGAAAACTCATCTAGACGCTCACCTGGGTGCCCAGCTCGACCACGCGGCCGGGGGGTATCTTGTAGAAGTCGGTCGGGTTGGCGGCGTTCTTCATGAGGAAGATGAAGATCTTGTCCTGCCAGAGCGGCATGCCCGACTGGGCCGAGGGGATGATCGAGCGCCGGCCCAGGAAGAAGCTGGTGGCCATGATGTCGAACTTCAGGCCGAGCTTGCGGCACAGGCCCAGCGCCTTGGGCAGGTTCGGGCTCTCCATGAAGCCGTAGGAGATGAACACCTTCGTGAAGTCGTCGTTGACCGGCTCGATGCGGATGCGGTCGTTCTCGCGCACCCGCGGCGTCTCGGCGGTGACCACGGTCAGGATGATGTTCTTCTCGTGCAGAACCTTGTTGTGCTTGAGGTTGTGCATCAGGGCGACCGGCGCGATGTCGGGGTCCGAGGTCAGGAAGATCGCGGTGCCGGGCGCCCGGTGCGGGGCGCGGGCCTTGAGGATCTCCGACAGGTCGACCAGGGGCACGGAGTCGCGGTGGGTCTTGTCGGCGAGGATCTGGGCGCCCCGCGTCCAGGTCCACATGATCAGCACCAGGCCCGCGCCCAGCACCAGCGGCGCCCAGGCTCCGTCGGGGATCTTCAGCATGTTCGCGCCGACGAACACCAGGTCGATCACGCCGAAGAAGCTGGCGGCCAGGACCGCCTGCCAGAGCGGGCGCTTCCACATGAAGCGGATGATGGCGAAGAACAGGAAGGTGTCGACCAGCATCGCCCCGGTCACCGCGATCCCGTAGGCGGCGGCCAGGTTGTCGGAGGTGCGGAACATGAACAGCAGGATCAGCACGCCGATCATCATGTAGATGTTCACCTGCGGCACGAAGATCTGCCCGGCCTGGGTCTCGGAGGTGCGCCGGATGTCGAGCCGCGGCAGCAGGCCGAGCTGGACCGCCTGCTGGGTGACCGAGAAGGCGCCGGTGATCACCGCCTGGCTGGCGATGATCGTGGCCGAGGTGGCCAGCAGCAGCACCGGCCAGTAGGCGATCTGCGGGATCATCGCGAAGAACGGGTTGCCGCGCGCCTCGGGGTGGGCGAGCACCAGCGCCCCCTGGCCGAAATAGTTGAGCAGCAGGGCCGGCAGCACCAGCAGCAGCCAGGCCGTCCGCAGCGGGCCTTTGCCGAAATGGCCCATGTCGGCGTAGAGCGCCTCGGCCCCGGTCACCGCCAGGAACACCCCGCCGAGGATGAAGAAGCCCAGCCAGCCGTTGCTGGCCAGCAGCATCAGGCCGTAGTGCGGCGAGAGCCCGCGGACGATGGAGAAGTCG
Organism: Phenylobacterium sp.; assembly: GCF_031984885.1. Lineage (GTDB taxonomy): Bacteria > Pseudomonadota > Alphaproteobacteria > Caulobacterales > Caulobacteraceae > Phenylobacterium. Next base: position 54,898 of record NZ_DAMABV010000020.1, read on the forward strand.
TCGGAGATGTGCATCAGGCCGAGCGCGGCCAGGGTCAGGAACCAGATCGCGGTGATCGGGCCGAAGAACTTGCCGACGCTGGCGGTGCCGTGGGACTGCACCATGAACAGGGCCACCAGGATGGCGGCCGAGATCGGCAGCACGAACGGGGTGAGCGTCGCCCCGAAACCGGGGGCCTGCTTGAGGCCCTCGACGGCGCTGAGCACCGAGACCGCCGGGGTCAGCACGCCGTCGCCGTAGAACAGGGCCGCGCCGATCACCCCCAGGAAGAAGACGATGGGCGAGCGGCGGCCGAGCGCGCGCTGGGCCAGCGCCATCAGGGCGAGGGTGCCGCCTTCGCCCTTGTTGTCGGCCCGCATCAGGAAGAAGACGTACTTGACCGTGACGATCAGGATCAGCGCCCAGGTGATCAGCGAGACGACGCCCAGGACGGCGTATTCCGCCGCCTCGCCGGTGGCCGGGGTGCGGGCCAGGGCGACCCTCATGGCGTAGAGCGGGCTGGTCCCGATGTCGCCGAACACGACGCCCACCGAGCTCAGGACAAGCGCCCAGAAGCCCTCTCCCTTGTGGGGATTGTGCGACTCCTCCGCCGCGTTGGGAGCGGCGCCGGCTGGGTCAGCCATCCAAGGTCTCCGGGAACAGGAAGATGGGTTCCCTCCGGCGGCAGGGGCGCCGTCGCGGCGGGCGCGATACACCCAATCCGGCGACCGTACAATCGCGACGTGGCCGCGTCACCCTGACGCTGGCGGCCGAACCGGCGGCCGGTTGCGGCGGCGGCTTGACCTTCGGCGGGCTTTGCCCACCTTCGGGCGCAGGTTTGCAGGCGAGGGGCGCAGATGGACCGCAGATTGGCGCTGGTGACGGGAGCCTCGGCCGGGATCGGCGCGGCCTTCGCCAGGATCTACGCCAGCCACGGCTACGACGTGGCCCTGACCGCCCGCAGGACCGATCGCCTGGAACGGCTGGCCGAGGAGATCCGCCTCCGGCACGGGGTCGAGACCCTGACCTTCGCCGCCGACCTGGCCGATCCCGACGCGCCGGGCCTGATCCTCGACCACCTGGCCGCGCACGGCCGCTCCACCGACGTCCTGGTCAACAACGCCGGCTACGGCGTGCCGGGGGCCTTCCTCGACTCGTCCTGGGAGACCCACGAGGCCTTCCTGCGGGTGATGCTGACCGCGCCGACCGAGCTCGCCTACCGGGTGCTGACGGGCATGACCGAGCGCCGCTTCGGGCGGATCGTCAATGTCGCCTCCCTGGCCGGACTGATCCCCGGCTCGCCGGGGGCGACGCTCTACGGCGCGGTGAAGAGCTATCTGATCAAGGCCTCGCAGAGCCTGCACCTGGAGACCCTGGACAAGGGCGTGCACGTGACCGCGCTCTGCCCCGGCTTCACCTATTCGGAGTTCCACGACGTCAACGACACCCGCGAGCAGATCAGCCGGGCCGCGCCGCCATGGATGTGGCTGGGCGCCGACGAGGTCGCGGCCGCGGGCTACGAGGCGGCCGAGGCCAACCGCCCGATCTGCGTGCCCGGGGCGCCGAACAAGGCCATCGCCGCGGGGGTGAAGCTGCTGCCCGACGAGTGGGCGCTGGCGCTGATGGCCTCGCAGGGGCCGCGCATCCGCGGCAAGCTCTGATCGGCAGGGCGCGCCGGCAAACCCGTGATCGGCAGGTTTTGCGCCGGAGCGTCGCAGAAAGGCGCCGATAGCGGATTGGGGGCGGCCGAGCCGGGGCTTGCGGCGCAAACCGGCATGACACCGTTTTTTCCGGCAGCGGCTGGCGCAAGCTGCTCGGCGGATTTTGAAACACCAAGACCACGA
>NZ_DAMABV010000021.1:0-41142 GCF_031984885.1 Phenylobacterium sp.
GCCGAGCAGCTTGCGCCAGCCGCTGCCGGAGGAAAAACAGGTGTCATCCCGGTTTCAGCCGCAGGCTGAACACCGGGCCCCATGAACACCGGATGGGTCAGGACGTGGCTCGCGCCTGGCCCAGTCAGTCGCCTACGACCGATAGTCCCCGTTGATCGCGACGTACTGCTTGGTCAGGTCGCAGGTCCACATGGTCGCCGAGGCGCGGCCGACGCCGACGTCCACCGACACCTCCAGCTCCTGCTTCTTCATGTAGGCGCTCATCTTGGCCTCGTCGTAGGTCGGCGAGATCAGGCCGTCCTGCGCGGCGACCAGCGGCCCGAACTGCACCTTCACCCGGTCGCGGTCGATCGGCTCGTCGGCCCGGCCTACGGCCATCACGATCCGGCCCCAGTTGGCGTCCTCGCCGGCGAAGGCGGTCTTGACCAGCGGGCTCTCGCAGATGGTCCGGGCGATCTTGCGCGCCGAGGCCGAGCTCGCCGCCCCGCTCACGCTCACCTTCACGAACTTGCTGGCGCCCTCGCCGTCGCGGACCAGTTGCAGCGCCAGGTCCATCAGCACCGCCTCCAGCTTCTCGCGGAAGTCGGCCAGCCGCCGGTCGCCGGCGCGGGTGATGTTCGGCGCGCCCGACTGTCCGGTGGCGAACAGCAGCAGGGTGTCGTTGGTCGAGCGGTCGCCGTCGACCGTCACCGCGTTGAAGCTGTTGCGGGTATAGAGGCTGGCCAGGGTCTGCAGCGCCGTGGACGAGATCTTGGCGTCGGTGGCCACGAAGGCCAGCATGGTCGCCATGTCCGGCGCGATCATGCCCGAGCCCTTGGCGATCCCGCCGATCCGCACCTTCTCCCCATCGATCATCGCCTCGGCATAGGCGCCCTTGGGAAAGGTGTCGGTGGTCATGATCGCCTGCGCCGCGCCGGCCCAGCCGTCGTCGGTCAGCCTGGCTTCCACGTCCGGCAGCCGCTGGGTGATCTTGGCGTCGTCCAGCAGCACGCCGATGACCCCGGTCGAGGCCACCATCACGTCGCGCTGGCGGCAGTCGAAGCGCTTGGCCACCGCCGAGGCCACCCGGCGCACCGCGTCGGCCCCCGGCTTGCCGGTGAAGGAATTGGCGCAGCCGGCGTTGACCACCAGGGCGCGCACGTCGGCCCCCTTGGTCATCTCCAGGTGCTTCCTGCACCAGTCGACCGGCGCCGAGCCGACGCCATGGCGGGTGAACACCCCGGCGCCGGCGGTGCCCTTGGCGAAGCGCATGACCAGCAGGTCCTCGCGCTCGTGCTTGTAGAAGCCGGCCCGGCCGGTCGCCAACTGCACGCCCGGGATCGGCGGCATCTTCGGGAACGGCACGGCCAGCGGCGAGACCGGCAGCGCGCCCTTGGCCGGCTTGGGCTCCTCGGGCTTGGCGGCCGGCTCGGTCTTCTTGGTGGCGCGCTTGATGGCGGTGGTCAGCGGGTCAAGCGCCCCGGCCAGCGCCTCGACGGGCTTGGTCGCGGCCTCGAAAGCCTTCTCGGCGGTGGACTTGGCGGCCTTCTTCGGCGCGGCGGGCTTCTTGGTCATGGCTGGGCGGCCTTGGCTGGGGCGGCGGACGCGGCCGGCGCGGCCTTCGTCGCGGGCGTTTGCAGAGCGGTCTTCGGCGCGTCGGCGGGTTCCTTCGGCTGGCCGGGCACGTCCTGCGGCGCGCCGATCAGGGTCTGGACCTTCGCCCGGCTTCGGAGCTTCTCCAGCAGGTCGCGGACCTGGTCATAGGTCAGGAAGCGGACGATCTGCGGCCGCGCCGCCTCGAAGGTGATCGGCTGCTCCAGCCGCCGGTCCTCGACCTTCAGGATCGCCCAGCCGCCGTCGATGGCGAAGGGGCCGACGATGTCGCCCACCTTCGAGGTCTTCAGGTTCGCCGCATAGGCGTCGGGCATGACGTCGGTGGTGAAGTAGCCGAGGTCGCCGCCGTTGAAGCGGGTCGCCGCGTCCGTCGAGCGCTCCATGGCCAGGGCGTCGAACGAGGCGCCGGTGGCCAGCAGCTTCTGCACCGCCTCGGCCTCGGCCTCGGTGGCCACGACGATCTGGCGGGCGCGGATCTCCTCCGACTGCTTGGCCAGCTTCATCTGCTCCTGGTAGAGCCCGCGGATGGCGTTGTCGTTGACCGCGTCGGACACCACGCTTTCCACCAGCATGTCGCCCAGGATGCGCTCGCGCGCCGCGGCCAGCCGCTTCTGGGCGACCGGATCCTTGTCCAGCTTGCGGTTCAGCGCCTCGGCCGCCAGCAGCTTCTGGTCGACCACCTCGTCCAGCACCCGGCGGAACAGGTCCGAGGAGGCGTCCAGCGGCTCGCCCTCGCCGATCAGGCCCTGGGCCACCGCCTCGCGCTTGACGTCCGAGGCCCAGACCGTCTTGCCGTCGACCTTGGCCACCGCGGTGTCGCCGGGGGCCGGGGCGCCCTCGGTCCCGCCGCGATCGCCGCAGGCGACCAGCAGCAGGCCGGCGGCCAGCATGACCGCGACCAACGCCAGGGCGTTCGGAACGCGACGGAAGGCGGAGTTCGTCATCGGCGACGTACCTCGTAAGCGAAAACCGCCCGCAGGCGCTTGCCCGTCCCTAGCCAACTCGGCGCTGGGATGCAAAGGTCGCGCCCGATCTAACGCCGCCCGGACCGGATAACAGCCGTCGCGGCCTCAATTTTTTCGGAGGAATCATTTCATGACGCGTGAAGCCGTAATCGTCTCCTACGCTCGGACCGGGATGGCCAAGTCCCAGCGCGGCGGGTTCAACATGACCCCCACCGTGACCATGGCCGCCCATGCGATCAAGCACGCGGTCGAGCGCGCCGGCGTCGACAAGGCCGCCGTCGAAGACGTGATCCTCGGCAACGTGGCGCACGGCGCCGGCAACCTGGGCCGCCAGGCCGCGCTGCTGGCCGGCCTGCCGATCACCACCTCGGGCGTCACCGTCAACCGCTTCTGCTCCTCGGGCCTGCAGACCATCGCCACCGCCGCCAACTACATCCGCAACGACGGCGCTGAAGTCGCCGTCGGCGCCGGCGTCGAATCCCTGTCCTTCCCGGGCGGCGGCATGGGCGGCGGCGACAACTTCGACAAGAACCTGGTCGCCCAGTACCCGGCCATCTTCATGCCGATGATCGACACCGCCGACATCGTCGCCGAGCGCTACAGCGTCAGCCGCGAAGTCCAGGACGAGTACAGCCTGGAATCCCAGCGCCGCATGGCCGCCGCCCAGCAGGCCGGCAAGTTCAAGGACGAGATCGTCCCGCTCGCGACCAAGATGAAGGTCGTGAACAAGGAAACCAAGGAAGAGAGCATCGTCGACTACGTGGTCGACCGTGACGAGTGCAACCGCCCCGACACCACCATCGAAGGCCTGCGCAAGCTCCAGCCGGTCCGCGGCGAGGGCAAGTTCATCACCGCCGGCAACGCCTCGCAGCTCTCGGACGGCGCCGCCGCCGTGGTGCTGATGGAAGCCAAGGCCGCCTCCAAGGCCGGCCTCGAGCCGCTCGGCGCCTTCCGCGGCTGGGCCGTCGCCGGCTGCGCCCCCGACGAAATGGGCATCGGCCCGGTCTTCGCCATTCCGCGCCTGCTGGAGCGCCATGGCCTGAAGGTCGACGACATCGACCTCTGGGAACTGAACGAAGCCTTCGCCTCCCAGTGCGTCTATTCGCGCGACAAGCTCGGCATCGACCCGGAAAAGTACAACGTCAACGGCGGCTCCATCGCCATCGGCCACCCCTACGGCATGACCGGCGCCCGCCTGACCGGCCACATCCTGCAGGAAGGCAAGCGCCGCGGCGCCAAGTGGGGCGTCGTCACCATGTGCATCGGCGGCGGCATGGGCGCGGCCGGCCTGATCGAAATCTACTGATTTCAATCTAGCCCACGGATCAGGCCCTCCCCCGCGGGAGGGCCTTTTTCGTTTCCATTCCCCCCATGAACGGGGAGGAAAGAGACGGCTCCCTTCTCCCCCATGGTTCGTCATGGCCGGGCCGCCCGGCCATCCATAGACGCCGAGGTCTGCCGGCGATCCCAGGCGCGTATGGATCCCCGGCACGCCTGCGCGGCCGGATATGACGACCGGAGAAGACGGGTGCGAAGCGACAGCGACCCCTGCCTGGCCCGCGTTCACATCTTCGCTCAGAGCCGCCCTTGCGACCTCGCCGCGTTGACACTGGCATGGCCGCTGCTTAAGTCTCGCGCGCCCTGAAAAGAGCGGAATTTCCGGGCAGGCGAGCAGGCTTAGAGGCGCCGCCGCCTGGCCCTCCCGCAAATCCGGAACGATTTCCCTTGAGCATCTTCCAACGCTTCTTCGGCTCTTCCAACGACCGCAAGGTCAAAGGCATGAACGCGCGGGTCGCCAAGATCAACGCGCTCGAGCCGCAGATGCAGGCGCTGTCGGACGCCGACCTCCGCGCCAAGACCCAGGAGTTCAAGGACCGCCTGGCCCGGGGCGAAACCCTCGACCAGTTGCTGGAAGAAGCCTTCGCCGTCGTGCGCGAGGCCTCGCGCCGGGTCCTGGGCCAGCGCCACTTCGACGTCCAGCTCGTCGGCGGCATCGTCCTGCACGGCGGCGGCATCGCCGAGATGCGGACCGGCGAAGGCAAGACCCTGGTCGCCACCGCCCCGACCTATCTCAACGCGCTCGCCGGCAAGGGCGTGCACGTCATCACCGTCAACGACTACCTGGCCCAACTGCACGGCGACTGGATGGCCCAGGTCTACGGCTTCCTGGGCCTGACCACCGGCGTCATCGTCCACGGCCTCAGCCAGAGCCAGCGCCAGGCCGCCTACAACGCCGACATCACCTACGGCACGAACAACGAGTTCGGCTTCGACTACCTGCGCGACAACCTGGTCTACGACGCGGGCGAGATGGTCCAGCGCGGCCATAACTTCGTGATCGTCGACGAGGTCGACTCCATCCTGATCGACGAAGCCCGCACCCCGCTGATCATCTCGGGCCCGACCGAGGACCGCAGCGAGCTCTACAAGACCATCGACCTGGTCATCAAAGAGCTGATCAAGGACCCGACCACCTTCGACCACGACGAGAAGCAGCGCCAGGTCATCCTCACCGAGGAGGGCTCGGAAAAGGTCGAGGAGCTGCTGACCGCCGGCGGCCACCTGGAGCCCGACTCGGCCGGCCTCTACGACGCGGCCAACGTCTCCATCGTCCACCACGTGAACCAGGCCCTGCGCGCCAACGTCCTCTACACCCGCGAGAAGGACTACATCGTCCGCGCCGGCGAGGTGATCCTGATCGACGAGTTCACCGGCCGCATGATGCAGGGCCGCCGCCTGTCCGAGGGCCTGCACCAGGCCATCGAGGCCAAGGAAGGCGCCAACATCCAGCCCGAGAACCAGACCCTGGCCTCGGTGACCATCCAGAACTACTTCCGCCTCTACACCAAGCTCTCGGGCATGACCGGCACCGCCGCGACCGAGGCCCAGGAGTTCGGCGACATCTACAAGATGGACGTGTCCGAGATCCCCACCAACCGCCCGGTGGCGCGGATCGACGAGGACGACGAGGTCTATCGCACCGAGCGCGAGAAGAACGCCTCGATCATCAAGCAGATCGAGGACTGCTACGTCCGCGGCCAGCCGATCCTGGTCGGCACCGTCTCGATCGAGAAGTCCGAGCACCTGTCCGAACTGCTGAAGGCTCACAAGTTCGAGCACGAGGGCAAGACCCGGAACGGCATCCCGCACAACGTCCTGAACGCCCGCTACCACGAGCAGGAAGCCATGATCGTGGCCGACGCCGGCATCCCCGGCGCGGTGACCATCGCCACCAACATGGCCGGCCGCGGCACCGACATCCAGCTCGGCGGCAACATCGACATCCGCGTGCTGAAGTGGCGCGAGGAGCAGAAGGGCCTGGGCATCGAGGTCACCCCCGAGGCCGCCGCCGAGGAGCGCGCGCGCATCGAGGCCGACACCAAGGCCCTGAAGGAACAGGCCCTGGCCGCCGGCGGGCTCTACGTGCTCGGCACCGAGCGCCACGAAAGCCGCCGGATCGACAACCAGCTCCGCGGCCGGACCGGCCGTCAGGGCGACCCCGGCCACTCGAAGTTCTTCCTGTCCTGCGAGGACGACCTGCTGCGCATCTTCGCCGGCGAGCGCCTGGACGCGATCATGCGCACCTTCGGCGTCCAGGAAGGCGAGGCGATCACCCACAAGTGGCTGAACGCCGCCATCGAGAAGGCCCAGAAGCGCGTCGAGCAGCGCAACTACGAGATCCGCAAGAACCTGCTCAAGTACGACGACGTCGTGAACGACCAGCGCAAGGCCGTGTTCGAGCAGCGCGCCGAGTTCATGACCGCCACCGACCTCTCGGAAATCATCGCCGAGATGCGCCAGGACACCGTCGAGGACCTGGTCGAGCGCCACCTGCCGCCCAAGGCCTATGCCGAGCAGTGGGACATCGAGGGCCTCAGCGAGCGGGTCAAGGAACTGCTGGGCCTGGACCTGCCCCTGGCCGCCTGGGCCGCCGAGGAAGGCATCGCCAACGAGGAGATCCAGGATCGCCTCCAGAAGGCCGCCGAGGCCCGCGCCGCCGAGCGCGAGCAGGCGATCAGCCCCGAGCAGATGCGCGGCCTGGAAAAGAGCTTCCTGCTGCAGATGATCGATCTGCAGTGGCGCGAGCACCTGATGCACCTGGACCACCTGCGCAACGTCATCGGCCTGCGCGGCTACGGCCAGCGCGACCCGCTGAACGAGTACAAGACCGAGGCCTTCTCCCTGTTCGAGAAGCTGCTGGTCGACCTGCGCCAGAACGTCACCCGCTGGCTGATGACGGTGGAGTTCCAGTTCGCCGAACCGGAGCCGATCGCGCCGCTCTCGGGCCTGACCGAGGTCCACATGGACCCGCTGACCGGCGAGAACATCGCCCAGATGGGCGCCCTGCCCGACGGCCTCTCGGCCGAGCAGCGCCAGGCCCTGCCGATCACCTCCCTGCCGGACGGCTGGGAGAACACCGGCCGCAACCAGCCCTGCCCCTGCGGCTCGGGCAAGAAGTTCAAGCACTGCCACGGCGCCCTGATCTAGGGCGCCGCCTGTGGCCGACTTCCGCCTCCAGGTCGACGGGTTCTGTCCCGTCTGCGAGCAGCAGGCCAGCTTCCTGGCCACCGATCCGTGGCTGCGCGACCACTTCCTCTGCCAGTCGTGCAACGCCCAGCCGCGCGAGCGGGCGCTGTTCTCGGTCCTGGCCCAGTTGCGCCCCGACTGGCGAGGGCTGGCGATCCACGAGAGCTCGCCCGGCACCGCCGCCAGCCGGCGCCTGGCCGACCAGGCGCCCGGCTACCGCTTCAGCCAGTACGACCCGTCCATCCCCTGGGGCTCGGTTCACCCGACCGGCGGCTGGCGGGCCGAGGACCTGGAAGCCCAGACCTTCGCCGACGAGAGCTTCGACCTGGTCGTCACCCAGGACGTCATGGAGCACGTCTTCGCGCCGGACCTGGCCGTGGCCGAGATCGCCCGCACGCTGAAGCCGGGCGGCATGCACATCTGCACCGTGCCGATCGTGAACAAGGAAAAGCCCTCGGTCCGCCGGGCGGCCCGCAACGCGGACGGCAGCGTCCGGCACCTGCTGGAGCCGGTCTATCACGGCAATCCGATGGACCCGAACGGGTCGCTGGTGACCATCGACTGGGGCTACGACATCGCCGCCTACTGGGACGCCGCCAGCGGCATGAGCACCACGATCTGGACCATCGAGGACCTCGGCCGCGGCATCCAGGCCGAGTACATCGAGGTGCTGGTCTCGCGCAAAGCCGGCCTGCCCGACCTCTCAGGCGACGTGCGCCCCACCGCCGCGCCCCGCCGCAGCCTGCTGGGCAAGCTGTTCGGCTGATCGCCCGATAGCGCCTGCGTGCGTCCTGCTGTTAGGGTGGCCGCTCCCGACATGAGGAGCCAGCCCATGGCCGACGGTTCAGTTCAGGGTCTCGTCCACGACAGGTACGCCGGCGCCCGCACGGCGTTCGAGGCCAATCTCGCCAGCGGCGCCGACCTCGGCGCCTCGTTCTGCGCCACGGTCGAGGGCGAGACGGTCGTCGACCTCTGGGGCGGCTTCGCCGACGAGGCCCGCACCCGCCCCTGGGCGCGCGACACCATCGTCAACGTCTACTCGACCACCAAGACCATGACGGCCCTGACCGCCCTGCTGCTGGCCGATCGCGGCGAGCTGGACTTCGACGCCCCGGTCGCCCGCTACTGGCCGCAGTTCGCCGCGAACGGCAAGGACGCGGTCAAGGTCAGCCACCTGATGAGCCATTCGGCCGGCCTCTCCGGCTGGAAGGAGCCGCTCGCCAAGGAAGACCTCTACGACTGGGAGAAGGCCACCTCGCTGCTCGCCGCCCAGGCGCCGTTCTGGGAACCGGGGACCGCCTCGGGCTATCACGGCCTGACCCAGGGCTACCTGGTCGGCGAGGTGGTGCGCCGCATCACCGGCAGGTCGCTGGGCACGGTGTTCCGCGAGGAGATCGCCGAGCCGCTGGGCGCCGACTTCCACATCGGCCTGCCGGCCTCGGAGGACGCCCGCGTCGCCGACCTGGTCCCGCCGCCCCCGGCGGAAGCCGGCCTCGGCGCCGGCCCGCGGACCGAGCTGCAGGCCAACATGTCCGACAACCCGCCGCTCGACGTCTCGGCCACCCGCACCCGCGCCTGGCGCGGCGCGGAGATCCCGGCCGCCGGCGGGACCGGCAACGCCCGCTCGGTCGCCGAGGTCCAGTCCATCCTCGCCAATGGCGGCGTCGCCAAGGGCAGGCGCATCATGTCCGAGGCCGGCTGCCGCAAGGCGCTGGAGCTGCAGATCGAGGGCCCCGACCTGATCCTGGGCATGACCGCGCGCTTTGGCCTGGGGTTCGGCCTGGCCGGCGGCGCGATCCCGCTGCCCAACCCCAACACCATCTATTGGGGCGGCTATGGCGGCTCGCTGGTGATCGTCGACATGGACGCGCGCACCACCTTCGCCTACGCGATGAACAAGATGGCCGGGACCACCACCGGCGACATGCGCGCCTTCAGCCTGGCCATGGCCATGTGGGAAGCGTTGGGCTGAGGCGGCGCGCCCGTACACGCCGCCCCAGCCCTCGCCTTAGGGCGCGAGCGCCCTAGTCGCCCTTCTTCTTCTCGCCGGCGGTGATCACGCCGTCGCCGTCGCCGTCCTGTTCGGCGAAGGCCCGCACGCCCGAGGCCTCGAACTCGGCCGGCGTCATCTTGCCGTCCTTGTCGCTGTCCAGCACGCCGAAGCGGACGTGGGCCTGGCGCATCTGGCGAACGCGCTGCTCCTCCTTGCGCTCGGCGCTCTCGTTCGAGGCGGCGAGCTGGGCGGTCAGCCGCCCTTCGTACTCGCCGACATATTCGGCCTCGGTCAGGACCCCGTCCTTGTCGGCGTCCATGGCCGCGAACCGCTGGTCGCGGGCGGTCTTGAACTCGGCGGCCGTCACCTTGCCGTCCTTGTCGAGGTCGTAGTCGGTGATGAAGGCCGAATGCTCGTGCGGCGCGGCCTGGGCCGAACCGGCCGACAGCGCCAGCAGCGCGGCGGTCACGGCGAGGGGGAGTCGAAGGCTGGTCATGATCGGTCCTATTGGGTGGCTTCGAAGGTCAGGGTGTAGGAGTAGCTGCGGTAGGGGGTCTCGGCCCCGGCCGGCGCGGCCGTGCGGTGGCGGATCAGCGCCAGATAGGTCCCGGCGTCGGGCGGGACGATCGCAAAGCGGCCCGCCGCATCGGTGGTGATCTCGCCGCCCACCTGCTTCTTGCCGTCATAGACGCCGGCGCTGCGGAACACCTCGACATGGGCGCCGCTGACCGGCTTGCCCTCGAACAGCAGCTCGAACTGCGCCGGCTGGGCGGCGAAGATCTCGCTGGGATGGGTGATCGGGTGCAGCTCCAGCCCCTTGCCGGTCGGCGCCAGGGCGTCCTTGGTCGGCCCGCCGCGGGTCACATAGACCTCGGCCAGGGTCATGCTCTGCACGTCCACCAGCTCGGCCCCGACGGGCTTGTCCTTGCCCTCGCCGATCACCCACTGGCCCTTGGCGTCGCGGTACATCTTGCCCTTGCGGCCGAAGCGCTCGCCCGACGAGACGCGATAGGTCCCCTTGGCCGCGATCGGCGCCTCGAACACCGCCAGGTCGCGCAGATAGGTGACGCCCGCGATCGGCGTCACCGCGCCGCCCGGCCCGCGCGTGTGCCAGGCGTCGGACTTCATCACCACCTCGGCCTGGAACGGGTCCTCGGTGAAGCTGGCCTGCACCGTCACGTGGTCGCGGTCGGTCAGGTCGAACAGGTTCGGCAGCATGTAGGGCATGTGCGCCTGCGCCATGCCCGGCGCCGCCGCCATCAATCCGGCGCCTGCCAGCGCCGCCAGTCCAATACGCCCCATCGGGTTCCCCTTCATCAATTCGTCCTTCGCCGACTAATGCAGTTGCGAGTCACTTGCAATTATCTTTCGGATGCTGCATCACCGCGTCGCTGGCCGCCCACGGGGGGCGTCTTCTGCGAGTCATATGCGATTGACTCGCACTTGCATATCATTTGGAGACTTCTATGGGGCGAAGCATGGGCCGTAGACGGAGCGGACTTCTGGCGGGCGCGTCGGTTCTGTTGCTGGCCGGGGCGGCTCATGCCCAGCAGGCGCCCGACAGCGCGGCCTCGCAACTGTCGCTCGGCCGCATCGTCGTGTCGGCCGGCGCCGAGAAGGTCGCCATCGACACGCCCCAGGCGGTGACCGCCCTCGATCAGGACGACATCGACAACGCCCAGGCCACCACCATGGGCGACCTGCTGGAGGCCATTCCCGGCGTCAGCGTGGTCGGCGGCGTCTCGGCCCTGGGCCAGGGCTTCAACATCCGCGGCCTGGGCACCGGCATCGCCGACTCCGACAGCCGCATCCTCACCCAGATCGACGGGGTGACGAAGTTCTACGAACAGTACCGGATGGGCGCGCTGTTCAGCGAGCCGGACATGTACAAGCGCGTCGAGGTCCTGCGCGGCCCGGCCTCATCCACCCTCTACGGCGCCGGCGCCCTGGCCGGGGTGGTCAACTTCACCACCAAGGACGCCTCGGACTTCCTGAAGGGCGACGACCGCTTCGCGGTCCGCCTGCGGGCCGGCTTCGAGACCAATTCCGAGGGCGTGTTCGGCTCCGCCATCGTCGCCGGCAAGCCGGCCGAGAACCTCGACGTCCTGGCCATGTACACCCGGCGCGAGGCCGACGACTACGAGAGCGGCGACGGCGCGACCGTGATCCCCTCGGGCGTCTCGTCCAGCTCCTACCTGCTGAAGGGCCGCTACTACATCGGCGGCGACAAGGACCACAGCGTCTGGGCCACCTACCAGAACTGGCTGTCCGACAGCACCCAGATCTACGACCAGGCCGAGGCCTTCGGGACCACCCCGGTCCGCCGCAAGGTCGACGACATCACCGCCACCCTCGGCTACGAGAACGACTTCGGCGGCTCCAAGCTGTTCGACCTCGAAGCCCAGGTCTCCTACGCCAACTCCAAGGTCGAGCAGCGCGAGACCACCTTCCTGCCCGGCGTCGTCTATTCCGAGTTCTCCTACGAGACCTGGCAGGGCCGCATCCAGAACACCTCGCGCTTCGACTGGGGCGAGGACTGGACCGGCTTCCTGTTCGTCGGCGCCCAGGCCTACAAGCAGGAGCGGCGCAACCCGCGCGTCACCGCGGCCGGAACCACCACCCCCGGCGCGGCGACCCACCCCGAAGGCGACATGGAGAAGTACGGCCTGTTCGCCCAGGCCGAGCTGATCTGGTCCGACAAGCTGACCATCATCCCCGGCGTCCGCGTCGACTGGACCAAGCTGCAGCCCGGCGCCGGCGTCACCACCGGCGCGAAGGTCGAGGACAGCGCCGCCTCGCCCAAGCTGGCGGTGCTCTACTCGTTCACCGACAATTTCGCGGTGTTCGGCTCGGTCGCCCGCACGGTGCGCATGCCGGTGCTGGACGAGATCTACAGCCGCACCAGCGCCACCGCCTCCAACTTCAGCCTCAACCTGAAGCCGGAAGAGTCGGACAACTTCGAGGGCGGCTTCACCCTCTCCTTCGACGACGTGCTGAACCAGGGCGACGCGGTGCGCGCCAAGGTCACCGCCTTCCGCAACGACGTCTCCAACCTGATCACCCGCGGCACGGCCAACTCGGCCTACTTCGTCAATGTCGGCGAATCGCGGTTCGAGGGCGTCGAGATCGAGGCCGAATACGCCTCGCGCAACCTCTTCGCCCGCGCCGCGGTCTCGCGGATCGAGGGCGAGAACCGCCTGACCGGCCTGCCGCTCAACACCATCCCGGCCGACGAGCTCGACATGACCGTCGGCTGGCGCTTCACCGACCTCGACCTCAGCGCCGGCTGGCGCGGCGAGTTCGCCGCCGACCAGGAGGACATCGGTCCGGGCGGCCGGCGCACCGGCGGCTACGGCGTGCACAACCTCTTCCTCACCTGGACGCCGCAGGACGGCGCCCTGCAGGGGCTGGAGGTCCGCGCCGCGGTCGACAACGTGCTCGACAAGCAGTTCCGCCGCCACCTGGCCTCCCTCGACGCCGAGGGCCGGACATTCAAGCTGACCCTGGCGCGGACCTTCTGATGATCCGCGTCACGCCCACGCGAACGCTCGCCTTCGCGGTCTCCGCGGCGCTGAACCTGGGGCTCATCGCCCTGGTCATGCGCTCGGGGGCCGAGGCGCCGCCCGTGTGGGACGAGACCGCGATGCTGGTGGAACTGGTTCAGGTCCGGGGCGGCGCGAATAACGCCCCGGTCCCTGCGTCGGCGCAGGCTCCTTCCTCCCCTCCTCGGGAGCCTGCGCCGACGACTTCCGCCGCCCAGCCGATCCCGTCCGAGGTGCGGGAAGCCGCCGCTGCGCCGTCCGCTGCGCCCGCCCAGACGCCGTCGCCGGCCCCCGCGCCGATCCAGGTCGCCGCCGCAGGCCCGCCCGCCCAGGCCGCCCCGCCCCAGCGCCAGGGAACCCGCGAGGGCCTCGACATCGACGCCAGGAACGGCGCCAGCAACGACTACGCCTCGCGCCTGCGCGCCTGGCTGGAGGCGCACAAGACCTATCCCAAGCGCGCCCGCATGCGCCGCGAGGAGGGTGTCGTGCATGTCCATTTCGCGGTCGACCGCCAGGGCCGCCTGCTCGGCGGCGACGTCACCCGCTCGTCCGGCTACGCCAGCCTCGACGCCGAGGCCATGGCCATGCTGGACCGCTCCAATCCCTTCCCCGGCGCCCCGCACACCGTCCGCGGCGAACGCATCGAGATCTCCACCCCCGTGGAGTTCTACCTCACCCGCTGACGCTCATCCCGGCGAAGACCGGGGCCCACGGCCGTGCTTGGAGTCGGTCACCGGCCCGGTCGATGCGCTGGACCCCGGTCTTCACCCGGATGAGCGGTAAAATTCCTCCCCCGCTGGGGGAGGTGGATCGCGGCGCAGCCGCGAGACGGAGGGGGCCTGTTGAGCTCGAAGTCCCCCTCAGTCCGCCATTCGGCGGCCAGCTCCCCCAGAGGGGGAGCAATGGCTCACGCCCCGTTCGCCGCGCTCAGCACCGCCCGCACCGAGGCCGTCGCCACGTCGGCGTCCATCCCGACGCCGAAGATCGTCCGCCCGTCGGGCGTCCGGCACTGCACATAGGCCGCGGCCATGGCGTCGCCGCCCGACCCGATCGCGTGCTCCTGGAAGTCGGCCACGTCGAGCTTCACCCCGCAGTCGCCCTCCAGCGCCGCCAGCAGGCTGGAGATCAGCCCGTTGCCGCGCCCGCGAATGGCCATCTCGCGCCCGTCCAGCCGCAACTGGCCGACGAACACCCTCTGGCCGTCGACGCGGGACACGCCGGACTCCTCGAAGCTGACCAGTTCGTACTTCTGGCCCGGCGTCAGGTGATAGGCGCGCTCGAACGCCTCCCAGATGTCCGCCGTGGCCAGCTCGCGGCTGGTCTCGTCGGCCAACCGCTGCACGGCGCGGCTGAAATCGGCCTGCATCGGCTTGGGCAGCTTCAGGCCCTTGTCCTGTTGCAGCACCCAGGCGACGCCGCCCTTGCCCGACTGCGAATTGACCCGGATCACCGCCTCGTAGCTGCCGCCCAGGTCGGCCGGGTCGATCGGCAGGTAGGGCATCTCCCAGTATTCGTCGTTGCGCCGCGCCCGGGCCTCGAAGCCCTTCTTGATCGCGTCCTGGTGGCTGCCCGAAAACGCCGTGAACACCAGCTCCCCGGCATAGGGATGGCGCGGGTGCACCGGCAACTGGTTGCAGTATTCGACCGTCTTCACGACGCTCTCCATGTCGGAGAAGTCCAGGCCCGGATCGACCCCTTGCGTGTAGAGGTTCAGCGCCAGGGTCACCAGGTCGACATTGCCGGTGCGCTCGCCGTTGCCGAACAGGCAGCCCTCGACCCGGTCGGCGCCGGCCATCACCGCCAGCTCGGCCGCCGCCACCCCGGTCCCGCGGTCGTTGTGCGGGTGCACCGAGATCACCACCGCCTCGCGCCGCGACAGGTGGCGATGCATCCACTCCACCTGGTCGGCATAGATGTTGGCGCTGGCCGCCTCGACCGTCGCCGGCAGGTTCAGGATCACCGGCCGCTCCGGCGTCGGCTCCAGCACGTCCAGCACCGCCTCGCAGACCTCCAGGCTGAACTCCAGCTCGGCGGTGGAAAACGTCTCGGGGCTGTATTCATAGCGCCAGTCGGTCCCGGGCCGCCGCTCGGCCTGCTCGCGCATGATGCTCGCGCCCTCGACCGCCAGCGCCTTCACGCCCGCCCGGTCCAGGCCGAACACGACGTTGCGCCAGACCGGCGAGATCGCGTTGTAGAGGTGGACCGTCGCCGCCCGCGCGCCCTCCAGGCTTTCGAAGCTGCGCTCGATCAGGTCGCGGCGCGACTGGGTCAGCACCTGGATCATCACGTCGGCCGGCACGCGGCCCTGCTCGATCAGCCCACGGATGAAGTCGAACTCGGTGGCCCCGGCCGAAGGGAAGCCGACCTCGATCTCCTTCACCCCGATGCCGACCAGCAGGTCGAAGAAGCGCTGCTTCTTCTCGGCGTTCATCGGGTCGGCCAGCGCCTGGTTGCCGTCGCGCAGGTCGGTCGACAGCCAGCGCGGCGCCTTGGTGATGGTCTTCGACGGCCACTGGCGGTCGGGCAGGTGGACCTGGGGAAACGGACGATATTTGACAGATGGGTCGCGCAGCATGGGGCGGCTCTCTCTAGGAGGCGGACAGATAGGATTGTCGATGAGGCTGGCGTGCCGCCGCCGGGGCAGCCGTCTAGGTCCGGCGGCCGCCGGTAAGTCGCGCGCTGGCGCGAAGCAGGGCTGTGAAAGCGCTGACCATGCCTCCTTCATAGCCACCGTCCGCGCGCGGTTCAACCGGGCTCGGCTCTCACCCGATCGCCATGAGCGTTGCGCGCAGTCTGCGCTTCGATAACTTCAGAGCCATGTCGAAGCTCCTCGCGCCGCCGATCCTGATCAGTCTGCTCGTCGGCCTCGCGCTGGGCTTTGCGACCCAAAGCATCGGCGTCGGCGTCTCCACGGGCGTCGGCCTCTGGATTGCTCTGCGGCTTATGGTCAAGCGGCCTTTCGCCGACCAAATGCGTGACGAAGCCGAGCGGCGTGCGAGAGAATCCGCTGACGCTGAATAGGTCCCGAGCGATCTACCCGACGGTCACGAAGGTCTCGCTCTCGATCACCCACTGGCCGACGACCTTCTTCCAGGCCGCCAGATAGGGGCCGGTGGCGGTCTGATCCTTCCAGGTCGCCAGCCAGGTCCCGGCCTCGGCGGCGCGCATCCCGTCCGCCGCCAGGGTGACGTTCTGCGTGGTCCGCAGATAGGTCACGAAGCTCGGATCGGCGAACTGCCCCTCAAAGGCGGCGATGATCGCCGGCGCGCCCATCAGCAGGCCGCCCTCGCCTGAGATCAGGTTGGCGTCGGGCGCGAAGAACGGCTTCAGCCGCTGCGCATCGTGCGCGGCGATCAGCTTGTTGGTCAGCCTGCGCCGGGCGCGGATGGCGTCTTCCGGCGCGGTCACGGCTCGACCACCACGGTGCCGACCTTGCCGCCGCTCTCGACCAGTTCGTGCGCCCCGGCGCAGTCCTCCAACGGGAAGCGCCCGGCCACCGCCAGGATGCGCTCGCCGGTCGCGATCCAACGGGTGATGTCGGCCTGCGCGCGGCGCCGCGCCTCGTGCGGCGACACCGGCAGGTAAACGCTGTTGATCTGCAGGTTCAGGCCCATGGCCGCCCCGGCCGCAAAGACCGGCTCCCGCGCCCCCTTGGTGGCGTAGTAGGCGATCGAGCCGTTCATCCGCACGCTGGCCAGGGTGGCGGCCAGGTTGCCGCCGAAGTCGACCTCGACCACGTGATGCACGCCCTGGCCGCCGGTCAGCTCGCGCACCCGCGCGGCGACGTCCTCGCGGCGATAGTCGATGACGTGGTGCGCCCCGCCCTCGCGCGCCCGCTGCGCCTTGTCCTCCGAACTCACCGTGGCGATGACCGTGGCCCCGGCCCAGGCCGCAAGCTGCACCGCATAGTGGCCCACCGCGCCCGCGCCGCCGGTGACCAGCACCGTGCGCCCCTGCACCGGCCCGGCCAGGAACAGGCTGCGGTGCGCGGTCATGCAGGGAATGCCCAGGGTCGCCCCTTGCGCGAACGACACGTCGTCCGGCAGCTCGCCCAGCAGGTCGACGTCCAGCTCGATATACTCGGCCGCCGAGCCGAACGCCCGGCCGTTGCGCTGGCCGTTGTAGAACCAGACCCGCTTGCCGACCCAGCTCTGGGCGACGCCCGGCCCGACCGCCTCGACCACGCCGGCCCCGTCGCTGTTCGGGGTGATGCGCGGGTAGGCCATCGGCGCAGGTCCCGCCCGCATGCCGGCGTCGGACGGATTGACCCCCGAGGCCCGCACCCGGATCAGCGCCTGGCCCTGCCCCGGCTGCGGCGTCGGCCGCTCGCCCAGCTCCAGCACCTCGCGCGCCGGCCCCGTCCGGTCATACCAGATCGCCCGCATGGCCCCTCCCGCTTGTTCAGGGCGACAGGTCTAGGGCCAAAGGCTCGGTACGTCAGCCTCTCGATCCAGTTGCTCCCCCTCTGGGGGAGCTGTCAGCCGAATGGCTGACTGAGGGGGCCTGCTGAGTCAGCAGAACCCCCTCCGTCGCGCTTCGCGCGCCACCTCCCCCAGAAGGGGAGGAATTTACGCCGCCTACTCCGCCACCCAGTTCCCATGGAACCCGAACGGCACGCGCCGCGGCAGGTGCGCCGTTCCGATCGGGCCCCTGGCGATGTCCTGGGCGTCGAACACCAGGAAGTCGCTGCGGTTCTCGGCCGCCCGCCAGACCACCGCGGTGATCCACCCGTCGCCCTCGTCCGCCGTGTCCGAGCGCGGCGTGAACACCGGCTCGGAGGTCATGTCGCCGCCCGACAGCTCATAGACCTGCCGCCTGCCGGTCTTCAGGTCCAGGTGCGCGATCGCCGTCTGCTTGATGGTCTTGGCGTTGGCCGGATCGGCCGCATACCAGCCGTGCCGGTAGGCCAGGCCCGCATGGCGTTCGTCGAAGCGCGGGAACTCGCCGTCCAGGTCGTCGATCGCCTCTTCCTTGATGGCGTCGGAGTTGCCCGCCAGGTCGAAGGTCCAGCGCACCAGCCGCGCGGCCGCCTTCGCGCCGGGCGAGCCGTCCGCGTTCGGGAACAGCGGCGCGCTGTCGTAGCGGAACACGTCGGCGACGATCTTGCCGTCCTCCTCCCAGGCGTTCATCGGGTGGAAGACATAGGACGGCGGGGCGTTGAACCAGCGGATGGTCGAGACGTCGGCGTCGCGGCGCATCACCGCCACGTGGCTGCCCTTCTCGGGCTCCCAGGCGAAGGCCGGCAGGCCGCTCATCGCCCGCTGCAGGCTGCCGGTCAGCGGCAGCACCGGGAACAGCACGTAGTTCTCGGTGACCAGGAAGTCGTGGATCATCGAGGAATAGGGCGCCTCGAAGTCGTCGCGCCGCACCACCTTGCCGCTGGCGTCGGTGACGCCATAGCTGATCCCCGTGCCGAACGGCATCGGCCCGATCCCATAGCCGAACCAGACCATCTCGCCGGTCTTCGGGTCGATCTTCGGGTGCGCGGTCGTGCGCCCCCTGTACTGCTCGACCGGCCCCTTCGACTCCAGGGTCCGCGGCTGCATCTCGAAGGGGGTGTGCCCCTCTTCCAGGGCCAGCAGCTTGCCGGCGTGGAAGACGATGTTGGTGTTGGCCACCCCGCCGCTGTCCTTGCCGACCACGCTCGGATCGCTGGTCATCGGATTGCCGAACGCGCCCCACAGCGCCCGGCCGGCGGCGTTCTCCGCCTCCCACTTGGGCGTGCGCACATAGCGGTTGCGGTAGCTGACCTTGCCGTCCTCGACATGGAAGGCGTGGATCATCCCGTCGCCCGAGAACCAGTGGTACTCGCCCCGCGGCTCGAACTGCGGGTTGGGCCCGGTGCGATAGAGCGTGCCGCGCAGTTCCCTGGGGATCTCCCCCGTCACGGTGAGGTCGAAGTCGTCCTCGCTGCGCACCGGAGCGAAATTGCCGGAAAGATACGGATTGATGCGAACATCGCCGTCCATGGTGCTTCCTCCTCGTTCGCCGGCGTTCAGGCCGGTCGGATGATATGGCCTTCGTCCGGGCGGGCCCGGCCCTCCAGCACGTCGCGATAGGCGGCCATCAGGCCCTCGGGGCCCGTCGATTGCTTGAGCTTCAGCCAGCCCGCCTCGGCCACGAAGGCGCGCAAGGCGGCCATGAACCGCGTGTCCAGCGCCTCCGGCCCCCACTCGGCCGCCCGCTTGCGGATCTGGTCGGGGGCGAAGAACAGCACCGGCGCGGGACCGGGCAGGTCGCCGGCCGTGCGCTCGGCGCTCCAGTGGGTGCCGCCGACGATGATGCTGCGCGACAGCTCCGCGCCCAGCGCCCGGTGCACGCCCAGCGTCACCTGCGGATCGCCGGCGAAGTCGACATAGACCGCCGGCCCCTCGACCTTCAGCCCGCCGACCTCGCCATAGGGCACGATGCGGTCATGGAGGTTCAGGCCCGCCAGGGTCTGCGCATTGCCGGGCGAGGTCAGCCCCACCACCGGCAGGCCGCGGCGGCGCGCGAACCAGGCCAGGCCCATGGCCGTCTTGCTGGACGCGCTCGACAGCACCAGCGTCCTGATCGACGCATCCTCGGCCAGGAAGTCGTCCAGCAGCCACGAGGTCATGAACAGCGGCCGCAGCAGCGCCCGGTGGTCGTCCAGCTCGTCCTCGACCGCTTCGGCATAGGCGTTGTAGGTCGGCGGCAGCTCGGCGCGGTGCGGCGCGGTGTCGACATAGCCGCCGGCCTTGCGCGCCAGCCGCGCGGTGAAGCTGGTCGACATCGGCAGGTAGCCGAACAGCCGCAGGCCCACCGGCGCATCCGGCGCCCTGGATTCCACCACCCGCGCGAAGCCCCAGACCGGGATGCGGCCGAACGCGCCCTCGGCCGGGAAGAACCGCCAATAGCCGAAGCTCTCGCCGATCATGCCGTAGGTGATGTTGTTGGCGGTCAGCGCGAACCGCTCGATCTCCAGCCGCGCCTCGCCCTCGGCCAGCGGAGCCCGATCGGGGGCATGGCGCAGCTCGATTTCGCGCAAATCGTCCCGTGCAACCAGCACATCCCAGTCCGACATCGCTTCCTCGCCTTTTTACGTTGTAAATTTATTACGTAAGAGCTAACCCAGGACAAGCACTTTCTTTGGGTCGAGTTTACCGATGCCCCGCGTCCTCTCCGAGTCCGATGTCGCCGACTTCCGCGAACGCCTGTGCGACGCGGCCGAGAAGCTGTTCGCCGAGAAGGGGCCGGACGCGGTGACCATGCGCCAGCTCGCCGCCGAGCTGGGGGTCAGCCCGATGACCCCCTACCGCTACTTCACCGACAAGGAGGACATCCTGGCGGCGGTGCGCACCAACGGCTTCAACCGCTTCGCCGAGGCGCTGGAGACCGCGCTCTCGACCACCCAGGGCAGCGCCAGGGCCAAGAGCTCGGCGGTGGGCGAGGCCTATCTCAACTTCGCCTTCGAACACCCGCAGACCTACAAGCTGATGTTCGACCTCAACCAGCCGCACGAGCAGGACTATCCCGAGCTGGTCACCGCCGCGGCCCGCGCCAACGCCATGCAGTCGGCCTACATCCGGGGCCTGGTCGAGGCCGGCGTGATGGAAGGCGACCCGGAAGAGATCGGCCGCATGTTCTGGGCCGCCACCCATGGCGCGGTGACGCTCGAACTGGCCGGCAAGCTGCCCAAGGGCATGGCCCGCGTCATCAACCGCCAGCTCGGCCACACCCTCGCCAAGGGCCTGCGCCCGGGGGCGTAGCGCCGCACGATGCCCATTGCTGAGGCCGAATCTTGGCCTTAGCGTCCGCTGCAACTTTTGGTTTCAGGGAACGACCGGGAATGGAACTGCGGACGGTGGGCGGACGCCTGAAGGCGAGCAGCGCGTTCAAGTTGGTCGCTACGGGTTACCTGGTGGGCGCAGGCGCGATCTTCATTCCATTGTTCACGCTCGTGACGGTGATGCTGGTCGCCACAGGCGCGCCCGCGAGAGTAAACGGCGAAGTTGTCGAAGGCGGCGAGCTCCTCAATCTCATGCCAATCCTCCTAGGGCCGATCATCCTGGCCATGCAGGCGGTGACGTTCGGCGTTCTTGTGGTCTTCGGCCTGTGGCTATTCCAGAAGCGTTGGCCGCTTCTGATCGTCGCGGAGGACGCCGCGCCCCCGCCGAAAGCGTAGCTTGCTTCGGCCCTTGACGCCCCCTGCGGCAAGCCCGCCATCTTCCCGATCGACGATCAGGGGAGAGGGAGCGCGGCATGGTTCAACCGTTCGAGGTCGCCTGGAGCGACGAGGCCGTGCAGGCGGTGCTGGACCAGGTCCGCGCCTATCCCTGGCCGCCGGCCCCCGAGGTTCCCGACGGCTGGGCCTATGGCTGCGACGGCGCCTACCTCAAGGACCTCTGCGCCCACTGGACCGGCGCCTATGACTGGCGCGCGGCCGTCGCCGACCTCAACCGCTTCCCCCAGTTCACCGCCAGGGTCGAGGACTACGACCTCCACTTCCTGCACGTGGTCGGCGAGGCCGGCGGCCGGCGGCCGCTGCTGCTCACCCACGGCTGGCCCGGCTCGCACTACGAGTTCTGGGGCGCCATCGAGAAGCTGGCCTTTCCCAGCCGCTTCGGCGGCGACCCCAGGGACGCCTTCGACCTGGTGATCCCGTCCCTGCCGGGCTTCGGCTTCTCGTCCAGGCCGGCCCGCCCGATCGGCCAGCGCACCACCGCGCGGTTGTTCGACGCCCTGATGACCCAGGTGCTCGGCTATTCGACCTATCTCGCCCAGGGCGGCGACTGGGGCGCGATGGTCACCTCCTGGCTCGGCCGCGACCACGCCGACCACGTCCGCGCCATCCACCTCAACATGATGGCCTTCCGCCCGTTCGGCGGCCCCAAGGACGAGGCCGAGGTCGCCTGGCTGACCCGCCAGGGCCAGATGATGGAGCTGATGGGCGCCTATTTCCGGCTCCAGGCCTCCAAGCCCCAGTCCCTGGCCTGGCTGGGCGCGGGCAACCCGGTCGGCCAGGCCGCCTGGATCGCCGAGCGCTTCCATGACTGGTCGGACCTGCGCGAGAAGCCCTTCGACCAGGTCCATCCCAAGGACAAGCTGCTGACCAACATCATGCTCTATGTGATGACCGACAGCTTCGCGACCGGCGCCTGGTACTATCGCGGCTTCCTCGAGGAGGGCGGCGTCGCCCTGGCCGAAGGCGAGCGCTGCGAGACCCCGACCGCCTTCGCCAACTTCCCGGGCGAGCCGCTCTACACCGCCCCGCCCAGGGCCTGGGCCGAGCGCGCCTACAACATCGTCCGCTGGAGCGACCAGCCCCGCGGCGGCCACTTCGCCGCCATGGAAGAACCCGACCTCTTCGTCGCCGACGTCCAGGCCTGGGGGCGGGAGCACTGACGCCGCCTGGCCGGCGCTATTCCCCCACCACCGCCGAGATCGCCCCGATCAGCCGCGCCACCTCCAGCGGCTTGGGCACCAGCACGTCCATGCCGGCGGCCAGGTATTCCGCCTCGTGGTGGGCCATGGCGTTGGCGGTCAGGGCGATGATCGGCGTGCGCGCCAGCCCCTGCGCCGCCTCGCGGGCGCGGATGTGGCGCGCGGCGGTGGGGCCGTCCATCACCGGCATCTGCACGTCCATCAGGATCACGTCCCAGGCGCCCTGCGCGGCCGCCTCGATCGCCGCCTGCCCGTCCTCGACGCAGCAGACCTCGACCCCGAGCTGGCCCAGCAGCGTCTTCAGCACCATGCGGTTGACCGGATTGTCCTCGGCCGCCAGCACCCGCAGGCCGTCGGCCGGCGCCTGCTCCAGCGGCGCGCTCACCGGCTCGGCGCCCGCCCTGGCCCGCGTCAGCGGCAGGCGGACGGTGAAGGTCGCCCCCTCGCCCGGCTGCGAGGCGACGGCGATGGTCCCGCCCATCAGCTCGGCCAGCTCGCGGCAGATCGCCAGCCCCAGGCCCGAGCCGCCATAGCGCCGGGTGGTCGAGGCGTCCTCCTGGACGAACTTCTGGAACAGCGCGCCCTGCCGCTCGGACGAGATCCCCGGCCCGGTGTCGGACACCTCGAAGACCAGCTTGCCGGCCCGCCGCACGGCCCGCGCCAGCACCCGTCCCTGGGCCGTGAACTTCACCGCGTTGGAGACCAGGTTGTGCACGATCTGGCGCATGCGGGTCGGATCCCCGGCCCAGACCCCGTTCAGGGCCGGCTCGACCTCCAGCTCCAGCGCCAGCCCCTTCTCCGCGGCCAGCGGCCCGAACGTCGCCGCCACCCCCTGCATCAGCGCCTGCAGGTCGATGACCCCGTCCTCCAGCTCCAGCCGGCCGGCCTCGATGCGCGACAGGTCCAGGAGGTCGTTGAGCAGCACCAGCAGGGTCTCGCCCGCCTGGCGGATCACGCCCAGCCGCTCGCGCTGGACCGGCGCCAGCTCGTCGCGCTCCATCGCCTGGGCCATGCCCAGCACCCCGTTCAGCGGCGTGCGGATCTCGTGGCTCATGGTCGCCAGGAACGCCGACTTGGCGACATTGGCGGCGTTGGCCTGGTCGCGCGCCCGCTTCAGCGACGTGTTCAGCACCCGCAGCCGCCGCTCCGAGCGCTTCAGGTCCTCGATCGACTGGGTGATCACCACGCAGCGCACCGGCCCCTCGCCCTGGAACCGCGCCGCGGTCAGCCGGAACCACTCGCCGTCCGTGGCCTGGTAGGCCCGGTTGAAGCTGTCGGCCGCGCCGGAGATCACCGACTTCACCCCGCGGATCAGGTGCTTGCCGCGACCGCCGGGCAGCCGCTCGAACACCTGGAACAGGTTGCGGCCCATCGGATAGACCTCGGTGTCCAGCAGGTCGGCGCCGAGTTTGCGGAAGGCCGAGTTGGCGGCGATGATCCGCCCGCCCTCGTCGACCACCGTCAGCAGCGCCGGCAGCCCGTCGATCACCCCGCGCCCGAAGCGCTCGGATTCCCGCAGTTCGGCCGTGGCCTCGCGCTGGGCGGTGACGTCCTGGCTGGCGCCGTGCAGCGCCACGCAGCGCCCGTCGACCATCCGCGGCTCGCCCATCACCCGCAGCCAGATGCGCTCGCCGTTCGGCCGCTGCGCCTGGGCCTCGAAGTCGATCGGCACGCCGGTGGCGATCGCGGCGCGCACGTGCTCCAGCACCCACTCGCGATCCTCTTCGGCATAGACCTCCAGCGACTCCAGCAGGTCGTCGACCCGCGTCGTGCGGCCGAACAGCTCGGCCAGCTCCTGGCTCCAGCGCACGACGCCCTCGACCAGGTCGACCTCCCAGCCGCCCAGCCGCGCCAGCCGCCCGGCCGAGGTCAGGGCCACCGAGGCGGCGGTCAGCCGCTCCTGCAGTTCGTGGGCGGCGGTGATGTCCGCCTGGATCGCGATGAACCCGTCCAGCTCGCCGCCGGCCCCGAAGGTCGGCCGCACGTCCAGGTCGATCCACAGCCGCCGGCCGTCCTTGGTCTGGTTCTGGACCTCGACCCGGAACCCCTGGCCCGCGGCGATCTGCGCCGACATCAGGGCGATGGTCTCGGGATCGGTTTCGGGACAATGCAGCAGCGCGCCGGGCGTGCGCCCCGCAGCCTCGTCGAGGCGAAATCCGGTCATCGCCGTGAAGCCGTCATTGACCCAGTCGATCCGCCCGGCCGGATCACACAGCACGACCGCATGCGGCGTCAGCCGGGCCACGCTGGCCAGCCGCGACGTAAGGCCTGCCGCCTTGGTTTCGCCCATACGCACCCCCTGTGGCCAGGATGGCCGCGTTCTATGAAGAAAGCAGAAAATTCCCGGCTTCGCCGTGACCAGACGCCGCGCTACGAAGAGCCCATGGCCCGCTACGACTTCGCTTCCGACAACACCGCCCCCGCCGCGCCCGAAGCGCTCGAGGCCCTGATCGCCGCCAATTCCGGTTTCACCTCGGGCTACGGGACCGATGCGGTCAGCGCTCGGGGCGCCGAGGCGGTGCGGGCCCTGCTCGACGCCGACGCCGAGGTGCGGTTCGTGGCCTCCGGCACCGCGGCCAACGCCATCGCCCTGGCCGCCCTCTGCCGCCCGTTCGAGGCGGTCCTCGCCCACCAGCACGCCCACGTCTGCACCGACGAGACCGGCGCCCCGGGATTCTTCGGCCAGGGGCTGGGCCTGGTCGGCCTGCCGGGCGCCTCGGGCCGCATCGACCCGGCCGGCCTGGCCGAGCCGCTCGGCCAGGCCGACGTGGCCCACCGCCAGTCTCCCGCCGCCCTCTCCCTGACCAACGCCACCGAGTACGGCACGGTCTATTCCCGCGACCAGCTCGCCGCCCTGATCGAACCGGCCAAGGCCAAGGGCCTCTCCGTCCACCTCGACGGCGCGCGCCTGGCCAACGCCGCGGCTGCCGGCTTCGACCTCAAGGCCATCGGCCCGCTCGGCGTCGACATCCTGGTGATCGGCGGGACCAAGGCCGGCATGACCGCGACCGAGGCGGTGGTGATCTTCGACCGCGCCCTCGCCCGCCGGTTCGACGCCAGGCTGAAGCAGGCGGGCCAGTTGCCCTCCAAGGGCCGCTTCTACGCCGCCCCCTTCATCGGCATGCTGGACAGCGGCGCCTTCGTCGCCCGCGCCGCCCACGCCAACGCCATGGCCCGGCGCCTGGCCGCGCTCTCGCCCTTCCCCCTGCGCCACCCGGTCGAGGCCAACGCCGTGTTCGTCGAAATGGACGAGCCGGCCCTGCGCCGCCTGCATCGGGCCGGCTGGTTCGCCTACCGCTTCCTGGACGGCTCGGTGCGCTTCATGTGCTCATGGGCCGTCACCCCTGAAAGCGTCGACGAACTGGGCGCGGCGCTCAAGGCGATCGCCTGACGGGCAAGGCCCCTTGTCATCAAGTCAGTTGAGCTTTTGGGGCGGGGCGGCGCCTCATTCGTCGGGCCCGGCGCGAATGGGTCCCGGACAAGCCCTCCGGGCTTTCCGGGATGACACGAGAAGCACACCCGTAACAAACGCGCCAAAGGCGCACTCCACCCCTCGCACCACGCCCGCCGTCCCCACGGCGCCTTCGTGCTCTTCGCGTCCTTCGTGGTCTTGGTGTTACAAAATCCGCCGAGCAACTTGCGCCGACCGCCACCGGAGGAAAACAGGCGTCATCCCGGTTTCGGCCGCAGGCCGAAGACCGGGACCCATGAACACCAGATCCCGCCAGCCACGGCGCAGCCGGCGCCCCATCCCGCCATCGCGGGCGTCATTGGATCCCGGTCTTGCCCCATGATCGTCATGGCCGGGCCGCCAGGTCCCGGCCATCCATAGACGCCGAGCCTCGCCGAAGCCCCCCGGCGCGCCTGCGCGGCCAGGGATGACGATCGGAGGAAGGGGGCCAGCCCCCTACGCCGGAACCGCCTGCTTGGTCGGCGCGAAGCGGGCCAGGCGGCCGTGGATGATCTCCTCGGCCTCGCGGACGATGCGGCTGACCAGTTCCTCGCAGGACGGGATGTCGTGGATCAGGCCCTGGATCTGGCCGGCCGACCAGATGCCGGCGTCGTTGTCGCCCACCTCGTAGACGCTGCGGCCCCGCGTGCCGGCCACCAGTTCGCGCACGTCCTCGAACTTGGCGCCCTGCCTCTCCAGCGCCACCACCTGCTGGCTGACGGCGTTCCTCGCCACCCGGCTGGTGTTGTGCATGGTGCGAAAGATCAGGTCGGTGGCGCGCTCGTCGTTGGCGACGATCTGTTCCTTGATCGCCTGGTGGATCGGGCTCTCCTTGGTGCACATGAAGCGGGTGCCCATGTTGATCCCCTCGGCGCCCAGCGCCAGGGCCGCGACCAGGCCGCGCCCGTCGCCGAACCCGCCCGAGGCGATCATCGGGATCTTGATCTTGTCGGCTGCGGCCGGGATCAGGATCAGGCCGGGGACGTCGTCCTCACCCGGGTGGCCGGCGCACTCGAAGCCGTCGATCGAGATGGCGTCCACGCCCATCCGCTCGGCCGACAGGCCGTGGCGCACGCTGGTGCACTTATGGATCACCACGATCCCGTGCTTCTTGAACTCCTCGACGTGCTCGGCCGGCTTGTTGCCCGCCGTCTCGACGATCTTGATCCCGCTGTCGATGATCGCCTGGCGGTATTCCGCATAGGGCGGCGGGGTGATGGCCGGCAGGATGGTCAGGTTCACCCCGAACGGCTTGTCGGTCAGCGCGCGGCAGCGCTCGATCTCCTCGCGCAGCTTGTCCGGCGTCGGCTGGGTCAGGGCGGTGATGAAGCCCAGGCCCCCGGCGTTGGCCACGGCCGCGACCAGCTCGGCCCGGCCGACCCACTGCATGCCGCCCTGGACGATCGGGTGCTCGACGCCCACGAGCTCGGTGAAACGGGTTTTCAAGGCCATCACGCCCTCCCAAACGGTTGTTTGGAAGACAGTGAACCCGGCGCCGGCGCGTCAGGCAAGCTGGTTTAGACCGGAACAATATCCGACCCCGCCGGGCAGGGCTGTCGCGCATGCCGCAGATAACCCCGAAAGACGGCGCGCAAGCGACGTCAGCATCCCACCACCAAGCACACCAAGAGCACCAAGGCCCCCGCGCTCACCGCGCCCCTTCGTGTCCTTGGTGTGCTTGGTGGTGAATCTTCAACGCTCGCCCGCTCCAGCAGGCCCCGCCTATTGAAGCCCCGAACGCCCGATCGCGTAGAACCGGTCCGCGCGCTGCTTCTTCAGTTCCTCGGGGCTCAGCCCGCCGATCTGGGCCAGCTCGTCGGCGATCGCCTCGCCCACCGCCGCGACCATCGCCTCCTTGTCGGAGTGCGCCCCGCCGGCCGGCTCGGGGATGATCCGGTCGACGATCTTCATGCCGATCAGGTCCTGGGCGGTGATCTTCATCGCCTTGGCCGCTTCCTCGGCCGTGCGCGCCCCGCGCCACAGGATCGAGTTCGCCCCCTCCGGCGGGATCACCGAATAGATGGCGTGCTCCAGGATCAGCACCCGGTTGCCGCAGGCGATGCCCAGCGCCCCGCCCGAGCCGCCCTCGCCGGTGACGATGGCGATCATCGGCACCTCCAGCATCAGGCTCTTCTCGGTCGAGCGGGCGATGGCCTCGGCCACGCCGCGTTCCTCCGAGCCGACGCCCGGATAGGCGGCCGGGGTGTCGACGAAGCTGATCACCGGCAGGTTGAACCGCTCGGCCAGCTCCATCAGGCGGATGGCCTTGCGATAGCCCTCGGGCCGCGCATAGCCGAAATTGTGCTTCACCCGGCTGACGGTGTCGCGGCCCTTCTCGTGGCCGATCACCACCACCGGCTGGCCGCGGAACCGGCCCAGGCCCCCGATCAGCGCCTGGTCGTCGGCGAACTTGCGGTCGCCGCGCAGCTCCACGAACTCGTCGATCAGCCCGCCGACATAGTCGATGAAGTGCGGCCGGTCGGGGTGGCGCGCGACCTGGGTCTTCTGCCAGGCGTCGAGCTTGGAATAGGCCTGGCGGCGGACTTCCTGGGCGCGGGCGCGCAACGCCTCGATCTCGGCGTCCAGGGTTCCCGAGCCGGTCGTCTCCGACAGCTTCGACAGTTCCTCGATCTTCGCTTCGAGGTCGGCGATGGGGCGCTCGAACTCGAGATAGTGTGCGGCCATACGAGGAATCTTCTCTTTCCGTTTGCGGAAGCGGCGGAAACTAGGCCCGAAGCGCCCGCCTCACAACCCCGAGGAACAGCCATCGCGCCCGCCGCGTCAAGCCGCGCGGCCGCCTGGACTGCAACTGGCCCGGCTCCCTCACGTTTTGTTGCGGACCAGGGAGTCGCCCATGCAACCGACCAAAGCCGTCATCGCCGTCGCCGCAGCCCTCGCGGTGATCGCCCCGCCCGCCTTCGCCCAGTACCAGGGGCCGTATCAGGGTCAGTATCCCAGCCCGACCCCCTATTCCGATCCGCGCCCGACGCCGCAACACCAGTCCGACCAGAGCCGCTACCAGGCCGACCGCGCCGCCTACGAGCAGTCGCGCCAGGACTACGAGGCCGCCCGCGCCCGCTGGGAACGCTCGCGCGAGCAGTACGACCGCCAGTACGGCTACGGCGCCTACGCCCGGTCCTACGGCCAGGCCCCGGCCCAAAACGACCTCGGCTATCAGGGGGCCGGCGGCTATCCGTCCGGCGAGAGCCGCGCCGACTTCGACCGCCGCATGGCCGCCTATGACAGCGCCCGCGCGGCCTACGACCGCCGCTGGGGTTCGGGCGCCTATGAGCGCGCCTACGGCCCGCCGCCGGTCTGGAGCGCCGACGCCTATGCCCAGGACGCCTCGACCACCGCCTACATCAGCAACGACCCGTCCTGCACCAACAGCAAGACCAACCGCTCCATCGGCGGCGCCGTGATCGGCGCCCTGCTCGGCAGCGCGCTCGGCTCCAACGTCGCCGGCCGCGGCGTGCGGACCGAAGGCGCCGTGCTGGGCGCCCTGGTCGGCGGCGGCATCGGGCTCGGCGTCGGCCGCGCCTCGGCCAAGTGCGACGAACGCGGCTACTACTACAGCTACGACCAGACCATCCCGTACCAGGAAAGCGACTACGACCGCAGCCGCCGCTCGGGCCAGTACGGCTACAGCGACTACGACCGCATGCAGTGCCGCCTCGCCCCGGCCCAGGTCTCCAGCAGCGAACAACGCTACGTCCGCGTCTGCCCCGACGGCCAGGGCAGGTATCGGATCACGGGCTGAGCCGCCGGCTTCATCCTTCTCCCGCAAGGGGAGAAGGAACGTAGCCCCCTACCTCTTCGCCAGCGGGTGCTTGGTCTCCACCACCTCGCGCAGCCGGTCGCCGGCGACGTGGGTGTAGATCTGGGTGGTGGCGATGTCGGCGTGGCCCAGCAGCTTCTGCACCACCCGCAGGTCCGCTCCGCCCTCCAGCAGGTGGGTGGCGAAGGCGTGGCGCAGCACGTGGGGGCTGACCCTGGCCGGATCGATCCCGGCGTCGGCCGCCGCCTCGTCCAGCAGTTGCGCGAACCGCCGCGGCGTCAGCCGCCGCGCCTTGCCGCGCGAGGGGAACAGCCAGGGGTTCGCCGCGTCCCCCTTCGGCAGGAAGCCCTTGCGGACCTCCAGATAGGCCTTCACCGCCGCCCGCGCGGCGTCGTTCAGCGGCGCCAGCCGCTCCTTGCCGCCCTTGCCCTTGACGATCAGATAGGCCGGGTCGCGCGCCAGCACCGACAGCGGCAGCGCCGTCAGCTCCGAGATCCGCAGGCCCGAGGCGTAGGCCAGCTCGACCATGCAGGCCAGCCGCAGCCCCTGCGCCCCGTCGCGCCCGGCCGCCGCGGCGATGATCGCGTCCATCTCCGCCCGGCTCAGCACCTTGGGCAGCGGCCGGCCCTTCTTGGGCGCGTCCACCCGCCGCGAGGGATCCTCCGCCCGCCAGCCCTCGCCCAGCACGAAGCGGTAGAACTGCCGCACCGCCGAGCGCCGCCGCGCCGCCGTGGCCGGCGACATGCCCCGGTCGCTCAGGGCCGCGAAATAGGCTTCGATCTGCCCGGCCGAGGCGCTGGCCAGGTCCGCCCCGCGCCCCTTCAGGAACGCCTGGGCGTCGGCCAGGTCCTTGCCATAGGCGGTCAGGGTGTTGCGGGCGCTGGCCCGTTCCCCGGCCATCATCTCCAGGAAGGCTTCGATCCAGCCCGCGCCGCTCATCTCTGCGCCAGCAGCCCTTCGACCGCGAAGGCCCGCGCGTCCTCGTCCAGCCCCGCGGCCCGCAGCGCCCGCACGATCCGCGCCCGGTCGCCGACCGCCGGCCCGGCCGCGCCGGCGTCGGCGCTGATCCACAGCGCCAGCAGCGCGCTCTCGCCCATCAGCTTCGCATCCCCGGCCAGGTCCAGCGCCAGGCCCCGCGCCACGCTCGCCTTGCCGGCCTCGGCGGCCGCGAACCTGGCGAACTCGCCGCGCGCCTGCGGCCCCATCGGCGCGCCCAGGGCGGCCAGCAGGATCGCCGCGTTCTGCATCTTGCCCCGCGCCTTGGCGTCCGAGACCGCGCCGCGCTCGACCAGCCGGTCCAGGGTCGGCCCGTCGGGCCTGCCGCTCGCCGCGGCGATCAGCGCGTCCAGCAGCGCCAGCTCGTTGACCGGCGTCGCATCGGCCGTCAGCCCCGCGCGCAGCGCCTGGGCCCCGGCCAGGTCGCCCGCGGCCACCGCCGCCATCGCCGCCTTCAGCTCGCCCGGGCCGTTCTCGATCGTCCAGCGGGCGGGGCCGGGCTCGGCCGCCGCCAGGGCCGCGGCCACGGCCGGCGCGGGGGTCGCCGCCTCCAGGTCGAGGCCGAGGCTGCGCGACAGCGCATAGTCCAGCCCGCCCCGCAGCGAGGCCGCGCCCGGATTTCCCGTCCCGGCCAGCTTGGCGCCCATCAGCCGCCCATAGGTCGTATCGCGCGCTACCCCCTGGGCCAGGTCGAAGGTCAGGTGCGCGGCGTCGGTCTGGCCCTCCCGCGCCTGGCAATAGGCCCGCAGCCGCAGCCAGTAGATCTCCTCGCGTCCGGTCGCCAGCCGCTCGCCGATCTCGCAGGCCCGCTCGTCCTCGCCGGCCAGCAGCGCCGCCTCGGCCCCCGCCTGGGCCAGGGCCGGCGCGCGGTCCAGGCCCGAGCTGCGCGACAGGATCGCCCCGGCGTCCTTCACCCCGCCCTGGGCGATCAGCGCCGCGATCCGCGCCCCGGCCAGGTCGCGGTCCTGCCCCGCGCCGTCGGGGCCGTCGGCGCCGGTGGCCAGCACCCGCCGGGCCAGGGCCGCGGCGGCCGGCGACAGCGGCTTGGCGGCCAGCAGCGGCAGCACCGTCCGCGCCGTCTCCACCGAGGCGCCGCGCCACAGCCCGGGCGGCAATCCGGTGTCGCGCGCGCCGTTCGAAAAGAAGTCCGGGGCGGCCAGCGGCGTCACCTCCACCGCCGTCTGCGCGGCGGCCGGGGTGCAGATCAGCAGCGCGCCGAACGTCATGCGAAGAAGCCTGCGGCTCATCATCATCTGCCCTTGTGCTACGGCCAACTTGGCGCGATGGCCCTTGCTCGTGTAAGACCTGCGCCGTTCATGGACCGTTACACACCGCTGCGCGCCCGCACCATCACCCTCGTGGGCCTGATGGGGGTCGGCAAATCAAGCGTCGGCCGTCGCCTCGCCAACGCGCTTGAACTCCCGTTCAAGGACGCCGACGTCGAGATCGAGGCCGCCGCCGGCCGGTCTATTCCCGACATCTTCGCCGAGATGGGCGAGCCCGCCTTCCGCGAGGGCGAGCGCCGGGTCATTGCCCGGCTGCTGGAGGACCCGCCCCACGTGCTGGCCACCGGCGGCGGCGCCTTCATGAACGACGAGACCCGCGCCCTGATCAAGGAGCGCTCGATCTCGGTCTGGCTGAAGGCCGACCTCGAGGTGCTGGTGCGCCGCGTCTCGCGCAAGGACAGCCGCCCCCTGCTCTCGGGCAAGGACCCGCTGGAGGTCCTGACCGAGCTGGCCGAGAAGCGCTATCCCGTCTACGCCCAGGCCGACGTCATGGTCGAGACCGGCGACACCGCCCACCACGTCACCGTCGACCAGGTGATCCGCGCCCTGACCATCTATCTCGAGGAACACCCCAGATGAGCCGCACCGTCCGCGTTGGCCTGGGCGATCGCGCCTACGACGTCGTGGTCGGCGGCGACCTGCTGGACCAGGCCGGCGTCCATCTCGCCCCGTTCCTGAAACAGGGCCGCACCGCCGTCGTCAGCGACGAAACGGTCTGGGCCCTGCACGGCCCGCGCCTGACCGCCGCCCTCGCGGCGGCGGGGATCTCGTCCCAGGCCATCGTCGTCCCGGCCGGCGAGCCCTCCAAGAGCTGGGAGGTCCTGGCCCAGGTCAGCGACCGCCTGCTGGAGCTGGAGCTCGACCGCGGCGACCTGATCGTGGCCTTCGGCGGCGGCGTGGTCGGCGACCTCGCCGGCTTCGCGGCGGCGATCTACAAGCGCGGGATCGACTTCGTGCAGATCCCCACCACCCTGCTGGCCCAGGTGGATTCGTCGGTGGGCGGAAAGACCGCCATCGACACCCCGCGCGGCAAGAACCTGATCGGCGCCTTCCACCAGCCGCGCCTGGTCCTGGCCGACCTCGACATCCTCGCCACCCTGCCCGCCCGCGAGATGCGCGCCGGCTACGCCGAGATCATCAAGTACGGCCTGCTGGGCGACTTCGCCTTCTTCGAGTGGCTGGAGGCCAACGCCGCCAAGGTGCTGGCCCGCGACCCCGACGCCCTGGCCTACGCCGTCGCCCGCTCGGTGGAGATGAAGGCCGAGATCGTCGCCGAGGACGAGAAGGAGGCCGGCCGCCGCGCCCTGCTCAATCTCGGCCACACCTTCGGCCACGCGCTGGAGGCCGAGACCGGCTACGGCGAGGCCCTGCTGCACGGCGAGGCCGTCGCCGCCGGCAGCGCCATCGCCTTCCGCTTCTCCGCCGCCCAGGGGCTCTGCGCCCGCCAGGACGCCCAGCGCGCCGAGGCCGCCATCGCCGCCGCCGGCCTGCCGACCCGCCTCGACCAGGTCGGCTCGGGCGGCTTCGACGCCAGCCGGCTCGTGCGCCACATGGCCCAGGACAAGAAAGCCGAGGGCGGCCGCCTGACCTTCATCCTCGCCCGCGCGCTGGGCGAGGCCTTCGTGGCCCGGAACGTCGACGGCCAGGCCGTGCGCGACTTCCTGGTCGCCGAAGGGGCGCTCCCGTGACGATCATCGCCGTCCTCGCGGGCCTGGCGCCCGCGCTGGTCGTCCTGCTCTCGCTCTCGGGCCTGATTTCCGCGGCCGAAACCTCGATGACCGCCGCCAGCCGCGCGCGCATGCACCAGCTTGAGCGCGAGGGCGACCGCGCCGCCCGGCGCATCAACGGGATGATGGCCGATCAGGAGAAGATGATCGGGGCCATCCTGCTGTCGAACAACGTCATCAACATCGGGGCCTCGGCCCTGACCACGGTGGCCCTGTCGACCGCCTTCCCAGGCCCGGTCGGCGCCCTGATCGCCACGGCGCTGATGACCGTGCTGATCGTCATCTTCAGCGAGATCCTGCCCAAGACCCTGGCCATCGCCCGCGCCGACGACGTCGCCCGCGCCCTCTCGATCCCGACCTGGTGGGTGGTGCGGATCTTCGGCCCGCTGGCCAACGGCGCCCAGTGGGTGGTGCGCCAGACCCTGCGCCCGTTCGGCATCAAGCTGTCGATGGAGACCGACGTCCTGGCCGCCCACGAGGAGATCCGCGGCGCGGTCGAGTACCACCACTCCGAGGGTCTGGTCGCCAGCAGCGACCGCCACATGCTGGGCGGCGTGCTCGACCTCTCGGAGATGGACGTCACCCAGGTCATGGTCCATCGCCGCTCGATCGCCATGATCGACGCCGCCCTCGGCCCCAAGGACCTGGTCGCCGAGCTGCTGGAGACC
This sequence comes from Phenylobacterium sp., assembly GCF_031984885.1. Lineage (GTDB taxonomy): Bacteria > Pseudomonadota > Alphaproteobacteria > Caulobacterales > Caulobacteraceae > Phenylobacterium. Next base: position 33,932 of record NZ_DAMABV010000021.1, read on the forward strand.
GGCCACAGCCGCGTGCCGCTCTACCGCGACGACCCGGAGAACATCGTCGGCGTCCTCCACGCCAAGGACGTGCTGGCGGCCCTGGCGGCCAGCGGCGGGAAGCTGGACGCCCTCGACATCCCCGCCCTCGCCCGCGAGCCCTGGTTCATCCCCGAGACGACGACCCTCAACGGTCAGCTCGGCGCCTTCCTCAAGCGCCAGAGCCACTTCGCCCTGGTCGTCGACGAGTACGGCGCCCTGGAGGGGCTGATCACCCTCGAAGACATCCTCGAGGAGATCGTCGGCGAGATCGAGGACGAGCACGACAGCGCCCTCGAGGGCGTGCGCCGCCAGGCCGACGGCTCGGTGGTGGTCGACGGCTGGGTGGCGATCCGCGACCTCAACCGCGCCCTGGACTGGGATCTGCCCGACGACGACGCCGTCACCGTGGCCGGCCTGGTCATCCACGAGGCCCAGACGATCCCCAAGGTCGGCCAGACCTGGACCTTCTACGGGCACCGTTTCCAGGTGGTCCGCCGCGAGCGCAACCAGATCACCGCCCTGAAGATTTCGCCGCCCCAGCCGCGCGCGCAAGACTAGCTCTTTGGACCTAGCCTCTTGACCAAGCTGGGAAAACCACCTTGGTTTGCAGCGGACCTCCGCACAAGTCTGGGGCGCCGGCAAAGTCGTGAACATGACCGACACATCATCCGCCGATGATCGCGGCGCCCGACTGGACTATCATCCGGCGGGATTGTCCCGTCGCATGGAAACCCCCTTGAAGGTTTTGGAGCCCTCGGAATGACCGGACTGAGCGACCTCGCCGGCCTGCGTGTCCTGGTGGTCGAAGACGAGATGATGGTCTCGATGCTGATCGAGGACATGCTCCAGGACCTGGGCTGCAAGGTGGTCGGGCCCGCCTCCCGGCTCGACGAGGCGATCGAACTCGCCAACAGCGTCGAGCTCGACTGCGCGGTGCTGGACGTCAACCTCGGCGGCCAGCCGATCTTCCCGCTGGCCGACCTGCTGCGCGAGCGCGGCGCCCCCTTCGCCTTCGCCACCGGCTACGGCGACGCAGGCCTGCGCGAAGCCGACAGGGGCTCCCCCGTCCTGCAGAAACCCTTCCGCGAAGGCGACCTCGCCCGCATCCTCGGCGAACTGCTGCCGCGGGTGGGGTAGGGCCAGCGGCCGTCATCGCGGTTGCAGCAGAACCGCACCCACGGCCGCCATCGCGGTTTGCGCAGCAGAACAGCACCACGGCTGTCATCCCGGTTTGCGAAGCAAGACCGGGACCCATGAACACCAGATCTCGCAGGTTGGGCGCGGCCGAACCATCGTCCCCGGCCACCGCACGAATGGATCCCGGACAGCCGCTGCGCGACTTCCGGGACGACACCCCCAACAGCCCCCCTTTTCCTCCCCTGCGCAGCGGGGGAGGGGGACCGCCCGAAGGGTGGTGGAGGGGGCGAGCCGCAAGCTCGGCACCAGCCGCCGCCCCCTCCACCGGCTGCGCCGGTCCCCCTCCCCCATCACGATGGGGGAGGAAAAGATCCCGACAGTCCCGCTCGCAGGCCCTACAGCCCCTTCGCCATCAACCCCGCCAGCACCTTGTCCGGCGTCATCGGATAATCCCGCAGCCGCACGCCGGTGGCGTTGTAGATGGCGTTGGCGATCGCCGCCCCGGCCCCGGCGATGCCCAGTTCGCCGACCCCCTTGATGCCCATCGGATTGGCCTTGTCGTCGGCCTCCTCCAGGAACATCGAGTCCAGGTCGACGATGTCGGCATGCACCGGGACCAGGTACTCGGCCATGTCCTGACTGGCGAACGAGCCGAAGCGCGGATCGACGGCGTTGGACTCGGTCAGGGCCGCGCCCACGCCCCAGATCATCCCGCCGGTGATCTGGCTCTTGGCGGTCTTGGCGTTGAGGATCCGCCCGGCCGCGAACACCCCGAACATCTTCCGCAGCCGCACCTCGCCGGTCACCTGGTTCACCCCAACCTCGGCGAAGTGGGCGCCGTAGGTGTGCTGGGAATAGTCGCGCGCGTCGGCCGCCGGCGAGATCGAGCCCTCGACATAGACCCCATCCGGCGCGGGGCGGGCGACCAGGGCCGCCAGCGTCTCGCTGCGGTTCTCGATGGCGATGTTCCCGTTCTCGAAGGTCACGTACTCCGCCGGCCCGCCATAGAGCGGCGAGCGCGGATCGCCCACCGCCAGCTCGGTCAGCGCCCGGCGCAGGTTCATCCCGGCCTCGAACGCCGCCGATCCGGCCGTCGCCGCCCCGAACTGCCCGCCCGAGCCGGGCGCCGGCGGGAAGTCGGAATCGCCGATCTCCACCTTCACCTGCTCCAGCGGCACGCCCAGGGTCTCGGCGGTGATCTGCGCCAGGATGGTGTAGGTGCCGGTGCCGATGTCGGTCATGCCCTGGCGCAGGGTGATCGTCCCATCGGCGTCGATCCGCACCCCCGCCTTGGCCGGCAGCAGGAAGTTGCCGCGGATCGCCGCGGCCATGCCCATGCCGACCAGCCAGCGCCCGTCGCGCATCTGGCCCGGGACCGGATTGCGCCGCGCCCAGCCGAACCGCTGCGCGCCCTCGGTCATGCAGCGCACAAGTTGGCGGATCGAGAACGGCTTGCCGGTCTCCGGGTCGACGTCCGGCTCGTTGCGGATGCGCAGCTCGATGGGGTCCAGGCCCAGCTTCTCGGCCAGCTCGTCCATCGCGCATTCCAGGCTCAGCATCCCCGGCGCCTCGCCCGGCGCCCGCATCGGCCCGGCGTGCGGCAGGTCCATCCGCACCAGCCGGTGCCCGGTCAACCGGTTGGGCGCGGCATAGAGGTTGCGCGAGAAATTGGCCGCGTGCTCGGTGAAGGTCGCCGCCCGCGCGCAGTGCGTCGTCGCCTCGACCGCGAACGCCGTCAGCCGCCCGGTCTCCTCCGCCCCCAGCCGCACGCGCATGCTCACCGCCGGGCGGTGGATGGTGCCGTGGAACATCTGCTGGCGGGTGTAGGCCACCTTGACCGGCCGCCCCAGCGCCCGCGCCGCCAGGGCCGAGAGGACCAGGTCGTCATAGGGCTGGCCCTTGCCGCCGAACCCGCCGCCGATATAGCGGGTCATCAGGTGCACGTCGCTGGACGGGATCGCCAGGGTCTCGGCCAGGGCGTGCTGGCCGCCCTTCACCATCTGGATCGAGGTGTGGACGGTGACCTTGTCGCCCTCCCACCAGGCGATGGTGGCGCAGGGCTCCATCTGCACGTGGTTCTGGATCGGGCTGAAATAGGTCTCGTCGATGGTCACCGGCGCGGCGGCGTAGGCGCCGGGGAAGTCGCCGATGTGCACGTCCTCCTCGTCCGGCGGCAGGGTCGCCTGGTCGAAGCTGGCGGCGAAGTCGACCACCGCCGGCTCGGCCGCGTATTCCAGCTTCACCAGGTCGGCGGCGGCGCGGGCGTTCTCGAAGGTGTCGGCGACCACGAAGGCCACGCTCTGCCCGAAATATTCGACGCGGTCGCTGGCCAGGGCCGGGTTCGAGGCCCGCTGGCTGCGCGGATTGGCCCGCGTCCCGCGCGGCGCCTGGGCCGGCGCGTTCAGGTGCGTCCAGACCAGCAGCACGCCCGGCGCGGCCTGCGCCGCCGCCGTGTCGACCGACGTCACCCGCCCGCGCGGGATCGCGGCGGTCACCAGCACCCCGATCGCCGGCGGCGAAGGGGCCGGCGTGTCATAGGCGTAGGGCGCGGTCCCGGTGACCTTCAGCGCCCCTTCGTAGCGGTCGACGCCCTTGCCGATCGTCCCGCCGCGGTTCTCGGTGACGGGGTTGGGCTGGGCCCAGTCGCGAACGGAGGTCATCGCGCGCTCCCGGCGTCTTCGATGGTCGCGGCCGCCAGGCGGCGGACCAGGGCGATCTTGTGGGTCCGGCCGTCGTCGGCGTCGGCGCCGGCCAGCTCGGCCGCCGCCGCCTCGGCGGGGCTCGCGCCCGCCTCCAGCGCCGCCTGCGCCTTCGCCGCGCGCCAGGGCTTGTGCGCCACCGCGCCCAGCGCCACCCGGTTCCCGGCCACCGCCACCATGGCCAGGCCGTGGGCGTAGGACGCCCGGTCGCGGACCTTGGCGTAGGCCTGCCCGCCCGGCGGGGGCGGCGGCAGCACCACCGCGGTGATCAGCTCTCCGGCCGCCAGGTCGGTCTCGATCTGCGGCGTCGATCCGGGCAGCCGGTGCAGCGCCTCGACCTTGATCGTGCGCGTGCCGCCGTCCGGGGTCATGGTCTCGACGCTGGCGTCCAGCGCGGTCAGCGCCACGGCCATGTCCGAGGTGTGGGTGGCGATGCAGGCCTCGCTGGCCCCGAAGATCGCCCCATAGCCGGTCGGCCCGCCCAGGGCGCTGCACCCCGATCCGGGCTGGCGTTTGTTGCAGGGCTTGGTGGTGTCGTAGAAATAGTCGCAGCGGGTCCGCTGCAGCAGGTTGCCCGCCGTCGTCGCCTTGTTGCGCAACTGGCCCGAGGCCCCGGCCAGGATCGCCCGCACCAGCACCGGATAGCGCTCGCGCACCTGCGGATGCGCCGCCAGCTTGGCGTTGGTCATCGCCCCGCCGACCCGCAGGCCGCCCGCCCCGGTCTCCTCGACCCCCGCGAACGGCAGCCGGCCGACGTCGACCAGGTGGGTCGGCGCCTCGATCTCCAGCTTCATCAGGTCCAGCAGGTTGGTGCCCCCGGCCAGGAACCTCGCGCCCGGGTTCTCGGCCACCGCCTTCACCGCCGCCTTGGCGTCGGCGGCGCGCTCGTAGGTGAAGGGCTTCACGCCGGTTCTCCGGCCAGGTCGCGGATCGCCGCCAGGATCTGCGGATAGGCCGAGCAGCGGCAGATGTTCCCGCTCATCCGCTCGCGGATCTCGGCGTCGGTCAGCGACACCCTCGCCGTCAGGTCGGCGGTCTCCTTGCTGGCCCAGTCGTCGGCCGCCTCCTGCAGCATGCCGACCGTCGAGCAGATCTGCCCCGGCGTGCAGTAGCCGCATTGCAATGCGTCGTGCTCCAGGAACGCCTGCTGCACCGGATGCAGCGCGCCCGGCTGGCCCAGCCCCTCGATGGTCGTCACCTGGTCGCCGTCGTGCATGGCCAGGATCGACAGGCACGAATTGATTCGCACCCCGTTGACCAGCACCGTGCAGGCGCCGCACTGGCCGTGGTCGCAGCCCTTCTTGGAGCCGGTCAGCCCCAGGTGCTCGCGCAGGGCGTCCAGCAGCGTGGTCCGCGGATCGACGTCCAGCGTCCGCGCCGTCCCATTGACCGTGATCGTCGTTCGCATCCCCACCTCCCCTGATGTGAGTGCTCACATACGGCCAGACTACGCCGTCGCGATACGAACGTTCAAACGCTCGTTCCGGTCCGTGGCCGCGTTCTAGCCGTTTTCCCCAGGCGCCAGCGCCTTCAGCGACAGCGCATGCACCGGCCCGGCCAGTTCCTCGGCCAGAACCTTGTAGACCAGCCGCTGGCGCACCACCTTGGACGCTCCGGCGAAAGCCGCGGACTCGATCAGCACGTTGAAATGGCTTTCCCCGCCCGGCGTGGCGCCTGCATGACCGGCATGCCGGTCGGAGTCGTCCTCGACCTCCAGGCGGGTGGGCGAAAACGCCGCGGTCAGCTTGTGTTGGATAGCCTCAAATATGGCGCCCATCGGATCGATGTTCAATTCTTGAAAGGGACTTTGGGAGCCTCATACTTGGGCCATGGCCGGCGCGTTTCAATACAAGCCTAAGTTCGTCGATATCCGCGTGCGTCCCCCCGCTTCGGAGGAGGAGGCCGCGCGCAACGACGACGTCTTTGCGCTGAAGCCCGGCGAGCGGGCTTGCGACCATCCGGGCTGCCGGGCGGTGGCGACCGCGCGCGCGCCCAAGTCGCGCGAGATGCTCAACGAGCACTACTGGTTCTGCCAGCCGCACGCGGCCGAGTACAACAAGCAGTGGAACTTCTTCGCCGGCATGAGCGAGGGCGAGATTCGCGAGCGCCAGGCCCAGAGCGCCACCGGCGACCGGCCGACCTGGCAGTTCAAGGCCAGCAAGTTCTCGCGCGAGGCCGCCTCCGCCGCCCACAACTTCGCCAAGGGCGAAGGCTACGCCGACCCCTTCAGCCTGTTCGGCGCCGGCTCCCACCCCCAGCCCAAGGCCGAGACCGCCATCGGCCGCCGCCTGGGCAAGATCGAGCGCCACGCCCTGGCCGACCTCGACCTCGACGAGGACGCCGACGGCCCGACCATCCGCGCCCGCTACATCGAGCTGGTCAAGCGCACCCACCCCGACTCCAACGGCGGCGACCGCTCGGCCGAACACAAGCTCCAGCGCGTCATCAAGGCCTACCAGGCCCTCAAGAAAGCCAAGATGGCCTGACGGCCGGCGCCTGGGCGGCGCCCGCGGTCAGGGGCGCCGCTTGGCTGGCCGCTCGACCAACTCGTGCACGATCCCGCCCGGCGCGCGGAACGCCGCATAGGCCAGCCCCGCCTCTGCGTTCCAGGCCGGCTGCGCGTGCAGGAACTCCACGCCCTTGGCGGCCAGGTCCGCCATCGCCGCCTCGATCGCCTCGACCTCGAAGCTGATGACGCTGGCGCCGTCGGCGCCATGCTCGGCCTCGGGCGCCGGCCGCGCGCAGCCGAAGACGTGCAGCACCTGGCCGCCCAGGTCGAACACCAGTTGGTTCTCGAACCGCTCGGCCAGCGTCAGGCCCAGCATGTCCCGATAGAACCCCAGCGCCGCCTCCAGGTCAGGCGTCATCACCAGCGCCGGGCCGAGTTTCATAATCGAAGCTCCCAAAAGTTGCTCCCCCGGCGGGGGAGCATCTAGACCGGCGTCTCATCTGGCCGCGGCGGCCGGGCATAGGCGATCCATTGAGGGTCGCTGACGCCGAGCTTGCGGTAGTTCTCCCTCGCCTCGGACAGCGACACGTCGTTTGCGCCGCCGGGAAAGTTCGGATCCCGCGATTGCACCTGATCGTCGGTCCAGCAGCAAACAGGACAGCCCTCATGGCCGTCCTCCCAAGGAGAGAACTTCAACGTCGCGCACCCGCAGCACGCGCAGGGCCACGACGGCGTCCTTTCGGTCTCGGCAGTCATCGTCCGAGATTACTGCGAGCCGCCGTCGCGCGACCAACCCAAACTGTCATCAAGTCAGTTGAGCTTTTGCGGCGGGGCCGCGCCTCATTCGTCCGGCACGGCGCGAATGGGTCCCGGACAAGCCCTGCGGGCTTTCCGGGATGACACGG
>NZ_DAMABV010000022.1:0-28020 GCF_031984885.1 Phenylobacterium sp.
ACCATCAGGCCGCCGGGGGAAACCTCGGCGGCCTTTTTGATGCGCCAGGGGCGGAAGATGAAGCTTAGGTCATGACCCGGAATTAAGCTGACCCTCGCTGGCGCGGGCCGTACCGTCTCCCCAAGGTTGTTCAGCAGAACGGAGGAGACCCATGCGTCTTCCGGTGATTTTCCTGGGGCTTGGCGTCGCGCTCTGCGCCGGCGCGGCCCAGGCGGCGCAGCCTTCCGTCGAGATCAAGGACGCGGTCGTGCGCGTCACGGTGATCCCGGAAGCCCGCAGCGACATCAAGGTCGAGGTCCTCTCCAGCCATCCCAACCTGCCGCTGCAGGTCAGGTCCGACGGCGGCCGCGTCATCGTCGACGGCAAGCTCGACCACAAGATCCGCAATTGCCAGGGGGAGGGGACGCGCGCCTCGGTCAGCGTCGCCGGCGTCGGGGCGGTGGCCTACGCCAATATGCCGCAGATCGTGATCCGCACGCCGCGGGCCGTGGATCTGGACAGCGGCGGCGCGGTGTTCGGGGCCATCGGCAAGTCCGACAGCCTGCGCCTCTCCAACGCCGGATGCGGCGACTGGACGGTGGCCAATGTCGCCGGCGAGCTGAAACTGAATCAGGCCGGATCGGGCGACACCTATGTCGGCAGCGTCGGCCGGGCGAGCCTGCGGGTCGCCGGTTCGGGCGACATCAAGACCCAGGCGGTGAGGGGCGGCATGGACGTCAACATGGCAGGTTCCGGCGATGTCTGGGCCGCGTCGGTGGACGGCGCCCTCGACGTCAAGATCGCCGGGTCGGGCGACGTGAAGGTCGCCGGCGGCCGGGTCGGGGCGATGAGCGTTTCGGTCGCCGGTTCGGGCAGCGTCGACGTCGACGGCGCCGCGGAGTCGCTGAAGGCCCGCATCGCCGGCTCGGGCGACGTCAAGGTCAAGGCCGTGAAGGGCGCGGTGTCCAAGGCGGTCGTCGGCTCGGGCGACGTCATCATCGGCTAGGGGTTTGGCGCGTCCGCGCGCTCGCAAGCCTTGACGCCGGCGAGTCGCACACGTATAGACGCGCCTCCTGTTGGACCGGCTGTGTGCTTCGAAGTGATTTGAAGCACAGACGCGGTTCGCAGAACGGCCCGAAAATCGGTGGAAACCGGAGTTTCGGGGCAGGGCCCACGCGAAGCGTTCGCGCGGGCTCACGTCGTTTTTGCGGACTTACGCGTACGTGCGTCTCTTCCGAGGCGCTCGGGTTGGTCTTTGAAATGGTCAATGTCACGCGGACGTTCGTCGTCTGTAGGGGAAACTAAAGAGCGATATGGATCGTCAGAACATCCGCATCCGGCTCAAAGCCTTCGATCACCGCGTGCTGGACCATTCCACACGCGAGATCGTCAATACGGCTAAGCGCACCGGCGCGACCGTCCGGGGGCCCATCCCCCTGCCGACGCAAATCGAAAAATTCACCGTCAACCGCTCGCCGCACGTCGACAAGAAGTCGCGCGAGCAGTTCGAAATCCGCACGCACAAGCGCGTGCTCGATATCGTCGATCCCACCCCGCAGACCGTGGACGCGCTGATGAAGCTCGACCTGTCCGCCGGCGTGGACGTCGAGATCAAGCTTTAAGAGGGGATCGGTCGATGCGTACCGGCGTGATCGCCAAGAAACTGGGTATGGCTCGCTTCTTCGATGAAGGCGGCGTCCATGTTCCGGTGACCGTGCTCAGCCTCGACGGCTGCCAGGTCACGGGTCAGCGCACCCAGGACAAAGACGGCTATGTGGCTCTCCAGCTCGGTGCTGGCGCCAAGAAGGCCAAGAACACTTCGAAGGCCATGCGTGGTCACTTCGCCAAGGCTCAGGTCGAGCCCAAGCGCGAAGTCGCGGAGTTCCGCGTCACCGAAGAGAACCTGATCGAAGTCGGCGCGGAGTTCACCGCCGACCACTTCGTCGCCGGCCAGAAGGTCGACGTCACCGCCCTCACGGTCGGTAAGGGTTTCGCCGGCGCCATGAAGCGCTGGAACTTCGGCGGCATGCGCGCGACCCACGGCGTCTCGGTCTCGCACCGGGCCCACGGTTCGACCGGTAACCGCCAGGATCCGGGCAAGACCTTCAAGAACAAGAAGATGGCCGGCCATCTCGGCCAAGAGACCGTCACCACCCTCAACGTCACCGTCTGGAAGGTCGACGCCGAGCGTGGCCTGATCCTCGTGAAGGGCGCCGTGCCCGGCACCGAGGGCACCTACGTGAAGATCCGCGACGCGGTGAAGTCGGCTCGTCCGGCTGAAGCCCCGATCCCGGGCGGCTTCCGCAAGGCTGGCCAGGCGGCTGCGGCTCCGGCTGCTGAGGCTCCTGCGGTGGACGAGGCTCCGGCTGAAGCGCCGCAAGCTGGGGGCGAAGAACAGTAATGAAACTCGACGTCATCAAACTCGACGGCGCGAAGGGCGGTTCGGTCGAACTGTCTGACGCCGTGTTCGGCATCGACGAGATCCGCGGGGACATCCTCCAGCGCATGGTCACCTGGCAACTCGCCAAGCGCCGCGCCGGCACCCACAAGATCCAGGTCCGCAACGAGGTCTCTCGTACGGGCAAGAAGATGTACAAGCAGAAGGGCACCGGCGGCGCCCGTCACGGCTCGCGTCGTGCGGCTCAGTTCGTCGGCGGCGCCAAGGCTCACGGCCCGGTCGTGCGCAGCCACGCCTTCGACCTGACCAAGAAGTTCCGCGCCCTGGCCCTGCGCCACGCGCTGTCCTCGAAGGTCAAGTCGGGTTCGCTGGTCGTCGTCGACAGCGTCGCCCTGACCGAGGTGAAGACCTCGGCCCTGCGCGCCAACTTCGACAAGATCGGCCTGAAGAACGCGCTGGTCATCGCCGGCCCCGAGGTCGACGCGAACTTCGCGATGGCCGCTCGCAACATCCCGAACGTGGATGTGCTGCCGAACGCCGGCCTGAACGTCTACGACGTGCTGCGTCGCCACACCCTGGTCCTCACCAAGGACGCGGTCGAAGCGATCAATGCGCGCTTTGCTGAGAAGGAAGCTGCGTAATGGCCGACCCCGTCGCCCGCCACTACGATGCGATCCTGTCGCCGGTGATCACGGAAAAGGCCACGCTGCTCTCCGAGCAGAACAAGGTCGTCTTCCGCGTCGCCAAGGATGCGACCAAGGACGAAATCGCCGCCGCTGTCGAAGCGCTGTTCAAGGTCAATGTCACCAAGGTCAACACCTTGGTCGTCAAGGGCAAGACCAAGCGTTTCCGCGGCCGTCCGGGCCGTCGCTCGGACGTCAAGAAAGCTGTCGTGACCCTGGCCGAAGGCCAGTCGATCGACATCACCACGGGGCTCTAGTTCAATGGCTCTGAAGCAATTCAATCCGACCTCGCCGGGCCGCCGCGGCCTCGTGCTGGTCGACCGGTCCGAGCTCCACAAGGGTCGTCCGGAAAAGTCGCTCGTCGAGGGCCTGACCAAGTCGGGCGGTCGTGGCGGCAACGGCCGTATCGCCGTCCGCTTCCGCGGCGGCGGCGCCAAGCGCCTGTACCGCAAGGTCGACTTCAAGCGTCGCAAGTTCGACGTGCCGGCCACGGTCCAGCGTCTCGAGTACGACCCGAACCGCACCGCGTTCATCGCCCTCATCAAGTATGAGGACGGCGAGCTGGCCTACATCCTGGCCCCGCAACGCCTGAAGGCCGGTGACGTCGTCATCGCCGCCGAAAAGGCCGACGTGAAGCCGGGGAACGCCATGCCGCTGCGCGGCATGCCGATCGGCACGATCATCCACAACATCGAGCTGAAGCCCCTCAAGGGCGGTCAGATCGCCCGCTCGGCTGGCGCCTACGCCCAGTTGGTCGGCCGTGACGCGGGCTACGCCCAGATCCGTCTCGGCTCGGGCGAACTGCGGATGGTTCAGGACACCTGCATGGCCACGGTCGGCGCGGTGTCGAACCAGGACCACATGAACCAGGTCCTGGGCAAGGCCGGCCGCACCCGCCACATGGGCTTCCGCCCGCACGTCCGCGGCGTCGTCATGAACCCGGTCGATCACCCGCACGGCGGCGGTGAAGGCCGCACCTCCGGCGGTCGCCACCCGGTCACCCCGTGGGGCAAGCCGACCAAGGGCTCCAAGACCCGCTCCAACAAGGCGACGGATAAGTACATCATCCGTTCGCGCCACGCTCGGAAGGCTCGTTAAGCCATGACCCGTTCCGTCTGGAAAGGTCCGTTCGTCGACGGATACCTCCTCAAGAAGGCCGACAACGCTCAGTCGTCCGGCCGCAAGGACGTCATCAAGACCTGGTCGCGCCGCTCGACCATCATGCCGCAGTTCGTCGGCCTGACCTTCGGCGTCCACAACGGCCAGAAGCACGTTCCCGTGCTGATCAGCGAAGACATGGTCGGCATGAAGCTCGGTGAGTTCGCTCCGACCCGGTACTTCCCCGGCCACGCCGCCGACAAGAAGGCCAAGAGGAAGTAACCATGGCAAAGCAAGCTAAAGCACGCCGGCTCACCGGCGTTGAGGCGATGGCCAAGGTGACGACGCTCCGCACCAGCCCGCGCAAGCTGAACCTCGTGGCTCAGTCGATCCGCGGCCTGAAGGTGCAACGCGCCCTCAACGAGCTGGAGTTCAGCCACAAGCGCATCGCCCGCGATGTGCGCAAGGCGCTCTACTCGGCCATCTCGAACGCCGAAAACAACCACAACCTCGACATCGACAACCTGGTCGTCGCCGAGGCCTTCGTGGGCAAGAACCTGGTGATGAAGCGCTTCGCCGCCCGCGCTCGCGGTCGTGCTTCGCGCATCGAAAAGCCGTTCAGCGAGATCACCATCGTGGTCCGCGAATTGGGTGAGGCCGCCTGATGGGTCAGAAAGTCAATCCGGTCGGGCTTCGCCTCGGCATCAACCGCACGTGGGACTCGCGCTGGTTCGCCAAGAAGGCGGACTACGGCAAGCTCCTGCATGAGGACATCAAGATCCGCAAGCAGCTCAAGAAGCGCCTGTATCAAGCCGGCGTTTCGCGGATCATCATCGAGCGTCCGCACAAGAAGTGCCGCATCACCATCTATGCCGCGCGCCCCGGCGTGATCATCGGCAAGAAGGGCGCGGACATCGACAAGCTGCGCAAGGACGTTGCGGCGATCACCGAAGGCGAAGTTCACCTGAACATCGTCGAGATCCGCAAGCCGGAAACCGACGCCCAACTGGTGGCCGAGAACATCGCCCAGCAGCTCGAGCGCCGCGTCGCCTTCCGTCGCGCCATGAAGCGTTCGCTGCAAAGCGCGATGCGTCTGGGCGCCAAGGGCATGCGCATCGAAGTCGCCGGCCGTCTGGGCGGCGCCGAAATCGCCCGTACCGAGTCGTACCACGAGGGCCGCGTTCCGCGTCACACCCTGCGGGCCGACATCGACTACGGCGTGACCGAAGCCTCGACCACCTACGGCATCATCGGCGTGAAGGTGTGGGTCTTCAAGGGCGAGGTCCTGGACCACGACCCGATGGCTCTCGACAAGCGCCTGGCCACGGAATCCGGCCCGGCCGGCGAGGGCGGCGGACGTGAACGTGGCGACCGCGGCGACCGCGGTCCGCGCCGCGACCGTCGCGAGCAAGCTGGAGCCTAAGGTAGAGCCATGCTGTCTCCGAAGAAGACCAAGTACCGCAAGCAGTTCAAGGGCAAGATCCACGGAACGGCCAAAGGCGGCTTCTCGCTGAACTTTGGTTCCTACGGTCTGAAGTCCGTCGAACCGGAACGCATCACCGCGCGCCAGATCGAAGCGGCTCGTCGGGCGATCACTCGCCAGATGAAGCGCCAAGGTCGCGTGTGGATCCGGATCTTCCCGGACGTTCCGGTCACCGACAAGCCGGCTGAAGTGCGGATGGGTAAGGGCAAGGGCGCGGTCGAGTACTGGGCCGCGCGCGTTCACCCTGGCCGTATCATGTTTGAAATCGACGGCGTGCCGGACGATGTCGCCCGTGAAGCCCTGCGCCTCGGCGCCGCCAAGCTTCCGGTGAAGACCCGCATCGTCACCCGCATCGACGCCGCCGTGGAGCACGCGTGATGAAGATCGACGATATCCGGGGCATGACGCCCGACCAACTCGGCGAGGCTCTGCTGAACCTGAAGAAAGAGCAGTTCAACCTGCGCTTCCAGGCGGCGACGGGCCAGGTCGAGAAGACCCACCGCGTGGACGAGGTCCGCAAGGACATCGCGCGGATCAAGACCGTCCTGCGCGCCAAGCAGACCGCGGCCTAAGGAGACAACGAACATGCCGAAGCGAATTCTCGAAGGCGTCGTCGTCTCGGACAAGGGCGACAAGACGATCGTGGTGAAGGTCGAGCGTACCTTCCTGCATCCGGTGCTGAAGAAGACCGTCCGTCGGTCGAAGAAGTACCACGCCCATGACGAGGCTAACGTCTACAAGGCCGGCGACATCGCGCGCATCATCGAATGCGCGCCGAAGTCGAAAACCAAGACCTGGGAAGCGCTGCCGAAGGGCGCTGACCAGCAAGCCTCCTAAAGAAAGTCTCATCCCATGATTCAGATGCAGACTAACCTCGAGGTCGCCGACAATTCCGGCGCCCGTCGTGTGATGTGCATCAAGGTGCTCGGTGGCGCAGGCCGTCGATACGCCGGCGTTGGCGACAAGATTGTCGTCTCCGTGAAGGAAGCGATCCCGCGCGGTCGAGTGAAGAAGGGTGACGTGCTGCAGGCGATCGTCGTGCGCACGTCCTCGGCGATCAAGCGCAAGGACGGGTCGGTGATCCGGTTCGACAAGAACGCCGCCGTGATCGTGAACAAGCAATCCGAGCCGATCGGCACGCGGATCTTTGGCCCGGTTCCCCGCGAACTGCGCGCCAAGAACCACATGAAGATCATTTCGCTCGCCCCCGAGGTGCTGTGATGGCCGCGAAGATCAAGAAGGGCGACCGCGTCGTCGTCCTCACGGGCAAGGACAAGGGCCGTCAAGGCGCCGTCCTGCGCGTGCTGCCGAAGGAAGACCGCGTCGTGGTCGAAGGCCTGAACATGGTTCAGCGCCACACCCGTCCGACGCAGACCGATCCGCAGGGCGGCATCAAGAACAAGGAAGCGGCGATCCACATCTCGAACGTGGCCATCGTCGATTCCAAGGGCAAGCCGACCCGCGTCGGCTTCCGGGTCGAAGGCGACAAGAAGGTCCGCGTCGCCAAGACGACCGGTGAGGTGATCAATGGCTGAGCAAGCTTACGAACCCCGGCTTAAGTCCGAATATCGCGCGCGCATCCGCGCCGCGATGAAGGAACAGTTCGGCTACACGAACGAGATGCAGATCCCCAAGCTGGACAAGATCGTCCTGAACATGGGCATCGGCGAAGCCGTCACCGACTCCAAGAAGGTCCAGGCCGCCATCGCCGACCTGGCGAAGATCGCCGGCCAGAAGCCGGTCGCGACCAAGGCCCGCAATTCCATCGCCGGCTTCAAGCTGCGCGAAGGCATGGTGGTCGGCGCGAAGGTGACCCTTCGCAAGGATCGCATGTACGAGTTTCTGGACCGCCTGATCACGATCGCGCTGCCGCGCGTGAAGGACTTCCGGGGCCTGAAGCCCACCTCGTTCGACGGTCGTGGCAACTACGCCATGGGTCTGAAGGAACACATCGTGTTCCCGGAGATCAACTACGACCAAATCGATCAGATGTGGGGCATGGACATCATCGTCGCCACGACTGCGAAGACCGACGACGAAGCGCGTGCGCTTCTCAAGGAATTCCAGTTCCCGTTCGTTCAAGCGTAAGCGGCGGGAAGGAAAGAACAAATGGCCAAGAAAAGCGCTGTCAATCGCAACGAGATGGTCCGCAAGCTGGTGAAGCAATTCGCTGGCAAGCGCGAAGAACTCAAGGCGATCGCCAACGACGAGAGCCTGCCGCTCGAAGAACGCTTCGAAGCGCGTCTGAAGCTCGCCGAACTGCCGCGTAACTCGTCCAAGACCCGCATCCGTAACCGCTGCGAAGTCACGGGCCGTCCGCGCGCCTACTACCGCAAGCTGAAGATGAGCCGGATCGCGCTGCGCGAACTGGGCTCCAATGGCCAGATTCCTGGCCTCGTCAAGTCGAGCTGGTGAGGAGGGTCTCATGGTGAACGACCCCGTTGGCGATATGATCGCCCGCATCAAGAACGCCGCGACCCGCGGCCGTTCGAAGGTTTCCACGCCGGCCTCGAGGATGCGCGCGCGCGTTCTCGACGTGCTCGCCGAGGAAGGCTACATCCGCGGCTACCAACTCGTTCAGAAGCCGGGCGCGTTCCCGGAGTTCGAGATCGAGCTGAAGTACTTCGACGGCCAGCCGGTGATCGCTGAGATCCGGCGCATCTCGAAGCCGGGCCGCCGCGTCTATTCGTCGATCAAGGACCTGAAGCCGATCAAGAACGGCCTGGGGATCTCGATCCTGTCGACGCCGAAGGGCGTCATGTCGGACACGGCCGCGCGTGACGCGAACGTGGGCGGCGAAGTCCTGTTGCGGGTCTACTAAGATGTCGCGGATTGGAAAGAAGGCGGTCGCCGTCCCTTCGGGCGTGACGGTGACCATCGACGGCCAGACCGTCACGGTGAAGGGCCCCAAGGGCCAGCTCGCCTGGACCGTGGCCGACGAAATCGAAGTCAAGCAGGAGGGGGCTGAGCTCCAGCTCTCCAAGCGCGTCGACAGCACCCGGGCGCAAGCCATGTGGGGCCTGTCGCGCACCCTGGTGAGCAACATGGTCACCGGCGTCACGCAAGGCTTCGAGCAAACCCTCGAACTGGTCGGCGTCGGTTATCGCGCGGCGATGAAGGGCCAGGCGCTCTCCATGCAGCTCGGCTTCAGCCACGACGTGGATGTGGCCCCGCCCGCCGGGATCACCTTCGCCACGCCGAAGCAGACCGAAATCAAGATTTCGGGCATCGACAAGCAAGCCGTCGGCGAGATCGCTTCGAAGATCCGCCGCCTGCGTCCGCCGGAACCCTACAAGGGCAAGGGCGTCCGTTATGCCGGCGAGAAGGTTCGCCGCAAGGAAGGCAAGAAGAAGTAGGCCATGGCTCTTAAACCCCGTGACACCGCCAAGCGTCGTGCCGAGCGCACGCGCATCCGCCTGCGGTCGGTGGCGAATGGTCGGCCGCGTCTGTCGGTCTTCCGCTCGTCCAAGAACATCTACGCCCAGGTCATCGATGATGAGCGCGGCGTGACCCTGGCTGCCGCCTCGACCCTCGAGGGCGACAAGCAGAAGGGTTCCGACAGGGACGCCGCCGCCCGTGTGGGCGCGCTCGTGGCGCAACGCGCCATCGAAAAGGGCGTCAAGGACGTCGTCTTCGATCGTGGCGGTTACATCTACCACGGCCGGGTGAAAGCCCTGGCCGACGCCGCGCGCGAAGCCGGCCTGAACTTCTAGGGGTACGCTGATGGCTCGTGGAAACGAACAACGTGGTGGTGACGGCCAAGGCCGTCGTGACCGCAACCGCGGCAATCAAGCGGAAGAGCGCGCCGAATCCGACATCGTCGAGAAGCTGGTGCACATCAACCGCGTCGCGGCCACTGTGAAGGGCGGTCGTCGCTTCTCGTTCGCCGCCCTGATGGTGGTGGGCGATCAGAAGGGCCGCGTCGGCTACGGTCATGGCAAGGCGCGTGAAGTGCCCGAAGCCATCCGCAAGGCGACCGAGGAAGCCAAGAAGTCGATGATCCGCGTGCCGCTCCGCGAGAGCCGCACCCTGCACCACGACGGCAACGGCCGTTGGGGCGCCGGCAAGGTCATGGTCCGCTCGGCTCCTCCGGGCACCGGCGTCATCGCCGGCGGTCCGATGCGCGCCGTTCTCGAAACCCTCGGCGTCCAGGACGTCGTGGGCAAGTCGGTCGGCTCGTCGAACCCCTACAACATGGTGCGTGCGACCTTCGAGGCGCTGAAGGCTCAGTCTTCGCCCCGCCAGGTCGCCGCCAAGCGCGGCAAGAAGGTCGCCGACGTGCTGGGCCGCAAGGCCGACAGCGCTGCGGTCGCCGCCGCTGACGGAGAGTAATCCATGGCTAAGGTGACCGTTCGTCAGACGGCGAGCCCCATTCGCCGCAAGAGCGACCAGCGCGCGACCCTGATCGGCCTGGGCCTGAACCGCATCGGCCGCGTGTCGGTCCTGGAAGACAGCCCGTCCGTGCGCGGGATGATCGCCAAGGTCCATCACATGGTCGAAGTGATCGAAGGCTAAGCGCCTTTCGACTGGACGTTTAGGAGAGGCGGCGCCAAAAGCGTCGCCTCTTCGGCCGTTTCGGCGGCCAAGTTTTGTTTTCAGCCGAGTCCGGGCATGCGTCCGGGCGACAGATCTCCAAGGAGAGGCGTCATATGACCAAGCTCAACGAACTGAGCCCCCGCGAAGGCTCCACCAAGAACCGCATGCGCGTTGGCCGCGGCCCGGGTTCGGGCAAGGGCAAGACCGGCGGCCGTGGTGTGAAGGGCCAGAAGTCCCGCACCGGCGTCTCGATCGCCGGGTTCGAGGGCGGCCAGATGCCGCTGCACATGCGGATGCCGAAGCGCGGCTTCAACAACCCCTTCGCCAAGGAATTCGCCGAGGTGAACCTGTGGCGTCTGGAGCAGGCGATCGCCGCCGGCAAGCTCGACGCCAAGAAGGCCATCGACGGCAAGGCGCTGGTCGCCGCCGGCGTGCTGCGTCGTGAAAAGGACGGCGTGCGCCTGCTGGGCAAGGGCGAGCTGAAGTCCAAGATCGAGATCACCGTCTATTCGGCTTCGGCCGCGGCCAAGGCCGCTGTCGAGAAGGCTGGCGGCAAGGTCGTCACGACCGCTCCGGCCGCCGCCGAAGCCGCCGAGTAAGCCGCTTATCCCCGCCTTGCGGGGACCCACGCTGACTGTCCGGCCCTCTCAACGCACCTTCGTTCCGCACGTTCGGGCAGGGTGAGGCAAGGGGGCCGGATGACAGCGCAGGACGGACGCCCTATGTACGATCGGTCCTTCAGTCTGGGGTTCTAAATGGCTTCGGCCGCCGAACAGCTTGCAGCAAACATGAACTTCGGCGCCTTTCAGAAGGCGACGGAGCTTCACAAGCGCATCTTCTTCACTCTGGGTGCGCTGATCGTCTATCGCCTCGGGACCTACATCCCGATTCCCGGGATCGACCCGGCGGCGTTCGCGCAGGCCTTCCAGGGCCAGGCGCAGGGCATCCTGGGCATGTTCAACATGTTCTCGGGCGGCGCCGTCGAGCGGATGGCGATCTTCTCGCTGAACGTGATGCCGTACATCTCGGCCTCGATCATCGTTCAACTGCTCGGGACGGTTTATCCGCCCTGGGAAAAGCTGCGCAAGGAAGGCGGGGAGGCCGGGCGCAAGACGCTCAACCAGTACACCCGCTACCTGACCGTGATCCTGGCGGTGTTCCAGTCCTTCGCGATCGCCACCGGGCTGCAGAACAGCCCCGGCCTGGTGCTGAATCCCGGCCCGTTCTTCCTGGCCTCGACGGTCGTGACGCTGACCGGCGGCACGCTGTTCCTGATGTGGCTGGGCGAGCAGATCACCAGCCGCGGGGTCGGCAACGGGGTTTCGCTGATCATCTTCGCCGGTATCGTCGCGGTCCTGCCGCAGGGGATCTGGCAGATGTTCACCATGACGCGGACCGGCTCGCTGTCGGCCGTCGCCATGTTCGCGATCATCGCCCTGGCCATCGCCGTCGTGTTCGCCATCGTCTTCATGGAGCGCTCGCAGCGCCGCCTGCTGGTCCAGTATCCCAAGCGTCAGCAGGGCAACCGGATGTTCGGCGGCGACACCTCGTTCCTGCCGCTGAAGATCAACACCGCCGGCGTCATCCCGCCGATCTTCGCCTCGTCGCTGCTGCTGCTGCCGACGACGGCGATGGGCTTCCTGGCGACCGCGGACCTGCCGGCCTGGGCGCAATGGCTGCCCGGCCTGGTCGGCCAACTGCAGCACGGACGCCCGGCGTTCATGGTGCTCTATGCGCTGCTGATCATCTTCTTCTGCTTCTTCTACACCTCGGTCGTGTTCAATCCGGACGACACCGCCGAGAACCTGCGCAAGTACGGCGGCTTCCTGCCGGGCATCCGTCCGGGCAAGCGGACGGCCGAGTACCTGGACTATGTGCTGACCCGCCTGACGGTGATCGGCGCGGCGTACATCACGCTGGTCTGTCTGATGCCGGAAGCGCTGATCGGCTACTTCAAGGCGCCGTTCTATCTGGGCGGCACCTCGATCCTGATCGTGGTGAGCGTGACCATGGATACGGTCACCCAGATCCAGTCGCACCTGCTGGCCCACCAGTACGAAGGCCTGATCAAGAAATCCAAGCTGCGCGGCGGACGCGCACGCTAAGGGAGCGACCGGCCGGAAGGGGCGGC
Source organism: Phenylobacterium sp. (assembly GCF_031984885.1). Classification (GTDB taxonomy): domain Bacteria; phylum Pseudomonadota; class Alphaproteobacteria; order Caulobacterales; family Caulobacteraceae; genus Phenylobacterium. The sequence continues at coordinate 12,309 of NZ_DAMABV010000022.1, forward strand.
CGGGGAGGGGGACATTTAAGAAGATGAATTTGATCCTGTTCGGCCCGCCGGCGGCGGGGAAGGGAACCCAGGCCAAGCGGCTGGTGGAGTCCCGCAAGATGGTCCAGCTCTCCACGGGGGACATGCTGCGCGCCGCGATCGCTTCGGGCTCCGAGCTCGGCAAGCGCGTCGAGGGCGTCATGCAGCGGGGCGAGCTGGTCACCGACGAGATCGTCGTCGCGCTGATCGAGGAGCGCCTGCCTGAGGCCGACGCGGCCGGCGGCGCGATCTTCGACGGCTTTCCGCGGACCTTGGCCCAGGCCAAGGCGCTGGACGAGATGCTGGCCAAGCGCGGCTCGCGAATCGATCTAGTGCTCCGCCTGAAGGTGGACGACGAGCAGCTCCTCGAGCGGGTCGCGGGTCGGTTCGCCGAGTCGGGCCGCCCTGACGACAACCCCGAGAGCTTCAAGGTGCGGCTCTCGGCCTATAACGACCAGACCGCGCCCTTGCTGCCGTACTATCAAGACCAGGGAAAGCTGGTCGAGTTGGACGGCATGGGTTCGATCGAGGACGTCGCCGCCGGAATCGACCAGGCCCTCAAGGTCTGATATCCGGCGACCAACCCGCCCAGCGATTGCGGAAGTCTGAAAACCTTCAGATTCCTGCGATTGCTCCATTGACGGAAACGCAACGTTCCCTATAACGGTGCGCTTCCGCGAAAGGGCGCGAAGGACGTGCCGGCCTTCCCATACGGGATTCTGGGCCGGGGCGCCGTTCGCGCTTCTCTGCGTGACTAGGAGATTCAACGCGTGGCCCGTATCGCTGGCGTCAACATTCCGACTAACAAGCGCGTCGTCATCGCGCTGCAGTACATCCATGGGATCGGCCAGGCGAAAGCCAAGGAGATCGTCCAGAAGGTTGGCATCGAGGACGCTCGCCGCGTCAATCAGCTGACCGACGCCGAGGTGCTGCAGATCCGCGAAGCGATCGACCGCGACTACCTCGTCGAGGGCGACCTGCGTCGCGAGACGGCGGTCAACATCAAGCGTCTGATGGACCTGGCCTGCTACCGCGGCCTGCGTCACCGCAAGGGCCTCCCGGTCCGCGGTCAGCGCACCCACACCAATGCCCGCACCCGCAAGGGTCCGGCCAAGCCGATCGCCGGCAAGAAGAAGTAAGAGAGCTTAGCGATGGCCAAGGAACCGGCGCGCGTCAAACGTCGCGAACGCAAGAACATCACCTCGGGCGTGGCGCACGTGAACGCCTCGTTCAACAACACCATGATCACCATCACGGACGCGCAGGGGAACACCATCTCCTGGTCGTCGGCCGGCATGATGGGCTTCAAGGGTTCTCGGAAGTCGACCCCGTACGCCGCCCAGATGGCGGCCGAGGACGCGGGCCGCAAGGCCGCCGAGCACGGCGTGAAGACGCTGGAAGTGAACGTCTCGGGTCCGGGTTCGGGCCGCGAGTCGGCGCTCCGCGCGCTGCAGGCCGTCGGTATGACGATCACCACCATCCGTGACGTGACCCCCATTCCGCATAACGGCTGCCGGCCGCCCAAGCGCCGGCGGGTCTAAAGTACCGCAGTACCGCACTCCCCACGCGCCGGACCGAGCTTTTCGCGTCCGGCGATCCTGCGTTTCGAGGGACATCTCTACGTGATCGAAAGAAACTGGAACGAGCTCATCCGTCCCGAGAAGCCGCTGATCGAGGCCGGAACCGACGCGAACCGCAAGGCGCGTCTGGTGGCCGAGCCGCTCGAGCGCGGTTTCGGGGTGACGCTCGGCAACAGCCTCCGCCGGGTGCTGCTGTCGTCGCTGCAGGGCGCGGCCGTCACCGCCGTCCAGATCGACGGCGTCGTGCATGAGTTCTCGTCGCTGGAAGGCGTTCGCGAGGACGTTGTCGACATCGTCCTGAACATCAAGCAACTGGCGCTGCGCATGCACGCCGAGGGCCCCAAGCGCATGACGCTGAAGGCCACCGGTCCGGGCGCGGTGACCGCCGGCCAGATCGAGGTCCCGTCGGACATCGAGATCCTGAACCCGGACCACGTGCTCTGCACCCTGGACGACGGCGCCACCGTGCGCATGGAGTTCACGGTCAACAACGGCAAGGGTTACGTCCCGGCCGAGCGCAACCGTCCGGAAGACGCGCCGATCGGCCTCATCGCCGTCGACAGCCTCTACTCGCCGGTCAAGCGCGTCGCCTATCGCGTCGAGCCGACCCGCCAGGGCCAGAGCCTCGACTACGACAAGCTGATCATGGAAGTGGAAACCAACGGCGCGATCTCGCCGGTGGACGCGGTGGCCTTCGCCGCCCGGATCCTCCAGGACCAACTGCAGATCTTCATCACCTTCGAAGAGCCGAAGAAGAAGGTCGAGGGCGAGAGCAAGCCGGAACTGCCGTTCAACCCGGCGCTGCTGAAGAAGGTCGACGAGCTCGAGCTCTCGGTCCGCTCGGCGAACTGCCTGAAGAACGACAACATCGTCTACATCGGCGACCTGATCCAGAAGACTGAGGCGGAAATGCTCCGCACTCCGAACTTCGGCCGCAAGTCGCTGAACGAGATCAAGGAAGTGCTCGCGGGCATGAACCTGCATCTCGGCATGGACGTGCCGAACTGGCCGCCCGAGAACATCGAAGAACTCGCCAAGAAGTTCGACGACCAGATGTAAGAGACTTCGCGCCGACTCCGCGCCGCTTCGGCGGTGCGGGCCCAGAGAAGCCGCAACCGCGGTGGAGGGCCCCGGCGCTTCGTGTTGACCCAGGCGGGAGCAGGCTGGGACTTGATCAGGCAAGGACGCATTCCCGCAGGTCGGGGGCGTCCAGCGGGCCGAGCGGCCCAGGAGATATGAGATGCGTCACGGCAAAGCCCACCGCAAACTGGGGCGTACGACCGCCCACCGCACCGCGATGTTCGCCAACATGGCGGCGAGCCTGATCAAGCACGAGCAGATCGTCACCACCCTGCCCAAGGCCAAGGAACTGCGTCCGGTCGTCGAAAAGCTGGTCACCCTGGCCAAGCGCGGCGATCTGCATGCTCGCCGCCAGGCGATCAGCAAGGTCCGCGACGTGGACCAGGTCAGCAAGCTCTTCGCGGTCCTGGGCCCGCGCTACAAGGAACGTCAGGGCGGCTACATCCGCGTCCTGAAGGCCGGCTACCGCTACGGCGACAACGCCCCGCTGGCCGTGATCGAGTTCGTCGATCGCGACCCGGCCGAAAAGGGCAAGGATTCGGGCCCGGTCCAGAACGTCGGCTTCGACGACGAATAGGACCAGCCTGCATCTGCAGACTTTCGAGAGCCCCGGATGGAAACGTCCGGGGCTTTTGCTTTGCGCCCTTGTCATGGCCCGCGGTTAGCCTGGGCGTCATGAGTCTGTTTCGAAACCTCTGGGCGCTCGCCCTCGTCGTCCTGATCGCCGCCGCCTGCGCCCACGCGCCCGAGAAGGCCACGGAGGGGAAGGCGCCCGCGCCGCTCACCATCCTGGTCTCCATCGACGGGTTCCGCCGGACTATCTGGACCGGGGGATCACGCCGACCCTGTCGCGCCTGGCGGCCGAGGGCGTGCGGGGCGTGGTGCGGCCATCCTTCCCCAGCAAGACCTTCCCCAACCACTACACCCTGGTCACGGGCCTGCGGCCCGACCGCAACGGCATGGTCGAGAACAACATGCTCGATCCCCTGGCGCCGGGGGTGAACTTCGCCATGTCCAACAAGACCGCCGTGGTCGACGCCTTCTGGTGGAACGACGGCACGCCGATCTGGGTCAGCGCGGAGAAGGCGGGCGTTCCCACCGCCACCATGTTCTGGCCGGGATCCGAGGCCGCGATCCACGGCGTGCGGCCTGGCCGCTGGCTGCCTTTCGACCAATCCAAGCCGGCCGCGGCGAGGGTGGAACAGGTGCTGGCCTGGCTGGACGAGCCGGCGCCGCCGCGCTTCGTCACCCTCTATTTCGACGAGGTGGACTCCTATGGTCATTGGAACGGCCCGGACTCCACTGAGCTCAACGCGGCGGTGGCCAAGGTGGACGCCGCCATCGCTCGGCTGACGGAGGGCCTGGCCGCCCGGGGCGTCGCCGCCAACCTGGTGATCACTGCCGACCACGGCATGGCGCAGGTGTCGGGCGATCGGGTGATCCTGATGGACGACCTGTTGCCGGTGGAGGCCGGACGGATCCTGGGGCAGGGGGCTTTCCTCACCTACTACCCCGCGCCCGGCTGGGAGGCGCGGGTGGAGGCGATCCTGCTGGCGCGGCACGAGCACATGACCTGCTGGCGCAAGGCCGACATTCCCGCGCGCTTCCACTATGGCCAGCACCGGCGTGTGGCGCCGCTCTTCTGCCTGCCGCAGACCGGCTGGGAAGTGCTGACCAAGGCGGCGGTGGCCAAGACGCCGGTCAAGGGCGGGGCCCACGGCTTCGACCCCTATGCGCCGGAGATGGCGGCGGTGTTCATCGCCAATGGGCCGGCGTTCCGGCGTGGCGCGAGCGCCCCGACGACAGACAACGTCGATGTCTATCCGCTGCTGGCCAAGCTGCTGGCGGTGAAGCCGGAGCCGAACGACGGCGGTCAGGCCCTGGCCAGGCTCGCCAAGTAGGTAGTTGCGAAAATATGAAAAGGTTCTAGTATTACGCAATCAATAGCGCGGGGAGAACCCCATGAGCGTTACGCCTGTCGCCTTCTATCGCGATCCCATCGCCGCCCTGAAATGGCTCGAGGCGGCCTTCGGCTTTGAAACTTCAGTGCTGATGACCGACGAAAACGGCCGTGTCGGCCATGCCCAGATGAGCTTCCTGGGCAGCGACATCGGCATCGGCGGCGAGTGGGAAGGCCCGCAACTGGGCGGGGCGCGCATGCGCAGCCCGGTCTCGCTCGACGGCGCCGGCAGCCAGTTCATGCGCATCGACCTGCCCGAGGGCTTGGACGCCCATTGCGAGCGGGCGCGCGCCGCCGGCGCGACGATCACCCAGGAGCCGGAAGAGCAGTTCTACGGCGCGCGCACCTATCGCGCCTGCGACCCCGAGGGCCACATCTGGAACTTCAGCCAGACGGTGCGTGTCGTCCCGCCGCAGGAGATGACCAAGGGCACGGGCTTCAAGTTCGACGTCCTGCCGAAGGAGGGTTGAGATGAGCGATCGCGCCAGCCCGCCCTCCATCAGCCCGGTGATCTGGTATCGCGACCCGCGGGCCGCCATCGCCTGGCTGGAGAAGGCCTTCGGCTTCGAGACCCGCCTGGTGGTGGATGACGGAGCCGGCGGGGTGATCCACTCCGAACTGGCCCTGGGCCGCGACATCATCATGATCGTCGGCCCGCCCCGCGAGCGTGCGGTCAGCCCGGCCAGCTTCGGCGGCCGCGCCACACAGTCGGTGCACGTGCAACTGGCCGAGGGACTGGACGCCTTATGTGAACGCGCCCGCGCGTGCGGGGCGAGCATCGAGCGTGAGCCGCAGGATCAGCCCTATGGCGACCGGGTGTTCACCTGTCGCGACCTGGAGGATCATCCCTGGTCCTTCGGCCAGACGGTCCAGGTGATGTCCGTCCAGGACATGGCTCAGGCCACCGGCCACAAAATCGAGGTTTGACCATGCCCGGCTTCCGCTCAGCCCTGTTCTACCAAGATCCCAAGGCCGCCCTGGCCTGGCTCGAAAAGGCCTTCGGCCTGGAACTGGTCATGCTGCTCGAGGATGGCGATGGAACGCTCGTCCACTCCCAGATGAGCTTCGGCGACAGCTATGTGATGATCGGCCAGGAGTGGTCTGAGGATCACAAGAGCCCCAGGTCGGTCGGGGGCAAGAACACCCAGACCGTGAATATCCAGATCGACACCGACCTCGACGCTCACTTCGAACGCGCCAAGGCCGCCGGGGCGGTGATCGACGCCGAGCCGGAGACCCAGTTCTACGGTGATCGCACCTATCGCTGCCGTGATCCCGAAGGGCACATTTGGACGATCTCCCAGACCGTCAGCCAGGTCAGTCGCGAGGAGGCCGAGGCCGCCACCGGTCTGAAGATCACCGGCTGGGTATGAACGCGGCCCTCGACACCACCCTGGCCGCGCTCGCCGATCCCAACCGCCGGCGGGTGGTGGACTTGCTGGCCCGCAGTCCGCGCCAGGCGGGGGACTTGGCGCGCGAGCTTGGCCTCTCGCCTCCGACCATGAGCCGCCACCTGCGCGCCCTGCGCGAGAGCGGCCTGGTGGAGGAATCCCATCCGCAGTTCGATGCGCGCGTGCGCATCTACGCCCTGAGGCCCGAACCGATGGTCCATCTCCTGCGCTGGCTGGAGGAAAGCGAACGTCTCTGGTCCGAACAGCTCCTGGCCTTCAAGGCCCACGTCGAGAAGACGCCGTGACCTCCAAGGTCTTCGTGGCGCTGCGGGTGAAGGTTCCGCCCGAGCGCGCCTTCGCCGCCTTCGTGCAGGAGATCGGCGCCTGGTGGCGGCCCAACGGCCTCTTCCAGACTACGCCGCGCGCGCCGGGCGTCCTGGCCTTCGAGCCGGGGGAGGGCGGCCGCCTGACCGAGACCCTGGCGAACGGCAAGGTGTTCGAGATCGGACGCATACGCGCCTGGGAGCCGCCCGCGCGGCTGGTGTTCTCCTGGCGCCAGGCCAACTTCCCGCCCGATCTTCACACCGAGGTCGAGGTGCGCTTCGAGGAGGTCGGCGAGGAGACCAGGGTCAGCGTCGAACACCGCGGCTTCGACCAGGTGCCGGAGGGCGCCGCCCGCCACGGCTTCCCCGACCAGGCGCTGCTGATGCGGCTGGCGGAGTGGTGGCGGCGGCTGCTGACATCTTATCGCGACACGTCGGCGTAAGAGCCCGAACATGCTAGTTCAAAGGTCGAAACGGTCCGAAGCGGCCGAGTGGAGGACGTCATGACCGACCGAGCAGAGAGCGCCGGCGGCGTGGCCGAGGACAAGCGCTGGAAGGGGGCGTTCCGGTTCATCTTCGCCGCGGCGGTGATCAACGCCGTCTCGTTCGGGATCATGATCCCGGTGCTGCCCAACCTGATCAAGGAATTCACCGGCGGCGACACCGCCGCGGCGTCCGAGTGGAACGTCGTCTTCGGCGCCGTCTGGGGCGTCATGCAGCTATTCTGCGGCCCGATCCTGGGCATGATGTCGGACCGCTACGGCCGCCGTCCGATCCTGCTGGTCTCGCTGGGCGGGCTGGCGATCGACTTCCTGTTCATGGCCCTGGCCCCCAGCCTGATGTGGCTGTTCGTCGGGCGGGTGATCAACGGCCTGACCGCCGCCAGCTTCTCGACCGCCAACGCCTATGTCGCCGACGTCACCCCGCCGGCCAAGCGGGCCAAGGCCTATGGCTGGATGGGTTCGGCCTTTTCGTTCGGCTTCCTGGTCGGCCCGGCCCTGGGCGGTTTCCTAGGCGACATCGACCTGCGCCTGCCGTTCTTCGTGGCCGCCGCCCTGACCTCGCTCAACTGGCTCTACGGGTTCTTCATCCTGCCGGAGTCCCTGCCGCCCGAGAAGCGCGTCGCCAAGTTCGACTGGAAGCGGGCCAATCCGGTGGGCTCGCTGAGCTTCCTGCGCTCGCACAACGAACTGCTGGGCCTGGCGACCATCGGGCTGCTGTTCCAGCTCGCCCATACGGTGCTGCCGGCGATCTTCGTGCTCTATACCGGGTATCGCTACGGCTGGACGCCCGGCTTCATGGGGCTGACCATGATGGCCACCGGCCTGGCCGGCGTGCTGGTGCAGACCCTGCTGGTCGGGCCTGTCGTCGCGCGCATCGGGGAGCGCGGCGCCCTGCTGCTGGGCGCTGCGGCCGGGGCCGCCGGTTTCGCCATCTACGGCCTGGCCAGCACCGGCTGGACCTACATGATCGGCGTCCCGGTCTTCGCCCTGATGAACTTCCTGATGCCCGGTCTCCAGGGGCTGATGACCCGGCGGGTCGAGCCCTCCGCCCAGGGACAGCTCCAGGGCGCGAACCAGGCCCTGCAGGGCATCGCCTCGGTGATCGGGCCGATCGTATTCGGCATGACCTTCGCCTGGTCGATCCGCCACGACGGGGTGCTGCATCAGCCGGGCCTGGCCATCTATCTGGCGGCCGGACTGCTGGTCGGCGCCTTCCTTCTGTCGCTGCGGGTCGGGCGTCCTCCCAAAACGCCGCGAGAGTAGGCTCGGGATATTCCGCCGGCCCCCGATGCGGATTAAACCGTCGCCATCATTGCGCCTGAAAACTCTTGAGAGTGCGGTGCACGACGATGCTTGGAGACTCTATGCGCGCCTATCGCGTCCTGATTCCCGCCCTGGCCCTGCTGGCGGCATGCTCTGACCCCGCAGCCAAATCCAACGCCCAGATCCCGCCGCTCGCCCAGCCCAGCCGGGCCGCGCCGGGCGACGCCCTGACCATGAAGTCCTCCTTCGCCCCCGTGGTGAAGCGGGCCGCCCCGGCCGTGGTCAACATCTCGTCCAAGCGCCTGGTGCGCCAGCGCGCCGACCCGTTCTGGGAGATGTTCGGCATGGGCGCGCCGCGCGAACGCATCCAGGGTTCGCTGGGCTCGGGCGTCATCGTCCGCGCCGACGGCATCGTGGTCACCAACAACCATGTGGTGGAAGGCGGGCAGGAGATCACCGTCGCCCTGGCCGACCGCCGCGAATACACCGCCCGCGTCCTGCTGGCCGATCCGCGCACCGACCTGGCGGTCCTGAAGATCGACGTCGGGAACGAGCGCCTGCCGACCCTGGCCATCGACGACTCCGGCGAGGCCCAGGTCGGCGACCTGGTCCTGGCCATCGGCGACCCCTTCGGCGTCGGCCAGACGGTGACCAACGGCATCATCTCGGCGCTCAACCGCACGGCCGATCCCAACGGCGATGCGGCCAACGCCTACATCCAGACCGACGCGGCGATCAATCCGGGCAACTCCGGCGGCGCCCTGGTCGACATGGACGGCGACCTGATCGGGGTGAACAGCTTCATCCTCTCGCGTTCGGGCACCTCTTCGGGCGTCGGGTTCGCGGTGCCGGCCGCCATCGTCAAGCGCGTGGTCGAGACCGCCGCCGGCGGCGGCCAGGCCGTGGTCCGTCCCTGGCTCGGCGCCCGCACCCAGACGGTGACCGCCGAGATCGCCCGCAGCATGGGCATGGGCGTGCCGCAGGGCGCCCTGGTCGCCGACATCTGGCCGGACGGCCCGGCCGCCCGCGCGGGCCTGCGCCAGGGCGACGTCATCGTCTCGGTCGACGGCCGCCCCGCCGTCGACGCCGCGGCGGTGTCCTACGCCATTTCCTCGCGCCGGCCGGGCGACACCCTGCGGCTCGGCGTGCGCCGCGGCAGCGGCGAGCAGTCGCTGACCCTGCGCGCCGAAGCTCCGCCGGCGACCCCGGCCAGGGACCAGCAGGTGATCTCCGGCCGCAACCCGTTCGACGGCGCGACGGTCGTGAACCTCTCGCCCGCCGTGGCCGACGAACTGGGCATCGATCCGTTCACCCGCAAGGGCGTGCTGGTGACCAACATCAGCCGCGGTTTTGCGATGAACGCCGGCCTGCGTCCCGGCGACCTGATCCGCAAGGTCAACGGTCGCGAGATCGGCGCCGTCCGTGAACTGGTCAGCGCGCTGGGCTCCGGCGGCGGCCAGTGGCAGGTGACGATCGAGCGCAACGGCCAGGAAATCTCCGCCAACTTCCGCACCTGACGTCGAGCCGGGGCGAGCGCGCCGCTCTCGCCCCGGCCCGCGAAGGGCGCTAGAACGCCCCATGGCCGATCTCTTCGAAGCTGCCGGGCTGACGCCTCACGCGCCGTCGCCGCTGGCCGACCGCCTCCGCCCCCAGCGGCTGTCCGAGGTGGTGGGGCAGGACCACCTGCTGGGCGCCGAGGGGCCGATCGGCCGCATGGCCGAGGCCAGGCGGCTGTCCTCGATGATCCTCTGGGGGCCGCCGGGCACCGGCAAGACCACCATCGCGCGGCTGCTGGCCAAGGAGGCCGGCTACGAGTTCCAGCAGATCTCAGCCGTCTTCTCCGGCGTCGCCGACCTGAAGAAGGCGTTCGAGCAGGCGCGCATGCGTAGAGCCGCCGGGCAGTCGACCCTGCTGTTCGTCGACGAGATCCACCGCTTCAACCGCGCCCAGCAGGACGGCTTCCTGCCCTTCGTCGAGGAAGGGATCGTCACCTTGGTGGGCGCCACCACCGAAAACCCGTCGTTCGAGCTGAACGGGGCGCTGCTGTCGCGGGCCCAGGTCTATGTGCTCAAGCGGCTGGACGACGAGGCGCTGGAATCCCTGCTGGCCAAGGCCGAGGCGCATGAGCAGCGCGAGCTTCCGCTCGAACCGGAGGCCCGCCAGGCCCTGGTCGCCATGGCCGACGGCGATGGCCGCTACCTGCTGACCCTGGCCGAGACCCTGTTCAACATCGGATCGGCGAAACCCCTGTCGCTCAAGGACCTGGGCCAGATCCTCCAGAAGCGCAGCCCCGCCTACGACAAGGACCGCGAAGAGCACTACAACCTGATTTCGGCGCTGCATAAGTCGGTGCGCGGCTCCGACCCCGACGCGGCGCTCTACTGGCTGGCGCGAATGCTGGGCGGCGGCGAGGATCCGCTGTTCATCGCCCGCCGCCTGATCCGCATGGCGGTCGAGGACATCGGCGAGGCCGACCCCATGGCCCTGGTCCTGGCCAACGCCGCCAAGGACACCTACGACTTCCTGGGCAGCCCGGAGGGCGAGCTGGCCCTGGCCCAGGTGGTCGTGCACCTGGCCGCCGCGCCCAAGTCCAACGCCGTCTACATGGCCTTCAAGGCGGCGCAGAAGGCGGCCCGCGAGACCGGCTCGCTGATGCCGCCGGCCCATATCCGCAACGCCCCGACCAAGCTCATGAAGGACCTGGGATACGGCAAGGGCTACGCCTACGACCATGACGTCGAGGGCGGCTTCTCCGGCCAGAACTACTTCCCCGAGGGGATGGAGCGGCAGCGCTTCTATCAGCCCAAGGACGTCGGCGTGGAGGCGCGCATCAAGGAGCGCCTGGAGCGCTGGGCCGAGCAGCGGAACCGCCGGACGTGAAGCCGCGCACGCCGCCGAAGGTCAAAGCCCAGCCCAAGCCCGTCGTCCTGACCTCCGAAGAGATCGCCCTGGTCCGCAGCCTGGTGATCTACGAGGACGCCGAGATCATGGCGCTCAACAAGCCGTCGGGCCTCTCCAGCCAGGGCGGGCGGGGCCAGGTCAACACGCTGGACGAGCTGCTGTGGGCCTTCGCCAAGCCGGGCAAGGCGCGGCCGCGGCTGATCCACCGGCTGGATCGCGACACCAGCGGGGTGATCCTCACCGCCAAGACCAAGCCGGCGGCGAGCTTCCTGGGCAAGCACATGATGGGCCGGCGCTTCGCCAAGACCTATCGCGCCATCGTCACGCCCGGAGCGCCTGACCCCGCTTCCAGCGTCATCGACGCCCCCCTGCGCCGCGAGGAGGCCGCCCGCGAGGCCTATATGCGGGTCTGCGCGCCCGATCATCCCGACGCCGAGGCGGCGCTGACCCGCTATCGCACGCTCTCGAAAGGGCAGAATGCGGCGCTGCTGGAGCTCAACCCGCAGACCGGGCGGATGCACCAGATCCGGGTGCACCTGGCCTCCATCGGTCGCCCGATCGCCGGCGACGCGCGCTATGGCGGCGCGCTGATGGCGGGCGGCCATCCCGTGCCGCGGCTGATGCTGCACGCCGCGGCGCTGTCGTTTCCGCATCCGGCCGGCGGGACCAAGCGGATCGAGGCGGACACCCCTGCCGACATGCAGGGCCTGATCGCGGCGCTGGGCCTGGGCGGGAACGTCGTTCAGGCTTGACCGTTAGCCAGGAGGCCGGCCGTTCGCCCGGCCGCTTCGGGAGGTCATGATCATGAGACGCCTGATTGCGACGGTCGCGCTCTGCGCCGCCCTGGCGGCCTGCGCCACCGCGCCGACGGTCTATGCGCCGGCCGCTGGCGCCCAGGCCGTCGGCTTCTCCGAGCTGAGGATCGAGCCAGGCCGCTATCGCGTCACGTTTCGCGGCGGCCCCGGCGCGCCGATGACCCAGGTCGCCGACTATGCGCTGCTGCGCGCCGCGGACCTGACCCTGGCGGACGGCTATGACTGGTTCCGGGTCGTCGACCGCTACGTCGCGCAAAGCGGGGACGGCGGCGGTTCGCGGCTCTCGGTCGGGGCCGGCGGCGGCAGCGGCGGATACCGCAGCGGCGTCGGCGTCGGGGGCGGCGCCAGCTTCGATCTCAGCGGGGGACCGGCGCTGACCCAGACCATCGAGATCATCATGGGCAAGGGCGCGCCGCCGAGCAGCGCCCGGGGCGAGGTCTACAACGCCGCCGATGTCCGCCGCACCATCGGCGCGCGGATCTAGCGGGAAGCCTCCGGGGTCTGGCCTTCGCCGCGCAGCGCGACGTGGGTGAAGCCGGCGACCTCGGCGACCGCGAAGAAGCCGTCGGAACTCAGGCCCTGGGCGATGAGCAGCGGCGCAAGCCCCTGGACCTGCTGGCCGACGTCCAGCAGGGCGCCGGCGATGTCGCTGTCGCTTCCGACCACGTCGCCGGCGTCCAGGGCCAGGCCCTGCAGGCGGACGTCCTTCATCGGCGCGGCGACGTCGCGGCCCGGCTGCAGGCGGGCGAAGACGCCCTTGCAGGCCGACCCCAGCAGGGCGGCCACTTCGTTCAGGCGGCCGGACGGCGTGCCGCGGTCGATCTCGGTCATTTCGATGATGATCCGCGCCTTCAGCGCCGCGGCCGAGCCGTGGGTGGCCTGGGTCAGGCTCGCCCGGCCCCGCCGCCCCGCCAGGGTGCGGAACGACTGCGGAATGATCAGCGGCAGCTTGGCCTCTGTCTCGGACGGACGCAGCCGGCCGGCGAAATCGAGGGTGGCGCGATCGATGCTCTCCACGTCGCTGTCGGCCAGCCGGCCATAGGCCCAGGTCGGGATGATCACCCCGGTCTTCACATGGCGGACGACCGGACGGATCCGCAGGGCCGCGGTGGCGGCGTGCTTCAGGCTGACCAGTTCCTCGATGGAGTAGTCGAGGGCCAGGATGCGGCGTTCGGTCGTGACGAAGGTCCAGGGCGGCAGGCCCTCGGAGGGCCCGACAGACGCCTCGACTCCACTCTCGCCCGCCACGCCCGTCATCCAGCAACCCCGTAAGGCTGGGAACATGCCGAGGCGGGCTTAACCGACCGTGACGGGGCTCGATTAACCGACCGTTTGCGCCGAAGGGCTGGAGCGTCGCATAAGGGCGCATGGAAAAGGTGTTATTGGTCGCCGCGGGAGGCGCGGCAGGCGCCGTGGCGCGCTACGCCGTGGGCGTTCAGGCCCTCAGGCTATGGGGGCCGAACTGGCCGTTCGGGACCTTCGTCGTCAACATCTCGGGCGGCTTGCTGATGGGCCTGCTGGCCGGCTATCTGGCCCATCGCGGCGGCCCCGACCAGGAGAAGCTGCGCGTCCTGCTGGGCGTCGGCGTCCTGGGCGGCTTCACGACCTTCTCGGCGTTCTCGCTGGAGATCGCCCTGATGGTGGAGCGCCGGGCCTATGGGCAGGCGTTCACCTATGCCACCGCCTCGGTTCTACTTTCGATGAGCGCCCTGTTCGTCGGTCTGCTTCTGGCCCGGAGGGCGTTCGCGTGAGGGAAGTTCGCAACATCGCCGTCGATCCTGGCGAAGACGGCGTGCGCCTCGACCGCTGGTTCCGCCGGCGCTGGCCGCACGTCTCGCAGATCCAGATCCAGAAGCTGGCCCGTTCGGGGCAGATCCGCGTGGACGGCGCGCGGGCAAAGCCTGACCAGCGACTGGCGGCCGGCGAGACGATCCGCGTGCCGCCGCTGCCCGACGCGCCCAGGCCGGGCGACAAGCCGGGCCTCGACCCGCGCGACATCGCCTATGCGAAATCGCTGGTGCTCTACGAGGACGAGGAGGTCCTGGCGCTCAACAAGCCCGCCGGCCTGGCGGTGCAGGGCGGCACCAAGACCACCAAGCACGTCGACCGTCTGCTCAGCGCCTGGGGCGAGGGGCTGGAGCGCCCGCGCCTGGTTCACCGGCTCGACCGCGACACCTCCGGCGTGCTGGTGCTGGGCAAGACGCCCGGCGCGGCGGCCAAGCTGTCGGGGGCCTTCGCCCGGCGGCGGGCGGAGAAGACCTATTGGGCGCTGGTGCTCGGCAATCCCAAGCCCTCCGAAGGGGTGATGGAGCTGCACCTGGTCAAGAAGGGCGTCGGCGACCGCGAGATGGTGATCCCCGCCGATCCCAAGGACCCCAACGCCGATCCGGCCGAGACGGAGTTCGTCACCGTCAGCCGCGCGGCCCACCGCGTCGCCTGGATGGCGCTGCGGCCGCACACCGGCCGGACCCACCAACTGCGGGCGCACATGCTGGCCATGGGCCACCCGATCCTGGGCGATCCCAAGTACAAGACCGACGCCTCGGCCGAGCTCTCGGGCAGCCTGAAGCTGCAGCTCCACGCGCGGCGCCTGACCCTGCCGCACCCCTCGCGCGGGACGCTGATCCTCGAGGCGCCGATCAGCAAGGAGCTCAAGGAAGGCTTCAACCGCTTCGGCTTCGACGAGCACGAGGCCGATCCCGAGCCGTTCAAGAGCCGGCGGCGGCGGGGCTAAGCCTCGCCGAGACCGGCGCGCTTGCACAATCGGCCGTCCCCGGTCATTGCACGCACCGCGCCGCATAGTTTCGTCGTGCGGACGCAGGAGGCCGACGTGCAAAAGGGTTTCATCGAACCGGGCGAGAAGCCCAAGCGGTTCTACAAGGACGTCTCGGTGGTCGCCGAGGACGGCGCCTTCTCGGTCAGGCTCGACGGCCGCAACGTCCGCTCGCCCAGGGGCGGCAAGCTCGCCGTGCCGACCCAGGCTCTGGCCGAGATGGTCGCGGCCGAGTGGGACGCCCAGGGCAAGCACATCGAGATCGCGGCGATGCACATCACCCGCCTAGCCTTCACGGCCACCGAGGCGGTCCCCCAGGCGCGCGACGCCACGGCCAGCCAGATCTCGCAGTACGCCGCCTCGGACCTGCTCTGCTACTTCTCGGAGAGCGGCGACAGCCTGCATGCGCGCCAGGTCGCCGGCTGGGAGCCGGTGCTGCGCCGGGCCGAGCAGGAGCTGGCCCTGGTCTTCCAGCGCGCCACCGGCATCATCCACGCCGAGCAGCCGCAGGAGACCCTGGCCAAGGTCAAGGCCCTGGCCCTGGAGCTCGACGACTTCACCCTGACCGGGGTGGCGTTCGGCACGCCGCTGTTCGGCTCGGCGGTCCTGGCCCTTGCCCTGCAGCGCGGCTGGCTGAGCGGCGAAGAGGCCTGGACCCTGTCGCGGATCGACGAGGCCTATCAGGAAGAGAAATGGGGCGTGGACGAGGAAGCCGCCGAGCGCACGGCTCGGCTTTTCGACGAGGCCCGGATGCTCGACCGCTGGTTCAGGGCCCTGGCCTGAGGGCCGTCGCCAGCGTCGTGGGCGAATAGTCTCCGAACGTCCAGCGCAAGGGCAGCCGCCACGTCTCGCCCAAGACCCGCGCCTTCATCGACCACGCCGCTCGGGCCTTGAGCGCCCTCAAGGTCATCGCACCATGGCCGGACGCGGGGCGAGTGTTGCCAGGGCGATACCGTCCGACTACGCCTTGAGGCTTGGCATGGGAGGCGGCGTGTGAAGCACATCCTTGAGGAGCTTGAGAAGCGCCGGGGGGAGGCGCGACTTGGCGGTGGGGAGCGCCGGATCGCCTCGCAGCACGGCAAGGGCAAGCTGACGGCGCGCGAGC
>NZ_DAMABV010000023.1:0-27844 GCF_031984885.1 Phenylobacterium sp.
TGGCGCGCCCGGAACGATTCGAACGTCCGACCCTCAGATTCGTAGTCTGATGCTCTATCCAGCTGAGCTACGGGCGCGCTGTTGCCCTACGGCAAGGGCGCGGAACCTAGTCGGGCCGGCGGGGGTTGGCAAGCCGGGGCGAGAAGAAAATTTCGCCCCGGCCGATTTTCTTTTCAGAGCCCCGGAAGACGGCCGCCGAGCCCCTTCAGGATCGTCCCGCCGACGCCCGGCGCGCCGAAGGGCGACTTGCTCTTCTGGCCGCCCTGCCCCTGCGGATCGCCGCGCTGATCGCCGCCGTCGGCGTCGTCGTCGGCCATGCCCATCGCGCCGGGCGTCTGCATGCCCAGCATGCCGCCGGTCTGCGACTTGTAGCGGACCTTGAGGGTCCAATCGATGTTCCAGGCCGTCTTCGGATCGGCGGGCCTCGGCGGATAGGAGATGTTGGTCTCGCCGCCATAGGCCGCCAGTTGGACCATCGCCTGGGGCGCGGCCTTCACGACCTCGACCGGGATGGTGCAGCTCGTCGTGGTCGGCGCCATCAGCGCCTTGGACGCGACCAGCCGCTGGATGTCGCCGTTGCTGAGATAGTCGGGCAGCGCGAAGGCCGAGGCCTGCACCTGGCTGGACGACCACAGCACGACCGTCTCGTCGGCGCTGGCGCCCATGGCCACGGCCAGGTAACCGCGGGCGTTCCCGAGCGCGTTCCAGGCCAGTTGACCCGATCCCGACGGGTTCACCAGGTTGCGGGTCAGGTTCAGCGGCCCCAGGAAGTCCTGCTCGGCCGCCAGGGCGAACTTGATGTCGGGCGTGTAGTTGCCGCGGATCAGGTGGTCGCCGACCAGCGAGCCGTTCCCCGGCACCGTGGTGCGGGTCTTCTCGTTGGGCCATTCGCCATAGGTCGTGCTGCGGCCCGGCGCGGGCGGCTGCATCGGCGAGCCGAAGGTGGCCGCCAGCGACTGCAGGCCGGCCGGAACCTGGCCCGCGGCCACCTTGGCGAAGTCGATGACGACCGGCTGGCCCGGCCCCGCGTGCTCGCCGCAGCCCCAGTAGATCAGCATCCTGCCCTTGGGCTTGTAGCCCTCCGGCATGGCGTAGGGCGTCTCGCGCACCGGGCCGGGAGCCTTGGGCGACAGCAGCGGCAGGCTCTCGCCGGCCCGCAGGGCGCTGGGCGGCAGGTGCTCGGCGGCCGGCGCGCCGCTCGCCGTGCGCGAGGTCCCAAGCTGCAGGGTCAGGGACTTGGAGACGTTCGAGCCGCCGCCCATCATCGCGCCCATCATGGCCCCCATCGAGGGTCGCCCGCCGCCGGCGCCCATGGCCCCGAAGCCGGTCAGGGTCTGGGCGCTCATCCAGTAGGTGGCGACCGGGCCGGTCACCTGTTGCGCGGGCTGCGCCTGCGCGCCCGTGGCCAGCAGGCCGGCGCCGGCCAGGACGGCCGTCGTTCTCACCCAGATCATGGGCCTGTCTCCATCCAGGAACTCTAAGAACGCGGGTCTTCGAACTCTATGCGCAGCCGCAGCGTTCGCCAATCGCTGAAACGCCGAAACCTGCGAAGCCCTATCCCTGCAGGTCGCGCCAGCTTCTGGAGCCCGGCCAGCCCTGGGCCGCATGGACGCCGCGCGCCACCGCCCGGGCCAGCACGTCGGCCGCCAGCGCGCCGATCCGGGCCACCGTGAAGTCGGCCTGCGCGCCCAGCAGCCGGCGGGCGGTGGAGAGCGCGAAGACCACGTCGCCGTCGAAGGGCGCGTGGACCGGCCGGATGGCGCGGGCCAGGCCGTCCTGGGCCATGATCGCCACCCGCCGGGCCTGGGCCGGGGTCAGGGCCACGTCGGTGGCCACGCAGGCGATGGTGGTGTTCATCCGCGCCTTCGGGTCGGACTTGGCCAGGCCCCAGTCGTCGGCGGCGGCCGCGAGGCCCGCCGCGCCCAGGCCGCCGAACTCGTCGCCGACCTCGTAGGGCGCCGCCCAGAAGGTCCGCCCGCCCGGCGCCACCACCGAGCCGAACGCATTGACGCAGACCAGGGCGCCGACGCTGATCCCGTCGGCCGTGACGATCGAGGCCGAGCCGGTCCCGCCCTTCAGGCCCCCCGCCATCGCGCCATAGCCGGCGCCCGCCGTCCCGAGCTCGACGTCCAGGCCCGCAGCCAGCACCGCCTCGCGCCCCAGCCGGCGATAGGGCGAGTCCTCGCCCCACGCCTTGTCGCCGCCGTTGGCGAGGTCATAGAGGATCGCCGAGGGCACGACCGGCGAGCGCGGGACCCCGGCGGCGCTGACCAGGCCATAGCCGCGTCCCTGCGCCCCCAGCCAGGCCACGACCCCGTCCGCCGCCGCCAGGCCGTAGACCGAGCCGCCCGACAGCACGACGGCGTCGATGGCCTCGACCAGGTTCTCCGGGGCCAGGGCGTCGGTCTCGCGGGTGCCCGGGCCGCCCCCGCGCACGTCGCAGCCGGCCACGGCGCGCTCGTCGGGCAGGATGACGCTGACCCCGGTGCGGACGGCGGCGTCGCCGGCCTGGCCGACCTTCAGGCCGGGCACATCGGTGATCAGGTTGCGCGCTCCGGGCGCAGCGGCGGGGTTCTGGCTCATAATCGGCATCGAAAGCACGGCGGCGCATTTGTTGTCCACGCGCGGATGGCTATGGTGGCGCTCTCCTCCCCTCCGCCTCCGATGGGTTCCAAGTGCTTCAGCTCCAGCGTTTCGCCGCCCTTCCGCTTGCCCTGGCCCTTGCGGCCTGCGCCACGACCACCAGGGAGGCGCCCGCGCCGGCCCCCGCGGCCGCCGCCGCCGGCCCCCAGGTCATGGTCGCCGCCGCCAACCCGCTGGCGGTGGAGGCGGGCCTCGACGTGCTGCGCAAGGGCGGCTCGGCGGTGGACGCCGCGGTGGCCGTGCAGTCGGTGCTGAGCCTGGTGGAGCCGCAGAGCTCGGGCGTCGGCGGCGGCGCCTTCATGACCTACTACGACGCCAAAACGAAGAAGGTGGTCGCCTATAACGGCCGCGAGACCGCCCCGGCCGGCGCGACCGAGGACATGTTCCTGGACAGCGCGGGCAAGCCGCTGCCGTTCCCCGTCGCGGTGACCAGCGGCAAGGCGACCGGCGTGCCCGGCGCGGTGGCCATGCTGGCCATGGCCCAGGCCCAGCACGGCAAGCTGGCCTGGAAGGACCTGTTCGACGACGCCGAGCGCCTGGCCGCCGACGGCTTCGTGGTCAGCCCGCGCCTGGCCGGCATGATCGCCAGCCCCTTCCCCCAGGCCGGCACGCCCGACGCGGCGGCCTATTTCACCAAGCCCGACGGCCAGCGCTATCAGGCCGGCGACGTCCTGAAGAACCCCGCCTACGCCCAGACGGTCCGCAAGATCGCCGCCGAGGGCCCCAAGGCGCTGCTGGAAGGCGCCATCGCCGAGGCCATCGTCGCCAAGGTGCACGAAGGCCCGCTGCCCGGGACGATCACCCTGGCCGACCTGAAGTCCTACAAGCCGAAGGCGGGCGAGGCCGTCTGCCGGCCCTACCGCCTCTACGTCGTCTGCGTGCCCGACGCCCCGTCCAGCGGCGCGGCGCTGCTGGAGGCGCTCGGCATCCTTTCGCACACCGATATCGACAAGCGCGGCCCGGGCGATCCCCAGGCCTGGTTCCTGTTCGCCCAGGCCAGCCGCCTGATGTACGCCGACCGCGACCGCTACTTCGGCGACCCGGACTTCACGCCCGTGCCGATCGAGGGCCTGCTGGAAGACAGCTACGTCGCCCAGCGTGCGACCCTGATCGGCGACGTCGCCGGCCCGGCCCCGGCGCCCGGCGCGCCGCGCGGCGCCGGCGCCCTGGCCCCCGACGCCACCCGCGAGCCGGGCGGCACCTCGCACTTCGTGATCGTCGACGCCGACGGCGACGTGGTCTCGATGACCACCACGGTCGAGAGCATCTTCGGCACCGGCCGCATGGTCGGCGGCTTCTTCCTGAACAACCAGCTCACCGACTTCTCCTGGGCCCCGGCCAACGCCGACGGGACCAAGGCCGCCAACGCCGTGGCGCCGGGCAAGCGTCCGCGCTCCTCCATGGCGCCGACCATCGTGCTGGACCGCGAGGGACGCTTCGTGGCGGCCATCGGCTCGCCGGGCGGCAACTCGATCCTGGCCTACAACCTCAAGGCCCTGGTCGCGATCCTGGACTGGAAGATGAGCGTGGCCGACGCCTTCGCCCTGCCCAACCTGATCGCCCGCGGCGACAGCATCGCCTCCGAGCCGGCCCGCTACGCGCCCGGCGTGGTCGACGCCCTGGCCGCCAAGGGGATCGCCTTCAAGGGCAGCGGCGGCGAGGGCTCCGGCCTGCACGGCGTCATGGTCACCCCGCAGGGCCTGCAAGGCGGCGCCGACGACCGCCGCGAAGGCGTCGCGAAGGGCTTCTAGACTTCCCGGGTCTTGCTGCGCCGGCGCTTCGGCGTCGGCGCCTTGGTCGGGGCGCCGGGCAGCCGCAGCTCGAACACCGAGCCCTGCGGCCCGGTCTCGGCCAGGGCCAGGTCGCCGCCGTGGCCCTGGGCCAGCTCGCGGGCGATGGCCAGGCCAAGCCCCGCGCCGCCCGGCCGGGTCGAACCGGCGAAGGGCTGGAACAGCCGCTCGCGCGCCCGCTCCGACACGCCCGGCCCGTTGTCGGCCAGGCGGATGACGCTGACGCCGTCCTCCTCGAACAGCGAGACCTGGACCGAGCCGGGGGTCTCGCGGCCGGCCTGCTGCTCGATCGCCTGGCGCGCATTGCGCATCAGGTTGACCAGGATGCGGTGCAACTGGTCCGGGTCGGCGTTGACCTGGTCGGCGCGGTCCACCAGCGAGATCAGCCGCACGCCCTCGGGCGAGAGCCGCGCCTCCTCCTCGGCCCCCTCCAGGATCTGCGACAGCAGCACCGGGCGCGCATCGGGCGCGGCCTCTTCGGTCTTGCCATAGGCCAGCACGTCGCTGGCCAGCTTCACCGCCCGGTCCAGCGCCCGCTCCAGGCGCGGCATGGCCTGGGTCACCTGCGGGTCCTTCAGCGCCGCCAGCCGCTCCGACGCGATCTGGGCGCTGGTCAGCATGTTGCGCAGGTCGTGGTTGATCTTGGCCACCGCCTCGCCCAGCGCGGCCAGGCGGGCGCGCGACTGCAGGGCCGCGCGCAGCTCCTCCTGCATCCGCTCCAACTGCACCTCGGCGCGGCCGACCTCGTCGCGGCGGCCGGAGGGGGCGATGTGCGCGGCGGTGTCCTCCGGATCGGCCGCGAACCGCTCCATCGAGCGGGTGATCCGCTGCATCGGGCGGACCAGGAAGTAGTTGAGCGACAGGTAAACCAGCCCGCCTGCCAGAAACGAGACGAAGCCCATGATCGCCAGCAGCCGCCAGAGATAGGCGGTCAGCTCGGCCTTCAGCTCGGTGTCGGGCGCGACGACCTCGATGAACTGGGCCCTGTAGAAGCGCGGCTCGGCGATCACCCGCACCATCCGCCCGTCGGCGCCGCCGAACAGGGTCTGGAACGGCGCCGACAGCCAGGAGGCCGGCGCCTGGTCGCGCAGGTCGACCAGATAGGGCGGCTCTTCCAGGCGCGGCCCCGGGACCTTCAGGAATCGGTTGCCGTCGTTGTCCAGCACCGCGACGGTCTGGACGCCCGCCACTTCGCGCAACTGCGAGGCGAGGTTCTCGCTGAGGATCTGGTCGGGCGCGACCTCGGTGGCCATCGAGGCCAGTTCGGCGGCCCGCACCCGGTCCAGCAGCCACTGCTCCTCGAACGAGGCCAGGGCCGCGGGCAATGCGATGGCGCTGGCGCCCGCCACGAACAGTATGGTCAGAAGCAGCAGACGTGCCGACAGGCCGCCCGGCCAGAAAAAGCGACGCGTGGGCGGCTTTTTGGGCGCCGAAGGAGAGGGGGCGTCCGCCATGACGACTCCCCCGTTACTGCACCCGGAACGGTTCGGCAACGCAGGGGCGCCCGAAAGCGTAGCCAATTCCGTGGGAAAGCCTCAGCATTGACCTCAATTCGCGCCCACAGCCTGGGCGACGGAGGCGAAGCCGTCGCGGCGCAGGCAGGCGGCCAGGTCGCGCTTGACACGGGTGACCAGGCCCGGACCGCCGAACACCATGGCCGAATAGAGCTGCACCGCCGAGGCGCCGGCCCGGATCTTGGCGTAGGCGTCCTGGCCCGAACCGACGCCGCCGGCGCCGATCAGCGCCACCCGTCCCGCCGCGGCCTGGGCGAAGGCCCCCAGCATCTGGGTCGAGAGCGCCGTCAGCGGCGCGCCCGAGAGCCCGCCGGCCTCGCCCGCGAACTTCGAGGCCAGGTGCGGGCGGCTGATGGTGGTGTTGGAGACGATGATCCCCTCCAGGCCGTTGGCCGCCACCGTCTCGACGATCGCCTCGACCTCGCCGTCCTCCAGGTCGGGGGCGACCTTCAGGAACATCGGGACCCGGCCCGCCGCCGGCAGCGAATCGCGCGCCGCCGCCAGCCGGCCCAGCAGGTCCTCCAGCGCCGCCCTGGTCTGCAGGGCGCGAAGGCCCGGCGTGTTGGGCGAGGAGATGTTGATCGTGAAATAGGACGCCAGGCCCCACAGCCGGGTCAGGCCGGTGACATAGTCGGCGATGCGGTCTTCGGCGTCCTTGTTGGCGCCGATATTGGCCCCGACCACGCCGGGCCCGCGCCGCGCCAGCCGGGCGGCGAAGGCTTCCAGGCCCTCGTTGTTGAAGCCCATGCGGTTGATCACCGCCTGGTCCTCGGTCAGGCGGAACAGGCGCGGGCGCGGATTGCCGGCCTGGGCCAGCGGCGTGACCGTGCCGCACTCCACGAAGCCGAAGCCGGCGGCCAGCATGGGGCCGAACACCTCGGCGTTCTTGTCGAAGCCGGGGGCCAGGCCCACGCAGTTGGGCAGCTTCAGGCCCGCGACCTCGGTGGCCAGGATCGGATCGTCTGCGCCGCCGCGCGAGCCCAGGCCCAGGGCCAGCAGGCGGATGGTCAGGCGGTGGGCGTCCTCCGGGTCGAGGACGTGCATGGCGCGGGCGGCGATGTCGTGCAGGCTCATGCCAATGTCCCCAGTTGCGGAACGCCGTCCTGCGCCAGCGGCGCTTCCGTCACGGCCAGCACCTTGTCGGCGGCCAGCGGGCCGTAGAGGTGCGGAAAGAGGTCGCCGCCGCGCGAGGGCTCCCAGACCAGGGCCGGGCCCAGGTCGTCGGCCTCGAGCTCGAGCACCACCAGGTCGGCCTGGCCCGCGAAGTGCCGGCGGGCGGTCTCGGCCGCCTGGGCCGCGGTCGAGAAGTGGATGAAGCCGTCGGCCAGGTCGACCGCCGAGCCCTCGAACACGCCGGCGGCCTTGGCCTGCGTCCATTCCGTGCGGGCCAGGATCTTGTAGATGCGTCCCACGGCTCAGCCCCTCGGGAAGAACAGGCCGTCATAGGACGGGCGGCCGGCCGCATCGAACAGGAACACCGCCGCCGCCGCGGTCGGGAAGGCCGCGTGCGCCCGGGCGATCAGCGGCGCGGGCGAGCCGCCTTCCGAGAGCAGACGGATGGTCAGCTCCTGCAGGCCCGGATTGTGCCCGACCACCATCACCGTGCGCGAGGACTGGCCCGCCGCCTCGGCCAGCTCGCGCACGACGCGCTCCTCGGCCAGGTACAGCAACTGCTCGGTGCGCGAGGCGCTGTTGGGGAACGCCGCCTGGGCCGAGGCCCAGGTCTCGCGCGTGCGCTTGGCCGGCGAGACCAGCACGATGTCGGGGATGAGGCCCAGGTCCGCGAGGTTCGCAGCCATGGCCGCCGTTTCACGGACGCCGCGGTCGGTGAGCTTGCGGTCGAAATCCTCGCCGCTCTTGGAGTCACGCTCCGCCTTGCCGTGGCGCAAGAGAATAAGCCGGTCCATGAACGCTCCGCCACGCTCCTTGCTGTTTGACGCGCCCCCGAGCGCTGCTTGAAAGGTGTCATAGCCGGCCAAAGCCGATACGCGAAGCTGTTGACAGCGAAAGAGCTTGGCGGTCCAAGCGGCGCATGAGCGCGATTGCGATCCCGAAGGTCGAAACCGGCGGCGGCCTGCATAGCTTTCCCGCCGACCAGCCGCTGCGCCTGGACTCCGGCGCGCTGCTCAGCCCGCTGGAGATCGCCTACAAGACCTACGGCGCGCTCAACGCCGACAAGTCCAACGCCGTGCTGGTCTGCCACGCCCTGACCGGCGACCAGCACGCGGCCTCGCCCCACCCCGTCACCGGCAAGCCCGGATGGTGGGACCGCGTCATCGGCCCTGGCCTGCCGCTCGATCCCGAGCGCTACTTCATCATCGCCACCAACGTCGTCGGCGGCTGCATGGGCTCCACCGGCCCGGCCTCGCTGAACCCGGCGACGGGCGAGCCCTACGCCCTCTCCTTCCCGGTGATCACCATCGCCGACATGGTGCGCGCCCAGGCCATGCTGATCGAGGCCCTGGGCATCGAGACCCTGTTCGCCGTGGTCGGCGGCTCGATGGGCGGCATGCAGGTCCTGCAATGGGCCGCCGACTATCCAGACAAGCTGTTCTCGGCCATCTGCATCGCCGCGGCGGCCCGCCACTCGGCCCAGAACATCGCCTTCCACGAGGTCGGCCGCCAGGCGATCATGGCCGATCCCGACTGGCGCGGCGGGGCCTATCAACTGGCCGGCGTGCGGCCGGAAAAGGGTCTGGCCGTCGCGCGCATGGCCGCGCATATCACCTATCTCTCCGAGCCGGCCCTGCAGCGGAAGTTCGGCCGCGAGCTGCAGCGCGACGGCCTGTCGTGGGGCTTCGACGCCGACTTCCAGGTGGAGAGCTACCTGCGCCACCAGGGCGCCAGCTTCGTCGACCGCTTCGACGCCAACTCCTATCTCTACATCACCCGGGCGCTGGACTATTTCGACCTCGGCGCGCGGTGCGGCGGGGTGCTGGCCGAGTGCTTCCGCAAGGCGCGGCGCGTGCGCTTCTGCGTGCTGTCGTTCTCGTCGGACTGGCTCTATTCCACCGCCGAGAGCCGCGACATCGTCCGCGCGCTCAACGCCGCCGGCTGCCGCGCGTCCTTCGCCGAGATCGAGACCGACAAGGGCCACGACGCCTTCTTCCTGGACGAGCCGGTGCTGGATTCGGCCCTGCGCGGCTTCCTGGCCTCCGCGGCCGACAAGCGGGGCCTTGCGTGACGTCCATCCGCGACGACTTCAGGGAAATCCTCCGGATGGTGCGCCCGCGCGCGCGGGTGCTCGACGTCGGCTGCGGCGAAGGCGAGCTGCTGGAGCTGCTGACCGCCGAGAAGGAGATCGACGGCCAGGGCCTGGAGCTGTCGCGCGAGGGCGTCGCCGCCTGCCTGGCGCGGGGGCTGGCCGTGGTGCAGGGCGACGCCGACCACGACCTCGACAACTTCCCGACCAAGGCCTTCGACTACGCGGTGCTGTCCAAGACCCTGCAGCAGGTGCGCGATCCCAAGCACGTGCTGTCCGAACTGCTGCGCATCGCCGACCGTGCGGTGGTCTCGCTGCCGAACTTCGGGCACTGGCGGGTGC
This sequence comes from Phenylobacterium sp., assembly GCF_031984885.1. Lineage (GTDB taxonomy): Bacteria > Pseudomonadota > Alphaproteobacteria > Caulobacterales > Caulobacteraceae > Phenylobacterium. The sequence goes on from NZ_DAMABV010000023.1 coordinate 9,492, forward strand.
GCATGGACCTGCTGACCAAGGGCCGGATGCCCGAGACCAAGTCCCTGCCCGAACCGTGGTGGTCGACGCCGAACATCCACCTCTGCACCCTGCGCGACTTCACCGCGCTCTGCGACGACCTGGAGCTGAGGATCGACGCCTGCGCCTCGCTCGTGCCGGGCAAGCCGGCGCGGCAGATCGATCCTTCGCGTCCGATCGAGAACTGGCGGGCGGAAAACGCCCTCTTCCTGCTCAGCCGAAAGGCGGAGCCGGCGCCTCCAAGCACGCCGGCCCCGCCCCCGGGCAGCCTCTTCGAATAGCGGCGGGCGACGGGGGGACCATCCGCCCTGGGGAAGCGCCGCCTAGGAGAGCCACTTGGGCTGCGGGCGTCCCGCCGCAGCCATCAGGCTGAGGAGCGCCAGGCTCCCCTCGAAGAGGCAGAAGCCGGCCACGAACAGGACCGGCGTCTCCACGATGGCGCTGGGCTCGACGATCACGAGCGCAACGCCGGAACCGAGACAGACGACGGCCCCGGCCAGGGCCGCCCACGACCGCCAGAGCGGGGGGCGCCCGTAGGTGCGGCGGGCGACGCCGACCAGGCCGGCGGCGATCGCCAGCAGACCTCCAAGCAAGAGCGTCATCTGAACCACAGCTCCACGCGACTAGAACAGGAAGCGGACCACCACCCGGCCGTCATAGGCCTCGTAGTCGTCGCGGTACTCGCCGCCCCCCTCGACCGCGAAGTCGAAGTATTGGCCCTGGCCGCGCAGGGCCAGGCGCACCACCGGCCCGCCGCCCGACAGGTCGGGGGCGGCCAGGCTGAAGGCAGGACCTCCGGCGACGAAGCGGGCGGTCGTGACGTCCACCCCGTCGCCGGCTGCCTGACGCCAGCCGGCGGTCAGCTCGGGAACCCAGACAAAGGCGCTCTCCTCACCGAAGCGGGCTCCGAGGGTGAGGCCGGCGAAGGCGCTGAGCTGGTTGCTCGAACGCTCGTCGATCGAAAGGTCCATCGCCCCGCCGCCGCCGGACTCGGTCCGGTCGTTTTCCTTCAGCATGAAGTAGTCGGCGGTGGCCTGGGGCTTGAAGTAGAGGCGGCCGAGATCGAACAGGTAGGAGAGGCCCGCGTGGGCGGCGAAGGTCAGGCCGCTCCAGTCGGACTTGGCTTCCTTGTTCAGGCCCGCGGCCGGATCGGACAGCACCCGGGTGCTCTTCAGCGACGCATAGCCGCCGTTGAGGCCCAGGTTGGCGGTCAGGCCGCCGGCCGTGTCGCGCCAGTAGACCCCGGCCGAGAACACCTGCCCGCCCAGCGACTCGGCGGCCGAGGCGAAGGCGTCGTCGACATTGACGTTCACGAAGCTGGTCATCAGGCCCAGCGTGCCGATGCCGGTGTACGGGGCCTCGATGCCGCCGGCCAGGCCGAAGCCGTCGGCGTCGTACTTGGTGGTGCGGTCGACGTCGCGCTTCACCAGGAAGGCGATCTCCTGGGTCCAGACGCGCAGGCCCTCGCCGGTCAACTGGCCGTCGCTCTCGTCGATCGCGCGGTTGGTGGCGTCCGACGCCGCCGCCAGGGTGTGGAACAGGCTGCCCGTGAAGTCGGGCAGGAACTGGTCGTAGAGGCCGGTGAAGCCCTTCTCGTCGGTCTTGCTCAGCAGCGCGTCGCGGACCGTGGCGTCACGGTCGAAGTTGGCGAACACCGCATCGTAGGCCGCGGCCTCGGCGGTGTTGAGGCCGGCCTCCGAGGCCGTGCGCCGGCGCACGTCGGCCAGCAGCGAGTTGTTGGCCTGGTCGACCCGCAGCTCGGACTTGTAGAGCCACGGCGTCGAGCCCAGCAGGCTCTCGTCGAGGGTCCCGGCGGTCAGGGCCCCTGCCTTGATCAGGGTGAAGGTCGCCGGCGCGTCCAGCTTCGAGGTGAAGCGCAGGCCCACCTTCGCGCCGGTGGCCAGGTCGGCCGCCCCGGCGACATTGAGGCTGGTCGACTTGCCCGCCGCCGGGTCGGCGGTCAGCACCAGTTCGCCGGTCGAGCCGAGCGACAGCGAGGTCAGGTTGATGGTGTCGGCGTTGGTCGCGGTCAGGCGGCCCTTGGCGACGTTGACCGTCAGGCCGCCGCCGGCGTCGGTCAGGGCGCCGGTCATCCTGGCGCCGCCGTCGATCACCAGGGCGTCGGCCCCCGAGCCGAACGCCACGGCGCCGTCCAGCGTGCCGGCCAGCAGTTCGAGCCGCCCGGCGCCCGAGCCGAACAGCACGTCGCCGACGATGGCCGGGGTCACCGAGGTCGAGGCGTTCGGGCCCTGGCGCACGGTCACGCCGGCGGTGTTGGCGCGCAGGTCGAGGGCGACGGCCTTGCCGGTGATCGCCTGGGTCTTGTCGGTGGGCGAGAACCCGGCGGCGATGGTCCTGACGTTCTCGATCAGGCTCAGCGAGCCGGACGCGTCGAGGATCGCGGTCGCCGAGCCCTGGGTTCCGGTGATCGCCGCGGTGATGTCGCCGGAGTTGCCGAGGTAGCTGACGCCCGCGCCGGCGTCGATCTGCACCGCGCGGACGTCCACCGCGTCGGTCGCCGAGGCCGACGCCTTGATGGCCCCGCCGTCGACGATGATCTTCGGGGTGCTGGCGCCCGAGCCGAGGCGCAGGCCGACCGCCCCGGCCTTGGCCGCCGTGGCGCTGACCGTGCCGGAGACGCGAACGCCGCCGTCGACGACGACGTCGCCGCCCAGGCCGCCCACCTGGACCGCCGTGGCCGAGAACCCGTCATAGATCCCCAGCGCCTGGGCCGTGCCCTTGATGTTGAGGCCGTAGGCGTTGGTGTCGGTCCCGCCGACGCCCAGCCGCACGGCCCGCGCGTCCGAGCCGATCTGGATCGCCGGGGCCGAGCCGAGCGAGGTGACCGCGCCGGTGGTCTCCTGGGCGTCGGGAATACCGTCCTTGTCCTCGTCGGGATCGTCCTTGTCGAGGTCCGCCGGGGGCGCGTCGACCACGACGCCGCCGAGCACGTCGCCGCGCACCCGCACCGCCGGGCCGCCGACCAGCAGGTCGTCGGCGTCCAGCTTGGCGACGGCCGCGTCGGCCCCGCGCGTGGTGTAGCGGAAGCCGGTGGCGGTGATCGCATTGCCCAGCACCAGCTTGCCGCCGATGTCGTCGTCGGTCGCCACCGCGACGTTGTCCTGGCCCTGGACGGTCACCGCCCCGAGGATCGCCACGTCGCCGCCGACCGTGCTGGCCGTGTGGACGCCATAGGACCGGTCGCCGGTCACGGTGATCGCGCCGGCCGTGCGGACCGAACCGTCGATCGCCGTCTCGACCGAGATCCCCGCCGAGTCGGCGCCCTCGATGGTGATCGAGCCGCCCACCTGGGCCACCTCGCCATGGAACGCCGCCGGCCCGGTCACGCGGATGCCGTAGCGGCGCGCGCCGGTGGCGAACGGACCGTCCAGGTCCCCGTCGCCGTCGGCGTCCTTGATCTCGGTGGTCTCGTCGATGACGATCGTGCCCGCGTGCCTGACGCTGCCCGTCGTTCCGCCCAGCACCAGGATGCCGGTGGCGTCGTCGACGTTCGAGAACTTGATCGTCCCCTCGTTGGTCACCGTGTTGTCGCTGTTCAGCGTGACCGCGGCGCCGGCGGACGTCGGCTGGACCGTCCCGGCGCTGGTGATCTTGATGTCGTCGCGCGCCCCGCTGGCGGCGGTGGCGGTGGCGACGGGGGTCGAGACGGACGTCGAGATGACGGTTTCGGCCTGGGCCGCGCCCGCCAGGAGGCAAAGCGGCGATGCGGCGGCGAACAGGACGTGGCGAAGGCGCATGATCACTCCAGTCAGACCTCACGACGTGGCTTGCGGCCACAGGTCCATGTTATGATAAGGACGAGGCGTTACACGTCTCGTATGAACACGTTTAGTAATTACTGTACATCGGCGGGTCAAGTGCGCAAGGATGGGTTTGCGGCCGTCTTCGCCGCGGGAGCTGAGGGAGTAGAGATATGCCAAGAAGCGCGGTCGATCCTGCGCGGGCGGCGGCCACCAAGAGTCTGCGCCAGGAGGCCGGACGCTGGCTGAAAGCCGGCCGCGAAGCCGCCGGGCTCACCCAGGCCGAACTGGCGGGGCGTGTCGGCTTGCGCTACTACACCTTCGTCTCGCAGGTGGAGAGCGGCCTTGGCCGCGTGCCGATCGAGACGCAAGGCGCCTGGGCGCAGGCGATCGGCCTTGATCCTGCCGAATTTGCTCGCACCTTGCTGCGTTACTACGAGCCGGAGCTCTTCCGGCTGTTGTTCGGGGACGCCGCTCAGGATGCGCCGGTCGCGCGCCTGGCAGGCAGGGGCTAGGGAACCACCGTCGTCATGGACAACGTCGTCCCGTTCACGCCGCGGCCCAGCGCCGGCGGCGGATGGACCGCCGCCGAACGCGAGCGGCTGTCCGAACTGGCCGACCGCCTCGCCGCCGACGGGGCGAAGGTCGAGGTCGTCTACGGCGTCACCGACGAGGGCGATCCCTGGTGCGTCATCAAGGACGACCAGGAAGAGGTGCTGATCCACGTCGCCCGCATCAACGGCCAGTTCGTGATCCACGACGCCTCGGCCGACGCGATCCAGGAGGGCGAGACCCTCTGGGCCGCGTGCGATCGCCTGCTGGGCGGCGACTGGCGCGAAGTCCGCGACGACGTGGTCGTCTCGCTCAGCGCCCGCCAGGTGCAGACCTTCATCGCCCTGGTCGTCGCCGCCACCTTCATCCATGAGGTCGACGACGCCGCGGCCGCCACGCCGCCGGCCGTCGACCACGCCGAGCCGGCCGCCGCCGGGCCCCTGGCCGCCATCGCGGTCGCCGCCCAGCCCGCCTCCGACGACGTCCAGCGCCAGGATCTGCTGGCGCCCCAGGCTCACGGCCCGGGCGAGGAGCCGCCGCCCGCCTCAGCCGCCGGCGCGGAAGCCTCGATCGAGACGCCGCAGCAGCAGCCCGCCGCAGCGGCCGCCGACACGACCCAACCCGCCGCGGTCGCGGCGCTGGACGCCTCTCTGGACGCGCGCGCCGAGACGTCGGGCGCGCCGGAGACCGACGCCGGCGGCGAGGTGATCCAGGGCGGCGACGGCGGCGACACGCTGCAGGGCGGGGCCGGCGACGACACCCTCTCCGGCGGCGCGGGCGACGACAGCCTGATGGGCGGCGCCGGCGCGGACCGTCTCTATGGCGGCGAGGGGAACGACACCCTCGACGGCGGCACGGCCCCCGAAGGCCGCTTCGACGTTCTCGACGGCGGCGCGGGCGACGACCAGATCCACCTGACCGCGACCACGATCGCCATCGGCGGCGCCGGCGCGGACGAATTCGTGCTGAAGGGGCCGCCGTCGGCCGGCGGCCTGATGGGCGTGGTGCTGGACTTCTCGCAGCGCGAGGGCGACCGCCTGACCTTCCAGGGCAAGAACGTCAGCGTGGTCTCCCGGACCGAGCAGCCCGACATCGCCGAGGGCTTCCACACCTCCACCAACATTGCGGCCACCGCCCGTCCCGGCCAGCGGTTCGACGTCGACCTGGACAACGACGGCAGGGCCGACGGCTACGTCCTGGTCGGTCACGCGCGCAACCTCGACGGAACCCACGCCCCCGGTCCGGCGGTGGTGGAGTCGGCGATCTGGGGCGATCCCGACGACTACGCCGCCTGGAAGGCCCAGCAGTCGCCGGACGACGGAAGCTTCATCTAGCTAGCCGGCGATGGCCGCGGCGTCGCGGTCGCCGGTGCGGATGCGCAGCGCCTGCTCCAGGTCCAGCACGAAGACCTTGCCGTCGCCGATCTTGCCGGTGTTGGCGGTCCGCGCCACGGCCTCGATCACCGCCTCGACGATGTCGGAGGGCACGGCGATCTCCAGCTTCACCTTGGGCAGCAGCTTCACCTCGTACTCGGCGCCGCGATAGACCTCGGTCTTGCCGCGCTGGCGGCCATAGCCGCGCACCTCGGTGACAGTCAGGCCCGAAGCGCCCGCCTCGGTGACGGCCTCCAGCACGGCGTCCAGGCGGCTCGGCTTGATGACCGCGACGATCATTTTCATGGCGCTACTCCAGACTTGGAACCGTTGGCTGACAGCCCCCAAGCTAGGCCCCAAGCCACACCGTGTCCAAGCGCTTGTCTAACTCGGAGGTTCCTGCGCCCGCGAAACAGGCGCCCGGCTGGCCGGAAGCGGCGAAAGGCCCGGCCTGACGGCAGGCGCGCGCACCCGGGCGGTCTTGGCCTTCACCGCGAAGGTCTCCTTCACCGCCTCGGTCAGCACCAGCCCGGCGAAACCGGGCCACAGGCGCGAGCCGGCCTGCTCGAAGCCCTCGGCCCAGCCGGCCATCCAGGCGACCGGCGGCACGTAGAGCGCGCGGGTCCAGCCGGTCGGCTCCAGCTCGGCCTCGCGCAGCAGGTCGGCGAGCTGGCTGCGGGTGTAGGGCCGCCCGTGCCCGAAGGGCGTGCGCTCGGCGTTGGCCCACAGGCCGTTGCGCGCGGCGGTGACCACCACCACCCGGCCGGTGGGCGAGAGCACGCGCCACACCTCGCGCAGCAGCGCGATCGGGTCGGGGCTTTCCTCCAGGGCGTGGACCGCCAGGATCCGGTCGAAGAAGGCGTTCTGGAACGGCAGGGCGTCCTCGGCCGACAGGCAGGCCAGGTTGGCGCCCTCGGCGGGCCACAGCTCGACGCCCTGCTGGGCCGGCATCGCCGCCACCACCCGGCGCGCCGCCGGCCGGATCGAGCCCAGGAACGGCGTCGCATAGCCCAGGCCCAGCACGTCCAGGTCGCGGGCGTCGTCCCAGGTCTCCAACACCTTGCGCGACACCATCTCCCGGGCCGCGCGGCCCAGCGGAGTGGCGTAGAACTGGCGGAGTTCGAGGACGTCGCGACGCATGCTGTGCAAGACTTAGGCTCGACTTGGCCCGCTGCCGACCCTAAATCGCAAGGACCCCGACAAGAAGGCCAGGAGAGACACGTGTCGATCACCGTCCACCAATTCCCCTGCCTGTCCGACAACTACGGCTTCCTGGTGCGCGACGACGCCACCGGCCTGGCCGCCTGCATCGACACGCCCGAGGCCGCCGCCATCCTGCGCGAGCTGGACACCCTGGGCTGGAAGCTGGACCTGATCCTCAACACCCACTGGCACCCCGACCACGCCGGCGGCAACGCCGAGATCAAGGCCGCCACCGGCGCGACCGTGGTCGGCCCCCAGGAGGTCGAGCGCATCGGCCAGGCCCCCGACCGCATCGTCGCCGGCGGCGACGGCGTCACGCTGGGCCAGACCCGGTTCGAGGTGATCGAGAGCGGCGGCCACACCCTGGGCCACATCGCCTATTTCGACGCCGCCGATCATGTCGCCTTCGTCGGCGACACCCTGTTCGCGCTGGGCTGCGGGCGCCTGTTCGAGGGCACGCCCGAGCAGATGTGGGCCAGCCTCCAGCGCCTGGCGGCCCTGCCCGACGACACCAAGGTCTATTGCGCCCACGAGTACACCGCCTCCAACGCCCGCTTCGCCCTCTCGGTCGACGACGACCCGGCGCTGAAGGCCAGGGCCGGCGACATCTTCGCGGCCCGCGAGCGCGGCGAGTGGACCGTGCCGACGACGATCGGCCTGGAGAAGGCGACCAACCCCTTCCTGCGCGCGCCCTCGCTCGCCGGGCGCATGGGCCTGCCCGGCGCGAAGGACCACGAGGCGTTCGCCGCGGTCCGGGCCGCCAAGGACAGCTTCAAAGGCTAGAGCTGAACCACGCCATTGTCCTGGATCTCGACCATCCTCTTCCTGCTGCTGGCCGTCGTCGTCAGCGCCCCGCTGGCGCGGCTGGTCCGCATGCCGCTGCCCCTCGTCCAGATCGGCCTGGGCGCGATCATCGCGGTGTCGATGGTGCCGACCGTCGACCTCAAGCCGTCGGTCTTCTTCCTGCTGTTCCTGCCGCCGCTGCTGTTCCTCGACGGCTGGCGGATCCCCAAGGACGACCTGTTCCGCGACGGGGCGGTGATCCTGGAGCTGGCGCTGGGCCTGGTGGTGTTCACGGTCGTCGGGGTCGGCCTGCTGATCCACTGGCTGATCCCGGCCATGCCGCTGGCCGTGGCCTTCGCGCTCGCCGCCGTCCTCTCGCCCACCGACCCGATCGCCGTCTCGGCCATCGCCTCGCGCGCGCCGATCCCCAAGCGGCTGATGCACATCCTCGAGGGCGAGTCGTTGCTGAACGACGCCTCGGGCCTGGTCTGCATGCGCTTCGCCGTGGCCGCCGCCATGACCGGGGCCTTTTCGCTGCAGGACGCGGTCGGCTCGTTCCTGTGGGTGGCGCTCGGCGGCCTGGCCATCGGCGTCGGCGTCACCTGGAGCGTCACCACCGCCAAGAACTGGGTCGCCGCCAAGCTGGGCGAGGACACCAGCGTCCAGATCCTGGTCAGCCTGCTGATCCCGTTCGGCGCCTACATGCTGGCCGAGCACTTCCACTGCTCGGGCATCCTCGCCGCCGTCGCCGCCGGCGTGACCATGAGCTTCACCGAGCAGACCGGCCAGGCCCTCGCCGTCACCCGCGTCCGCCGCGCCGCCGTCTGGGACACCATCCAGTTCACGCTCAACGGCGTGATCTTCGTGCTGCTGGGCGAGCAGATGCCCAGCATCCTGGCCAGGGCCGCCGAGACCGTGCGCGTCACCGGCCACCACGAGCCCTGGTGGCTGATCGTCTACGTCCTGGCGATCACCGCCGCCCTCGCCGCCCTGCGGTTCCTGTGGGCCTGGTTCTCGCTGAAATGGAACATCGCCCGCGCCATCCGCCGCGGCGAGCCGGCCCCGCCGATCAGCTGGCGGCTGATCGCGGCGACCTCGGTCGCCGGCGTGCGCGGGGCCATCACCCTGGCCGGCGTGCTGACCCTGCCCTTCGCGCTGGCGGACGGCACGCCGTTCCCGGCCCGCAACCTGGCGATCTTCCTGGCCGCCGGGGTGATCATCGTCTCGCTGGTGACGGCCAGCGTCCTCCTGCCGCGGCTGCTCAAGAACCTGGAGCTGCCGCCCGAGCCCTCGCACCAGAGCGAGGTCGACAACGCCCGCGTCGAGGCGGCCCAGGCGGCGATCACCGCCATCGAACAGGCCCAGCACGAGATGGCCGAGGGCCGCGCCGACGCCGACCTCTACACCGACGCCTCGGCGCGGATCATGGAGCTCTATCGCGAGCGGATCGACAACCGCCGGCAGGAGCCCGAGGCCATCGAGCTCAACCGCCGCATCGACCTGGTCGAGCGCCAGCTACGCCTGGCCGGCCTGCGCGCCGAGCGCGACGCGATCTTCCGCCTGGCCCGCGCCCGCCGGCTCAACGACGAATCGGCGCGCAAGCTGGTCCGCGAGATCGACCTGCTGGAAGCCCGCTACGGCTAGCCCAGCACCACCACCGAGTCCGACAGCTCGTTGGGATTGTCGCCCTCGCGCGGCGGGAAGTGCTCGGCTAGGATCGCGCCGCACAGGCTGATGGCGTCCTCGAAGCCGTCGGCGGGGCGGCCCGCCTTGAAGCCGTCCATCAGCCGCTGCATGGCGCCTTCCCAGGCCGCGTCCTGCACCTCGGCGGCGATGCCCTCGTCGGCGATCAGCTCGGCCATGTGCTCGCCGGCCGAGACATAGATCAGCACGCCGGTCCGCTCGCGCGTAGCCTGCAGGTTCTTGGCCAGGAACTGCTCGTGCGCCCGCCGCCGCACCCGCTCGCGCTTCAGGCCGCGCGGGGTCATGAACCGGCGCACGACCGGCATGGCCACTAGGATCGCCACGACCAGGAACAGCACGCACTGCAGCAGGATCGCGCCGCTCAGCGCCGTCCGCGCCGCGGCCTCCGCCGCCGAACTCATCTGGGCCGCCGACCAGCCGCCGCCGATGCTGTCGGGCGCCGAGACGTGGACGCCGGCCGCCAGCAGCACCGCCGGCGCAGCCAGGGCCGCGATCGCCCCCCAGGCGATCGGCACTTCCAGGTACTCCGAGGATTCCGGCGCCACCACGCAGTAGATCTCGCCCGTCGTGCCGGTCTCGGCCGCCTTCACCGCGGCCTCGATGCGGGCGCGGTCCGTTTCGCTCAGCATCCTACCAACTCCCCGAGGCCCCGCCGCCGCCGCCTGAACCGCCACCGCCGCTGAAGCCGCCTCCCCCGAAGCCGCCGCCGCCAAATCCGCCGCCGCCCCAGCCGCTACGGCGGCCGCCGCCTCCCCCGCCGCCGCTGCCCAGGATCAGCGGCAGCCACCACAGGCCGCTGCGGCGACGCCCGCCGAACACTCCGCTGAGCAGCCAGAAAATGATGAAGATGACGACGATCGTGCCGATCCCGATCTCGCCCTCGTTCTGCGGGGACTGCCTGGCCTGCGCCGCCACGGCGCGGGCCTCGTCCTCGGGCAGGGCCAGTTGCCGGACGATCGCGCGGGTTCCGTCGACCACGCCCTCCTCCAGCTTGCCTTCCTTGAAGGCCGGAATGATCTGCTGGTTGATGATCAGGCTCGACAGCGCGTCGGTCAGGACCGGCTCCAGCCCGTAGCCGACCTCGATGCGCACCTTCCGCTCGGACGGGGCCACGATCAGGATCACCCCGTCGTCGCGGTCCTTGTCGCCGATGCCCCAGGTGCGCAGCAACTGGTAGCCGTAGTCCTCGATCTCGTAGCCCTGCAGGTCGGGCAGGGTCGCCACCACCAGTTGGCGGCCGCTCTGGGCCTCCAGGTCGGCGAGCTCGGCGGTCAGCTCGGCCTCGACCTGCGGCGACAGGACGTTGGCGTTGTCGACCACCCGCCCGGTCAGGGGCGGGAACTTCGGCGCCGCCGCGACGGCGGCGCCCACGAACAGGAAAAGGACCAGGACCGCGAGGCTGAAGGCGCCCCGCGGTCCCGCCAGCTTCGTCATTGGGCGTTGGCCGGCGCCGGCGTCGCCGGAGCCATGTTCACCGGCGGTGCGGCCGGCGCGGAGCCGCCGAAGTTCACGCTGGGCGCCGACTGCGCCGCGGCGCTGGCCGCGAAGGTCTGCATCGGCTTGGCCCAGCGGTGCACGGTCCCGGCCCACAGCGCGCCGGGGAAGGTGCGGATCTCGGTGTTGTAGTCCTGGACCGCGGCGTTGTAGTCGCGCCGCGCGATGGCGATGCGGTTCTCGGTGCCTTCCAGTTGGCTCTGCAGGGCCAGGAAGTTCTGGTTCGACTTCAGGTCCGGATAGCGCTCCTGGATCATCATCAGCCGGCCAAGCACGCCCGACAGTTGGTCCTGGGCCTGCGCGTACTTCTCGAACTGGGCCGGGTCGGTGATGGTCGAGGCGTCGACCTTGACCTGGGTGGCCGAGGCGCGGGCCTCGGTGACCTGCGTCAGCACCTCACGCTCCTGGGCCGCATAGCCCTTCACCGTCTCCACCAGGTTGGGGATCAGGTCGGCGCGTCGCTGGTACTGGTTCTGGACCTCGGCCCAGGCCGCCTTGGCCTTCTCGTCCTTGGTCGGAATGGTGTTGATCCCGCAGCCGGCGATCAGCATGGGCGCCAGCACGATCAGGGCTGCGCGCACGAAGCGTTGGCGAAGATTGGTCACGTGAGAGAGCTCCCAAGGCCGCCAAGTCCGAGCTTGGCCCCGCCATCATTGGCCCGAGGCGCGCGGCGGCGCAATCTCCGCGCGATTACTGAGAGGCGCTCGCGCCAGGCCGCCGCGCGGGACCGGCGGGGACTTGGCCAGAACCCCCGAAGCGGTGAAAATTCGCCGGGGCGCGGGGCCCGCGCGGCGAGGATCGGTGAGCGGCCAGTGACGAGCAAGGAAGCATCCGGGACGCGCGCGCTCTACTGGCGGGCCTACGCCCTGATCGGCGGCGCCATCGTCGCGCTCAACGTCGTCAACATGTTCACCGCCTTCCGGGACCGACCGGAGGCCCCGTGGATCATGCCCGCCGTGGAGGAAGCCACCAGCGCGGTCTCGACCCTGGCCTTCATGTGGATCGCCTTCGTCGCCTTCCGAATCGCCCCGCCGGGCGCGCGGCCGGTCTGGCGGATGCTGGGGGTGCAACTGGCCGGGCTCCTGGCCTTCGCCGCCGCCCATGTCACCGGCTTCATGGTGCTGCGGATGCTGGCCTTTCGGGCCCTGGACCTGCCCTTCCAGTTCGACCTGGCCGAACGCTTCGTCTACGAGCTGCGCAAGGACGCGCTCGGCTACACCTTCGGCGTCGCCGGCCTCTGGGCGCTGACCCGGCTCTATGGTCCGCGCCCGGCCGAACCCGCCCCCGCGCCGGCCACCTTCGACATCCGCGACGGCGCCAGGGTCATCCGGGTCCCCGCCGCCGACATCCTCGCGGCGACCTCGGCCGGAAATTATGTCGAGTTCGCCCTGACCGACGGCCGCAAGCCGCTGATGCGCTCCTCGCTCACCGCCGTCGAGGCGCAGCTCACGCCGCTGGGCTTCGTGCGCACCCACCGCTCCTGGCTGGTCAACGCCGCCCGCGTCACCGAGCTGCGGCCCGAGAAGTCCGGCGACTATGCGGTCCGCCTGGGCGACATCGAGGCGCCGTTGTCGCGCCGCTTTCCGGGCGCCCTGGCCCGGCTGCGCGCCGGCTAGGCGCCGTCCTTGGCCCAGGCCCGCGCCGCCTCCAGGTCCTTCAGGTCGAAGGTCCGCACCTCGATCGACAGGAAGGCCGCGAAGAATCGCGCCATCGGCCCCATCCAGCCGTTGTCGGTGACCACCGCGCAGCGCCCGAACGAGTCCAGCCGCGAGAAGCTGTAGTTGAGGTCACGCCACCACAGGCTCGGCTCCATGCCCGCGAAGCTGCGCACCACCTCGACCGCATTGATCTTCTTGTGGGTCTTCAGCAGCGCCTCGATGGCGGCGACCGCGGCCTCGTACCCGGCCCGGTCGATCGCCCCGTCGACCGTCAGCTCGATATAGCCCGCGGCCTCGTCGATCTTGATGTCCAGCATGCCCGTCCTCCTGTCCGGCGAATCTCCGCCTCAGCCGGAAGCAACGCATTGAGGGCGATCAAGGCTTCGGACCGCCGCCAGCTATTTCGGTCCGATGAGATCAATCGAGGCCCGCGCCCTCAGGCCCCCGCCATCTCCCGCAGGTGCGCGCGCTCGTTCAGGGCCACCACGTTCCGCTGGCCGGCGCGGGCGCACATGTAGCGGTGCACGCTGGTGTAGCCCGGCTCGAAGAACAGCCGCGGCGCCATGCCCAGGACATGCGCGGTCCAGACATTGATGACGCCGCCGTGGCAGAACACCGCCACCCGCTGGCCCGGATGGGCGGCGATCACCTCCTCCAGCCCGCCGACGACGGCGGCGCTGAACGCCTCGATGTCCATGGCGTGGTCGCCGGTCGCCATGGCCAGCCACGCCTCGTAGTTCTCGCGCTTCAGCACCTCCATCGGGATGTAGGCGCCGGAGTCGCGGTCGAACTCGGCGACGCCCTCGTGGACGTTGATGGCGTGGCCGAAGCGCTCAGCGAACGGCTGGGCGGTCTGCACGGCCCGGCGCATCGGGCTGGACCACACCGCGTCGGCGCCCTCGTGCGCCAGCCAGTCGGCGACCTTGCGCGACTGGTCGTGGCCCTCGGCCGACAGGTCGGGATCGGCGCTGTCGTCGCGCCGCACCGGCAGGCCATGACGGATGAGGATCAGTTCCATGGTCTCGTTTCCCCTTCGCGCCGGCGCGCCCGGCTTTGCCGCCGTTTATCCCCGAGGTCGGCGTCGCGCGCCAGACTCCGCCTGCGGTCTTGGGGCGCCTCCGACAATCCTGTATATACCGGATAATGCCGCCACCCGACGACATGCTCTGGTTCTGCTTCGGCCACCGCAGCCGCAAGGCGGCGCGGGCGGTGACGCGGGCGTTCAACCTGCGCCTCAAGCCCTTCGGCCTCAACATCAGCCAGTACGTGCTGCTGGGCGTCATCGCCCGGGGCGAGCATCGCTCGATCGCGGCCATGGCCGAAGAGGTGGGGGTCGAGCCCTCGGCCCTGGTCCGCAACCTCAAGCTCCTGGAGGCCCGCGGCCTGGTGGCGGGCGAGGGCGGGCGAGGGCGCGCCGGCCGCCGGCTTGCGGTCACCCCCGCCGGCGCCGACCTGATCATGACCACCCTCCCCGCCTGGCGGCAGGCGCAAGCCGACCTCGCCGCCCGGCTGGACGCCGACGCCGACGAAACCCGTCAGGCCCTGGTGCGCTTGGAACGTGCGGCCCTGGCCCTTGAGAGAGCTGAAAGGTGAGTGAGATGCGTAGAATCGTCGTCACAGGTCAGGGCGTGGTCTCGCCCCTGGGATCGGGAACCGAAACCGCCTGGTCGCGGCTGGTCGCCGGCCAGTCGGGCCTGCGCCGCCTGCCCCAGGACCTGGCCCCCGACGTGCCCGCCCAGGTGGCCGGCATGGCGCCCTCGCGCGAGGAGGACCCGGAAGCCGGGTTCGACCTCGACGCCGCGGTCCCCGGCAAGGACCAGAAGAAGATGGACCGCTTCATCCAGTTCGCCCTGGCCGCCGCCGACGAAGCGGTCGCCCAATCGGGCTGGTCGCCGCAGAGCGAGGCTGAGAAGCATCGCACCGCCACCGTCATCGCCACCGGCATCGGCGGCTTCCCGGCCATCGCCGAGGCGGTGCGGATCACCGACGCGCGCGGCGTGCGGCGGCTCTCGCCCTTCACCGTGCCCTCGTTCCTGGCCAACCTCGCCGCTGGCTGGGTCTCGATCCGCTATGGCTACAAGGGGCCGCTGGGCGCGCCGGTCACCGCCTGCGCCGCCGGGGTCCAGGCGATCGGCGACGCGGCCCGGATGATCCGCGCCGGCGACGCCGACATCGCCGTCTGCGGCGGGGCCGAGGCGACCATCGACCGCGTCAGCCTGGGCGCCTTCGCCGCCGCCCGCGCCCTGGGCTCGGCCTTCAACGACGAGCCGGCCAAGGCCTCGCGCCCGTTCGACGCCGCCCGCGACGGCTTCATCATGGGCGAGGGGGCCGGGATCATGGTGATCGAGTCCCTCGACCACGCCCTGGCCCGCGGCGCCCGGCCGATCGCCGAGCTGGTCGGCTACGGCACCAGCGCCGACGCCTATCACCTGACCGCCGGTCCCGAGGACGGCGACGGCGCGGCCCGCTCCATGCGCATGGCCCTGGCCCAGGCGGGGCTGGAGCCCTCGGCCATCGGCCACCTCAACGCCCACGCCACCTCGACCCCGGTCGGCGACAAGGGCGAGCTGGCCGCCATCAAGTC
This sequence comes from Phenylobacterium sp., assembly GCF_031984885.1. Lineage (GTDB taxonomy): Bacteria > Pseudomonadota > Alphaproteobacteria > Caulobacterales > Caulobacteraceae > Phenylobacterium. The sequence goes on from NZ_DAMABV010000023.1 coordinate 24,622, forward strand.
GGTGTTCGGAACCGGCCATGGCCCGGCGATCAGCTCCACCAAGTCCGCCACCGGCCACCTGCTGGGCGCCGCCGGCGGGCTGGAGGCGATCTTCACGGTGCTGGCCCTGCGCGACCAGGTGATCCCCCCGACCCTCAACCTGGAGACCCCGGACGAGGACGCCGCCGGCCTCGACCTGGTGGCCCTGACCTCGCGCCAGGCGAGTTTCGACCACGCCCTCTCGAACGGCTTCGGCTTCGGCGGCGTCAATGCGAGCGTGATCTTCAAGCGCTGGCAGGGCTGAGGCCCGCGCCGCCCGGCGCATCCAGAAGATGTTTCCAGGCCGCCCGTCCGCACCCCTGGGTGCGGATCGGCGGCGCCGTGCCCTCCAGCTTCCCCAATATGGGGAACTGCGGCCCTTCCGTTCAGAAGTTGTTAGCTATCCAAGCGCGGGTATCGGCCTTAGTTGTCCAGCTTAGCGTCGTGACCACCCCATGAAGAATCTCAATATAAGGCGTCCCGATTGCGCCGACCACGCATCAACACCGTCGTATACCCGACGTAGTCTGATCTGGATTTTACATGGCGTTACAATACGCCGTCCGGGACGGCGCCAATGACGATCATCAATTTCCCGACGGATCGTCTTCGTTCGCAGCACACCGCCGCCGAGAAGGCCCGAATGCTTATCGCCGTCGTCACCAGCCTGCGCACGATCGGCGAACCGGCCACCGTCGATGAACTGGTCGACGCGATGCGCCCGCGCCTGCCGCAGGTCGAGACCAGCCGCCTGAAGTCCGGCGTCCAGGCCCTGCTGCGCGAGTACGCCGAGCCGGCCTCGGCCACGCCCTTCGCCTGCCCGCCCTTCCGCCGCGTGCTGCTGGGCCGGGCCGAGGCCTGGGCGTTCAGCAAGGCGTTCCGGACCGAGCTGACCAACAGCGGGCTCGAGATCCGCCTGCGGCCGCTCGCCGAAGACCGCGACGCCTGACGCGGCGGCTCCGATGCAGGACCCCAACGACATGTTCCTGGCGCGGCTGAGCGGCAACTACCTGCTGCGCACGCTCGCCAACACCAGCGAGGTGTTCGAAGGCGACATGCTGCTCGCCATCGTGTTCATGGCCATCGGCCAGGCCACGGTCAGCCACCTGCCGGTGGAGCGCCACGCCGGCCAGTTCGGCCCCGACGGCATCGCGCCCGACGACCAGCGCCGCCCGGTCAGCGCGCTCTCGATCGCCGAGTCCCTGAACATCCCGCGCGAGACCGCCCGGCGCTATGTCAGCCGGCTGGTGGACCTCGGCTACTGCGCGCGCGTCAGGGGCCGGCGGGTGATCATCCCCGGCGACGTCTACCGCCGCCCCGAGGTGCAGCACGCCTTGCAGAGCAACCGCCGCGATCTCCAGATGATGATCGCCGCCATCCGCCGCGGCGGCCTGCTCAGGGACGAGACGGCCGAGGAATCGCCACTCTAGCGCCGCTGGGCCGCGCTGGCGTCGCGCAGCGGCTTGAACTCCGAGCCGTCCTTCCAGTTGGGCCAGGCCCGGCCGCCGGCCAGCGCCTTGCCCATCTCGTAGAACAGCGCCACGTCCTGGGCCGCGCCGCGCAGGTCCCAGTCCGCCGACCAGGCGTCGCCCGTCGTGTGATAGGCGCTGGCCGTATAGTCGCTGACCCACTTGTCGCCGGCCGCCCGGCCGCCGTTCACCAGGTCGGCCCCGCCGCCCAGCCCCATCAGCAGCAGCACCGGCACGCCCTTGCGGGCCAGCGAGAAGTGGTCGGCCCGATAGAACAGCGCCCGCTCGGGATGGGCGTCGGGCGTCACCGTCCGCCCCTGGGCGGCGGCGGCCTTGGCCAGCATGTCCTCCAGCGCGTTCTGCCCCGCCCCGATCAGCACCACGTCCTTGGAAAGGCCGTTGGGCTGCAGCACGTCCATGGTCAGGTTCGCGACCATGGTCTCCAGCGGCACGGTCGGGTGGACGCCATAGTATTCCGACCCCAGCAGCCCGCGCTCCTCGGCCGTCCAGGCCGCGAAGACCAGGGTGCGGTCCGGGGCCGGCCCGGCCTTGAAGGCGCGCGCGATCTCCATGGTCCCGGCCACGCCGATGGCGTCGTCCAGCGCGCCCGGCCGCACCGTGCGGCCCTGGGCGTCGGGCGCGCCCAGACCATAGGCGTCCCAATGGGCGGCGAACATCACGCTTTCGTCCGGATGCCGCGCGCCGGTGATCTTGCCGATGACGTTGCGGCTGACGATCTGGTCGTGCGTCAGGCCGTAGCTGGCCGAGAAGCTGGTCCCGGCCAGGGCGACCGGCTGGAAGTCGGCGCGCCGCGCCCTGGCCTTCAGCGCATCGAAATCCTGGCCGGCGGCGGCCAGCAGCTCGCGCCCGGCCTCCCCGCTCAGCCAGCCCTGCAGCAGCACCTTCTCCTTGGCCGGATCGGCGCGGACGATGTCGAAGCCCTCGCCGTTCGAGGCCCGCACCGTGCTCCAGCCATAGCCCGCGCCCGGCGCCTCGTGGATGATCAGCGCGCCGACCGCCCCGCGCCGCGCCGCCTCCTCGAACTTGTAGGTCCAGCGCGCATAGTAGGTGGCCGCCTGGCCGCCGAACTTGCCCGCCACCGGCTCACCCGCCTGGGCCTCGAAGTCGGGATCGTTGATCAGGAAGACCGCGACCTTGCCGGTCAGGTCGACGCCCTTGAAGTCGTCCCAGCCGCGCTCGGGCGCGGTGACGCCGTAGCCGACGAAGACCAGCGGCGCCTTCTCGATCTCCACCCTGTCGACGGGCCGCAGGGTGGTGGCGGTGACGTCGACGTTGCGCTCCAGCGTCCGGACCACGCCCTTGAGGTCCAGCGAGAACACCCCGCCCTCCTTCAGTTGCGTGCGCAGCAGCGGCACGTCCTGGGTATAGGCGCCCGCATCCCCGGCCGGCTCCAGCCCCAGGGCCTTGAACTCCGCCACCAGGTACTCGACCGTCCGGGCCTCGCCGGGCGTCCCGGGCGAGCGGCCCTGGAACTCGTCCGAGGCCAGCACCCTGGTGATCGACGACAGCCGCGCCGGATCGATCGGCTCCTGGGCCAGGGCGCTCGTGGCGAGCAGCGACAGGGCGAGCGACAGCGCGACGGTGCGGATCATGGGAACTCCTGGAACTTGAGCGCCGAAACCTACAGCAGGTGTTTGCCCCGACCAAAGCAGACCCAGATGTGTCATCAAGTCAGTTGAGTTTTTGGGGCTGTTAGGTCTCTGAGGACGGCGTTT
>NZ_DAMABV010000024.1:0-25380 GCF_031984885.1 Phenylobacterium sp.
CGCCGTCCTCAGAGACCTAACAGCCCCAAAAACTCAACTGACTTGATGACACCTGTTTTTCCTCCGGCAGCGGCTGGCGCAAGCTGCTCGGCGGATTTTGAAACACCAAGACCACGAAGGACACGAAGAGCACGAAGGCGCCGTGGGGGTGGATGGCGTGGCGCGAGGGGTGGAGCGCGCCTTTGGCGCCGTGCTTCCCGTGTCATCCCGGAAAGCCCGGAGGGCTTGTCCGGGACCCATTGACGCCGGGCCTGGCGAATGAGGCGCGGCCTTGCGGGTCCTGATCCATCCAGTGTTCATGGGTCCCGGTCTTGCTGCGCAAACCGGGATGACATCGGTGGGTGAGCGGGGCGGTTTCCCGTTTGGCGTTCAGCTTTGCGCGCGCACGGCGCCTTCGTGCTCTTCGTGCGCCCCAGCGCCGGCGCGTCCAGGCGCAAGGGTTGCGGCGGCGTCAGGCCGGGGGTGGGGCGATGAAGCCGCCGAGGGCTTCGTCGATGGCCTGGGCGATGGAGAGGGTGCGGGAGTCGGCGCCGTGCGGGCCGATGACCTGGGCGCCGACCGGCAGGCCGCTGGCGGCGAGGCCGGCGGGGAGGGTGGTGACCGGCAGGTGGCAGGCGGTGGCCAGGGCGATCCAGTTCAGCATGCCCGGATAGGGCGTCGAGGTTCCGTCCGACAGCTTCAGCCGGCGGCTGGCGAACGGCCTGTGGTCGTGCGGGAAGGCGACGGTGGCGGCGACCGGGGCGAGGATGGCGTCGAAGGCCCCGAAGGCGGCCGACATGGTGCTGCGCAGGCGGGCGCGGGCCTCGTCGGCGGCGATCCATTCGGCGTGGCTGGCGGTGTAGGCGCGGGTGACGTCGGCCCAGGACCCGCGGCCCGCGCCCAGGGCCAGGGCGACGGCGGCGGGGCCGCGCATGCGGCGCATGGCGGCCTGGGCCCGGGCCGGCATGTCGGTGGCGATCACCGAGCGGAGCAGCACCTGGTAGGCGTCCATCAACTGGTCCAGCGCCACCGGGGCGGAGATCGGCCGCACCTCGACCCCGGCGGCGCGCAGGCGGCCGGCCAGGTCCTCCAGCACCGCGCGGACCTCGGGATCCAGCGGGAAGCCGTCGAGCCAGAGGCCGAGCTTCAGGGTCTTGAGGTCGGCGATCTCGGCCCTGGCCGGCACCCCGGCGGCGAGGATCGAGAGCAGCAGGCGCAGGTCGCGGGCCGAGCGGGCTATGGGGCCGACGACGTTGAGGTCGCGCTCGGCGTGGGTTCCGGGCGCGGGCGGCACGTGGCCGGCCTGCGAGACCAGGCCCCAGCTCGGCTTGTGCGAGAACACCCCGCAGAAGCTGGCCGGCACGCGCAGCGAGCCGCCGATGTCGGAGCCGATCTCCAGCGCCGTGACGCCCGCGGCCAGGGCCGCGGCGGCCCCGCCCGACGAGCCGCCGGGCGTGCGCGAGACGTCCCAGGGATTGTTGGTGGTCCCGTAGAGCGGATTGAACGACTGCCAGTCGGCGGCCATGACCGGGACATTGGTCTTGCCCCAGATCACCGCCCCGGCCTGGCGGGCGGCGGCGACCACCGCAGCGTCGTCGGGTTTGCGGCGGCGCAGGGCCTCGACCCCGGACGAGGCGGCCATGCCGACCACGTCGAGGGTGTCCTTGATGGTCATCGGCAGGCCGGTCAGCGGGCCGCCGGCGCCCTTGGCGCGCAGGTCGTCGGCGGCCTTGGCGAGGTCGAGGGCGCGCTCCACGTCGGCGGCGACCACGGCGTTCAGCCGGGCGTGGGTCTGCTCGTGGCGGGCGAGGGCCAGCTTCAGCAGCTCGACGGCGGAGACCTCCCCGGCCCTCAGCGCCGACAGTTGACCGGTGGCGTCGCGGGCGAGGAGGTCGGCCATCATTTCAGTCCCAGGACGTCCTGCATGTCGTAGAGGCCGGGCGGCTGGCTTGCGACCCAGCGGGCGGCCTCCACCGCGCCGCGGGCGAACAGGCCGCGGTCGCGGGCCGAGTGGCTGAGGGTGAGGATCTCGTCCTCGGCCGCGAAGATCACCGAATGCTCGCCGATGACGCCGCCGCCGCGGATCACCGAGAAGCCGATCTCGCCCGTGGGCCGCGCGCCGGTGAGGCCGTCGCGCACCCGCTGGGCGACGTCGGCCAGCGCGACCTGGCGGCCGCGGGCGGCGGCCTCGCCCAGCATCAGGGCGGTGCCGGAGGGGGCGTCGACCTTGCGCTTGTGGTGCGCCTCGGTGATCTCGATGTCGTAGCTGTCGGCGGCGAGCGCGCGGGCGGCCTGGGCGACCAGCCCCATCAGCATGTTGACCCCCAGCGAGTAGTTGCCGGCGAAGACGATCGGTACGGACCGGGCCGCCGCGGCGATGGCCTCGACCTGCTCGGGCGAGGCGCCGGTGGAGCCGATGACCAGGGCCGGCGCGCCGCGGGCGGCGGCGGCCTGGGCCAGGGCGACGGAGGCGGCGGGGGTGGTGAAGTCGATGACCACCTGGGCGTTTTCCAGCGCCTGCTCAAGCCGAACCAGGCCCTCGCCCTCGGCCCCCGGACGGTCGAAGCGGGCGGCCAGGCGCACGTCCTGGCGGCCGGCGACGACGGCGCTCACGGCCTGGCCCATGCGGCCGAGCACGCCGGCCACGGCGATGTCGATGGGGGCTGTCACGGGGAACTCTCCAGGACGCGAAACTCAGGGCGCTAGTCTCGCGTCCTGGGGGTTGCGGTCAAGGCCGGCCGGCCGGTCGAGGTCCGGGAAGCGCCAGCGGAGCATGCCGTGCGACCAGCAGGAACCGCCCTGCGACCAGGGCCGGCGCTGGGCGCTTTCCCGTCCGCCCCATTGTGGTCAAGCTGTCGCGGAACATCGCTCGCCAGACCTCGGAGCCGCCAAATGAAAATCCTGCTCGCCAGCGCCCTGGCGCTTTCGCTCGCCTTCGCTGCGCCGAGCTTCGCGCAGCAGGCGATCTCGCCGCGGGCCAGCGTCGGCAAGATCGCCGATGCGATCGCCAGCCGCTATTTCGACGAGGCCAAGGCCGCGAAGATCGCCGCCGAGCTGCGCGCCGAGGCCAGGAAGGGCGCCTATGACAAGCTGACCGATCCGCGCGATTTCGCCGTGGCCCTGACCGACCGGCTGCGGCCGCAGGACGGGCATTTCGCGGTGAGCTGGTCGCCGCCGGTCGCGGCGAGCGCCGACGCCGTCCCGGTCCGGCGCGGGCCGCCGAGCTTCCTGTCGCGGCGGGGCGGCTACGGCTTCGCGGCGGTGAAGGTGCTGCCGGGCAACATCGGCTATGTCGACCTGCGCGGCTTCGCCGACTTCACCCCGGACGGCGACCAGAGCGCGCGCGAGGCGGCGGATGCGGCCCTGGCCCTGGTCGCCGGGACCGACGCGCTGATCTTCGACCTGCGCGAGAACGGCGGCGGATCGCCGGCCATGGTCGGCTACCTGATCGGCCACTTCGTCCCGCAGGACGCCAGGATCTACAACGTCTTCAAGACCCGCGGCGAACCCGACGCCGACGAGGCGCCGATCGTGCCGATCAAGGGCCAGCGGCGGCTGGACACGCCGCTCTACGTCCTGACCAGCGGCCGCACCGCCTCGGCGGCCGAGAGCTTCGCCTACACCCTGCAGGCGGCCGGGCGGGCGAGCGTGGTCGGGGAGCGCTCGGCCGGCGGCGCCAATCCCGGCGGCTCGGTCCCGGTGGGCGAGGGGCTGAGCGTGTTCGTCTCCGACGGCGCGCCGGTCAACCCGATCACCGGGACCAACTGGGAAGGGACGGGGGTGCAGCCCGACGTGCAGGCGCCGGCGGCCCAGGCGCTGACCCGGGCGCAGGTCCTGGCCCTGACCAGGCTGGCCTCCGCGCCGCTGGGCGAGCCGGCCCTGACCGAGAACCGCTGGGCGCTGGAGGCCCTGGCCCCCGCGCCGAAGCTGGAGGCGGCGCGGCTGGCGGCCTTCGCCGGGACCTACGGCGCCTATGAGGTCGGCCTGGACGGCGAGCGCCTGCTGCTGCGCACCGGGCGGCGCCCGCCGAGCATCCTGGTCCCGCTGGACGAGGCCGGCCTGTTCGTGGTGGCGGGCGAACCCTCACGCAGGGTGAGGTTCGAGGCGGCCGCGCTGGTCTTCCTGGCGCCCGACGGCTCGGCCGCGCGGCAAGCCCGCAACACCTTGCCCGCCACGGCGAAATAGCTCGGCGATATGACATTTGTGAGGTGTTGTGACCGGCGCCCCGGCTCTATAGGTTGGCCCCCTTTTCCAGACCCAGAGGGGCCCCCTAGAGGCCGAGAGGAACCGCCGCGCCTATGAGCGACGCCGAGAAACGCACCTTCACCGACGAAGAAGCCCTGAGCTTCCACAAGCATCCGACCCCCGGGAAGATCGCCATTGCGCCGACCAAGCCGATGGCCACCCAGCGGGACCTGTCGCTTGCCTATTCGCCGGGGGTGGCCGTACCCGTCCTCAAGATCGCCGAAGATCCGGAAACCGCCTACGACTACACCTCCAAGGGCAACCTGGTGGCGGTGATCTCGAACGGCACCGCGATCCTGGGGCTCGGCAATCTCGGGGCCTTGGCCTCGAAGCCGGTGATGGAGGGCAAGAGCGTCCTCTTCAAGCGCTTCGCCGACGTCGACTCGATCGACATCGAGGTCAGCGCCACCGATCCCGACGAGATCATCACCGTAGTCAAGAACATCGGGATCACCTTCGGCGGCATCAATCTCGAAGACATCAAGGCCCCCGAGTGCTTCCGCATCGAGACCGAGCTGCAGGAGCTGCTCGACATCCCGGTGTTCCATGACGACCAGCACGGCACGGCGATCATCTCGGCCGCCGGCCTGATCAACGCCTGCGCGATCACCGGGCGGGAGCTGAAGGACGTCAAGGTGGTGCTCTGCGGCGCCGGCGCGGCGGGCATCGCCTCGCTGGAGCTGATCAAGGCCATGGGGGTGCGGGCCGAGAACTGCATCGCCGTCGACAACACCGGGGTCATCTACAACGGCCGGCCCACGGGGATGAACCAGTGGAAGTCGGCCCACGCGGTCGACACCGACAAGCGGACCCTGGCCGACGCCCTGGAAGGGGCCGACGTGTTCCTGGGCCTGTCGGCCAAGGGCGCGCTGAGCCAGGAGATGGTGAAGTCGATGGCCCCCAAGCCGATCATCTTCGCCATGGCCAACCCCGATCCGGAGATCACGCCTGAGGAGGTCCATGCGGTGCGGCCCGACGCCATCGTCGCCACCGGCCGCAGCGACTATCCCAACCAGGTCAACAACGTCCTGGGCTTCCCCTACATCTTCCGCGGCGCCATGGACGTGCGCGCCCGCCGCGTGAACATGGAGATGAAGATCGCCTGCGCCCGCGCCCTGGCCGAACTGGCCCGCGAGGACGTGCCCGACGAGGTGGCGGCCGCCTATCACGGCACCCAGTTGAAGTTCGGGCCGCAGTACATCATCCCCACGCCGTTCGATCCGCGGCTGATCACCTACATCCCGCCGTTCGTCGCCCAGGCGGCGATGGACACCGGCGTCGCCCGCAAGCCGATCGTCGACATGGACGCCTACCGCGCCTCGCTGGCGCAGCGGCTCGACCCGACCGCGGCCTTCCTGCAGAAGCTGCAGGGCGCGGTGTTGAAGGCGCCTGACAAGCGCATCGTCTTCGCCGAGGGCGAGGAGCCGACGGTGATCCGCGCGGCGCACGCCTTCCAGTCCGCGGGCCTGGGCCACGCCGTGCTGGTCGGCCGCGAGGACCTGGTGCGCGAGAACATGATCACCGCCGGCCTCAACCCCGACGACGCCAAGCTGGAGATCATCAATGCGCGGGTCTCCGACTGGAACCCGGAGTTCGTGGACTTCCTCTACGAGCGGCTGTCGCGGCAGGGCTACCTGAAGCGCGACGTGCAGCGGCTGATCAACCAGGACCGCAACTCGTTCGCCGCCTCGATGGTGGCGCTGGGCTATGCCGACGGCATGGTGACCGGGGTGACCCGCTCCTACGACCAGGTGCTGGAAGAGGTGCTGCGGGTGATCGACCCGGCCCCGGACGGCCGGGTGATGGGCATGAGCGTGGTGCTGGCCAAGGGCCACACCCTGTTCATCGCCGACACCAACGTCACCGAGATGCCCGAGGCCGAGGAACTGGTGGAGATCGCCATGGAGGCGGCCCGCACGGTCAAGACCCTGGGCTACGTGCCGCGGGTGGCCTTCATGTCCTACTCGACCTTCGGCAATCCGATGGGCATGCGTTCGGAGAAGGTGCGCGACGCGGTCGCCATCCTCGACGAGATGGAGGTCGACTTCGAGTACGAGGGCGAGATGCCGCCGGAGCTGGCGCTCGATCCCAGCAAGCGGGTCAACTATCCGTTCATGCGCCTGACCGGCCCGGCCAACGTGCTGATCATGCCGGCCATCCACTCGGCGGCGATCTCGACCCAGCTTGTGCAGGCCCTCGGCGGGGCGACCGTCATCGGCCCGCTGCTGCTGGGCCTGTCGAAGTCGGTGCAGATCGCGCCGCTGTCGGCTTCGGTCTCCCGCGTGCTGCAGATGGCGACCCTGGCCGCCTACGAGCAGGACGTGGTCGAGGCGCAAGGATGAGCCTGGCGCTCGCCACGTCGAACTAACGGGCCGCCTGCTCCTGGGGGTGCGGGCGGCGCGTCCGTCCCATCCCCCGGAAGAAGCAGGACGTCGCGCTACGGATCTCAGGCCGGAACAGATGCTCCCCCGCTGGGGAGCTGTCAGCCGCATGGCTGACTGAGGGGGACTTCTGGCTCTTCTGCTTTGAGAGCCGGCCCCCTCCGTCTCGATGCTACGCATCGATCCACCTCCCCCAGAGGGGGAGGGACTGAGTTTCGCCGTCGCGCCGCTTCCGCATCGAACAGGAGCGCGACCCATGACCGGTCTGAGCATCGGCATCGACTTCGGCACGACCAACACCGTCGTCGCGCTCGCAGGGGCCGACGGGCCGGCGCATCTGGTGAAGTTCCCGGCCCCGGAGAGGGAAGTGTTCGCCTTCCGCTCGGCGCTGTCGTTCTACGCCCCGCCCGAGCAGCCCAACGACCGCGAGGTCGAGGCCGGGCCGTGGGCGATCGAGGCCTATGTGGAAGACCCGCTGGAGACGCGGTTCATCCAGTCGTTCAAGAGCTTCGCGGCCTCGGAGAGCTTCACCGAGACCCAGATCATCGGCCGCCGCTACGTGTTCGAGGACCTGCTCTCGGCCTTCCTGCTGAAGCTGCGCGAGCACGCGGGCGAGGACCTGGCGCAGTTGCCCAGGCGGGTGATCGTCGGGCGGCCGGTGACCTTCGCCGGCGGCGCGCCGAACGAGGAGCTGGCCCTGGCGCGCTACGAGACCGCGTTCCGGCGGCTGGGGTTCGAGGAGATCCTCTATTCCTACGAGCCGGTCGGGGCGGCGTTCTTCTTCGCCCGCGAGCTGCGGGAGGACGCCACCGTGCTGGTCGGCGACTTCGGCGGCGGCACCAGCGACTTCTCGATCATCCGCTTCACGCGCGAGAACGGCGAGATCCATTCGACGCCGCTGGGCCGGGCCGGGGTCGGCGTGGCGGGCGACGCCTTCGACTACCGGATCATCGACAACCTGGTCTCGCCGGAACTGGGCAAGGGCTCGAGCTACAGGTCGTTCGGCAAGATCCTGCCGGTGCCGAACCGCTACTATTCGACCTTCGCGCGCTGGGACCAACTGGCGCTGATGCGCGCCAGCCGCGACATGCGCGAGATCCGCAAGCTGGTCCGCGAGGCGGTCGAGCCCGAGAAGATCGAGCGGCTGGTCGAGGTGCTGGACGAGAACTACGGCTACCGGCTCTACCGCGCGGTGTCGGCGCTGAAGGAGGCGCTGTCCTCGCAGGAGACGGCGCAGTTCCGGTTCGAGGCGGGCGGGATCGACATCTCCCACCAGGTCGCGCGGGCCGAGTTCGAGGACTGGATCGCGCCGGAGCTGCACCTGATCGAGGACGCGGTGGACCGGGCGATGGGCGACGCCGGGCTCAACGCCGGGAGCATCGACCGGGTGTTCCTGACCGGCGGCTCGTCACTGGTCCCGGCGGTGCGCGACATCTTCTACCGGCGGTTCGACGCGTCGAAGATCGAGAGCGGCTCGGAACTGGAGTCGATCGCCTCGGGCCTGGCGCTGATGGGCCGCGAACGCGACCTGACGAAGTGGGCGCGGGGGGCTTAGTTTCCCCGCCGTGTCACCCCGGTCTTGCGGCGCAAACCGGGATGACACCTGTTTTTCTCCGGCAGCGGTTGGCGCAAGCTGCTTGGTGGATTTTGAAACACCAAGACCACGAAGGACACGAAGAGCACGAAGGCGCCGTGGGGGTGGATGGCGTGGCGCGAGGGGTGGAGCGCGCCTTTGGCGCCGTGCTTCCCGTGTCATCCCGGAAAGCCCGGAGGGCTTGTCCGGGACCCATTCGTCCCGCGCCTGACGAATGAGGCGCGGTCCCGCCCCCAAAGCTCAACTGACTTGATGACGCTTAGGGGGCGGTCTTCTTCAGGTTCACTGCGTCGAGGTCGATGTCCTGGGCCGGGACCAGTTCCAGGTTCGGGCGGCGTTGCTTGAGGCCGTCGGTGAAGGCCTTGGCGTCGCCGGCGACGATGACGCTGACCGTCTCGGGGGCGAGGTTGGCGGCGGCGAAGTCCTGGACCTGGCCGGCGGTGACGGCCTCGACCTTGCCGGTGTAGTCGGCGACCTCGCTGAGCGGCAGGTCGTAGAGGGCGAGGTTGCCGAGGATGCCGGCCAGGCCGTCGGTGGTGGCCAGCTCGCGGCCGAAGCCGCCGACCAGCACCGACTTGCGGGCCTTCAGCTCGTCCTCGCCGGTGGGGGCGTCGGCCAGGCGCTTGAGCTCGGCCAGCATCAGGTCGAGCACCTGCGGCGCGGACTCGTTCTTGGTCTGGGCCGCGGCGCGGAACAGGCCGGTGGTGCGCATGGCCGAGAGCCGCGAGGTGGCGCCGTAGGAGAGGCCGCGCTTGATGCGGATTTCCTGGTTGAGGCGGGCCGAATAGCCGCCGCCGAGCACCGAATTGGCGACGATCCCCGGATAGTAGGCGCCGTCGCCGCGTGCGATCGCGGCCTTGGCGAGCGTGACCGCCGCCTGGCCTGTGCCCGGCAGGTCGATGGCGACGGCGCGCGGCGGCGCCTTGGGCTGGACCTCGGCGCGGGCCGGGGCGGGGCCGGCGGGGGCCGTCCAGTCGCCGAAGGCGTCCTGCGCCAGCTTGAAGCCCTGGTCGGCGGTGATGTCGCCGGTCAGCACCAGGATGGCGTTGTCGGGCCGGAAGTAGCGGCCGTGCAGCGCGGCGAGGTCGCCGGTCGCCAGCTTGCCGAGCGAGCCGGGCGTGCCCGACGCGACATGGCCGAACGGGGTGCCGGAGAAGATCACCGGCGAGGCGGCGAAGCCGGCCAGTTGGCCCGGCGACTGATAGGCCACCGAGAGGCCGTCGAGGGCCTGGACGCGCTGGCGCTCCAGCTCTTCCTCGGCGAAGGCCGGGTTCTTCACCACGTCGGCCATGATCGCCATGGCGGCGGGCAGTTTCTCGGGCATGACGTTGAGGGTCACGGCCGACGACTCCTGGCCGCCCCCGGACGAGAGCACGGCGCCCAGCGCCTCGATCTGGCTGGCGATCTCCTGCGCGCCTCTCGTCTTCGTGCCTTCGGTCAGCATGCCGGCGGTCATGCCCATGGCGCCCGACAGCCCCTGCGGATCGGCCCAGGCCCCGGCCCGCACGGTCAGGGCGGCGGTGACCAGCGGCAGGTCCGAGGACTTGGCGACGATGACCTTCAGGCCGTTGGCCAGGGTCTTTTCGGCCGGCTCGGGCAGCACGGGCTCGACCGGGGCGGCGACGGGCGGCGGCGCCTGGCGTCGGCCCTCGGGGGCGAGGGTGACGATGGGGCCGGTGTACCTGGCGGAGGCGACGACCGGCGGCCTTTCGACGGCCTCGGTCTCGCCGGCCGGGCGGGCGCTCTCGGGCTGGTAGAGAATGGTCATGCGGCCGGCGTCGGTCAGGTACTTCCGCGCCACGCGCTGGACGTCGGTGGCGGTGACGGCCTGCAGCTGCGCCAGTTCGCGGTTGGCCAGGGCGGCGTCGCCGGCCGTGCGCAGGGCGTAGCCGAGGGCGAAGGCGCGGCCGTCGATGGTCTCGCGCTCGCGCAGCTTGCCGGCGACCAGCTCGTTCTTGGCCTCGGTCAGTTCGGCGTCGGTGGGCGGGGCGTCGCGCAGCCTGGCGACCTGGGCCAGCAGCGCCTTCTGGCCCTCGTCGATCGACTTGCCGCCCGAAAGGATGGCGCCCAGCATGACCAGGCCCGGCTGCTGGGGCAGGGAGGCGTCGGAGAACACCTCGGTGGCGACCTGCTGGTCGTAGACCAGGCTGTCGTAGAGCCGCGAGGACTTGCCGCTGGAGAGGATGGCGTCGAGCACGGTCAGGGCCGGGGCGTCGGGGCTGGCCGCGTCGGGGGCATGCCAGGTCATCAGGATCGCCGGCAGCGGCACGTTGGGGCCATAGCCCTTGAAGACGCCGGGCGTGGTGCGCGGCGGCTCGACGGCGGTGACGCGCCTGATCGGCGCGGCGGGGGTCTTCAAGGGGCCGAAATACTTGTCGACCCAGGCGTCGAGCTCGGCCTGGTCGAAATTGCCGACCACGATCAGGGCGGCGTTGTCGGGCCGATAATAGGCGGCGTGGAAGGCGCGCACGTCGTCGATGGTGGCGGCGTCCAGCTCCTCGATCGAGCCGATGCCGGGGCGCTTGTAGGGGTGAAGCTGGTAGCTGGCCTGGGGCAGGTAGAGGTAGAACAGCCGGCCGTAGGGCTGGCTCAGCACCGACTGGCGCAGCTCCTCCTTCACCACGTCGCGCTCGGACTTGAAGGTCGCCTCGTCGACGACCAGCGCGCCGAGGCGCTGGCTCTCGACCCACAAGAGCCGCTCCAGGTGATTGGCGGGCACGACCTCGTAGTAGTTGGTGAAGTCGTCGTAGGTGGAGGCGTTGTTGAAGCCGCCGACATCCTCGGTCATGCGGTCGATGGTCTCGGACGGCATGTCGCGCGTGGCCTTGAACATCATGTGCTCGAACAGGTGCGCGAAGCCCGAGCGCCCGACCGGATCGTCCTTGGAGCCGACGCCGTACCAGACCTGGACCGTGACGTTGGGCGTGGTGCGGTCGACCGAGGAGAACACCTTCAGCCCGTTGGCGAGCGTGCGTTCCTGGTAGGCGATGGGCGGGACGCTGTCGGCCGCGGCGGCGGGAAGGGCGAGACCCAGGCAGAGGGTGAGCGCGAGGGCGGCGTGACGAAGCATACGGACTTCCCGGTTGGCGAGCGCCGACCCTAGCACTCGCCCCGCGCATGGGAAGCGGTCGGAAGCTTACGGGATTGTCATCATCCCGGCCCCATCCCCCTCACCCGGCCTCTCCCCAAGGGGAGAGGGCTGGGTGAGGGCCGCCGCGGTGTCGCCTGAGAGATCAGGCGCGAATGGGTCCCGGTCCTGCTTGGCAAACCGGGCTCGGGTTACTCCGCCAGCTTGACCAGCATCTTGCCGGAGTTCCGGCCCTCCATAAGGCCGATGAGGGCGCTGGGGGCGTTGGCGACGCCGTCGAGGATGGTCTCCTGGTACTTGACCTTGCCCTCCTTCAGCCAGCCGGCCATGTCGCTGAGGAACTGGCCGTGCAGGTGCAGGAAGTCGGTGCCGACGAAGCCGCGCAGCATCACCCGCGAATAGATGATGTTCGACAGGTTCGAGACGCTGGAGTGGCCCGAATTGTAGCCGGAGATGAAGCCGCAGACCGGGATGCGGCCGAGCGTGTTGATGCGGCGCAGGGCGGCCTCCAGGTGGTCGCCGCCGACATTGTCGAAATAGACGTCGATGCCCTTGGGGGTGGCGTCTTCGAGCGCCTTCCGGATCGGGGTTTCCTTGTAGTTGATCACCGCGTCGAGCCCAACCTCGTCCTTCAGCCAGGCGGCCTTGTCGGCGGCGCCGGTGGAGCCCACGACGTAGCAGCCCTTGATCTTGGCGATCTGGGCGGCGACCGAGCCGACCGCGCCGGCGGCGGTGGAGACGAACACCTGCTCGCCGTCCTTGAGCTGGCCGATGTGCAGCAGGCCGCCATAGGCGGTGAAGCCGGTCATGCCCAGCGCGTGCATGTGGACGGTGAGCGGCAGGTCGGGATCGGAGACCAGCTTGGTCAGGCCCTTGCCGTCGGAGGTGAAGAACTCGCGGAAGCCGTTGCGGTTGGAGACCAGGTCGCCGACCGCGAAGTCGGGGTTCTTGGACTGCACGACGCGGCCCAGGGCGCCGCCCATCATGGCGACGTTCAGGTCCTGGCCGGCGGTGAGGCGCGGACGCATGGCCGGATCGACCGACATGTAGAGGTTCTCGACCAGCACCTCGCCGTCGGCGGCGTCGGGGACCTGGGTCTCCACCAGGGCGAAATCGGCCTGGGCGGGCATGCCGTTCGGGCGGGCGACGAGGTGGATCTCACGGCTTTTGGGCATATGGCCTCCCTTTGTCTTTGAAATGCGTCGGCCCTCAATGCGGGCGGGCCGAAGGGAAGTTGTCGCCTGCCGAACGCCGTAAGGCCAGGGCTTTCAAACGAATGTTCGAAATCAGTCGGCCGGGAGCGCGTCGCCCCAGTCGAGCCGGCGGGCGACGGCGTGGGCGGCCTTGTCGCGCTTGGCGGCGAAGCGCAGCTCGGCGGTTCCCTGCGGGGTGCAGAGCTTGAGCTCGATCCCCGGCTTGCCGGCGCGGGGCGGGGCCAGGACGCGGGCGGCGGGCGGCTCGGCCGCGACGCCGGGCCGGGCGGCCAGCAGGTAGATGAACTTCTCGTCCTCGAACGGGGTCTCGGCGCCCTTAGCCAGGCGGTGGTCGCGCGAGCGGGCCAGGCGCTGGCTGAAGTGGCACCAGTCGGGGGCGATGAGCGGGCAGGGCGCCTGGTGCGGGCAGGGGGCGAGGATCGCCGCGCCGGCCTCGATCAGGGTCGCGCGCGCGGCCAGGATGCGCCGCCAGCCGGCCGGGGTTCCAGGCTCGACCAGGGCCAGGACGCCGAGGGTCGAGGCCCAGAGCCCGGCGATGGTCGCCGCCTGCCTGGCTTCGGGGATCTCGGCCAGGGCGTAGCTGGCGACGACGAGGTCGGCGCTGGGCCAGTCGCCCGGGGCGGTGAGGTCGGCGCGGATGCGCTCGGCGGCCGCCAGCGGCGCGGGGGCGTCGGCGGCCAGCGTCGCGGCGATGTCGAGGAAGGCGCGGTTGGAGTCGAGCAGGGCGGCGGCGGCGATCGCCGGCCAGGTCTCCAGCGCCGCCCAGCCGGCCCCGCCGGGCCCCGCGCCGGCGTCGAGCAGGCTGGCGGGGGAAAAGCCGGGGGCGCGTTGGGTCAGCTCTTCGAACACCCGGCCGCAGGCGGCGTAGGTGGCCGGCAGCCGCGTCAGCACATAGGCGGTGGCGTCGGCCTGGCTGGCGACCACCGCGGCCGAGCCGCCGCCGGCCCGGTAGCGGGCCGAGATCGCGCCCGCGCGCTGGGCCATGTCCTTGCGCGAGACGCCCTCCATCAGGCGGTCGGCGGCGTGGCGGAGCTGGGGCGGCAGGTCGAAGGACATGGCGGTGGATTAGCGCTAGCGGGCGGTTCGCGCCATCACCTCGCGGCGGAGCGCGGCGAGGGCGTCGGGGATGTCGCGGCGCAGGGCCATGCGGGCGATGGGGGCGGGGATGGCGAAGGGGGTCGAGGCGCGGCTCTCGTAGTGCACGCGGGTCCGCGCGCCGCCGTCGAGCGGGACCAGCCGCCATTCGCCGTCGAGCACCTTCAGCTCGCCCCCCTCGCGGTAGAAGCGGATGCGGCGGGGCGGGTCGTAGTCGGAGCGGAAGACGCTGCGGACCGGCGGCAGCAGTCCGGCGCGGCTGACGTGCTCGCGCACGTCCCAGCGGCCGGCGGGGTCGCTCTGCAGGATGCGACAGCTCTTCAGCCGACGGACCATGCGCGGGGCGAGGTCGCAGTCGACCATCACCTTCCAGACCGCCTCGGGCGGGGCGTCGATCTCGACGCTGCCGCGGATCAGGCCCGAGGCGCCGCCCGGATCGGCGAGAACCTCGACGCGGACGCCCTCGTGGCCCGGGCCGGCGTCAGCCCAGACCACCCCTGGCCCGCAAAGGGCCAGGGCGGCGACAAGGGCGGCGGCCGCCCGCATGGCGCTTCCTCACGGCGTAGCTTCTCCCCGTGAGGGGGTAACGCCTCAGGAGCCGTGACGGTTCTTGACCAGGTCGTCGACCACGGCCGGATCGGCCAGGGTGGTGGTGTCGCCGAGGTTTCCGAGGTCGTTCTCGGCGATCTTGCGCAGGATGCGGCGCATGATCTTGCCCGAGCGGGTCTTGGGCAGGCCGGGCGCGAACTGGACGACGTCGGGGGCGGCGAAGGGGCCGATCTCGCGGCGGACCCAGCCCTTGAGCTCGGCCTGCAGGATGTCGGTCGGGGCCACGTCGGCCTTGAGGGTCACGAAGCAGTAGACCCCCTGGCCCTTGACGTCGTGCGGATAGCCGACGACCGCGGCCTCGGCCACGTTCTCGTTGCCGACCAGGGCGCTCTCGATCTCGGCGGTGCCCAGGCGGTGGCCCGAGACGTTGATCACGTCGTCGACCCGGCCGGTGATCCAGTAGTAGCCGTCCTCGTCGCGGCGGCAGCCGTCGCCGGTGAAGTACTTGCCGGCATAGGTCGAGAAGTAGGTGTCGAAGAAGCGCTGGTGGTCGCCATAGACCGTGCGCATCTGGCCGGGCCAGCTATCGGTGATGCAGAGGTTGCCGGAGGTGGCGCCCTCGAGCACGCCGCCCTCGGCGTCGACCAACTGGAACTTCACGCCGGGCAGCGGCTTGGCGCAGGAGCCGGGCTTGGTCGCGTGGGCGCCGGGCAGGGGCGAGGCCAGGCAGGCGCCGGTCTCGGTCTGCCAGTAGGTGTCGACGATCGGGCAGCGGCCCTCGCCGACCACGCGGTCGTACCACAGCCAGGCTTCGGGATTGATCGGCTCGCCCACCGTGCCCAGCAGGCGCAGCGAGGCGCGCGAGGTCCGCTTCACCGGCTCGTCGCCGTCGCGCATCAGGGCGCGGATGGCGGTGGGGGCGGTGTAGAAGATCTCGACCTTGTGCTTGTCGATCACCTCCCAGAAGCGGGAGTTGGTCGGGTAGTTGGGCACGCCCTCGAACATCAGGGTGGTCGCGGCGTTGGCCAGCGGGCCGTAGACGACATAGCTGTGGCCGGTGACCCAGCCCACGTCGGCGGTGCACCAGAAGACCTCGCCGGGGCGGTAGTCGAAGACCAGCTCGTGGGTGTGCGCCGCCCAGGTCAGGTAGCCGCCGGTGGTGTGCAGCACGCCCTTGGGCTTTCCGGTCGAGCCGGAGGTGTAGAGGATGAACAGCGGGTCCTCGGCGTTCATCGGCTCGGGATCGCAGGTGTCGGAGACGCCCTGCTTCAGCTCGCCGAAATAGGCGTCGCGGCCGGCGGTCATCGGCACGTCGGCGCCGGTGCGGCGCACGACGATGACGTCGGTGACGTCGGGGCAGGAGGCCAGCGCCTCATCGACGTTGCGCTTGAGCGGCACGGTCTTGCCGCCGCGCAGGCCCTCGTCGGCGGTGATGACGATGCGGCTGTCGCAGTCCTGGATGCGGCCGGCGATCGAGTCCGGCGAGAAGCCGCCGAAGATCACCGAATGGATCGCCCCGATGCGGGCGCAGGCCAGCATGGCCACCGCCGCCTGCGGGATCATCGGCAGGTAGATGGTGACGCGGTCGCCCTTCCTGACGCCCTTGGCCTTGAGCACGTTGGCCATGCGGCAGACCTCGGCGAGCAGCTCGCGGTAGGTCAGGGTGGTCCATTCGCCGTCGTCGGCTTCCCAGATGATCGCCTTCTGGTCGCCGCGGGTGGGGATGTGGCGGTCCAGGCAGTTGACCGAGACGTTCAGCTCGCCGTCGGCGTACCAGCGGATGCGGAAGTCGTCCTTGGCGAACGAGACGTCCTTCACCTGGGTGAACGGCTTGCTCCAGTCGAGACGGCCGGCGACCTTGGTCCAGTAGCCGATCGGATCGGCCTCGACCTGCGCCACCGCGGCCTCGTAGCCGGCCGCGTCCATGTGGGCCCGCTCCGCCCAGGCCTTCGGAACCGGAAAGACTTCGCCTTCGCTCACGCCGCGCACTCCCTGTTTCACGCTTTGCGGGGAGTTATGCGGAGTGGGGCGGCCTGCGCAACCGCCCAGGGGGCGAAAGTCGAGCCATATGCGATCACCCCGCCCTTGCGGGGAGGATCTTACGGGTCGGTGACTTGCAGACCCGGGCGGCATCGGTGAATGGTCGAACCTTTCCCCGACAACCGGAGCCGTTCGTCGCCGATGCGCCTTCCCCTTGCCTTCGCCCTGGTCGCCCTGAGCGCCCTTCCCGCCGCCGCGGCGGCCGACGCCGACGGCGCCCGCTGGTGGTCGCATGTGGAGACCCTGGCCGGGCCGCAGTTCGAGGGGCGGCTGACCGGGACGCCGGGCTACGACAGGGCCGCGGCCTATGCGGCCGGGCAGTTCAAGGCCTATGGGCTGAAGCCGGCCGGGACTGACGGCTTCCTGCAGCCGATGAGGTTCACCGTGCAGCGGGTGCTGGGCGAGGGGTCGAGCGCGGCGCTGGTCGTCGAGGGCCAGGAACAGCCGCTGCGCATCGGGCCGGACCTGCTGCTGGGCGCGCGCATCCCGCAGCCCAAGGCGATCGAGGCGCCGCTGGTGTTCATCGGCTATGGCCTGCACCTGCCCGAGGCCGGCTATGACGACTTCGCCGGACAGGACCTGAAGGGCAAGATCGCTGTCTATGTGAACGGTGGGCCGGGCGACATCTCGGCGGCGCTGAAGGCGCATTCGCGCGGCTCGGAGACCTGGCGCGCGGCGCGGGCGGCCGGGGCGGTCGGGCTGATCGCCCTGCCGACGCCCAAGTCGATGGACGTGCCGTGGACGCGGCAGATGCAGAGCGCCGGCCAGCCGGGCATGTATCCCGCCGACGAGGACCTGCGCGAACTGCCCGGCGAGGCGTTCTCGGCCAGCTTCAACCCCGCCGAGGCCGAGAAGCTGTTCGCCAGGTCGGGCCATCGGTTCGCGGACGTGCTGGCCCTGGCCGACGCCGCCAAGCCGATCGAGGGCTTTCCCCTGAACCTGGCGCTGAAGGCGCAGGTGGCGAGCGAGGTGGGGCAGGTGGCCTCGGCCAACGTCGTGGCCAAGCTGCCGGGCGGCGATCCGAAGCTGAAGGCCGAGCATGTGGTCGTCACCGCCCACCTCGACCACCTGGGCGTCAACACGAGCGGCCAGGGCGCGCCCTACTATGCCGGGGCGCTGGACAACGGCGCAGGGGTGGCCTCGGTGCTGGAGATCGCCCGCGAGATGGCGGCCGCGAAGGCGAGGCCCAAGCGCTCGGTGCTGTTCGTGCTGGTGACCGGCGAGGAGAAAGGGCTGCTGGGCTCGAAATACTTCGCCGGCAAGCCCAGCGTGCCGGCGGCCTCGGTGGTCGCCAACCTCAACATGGACATGGCGCTGCCGCTCTGGAAATTCGACTCGGTGCTGATCTACGGGATCGACGAGAGCACCCTGGGCGACACCGCCAAGGCGGCGGCCGGGGCCGCGAACCTGGAGGTGGTCGCCGACCCCTATCCGGACCGCAACTCGTTCATCCGCTCGGACCAGTACAGCTTCATCCGGGCCGGGGTTCCGGCGCTGTCGTTCAAGTTCGGCTTCAAGGAGGGCACCGACCGCGCGGCGATCGAGAAGGCCTGGCGGGCCGAACGCTACCACGCCCTGGCCGACGACCTCGACCAGCCGGTGGAGAAGGCCGAGGCGGTGAAGTTCGACGCCTTCCTGGCGCAGTTGATCACCGACGTGGCCAACGAACCGGCGACGCCGCGATGGAAGGACGAGAGCTTCTTCAAGCGGTTCGCGAAGTAGGCACGCCGAAGCTTAGATGCTCCCCCTCTGGGGGAGCTGTCAGCGAAGCTGACTGAGCGGGACTTTGAGCTTCCCTGCTGCGAGAGCAGTCCCCCTCCGTCTCGATGCTGCGCATCGATCCACCTCCCCCAGCGGGGGAGGATCTGGATCTAACGCCCCTCCATCTGCTCCAGCATCCGCTCCAGGGTCGCCAGGTCGTCGGCCTCGCCGGCCGGCTTGTCCCAGCGGATGCGGCTGATGCGGGGGAAGCGCATGGCCACGCCGGACTTGTGGCGGGTGGAACGCTGCAGGCCCTCGAAGGCGACCTCGAACACCAGGCCGTGGCGGACGTCGGCGCGGACGGCGCGGACCGGGCCATAGCGGTCGACCGTGTGGTCGCGGACGTACTTGTCGATCTCCTTGAGCTCCTCGTCGGTGAAGCCGAAATAGGCCTTGCCGACCGGGGTCAGCGCGCGCGACCCGTCCACCGCCTCGGCCCAGACCCCGAAGGTGTAGTCGGAGTAGAAGCTGGAGCGCTTGCCGTGGCCGCGCTGGGCGTACATCAGCACCGCGTCGATCAGGAACGGGTCGCGCTTCCACTTGAACCACGGCCCCTTGGGGCGGCCGGCCTCGTAGACGCTGTCCCAGCGCTTGAGCATCAGGCCCTCGGCCAGGGTCGGGTCGCCGGGCGGCGGCTCGCGGCGCAGCAGGGCCAGTTCCTCCCAGGTCGCGAAGGGCTCGATCGGCGAGAGGTCGATGCGGCTGGTCTGCAGGGCGCCGACGAAGGCTTCCAGCCGCGCGCGGCGCCGGGCGAAGGGCAGGGGCCGGACGTCCTCGCCGCCGTCGGACAGCAGGTCGTAGGCGCGGATTCCGGCCGGGAAGTCGGCCAGCATCCTGTCGTTCACGCTCTTGCGGTTCAGCCGCTGCTGCAGGTCGGCGAAGCTGGCCATGCCGCCCTCGCGCAGGACCAGCAGCTCGCCGTCGAGGGCGCCTTCGAAGTCGAGCGCCTCGATCACGTCCGGGAAGGTGCGCGAGATGTCGTCGCCGGTGCGGGTGTAGAGCCGGCGCACGCCGCCCTCGCTGACCGCCTGGACGCGGATGCCGTCCCACTTCCATTCGGCGGCGTAGTCGCCCGGATCGAGCCTGGCGAAGTCGACGGCTTCGTCGATCGCCTGGGCCAGCATCACCGGGCGGAAGCGGCCGGGGGCGTCGGCGGTCGGCCGGTCCGAGCGGCCCTCCAGCCAGGCGAACAGGTCGTCATAGGGCGCGCGCAGGGCGTGCCAGACCTCCTCCACCTCGGAAACCTCCACCGGGCCGAGCGCGGCGACCGCGGTCTTGGCGAGGCGGGCCGAGACGCCGATGCGCAGGCCCCCGGTCATCAGCTTGAGCAGGGCCCAGCGGCCGGTGGCGTCGAGGGCGTCGAGCCAGCCCTCGATCAGCCGCTGGACCTCGGCGCGGCTGGCGCTTTGCAGGGCGCCCACCACCTCCGACAGCTCCGGCTCGCGGTTGGCGCCGGGGCGGGCGGGCCAGACCAGGGCGACGGTCTCGGCCAGGTCGCCGACATAGTCGTAGGACCAGCCGAACAGCACCGGGTCCATGCGCGCCTCGACCGCCTTGCGGATGAAGGCCGGCTTGGCGGCGTCGAAGCTCAGGTCGCCGGTCAGGGCGGCCAGCGCCCAGCCGCGGTCGGGATCGGGGGCATTGGCGAAGTGGTCGCGCAGCAGGACGAGCTTGGCGTTGCGCGAGGCGGTCAGCGACAGGCGGTCCAGGAGCTCGGCGAAGGCGCGCATCAGTCCTCGGTCTCGTCCTCGTAGCCGACCAGGGCCAGGGCGCGGGCCTTGATGTCGTGGAGCTGCGCCCAGCGCAGCAGGGCCTCCTCGCGGCCGTGGGTGATCCACAGCTCGGCGGGGCGCAGCTCGTCGACCGTGGCGGTCAGCTCGTCCCAGTCGGCGTGGTCGGAGATCACCAGCGGCAGCTCGACGCCGCGTTGGCGGGCGCGGGCGCGCACCTGCATCCAGCCCGAGGCGAAGGCGGCGACCGGGTCGGGGAAGCGGCGCGACCAGCGGTCGGCCAGGGCGCCGGGTGGGGCGATGATGATCTGGCCGGCGAAGTCGGGCTTGGCGGTCGAGGTGGCCGGGGCCAGCGGGCCGAGCGGCACGCCATGCCGCTCATAGAGATGGTTCAGCCGCTCGAGCGCGCCGTGGACATAGAGGGGCCGGTCCCAGCCGGCCTCGCGCAGCAGGCGGATGATCCGCTGGGCCTTGCCCAGCGCATAGGCCCCGACCAGGTGGGCGCGGTCGGGGAACTGCTGCACCGAGCGCAGCAGCCTGGCGATCTCGTGGGCGTCGTCGGGGTGGCGGAACACCGGCAGGCCGAAGGTGGCCTCGGAGATGAAGACGTCGCAGGGCACGGGCTCGAACGGCGGACAGGTCGGGTCGCGGCGGCGCTTGTAGTCGCCCGACACCACCATGGTCAGGCCCTTCCAGGCGACGACGGCCTGGGCCGAGCCGAGCACGTGGCCGGCCGGGACCAGGGTGACCTGCACCCCGTCGCGCGTGACGCTCTGGCCATAGGCCAGCGGCTGGACCGAGCCGGCGAAATCGGCGCCGTAGCGCTCGGCCATGATCGCCAGGGTCTGCGGGGTGGCGATCACCGTGCCGTGGCCGGCGCGGGCGTGGTCGGAGTGCCCATGGGTGATCACGGCGCGCGCCACCGGGCGCACCGGATCGACGAAGAAGTCGCCGGGCGCGCAGTAGAGCCCCTCGGGCTTGGGGCAGAGCAGGCTTTCGGGCCGGATCATGTCTGGGGATATGGGGCGGAGGAGCGGAGGATGCTCCCCCAGCGGGGGAGGATCTGGTCTGGATGAAACATTACGCAGTATTCATATTGTGAAATCGGCGTCATGACCAAGACTTAACGAGTATTCGTGAAAGTCGTTGCCTATACCCCTCTCATCGGGACGCGGACGTCGCGGCCCACACCAGACCAGAGGGACAACACCATGCGCAACACCTTCGCTCTCAACGGCTTCGCCAATCTCGTGCTCGCCGCCACCCCGCTGATGGCCATCGCCGTCGCGATCGTCACCAAGGCCGCCGGCGTCGCTTGAGCGGGCGGCCTGAAATTGACCTACCGTCACGTTGACCGATAGGCGGAGGCGCCTCAAAGACAGGGGATGACGATATCCCCGGAGGCCCTTCGCGATGCGGCCCGGCACATGGTCGAGACCGTGCCGCAGGCCTCCGCCCTCGGCTTCAAGCTGATTTCCGTAGAGCCGCAGCGAGGCTCCATTCTCTCCCCCTGGCGCGAGGAGCTGGTCGGCGATCCCGATACCGGCGTCATCGCGGGCGGGGTGGTCACCGCGCTGCTCGATCACGTCTGCGGCCTGGCCGTGACCTCGCGGTCGCTGGAGGGCGGCTTTCTCTCCACGGCGACCCTCGACCTGCGCATCGACTACATGCGCCCGGCCGCCCCGCGCGCCGACGTCACCGCCAGCGCCCACTGCTACAAGCTGACCCGCAACATCGCCTTCGTGCGCGCCCACGCCTTCGACGTGGACCCCGAGGACCCGATCGCCACGGCCCAGGCGGCGTTCGTCCTCAAGCGGGCCGCCCCATGAGTCCCGCCCAACGCCTCGAAGAGTTCCTCGGCCGGGTGCCCTATGTGCGGTTCCTGGGCATGCGGGCCGAGCTGGCCGGCGACGAGATGACCGCGATCCTGCCGTTCGCGCCGCACCTGATCGGCAACGTCATGCTGCCGGCCCTGCACGGCGGGGTGATCGGGGCGTTCATGGAAATGACCGCCCTAGCCCAGCTATCGGTGATCGCGCCCAGCGCCAAGGTCCACAAGACCATCGACATCACCATCGAGTACCTGCGGCCCGGCAAGGCCATGACCATGTACGCCCGCGCCGACGTGCGGAAGGTCGGCCGCCAGATCGCCAACGTGCATGTCGAGGCCTGGCAGGAGGCGCGCGACAAGCCGGCCGCGGCGCTGCGCGGGCACTTCCTGCTGAGCGGGACCTAGTTTCCGCTGCGTGCGCCGCCCAGGCAAGCGGGCCGCGGGTCAACTCGACGATCAGGTGTTGATGAGTCCCGGTCTTCGGCCGCGCCGAAACCGGGATGCTATGCCGCCGCGGCTTCTTCCTCGCGGCGGTTGCGGGCGGCGTGGATGGCGATGGCGATGTCGACCACGGCGATGGCGGCCACCGCGCCGAAGGCGGCGTAGGCGATCTTGCGGCGGGGGTTGTCGCGGCCGATGGCGCGGCCCAGGACGGCCAGGTCCATGAGATCGCCGCCGGCCCGCATCCAGAACCAGGGCCCCGGCGGCACGGGCGAGAGCAGGCCCGCGCCCGAGGCGATCTCGCGCGCCCCGAAGGCGCTCATCGCCTGGTCGTCGAAGTTGAGGCCGAGGAACCTCGTCACCTGGCGCGGCGCGGCGACGGCGGCCACGCCGACGGCGAGGGAAAACAGGCCCAGGGCCCTCTTCGCGAGCAGCAGGTTCATCGGCGTCTCCGTCCAAGCTTGAGGATAGAGGACGCCGCAGCGGCCGTTGGGTTCCCTATTGGGCCGCCAGGGCCTTCCGCTCGGCCGCGATCCTGTCCAGTTCGGCCTGGGCCGCGCGCATGGCCGGCGCGTCGCCCTTGGTGCGGGCCTGCATCAACTGGCCGGCGGCCTCCATCTCGCGGACCGGCAACAGGTGGGTGTCGTCGGCGTGCTTGAAGGGCTTGGTCTGGATGCGTTCGAGGATCTTGCGCTGGCGCTCGGCCTCGGGCCCCTCGCCGGTCCCGTAGCTGAACATGAAGGCGTCGATCTTGGCCTTCACCGCCGGGTCGAGGTCCTTGCGGCGGACCATGGGGTCCTCGGGGATGGTCGGCGAGGTCCAGATCACGTCGAGGCTGGCCAGGGTCTTCTTCGACATCTCGGTGCCGAGCATCTCCATGCGCTCCATGGAGGCGGTGTTGTTGGTCGCCGCGTCCAGCAGGCCCTGGGCGACCGAGAACAGGTTGGCCTCGTGGTTGGCCGAGCGCACGGTCTTGAAGCAGGTGTTGGGGTCCAGGCCCCGCGGGGCGAACAGGTAGGTCATGGGCGCCAGCGTGCCGGACGTGGACTTGGCGTCGCCCATGCCGAAGTTGAGCTTGCGGTCGCATTTCAGCAGCCGGTCGAGGGTGATCCCCGAGCCCTTCTTGACCACGATCACCGCCTCGTAGCCGTCGGGGCCGTTCGGCTTGACGGTGCGGGCGAAGACCTCGCCGTTGGCGCGGCGCACGGCCTCCAGGCCCGACTGGTTGGTGAACCAGCCGACGTCGGTCTGCCTGAAGCGCATCGCTTCGATCAGCGAGGTGTAGTTGGTCCCGAAGAACGGCTTCACCGGTATGCCGATGGATTTCTCCATGTCGGCCAGGAACGGGCCCCAGTCGTCCATCTGGGTCTGGCGGCCCTCGGTGGACATGATCGAGAAGTTGACCACGGTCGGGGCGACGGGCTTGGCGTCCTGCTCCTGGCCGCAGGCGGCCAGCGCCAGGCCTGCGGCGAGAGCGAGCGCAAGGCGGCGCGAGATCATCTGACTTCCCCCGATGGAGCGGCTGGCCCGGCTTCTGCACCGGTTCCGTGACGGCTCGGCGACGCAGATGAGCGCAAAAGTCTGCTTGAGGCGAGCGGCTACTGGGGTTAGGCCGCGCAGATGTCTGACACCTCGATCCAGAACCCCTCCCTGCGCGGCCTCTCGGCTCAGGCGCGCGAAGCGAAAAGCTGGCCCTTCGAACAGGCCCGCATCCTGCTGGATCGGATCCTCAAACTGCGGCTGTCCGACGCCGAGCGCGACCTGGCCGCCAGCCTGATCGGCGAGGGCAAGGCCGACGAGGCGGTGACCACCTTCCCGGTGCTGGCCCAGCCGGTGGTGTTCCAGTGCGGGTTCGGGGCCTCGGGCCTGCCGCACATGGGCACGTTCGGCGAGGCGGCGCGGCCGACCATGGTGCGCACCGCGTTCCGCGCCCTGACCGAGGACGCCATCCCGACCAAGCTGATCGTCTTCTCCGACGACATGGACGGGCTGCGGAAGATCCCCGACAACGTCCCCAACCGCGAGATGCTGGAAGAGGACCGCGACAAGCCGGTCTCGGCCGTGCGCGACCCGTTCGGCGAGTACGAAAGTTTCGCCCACCACAACAATGCGCGCCTGCGCGCCTTCCTCGACGGCTTCGGCTTCGACTACGAGTTCATGTCGTCGACCCAGACCTACAGGTCGGGCCGGTTCGACGAGGTGCTGCTGAAGATCCTGGAGCGGTTCGACGCCGTCCAGGGCGTGATGCTGCCGACGCTTGGCGAGGAGCGGCGCGCCACCTATTCGCCGTTCCTGCCGATCAGCCCGAAGTCGGGCCGGGTGCTGCAGGCGCCCACCGTCGGCCGCGACGTCGAGAAGGGCACCATCACCTTCCCCGACGAGGACGGGACCCTGACCGAGATCCCGGTCACCGGCGGCCATGTGAAGCTGCAATGGCGTCCCGACTGGGCGGCGCGCTGGTATGCGCTGGGCGTCGATTTCGAAGCCTCGGGCAAGGACCTGGTCGATTCCGTGCGGGTTTCGAACAAGCTGGTGAAGGTGCTGGGCGGGACGCCCCCGGAGGCCTTCCACTTCGAGCTGTTCATGGACGAGAACAACCAGAAGATCTCCAAGTCCAAGGGCAACGGCCTGACCATGGAGGAGTGGCTGCGCTACGGCGCGCCCGAGAGTCTCGCCTACTACATGTACCAGTCGCCGAAGTCGGCCAAGCGGCTCTATTTCGACGTCATCCCCAAGGCGACGGACGAGTACCTCCAGCAGCTCGAAGCCTTCAACAAGGCGCGCGCGACCTCGAACGCCACGGCGATCGACAACCCGGCCTGGCACGTCCATCGCGGGGCGCCGCCGCAGAAGGGCTCGCCGCTGTCGTTCTCGCTGCTGCTGAACCTGGTGTCGGCGGCCGACGCCTCGACCAAGGACATCCTCTGGGGCTTCATCAGCCGCTACATGCCCGGCGCGACGCCGCAGACCGAGCCGACCCTGGACCGCCTGGTCGGCTATGCGATCAACTATTACGAGGACTTCGTGAAGCCCTCGAAGCGGTTCCGGGCGCCCGACGCCAAGGAGCGCGCGGCGATGGAGGACCTGCTGGCCCGCCTCAAGGCGCTGCCGGCCGAGGCCGACGCCGAGACCATCCAGAACGAGGTGTTCGAGGTCGGCAAGGCCGCCAGCTTCGAGCCGCTGCGGGCCTGGTTCCAGGCGCTCTACGAGGTGCTGCTGGGCCAGAGCCAGGGACCGCGCTTCGGCTCCTTCGCGGCGATCTTCGGCCTGGAGCGGACCATCGCCCTGATCGAGCGGGCGCTGGCCGGCGAACTGGTCGCGGCCTAGGGGCCTGCTCTCTTCTTCCTCCCCCGTCATGAGGGGGAAGGAATAACCCCGGTGTCATCAAGTCAGTTGAGTTTTTGGGGCTGTTAGGTCTCTGAGGACGGCGTT
>NZ_DAMABV010000025.1:0-24596 GCF_031984885.1 Phenylobacterium sp.
CAACGTGACCAATCGTGCCGATGTTGCAGTGCGGCTTGTTGCGTTCGAACTTTTCTTTAGCCATTTCAAGCTCCAGCCCTGTTTGGGCTTGTCCTCTAAACTAGGGTTGGGCGAACGACCTCCGAGGAGGTCGTTCGAACTTTTAGTGGGCGTTTCCCCGAAGGAAAACGCTAGGCGTACTTCTTGATCACTTCGTCGGCGACGTGTTGCGGCACCGGGTCGTAGTGATCGTACTGCATGGTGAACTGGGCGCGGCCCTGCGACATCCCGCGAAGGGTGTTCACATAGCCGAACATGTTCGCCAGCGGCACGAAGGCGTTGACGACGATCGCGTTGCCGCGCGTGTCCTGGCCCTGGATCATGCCACGACGACCGTTCAGGTCGCCGATGACCGAGCCCAGGTACTCTTCCGGGGTCACGACCTCGACGGCCATGATCGGTTCGAGCAGCTTCGGAGCGCCCTTCTCGCGCAGTTCCTTGAAAGCCGCGCGGGCGGCGATTTCGAAGGCCAGCACGCTGGAGTCGACGTCGTGGTACTTGCCGTCGGTCAGGGTCGCCTTGAAGTCGATCAGCGGGAAGCCAGCCAGCAGGCCGTTGTCCTTCACCGATTCCAGGCCCTTTTCGACGCCGGGGATGTATTCCTTCGGCACCGCGCCGCCGACGATCGCGCTCTCGAACACGAAGCCCGAGCCCGGCTCGCCGGGTTCGAAGGTGATCATGACGCGGGCGAACTGGCCCGTACCGCCGGTCTGCTTCTTGTGGGTGTAGTCGATGTCGACCTTGCGGCCCAGGCTTTCACGATAGGCCACCTGCGGCGCGCCGATGTTGGCTTCGACCTTGTAGGTCCGCTTCAGGATGTCGATCTTGATGTCCAGGTGCAGCTCGCCCATGCCCTTCAGGATCGTCTGGCCCGACTCGAAGTCGGTGGAGACGGTGAAGGACGGATCTTCCGAAGCCAGCTTGGCCAGGGCGACGCCCAGCTTTTCCTGGTCGGCCTTCGACTTGGGCTCGACGGCGATCTCGATGACGGGCGCGGGGAATTCCATGCGCTCCAGGATCACCGGCGACTTGTTCGGGTCGCAGAGGGTGTCGCCGGTGCGGGTTTCCTTCAGCCCGGCCAGGGCGACGATGTCGCCGGCATAGGCTTCCTTGATGTCCTCGCGGTTGTTCGAGTGCATCAGCAGCATGCGGCCGACGCGCTCGCGCTTGTCGCGGGTCGAGTTCATCAGGCTCATGCCGGTCTCGAGCTTGCCCGAGTAGATGCGGCAGAAGGTCAGCGAACCGACGAAGGGGTCGTCCATGATCTTGAACGCCAGAACCGACAGCGGCTCATCGTCCGAGGCGCGGCGAACGACCGGCTCTTCGGTCTTGAAGTCGATGCCCGGGGTCGGCGGGATGTCCACCGGCGAGGGCAGGTAGTCGACGACGGCGTCGAGCAGCGGCTGGACGCCCTTGTTCTTGAAGGCCGAGCCGCAGAGGATCGGATAGAAGGCGCCGGTCAGAACGGCCTTGCGGATGCACTTCTTGATGGTGGCTTCCGAGGGCTCTTCACCGCCGAGATAGGCTTCCATCGCCTCGTCGTCGAGTTCGACGGCGTTCTCGATCAGGTAGTGGCGAGCTTCGATCGCCTTTTCCTTCAGGTCGGCCGGAATCTCTTCGTCGCGGAAGGACGCGCCCAGGCCGTCGTTGTCCCAGATCACGGCCTTCATGCGGACCAGGTCCACGAGGCCCTTCAGCGAGGATTCCGAACCGATCGGGAACTGGATCGGAACGGCCTTGGCGCCGAGGCGGTCACGGATCGACTCGACCGACTTGTCGAAGTCGGCGCCGAGCTTGTCCATCTTGTTGACGAACACGATCCGCGGAACGTTGTACTTGTCGGCCTGGCGCCAGACGGTTTCGGTCTGCGGCTCGACGCCGGCGTTGCCGTCCAGCACCGTCACGGCGCCGTCGAGCACGCGCAGCGAACGTTCGACTTCGATGGTGAAGTCCACGTGGCCGGGGGTGTCGATGATGTTCAGGCGCTTGTCGTTCCAGAACGCGGTGGTCGCGGCGGAGGTGATCGTGATGCCACGCTCCTGCTCCTGCTCCATCCAGTCCATGGTCGCGGCGCCGTCGTGGACTTCGCCGATCTTATGCGACTTGCCGGTGTAGTAGAGGATCCGCTCCGTCGTCGTCGTCTTGCCGGCGTCGATGTGCGCCATGATGCCGAAGTTGCGGTAGTCTTCGATTTTGTGCGTGCGGGGCATAGCGGAAGCTCTGCTGGAGAAAGGCGTTCGGGTATCTGAACGAACGGCGCGGGCGGTTTAACTCAAACCGCCCGCGCCGGAAAGCGATGGATGCCGGGTCTTACCAGCGGTAGTGCGAGAAGGCGCGGTTCGCCTCGGCCATCTTGTGCGTGTCTTCACGCTTCTTGACGGCGGTCCCACGGTTCGAGGAGGCGTCCAGCAGCTCGCCGGCCAGCTTCTCGGTCATGGTGTTCTCGCCACGCTTGCGGGCGGCGGTGACAAGCCAACGGATGGCCAGGGCCTTGCGGCGGTCCGGACGGACTTCGACCGGCACCTGGTAGGTGGCGCCGCCGACCCGGCGGGAACGGACTTCGATGCCCGGAGCGACATTTTCCAGGGCCGCGTGGAAGGTTTCCAGCGGGGTCTGGTCCTTGCGCTTGGCTTCGAGGATGTCGAAGGCGCCGTACAGGATGTTTTCGGCGACGGCTTTTTTGCCTTCGTACATCACGTAGTTCATGAACTTGGTGACGGTGAGGTCGCCGAACTTGGGATCCGGCAGGACTTCTCGTTTATCGGCGCGACGGCGACGGGACATTCTTCTTATTCCTTACTTCGGACGCTTGGCGCCGTAGAGCGAACGACGCTGCTTGCGGTCCTTGACCCCTTGGGTGTCGAGCACGCCGCGCAGGATGTGATAGCGGACGCCCGGAAGGTCCTTCACCCGGCCCCCGCGGATGAGCACGACGGAGTGCTCCTGCAGGTTATGGCCTTCGCCGGGGATGTAGCACACCGCTTCGATACCGGTGGTCAGGCGCACCTTGGCGACCTTACGAAGCGCGGAGTTCGGCTTCTTCGGGGTCGTCGTGTAGACGCGGGTGCAAACGCCACGGCGCTGGGGGCAGCCCTTCAGGGCCGGCACCTTGTTGCGCGACGGCTTGTCCTGCCGAGGCTTGCGGATGAGCTGGTTGACTGTAGGCATCTAATCTCTGCTCTGGAGGCGTGTGCCGTTTGGCCGTGGCGCCTCGATAAGGGTTCTGTTTGTCTCGGTTTCCGACACCGCCCGTTGAACGCAAAAACTCGCCGGCGCGCGATCTCCTGCGTTCCGGCGGGCCTGACCATCCGTCTCCGGACAGCCGTTCATCGGGACTGAGGGGAATCCCCGGCCTCGAAAGGAGCGCGGTTCATACTCGCGAAGCCCTCTGTCGTCAACGCTTGTGAACGAAAGGGCTTTGGCGCCCTCCCCGCCTGTTTTCGGTCACGAATTCGCCGCGCGCCGGGAGGTCAATGGTGAAGTTTGCAACCCAGGGGAACCGATGGGCGACCGGCGCCGCACTCGGCTGTACGTCCTGCTGGGAGTCTCCGGGCTCGCCCACGTCGCTGCGCTGGGCGTCCTGGCGCTGCAGCACCCGGAGCTGCGGCAGGCCTCGGCCCCGCCGGTGATGGATGTGCAGATCGCGCCCTACTACGTCCCGCCGCGCGCCGAGCGGGCGCTTGGGCGACAACCGCCCCTGGTGGAACGCCCCATCCGGCCGCGGCGAACCCTGCGCCCCGACGAGACGGCGACCATAGCGCCCCTGGTGACGCCCAATGCGCCTGCGCCTCCGGAAGGCCCCTGGGCGGTCTCGCCGCCGGCGGCAGGCGTCCCCGCCCCGCCCTCCAGCGACCTTCGCCAGGCCCTGCGCCGGGGGACCGTCGGCTGCGGCGCTCCCGACCTGCTGAGCCGCGAGGAGCGTGAGGCTTGCCAGGAACGGCTGGGGGCCGGCGCCAAGGACGCGCCGTTCATCGCGCCGCCGATCGCCGCGGACAAGCGCCAGGAGTTCGACCGCGCCGCCGCCCGCAACCGCGCCAAGTGGCGCGAGCGCGAAAGCCCGATGCCCGCGCCCGTGCCCTCGGGCCCGAGCAGCCCGTCGCAGGCGCCCAATCCCTTCCCCGAGGTCTGGACGCCCCGGCCATAGAGCCGGCCGCCCGCGAAGAGAAGGCGGCCCAGGATCGCTCCTGGGCCGCCCAAAGGGCTGGAAGAGACGGCGGCCTGCCGCCGCCACGGTCAGGCGGCGATCACCTCGCCGGTGGAGTCCCGCTTCAACGGCGCCTCCAGCACGGCCCAGTCGATCATGCCGTCGTGCTGCAGCTCCTCGAACTGGAGCACGCCCAGTTCCTCGAACTTCGGCCGGATGGCGTCGGTCAGCAGGCCCACGCGCTTCAGATTCGGGATCATCCGTTCGAACAGGAAGGTCCGGAACGCCCGGCCGCCCTGGCTGGCGTCGTTGATCTCCAGCGCTTCCTCGCGGGTGAAGCCGAACTCCTCGGCGACCGTGGTCGAAACCAGCCGGTTGCGCATGACGACGCAGGCTTCGTAGGCGAACTGGGCCCGCTCCTCGATCTGGTCCTGCGGCAGGGCGCGGATCCAGTCCTCCAGATAGTTGACCCCGAAGGCGACGTGGCGACCCTCGTCGCGCATCACTAGGCCGACGATGTCGCGCAGCAGCGGATCGCGCGTCGTCTGGTGGATGGTCTGGAAGGCCGCCAGGGCCAGGCCCTCGATCAGGATCTGCATGCCGATGAACTTCAGGTCCCACCGCTCGTCGGTCAGCACCTTGTCCAGCAGGAACTTCAGGTTCGGGTTGATCGGGTAGATCATCCGGCAGCGCTCCACCAGATAGCGGTGGAACACCTCCACGTGCCGCGCCTCGTCGAAGGTCTGGGAGGCGGCGTAGAGCTTGGCGTCATGGGTCGGCGCGCAGCTCACCAGTTGCGAGGCCACCATCAGCGCGCCCTGCTCGCCATGCAGGAATTGCGACAGGGTCTGGGCGTTGGCCCGGTGCTGGAAATCGCGCCGCTGCTCGGGGCTCAGGGCCTGCCACTTCGGATGGGCCGCAAAGCCCTCGGGCGCCTCGTCCTCGTTGACGCCGGTCTGGGCCGGCGGCGCCTGGGTCCAGTCCACGTCCAGTTCGACGTTCCAGTTGAACCGCTTGCCCAGTTCGTAGAGCCGCCGGATCTTCGCGTTGGCGGTCTCGTAGTCCCAGTTGTAGGAGCCGGTCAGCGGCGTCCTGAAAATCTCGCGGATGACCTCGACGTCTCGGTCCGTCAGCCGGCGAGCCAGATCGTCGTCGTCGAACGCCTGGACCTCCTGGGGCGGTCCCTGCACCACCTGTACGTTCAGCATGATCTCATCTCCCTGGATCCCGGTCCCTTGCCGGGTTTAGGGAGATCATAAAGATGACGCCGGCGTCATCTTTGATGCGGATCAAATCCGAGCCCGACAAAAAGCAAGCGGCCCGGGATCTCTCCCGGGCCGCCGCGAACCGCCTACAGACTGGAAAAAGCGGCTCAGGACTCTACGCGTTCGGCTTCCGCGTCGACCGCGATGACTTCCGGCAGCGGCTCCATGGCCTCTTCGCGGCTGGCCGCGAGGGCCTCGTCGCGCTTGGCCGCGATGCGCTGCAGGTTGCGCAGGTACGAACCGGTGCCCGCCGGGATCAGGCGGCCCACGATCACGTTCTCCTTCAGGCCTTCCAGGGTGTCGCTCTTGCCCTGGACGGACGCCTCGGTGAGGACGCGGGTGGTTTCCTGGAACGACGCCGCCGAGATGAAGCTGCGGGTCTGCAGCGACGCCTTGGTGATGCCGAGCAGGACCGGCTGGGTGATCGCCGGACGACCGCCGCGGGCTTCGGCCTTGGCGTTCTCCTCGTTGATCTCGGTGAGATCGAGGTGATCGCCCTTGAGCAGGCCGGTGTCGCCCGTCTCGAGGATCTCGGCCTTCTGCAGCATCTGACGCACGATCGTCTCGATGTGCTTGTCGTTGATCGGCACGCCCTGCAGTCGATAGACGTCCTGGATCTCGTCCACGAGGAACTCGGCCAGGGCCTCGATGCCCAGGATGCGCAGGATGTCGTGCGGATCGGGGTTGCCGTCGATCAGGTACTCGCCCTTGCGGATGATGTCGCCATCATGGACCGCGATGTGCTTGCCCTTCGGGATCAGGAACTCGACCGGCTCGCCACCATCCTCGGGGGTGATCTTGATCCGGCGCTTGTTCTTGTAGTCGCGCCCGAATTCGACGCGGCCGTCCATCTCGGCGATGACCGCGCAGTCCTTCGGACGGCGGGCTTCGAAGAGTTCGGCGACCCGCGGCAGACCGCCGGTGATGTCGCGGGTCTTGGCGCTTTCCGTCGAGACGCGGGCCAGGACTTCACCCGGCTTGATCTCATCGCCGTCGCCGACCGAGAGGATGGCGCCGACCGGCAGGAGGTAACGCGCCTCGCCGCCGTTCGAGATCCGGCGATAGGCCCCGTCGGCGTCGAGCACGGCCATGGCCGGACGCAGGTCGCCGCCCTTGGTCGAGGCGCGCCAGTCGATGACCACGCGGTTCGAGATGCCCGTCGCTTCGTCGGCTTCTTCGCGGACCGAGACGTTCTCGACCAGGTCCTCGAAGCGGACGCGGCCGCCCACTTCGGAGATGATCGGGTTCGAGTAGGGGTCCCATTCGGCCAGGCGCTGGCCGCGCTTGACCTTGTCGCCGTCCTTGACCTTCAGGCGCGTGCCGTACGGCGGCTTGTAGGACTCGCGGTCCTTGCCGTCGACCTGGACGATGATCTGCAGGTTGCGGCTCATGACCACGAAGTCGCCGTCCGGGGCCTGGACGGTCATGCCGCCCACGATCCGCGCCACGCCCTCGTTGCCGGTTTCGAAGAACGACTGCTCGGCCACCTGGGCCGTGCCGCCGATGTGGAAGGTCCGCATGGTGAGCTGGGTGCCCGGCTCGCCGATGGACTGGGCGGCGATGACGCCGACCGCTTCACCGATGTTGACCGGAGTACCGCGGGCCAGGTCGCGGCCGTAGCAGGCGCCGCAGACGCCGACCTTGGCTTCGCAGGTCAGGACCGAGCGCACCTTCACCGACTGGACGCCGGCGGCCTCGACGATCTCGATCATGTTCTCGTCGAGATAGCTGTCGGCCGGCACGATGACTTCGCCGGTGCCCGGGTCCTTCACGTCCTCGGCCGCGAAACGGCCCAGGATGCGGGTGCCCAGCGAGACCAGGACGTCGCCGCCCTCGACCACGGCCCGCAGGGTGATGCCCCGGGTGGTGCCGCAGTCTTCCTCGTTGATGATGCAGTCCTGCGCCACGTCGACCAGACGACGCGTCAGATAGCCGGAGTTGGCGGTCTTCAGCGCGGTGTCGGCCAGGCCCTTACGGGCGCCGTGGGTGGAGTTGAAGTACTCCTGGACGGACAGGCCTTCCTTGAAGTTCGAGATGATCGGCGTCTCGATGATCTCGCCGGACGGCTTGGCCATCAGGCCGCGCATCCCGCCGAGCTGCTTCATCTGGGCCTGCGAACCCCGGGCGCCGGAGTTGGCCATCATGAAGATCGAGTTGATCTCCTTTTCGCGGCCGTTCTCGTCCTTCTCGGCGGTCGAGATCTCCAGCATCATCTCGTCGGCGACGCGGTCGGTGGCCTTGGCCCACGCGTCGACGACCTTGTTGTACTTCTCGCCCTTGGTGATCAGGCCGTCGGCGTACTGCTGCTCGTACTCCTCGACCAGCTTGCGGGTCTGCTCGACGATCGGCTTCTTCCGCTCGGGGATGATGATGTCATCCTTGCCGAAGGAGATGCCGGCCTTGGCCGCTTCCTTGAAGCCCAGCGCCATGATCTGGTCGGCGAAGATGACCGTCGCCTTCTGACCGCAGTGGCGATAGACGGTGTCGATCAGGTTGCCGATTTCCTTCTTGGTCAGGTTCTTCTCAAGAAGGCGATGGCCGACCGCGGGGTGGTGCGGGAACAGCGCCGAGATCTTCATCCGGCCCGGCGTGGTGTCGATCACCTTGCGGACCAGCTCGCCCTCGGCGTTCATTTCCGAATGCCGGGCTTTGATCTTGGTGTGCAGGGTCACGACCTTGGCGTCGAGCGCCGCGTCGATCTCGCCGAGATCGGCGAACAGCTTGCCCTCGCCCGGCTCGTTGTCCTTGGCCAGCGACAGGTAGTAGAGCCCCAGAACGATATCCTGCGACGGCACGATGATTGGCCGACCGTTGGCGGGCGACAGGATGTTGTTCGTCGACATCATCAGCACGCGCGCTTCCAACTGGGCTTCCAGCGAGAGCGGGACGTGGACGGCCATCTGGTCGCCGTCGAAGTCGGCGTTGAAGGCGGCGCAGACCAGCGGGTGCAACTGGATCGCCTTGCCTTCGATCAGCTTGGGCTCGAACGCCTGGATGCCCAGGCGGTGAAGCGTCGGCGCGCGGTTCAGCAGAACCGGGTGCTCGCGGATCACCTCGTCCAGGATGTCCCAGACCGCCGGCTGCTCGCGCTCGACCATGCGCTTGGACTGCTTGACGGTGCCCGACAGGCCCTTGGCGTCCAGCCGCGCATAGATGAACGGCTTGAACAGCTCCAGCGCCATCTTCTTGGGCAGGCCGCACTCGTGCAGCTTCAGCTCGGGACCGACGACGATCACCGAACGGCCCGAATAGTCGACGCGCTTGCCCAGCAGGTTCTGGCGGAAGCGGCCCTGCTTGCCCTTCAGCATGTCGGCCAGCGACTTCAGCGGACGCTTGTTGGCGCCTGTGATCACGCGGCCGCGGCGGCCGTTGTCGAACAGGGCGTCGACGGCTTCCTGCAGCATCCGCTTTTCGTTGCGGATGATGATGTCCGGCGCGCGCAGCTCGATGAGGCGCTTCAGGCGGTTGTTCCGGTTGATGACCCGGCGATAGAGGTCGTTCAGGTCGGAGGTCGCGAAGCGGCCGCCGTCCAGCGGCACCAGCGGGCGCAGTTCCGGCGGGATCACCGGCACGACCGACAGGATCATCCACTCGGGCTTGTTGCCGCTCTCGATGAAGCTCTCGATCAGCTTCAGACGCTTGGACGTCTTCTTGAGCTTCATTTCCGAGGTGATGGTGAGGAGTTCCTCACGCAGGCGGTCGGCCTCCTTGGGAAGGTCGATGGCCCGCAGCAGGCCCTGGACCGCTTCGGCGCCGATCTCGGCGGTGAAGCTGTCGTCGCCGTACTCGTCCTGGGCGCGCATGTAGTCGTCTTCCGACAGCAGTTGGTGCTGCTTCAGAGGCGTCAGGCCCGGCTCGGTGACGATGTAGTACTCGAAGTAGAGGACCCGCTCGATGTCCTTCAGCGCCATGTCGAGCATCATCGAGATGCGGCTCGGCAGCGACTTCAGGAACCAGATGTGGGCAACGGGCGAGGCCAGTTCGATGTGGCCCATCCGCTCGCGGCGGACGCGCGCGAGGGTGACCTCGACGCCGCACTTCTCGCAGATGATGCCCTTGTACTTCATGCGCTTGTACTTGCCGCACAGGCATTCGTAGTCCTTGGTCGGGCCAAAGATACGGGCGCAGAACAGGCCATCGCGTTCCGGCTTGAAGGTCCGGTAGTTGATGGTCTCGGGCTTCTTGATCTCGCCGAACGACCACGAGCGGATCTTCTCGGGCGAGGCCAGGGCGATACGGATACGGTCGAAGGTCGGAGCGGCCTGGACCGGATTGAAGATATTCAGGACTTCCTGGTTCATCGATTTTCCAGTTCGTCAGTATTTCCAGAGGCGATGGGGAGCGGCTGACGGCCCCTCCCCTCGCACGGACGGTGTCGTTCGAGCCCGGCCTTAGCCGTTCTCGAGCTCCACATTCAGGCCCAGCGAACGCATTTCCTTCACGAGCACGTTGAAGCTCTCCGGGATGCCGGCTTCGAAGGTGTCGTCGCCGCGGACGATGGACTCGTAGACCTTGGTCCGGCCGGCCACGTCGTCGGACTTCACCGTCAGCATTTCCTGCAGGGTGTAGGCCGCGCCGTAGGCTTCCAGAGCCCACACTTCCATTTCCCCGAAGCGCTGACCGCCGAACTGCGCCTTACCGCCCAGCGGCTGCTGGGTGACGAGCGAGTACGGGCCGATCGAACGGGCGTGAATCTTGTCGTCGACCAGGTGGTGCAGCTTCAGCATGTAGATGTAGCCGACCGTGACCGGGCGCTTGAACTGCTCGCCGGTCTGGCCGTCGTACAGGATCGACTGCCCCGAACGCGCCAGGCCCGCCGACTCGAGAAGGTCCTCGATGTCGTCGATGTGCGCGCCGTCGAAGACCGGGGTCGCGAAGGGCACGCCCTTGCTGAGGTTCTTCGCCAGCTCGATCAGTTCCTCTTCCGTGTCCGGAAGCTCCTGATCGACGCCGTAGGTCTGACGCAGATGGTCGATCAGCGCCTGCTTCTGGCCGCCGTTCTGCCAGGCTTCCAGCAGGTCGGCGATCTGCTTGCCGAGGCCCGCGGCCGCCCAGCCGAGGTGGGTTTCGAAGATCTGGCCGACGTTCATCCGCGACGGCACGCCCAGCGGGTTCAGCACGATATCCACGTGCTGGCCGCTTTCCAGGTAGGGCATGTCCTCGATCGGCAGGATCTTGGAGATGACCCCCTTGTTGCCGTGACGGCCGGCCATCTTGTCGCCCGGCTGAAGCTTGCGCTTCACGGCCACGAACACCTTGACCATCTTCATGACGCCCGGGGGCAGTTCGTCGCCGCGCTGCAGCTTGTCGACCTTGTCCTCGAAGCGACGGTCGAGGCGCTTGCGGGCCTCGTCGAACTGGCGGCGCATGGCCTCCAGCTCGCCCATCGCCTTCTCGTCGTCCATGGCGATCTGCCACCACAGGCCGGGCGCGATCTCTTCCAGCTTGTCGGCGGTGATCTCGCCGCGGCCCAGGCCCTTGGGACCCGAGATGGCGGTCTTGCCGATCAGCAGTTCGCGCAGGCGCACGGTCATGTTGCGGTTCAGGATCGCGAACTCGTCGTCGCGGTCCTTGCCCAGGCGGTCGATCTCGGCGCGCTCGATGGCCATCGCGCGCTCGTCCTTGTCCACACCGTGACGGTTGAAGACGCGGACTTCCACGATCGTGCCGGCCACGCCCGGCGGCAGGCGCAGGGACGTGTCGCGCACGTCCGAAGCCTTTTCGCCGAAGATGGCGCGCAGCAGCTTTTCTTCCGGCGTCATCGGGCTCTCGCCCTTCGGCGTGACCTTGCCGACCAGGATGTCGCCCGGCTGGACTTCGGCGCCGATCGCCACGATGCCCGCTTCGTCGAGGTTGCGCAGGGCTTCCTCGCCGACGTTGGGGATGTCGCGGGTGATTTCTTCCGGGCCCAGCTTGGTGTCGCGGGCCATCACCTCGAACTCCTCGAGGTGGATCGAGGTGAAGATGTCGTCGCGCACGATGCGCTCGGAGATCAGGATCGAGTCCTCGAAGTTGTAGCCGTTCCACGGCATGAACGCGACGAGGGTGTTGCGGCCCAGCGCCAGTTCGCCCAGCTCGGTCGAGGGACCGTCGGCGATGACGTCGCCCGAGGCCACCTTGTCGCCCACGCGCACCAGCGGACGCTGGTTGATGCAGGTCGAGGTGTTCGAGCGCTGGAACTTCTGCAGGCGGTAGATGTCGACGCCGGCCTTGGTCGGGTCGGTCTCTTCGGTGGCGCGGATGACGATCCGGGTGCCGTCGATCTGCTCGACCACGCCGGCGCGGCGGGCGACCACGACGGCGCCGGAGTCGACGGCCACGATCGCTTCCATGCCGGTGCCGACCAGCGGCGCATCCGACTGGATGAGCGGCACGGCCTGCTTCTGCATGTTCGAGCCCATGAGCGCGCGGTTGGCGTCATCGTTCTCGAGGAAGGGGATCAGCGAGGCGGCGACCGAGACGACCTGCTTGGGCGACACGTCCATCAGGTCGACGGTGTCCTTCGGCAGCAGCGAAGGCTCGCCGTTGATCCGGCCGGGGACCAGGTCCTCGACGATCTCGCCCTTGTCCAGCTTGATGTTGGCCTGGGCGATGACGTGCTTGGCCTCTTCCATCGCCGACATGTAGACGACCTCGTCGGTCGTCTTGCCGTCCTTGATGCGACGGTACGGGCTCTCGATGAAGCCGTACTTGTTGACCACGGCGTGGGTGGCCAGCGAGTTGATCAGGCCGATGTTCGGGCCTTCCGGCGTCTCGATCGGGCAGATCCGGCCGTAGTGGGTCGGGTGCACGTCGCGGACTTCGAAGCCGGCGCGCTCGCGGGTCAGACCGCCCGGGCCAAGCGCCGAGAGACGACGCTTGTGGGTGATTTCCGAGAGCGGGTTGGTCTGGTCCATGAACTGCGAGAGCTGCGAGGATCCGAAGAACTCGCGGACGGCGGCCGCCGCCGGCTTCGCATTGATCAGGTCGTGCGGCATGACCGTGTCGATGTCGACGCTGCTCATGCGCTCCTTGATGGCGCGTTCCATGCGCAGCAGCCCGACGCGGTACTGGTTTTCCAGCAGCTCGCCCACCGAACGCACCCGGCGGTTGCCGAGGTTGTCGATGTCGTCGATCTCGCCCTTGCCGTCGCGCAGGCCCACCAGGGTCTGCAGCACCGCCAGCACGTCGTCCTTGCGCAGGATGCGCACGTCGTCGGGGCAGTCCAGCTCCAGACGCATGTTCATCTTCACGCGGCCGACCGAGGAGAGGTCGTAGCGCTCGCCGTCGAAGAACAGCGACTTGAACATGGCCTCGGCCGCTTCCACCGTCGGCGGCTCGCCCGGACGCATGACGCGGTAGATGTCGAACAGCGCGTCTTCGCGGCTGTTGTTCTTGTCCACGCGCAGGGTGTTGCGGATGTAGGCGCCGACCGTGGCCTCGTCGACATCGAGGATGTCGAGCTTGTCGAAGCCTTGCTCTTCCAGGGCGGCCAGCAGGGCCGCGTCCAGCTCGTCGCCGGCTTCGGCGTAGATTTCGCCGGTCTCGAAGTTGACCAGGTCGCTGGCCAGGTAGCGGCCGAACAGCGCCTCGGGGGCCAGCAGCAGGGTCTTCAGGCCCGCATCGGCGAACTTCTTGGCGTTACGGGCCGAAATCTTCTGGCCGGCCGGGGCCACTTCCTCGCCGGTGTCGGCGTCGATCAGGGCGTAGTCCGGCTTGGCGCCGCGCCAGCGCTCGGCCTTGTAGGGCGCGGTCCAGCCGCCCGGCGCGCCCTTGGCTTCGGCACGCTTCTCGTAGGTGACGGTGTCATAGAAGGTGGAGAGGATCTCCTCCCCGTCCATGCCCAGGCCCATCAGGAAGGTGGTGGCCGGCAGCTTGCGGCGGCGGTCGATGCGGACGTAGACGATGTCCTTGGCGTCGAACTCGAAGTCGAGCCACGAGCCGCGGTAGGGGATCACGCGGGCGGCGAACAGCAGCTTGCCCGAGGCGTGGGTCTTGCCCTTGTCGTGGTCGAAGAACACGCCCGGCGAACGGTGCATCTGCGAGACGATGACCCGCTGCGTGCCGTTGACGATGAAGGTGCCCTTCTCGGTCATGAGCGGGATGTCGCCCATGTAGACGTCCTGCTCCTTGATGTCCTTCACGGAGCGGGCGCCGGTCTCTTCGTCGGTTTCGAACACGATCAGGCGCAGCTTGACCTTCAGCGGCGCGGCGAAGGTCATGTCGCGCTGGACGCATTCCTCGACGTCGTACTTCGGCTCTTCGAACTCGTAGGACACGTATTCGAGCACGGCGCGCTCGTTGAAGTCCTTGATCGGGAACACCGACTTGAACACCGCCTCGACGCCCTCTTCGCGGCGGTCGGCCGGGCGCACTTCGCGCTGCAGGAACTGTTCGTAGGAGGAGCGCTGAACCTCGATCAGGTTCGGCATCTGGACAGCTTCGGGGATGCGGCCGAAAGACTTACGGATCCGCTTCTTTCCAGTGAAGGATTGCGCCATTTTGTTCCCTTGAGCGACGCCCGGAACGGTTTCCGTGCGCCAGGTCGTGTTGTCCTGCGTCCACCCTCGAACGCCCTTGCGGGCGCCGGACGCTGGAAGCCCCTGTCTCGCCAGGGGCGCTCCCTCGCATGGCCGGAGGGCGGCGGGCCATGCCTCGGAGCGTGCGCGCGTAAAAAGTCGCCTGAACGGCGAATCTGAAATTTCGCGAAGAGAGCCAGATAGGCGTTTTATGCGGCGAAGGGAAGCCCCTTTCCACATGAAAATGGAACGGCGTGGTCGTTCGACCCCACGCCGCTCCATCTTGGTCGGACCCGGGCGTCTCCCGGGGCATCCTTCGATCTCTTGTTACCTGCCCGACGTCAACCAGCCAGGCGGCCGGCAGGTTCCAAAATCCGGTCCGATCCACAGAAAATAGGCGCCTCGCGAGCAGCCTTGACCACCCATGCGCCAACCGGCTGTCAGCAGCCGGCGCCGATTAGTACCAACACATTGATTTTCCTATCTATTAATCAAATCGGCCTGAAGCTTTGCGGCAGCCAGGCGCGCGATCGCGCGTTTCAGATGCAAGGAGGCGACAGATGGCTGTCAGCGTTGATTTCCAAAGGCAGCTAGAAGGTTATGGCCTGACCACGGCGGAGATCCTCTACCGGATGCCCGACCATCCGGCCCTGCTGCAGACCTATCTCTGGCAGGAGTACGATCTCTATCCCCAGTTCCCCAACCTGCACCGGTTCCTGGACTTCTGGAGCCACCGCCTCGACGGCGTGCTGCACACCATCACCGTCGCGCACCGCGAACTGATCCGCCCGGCGGAGTTCCGCATCGCCTGCAAGCTGCACTAGGCCCCAATAGAAAACGGGCCCGGAGGTTTCCCTCCGGGCCCGCTCGAAAGACGCAGAAGCTGCGCCGTCCTGATGAGCAGTCTGAGCGCTGTCGCGCTCGGGCTTACTTCACTTGGACGGTGGCGCCGGCTTCTTCGAGCTTCTTCTTCACTTCTTCGGCGACTTGCTTCGAGACGTTCTCGACGACGTTCTGCGGAGCGCCTTCGACCAGGTCCTTGGCTTCCTTCAGGCCGAGGTCCGGACGGACGCCGCGGACTTCCTTGATCACGTTGATCTTCTTGTCGCCACCGGCGGTCAGAACAACGGTGAACTCGGTTTGCTCTTCGGCGGCTTCGGCCGGGGCGGCAGCGCCGCCGACGGCGGCGACGGCGACCGGAGCGGCGGCCGAGACGCCCCACTTTTCTTCCAGCAGCTTCGAGAGTTCAGCGGCTTCCAGAACGGTCAGGGTCGACAGTTCTTCGACGATCTTTTCAAGCTTCGACATAGGTTAGGTCCTTACGGAAATAGAGGTTGTGTTCGGGAATGACGATCAGGCGGCGTCTTTGGCGGCATAAGCGCCCATGACGCGAGCCAGCTGACCGGCCGGAGCCTGCAGGACGCCGGCGACCTTGGTGGCCGGGGCTTGCAGAAGGCCGATGATCTTGCCGCGGAGCTGGTCCAGCGAAGGCAGGGTCGCCAGGGCGGCGACAGCCTTTTGGTCCAGGACCTCGGTCCCCATGAAACCGCCGATGATGGAGAACTTGTCGTTCCCCTTGGCGAATTCACTGGTGATCTTGGCGGCGGTGACGGGGTCCGGCGCATAGGCGATGGCGACCGGGCCAGTGAACAGGGCGTCGCCCTTTTCACCGATCGAGCCGTCCAGGGCCTTTTGAGCCAGGGTGTTCTTCACCACCTTCAGCGCGGCGCCTTCCTTGCGGAGACGCAGGCGAAGATCAGTCATTTCCGCAACGGTCAGACCCAGGTTGTGGGTCACGACCACGGCGCCGGCGTCGGCAAAGACGCCCTTGAGCGTCTCGATCGACTCCTGCTTTTGAGCGCGGTCCATTGCGGTCTCCATACTCAGATAGGCCGCCGGACGATTCCGACGACCGCAGCAGACGACCCATGCGAAGGCGCAAACCCGCGCGCGGATCGTTTAGCCCTGTCCTTTTCCGGAGAAGTCGCAGGTCACGCGCCCATCGAAGCCGATGGCCGGCGGAACCTCATCTTCCCGTCTCCCTGTGCTCGAGGAAGGGCTCTTCCCCTCGTCACGGATCCGGGCGGCCCCCGGTTCCCCACAGTTCTTGGACAGGATGGAAGGGCGAACCCTTCCGTCCCCGCCGCCCCTTGCGGGACGACGAAACTCTTGAAGGCGCGGCTCATACACGCAGTTGGCCCAATAGGCAACTTCCGCCGACACGCCAGGCGACGGCGGGCGACGGCAGCTCAGCCGGCCCGCGGCCGCGTGGCGATCACCGCGGTGGTCAGCATGACCGCATAGGCCCAGAGCACGAAGGCCCCGAACAG
Organism: Phenylobacterium sp.; assembly: GCF_031984885.1. Taxonomy (GTDB): domain Bacteria; phylum Pseudomonadota; class Alphaproteobacteria; order Caulobacterales; family Caulobacteraceae; genus Phenylobacterium. The sequence continues at coordinate 16,277 of NZ_DAMABV010000025.1, forward strand.
CGGCGCGTGGTCGGGCGGGAAGTTCGGAAGCACGTGGATGAAGAACACCGTCACCCCCGCGTCCAGCACCATCTGCGGCGCCACGAACGCGACCAGGGCGGCCAGCCGGTGGCGCTGCTCGATCTTGCGCAGGAAGAGCAGCGTGGCGATCACCAGCCCGCTGGCCGAGATCACGCCGGTGATCAGCAAGGTCCAGGCCGGCCGGTCGACCCAGGCGCTGGGCAGCAGCCGCAGCACCAGCGTCGACACCGCCCACACGAACGCGCCGCGCGCCGCGAACCAGAGATAGAGATGCAGCACGCCCTTGCTCTGGGCTTCAGCCGCATCCTCGGTCGCCAGTCCCGCCAACTCGACCTTCTCCATCGCGGCCGCCCTCTCGCGTTCCGGTCGAGCTTAGCCCTGCCGCCGGCGAAAGAAAGGGTTCAGCCCGCCCACTGGGCCGGGCGCTTCTCCATCCAGGCCTTCACCCCCTCCTTGTAGTCGGGGTCCTTGATCATGGCCTCCAGCAGGCGCTCGGCCTCGACGACCGCCGCCGCCGCGTCGCGATGCAGGTCGCGATAGATCTGCCGCTTGGTCTCGCGCGCCGAGCCCGGAGCGACGTTGGCCGCCAGCGTCCGGGCGTAGTCCGTCACCGTCGGCATCAGGGCCTGGGGCTCCACCAGCCGGTTCAGGAAGCCCATGGCGCTCGCCTCCTCCGAGGTAAAGGTCCGGCTCGACAGCAGGATGTCGTTGGCGTGGGTCAGGCCGACGATGCGCGGCAGCACCCAGGAGAGGCCGAACTCCGCCGGGAAGTTGAATCGGCCGTGCGCGGCGGTGAACTTCACGCCCGTCGCCGCGAAACGCAGGTCGGCGAAGGCGGCCAGCACCAGGCCCACGCCCGCCGCCGCCCCGTTGATCGCCGCGATGACCGGCTTGCCCACTCCGAAGTGATAGGCGAAGGCCGCGTCGAAGTTGGGATCGACCCCGAACCCGGGCCGGGCGATGTCGTCGGTGACGCCCGGGTCGTAGCGGCCCTTCTCGGAGTGGCCCTCCAGCGCGCCCAGGTCGGCGCCGGCGCAGAAGGCCTGGCCCTCGGGATCGCCGGTGACCACGATCACCCGCACGGCCTGGTCGGCGTCGGCCTCGCGCAGCAGCCACCGGTACTCGGTGTGCATCCGCCCGGTCCAGGCGTTGCGGCGCTTGGGACGGCTCAGCGTGATGACGGCGACGCCGTGGCCATCCAGCTCATACCTGGTGGTCTTCAGTTCCATGAGGGCGCCTCCCTTGCGCGGCGCCCATAGAAGCCGGTTCGCGCGCAAAGAAAAAGGGAGCGGCCTTGCGGCCGCTCCCCTTCGAACTCTTGCGAGATCGTCCTGCGCTTAGACGCCGACCGAGCTCGTATCCACCTTGAAGCCCGGGCCCATCGTCGAGGACAGGCTGATCTTCTTGATGTAGGTGCCCTTGGCGCCCGACGGCTTGGCCTTGTTCAACGCGTCCACGAGAGCGCGGACGTTGATCAGCAGGGCTTCTTCCGAGAACGAGGCCTTGCCGATGCCGGCGTGGATGATGCCGGTCTTCTCGGTGCGGAACTCGATGGCGCCGCCCTTGGCGTCCTTCACGGCCTGGCCGACGTTCGGGGTCACGGTGCCGACGCGCGGGTTCGGCATCAGGCCGCGCGGGCCCAGCACCTTACCCAGACGGCCGACGAGGGCCATCATGTCCGGCGTCGCGATGACGCGGTCGAATTCCATGAAGCCGCCTTGGATGCGCTCCACCAGCTCTTCGGCGCCGACGACGTCGGCCCCGGCGGCCTTGGCTTCCTCGGCCTTGGCGTCCTTGGCGATGACGGCGACGCGGACGTCGCGGCCGGTGCCCGAGGGCAGGCTCACCACGCCGCGTACCTGCTGGTCGGCGTGACGCGGGTCGACGCCCAGGTTGACGGCGATCTCGATGCTTTCGTCGAACTTGGCCTTGGCGTTGGCCTTGACCAGGGCGACGGCGGCTTCGACGGCGTGGGCGGCGTTACGGTCGCCGGTCCAGGCTTGGATACGCTTGGGTTGCTTAGCCATGTGCTTAGGCCTCCACGATTTCGAGGCCCATCGAGCGCGCGGAGCCCTCGATGATCTTGGCGGCGGCTTCAACGTCGTTCGCGTTGAGGTCCTTCATCTTCTTCTCGGCGATTTCACGCAGTTGGGTGCGCGAGATCGAGCCGGCCTTGTCGCGGCCCGGCGCCTTCGAACCCGACTTCAGGTTCAGCGCCTGCTTGATGTAGTGGGTCGCCGGCGGGGTCTTGGTGATGAAGGTGAACGACTTGTCCTGGTACACCGTGATGACGGTCGGAAGGGGCGTGCCCTTCTGTTCCTTCTCGGTGCGGGCGTTGAACTCCTTGCAGAAGCCCATGATGTTGACGCCGCGCTGACCCAGCGCCGGGCCGATCGGCGGCGACGGGGTGGCGGAGCCCGCGGGCACCTGCAGCTTGATATAGCCCAGAATCTTCTTGGCCATTGTTTCTCCTCGTGACCGGAAACCGGTCGGTTGAGCCGTGGTGCGGAGATTGGCGCTCCTCCCACGGATTTCACTCGCGCAAGGCGCAAGGCGGCCCACCGGACCGAAGCGCGGGCCTATATCAGGCGGCGCACCGGGAGACAACCGTTCAAGCCGCTCCCTTCCCTTTCACCACAAAGGACACGAAGGACACAAAGCTACAGCACAAGACGCCGTATGCCCTGCTTGAGCAGGATGACATTGAAATTCATCAGAAAGCCGATCCGATGACCGGAGAGCTTGAGATAGGTCAGAACCTGCGCCTCATGGAGGCGCGTCAGCGCCTCGACCGCTTTCAACTCGACCACCACCTGCCTCTCGACGACGAGATCCAGCCGGTAGCCAGCATCTAGTTCAAGGCCGTCATAGCGTATCGGCAGCGCAAGCTGCCTGGCGACCGAGAGACCGCGCGATTGCAGCTCATGGGCCAGGCAATGCTCGTATGCGGTCTCCAGCAGACCGGGGCCCAAGGCCTTATGGACCTTGAACGCGCTGTCGAGGAGTTGCCGACAAACCGCCTCGACCCTTGGGTCGAGGCCTTTGTGCTCTTGGTGTTCTTTGTGGTCCAATGCGCCCGTCCCGCCGCCTCGGCGATCGGGACATGGCGCTCAGGCGAATGCAACCCTCCGGGCCGCAACCGACCTCAGGCGATCTTTTCGACCTGGCCGTATTCGAGTTCGACCGGCGTGGCGCGTCCGAAGATGGACACGGTCACGCGCAGGCGGGCGCGTTCCTCGTCGACATGCTCCACCGAGCCGTTGAAGCTCGCGAAGGGGCCGTCGGTGACGCGGACCTGTTCGCCGATCTCGAAGGAGATGGTCGGCTTCGGCCGCTCCACGCCCTCTTCGATGGCGCCGATGATGCGGGCGACTTCCTTTTCGGACACCGGCATGGGCTTGGAGCCCGAGCCGAGGAAGCCCGTCACCTTCGGGGTGTTCTTGATGAGGTGGTAGGCCTCGTCGGTGAGCTCCATCTTCACCAGCACGTAGCCGGGGAAGAACTTGCGCTCGGCGTTGACCTTGCGGCCACGGCGGATCTCGACCACGTCCTCGGTCGGCACCAGGATGTCGGAGAAGTTCTCCTCCAGGCCCTGGCTCTTGGCCTGTTCACGGATCGACTCGGCCACCTTCTTCTCGAAGTTCGAGTAGGCGTGGACGATGTACCACTTGTGGCGCGGGTTCGGGGCGGTCAGGGCTTCGGCGTTCATATCTCTCTTCAACCCCCGTTCGCGAGCTTGAGCAGGAGATTCATGCTCGCGCCCAGACCCAGATCGACCACGGCCAGGAACGCACAGGCGATCACCACCATGATCCCGACCATCACCGAGGTGATCCAGGTCTCCTTGCGGGTGGTCCAGGTGATCTTGCGCGCCTCGGCGCGGACTTCCCGCGCGAACTGCGCGGGGCTGGTGCGCTTCTTGGCCGGGGCGTTTTGCGCCAGGGCCGAGGCAGGGGCGATCGCCGCAGCCGTCTTCGCGGCGCGGTTCTTCATCGCTTGCGGGGATGAACCCGGTTTCCTCGCCATCAGGCTCTTACGACTCTCTTCAGTTTGGGCGGCGGACGTCCGCGCCCGGCATACTCATATAGTGAATGGCAGGAGTGGAGGGACTCGAACCCCCGGCCCTCGGTTTTGGAGACCGATGCTCTACCAGCTGAGCTACACTCCTACGCGTCCATCCGGACCGTCGCAGATTGCCCTTACTCCGCTTTTCTCGAACCGGAAACCGTTCCGATCGCTGGGTTGGCGAACCGTGGTCTTAAGCACCGTTCGTGCCGCCCCTGGCGGTGTAAATGACAAACTCCAACGATGTCGGGTAGGACGGAGGCGTATGACGCAAACCGGTTCCCATTTCAAGCCTCTTCGACCGGCGACCTGGCCCGCATCGGTCGGGGCGATGGATCGCTCGCGCGCGCCCGGCGTTCTCCGATCAACAAGGAAACGCAGATGGCCGACACCCGCCAGGGCCGCGACGACGCGGCGAAGAATCGCGACGAAGACCTGAAGCCCGGCCGCCCGCCCCGGCCCGCCACCGAGCCCAAGGGCGCGGAAGGCTCGGCGCGCAATTCCAAGACCCTGACCGATCCTGCGACCGGCGAACCCCAGCCTCGCGCGCCGAAGCCGAACTAGGAGGCCGGCGCCCCGGCGCACTCCAGGCCGAGATAGTCGACCTTCACGTCGGTCATCTTCACGCCGCACGCGGTGACCTCGCCCGCGGCGCGGCCGGTGACGGAGATTCCCACCTTGCGGGACAGGTCGACCGCCGGGCTGGCGCTGGCCAGGTCATAGACCTTGCCCCCCGACTTGATGGTCACGCAGCCCTCCGCCGGACCGACGACCGGACAGCCGACGGCGGTGACCGGCTCTCCCTGCGGCGCGGCCGAAGCCTGGGCCTGCCCGCCGCCCTGCCCGCTGCAGGCGCCGCACAAGACGATCGCCAAGGTGATCGCCGACGCACTTCCAAAGCTTACGCGCATGCTTCCGTCCCTCCCCGCACACGACATGTCCTTGCCGGACAATCTTGACTGTGCGCCTGGGACATTGGCCCGGCAATTCAAGAAATTGACGCGTGCGTCAAATCTGGAATCGGCGGCTAAGTTCTTGTTTCCGCAAGCTCCGCGGCGGTTCAGCTCGCGCGGCCGTCCAGTTCGAAGCTGCGCTCGATCGTGCGGATCCGGTCTTCCACCAGGTTCATCCGCTTGAGCGCCAGGTGCGCGGCCCACAGGCTCGCGCGCCCGGCCCGCGACGTCCGCCGCATCTCGCCGACCGGCAGCTTCCAGCGCCGCAGCAGCCCGCTGGCGTAGTGGGCGCCGTTGGTGAACCGCGTATCCCAGGTCTGGTAGTCGACCGACAGCGAGACGTTGAACACGCCGAGGTTCTCGATGCGGTGCGGCGCGTGAAGCGGCCAGGTCACCGCCATGCCCGGGTCGAGGTCGAACACCTGGGCGTCGGCGTCCCACTCGCGTCGATACGGCAGGTCCTCGGTGCTCTGCTTGAGCATGATGTCCTCCATGCCCTGCTGGGGCATGTGCAGCTCGTCGCTCGGATAGATCCAGATGCGCTTGCGGCCCCGGATGTGGAACAGGCACACCCCCGGCGCGTCGGCATGGAACGGCACCTTGGCCTGCGGGGCCGACATGATCAGTTGCCCGGTCAGTTGCACCGGACGGAAGCCGGGCGCCTGGCCGGCGATGTCGGCGAACGCCGCGCGGATGGCCTGGCCAAGTTCGGCAAAGTGCGTCTCCACCCCGCGAAGCTGGACCCAGACGCGGCCTTCCTTGACGCCTTCCAGCACCTCGGCCCCCGGCAGCCGGCCGCGCACCCCGGTGCGCATCCGCATCTGCCCGTCGGCGTCGACGTCGAAGAGGTTGATGTCGAATAGCTCGGCCGGATAGCGGTCCAGCACCTGCGCCAGGCGCGCGTCGTCGAACAGGCCGGTGTCCGCCAGCCGGTGCTGGAAGGTCATCGGAACCCGGGCGAAGTCGGCCTTCTGCTGGTCGCTCCAGGCCGCGACCAGGGGGGATTGAGCGCTCATCGGAGAGGTCCTTCTATTCGGTCAGCAGGCTGAGGAGCCCGGCGCTGACGCCAAGGCCCACGCCTACCCCGATCGATGTCTTCGGCCGCCGCGCGGCGATCGCGGTCAGGCTGCGCGAGGCCGCGCCCACGCGGCCGTCGAGGCTGGGTTCGCAGGCGGTGATCCGGTCCCAGCGGCGGTCGACCCGCTGGCCGGCCGCGCTGAGCGCCCGGCGCAGGGTCGGGGTCCGCCCCAGCGCGAAGTCGGCCGTGCGCCGCGCCGCCTCGATCAGGCCGCCATGGGTCACGTCGCCCTCGAAGACATGGGCGGCGGGGTCGGCGAAGTCACGCTTGTAGGTCTCCCCGGCCGGCCCGAAGTCGACCATCGACACGCCCGCCTGCGCCGCCGCCCGCAGGGTTTCCAGCGTCGCCAGGGATCCGGGCGAATATTTCGCGAATTCAGTGTCGTAGACCGGAAACCACAGGTGATAGGCGTCGCCCGACAACAGCCCCGCCTCGGCCGCCACCAGCCGACCGCCCGCCCGCAAGGTGGCGAATCGCATGCCGAAGTCGGCCTCGCGCCGTTCCATGAGGCGGCGCAGGAAGCGCTTGATCCACGGGCTGCCGAAGATGTCATGCTGGCCGGTGCGGCGCATCTGGTCGCGCTTGCGGCGCAGGATGAAATCCATCGCCTCGCCGGGGTCGCTGGAGAAGTCGAACCGGAGAGGACCATGGTCCTCGGCCAGCCTGCGGGCCCGGCGGCGCTTGTCCTTCAGGAAGTCCTTCGTGCGCCGCGCCAGATAGGCGTCCATCCCGCGCGAGAGGTCGGCGACCATGGCGATGCGGGTGGTCGCCGTCTCATGCAGGGCCTGCTCTCCCGCCAGGCCGCTGAACCGGAACCGGCGCGCGCCCAGCGCCGCCGTCACGCCCCGCAGGTCGATGTGCGCGCCCGGCCTCGCCAGCACCCCGTGATAGTCCGTCAGAGGCGCGGCGATCGGCTGGATCAGCCGCCCTCGCCGCTGGAACGGCAGAAAGCCCTCCACACGGCCTGCACGCGAGATCACCGCGATCTCGGCGCCCGGCGCGGACTCTCCGGCGACCAAGGCATAGCGGAGATCGAAATAGGGGCTGCGAAAGACCGGATCGGCGGTGCGGAACTCGCTCCACAGCGCACGCGACGATGCATCCAACTGCGCCGGCTTCAGCGTATCGATCGCCAGTCGCGCGCTCATGGTGCTCCCGCCCTCGGGTCGCTCGGCACGTCCCCCTATAGGTTGAGAAAACTAAACCGCGAGGGGTAAACAACGCGTTCTATGCTGACGTTTCGCTCTGGTGTCTAATGTTGGGGGACGATGCCTCTCGTGGTCGAACTTGAGAGCTTGGGAAGACCGAAGATGAAGTCATGGATCGCAGCCGCCGCGGTTGCCGTCACCGCGTTCTGCAGCGCTGCGGCGCACGCGCAGGAACAGGATCAAAGATGGGGCGGCGGAGGCCCGGGCTGGGGCCAGCTCCCCTCCGGCAGCTACCAGCAGACCTGCCGCGATCCCCGCGTCAGCGGCGCCACCCTGACCGCCAGTTGCCAGGACAGCCGCGGCCGCTGGAACTACAGCAGCCTCAACTTCCGCGACTGCCGCGGCGACATCGCCAACAACAACGGCCGCTTGAGCTGCCAGTGGGGCGGCGGCGGACCTGGCTGGGGCCAACTGCCCTCCGGCAGCTACCAGCAGACCTGCCGCGACGCCCGCGTCAGCGGCAATACCCTGACCGCCAGTTGCCGGGACGGCCGCGGCCGCTGGAACTACAGCACCCTCAACTTCCGCGACTGCCGCAGCGACATCGGCAACGACAACGGCCGCCTGGTCTGCGGCTGGAGCGGCGGCGGGGGCGGTCCGCCCTGGAGCGGCGGCCAGAGCACCCTGATGCTCTACTCCTCGCCGAACTTCAGCGGTCAGGCCTACCAGGCCGCCCGCGAGGTCACCAATCTGCCCCGGCAGTTCAACGACCGGGCCATGAGCCTGCGCATCCAGGGCCGCGGCGCCTGGCAGATCTGCAGCGACAGCGACTTCCGCGGCCGCTGCCAGATCTTCGACCGCGACGTTCCCGACCTGCGCCAGTACGGCCTGGGCGAAGCGGTCTCCTCGATGCGGCCGATGAGCGGCCGCCCCTACTGACTTGAAGACGCAGCCACCTGCGACGAGGCCGCCGGGATCGCTCCCGGCGGCCTTTTCCTTGTCCGCCCCTGGCGCATCAAAAAGGCCGCCGAGGTTTCCCCCGGCGGCCTGATGGT
>NZ_DAMABV010000026.1:0-21621 GCF_031984885.1 Phenylobacterium sp.
ACGGCGCCTTCGTGCTCTTCGTGTCCTTCGTGGTCTTGGTGTTTCAAAATCCGCCAAGCAGCTTGCGCCAGCCGCCACCGGAGGAAAAACAGGCGTCATCCCGGTTTGCGCAGCAAGACCGGGACCCATGAACACCGGATGGATCGGAAGCCAGGCTCGGCCCCGCCTTCATCGCCAAAGCGCGCCTCTTACGACCTGGCCGCCGCCAGCACCCGCTCCACGCTCTCCTCGACGCTCGGCGCGCCGGCGATCTCGATCACCGGGCAGGGCAGTCCCGCCAGCCAGGCCCGGTGCCGCTCCAGGCTGCGGCCCGCAAAACCCGGCTGCTCATAGGCCTGCGCCCAGGCGAGGAACTCCAGGTGCTGGGCGTGCATCGCCCCGCCCGGCTCGATCGCCGCGCCGTAGCGCGCCCGCTCGCGCGCCATCAGCCGCGCCATCCGCACCTCCTGCGGCACGTGCAGGAAGGCCACCAGGTCGAACCGCGGGACGAACACGTCGCCCCAGCCCATCAGCGAGCCGGAGATCACCCAGGACGACGCCCCGGCCACCTGCGCCTCCATCAGCGCCACGCGCTGCGCCTCCGGCCGCTTGGTGGTGAACGGCGGATCGGTCGCCTCCCAGAAGAAGCTGTCGGTGTCGAGGTGGCGGCCCTCCAGGCGCGCGGCCAGCGCCGCCCCCAGCGTCGTCGTCCCCGAGGACGAGGCCCCGACCACGTGGATGCGCGTCACGCCTTGCGCCCCTCGGCGATGAAGGTCTGGAACCCGGCCACCAGGTGGTCGAACATCAGCCGCATGCGCCGGTGGCCCTTCAGGTTCTCATGCATGGCGATCCACACCTCGAGCTCGAAGCCGAAGGCGTTGGAGAGCAGCGGCGTCAGGCCGTAGCGGCGGGCGATCTGATGCTGGCAGGCGCCCACCCCGACCCCGGCGCGGATGGCGGCGATCTGGGCCAGGTCGTTGTCCGAGCGGAAGGCGAACAGCTCGCGGCTGACCTCCCAGGGCAGCTCCAGGTCGGCCAGGGCCTGCAGCGCCGGCGTCTCGCGGTCGAACCCGACCACCGTATGCGCGGTCAGCTCCTGCAGGGTCTGCGGCGCGCCGAAGCATTCGATGTAGTCGGGCGAGGCGTAGAAGCCGACGCCGATGGCGCCGACCTTGCGCGCCACCAGCGCCCCCTGGGTCGGGCGCACCATGCGCACGGCGATGTCGGCGTCGCGCCGCGACAGGTCCTCGGCCTTGTTCGACAGCACCAGCTCGATGTCGATCTCGGGGTGCTGGCGGCGGAACGATCCCAGGATCGGCGGCAGCACCTCGGCGCCCATGATCTGGCTGGCGGTGATGCGGATGGCGCCCTTCAATTGCTCGGCCGAGCCGGAGGCGTCGCGCAGGGCCGCGGCGGCGGCGGCGTGCATCTCGGCCAGGTGGCTTTCCAGTTGCCGGGCGAGGTCGGTGGGTGTCAGGCCGCGGGGCGAGCGCAGGAACAGCGGCGCGCCCAGCTTGGTCTCCAGCGCCTCGATGTGGCGGCCCAGGGTCGGCTGGGTGAGGCCACGGGCCTTGGCCGCCGCCGACAGGCTGCCGGCCTGGAGCACGGCATGCAGGCTTTGGAACAGATCCCAATCGGCGTTCGCCATGCACCTATGAATAGCCGATCTGCAAAATTCGGCAATTACGGGCAGGCGCCGGGCCTGGCGCCCGCTCAGGACGCCGGAGCGTGAACGCCAGGGGAGAGACCGATTTTATCCGGTTCTGGTGTTTCCACCTGAACCGGAAAGGGTCTAGATGCCGGCCATGGTTGGAAAGACGCTTTACGACAAGATTTGGGACGCGCACGTCGTCGAGAACCAGGACGGCGAGTCGATCCTCTATATCGACCTGCACCTCATCCACGAGGTCACCACGCCGCAGGCCTTCGCCGGGCTTCGCGCCAATCACCGGCCGGTGCGCCGGCCCGACCGCACGCTGGCGGTCGCCGACCACAACATCCCGACCGAGGGCCAGGCCAGGGGCGTCGCCGCCGTGGCCGACGAGGAAGCGCGCCTGCAGCTCCAGACCCTGGAGCGCAACGTCAAGGACAACGGCATCGAGTTCTTCCCGATGGGCGACGTGCGCAACGGCATCGTCCACGTGGTCGGTCCCGAGCAGGGCCGCACCCAGCCGGGCATGACCATCGTCTGCGGCGACAGCCACACCTCCACCCACGGGGCGTTCGGCGCCCTGGCCCACGGGATCGGCACCTCCGAGGTCGAGCACGTGCTGGCGACCCAGACCCTTCGCCAGAAGAAGGCGAAGAACATGCGCGTCACGGTCGACGGGACCCTGGCCCCCGGCGTCGGCGCCAAGGACATCGCCCTGGCCATCATCGGCGAGATCGGCACCGCCGGCGGCACCGGCTACGTCATCGAATATGCCGGCGAGGCGATCCGCGGCCTGTCGATGGAAGGCCGCATGACCCTGTGCAACCTGACCATCGAGGGCGGCGCCCGCGCCGGGCTGGTCGCCCCCGACCAGACCACCTACGACTACATGCAGGGCCGCCCGGCCGCCCCCAAGGGCGGCGCCTGGGAGATGGCGCTCGGCTACTGGAAGACGCTCTATTCCGACGACGACGCGGTATTCGACCGCGAGGTGGTGATCGACGGCGGCAAGATCGCCCCGCTGGTCACCTGGGGAACGTCGCCCGAGGACGTCATCGCCGTCACCGACGTTGCGCCCGATCCCGAGAGCTTCGCCACCCCGGACAAGCGCGCCTCGGCCGCCCGCGCCCTCGAATATATGGGCCTGGAGGCCGGCCAGCCGATCACCGAGGCCAAGATCGACGTGGTGTTCATCGGCTCGTGCACCAACAGCCGGATCGAGGACCTGCGCCAGGCGGCTCAGGTCGTCCAGCACGCCTTCCTCCACGGCAGGCTGGTGGCGTCGCACGTGCGGGCCATGGTCGTGCCGGGCTCGGGCCTGGTGAAGGCGCAGGCCGAGGAGGAGGGCCTGGACGCCATCTTCAAGGCCGCCGGCTTCGACTGGCGCGAGCCGGGCTGCTCGATGTGCCTGGGCATGAACCCCGACCGCCTCGCCCCGGGCGAGCGCTGCGCCTCGACCTCCAACCGCAACTTCGAGGGCCGCCAGGGCCGCGGGGGGCGAACACACCTGATGAGCCCGGCCATGGCCGCGGCCGCAGCCATAGCCGGCCACATCGCCGACGTCAGGGACTTCATGTGATGATGAGCGCCCGCACCAGCTTTCTCGTCTGGTGGGGGCTTCCCGTCCTCTGCGGCGGCTTCGGCGCCATGGCCGCCGCCTATCTGGGCGAGGGCGGCATGTTCGGGCGCCGGCCGGGCCAGATCGGGCCGCTGATGCTGGTCGGCGGCTACTTCCTCGTGGTCGGCCTGCTGGCGGTCGTGTTCCGCATGCGCCAGAACCAGGCGTCCTTCGATGAGCGCGACCGTTTCGACAAGCCGGTCGAGGCCGCCATGGTCGCCCTCTGCGTGCCGATCCTGGTCGCCGGCGTCTGGCTGTTCGCCGCCGGCCTGAAGGCCGACCTCGGCCCGTCCCGGACCGTCACCGGCGCGCTGCAGTCGATCGACAAGGTCGGCGCCTTCGGCCGCAGCTTCGGGATCGATCTCGAATCCACCGCCAGCCCGATGATCCTGCAGTGCCGGCTGGCCCGCAATTGCGGCAGCCCCACCCCGCTCATGCGGCTGCAGCCCGGAACCTCGATGGAGATCCAGGTCGTGCACGGCAAGGTGCTGGGCCTGAAGGCCGGCGGCCGCCAGCTCGTCGATCCCGCCGTCCAGCGCACCTGGCGGGTGGGCCTGGGCGCCGCCGGGCTCGTCGCGCTGCTGCTCTACGGCGCGGCCTTCACCGTGGCGGCCGCGCGGCTGCTGTTCCAGGCCCAAGAGCCGCAACCCGAACCTCCGTACTGGACCGCCTCGTGATCTCTGCGCTCGACCATATCGCCGTCGCGGTTCGCGACCTCGACGCCGCCGTCGACGGCTACGCCCGCCTGCTCGGCCTCGCTCCCAACTGGATCGGCGGCGACGGCGGCGCGCGCCACGCCTGGTTCCAGTTGCCCAACATGGCCCTCGACGTCATCGCCCCGCATGGCGAGGGCGCGTTCGGCGACACCATCCGCGGCCACCTCGACGCCCACGGCGAGGGGATCTGGGCCATGGCCTTCACGGTCCCCGACATCGAGGCCGCTCACGTCCTGCTGACCCGCCGCGGCATCGGCGGGGCCAAGCCGCATCCGGTGCGCTCGACCCACGACGACGGGCGCAAGCGCTACTGGACGACCAGCGCCCTGGACGCCGCCGCCACCGGCGGCCTCAACATCCTGCTCTCGGCCCCGCCGCGCGACGGCGTCGCCTGGCCGCTGTCGGAACCGACCGGCGAGGGCGCGATCTCCGCGCTCGACCATGTGGTGATCCACACCCCCAACCCCGACCGGGCGCTGGGGGTCTACGGCGCCAAGCTCGGCCTCGACCTGCGGCTCGACCGTTCGAACCCCGACTGGAAGGTTCGGCAGCTTTTCTTCCGCTGTGACGATAGCCTCGTCGAGGTCGCCGCCAGCCTCAACCGGCAGGTTTCCGACGATCCCGACGGCTTCGGAGGCCTTGCCTGGCAAGCCGCCGACATTCACGCCGCGCACGCCCGGATCGCTTCGGCAGGTTTCGACGTTTCCGACGTGAAAACCGGCCGAAAGCCCGGCACCCACGTCTTCACCATCCGCTCGGGCGTCCCCGACGCCCCGACCCTGGTCATCTCCCAGGGCGAGCGCCCCTCGACCTGACCTGAACCTCTGCTAAGACCAAGCCATGCAAGCCTTTACCCGCCTCGACGCCAAGATCGCCCCGCTCCCACTGGCGAACATCGACACCGACCAGATCATCCCCAAGCAGTTCCTCAAGACCGTGGAACGCGAGGGGCTGGGCCGCGGCCTGTTCTACGACTTCCGCTTCGACGAAAACGGCAAGGAAAAGAACGATTTTGTCCTGAACCGCCCGGAGTACAAGGGTGCGGGCGTGCTGGTCACCGGCGACAATTTCGGCTGCGGCTCCTCGCGCGAGCACGCCCCCTGGGCGCTGATGGACTTCGGCATCAGTTGCGTGATCGCCACGAGCTTCGCGGACATTTTCTACAACAACTGCTTCCAGAACGGCCTGCTGCCCGTGGTCCTGAAACCCGAGGAAGTTCAGGACCTTATGGACGAGGCCAAGGGCGGCAACCACATGGTCACCGTCGACCTGGAGCGGCAGGTCGTCGTCTCGCCCTCGGGCAAGACCTTCGCCTTCACGATCGACGCGAACCGCAAGGAAAAGATGCTCAACGGCCTCGACGCCATCGGCGAGACCCTGCAGGCGGCCGCCGCGATCGACGTCTATGAGGGCCAGCGCGCCCTCAGCCAGCCCTGGCTGGAGCGGGCGTGAGCCTGATCATCGCCGGCACGGTGCGGGTCCCGGCCGAGGCCCTCGCGGACTTCCGGCCGCACATGCGGGCGATGCTCGACGCCAGCCGCGCCGAGGACGGCTGCCTGGAATATGCCTATGCCGAGGACGTGCTGGACCCCGGCCTGATCCGGGTGTTCGAGGTCTGGCGCGACCAGGCGGCGCTCGATGCGCACTTCAAAACGCCGCACATGGCGACCTGGCGCAGCCATTGGCCCGCCTTCGGGGTTTCCGATCGCCGTCTCTTCGCCTACGAGGTCGCCTCCGAACGCCAGCTCTAGGCGCGTGACATCCAAGGGGGTTCCCACATGACCGACCTGCTCCTCCTGCCCGGCGACGGGATCGGGCCCGAAGTGACCGCGCAGGTCCGCCGCGTGGCCGAGGCCCTGACCCCCGACCTCGTGATCGAGGAGCGGCTGTTCGGCGGTGCCAGCTACGACGCCCACGGCCTGCCGCTGACCGACGAGACGCTGGCCGCCGCCAAGGCCGCCAAGGCCGTGCTGATGGGCGCGGTCGGCGGCCCCAAGTGGGTCGGCGTCCCGCGCGACAAGCGCCCGGAGGCCGGCCTCCTGAACCTGCGCGCCGGCATGGAGGTGTTCGCCAACCTGCGCCCGGCGCTGTGCTTCAACGCCCTGGCCGACGCCTCCAGCCTCAAGCGCGAGCTGGTCGAGGGCCTGGACTTCATGATCGTCCGCGAGCTGACCGGCGGCATCTATTTCGGCTCGCCGCGCTTCATCGAGGAGCTGCCGGAAGGCGGCAAGCGCGCCGTCGACACCCAGGTCTACACCACCGCCGAGATCGAGCGCGTCGCCCGCGTCGCCTTCGAGCTGGCCCGCGGCCGCCGCAACAAGGTCCACTCGGCCGAGAAGTCCAACGTCATGGACTCAGGCCTGCTGTGGCGCGAGGTGGTCAGCGACCTGCACAAGCGCGAATACGCCGACGTCGAGCTGGAGCACATCCTGGCCGACAACGCGGCCATGCAGATCGTCAAGAACCCCAAGCAGTTCGACGTCATGGTCACCGACAACCTGTTCGGCGACATCCTCTCGGACGCCGCGGCCCAACTGACCGGCTCGCTGGGCATGCTGCCCTCGGCCGCGCTGGGCGCCCCCGGCAAGCCCGGCCTCTACGAGCCGATCCACGGCTCGGCCCCGGACATCGCCGGCCAGAACCTGGCCAACCCGCTGGCGGCGATCCTGTCGCTGGAGATGGCCCTGCGCTGGTCGCTGGACCGCGCCGAGGCCGCCGATCGGCTCTACGCCGCGGTCGTCAAGGCGCTGGAAGGCGGCGCGCGCACCCGCGACCTGGGCGGCGCGCTCAGCACCGTGCAGATGGGCGACGCGGTGCTGGCGGCGCTCTAGATCCGGCCGCGTTTCAGGGCGGCGCCGGGCGCCGTCCTGACGCCCGTGCACAGGCGCCACACCCTCGCGCCGCGGCGAACAAACGCACCATCTCCCGATTGCATTTTTCAGCGATATGGGAGATGGGGACGCCCGCATGAGTTATCTTAAGAACAGCACTTTCCAAGACCGCGCCACCGCGTCCCTCGAAGCCAAAAAGGCTCTTCTGGCCAAGATGAAGGTGAAGCCCACCGTCACGGCCGCCCCGGGCACCGACCGCGCCACCATCAAAGCCAACGAACTGGCCGAACTGCGCGCCAAGCGCGAGATCGAGCGCGCCGAACGTCGTCGCGTCCAGGCCGAGCAGGACGCGCTCAAGCGCGAGATCGACGCATTCAACGCCGAGACCGCCGAGCTCGAGCTGCGCGCCGCCCAGAAGGCCGCGCGCGACGCCCGCTACGCCGCGCGCAAGCAACGCCGCAAATAGACTGACCCGTCAGTCGGGGTGATCGGCCGCCGAGGCCGGCGCCACGTGCGGCGGAAACGCCTCCGCCATCGGTTCGTACCTGGCCCTGGCCGCTTCCAGCCGCGCGCGCATGTCCGCCGCGGCCTGCGGGTGGTTGCGCGCGACGCTGTAGTTCTCGCCGGGATCGACCTCCATGTCGAAGAGCAGCGGGTAGCGATCCAGCGCGATGTCGTAGGTCCGGTAGTAGGACCGCGCCACGTACTTCCAGCGCGGCGTGCGCACGGCGGCGACCTTGGCGTTGTCGAACAGCACGATCTGCTCGTGCGGTGAATCCGCGCCGTCCTTCAGCACGCCCGAGAGGTCGCGGCCGTCGAGTTCGCGGTCCTGCACCGGCGGCGCTCCGGCCATCGCCGCCAGGGTCGGCAGCAGGTCGAGATTGCTGGCCAGCGCGTGGCTGACCTGGCCGGCCGGCAGGGTCCCTGGCTGGCGGGCGATGAACGGCACGCGGAAGCCGCCGTCCCAGGCCGAGCCGCCCTTGCGGTCACGGAACGGGCCGGACGAGCCCTCGAACCAGGGGCCGTTGTCGGAGGTGAACACCACCATGGTGTCCTCCTCCAGCCCCAGCGCCTTCAGCGTCTCCAGCAGGCGCCCGACATTGAGGTCGATCTCCTCGACCACCTCGCCATAGTCGCCGCCCGGCGAGCCGGTCAGGTCGTCGGGATTGGGCTTGAGGGGGATGTGCGGCGCGGTCAGGGCCAGCAGCACGAAGAACGGTTGCTCGCGGTTCTGCTCGACGAACTCGACCGTCTGCTCGAAGAACCACTGGGTCAGCTTGGAGAAGTCGGCCTTGCTCTCGGTCATCGGCGAGGCGGCGTTGTCGTACAGCGCCAGCGGCCGCATGTCGTGGCTGTAGGGCAGGCCGTAGAACCGCTGGAACCCATAGACCATCGGCGGCCAGTGCGGCGCCACATGGCCCAGGTGCCACTTGCCGATCAGGGCGCTGGCGTAATCCTCGCCCAGGGCCTTGGGAATGGTCACGGCGTCCGGCGGCAGGCCGGTGGTGTCGGCCGGCTGGATCACCTCATGCGCCAGGCCGTTGCGGATCGCGTACTGGCCGGTCAGCAGGCCCGCGCGGGAGGGCGTGCAGACATTGGCCGAGGCGTAGAAATCGGTGAGACGAACCCCCTCGGCGGCCATGCGATCGAGGTTGGGGGTGCGGATGACCTTGCCGCCGTCGCAGCCGAGGTCGCCATAGCCGAGATCGTCGGCCAGGATGACGATGAAATTGGGTTTACGCATGGACGCCAATCTAGGCGCCCGCGGCGGCCTGTCACCTACCGAAGGCGCAGGTTCCAGGTTTCGCTGATCAGCCCCTTGGCGATGTAGTCGTCGGGCCAGCTTCGGACCAGCTCGAACCCGGCGCCCGCATAGACCGCCCGGGCCGCCGACAGGATGCTCTGGGTCCACAGCGTGATCTCGGCGTAGCCGGCGGCCCGGGCGAAGGCGACGCACTCGGCCACCAGCCGCTTGCCCAGGCCCAGGCCCCGCGCGGCCGGCTCGATCAGCAGCATGCGGAGCTTGGCCTGGCCTTGGCCGTCGCCCTTCACCAGGAAGATCGAGCCGAGGATCTCGCCGTCGCGCTCGGCGATCCAGCAGCGCTCGCGGGCCGGGTCCAGGTTCTCGACGAAGTCGGCGGCGATCCTGGCCACCAGCGCCTCGAACCGCTCGTCCCAGCCATACTCGCGGGCATAGAGCGCCCCGTGGCGATGCACGACCCAGCCGATGTCGCCGGGCCGATGGCGGCGCAGCACGATCTCACCCGGCGCCGGCTTCTCCAGCAGGTGCTCGATCTCAGCCATGGCCTTGGTCAGCTTGGTCTTCTGGACGGTGGAGAGCTGGCCCAGCATCACCTCGACCGCGCCCTGGGCCGCGCCCAGCCAGCCGTTGTAGGCGTGGATGCCCTCGGAGGTCAGCCATACCGAGACGCTGCGGCCGTCCGAGGGCGAGGTCCGCCGGGTCAGCAGCCCCTCGCCCTCGAAGCGCTTGAGCACCCGGCTGAGATAGCCGTTGTCCATCCGGGTGCGTTCGGCCAGCGCCTTGGGGGTGATCCCGCCCGGCGCCTGGGCGACCTCGTAGAGCACCCGCATCTCGGCCAGATTGTAGGGCGATCCGAGGTGCGCCTCGTCCAGGGCGCCGATCTTGCGGGTGTAGAAGCGGTTGAAGCGGCGAACGGCCGAAACCGGGTCCCGGGGCAGCATGGAGCACCTCCAGGAGCAGCAGAATATGGATAGTTGACTAAGTCAACTATCGGGTTTTCGGCTCCGATCGACGTGTCATCAGGCCCAGCAGCTCGGTCGCCACCGCCAGCCAGGCGGGGGTCAATCCCTCGGACATCGACTGGGCCCACAACGCCTTGCGCTGCAAGGCTTGGCCGTAGGCCGCGCGCCCGCTGGCGGTGAGCTGGAACAGGCGCGCGCGGCAGTGGTCGGGGTTGTCGATCCAGGCGCCCAGGCCACGCGCGGCGAGGTCGTCGGCCAGCCGCTGCACCGCCTGGCGGCTGAGCCCCAGCGAGCGGGCGACCTGGGGCACGGTCCGGGCCGTGCCGGGCGCCGCCAGCACCGCCGCCACCCGCATCCGGGCGCCGGTGAAGCCGGTGTCGGCCAGCATCCGGTCCTCGACCTCGGCGAACCGGTCGGCGGCGGTTCCCACGGCGTCGACGAGGCGCAGGACGGCGTCGGCGGAAGCTTCCATGCCAATAGATTGTCGTTATGACAATGCATTGTCAAATGTCCGACGTTGCGGGCGCGGGGCGTCAAGCTACAGTTCGCGGATGCAAGCTTTCCTCCTCCGAGCCTCCTATGACCGCATCGCCGAGCGCCTGGCCGCCCTGGCCCCGGAGCTGGAGGTCGTGGTCCAGGAACCGGACGGCGGCCTGACCCGGGACGGCCGCCCGTTCGACCCTGCGGGCCTGAAGCCGCAGATCTGGTGGCTGAGCCTCGACGCCTTCGGCAAGCGCGGCGGCGACTATTTCGCCCAACTCGCCGCCTCGCCCGACGCGCGCTGGGTGCAGACCGCCTTCGCCGGCCTGGACAATCCGATGTTCAAGCCCCTGGCCCGCGAGAGCCTGACCGTCACCAATTCCAGCGCCCAGGCCCCGGCCATCGCCGAGTACGTGACCATCCATGCGCTCAGCCTGCTGCACCCGATCGCCGAGCAGGCGGCGCACCAGAAGGCCCATGAATGGAAGCCGGTGAACTTCCGCGAGGTCGGCCAGACCCGCTGGCTGATCGTCGGCTTCGGCAATATCGGCCGCGAGATCGCCCAGCGCGCCAAGGCCTTCGGGGCCGACATCGAGGCGGTCCGCCGCTCGGCCTCGCCCGAGGGCCTGGCCGACGCGGTCAGCACCCTGGCCGACCTGCCGCGCAGCCTGCCCGGGGCCGACGTAGTGGTGCTGGCCTGCGCCCTCAACGAGGAGACCCGCAACCTGGCGGGCGCCGCCTTCTTCGCGGCCATGAAGCCCGGCGCGATCCTGATCAACATCGGCCGCGGCGGGCTGGTCGACGAGGACGCCCTGCGCGCCGGCCTCGAGCGCGACCAGCCGGCCCACGCCGTGCTCGACGTCTTCCAGACCGAGCCGCTGTCGGCCGACGCCTGGTTCTGGGACCACCCCAAGGTGCGGGTGACGCCGCACGCCTCCAACCGCGGCGAGCTGACCGGCGCGCGCGGCGAGGAGCTGTTCCTGGCCAACCTGGCGCTCTACCTGCGCGGCGAGCCGCTGCGCAACGTCACCCGCGGCGCGGACATCGGCGCGGGCTAAGCCTCCACCGTCATCTGGGTCTGCAGCACCAGGGCCAGCAGCTTGCCCTCGTCATTGGTGATGCGGGTCTGCCAGACGCTGGAGCGGCGGCCGACATGCAGGGGGATCGCCTCGCCATGGACGGTGCTCCCGACCTTGGCCGCCCCCAGGAAGTTGGTCTTCGATTCCAGCGTGGTGGTGCGCGCGCCGGCCGGCAGGTTCAGGAAGCCGCCCACCGCGCCCAGGGCGTCGGCGAAGGCCATGAACGCGCCGCCGTGCAGGATGCCGCCCGCCGTGCAGAGGTCCTCGCGCACGACCAGGCGGCCGGTCACCCTGGCCTTGTCGCGCTCGACGATCTCGACGCCCATGAGGTTGGAGAACGGCATTCCGGTATTGGTCGACATGATCACTCCGTCGTCTGAATTCGGGCGCCAGGGGAGGGTCCGGCCCGCGCCAGGTCAATGACCTCGCAGGTCATCGTCCAGCGGCTCCGACCGGCCCGCCGGACGCGCTCGCCTTGCGCCCGGGAACCGCAAGGCGTAACGGGACGCTCCGCTGCATGAATTGAAGGAGACCGCCATGGGCTATCGGGTGGCCGTGGTCGGCGCCACGGGCAATGTGGGCCGCGAGATGCTGAACATCCTGGAGGAAGTGAACTTCCCCGTGGACAAGATTCACGCGATCGCCAGCCGCAAATCGATCGGCGTCGAGGTCTCGTTCGGCGACAAGATCCTCAAGTGCGAGGATGTCGAGCAGTTCGACTTCTCGACCGTCGACGTCGTGCTGATGAGCGTCTCGGGCGCGTTCTCCAAGGAGTGGTCGCCGAAGATCGGCGCCGCCGGCCCGATCGTGATCGACAACTCCTCGGCCTGGCGCATGGACCCCGACGTGCCGCTGATCGTGCCGGAGGTGAACCCGGACGACGTGGCCTATGCCGGCAAGAAGAACATCATCGCCAACCCGAACTGCTCGACCGCCCAACTGGTCGTGGCGCTGAAGCCGCTGCACGACCGCGCGCGCATCAAGCGGGTGGTGGTCTCGACCTACCAGTCGGTCTCCGGGGCCGGCAAGGAAGGCATGGACGAGCTCTGGGACCAGACCAAGGGCATCTTCGTCCTGGGCGCGCCCGAGCCCAAGAAGTTCCCCAAGCAGATCGCCTTCAACGTCATCCCCTTCATCGGCTCGTTCAACGAGGACGGCTATACCGACGAAGAAGCCAAGATGTGGCACGAGACCCACAAGATGATCGACCCGTCGATCGCCCTGACGGTCACCTGCGTCCGGGTGCCGGTGATGGTCGGCCACTCCGAGAGCGTGAACATCGAGTTCCACGATCCGCTCGACGAGGACGAGGCCCGCGACCTGCTGCGCGAAAGCCCCGGCCTGATCGTCATCGATCAGCGCAACGACAAGGGCTACATCACCCCCAAGGAAGCCCAGGGCGAGTTTCCGGTCTTCGTCAGCCGCATCCGCAAGGACCCGACGGTCGAGAACGGCCTGAACCTGTGGGTCGTCGCCGACAACCTGCGCAAGGGCGCGGCGCTGAACGCGGTGCAGATCGCCGAGCTGCTGCACGAGCGCGGCCTGCTGAAGAGCAAGACCGCCGCCTGAGGGGATCGGGTCAGGCGGCCATGCCGAGCTGGTGGATCAGGGTCCGCACCTGGTCCATCCGTTCCGGGTTGGCCGCCAGTTCGGCGCGGGTGTCCTCCTGCCGGACCATGCGCATGGCCTCCTGGCGGGCGCGGTCGGCCGCGGGCCCGGCCGGCGCGGTCTCGCCGGCCGCCAGGCGCAGCAGCAGCAATAGCTTCTGGCCGGCCGGGGCCGGGGTCTTGGCCAGGGTCGGGACCAGCCGGGCGTCGGCCTCGACCAGCCCGCCGACATCGCCGATCTTGGCCTGGATGGGGGCGTAGTCCTCCGACGCCAGGCCGCCGCGCGCGACCGCCCGCTGCAGGGCCGCCAGCTTCTGCAGCTTCACGGCCGCGGTGTCGGGGCCGTAGCGAAATTCCTTCTCGAACCGCAGGGCGGACACCCCGGCCGACAGATAGCGCCCGGCCTGGCGCTTGTTGGCGCCGCCGATGACGTTCTCGACCAGCCAGATCAGCGCCTCGATCTCCTCGCGGGCGGTGCGTTCGCCGCCGCCGAGATAGGCCTCGACGAAGTCGCTGGTGACCAGCATCCGCGAGCGCTGCACGAACGCGGCCTGCACGTCGTCGACATTGAGCAGCGCCCCGGCCGCGGCCGCCGCGGTCAGGGTCATGGCCAGGCCGCGCATCACCTCGATCTCGCCGGAGGCGTCGGCGGGGCGCAGCCGCCGCGGGCCGTTCAGCTCGCGCACCACCCGCTTGGCGATGGCCACCCGCACGCTCTCGAAATCGTCCGCCGCCAGCCATTTCGACAGCCGGGTGGCCGCCTCCGACAGCGGCGGCATCATCCTGGCGACCGAGGGCTCGGCGCGGATCAGGGCGTCGACCGTCTCGCAGGCGGCCAGCCGGGTCATCGCGGCCAGTTGTCCGCCCAGGTCCAGCTCCTGGCCGATGATGTTGTCGAGCCCCGAGCGCGAGCCGAGGATCTCGGCCAGCGGCTGCTCGATGGTCTGCAGGGCCAGGCCCCGAGGCGGCCCGGTGACCGGCGCGGCGTCGGCCAGGTCGAGCAGGCGCGAGACCTTCTCCGACCAGGACCTGGCCGGGGCGATGGAGGCGGCGACCCCGGCCCCCAGCAGGTAGGCGCGCTCGGGATCGTGGCTGACCCGCTCGGCGGCGCGGGCGAAGCCCTCCTTGTCGAGGTTGGGCATGCCGCCCTTGCGGAAGTCCTTGAGCAGCCGGTCGATGGCGCGTTCGACCAGGCTCGAGAAGGTGCGGATCAGTTCGTGGACGGTCAGGCCGCGGGCCTGGGCCTCCGGGATCGCCACCTTCTGGATCGCGTGCTGCAGGTCGGTGCCCGAGGCCTCCAGTTCCTCGACCAGGTCGGGGCGGTGCAGCAGTTCGAACGGGGTCGCGCCCTTGCGCTCCAGCCAGCCCTCCAGCAGCCGGCCGATCCGCTCGCGGGCGTGGACGGTGTAGAGATCCTGCGGGCTGACGCAGAGCGGGTCCTGGTTCTCGACGATCTTTTTCTTCTTCGGGGCCTCGGCGGCCCCCAGGGTCAGGATGGTGACCGATCGGAACTCGCGGGTTTCCGGGTCGAGGGTCTCCTTGGTGACCCGCACGGCGGCCACCCGGCCCTCGCTCATCATCTCCTCGGCCGTGGAGATCGCCGCGGCCCGGTTCTCGGTGGCCATGTCGAGCTTCCACGCCGCGCCAGGCGCGCGCCGCATGAAGACTTCGTAGTGGACTTGCTGACCGTGCACGGGGGTCCCCTTCCCCGCCAGCATGCCGCGACAAGCTTAATACCGCTTTATCGCAAGGGTTTGCGAAGGACAGGGGTCGGCGGCGTGGGCGGAACCGGGACGCCGTCCGGGGTCTTCACTTGCCAAGGCTTTCCCGAACCTGGCCGCCGCCCCATTGAGGACACGCTGGCGGGCCATTAGCTTGCGAAGCTTCGCTGAAGGATACGACAGAGACCTATGGCCAAGATCACCCTGGTGGATGACGACGAGAACATCGTCACGTCGGTCAGCCTCGCCCTCGAAAGCCACGGCCATGAGGTCAAGGCCTACTATGACGGCGCCTCGGGTCTGGCGGCCCTGGAGAACGAGCCCCCGGATCTGGCGATCCTCGACGTCAAGATGCCGCGCATGGACGGGATGGAAGTCCTGCGCCGGCTGCGCCGGACCTCGGACCTGCCGGTCATCATCCTGACCTCGAAGGACGAGGAGATCGATGAGATCCTCGGCTTCAACCTCGGCGCCGACGACTACATGCACAAGCCGTTCAGCCAGCGCCTGCTGATCGAGCGGGTGAAGGCCGTGCTGCGCCGCGCCGGGGTCGAGGGCGAGGAGCCGGCCACGACCGCCGCCGCCGCGGCCAACGGCGACGCCGCCTCGCGGGCGCTGAAGCGCGGCAAGCTGACCCTGGACCCCGCCCGGCACGACTGCCTGTGGGACGGCAAGCCGGTGAAGCTGACCGTGACCGAGTTCCTGCTGCTGCAGTCGCTGGCCCAGCGGCCCGGCTTCGTGAAAAGCCGCGACAACCTGATGGATGCGGCCTACGACGATCAGGTCTATGTCGACGATCGGACCATCGACAGCCACATCAAGCGGATGCGGAAGAAGTTCCGCGAGGTCGACCCTGAGTTCGACGCGATCGAAACCCTTTATGGCGTCGGATACAGATACCGCGAAGCCTGACCCGAAGCCGGCGGCGCGCAAGCAGCGGCCGCCGCCCTCCGGGCCCTCGTTCTTCAGTTGGCTGCCCGGCTCGCGCCTGGGGCGGTTCATCATCCTGCTCAACGTGTTCGGGCTGGCGATCATCATCGCCGGCTCGCTGCTGCTCAACGAGCTGCGGCGGGGGCTGGTGGGGGCGCGGATCGACAGCCTGACCACCCAGGGCGAGCTGATCGTCAACGTCATCAACCGCGCCGCCACGGTGGGCGAGCCGACGCCGGAACTGGACGCCCAGGCGGCCAGCGAGATCCTGCAGATGCTGTCCAATCCGCGCTCGCAGCGGGCGCGGCTGTTCGACGACAAGGGCAACCTGATCGCCGACAGCTACTGGGTCGCCGACCGGGTGGAATGGAAGGTGCTGCCGCCGGCCCGGCCCCGCAACGACCAGGGCGGCCTGGCCCTCGACCTCAAGATCGGCCGGCCGCCGCCGCCGCCGGCCCCCGCCGCCCAGCGGGCGCTGACGATGGAGGTCGGCCAGGCCCTGCGCGGGGTGCACTGGGCCGGGATGCGCACCGCCGAGGACGGCGAGCGGGTAGTCTCGGTCTCGATCCCGATCCAGCACGTACAGGCGGTGCTGGGGGTGCTGACGCTGGAGGCCAGCGACGTCGACGAGATCATCCGGGCCGAGCGCCAGGCCCTGGCCCCGTTCATCCTCATCGCGATCTTCGTGACCCTGGTCTCGTCGATCCTGCTGAACAACCTGATCGCCCAGCCGGTGCGGATGCTCTCGCGCGCCGCCGACCGCGTGCGCCTCTCGCGCGCCCGGTCGATCTCGCTGCCGCAACTGGCCCGGCGCGACGACGAGCTGGGCGACCTGACCCGCTCGCTGGAGGACATGACCGACGCGCTGTCCGAGCGCATGGACGCCATCGAGCGGTTCGCCGCCGACGTGGCGCACGAGATCAAGAACCCGCTCACCTCGCTGCGCTCGGCGGTGGAGACCCTGGATCTGGTCAAGGACCCGGCGGCGCGCGACCGGCTGATGGCGATCCTGAACAACGACATCAAGCGCCTCGACCGGCTGGTGACCGACATCTCCAACGCCTCGCGCCTGGACGCCGAGCTGTCGCGCGAGGACCTGCGCTCGCTCGACCTGGGCCGGCTGATCTCCGAGGTCGTCCAGCTCTACCAGGACACCGCCAAGCCGGGCGAAGCGGCGGTGAGGTTCGAGCCGCCGGACACCCTGGAGCCCGTCATGGTCTCGGGCCGCGAAGGCCCGCTCGGGCAGTTGCTGCGCAACCTGATCGACAACGCCCGCTCGTTCAGCGCCCAGGGCGGCGAGGTGCGGGTGGCCCTGGAACGGCGCCGTGGCGAGGCCGTGCTCACCGTCGACGACGACGGGCCGGGCATCCCGCCCGACAACCTCGAGACCATCTTCGAGCGGTTCTACACCTCGCGGCCCAAGGGCGCGGCGTTCGGCGGCAATTCGGGCCTGGGCCTGTCCATCGCCCGCCAGATCGCCGCCGCCCAGGGCGGTTCGATCCGCGCCGAGAACCGGCAGGACGCCGAGGGCCAGGTGACCGGCGCCCGGTTCATCGTCACCCTGCCGGAGGCGCGGCGATGATCGCCCATGCCGGCCTGGTGGCCGCCTACATCGACGGATGCTGGCGCGGCGTGCTGATCGAGGGCCCGTCGGGCGTCGGCAAGAGCGACCTGGCGCTGCGGGCGCTCGATCAGGGCTTTCGGCTGGTGGCCGACGACCGGGTGGTGCTGTGGGCCTGCGAAGGAAGCCTCTATGGACGCGCGCCGGAGACTCTTTCCGGCCTGATCGAGGCGCGGGGCGTCGGCGTCTGCCGCGAACCGGCCATCGCCTTTTGCCGCATTGCCTTGGCGGTTCGGTGCGAGCAGCATGAGCGGATGCCCGAACCGGCTTTCACAGATTACGTCGGGTTGAGTATCCCGACGATTTCGCTCCAGCCGCTGGAGTCTTCGGCGCCCGCGAAGCTTCGTCGCGCACTGCAACATCTTGGAGCTTGGGCGGAAGAAGCGTATCTAGACCCCCTCGCGGCCGGCGTATCGCCGCGGCCGGGTGGGGATTCCCGTTGAGAGAGTTGGCATGATCGGGCTCGTGATCGTTACGCACGGGCGGCTGGCCGAGGAATTCGTCTTCGCCATGGAGCATGTGGTCGGACCGCAGGCGGCGGTCGCGGCCATCTGCATCGGGCCCGAGGACGATATGGAAAAGCGCCGCAAGGACATCCTGGCGGCGTGCGAGGCCGTGAATTCGGGGTCCGGGGTCATCCTGCTGACCGACATGTTCGGCGGCACTCCCTCGAACCTCGCCATTTCGGTGATGGAGCAGACCAAGGCCGAGGTCATCGCCGGCCTCAACCTGCCCATGCTGATCAAGCTGGCCTCGGTCCGCACCCGCCAGTCCCTGGAAGACTGCGTCGCCTGCGCCCAGGAGGCCGGACGCAAGTACATCTCCGTCGCATCCTACGTGCTGGCTGGCGAAAAGTGACCACGGCGCGCACCGTCGAGATCATCAACAAGCGGGGCCTGCACGCGCGCGCCTCGGCCAAGTTCGTGAAACTGGCGGCGACCTTCGACGCCGAGGTCAAGGTCGCCAAGGACGGCGCCACCGTCGACGCCCGCTCGATCATGGGGCTGATGATGCTCGCCGCCGGCCCCGGCTGCTGCATCGACATCCTGGCCAAGGGCAAGGAGGCCGCGTCCGCGGTCGAGGCCCTGGCCGCCCTGGTCGCCGCGCGGTTCGAGGAAGACGAATAGGGACGACCCGTCGCCGCGGGCCGCCCCTCTCCTGAAAGCCCGGACTACTTCCTCACGATCACCAGTTCGGTCCGCCGGTTCTTGGCGCGGCCGTCTTCGGTCGCGTTGTCGGCGATCGGATCGGCTTCACCCATGCCGGCGGTCTCGATCCGCTGGCCGGCGATCCCGCGGGCGACCAGCTCCGTCTTCACCGTCGCCGCGCGGCCGTCCGACAGGGTCTTGTTGGCGGCCGGATCGCCCTGGTTGTCGGTATAGCCGACGACCCGCGTCCGAACGTTCGGATAGGCCTTGAGAATGGCGGCCAGGGTGTCGACCGTCGGCTTGCTCTCCGGCGTCAGGGTGTTGGAGGCGGTGTCGAAGTTCAGGTTGTCGAACACGAAGGTCTTCGGGGCCGCCTCGTTGGAGTCGAGGAACTTGGCCACGCCGTAGCCGATCGAGCCCGGCGCCACCGAGATCGTCGCGCCGCCCGGCAGGGTCAGGGTTTCGGACGTCACCGGCGCCGGCGTGACGCTGGCGGCCGGCGGCGGGGCCTCGACGCGCTTGGACCCGCAATTGCGCAGGCCGAAGATCAGGGCCAGGACGACCGCCGCGGCGATCAGCCAGGGTAGGATCTTCATGAAGCCGCCGCCGCCCGTCGCCGCCGCCGTCGTGGCCGCGGTGCGAGCAGTCTGCGCCGCGCCGCCGAGGCCGAACAGCGAGCCGAGCCCCGGAGGCAGCGCCCCCAGGATGCTGGCCCTCTGGTCCGACAGCAGCGACTGCACGCCGGACGCGGTCGGGGTTCCGCCCAGGGACTTGGCGATGGCCCCCAGCACCAGCGGGGCCGCCAGCGAGAGCAGTTGCGTCGCCGCGCCGGCCTTGATCCCGGCGAAGCTGGCCAGGGTGTTGGTCACGCTGCCGCTGTTGGCGCCCAGCAGGCTGTCGGAGAGGGTCTTGCCCTGGCTGAGCAGGCCCGCCCGCGCCGTGTCGTCGCCGAGCAGGGCCGGAAGCCGGTCCAGCGGATTGCCGCCGCCCGCCGCCTGGCCGATGAGGCTGAGGAGGCCGTTGGCGCCGCTGGTGGTCGAGCTCTGCTGCAGGGCGGCGGCCAGCAAGGCCGGCGTCGCCGCCGAAAGGCCCTTGCTGACCGAGCCGGAGGACTCGCCGAATACGCTGGAAAGCTTGCCGATCATGTCCGGCGACAGGGCGCCGATCACTGTCTGTACGAGGTTGCTCACAACGGATCTCCCGAGAGGGTTGGATCGTAGGCAGCTCAGCGCAAAGTCGCGTACTTCAAGCTTACTTACATCCCCCCAGACAGGCCCCGCGCTGTGCGGACACGGTCCGACAGTTAATAGAACATCGGTTTCTGTACACCTTTTCGGCTCGCCCGCAATAGTTGCATGGCGACCCACAATATACTCTAAGCTTAGCCGTAGCTCAGGTCTTGAGCTTGTAGCCCGTTCGGAAGATAGCCCAGATGGCCGCCAGGCAGATCAGGACGAAGCCGAATGTGGCGCCCAGGCTGATCCCCACGTCGACGTCCGAGATCCCGTAGAAGCTCCAGCGGAACCCCGAGATCAGGTAGACCACCGGGTTGAACAGGGTGATCTTCTGCCAGAGCTCGGGCAGCATGCTGATCGAGTAGAAGCTGCCCCCCAGGAAGGCCAGCGGCGTGACGATCATCATCGGCACGATCTGCAGCTTCTCCCAGCCGTCCGCCCAGACGCCGATCACGAAGCCCAGCAGGCTGAAGGCGACCGAGGTCAGGATCAGGAAGCCGACCATCCAGACCGGATGGGCGATGCTGAAGTCCACGAACAGCCGCGCCGTCGCCAGGATGATCAGCCCGAGGATCACCGACTTGGTCGCCGCGGCGCCCACATAGCCGACCACGATCTCGAACGCCGAGATCGGCGCCGACAGCACCTCGTAGATCGTGCCCGAGAACTTCGGCATGTAGATGCCGAACGAGGCGTTCATGATGCTCTCGGTCAGGATCGACAGCATAATCAGGCCCGGCACGATGAAGGCGCCGTAGCTGATCCCGTCGATCTCGACCATCCGCGAGCCGATCGCCGACCCGAAGACGATGAAATAGAGCGAGGTCGAGATCACCGGCGAGGCGATCGACTGCATCAGGGTGCGCCAGGTGCGCGCCAGCTCGAAGAGATAGATGGCCTTGATGGCGTGCAGGTTCATGGCCGGCCCCTCACCAGGCTGACGAAGATCTCCTCCAGCGAGCTTTCCTCGGTCCGGAGGTCCTTGAAGTCGACGCCGGCGGCGGCGAGCTGGCGCAGGAGCGCGGCGATGCCGGTGTCCTCGCTCTGCGCGTCGAAGGTGTAGACCAGCTCCTGGCCGTCCTTGGCCAGTTCGAGCTGGTAGTCCGAAAGGCCGGCCGGCAGGGCGGCCAGCGGCTCCTGCAGGTGCAGGGTCAGTTGCTTCTTGCCCAGCTTGCGCATGAGCACGTCCTTGTCCTCGACCAGGATGATCTCGCCCTTGCTGATCACCCCGATCCGGTCGGCCATCTCCTCGGCCTCCTCGATGTAGTGGGTGGTCAGGATGATGGTGACGCCGCTCTCGCGCAGGCCCCGGACCATCTCCCACATGTCGCGGCGCAGCTCGACGTCGACCCCGGCGGTGGGCTCGTCGAGGAACAGGATGCGCGGTTCGTGGCTGAGCGCCTTGGCGATCATCACCCGGCGCTTCATGCCGCCCGACAGCGCCATGATCTTCGAGTCCTTCTTGTCCCAGAGACTGAGGTCGCGAAGGATCTTCTCCAGATAGGCCGGGTCCGGCGCCTTGCCGAACAGGCCGCGGCTGAACTTGACCGTGTCCCAGACGCTCTCGAAGGCGTCGGTGGACAGCTCCTGCGGCACCAGCCCGATCTTGGTCCGTGCGGCGCGATACTCGGCGATGATGTCGTGACCGTCGGCGGTCACCTGGCCGCCGCTCGGATTGACGATGCCGCAGATGATGCTGATCAGCGTCGTCTTGCCCGCGCCGTTGGGGCCGAGCAGGGCGAAGATCTCGCCCTGGCGGATATCCAGGTCCACGGCCTTGAGGGCCTGGAAACCCCCGGCATAGGTCTTCGACAGACCCTGAACGGAAATGATCGGCTGCACGCGGGCCCCTTCGGTGCGGATGTGTCAGCCAGATAGGACGCCGGAGGCATCGCGGCTAGGCCGCCCCGTCATCAAGTCAGTTGAGCTTTTGGGGCGGGGCCGCGCCTCATTCGTCAGGCCCGGCGCGAACGGGCTTTCCGGGATGACACGAGAAGCACGCCCGCGACAGAGGCGCCAAAGGGGCGCTCCACCCCTCGCACCGCGCCATCCACCCCACGGCGCCTTCGTGCTCTTCGTGTCCTTCGTGGTCTTGGTGTTTCAAAATCCACCAAGCAGCTTGCGCCAAACGCCACCGGAGGAAAAACAGGCGTCATCCCGGTTTGCGGACGCGGCCGCGCCTCATCGACCTCGACGGCGTTAGGCCAGGTCGGCCGCCTTCATGGACATGGGCCGCAGGCCGAGGTCGGCCATGAGTGCGGCGTCGGTGTCCTTGTCGGGG
>NZ_DAMABV010000027.1:0-18693 GCF_031984885.1 Phenylobacterium sp.
GTGTCCTTCGTGGTCTTGGTGTTTCAAAATCCGCCGAGCAGCTTGCGCCAGCCGCCACCGGAGAAAAACAGGTGTCATCCCGGTTTGCGCAGCAAGACCGGGACCCATGAACACCAGATGGATCAGAACCCGGCAGGGCCGCGCCTCATTCGTCAGACGCGGCGTCAATGGGTCCCGGACAAGCCCTGCGGGCTTTCCGGGATGACACGGGGAGCACGGGGGAGGGAGACCCCTACCGCTTCTTCATCCCGCCCAGGATGCCGCGCATCAGTTCGCGGGCGATGGTGCTGCCGGCCTGGCGCAGCAGCGACTTGGTGAAGGCCTCACCCATCGACTGGCGGCTCGACGCCCGCGGCTGGGCCGGCGCGCGCTGGCGCGGGGCCGGGGCCGGAGCCTGGCCGCCGCCCCACGGCGATCCGCTCGCCGGGGCCTGCGCGGCCTGCGTGGCCGCCGCCGCGCGGGCCTTCAGCACCTCGTAGGCGCTCTCCCGATCCTTGGCGGCGTCATAGAGGCCGCGCACCGGGCTGGCGGCCATGATCGCCGCCCGTTCGGCCGGGGTGATCGGCCCCAGGCGCGAGACCGGCGGCCGGATCAGGGTCTTCTGCACCACGGTCGGGGCGCCCTTCTCGTCCAGCACGCTGACCAGGGCCTCGCCCACCCCCAGCCCCTGGATCGCCTGGGCGGTGTCGAAGGCGGGATTGGCCCGGAACGAGTTGGACGCCGCCTTCAGCCCCTTCTGCTCGGTCGGGGTGTAAGCGCGCAGGGCGTGCTGGATGCGGTTGCCGAGCTGGCCCAGCACCGTCTCGGGGATATCGGCCGGGTTCTGGGTGACGAAATAGACCCCGACCCCCTTGGAGCGGATCAGCCGCACCACCTGCTCGACCTTCTCCAGCAGCGGCTTGGGCGCGTCGCGGAACAGCAGGTGCGCCTCGTCGAAGAAGAAGGCCAGGCGCGGCTTCTCCGGATCGCCGACCTCGGGCAGCTCCTCGAACAGCTCGCTCATCAGCCACAGCAGGAAGGTCGCATAGAGCCGCGGGCTGGCGATCAGCTTGTCGGCCGCCAGGATGTTCACATAGCCGCGGCCCGAGCCGTCGGTGCGCATGATGTCGGAGAGCTGCAGCGCCGGCTCGCCGAAGAACCCGGCCCCGCCCTGGTCCTCCAGCACCAGCAGCTTGCGCTGGATGGTCGCCACCGTCGCCGGCGAGACGTTGCCGTACTTGGTCCCCAGCTCCTTGGCGTTCTCGGCCGCGAAGCTCAGCGCCGCCTGCAGGTCCTTGAGGTCGAGCAGCAGCAGGCCCTCGTCGTCGGCGGCGCGGAACACCACCGTCAGCACCCCCTCCTGCACGTCGTTGAGGTCGAGCATCCGCGAGATCAGCAGCGGGCCCATCTCCGAGACCGTCGCCCGGATCGGATGGCCCTGCTCGCCGAACAGGTCCCAGAACACGGTCGGGGCGGCCTGCGGATCGAGCGTCAGCCCCATCAGCTTGGCCCGCTCCTCGAACTTGGGGTTCGGCGTCCCCGGCTGGGCGACGCCGCACAGGTCGCCCTTCACGTCGGCCGCGAACACCGGCACCCCGGCGTCCGACAGCCCCTGGGCCAGCACCTGCAGCGTCACGGTCTTGCCGGTTCCGGTCGCCCCGGCGACCAGGCCGTGACGGTTGGCCCGGTTGAGCAGGAGGCTCTCGAGGTGATCCGAAAAGCCGATCAGGACGCTGTCGGACATGGCTGACTCCGCAAGGTTCGTATCCTGCGAAGCTAGCCGCAGCCACGCCCCAGCGCGATAGGCTGTTTTCAATGCGTGATCGCGCCCTTCCCCGGCGGGCGGGCGATCGCCCGCCTCCCCCGATCGTCATCCCCGGCCGCGCAAGCGTGCCGGGGATCCATACGCGCCGCAGGTCCTCGGCCAGGCTCGGCGCCTATGGATGGCCGGGACCTGCCGGCCCGGCCATGACGAACCCTGGAGAAATCCATAGGCGCCCCCCGCTCCAGATGCTCCCCAGCGGGGGGAGCTGGCCGCCGAATGGCGGACTGAGGGGGACCACGACTCCTGCCGAACTTCGAGCTGGACCATTGAAGCTCAGAGAAGTTCCCAGGCCTGGCGCTGCCAGACCCAAAGTCCCCCTCACCCGGCCTTACGGCCGGGAGCTCCCCCAGCGGGGGAGCATCCGGACGCCGCCGGTCCCCCCTTCCCCTGATCGTCATCCTCGGCCGCGCAAGCGTGCCGGGGATCCATACGCGCTGCGGGTCCTCGGCCAGGCTCGGCGCCTATGGATGGCCGGGACCTGCCGGCCCGGCCATGACGAACCCTAGAGAAATCCATAGGCGCCCCCCGCTCCAGATGCTCCCCCCTCTGGGGGAGCTGGCCGCCGAATGGCGGACTGAGGGGGACTGCGACTCCTGCCGAACTTCGAGTTGGACCATTGAAGCTCAGGGAACTTTCCAGGTCTGGCGCTGGCGGCTTTAAAGTCCCCCTCACCCGGCCTTACGGCCGGGAGCTCCCCCAGCGGGGGAGCATCCGGACGCCGCCGGTCCCCCCTTCCCCTGATCGTCATCCTCGGCCGCGCAAGCGTGCCGGGGATCCATACGCGCTGCGGGTCCTCGGCCAGGCTCGGCGCCTATGGATGGCCGGGACCTGCCGGCCCGGCCATGACGAGCATGGAGAAAGCCATAGGCGACACCCCGCCCCCGAACCGCCCCCGAACCGCCCCCGCGAAATCTCATTGCCGAATTTTCTGCGGAAGCGATGAGGTTGCACCGCAGGACTGCGTCTTGACGGCATAGACACTCCCCACGCCGGTCAAACCGGGGTAGGGATGGTCCAAATTGACGCGGCAGGCCCTGACACTGACAGTCGCCAGGGAACCACCACCGCAAAAAGATCTCATGTCCGTCAGAACTTCAGAGTCCCATACGGTCCGCGTCTCACTCGTCATCCTGGCGGTGATCGCGACCGGCGTTGCGTTGTACCTGCTGCGCGGCATCCTCACCCCCCTGGCCCTGGCGGTCTTCCTGGCGGTGATGATCGACGGCTTCGCCCGGGTGATCCGCCAGCGCCTGCCCTGGCTCAGCCCCAAAGCCGCCCTGCCCACCGCCATCGTCCTGTCGGTGCTGCTGTTCGGCGCCTCGGGCGTGATCATCGCCGAGAACGCCGGCGCCTTCGTCAGCCAGCTCGTCACCTACACCCCGCGGCTGAACAACCTCATCGCCCAGATCGCCGGCCTGCTGGGCATGGACGTGCCGCCCACCCTCAGCGACCTAGTCAGCCAGCTCAATCCCGGCGCCTATCTGGCCAACCTCGCCCGCGGCCTGCAGGGCTTCGCCTCCGACGCCTTCTTCATCCTGATATATCTCGGGTTCATCATCGCCGCGCGGCGCGGCTTCCAGCGCAAGGTGATCGGGCTGTTCCCGCATCACGCCGAGCGCAACGAGGCCATGGCCGCTTTCCTGCGCATCCGTGACGGGGTGGAGCTCTACCTGTGGGTCCAGACGGTCACCGGCCTGATCATCGCCTTCGCGTCCTGGATCGCCATGATGGCGGTCGGCCTCGACAATGCGGTGTTCTGGGCCTTCCTGATCTTCATCGCCTCCTACATCCCGGTGATCGGCGGGGCGGTGGGCATCCTGGCGCCGCCGGTCTTCGCCCTCATCCAGTTCGAGAGCTTCTGGCCGGCGATCATCCTGCTGGCCGTGCTGCAGGCCATCCAGTTCGTGGTCGGCAACATCATCCTGCCCCGGATGCAGGGCGACAGCCTGAACATGGACCCGATCGTCGTGCTGCTCAGCCTGGCCTTCTGGGGCCTGATCTGGGGGATGACCGGGATGTTCCTGTCCACCCCGCTCACCGTCATGGCCATGGTCATCCTGGCCCAGTTCGACGGCACCCGCTGGCTGGCGGTGCTGCTGTCGGCCGACGGCCAGCCCGAAAAGCTCCGCGACCGCACGCCCGCGGCTTCGCCCGACGAACCGCCGACGCCGAAACGACGTTCCCCCCCGTCACGCAAGCGTGAACCCCGAGACTGAAAATCAAGGCCTTCAACTTGTTCGCTTCCTTCCTATCTAAAGTCCGTTCGGGAGCCCCCCGAAACCAAGGCGGCTCAGGCGTCAGCCCCCGCCGCTGCGAGCCCCGAGCGCTCCGCCTTTCCCCCCAAGGTGGAGCCAAGCGCCGCCGGACTCTCTCCTCCGGCGGCGCCCTCGCATCGGGGGCCTTCCGATGAGCAAGCGACCCCGGCTGACCAGCGCCCAGCGCAACCTGATCAGCGCCTTCACCGCCCTGGCCGGCGAGAGCCCCGCCGCCCAGGCCTTCGTCGCCCAGGCCGCGGAAGACGCCGCGCCGGACGAGCTTCCCGAACTTTCCGCCAAGGCCCTGGCCGCGCTGCTGGCCGACTTCTGGGCCTTCGCCGCCACCCGCAAGGGCGCGGACCCGGTCATCCGCCTGGCCCCCGTCGAGGGCGCGCCGGCGCTGGAGCGGCTGGAGATCCTGCAGGACGACGCCCCGTTCCTGGTGGACAGCGTCATGGGCGAGATCGCCGACCAGGGCCTGTCGGTGCGCGCCATGTTCCACCCCGTCGTCGAGATCGCCCGCGACGGCAAGGGCGCGCGCCGGGACGACGGCGCCCCGCGCCGGGAATCGATGATCCAGGTGATCCTCGAACGGGTCGGGGCCGACCGCGAGGCGGCCCTGATCGAGGGCCTGCGCGCCACCCTGGCCGACGTCGCCGCCGCCGTCGACGACTTCCCGGCCATGCTGGACCTGATGGCCCGCACCCTGGCCGAACTGGAGGCCTCGACCACCGGCCCGGCCCGCGCGGAGGACCTGGAGTTCCTGCGCTGGCTGCGCGACGAGCACTTCGTCTATCTCGGCGCCCGGGTCTACGAGTACCCGCGCCTGGAGGACGGCGGCTACGCCAAGGAAGAACCGCTGTACCAGCCCGAGGACGGCCTGGGCGTGCTGCGCGATCCCGCGCGCACCGTGCTGCGCCGCTCGTCCGAGCCGGCCCTGCTGACCGCCCAGGTCCAGGCCAGCCTGGCCTCCGACCCGGTCACCGTCGCCAAGTCCAACCTGCGCTCGCGCGTCCACCGCCGCGGCTACATGGACTATGTCGGGGTCAAGCGTTACGGCGCCGACGGCAAGCCCTCGGGCGAGATCCGCTTCGTGGGCCTGTTCACCGCCGAGGCCTATGACGAGCCGGCCCATACCGTGCCGCTGGTCCGCGCCAAGGTCGCCAACGTCCTGGCCCGCGCCGGCAAGGCGCCCGGCAGCCACAACGAAAAGCGCCTGCGCAACATCCTGGAGACCTATCCGCGCGACGAGCTGTTCCAGGCGTCCGAGGACGACCTGCTGGCCGCGGCGCTGGGCATCCTGCACCTCTACGACCGCCCGCGGGTGCGGCTGTTCGAGCGGCGCGACCCGTTCGACCGCTTCGCCTCGGTGCTGCTGTTCGTGCCGCGCGACCGCTACGATTCCGACCTGCGCCAGCGCGCCGGCGAGATCCTGGCCGACGCCTATGGCGGCCGGGTCTCGGCCTATTACCCGGCCTTCTCCGACACCCCGCTGGCCCGCGTCCACTTCATCATCGGCTTCCAGCCCGGCCACCACGCCGAGCCGGACCTGAAGTCGCTGGAAACCCAGATCGCCGCCGCCGCGCGGACCTGGGAAGACCGCTTCGCCGCCGCCGTCCGCGCCTCGGGCCGGGCCAGCGCCGAGGTCGCCGACATGGTCGCCCGCTACGCCGAGGCGTTCACCGCCGGCTATCGCGAGCGCTACGACGCCGGCGAGGCCCTGGCCGACATCGCCGTCATCGAGAGCCTGAAGGCCGGCGAGCCGGTGCGCATCCGCGCCTTCCGCCGCGCCGCCGACTCCAAGACCCAGTTGCGCTTCAAGCTCTATCGCCCCGGCTCGCCCGCCCCGCTGGCCGACGTGCTGCCGATCCTCGAGAACATGGGCCTCAAGGCCATGGTCGAGACCGGCTATCCGATCCTGCCGGCCGGCGGCCGCCGGGTGTTCGTCCACGAGTTCGAGCTCGACGACCAGCACGGCGAGCATCTGGTGTTCGAGGACGTCAAGAGCGCCTTCGAGGACGCCTTCACCGCCGTCTGGACCGGGGCCACCGAGAGCGACGGCTTCAACCGCATGGTGCTGGAGCTGTCGATCTCCTGGCGCGAGGCGGCGCTGATCCGCGCCCTGGCGCGCTACCGCCAGCAGTCGGGCCTCGATCCCAGCCAGCGGGTGCAGGAGACCGCGCTCTCCAACCATCCGGGCGTGGCGCGGCTGATCCTCGACCTGTTCCGCACCAAGTTCGACCCGGCCATCCAGGCCGACCTGGGCGAGCGCACCGCCCAGGCGGTCAAGGTGATGGACGAGATCGTCCAGGCCCTGCAGCAGGTCGACAGCCTCGACGACGACCGCGTCCTGCGCCGCCTGGCCCTGCTGGTCGGGGCCATCAAGCGGACCAACTACTACCAGCTCGGCGAGGACGGCCAGCCCAAGCCCTACATCAGCTTCAAGGTCGCCTCGGGCGAGCTTTCCGACCTGCCGCTGCCCAGGCCCTATCGCGAGATCTTCGTCTGGGCGACGCACATCGAGGGCGTCCACCTGCGCTTCGGCCCGGTCGCGCGCGGCGGCCTGCGCTGGTCCGACCGCCGCGACGACTTCCGCACCGAGGTGCTCGGCCTGGTCAAGGCCCAGCAGACCAAGAACGCGGTGATCGTGCCGGTCGGCTCCAAGGGCGGCTTCTATCCCAAGCAGCTCCCCAAGGGCGGCGCCCCCGACGTGGTCCGCGCCGAGGCGATCCGCGCCTACACGACCTTCCTCCAGGGCCTGCTCGACATCACCGACAACCTCGATCCCGAGGGCCAGGTGATCCGCCCGGCCGGCGTCATCGCCCATGACGGCGATGATCCCTACCTGGTCGTGGCCGCCGACAAGGGCACCGCGACCTTCTCCGACATCGCCAACGGCGTGGCCGAGTCCTACGGCTTCTGGCTGGGCGACGCCTTCGCCTCCGGCGGCTCGGCCGGCTATGACCACAAGGAAATGGCCATCACCGCCCGCGGGGCCTGGGAAGCGGTCAAGCGCCACTTCCGCGAGCTGGGCAAGGACATCCAGGCCGAGCCCTTCACCGTGGTCGGGGTCGGCGACATGTCGGGCGACGTGTTCGGCAACGGCATGCTGCTCAGCCGGCAGATCCGCCTGCAGGCCGCCTTCGACCACCGCCACATCTTCCTCGACCCCGACCCGAACGCGGCGGCCTCCTTCGCCGAGCGCCAGCGGATGTTCGAGCTGCCGCGCTCGTCCTGGGACGACTACGACCGCAAGAAGATCTCCAAGGGCGGCGGCGTCTTCGCCCGCAGCCTGAAGTCGATCCCGCTGTCGAAGGAGGTCAGGGCCATGCTCGGCGTCGAGGCCGACGCCCTGGCCCCCGCCGAGCTGATCAGCGCCATCCTCAAGGCCCCGGCCGAGCTGCTCTATCTCGGCGGCATCGGCACCTATGTGAAGGGCGGGCGCGAAAACCAGTCGGACGCCGGCGACAAGGCCAACGACGCCGTGCGCGTCAACGGCGCCGACCTGCGGGTCAAGGTGGTCGGCGAGGGCGCGAACCTCGGCCTCACCCAGGCCGGCCGCATCGAGTTCGCCCTGCGCGGCGGCCGGGTCAACACCGACGCCATCGACAACTCCGCCGGGGTCGACTCGTCCGACCACGAGGTCAACATCAAGATCCTCACCGGCATGCTCGAGCGCACCGGCGTGCTCGAGCGCAAGCAGCGCGACCGGCTGCTGAAGTCGATGACCGACGACGTGGCCCGCCACGTCCTGGCCCACAACTACGACCAGACCCTGGCGCTTTCGCTGATGGACCTGGACGCGGCCGGCGAGCTGGAGCCCCACGCCCGCTACATGGCCCACCTCGAAGCCCGCGGCCAGCTCGACCGCGCGGTCGAGGGCCTGCCCGACGCGAGCGTCATCGCCGAACGCCGCCAGGCCGGGAAGGGCCTGACCCGGCCCGAGGAATCGGTGCTGCTGGCCTACGGCAAGCTGGAGCTCAAGGGCGACATGGCCGCCAGCCCGGTCGCCGACGATCCCTATTTCGAGGACCTGCTGGAGGGCTACTTCCCCAAGGGCGTGCGCAAGTACGACGAAGCCCTGCGCCGTCACCGCCTGCGCCGCGAGATCATCGCCACCGTGGTCGCCAACGACGCCATCAACCGCTGCGGCCCCTCGTTCCCGACCCGGCTGATGGCGGCGGCGTCCTGCGACGTCACCGCCTTCGTCACCGCCTACGAGGCGGCCAAGGCGGTGCTCGGCCTGCCCGCCCTCTGGGACCAGGTCTCGGCCCTCGACGGCCAGATCCCCGCCGCCGGCCAGATGGCCCTCTACCGGCGCCTGGCCTACGCCCTGCGCGGCCAGACCTTCTGGCTGGCCCGCCGCGCCGCCCGCGGCGGCCAGGGCGTCGAGGCCCTGGTCAGGCGCTACGGCCCCGGCGCGGCGGCCCTCAAGAAGCTGGTCCCGGAGATCCTCTCGCCGGTCGAGCGCGCGCGCCTGGAAGCCCAGGTCGCGCGCCTGGTCGACGCCGGCGCGCCGGAGGCCCTGGCCCGCCAGGTCGCCGGCCTGCAGCCGCTGACCGTCGCCGTCGACCTGGTCGACCTGGCCGAGGCGTCGGACTGGAAGCTGGAGGGGGCCGCGCGGCTCTACCACCAGGTCGGCCAGGCCTTCGCCTTCGACCGCCTGCGCGCGGCGGCCGGCGGCTTCACGGCCGGCGACGCCTTCGAGCGCACCGCCGTCCGCCGCCTGGTCGAGGACCTGCTGGCCGAGCAGGCCGCCGTCACCCGCGCGGTGACCGCCTTCGCCGAGACCGGGGCCGGCGGCAGCGAGGAAGCCGCCCAGGCCGCCATCGCCGCCTGGACCGCCCAGCGCCACGACGTCGCCCAGGCCGCCCGCAAGGCGGTCGAGGAGATCGAAGCGGCCGGCGGCGCCTGGTCCTTCGCCAAGCTCACCATCGCCAACGCCGCCCTGCGCGAACTGGCGAGCGTCGAGGCGAGGTAGGGCTCGCGCCTCTACGGCGAGACGGAGGGGGTCTTCTCAGTCGGAAGTCCCCCCTCAGTCAGCTTCGCTGACAGCTCCCCCGGAGGGGGAGCATCCGGCCCAAGGGCTCCCTCGCCCCCTTGGGGGAGAGGGTCGGGGTGAGGGGGACTTCCGTCCCCTAGTGCCGGAACACCCGCACGCCGGTGAACACCATGGCTATGCCGCGTTCGTCGGCCGCCTCGATCACCTTGTCGTCGCCGATCGAGCCGCCCGGCTGGATCACCGCCGTGCAGCCGGCGTCGGCCGCCTGCAGCAGCCCGTCCGGGAACGGGAAGAAGGCTTCCGACGCGCAGGCCGAGCCCTTCAGGTCCAGGCCGAAGTCGGCGGCGCGCAGGGCCGCGATCCGGGCCGAGTCCTTGCGGTTCATCTGGCCGGCGCCGACGCCCAGGGTCTGGCCGTCCTTGGCGTAGACGATGGCGTTCGACTTCACGTGCTTGGCGATGGTGAAGGCGAACAGCATGTCGCGCACCTCCTCGTCGGTCGGGGCGCGCCTGGTCACCACCTTCAGGTCCGCCGCCGTCAGGCGGGCGGTGTCGCGGCTCTGCACCAGGAAGCCCCCGGCCACCGAGCGGAAGGTGTCGCCCGGCGCGTGCGGGTCGGGCAGGCCGCCGGTGACCAGCAGCCGCACGTTCTTCTTCTTGCGGAACAGCGCCACGGCGTCCTCGTCGGCCTCGGGGGCGATCACCACCTCGGTGAACACCTCCAGCACCTTGGCCGCGGTGGCCGCGTCCAGCCGGGTGTTCAGCGCCACGATGCCGCCGAAGGCGCTGGTCGGGTCGCAGGCCAGAGCCCGCTCATAGGCCTCGGCGAGCGAGCCGCCCGTGGCCACGCCGCAGGGATTGGCGTGCTTGATGATCGCGCAGGCCGGAGCGGCCTTCGGGTCGAACTCGGCGATCAGCTCATAGGCCGCGTCGGTGTCGTTGATGTTGTTGTAGGAGAGCTCCTTGCCCTGGAGCTGCCGGGCCGTCGCCACCCCGATCCGCGGATTGGCGAAGCGGTAGAACGAGGCCGCCTGGTGCGGGTTCTCGCCATAGCGCATGGTCTGCACCAGCTCGCCGGCATAGGCGCGGCGGCGCGGCGCCTCGCCCCCCAGCTCCTTGGCGAACCAGGCCGAGATCGCCGCATCATACGAGGCGGTGCGGGCATAGGCGCGGGCCGCCAGGGTCTTGCGCAGCGCCAGCGAGGTCGAGCCGGCCGCCTTCAGCTCCGCCAGCACCTCCTCCAGGTCGGAAATCTCGGTGCAGATCGCCACATAGCCGTGGTTCTTGGCGGCCGAGCGGACCATGGCCGGCCCGCCGATGTCGATGTTCTCGACGCAGTCCTCGAAGCTCCCGCCCTTGGCCACCGTCGCCTCGAACGGATAGAGGTTCACATAGACGATATCGATCGCCCCGATGCCGTGGTCGGCCATCGCCCTGGCGTGCTCGGCCGCGTCGCGCACGCCCAGCAGCCCGCCGTGCACGATCGGGTGCAGGGTCTTCACCCGCCCGTCCATCATCTCCGGGAAGCCGGTCAGCTCCGAGACGTCCTTCACCGCCAGCCCGGCGTCGGCGATCGCCGCGCGCGTGCCGCCGGTGGACACCAGCTCGACCCCGGCCGCGGCCAGCGCCCTGGCGGCCTCGACCAAGCCGGTCTTGTCGGACACCGAGATCAGCGCGCGCTTGGGAACGACGCGGTCGGGAGCCGGCGGGAAATTCGGGGCGGCGGGCACGGCAGTCTCCTTCGAAGGGTTCAAAAAGGAAAATGCCCAGGCGAGCGGCGTGATGAGGTCCCGCGCTCCCCGGTGGTCGCCCACCTCAGATTTCGCCAGTCACGCGGAACGCCGCGGACTTAGGCCCGCAGAGCGCCGCGGTCAATGCGGCGCCTAGTCGTCCTTGGGTTTTCGGTTGCGCGACTTAGGCAGCGCTCGTCCCAACGCCTTGAGCGCTGCATACTCGCGGTCAGCGTCGGCGACCCGTTCGGCCTTTCGGCGTTCATCGAATTTCCGGTATTCGGCCTTGGCGCGTCGCTCGGCCTGATCATGCCGCACCTGGCCACCGTGCTTTAGCACCAGCCGGCCTAGCTGCCGCAGTTGGCGTTCCAAGAGCTGAGCGGCCTCAGCCATGGTCGTCAAGCGGCCGACATCCAACTGATCTTCGAAGATGTCGAGCAGGATCGTCGTCAAACGATTCAGTTCCTTGACCTCGGAAGGAGCCAGGTAGTTCTTTGCGATCACGGCGTCCTGCTGCCGGATTTCGGTCTTCGGCCAGACTTGCAGGCCCATATTGGGAGCGGTCGCGTCCGCTCGGCCTATCATCAGTTCCGAGGGCGTATGATTGACCACTGCATAGAACAGCTTCGCTTGGGTCTGCCGGTAGAAATCCCGGGCCGCCTCTGACTGCGGATCATAGTCCTGGCACATGGCGCAGATTGCGCGAAGCTCGGCGTAGACGTTCGCTTCCGACGCACGAATATCGCGTATCGCGTCTCGCAGTTCAGCGATGCGATCCTGACCGCCAGGCGCCTTCAGACGCTCGGCGTCAATCACGAAGCCCTTTGTCGCGAAGCGGACCAGAACCGCTGTCGCCCACTTCCGGAACAGCGTCGCTTGGGTCGAACTCACGCGGTATCCGACCGAGATGATCATATCGAGGCTGTAGAGCGTGCCTGGACGGCCGCCACTTGTTTGCATTTTTTGCAAAGAAGTCTCTTCAGCCAGCTCCCCGTCTTCCAGCACATTGGCGATGTGCCGCGAGATGACCGACACGTCCCTCCCAAAGAGGCTCGCCATCTGGGCCTGGGTCATCCAAAGCGCATCACCGTCGTACCGTAGCTCGACCCGAACGCCCTGGTCGGTTCCGTAGACCAGGAACTGGTGGCCCGTGTCCGCATCTTCGAAAACGCGGACCGGCTCATCGCCCGAAGCGTCAATCATCGACATGGTGCGCCCGCCCTCCAAAAGAGAACGATAGTAGAACATGCGCGCGGCGCGGAGCCAAGCCGCCCTGCAGAGCTACCCCGCCGCCGGCGCCGCGCTGGCGAACTTCCAGCGCACCTTGGCGCCGCTCTCGGCCCGGGCCTGGCCGCGCAGCACGATCTGCTGGGCCCGCCGCGCCTTGCCGTCCTGGAAATAGACGCTGGTCTCGATGTCGGCGCCCTGGGCGTCGTTGCGCAGCCACCAGCCGTGGTCGTCCTCGCCGGTGCGCAGAAGCACGCTCTTGCCGTC
The DNA here is from genome assembly GCF_031984885.1 of Phenylobacterium sp. GTDB lineage: Bacteria > Pseudomonadota > Alphaproteobacteria > Caulobacterales > Caulobacteraceae > Phenylobacterium. The sequence continues at coordinate 12,285 of NZ_DAMABV010000027.1, forward strand.
GCGGGCCAGGCTGGCGCTGACGTCGGGGTGGACGTGAAAGCGCACCTTGAACGGAATGAACCGCCGCCCCGCCTCGCCCATGTCGCCGGGCGCCGCCGGGACCAGCATGTCCTCGCCGCGCAGCTCGTCGGCCACGAGGTCCAGATAGAGCCGCCGCTCGTGGCGCAGGCCGAACCGCCGGACCCAGCCGTCGTGCGCCAGCTCCAGCCACAGCGCCTGCTCGGTCTCGTAGCGCCGCGCCTCGACGTGGCTGTAGGCGCCGACCAGCCGCGGCCCCAGCGCCGCGGCCCGGAACCCCCGCAGCGGCTCGCCGCACGGCTCGTCGGAGATCGACAGGGTCGAGGAGGCGTCGACCAGCCGCAGGGCCTGCGGCCCCGCCGCCTCGGGCGACCAGGCGCTGGCCGCGATCAGCCGCCGGCCCTGGGCCAGCACCTCCATGGCCAGCGGCTGGGCGCAGGCGGTGACGCTCCACGCCCCCTGGGCCGGGGCCGCGGCGTCGGCGAAGATCTGCAGGCTGCGGCCCTCCAGCCGGTGATAGCCGTTGCGCGACGCCGGCGGCTTGGCCCCGCCGCCGTTCTCCGCCGCCCGGGCCGCGGCCACATAGGCCCGGGTCCCCGCCTCGCCGCCCTGCAGCTCGGGCAGCGCCCCGTCGGCCAGGGTGAAGAACCGCACGGCCCCGGCCAGCCGGTCGATGGCCCGCATCATCTCCTCGGGGGCCGGGCGGCCGCGCTGCACCAGCGCGTCGTCGAGGATCTGCAGGTCAAGCAGCAGCTCCAGCGCCGCGCGCGGGCAGCGGCTGGCATGGCCGCCGTCGGGCGGCACGCTGGCCGGCAGCGCCTTGACCAGCCGCGCCAGGCCCCGGGCCATCAGCCGCTCGCCGGCCTCGCCCGCCAGCGCCGCCCCCGCCAGCGCCGCGACGCAGGCCCGCTCGGCCGCGCGCGCCGGGCCGTCCGACAGCGACAGCAGGTGCCGCGCCTGCCGGGCCAGGTCCTGGGCGATCAGCCCGGACTCCATGTCCGAGGCCTTGGCGCAGATGGTCTTGGCCCCGCAGGCCAGGTGCAGCACCCGCCGCTCCAGCACCTCGGGGCTCCAGGAAAAGGCGTTCCAGCGCCCGAACACCCCGCGCCAGTCGAGGGTCAGGCGCAGCGCCTCGGCCGCCCCCTCCTCGCCCAGGGCCAGCAGGTCGCGCATCCAGTCGAAGCCGTGCAGCCCGACCGCGAACCCGTGACTGGGGCTCGGCCGGTCCCAGGGGTCGCCGCCGGCCCCGACCTCCAGCACCACCCCGGCGAACAGGAAGCGGCCGGCCAGGATGCGGCGCCCGCTCTCGGCGTCGGCCGGGCGCGGGTCCTTCGGCGCGATGGCCAGCCCCTGCGGCCGCGGCCGCGCCAGCAGGGCGCGATGCAGCGGCGAGCCGGCCCAGTCGCGCCGGGCCTGGCGCAGGGCGCCATGGACGAGGGCCTGGCCCCACAGGCCGGCCGGATGCCTGAAGATCGCCGGAGGCGCGCCGGCCACGCGGTCAGCCGCCCTTCAGGGCGCGGATGTTGTCGGCGTACTGGCTGGGGCCGCCCTTGAACACCGCGGTGCCGGCGACCAGCGCCGTGGCCCCGGCCGAGACGCACAGCGGCGCGGTCTCCGGGGTCACCCCGCCGTCGACCTCCAGCTCGATGGGCTTGCCGCTGGCGTCGATCATCTTGCGCAGCGCCTCGATCTTGCGCAGTTGCGAGTGCATGAACTTCTGGCCGCCGAAGCCGGGATTGATCGACATCACCAGGATCAGGTCGATCTCGTCCATCATCCACTGGATCACCGACGGGTCGGTCGAGGGGTTGAACACCACCCCGGCCTTGGCCCCCAGCTCGCGGATGCGCTTCAGGGTGCGGTTGAGGTGCGGCCCGGCCTCCGGGTGGACGCTGATATAGTCGGCGCCGGCCTCGCGGAAGGCTTCCAGATAGGGGTCCGCCGGGGCGATCATCAGGTGGACGTCGAACGGGATCTTGGCGTGCGGCCGCAGCGCCTTCACCACGTCCGGCCCGATGGTGATGTTGGGCACGAAGTGGCCGTCCATCACGTCGACATGCACCCAGTCGGCGCCCGCCGCCTCGATCGCCGCCACTTCCTCGCCGAGCTTGGCGAAGTCGGAGGCCAGGATGGACGGGGCGATGATCGGTGCGGTCATGGTCTTCGACTTAGCCAAGGGTTGGGTTGGGGACAAGGTTGTCGTGGGCTTCAAATTTCGCGTTGTAGGCGAGCGGCGTAGAATCCGTCCTGCCCTCCAGGGCGATGATGCGGCAGCAGCCGCAAGGTTCCATCGGCCAGCAGGCTCTGGGCCGGCGCCCCCGCCTCGCCGGCCTGGGCCGGGACGATCCGGAACCTCGGATGGCGGCTGAGGAAGGCGGCGACCTGCGCCTCGCCCTCCTCCGGCTCCAGCGAGCAGACGCAGTAGACCAGCCGCCCGCCCGGCTTCACCCGCCGCGCGGCCGAATCCAGCAGCCGGCTCTGCACCCCGGCCAGGGCCGCCACGTCACTGGGCCGCGCCGCCCACAGCACGTCGGGATGGCGGCGATAGGTGCCCGTGGCGCTGCACGGCGCGTCCAGCAGCACGGCGTCGAACGTCCGCTCGTCGGCCCAGTCGCCGGCGTCGGCGGTGACGATCTCGGCGGCCAGGCCCATGCGATCGAGGTTCTCCTGCACCCGCGTCAGCCGCGCGGCCGAGCGGTCCACGGCCACGACCTGCGCGCCCGCCGCCGCCAGTTGCAGGGTCTTGCCGCCGGGCGCGGCGCAGAGGTCGAGCACGCTTTCGCCGGGCTGCACGTCCAGCAGCCGGGCCGGGATCGCCGCGCTGGCGTCCTGCACCCACCAGGCGCCCTCGCCATAGGCCGGCCAGGCCGCGACGTCGCCCTTGCGCGCGGTGCGCAGGGTTCCGCCGTCCAGCACCTGCGCCTCCAGCTCGGCGGCCAGCCGTCCCGCCTCGGCGGAAGACTTCAGGGAAAGGTCGGTGGCCGGCTCGTCGGCGATCAGCGCCGCCATGGCCAGCGCCGCCTCGCCCCCGAACGCCGCGCTCCAGCGCGCCAGCAGCCAGGGCGGGCACAGCGCCTCGGGATCGTCCAGCTTCGGCGGCTCGCGCAGCAGGCCGCGCAGCACCCCGTTGACCAGCCCCTTGAAGGCCCGGGTCGAGGAATGGCTGGCCGCCAGGTCGACGCTGGTGGTCACCGCCGCGAAGGCCGGGGTGCCCATCACGAAGGCCTGGGTGACGCCGATGCGCAGGATGTTCAGCACGCCCTCGGGCGGCGGCTTGGCCAGCCGCGCCTCCAGCGCCCGCTCGATGGGGCCGAGCCGGCGCAGCGTGGCCATGGCCAGGGCCATGGCGAAGCCGCGGTCGCGCGGCTCCAGGTTGCGGAAGGCGGGCCGGGTCAGGGCTTCGTCCACCCCCGCGCGGCGGGCCAGGGCGGAGGAGAGGATGTCGATGGCGGCCCGGCGGGCGGGCAGGCCGATGTCGCGGTCTTCGGTCACCGGCGGGGCGTGCCCTCATCTGGCGATCGATGCAAGGGGCATGACGCCGCTCCCGGCTGGCGCCGAGCCGCGCAAACGCCTAGATTCAGCACCATGAGCGACGATCTCCCGCCCAACGCCGCCCCCGGCAAGGACCTGACCCCGGCCGCCCGCCGCGCCCTGGAGGAAGCCGCCGCGCGCCACGCCGCCGAACAGGAACGCCAGGCCCGCCAGGCCGAGCTCGGCGGCCCGGCCGGACCCGAGCCGACCCGCTTCGGCGACTGGGAGCGCAAGGGCATAGCGGTTGATTTCTAGGGCCTGAGGTTCCCGTCTCAGGGGCAAGGCGTCGCCCCCGCCCGCGTCGCGTCCTAGACTGCGCCGGAAGTTCCGAATGCGGAGACGACGATGCGGACCGGCATGATCCTTGGCCTGGCCCTGGCGGCGGTCGCCGACCCGGCCCACGCCCAGCAGGCGCCCCAACCCCCGTCCTATCAACAGTGGGGCGACGCCCAGAACGGCGGCTATCGCTACAGCTACGGCGATCCCAACGGCGCCGACTATTACGAGGAAGAATATCGCCGCCAGGCCGTGGCCCCGACGCCGCCGCCCTGCGGCTGCGGCGGCCAGGGCGGCTACGAGGTGCCCACCTACGGCTACGCCTCGCAGAACTACGGCTGGCCGGGCCAGGGCTGCTGCGCCCGCGGCGGGGGCGAGCTCAGCTTCGGCTATATGGGCTCGGGCTACTACGGCGGCGGAGTCGGCTACGGCGGCGGCTATGGCGCCCGCTACTACAATGGCGGCGGCTACTATTACGGCGGCGGCCACGGCCATCGCAGCAGTTGGTCCAGCTCCAGCGCCCGCGCCTCGTCCTCCACCAGCATCAGCGTCCGCTGATCGCCCCCGCCGGGGCGGGGCTCCCCCCATGGCTCGTCATGGCCGGGCCGCCAGGTCCCGGCCATCCATAAACGCCGAGCCTCGCCGAAAACCCCGGCGCGTATGGATCCCCGGCACGCCTACGCGGCCGGGGATGACGATCGGAGGAGGCCCGCTGAACGCGCCCTCCACGCCCATGTCATCCCCAAAACCGGGACGAGCGCCGAGGTCAGACCCCCGCCATCTCCGCCGCCACCCGCAGCGCCGCCTCGCGCGGATCGCTGGCCGCGGTGATCGGGCGGCCGCAGACGATGTGGCTGGCGCCGGCGCGCAGGGCGTCGGCCGGGGTCGCGGCGCGCGCCTGGTCGTTCTTGACCGACCAGTCGGGGCGCACGCCCGGCGTCACCACCAGGAAGTCCTCGCCGCCCAGCTCGCGGGCCAGCTCGGCCTCGTGCGGGCTGGCGATCACCCCGTCCGCCCCCGCGGCGATGGCGTGGCGGATGCGGCGCTCGACCAGGGCCCGGGCGGTCTCCTGGAAGCCCATCTCGACCAGGTCGGCGTCGGTCAGGCTGGTCAGCACCGTGACGCCCAGGATCTTCAGGTTCGAGTCCCCGCGCCCCTCCACCGCCGCCTTCAGCACCTGCGGCTCGGCGTGGACGGTCAGGAAGTCGCAGCCGGTCTGCGCCAGCACCGCGGCCGAGCGCTGCACCGTGGTCCCGATGTCGTGGAGCTTCCAGTCGAGGAACACCTGCTTGCCCTGCGCCTTCAGCTCCTGGGCCAGGGCCATGCCGCCGCCGGCGGCGAACAGCTCCAGCCCCACCTTGTAGAAGCTGACCGCCTCGCCGACGCGCTCGACCAGGGCGCGGGCCTGGGCCACGGTGGGCACGTCCAGCGGAACGATCAGGCGCGGATCGGCGCGCACGGGGGCTTCGACGACAGCCATGACGGCATCCTTCCGGGCAGGCGCACGCGACCGCTGCGGGCGGTCGGCGAGCGTGACGAATTGGGCTAAGGAACCTGCATGAGCCAGTGGGACTTCGCCGTCAACTTCTTCGTCGCCCTGTTCGCCCTGATCGATCCGATCGGCAACGTCCCGCTGTTCGCGGCGGCGACCAACGGCGTGAAGTCCAAGGATGCGCGGCTGATCTCGGTCTACATCGCGCTGTTCGTGCTCGGCTTCCTGACCTTCTTCTACTTCTCGGGCCTGTCGCTGCTGGAGTTCTTCGGCATCTCGCTGCCCGCCTTCCGCATCGCCGGCGGGGTGATCCTGTTCCTGCTCGGCCTGGAGATGGCCCGCGACGACTTCACCGCCGCCTTCGCCGGCGCCGCCGACCAGGACGCCCCGGCCGGCGAGGGCCGCGCCCACGCCCGCCGCCGCTTCGAGCGGATGATCGTGCCCTTCGCCATGCCGCTGCTGATCGGGCCGGGCGCGATCTCGACCGTGGTCATCTACGCCAGCGAGGCCAAGACCTTCGGGCTCGCCGGCGCGGCGGTCGGGGTGGGGGTGATCGCCGCCCTCTCGCTGGTCACCATGCTGATCTTCTGGGCGACGCCGCTGATCAGCCGCCTGCTCGGCCGCATCGGCCTGACCATCGTCGTGCGGGTCCTGGGCCTGATCCTCTGCGCCCTGGCCGTGCAGTTCATCCTGGCCGGCATCGCCGAATCCACCGCCGGCGTCATCCTGCGCGAAGCCGCCGCGCCCTACGCGAAGTGACCCGAAGGCGTCATCCCGGTTTGCGCCGCAAGACCGGGACCCATGAACACCGGATGGGTCAGAACCCGGCAGCGCCGCGCCTCATTCGTCGACACGGCGCGAATGGGTCCCGGACAAGCCCTGCGGGCTTTCCGGGATGACACGGGAAGCACGGCGCCGGAGGCGCGCCACCCCTCGCACCACGCCAGCCGCCCCCACGGCGCCTTCGTGCTCTTGGTGTCCTTCGTGGTCTTGATGTTTCAAAATCCACCAAGCAGCTTGCCCCAGCCGCCACCAGAAAAAACAGGTGTCATCCCGGTTTGCGCAGCAAGACCGGGACCCATGAACACCGGA
>NZ_DAMABV010000028.1:0-13277 GCF_031984885.1 Phenylobacterium sp.
CGCCGTCCTCAGAGACCTAACAGCCCCAAAAACTCAACTGACTTGATGACACCTGCTTTTTCTCCGGCAGCGTTTGGCGCAAGCTGCTTGGTGTTCGAGATTCATGGCGCCGACGCCGGGCTTTGCGCGGTCGCCCTCGCGCTCGGACCGCCGTGCGGGCCGGCTCCCAATCGGCCGCAGGGGCGTTCATTTGGCGTAAGGGCGGGGGCGCCCTATATTCCGCGGTCTTCCAGACAGCGAGTTCCCCTTGGGCGTCACCCTTGATCTTTCGCGCGGGCCGGTCGCGGCCGTCGCCGTCAAACCGAACCTTTCGGGCCTGACCCGCAAGGCGCTGGCCGACGCGCTGGTCGCCGCCGAGGTGGTGCGCCCGGACAAGGCGAAGATGCGGGCCAGCCAGCTCTGGCGCTGGATCCACCACTATGGCGTCACCGATTTCGCGGCCATGACCGACGTGGCCAAGGAGACCCGCGCGGCTCTGGACCAGGCCTTCACCCTGGCGCGGCCCGAGGTGGTCGAGCGCCAGGTGTCCAAGGACGGCACCCGCAAGTGGCTGATCCGCATGGCCCCGGGGATCGAGGTCGAGACCGTCTACATTCCCGATGTCGGCCGCTCGGGGGCGCTGTGCGTCTCCAGCCAGGTCGGCTGCACGCTGAACTGCACCTTCTGCCATACCGGCACCCAGGCGCTGGTGCGCAACCTGACCGCGGCCGAGATCGTCGCCCAGGTGCAGGTGGCGCGCGACGACCTGGCCGAATGGCCGAGCCCCAAGGAGGACCGCCGGCTCTCGAACATCGTGTTCATGGGCATGGGCGAGCCGCTCTACAATCTCGACAACGTCGCCGACGCCATCGACATCATCGCCGACGGCGAGGGCATCGCCATCTCGCGGCGGCGGATCACGGTCTCGACCTCGGGCGTCGTGCCCGAGCTGAAGGCCCTGGGCGAGCGCACCCAGGCGATGCTGGCGATCTCGCTGCACGCCACCAACGACGACCTGCGCGACGTGCTGGTGCCGCTGAACAAGAAGTACGACATCGCCACGCTGATGGAGGGCATCCGCGGCTATCCGGGCCTGTCCAACACCCGCCGCGTGACCTTCGAGTACGTGATGCTGAAGGACGTCAACGACAGTCCGGCCGAGGCCAAGGCCCTGGTCAAGCTGCTCAAGGGCATCCCGGCCAAGATCAACCTGATCCCGTTCAACCCCTGGCCGGGGACCAATTACGGCTGTTCGGACTGGGGGGCGATCGAGAGCTTCGCGGCGATCCTCAACCGGGCGGGCTACGCCTCGCCGATCCGCACGCCGCGCGGCCGCGACATCCTGGCCGCCTGCGGGCAGCTCAAGAGCGAGAGCGAGAAGCTGCGGGCCAGCGCCCGGCGCAGGCTGGCCGCGGGCGACGCCGAGGCCATTGCCTAGGTTTCACCGGTCCGTGCTAACCATGCGGCGCCATTTTTAGAGTTCAGCCGACGGGGTTCCATGCCGCAATTGCAGTCGCCGGAGATCCAGGCCTTCGCCAACGGCTTCCCCGTCGCCCTGATGCACATCGGGGTGACGGCGGCGATCCTGTTCCTGGGCGTGGTGATCTATGTCCTGCTCACGCCGCATCGGGAGATCGCCCTGATCCGCGAGGGCAACTCCGCCGCCGCCCTGTCGCTGAGCGGGGTGCTGGTGGGCCTGGCCATTCCGCTGGCCGCGTCGCTGGCCGGATCGACCTCGGCGCTGGAGATCGGGATGTGGGGCGCGGCCTGCGTGGCCCTGCAACTGCTGATCTTCCGGCTGGTCGACCTGGCGCTGCACGGCCTGCCCCAGCGCATCCAGGAGGGCGAGATCGCCGCCGCCGCCCTGCTGGTCGGCGCCAAGCTGGCCACGGCCATCATCATCGCCGCAGCGATGGCCGGTTGATCCGATCGGGCCGATGCATTTCCCCCGGCTTCCAGACTGGCTGGTCTATCTGGCGGTGGTCCTGGCGCTGCTGATCGCCGCGGTCGGCCGCCAGGAGCGGGCCGACGCACCGCCGCCGCCGCCGCCGGTGGCGGGGGGCGAGGGCCTGCCGCTGGGGCCCGCCTCGCCGTTCGACCCGCAGGTGGTGGTCGACGTGCCGGGCAAGGCCGAGCCGGGCGTGGGCACCGCCTTCTCCGTCTCCGACGCCGGGGTCTGGATCACCGCCCGCCACGTGGTCGACGGCTGCACCCAGACGGCGATTGTGGTCGCCGAGGGGCGCGGGGTCGAGGCCAGGGTCCATATCGATCCGCGCGGCGAGGCCGCCATCCTGACCACCGAGGGCGGGGCGCCGCCGCTGCCGCTGGGCCTCGATCAGCAACTGCGCCGGGGCGACCGGGCCTTCCATCCGGGCTATCCGCAGGGCGAGCCGGGGGAGGCGACCTCGCGCCTGCTGGGCCGCGAGAACCTGGAGGTCCGCGGCCGCGGGGCGCGCACCGAGCCGGTGCTGGTCTGGGCCGAGACCGGCCGCACCGACGGCCTGCAGGGCACGCTGGCCGGGCTGTCGGGCTCGCCGGTGCTGGACCGCGCCGGGCGGGTGATCGGGGTGACGGTGGCGGAAAGCCCGCGCCGGGGCCGGATCTACACCACCTCGCCCGAGACGGTGCTGGCGGCGCTCTCGGCGACCCACAAGCGGGCCGACAAGTTCGCGGTCGGCGAGCCGATCACCACCGACAACTACGGCCGGGTGGCCGACACCCTGCGCCGCGACCTGCGCGTGGCGCAGGTGATCTGCCTGCGGACGTCCTGACCGGCCCAAAGGGCGGCGCCTTGTTCGTCAGGCACGGCGCGAGTGGGTCCCGGACAAGCCCTGCGGGCTTTCCGGGATGACGCGAGAGGCAAGCTCGCGACAAAGGCGCCAAAGGCAAACCCACCCCCCCTTGGGAGAGAAAAGGCAGGTGTCATCCCGGTTTGCGCAGCAAGACCGGGACCCATGAACACCGGATGGATGAGGATGCGGCGGGGCGGCGCCTCGTTCGTCAGGCGCGGCGTCAATGGGTCCCGGACAAGCCCTGCGGGCTTTCCGGGATGACACGCGAAGCAGGCCCGCAGCAAATACGCCAGAGGCGCACTCCACCCCTCGCAACGCGCCAGCCACCCTCACGGCGCCTTCGTGTCCTTAGTGTCCCGAATCTGCAGAGCGGCCGCGCCTCATTGTCGAAGTCAGGCGCGAACCGACGACGCGGGGGCTACCCTTCCGCCGGCTGCGGGCTGAGGCGGGCGACCAGGAAGGCCAGGACGATGCCGATGACGCCGAGCAGGGCCGAATAGATGAAGAAGGTCACGTAGCCCGAACCGAGCGCGGCGGGGGTGACGCCGGACTTCTGCATGGCGTTGGCGAAGGTCTCCGGCGGCAGGCCGGCGAACAGCGGGGTGAAGGCGGCGAACAGGCCGCCGGCGTCGGCGATCGCCGCCGCGCCCTCGACGATGCGGCCCGACTGCGAGGCGACCAGCTTGCCCAGCAGGGCGTAGAGCGAGGAGAAGAGGGCGTACTGGGTGGCGGTGAAGCCCTGGCCGGTCAGGCTGGACATGTAGGCGATCAGGCAGGTGCCGGCGAAGCCCGAGGCGATGTTGTCGATCCCGATGGCGACGCTGAGCGCCCAGAGCTGCGGCCCCTGGACGGCCAGCCAGGCGAAGACCAGGTTGGAGACCGGCCCGGCGAAGGCGCCGACCACCATCGAGCGGATCAGGCCGAAACGGGCGATGCAGAAGCCGCCGAGGCCCACGCCCAGCACCGACATCACCACGCCCAGCACCTTGCGGACCTCGGCGATCTCGATCTTGGTGTAGCCCATGTCGAGATAGAACGGGTTCATGATGTTGAGCACGAAGTCGCTCAGCCGGTAGACGCAGATCAGCGCCAGGATCAGGCCGGCGGCCTTGCCGTAGCGGGCGAAGAAGTTGGCCAGCGGCTCGCCCAGGGCGACGCTGAGATAGCGGCCGGGGCGGGTCTTCAGGCCCGGCGCCGGGCGGGCGGCGAAGAAGATCACCAGGGCGCCGAGCACGACGCCGGCGAGCTGGGCGAAGACGCCCCAGGGCTTGGCCTCCCAGAGGGTCGTGACCTGCGCCGCCGCGCCGGCCAGGCCGAGGGCCTGGAAGCCGGCGGCGAGGATCGCGGCGTTGCCGGCCAGGCCCGAGCCCAGCACCACGCCGCCCAGCACGAACAGCAGCAGCCGCGCGGCCCACTCCAGGCCATCGCGCGCCGGGGCGGGCGGGATGTCGCCGGTGTCGATGGCGCGGATTTCGTGCTGGGCCTCGCGCGGGGCGCCGAACACGCCGAGCACGCCGATCAGCATCAGCAGGGCCATGATCGCGTAGGAGGTGTTCCAGCCGGCGTATTCCGACAGCGCCAGCGGCAGCACGCCGGCGACGATCATGGCGATGCGGTAGCCCCACTGGTAGGCCGCGGCCATCGCCCCCTGCTTCTCGGTGACCGCCGCCTCGATCCGCCAGGCGTCGATGACGATGTCCTGGGTGGCCGAGACGAAGCCGACCAGCACGGCGAACAGGGCCATGAGGCCAAGGCTGCTGACCGGGTCGGTCCCGGCGATGAGCCAGAGGCCGAGCACGATCAGCCCCTGGCAGAGCAGCATCCACGAGCGCCGGTGGCCCAGCCACCGGGTGACGACCGGAACCTTGGCGCGGTCGACCAGCGGGGCCCACAGGAACTTCAGCGAATAGGCCAGGGTGGCCAGGCCGAAGAAGGCGATGACCTCCAGCGACAGGCCCGCGTCGCGCAGCCAGGCCGACAGGGTGTCGAAGATCAGCAGGTTGGGCAGGCCCGAGGCGAAGCCCAGCGCCAGCATGACCAGGGAGCGGCGCTCGAGATAGACGGCCAGGGCCTGGAGCGTGCCGGGCTTCCTGCCGGCGTCGGGGGCCTGCGTCTCGGTGGTCATAAGGGGCTTCCCCGCACTGGCGCGGGGGCCGCCCCCCGCGTCAGCCGACCTTGGCGTGGTCCGGCTTTTCCGTCCAGTCGGGGGCGCCCGTCCAGCGGCCAAGCGCCGCGCGCAGGGCGTCGGGGGTCAGCGGCTTGACCAGGAAGTCGTCCATGCCGGCGGCGAGGCAGGCGTGGCGATCCTCCTCGAAGGCGTTGGCGGTGAGGGCGACGACCGGCGTGCGCACGCCCTGGGCGCGGAGGCGCTGGGCGGTCTCCAGGCCCGACAGGCCCGGCATGCGCATGTCCATCAGGATCAGGTCGTACTCGCCGACGGTGAGGGCGGCCAGCGCCTCCTCGCCGCCGCCGGCCTGGTCGACGCGGCAGCCCTCGCGGGTCAGCAGGGTGCGGGCCAGCAGGGCGTTGATGGGGTTGTCCTCGACCAGCAGGATGCGGGCGCCGGGGGCCGCGGCGGGGGCGACGCGCTCGTCCTCGACGGCGCGGGCCGGATCCTCGCGGCGGACGGCCAGGACGCGCTCGGCCAGGGAGGCGCGGCGCAGCGGCTTGATCAGGTAGCCGGCGAAGCCGGCGGCGCGGTGCTCGGCGATGTGGCCGCGCTCCTCGGGGGTCAGCATGACCAGCAGCGAGCGCTTGGCCGGCGGCCGCTCGGGGGCCAGGGCGCGGTCGACCAGCACGACGTCGGCGGGCCGGCTGGCGGCCAGGGCCTCGTCCAGGCTGGCGGCGAGCAGGGCCTTGCCGCCGGAAGCCTCGATCTGGCGGCGGGCGGCCTCGGCGACGATGGGGTTGGCGCTGGCGATGGCCACGGTGCGGCGGCTGAGCGGGCGCTCGGCCCGGGCGGGCCGGCGCTCGAACGGCGCCTCGAACCAGAAGGCCGCGCCGCCCAGGCCGGCGGTCTCGACCCCGACCTCGCCGTCCATGGCGACGGCCAGCTTGCGGGCGATGGCCAGGCCAAGCCCCGCGCCGCCCAGCCGCATGTCGCGCAGGGGATTGGCCTGTTCGAAGGCCTCGAAGATGGTCTCGCGCTGGGCCTGGCTGACGCCGGGGCCGGAATCCTCGACGGTGAAGCGCAGGCCGGCCGCGGTCTCGGCGACGGTGACCAGCACCCCGCCCCGGCTGGTGAACTTGACGGCGTTGCCGGCGAAGTTGAGCAGGATCTGGCGCAGGCGCCCCTCGTCGGCCACCGCCCGGCCGACGCCGGCCGGGGCGGCCCAGGCGATCTCCAGGCCCTTTTCCTGGGCGCGCGGCGACAGCAGCTCGCAGACCGAGCGCAGCAGGCTCTCGACCTCGAACTCCGCCGGGTGCAGCTCGATCTTGTCGGCGCCCAGGCGCGCGAAGTCGAGGACGTCGTTGACCAGGCCCAGCAGGTGCTCGCCGGATTCGCGCAGGGCCGAGACATAGGCGCGCTGCTCGTCGGTCAGGGCGGTGCCTTCCAGCAGGCGGGCCATGCCGAGCACGCCGTTCAGGGGCGTGCGGAACTCATGGCTGAGCGAGGCGAGCTGCTCGGCGCTGACGCGGGCTTCACGGGTCGGATCGTGGGTCATCGACCCAGGGTCTACCGGCTCCGGCTTAACGGGCGGTCAAGCCGGCCCTAAAGGGCGGCCATTTCCTGGGCCAGGGTGACCAGGGCGGCGCGGGCCGAGGCCTGCGGGATCGCCGCGAAGGCCTCCAGCAGGTCGACGGCGCCGGTCAGGGCCAGGGCCTGGATCACCTCGTCGGCGGCGTCGGACAGCCCGCCCTCCTCGCCGACCAGCCAGCCGACCGAGGTGTCGAGCGCCGCGGCGATGGCGACGAGCATGGATCCCGATACGCGATTGGCGCCGCGCTCGTACTTCTGGATCTGCTGAAAGGAGACGCCGACGCGTTCGGACAGAACGCCCTGGCTGATGCCCAGGGATTTGCGGCGCAGGCGCATGCGGGCGCCGATGGCGATGTCTACGGGATCGGGCCCAATGGCGTCATCGAGGGGCATTTTGTCCTCCCCACTCGCTTAGGATATTCTATCGCGGCGTTAAGCCTGCCGCACCATAACAAGTAGACGGCCGGTAACGCGAGTCGCTAACGTATTCGTCCTATGCGCGCACCGTCTGAGACCGTCCTGGACCCAGTCGAGCTCCTGACCCCCCGGGAGCGTGAATGCCTGCGCCTGGTCGACCGGCACCTCAGCTCCAAGCAGATCGCCCGCGAGCTGGGCATGTCCAAGGCCTCGGTCGACACCTATTGCGACCGCGCCCGGCGCAAGCTGGGGGTCGGCGACCGCTACGCCGCCGCCCGCGCCCTGGCCGACCATGAGATCGCTGTCCCGATCGGATCGGGACAGGACGCGATCAGGACAGACGCAGATCCCGTCTCGTGGGCTGATGAAGCCCAGCAAGGAGACAGGGTCGATGGGCGACTGGTTGCGAGAACTGGCGGACGCCAGGGTGTCGGTGGTGGATCTTCACCCCGACCGCGAGACGACGAAGCGCCGCGCGGCGGTGGGCCGGGCGATGCGGATGCGGGACGAGGTGGCCGCGTTCGAGCGCCGCTGGCCGGCCCCGCCGAGCCACGAGGCGAACGTGCCGAGCTTTACCTGGAGCCAGCTCGAACGGCAGCTCGCGGACCTGGTGGATTCGCCGATGAAGGCGGCCATGGCCCGCGACCTGATGTCTGGTTTGCGGAAGATGTCGCAATTCAAGCCGCCCGAAATGGTGTTGCGGGAAATCCTCTGCACGAGCTGGGCGCTGCTGGACGAGGACTTTCAGCCGGGCTCGGAGTATCCGGCCGCACCCTAGGGCCGGCCGCCCGACTGGGGCTGGTGGGCGTGATCGCGATCGTCGCGGCCCTGGCGTTCGGGGCCCTGCTCGCGGGGCTGCACGCCCTCCAGAGTCTCATTTAATCCTATTTCCAAACAGGGCCTTAGCCCTGTTCTCCCTAACCTCAAGAAGCACAGAAGGCGTCGGCGTTCGGCCGCGCGCCAGGAGACCTCTCATGCTCAAGCAACGTCGTATGATCGCCGATCAAGTCGCGGCGAGTTTGTTCGAAGCCGAAGCCGCCATCGACGCCGCCCTGGCGAAGACGGCCGGCCTGGCGGGTGTGATGCCGAGCCTGCGCACCGATGCGGGCCTCTCGGCCCTGGTCGGTCAGGGCGCCGTGGAACGGGCCAGCGAGGCGATCGCCCTGCTCGCCCAGGCCCGCCGCGCCATCTGCGAGACCCACAAGGAGCTGGACGCCGCCAAGACCCAGATCGGCCTGGGCGCGGTGATGTACGGCGGCATGGAGAAGCCGCCGCAGGCCTCGCTGCGTCACGGGCTGCGGGTGGCCCCGGCCGCCTGAGACCCAATCCGGGGCGCCCGGAAGTTGCATCCTGCGGCGTAAGCCTCAGTATCGGGGCCCTCATCCCCTGAGGGCCCCTTTTTCGTGCTCAGCTCTCTGCCCGAACAGATCTGGGCCGTCGCCATGTTCGCCGTCTCGACCTACGCCTGGTGGCGGGGCGGCTGGGTCGAGCGCCTGGTGGCGGTGACCAACGTCATCGCCTGGCTGGCCACCATCGCGCTGCAGAACCGCACGAACTGGGTCGATCCGCAGTGGAGCGTGTTCGCGGTGGACGTGGTCTTCCTCGGCCTGCTGCTGGGCCTGGTGGTGCGCTCGGACCGGACCTGGATCATGCCGGCGGCCGCCTTCCAACTGCTGCTGGTGATCACCCACGCGGCGATCATCGTCGACGAGGGCGTGCGGGCCCGGGCCTACATCACCGCCCTGATCCTCTGGAGCTATCTGGTGCTGATCACCCTGGCGGTGGGGACGCACCTGCGCTGGCGGCTGATCGCGCAGCCGGCGCGCTGAGGCCGGCGGGGCGTCGGGACGCCTGAAGCGCCACCGAGGCTGCGTCAGCCGTGCGCGCGGCGATAACGGTCGAGCGCCCGTTGCCGCCGCTGGGCGCGGTTCTGCAGCAGCAAGTGCCAGGGAGCGGCCGTCGCCGCATCGGTCGCTGCGTCCTCGTGCCGGGTCCGGCGATCCTGGCGCATCCGGGCGAGCATGGTCCGGCGGTCGAGCTCGCCGCCCTCATGCACCAGGGTCATGCGGTGCAGGGCGTAGAGCCCCAGCAAGGCCGAGATCAGGAAGTAGAAGTCCCAGTGGTGGATGGAGAACTGCATCGCCGCGTCGTAGTGCGGGCCTTCCCATTGCACGGCCAGCGCCAGGGCGCGCTGGGCGAAGGCGTCGGCGGTGAGCCCGCCGAGAATGGCGGCGCTGCCGGCGGCCGCGGCCGAGACGAGGGCGTTGGCGGCCAGGAACGACGCGGCCGCGCCCGGCGGCGAGAGCTTCTGGGCGATGGCGCCGGAGGCCAGGGAGACGCCGGCCGAGGCCACGCCCATCACCAGGGCGAGCAGGACCAGATAGGCGCCGGCCAGGGTGCGGGAGTGGATCTGGGAGGCGACCACCAGGGCGGCGATGCAGCCGACGAACAGCGGGGCCGAGACGTTGAGCACCGACTTGTTGCTGAAACGGTCCGCCAGCACGCCCCAACGCCGCAGCGAGAGCATGTTGGCGAACTGGCTGACGAGGTTGACCACCATGACGAAGGTCATGCTGAAGCCGAGCTGGCTGAGCATGAACACGGTCAGGAACGGCTGGGCGAGATTCACCGCGAACTGCCAACTGGCCAGGAAGGCGATCAGCCGCCGGTAGTTGGGATGCCGCAGCGGCTCACGCAGCAGGGGCAGCAGGCGGGCGGGCTGCTTGGGCGGCGGCGGCATCGGCGGCTCGGGCGCGCGCGAGAGGCCCCAGGCGCTGGCGAGCTGGGCCAGGAAGGCGAGCACGAACAGGCCGGCGAAGACCGCCGGGCGGGCGGCGTCGCCCTCGGGGAAGCTGTCCAGCACCCAGGCGGCCAGCAGGCCGGCGACCACCGCGACGGCGGAGGAGAGGCTGGAGCGGCGGCCGTTGAAGCGTCCGCGTTCGTCATCGGAGACGGCGTCGCGCACCCAGGCGTTCCAGGCGCAGCCGCCTATCGCCCCGGCGCCGGTGTAGAGCGCGACTGCGACGGCGAAGCCCGCCTGCGCGGCGCCGCCCGGCGCGGCGAAGGCCAGGCCCGCCAGCACGGCGGGCGCGATCGCCGAAACGAGGGAGGTGACCACCGTGATCGCCCGGCGGCGACGCAGCCGCTCGATGAGGATCACGCCGGGCCCCTGCAGAAGCTGGGCCCAGAAGCCGACCGCCGCGAGGATGCCGATCAGGGCGTTGGTCGCGCCCAGATGCAGGGCGAAGGCGGTGAGCAGCACCCCGGTCATCATGGTGTCGCAGGTGGTCGAGAACACCACCTCGGCGGTTAGCACCTTGGCGGCCCGGGCGCGCTGGGCCTCGTCGAAGACGGGATGGCGGCCAAGGTGCATGTCCAGGTCCTTCCCCGGGCGCGGACGCGGTCGGAGAGGGCCAAGTATCGGGCCGGCGCCTGGGCGCGCCATCAGGGATATTGCTGAGGCGGGCGGCGGGGGCGCCCTGAGGGCCCGGACCGGGATCAGGCGCCGACGAAACCCGCGCCCTGGCCGGCGCGGCGATAGATCAGCGCCTCGGCCACGTGGCCGCGCCGCACCGGGCCGGCGCCCTCCAGGTCGGCGATGGTGCGGGCCAGGCGCAGGGTGCGGGTCCAGCCGCGGGCGGTCAGGCCGCCGGCCTCCGCCGCCTTGGCCAGCAGGGCGCGGGCGGCGGGGTCGAGGTCGGCGATCTTCTCCAGGAAATCGCCCTCGGCCCGGGCGTTGAGCTGCGCGCCGTCGGTTCCGGCCCGCTCGGCCTGCAGCGCCCTGGCCCGGGCGACGCGGGCGGCGGCCTCGGCCGTGCCTTCGGCCGGCGCGGGCAGGGCGAGGTCGGCGGCGGTGACCGGCGGCACGTCCACCCGCAGGTCGATGCGGTCCATGAACGGCCCGGAGACCTTCATCTGGTAGTCGGTCTGGCAGCGCGGGGCGCGCCCGCAGGCCCCGCGCCCGGCCCCGCCCAGGCCGCACTTGCAGGGGTTCTGGGCGGCGACGAGCTGGAACCTGGCCGGATAGCGCACATGGGCGTTGGCGCGGGCCACCACCACCTCGCCGGTCTCCAGCGGCTGACGCAGGGAATCCAGGGCCTGGGCCGAAAATTCCGGGAGTTCATCAAGGAACAGCACCCCGTTGTGCGCCAAGGAGACCTCTCCCGGCTTCACCCGCAGGCCGCCGCCGGTGAGGGCGGCCATGCTGGCCGAGTGGTGCGGGGTCCTGAACGGCCGGGCGCGGGTCAGCTCGCCTTTGGCGATCAGCCCGGCCACCGAATGGACCATCGAGGTCTCCAGCAGCTCGGCCGGCGACAGCGGCGGCAGCAGGCCGGGCAGGCGCGCGGCCATCATCGACTTGCCCGAGCCCGGAGGCCCCGAGAACAGCAGATTGTGGCCGCCGGCCGCGGCGATCTCCAGCGCCCGCTTGGCGTTCTCCTGGCCCTTGACGTCCTTCAGGTCGGGGACCCGCTCGCCCTCGATCATCGCGCCGGGCCGGGGCGGCGACAGGATCTGGGTTCCGCGGAAATGGTTCACGATCGCGACCAGGGACGGCGCGGCCAGGACGCGGGTCTCGCCGGCCCAGGCGGCCTCGGGCCCGGAGGCTTCGGGGCAGATGAGGCCAAGGCCCATGCCGCCGGCCGCCACCGCGGCGGGCAGGGCGCCGGCGACGCCGACGATGCGGCCGTCCAGCGACAGCTCGCCGATCGCCGCCCACTCGGCCAGGGCGTCCGGCGGCAGCACGCCCATGGAGGCCATGACCGCCAGGGCGATCGGCAGGTCGTAGTGGCTGCCCTCCTTGGGCAGGTCGGCCGGGGCCAGGTTGGCGATGATCCGCCGGCTGGGCATGGCCAGGCCCAGCCCCGTGAAGGCGGCGCGGACCCGCTCGCGGCTCTCGGCGACGGCCTTGTCGCCCAGGCCGACCAGCATGAACTTCACCTCGCCGGTGGTCAGTTGGACCTCGACGTCCACGCGCCGGGCCTCGACCCCCTGAAAGGCTACGGTGACGACGCGGGAAGCCATGCCAACCCCTAGAAATGGCTCAACTTATCCACAAGCCCACCACGCCGCGCGGGTCGGATCAAGAACAAAAATGGAACTTTTAGGGAAAGTGAGACGATTCCGCGACTTATGCGTGTCTCTTGGAGTTGCAACCTAAACCGTTGTGCGGGCCGCTTCAATAGCGTCCCAGAGAATCGCCGTCGCATCGATCCCGGTGAAGCGCTGCAGGGCGCGCGCGCCGGTCGGCGAGGTGACGTTGATCTCGGTCAGGTAGTCGCCGATCACGTCGATGCCGACGAACATCAGGCCGCGGCGCTTGAGCTCCGGGCCGATGATCTCGCAGAGCTCGCGGTCGCGGGCGGTGAGCTCGACCGCCTCGGCGCGGCCGCCGACCGCCAGGTTGGAGCGGATCTGGCCGGCGCTGGGCACGCGGTTGATGGCGCCGACCGGCTGGCCGTCGACCAGCAGGATGCGCTTGTCGCCCTTGCTGACCGCGGGAATGAACTTCTGGGCGATCACCGGCTCGCGGCCGATCATGCGGTGCAGGTCGAGCAGGGCGTCGAGGTTGGGGTCGTCGGCCAGCAGCCGCGCCACGCCCGAGCCGCCGCCGCCGTAGAGCGGCTTGAGCACGATGTCGCCGTGCCGGGCGCGGAAGTCGTAGATCGCCTCGACGTCCGAGGTGATCAGGGTCGGGGGCTGCACGCCGGGGAAGCTGGTGACGAACAGCTTCTCGGGGGCGTTGCGCACCTCGGCCGGGTTGTTCACCACCAGGGTCCTGGGGTGGATCACGTCGAGGAAGTGGGTCGAGGTGATGTAGGCCATGTCGAAGGGCGGGTCCTGGCGCAGCAGGACGACGTCGAATTCGGCCAGGTCGATCAGCTCCCAGGGGCCGAAGCTGGCGTGCTCGCCCTTGACGTCCTTGACGGTGACCGGACGGCCGCGGGCCAGCACCCTGCCCTCTTCCAGCAGCAGGCGGTCGGGGGTGTAGACGAACAGCGAATGGCCGCGGGCCTGGGCCGTCAGCATCATCAGGAAGGTCGTATCGCCTTCGATCTTGATGGCCTCGAGGGGGTCCATCTGGACGGCGACCTTCAACGACATGGGGAGCTCCTAACGGCCAAGGCGTCTGAGATAGGCCGGGAGGGGCCAGAGCGCCAGCTTAGGATGACCCGCTGATGTCACCCCGCGGATGGAGCAGCACCCGGCAGGGCCGCGCCTCATTCGTCAGGCGCGGCGTCAATGGGTCCCGGACAAGCCCTGCGGGCTTTCCGGGATGACACGGGAAGCGCGCCCGCGCCAAAGGCGCGCTCCACCCCTCGCACCGCGCCATCCACCCGCCACGGCGCCTTCGTGCTCTTCGTGTCCTTCGTGGTCTTGGTGTTTCAAAA
>NZ_DAMABV010000029.1:0-8467 GCF_031984885.1 Phenylobacterium sp.
CTTCCCGTGTCATCCCGGAAAGCCCGCAGGGCTTGTCCGGGACCCATTGACGCCGGGCCTGACGAATGAGGCGCGGCCCCGCCGCAACAGCTCAACCGACTTGATGACGCTTTGGGGCGCAGAGATCGACAACGGTTTGTCGATCTCTGCCGGCGCGGCTCAGCCGCGCAGCTTGCGCAGCAGGACGTCGAGGTCGCGGGCGATCATCGGGTCTTCGCCCTTCAGCGCCTCGATGCGGCGGACGGCGTGCAGGACGGTGGTGTGGTCGCGGCCCCCGAAGCGGCGGCCGATGTCGGGCAGCGAGCGGGTGGTGATCTGCTTGGCCAGCCACATGGCGACCTGGCGCGGGCGGGCGACGACGCGGGCGCGGCGCTCGGAGATCAGGTCGGCCTGCTTGAGCTGATAGTGCTCGGCCACGGTCTTCTGGATCTGGTCGACGGTGACCCGGCGCTCGTTGCAGGCCAGGTTCGGGCGCAGGATGGCCTGGGCCTCGTCCAGGGTCATGCGCGAGATCTCGCCGCCGACGCGGGCGACCAGGGTGTTGAGCGCGCCTTCCAGCTCACGGACGCTGTCGGTGAAGCGGTCGGCGAGGAACTGCAGCACCTCGCTGCGGGCCGAGGGCATGAACTTGCCCTGGGCCGCCAGGGTGGCGAGCTTGCGCTCCAGGATGCCCAGGCGAAGGGTGCGGTCGGCCGGCTCGATGCCGCAGACCAGGCCGGCCTGCAGGTGGCTGCGCAGGCGCGGCTCCATCTCCGACAGCTCGGCCGGCGAGCGGTCGGCGGTCATCACCACGCGGCGGCCGTCCTCGACCAGGGCCAGCAGGGTGTGGAACAGCTCCTCCTGGGTGGAGGACTTGCCGGCGACGAACTGGACGTCGTCGATCAGCAGCAGGTCGGCGTTGCGCAGCTCGTCCTTGAAGGCGGCGGTCTGGCGGTCCTGCACGGCCTTGACGAAGGTCGAGGTGAAGCGCTCGGCGGTGATGTAGACGACGCGCTTCTCGGGCGCCGACTGCATGGCCTCCCAGGCCAGGGCGTTCAGCAGGTGGGTCTTCCCGAAGCCGTAGGGGCCGTGGAAGATCACCGGGTTGAAGTGGCCGTCCGACCAGGCCGCCACGCGGCGGGCCACGGCGAAGGCGAATTCGTTGGCCGGGCCGGCGACGAAGGTCTCGAAGGAGAAGCGGTCCTGCAGGCCCTGCTGGCGGCCGGCGCGGGCGGCGACCGGCGGCGCGGCCTGGAGCGGAACCTCGATCTCGATGACGTGGCCGTCGGCCAGGGGCCCCTCCAGCGGTTCGGGCTTGAGCACCACCGGCGCGGCGGGCGCGGCCGGCGAGGCGGCCTCGAACTCCATGCGCGATTTCAGGTCGAGGTTGCGGCCCATCGGGTCGTTCTGGGCCCAGAGCTCGCCGATGCGGCGCCAGGCGTGGCGGCGGATCCAGTCGCGGGCCACGCCGGTCGCGGCGACCAGGCAAAGCTCCTCGCCGCGCTCGCGCAGGGCGGCCTGGCCCAGCCACGAGCCGAAGGTGGCTTCGCCGAGTTCCCGCTTCAGCGCCGCGCAGGTCTTGGCCCAAACGGCCACCGCCTGCATCTCGGCGACAGAACTCGCAACGCCCCCAGTGGCCATCATTCCAACCTCTTTCATCGTCATCCGTCAGCGCCCCCGCAGCGGAACAACTTTGTCAAACAAACACAAAGCCTTACCCGGCGAGCGCAATGCCCCCGCCGCCGCCTTTTTTCATCCGAGATCAGATGGAAGGACGTCTTGAGGTTTGTCACCCTAGTCGGGGCGAGTAGGGGGTCAACGGTGATTCTTCGCCGCGTCGACGGATATTTTCGTTGACTCAAATCCACCCCTCGCAGGGCAAGGGAATCTGGATTTCAACGTTCCGTTAACTGAGAACTAACGCCGCAGTCGCGGAGCGTCGTGATGCGACGCAAAATAAAACGCCCGCGGGTCTTTCAACCCGCGGGTGTCTCGAATTTCCGTATTTCATAGGGAGGTTGCGGCCAAGCTCCAGGCTTGGCCCTTCAACCTCAGGCCGCAGCCATCTTCTTGAGCTGGGCGGCCAGGCGCGACACTTTGCGCGAACCAGTGTTCTTGTGGACGACGCCCTTGGTGACGGCGCGCATCAGCTCCGACTGGGCCTCGACGAAGGCAGTCTTGGCGGCGCCGGCGTCGCCCGAGGCCACGGCCTCTTCGAACTTGCGCAGGTAGGTGCGCACGCGCGAGCGGCGGGCCTTGTTGACTTCGGTACGGCGGGCGATCTTGCGGACCGCCTTCTTGGCGCCGGGCGTGTTGGCCATGTGTCAGCTCTCAATACGGATCGCGCCCGAGCCAAAACCCGGGCGGGCAAATTGGAGGCGCGGATATACGGGAGAGCGCCTCCCGGGTCAATGCGCTGTGGATAGGTTTAATCGACAAGCGTGAAGGCGCGCCAGGCCGGATGGGCGCCGACCAGGTCGGCCATGCGCTGATAGCCGCCCGCGCCGGGGTGGGCGCCGTCCCAGGCCAGGGCCTCGGCCCGCCACAGGCCGTCGGCCTCCAGCGGCTGGAAGACGTCGATGAACGGGACCTTCAGGCGGGCGGCCAGCGCCTTGAGGGTCTCGTTGAGGACTTCGAGCCGGGCCGAGACGCCGGGATCGGCCATCGGCGGCGGCCCGACCAGCAGCACCGGGCAAAGGGCCTCGGCGCCGGTCAGCATCGCCTGGGCGTTCTTCAGGGTCTGGGCCTGGGCGACCCGGGGCGCGCCGTCGTGCGGGTAGCAGTCGTTGGCGCCGAACGAGAAGACGATCCGCATCGGCTCCTCGTCGGTAAACCGGGCGCCCGCCTCGGCCCGCCAGCGCGCGGCGATGTCGCTGGAGGTCTCGCGGCGGACCCCGAGATTGTAGAGGGTGACCGAGCGGCGCCCGAGCAGGGCCCGGCCGATCCAGCCCAGGTGGTCGGGATCGCCGGCCCCGGCGACCATGGAGTCGCCGAAAGCGATGAGCCGCACGGCCTCAGGAGCCCTTGAAGTCCGGTTTGCGCTTCTCGACGAAGGCGGCCATGCCCTCCTTCTGGTCGTCGAAGGCGAACAGCGAGTGGAACAGGCGCCGCTCGACCGCGACGCCGGTGGAGAGGGTGGTCTCGTAGGCGGTCTCGACCAGCTCCTTGTTCATCATCACCGCCAGCGGCGACTGGCCCGCGATCCTGGTCGCCGCGGCCATGGCCTCGCCGATCAACTGGTCGGAGGGCACGACGCGGGAGACCAGGCCCGCGCGCTCGGCCTCGGCGGCGTCCATCATCCGGCCGGTGAGGATCATCTCCATGGCCTTGGACTTGCCGACGAAGCGGGTCAGGCGCTGGGTGCCGCCGATGCCGGGGGCGACGCCGAGATTGATCTCCGGCTGGCCGAACTTCGCGGACTCCGCGGCGATGATGAAGTCGCAGAGCATGGCCAGCTCGCAGCCGCCGCCCAGGGCGTAGCCGGCGACCGCGGCGATGATCGGCTTGCGGAACTGCTCGATGCGGCGGGCGCTGGCGCCGAAGAAGTCCTGCTTGAACATCTCGGCGTAGGTCTTGGTCGACATCTCCTTGATGTCGGCGCCGGCGGCGAAGGCGCGGTCCGAGCCGGTGATCACCAGGCAGCGGACGGCCTCGTCGGCCTCGGCGGCGTCGAGGGCGGCCGAGAGCTCGGCGAGGAGCTGGCTGTTGAGGGCGTTGAGCGCCTCGGGCCGGTTGAGGCGGATCAGGGTCACGCCTTCGGTGGTCTCGACGATCAGGGTCTCGTAGCTCATGGCAGCCCTCGCTGGCGATGTCGGTCCGCCGGGATTAAGGCCCTTCGACGCTGTAGCCAAGGGCGCGCAGGCGGGCGGGCAGGCCGTCCTGGCCGACCAGGTGGCCGACCCCGACCACGACGACCGTGCGGCCCGAGCCGTCCAGGCGCGTCTTCAGCGCCTTCAGCCAGCGCTCGTTGCGCTCGGTCACCAGCCGCGCATAGAGGCCCGGCGCGGCGGCGCGCAGCGGCTCGAGCGCGTCCTCGTCCAGCGCCTTGAGGTCGCCGGCCATCCAGTGGGCGACCAGTTCCTGATAGGCTCTGGGGTTGTCGTTGAGCTCGATCAGGCTCTGCTCCAGCGAGGCGATCTGCTCGGGCAGGGGCGCGGCGTCGAAGATGGCGATCTGCTCCTCGGGGCTCTCGAAGGCGCGGCGCTGGGCTGCGGCCGGGGCCGAGCCGGAGATCATCTTCTCGACGCCGGAGCCGGCGTCGGCGCCGGCCTTCTGGAACTGGGCGCCGGCCAGCACCACCTCGGCGAACCAGGGTTCGAGCCGGTCGAGCACGGCCATGGAGACGCCGAGGTCGGCGGTCGCGGTCTCCAGCCGCCGGCGGCCGGCGGGCGAGAGCATGGCCGAGAGGGACCGGCCCTCGGGCAGCACCCCATGCTGGGCGGCGAGCTGGCCGACCCTGGCCTCCGAGGCCGGGTCGATCGGCAGCTCGAACCAGAGGTCGTCGGCCCTGGCCAGGGCGGCGTCCAGTTCGGCGGGCCGCCAGTCGAGGCCGGGCGGCAGCACGTGGATCGAGCCGAACAGCACCAGCTCGGAATCGGCGTCGCGCACGATCCAGACCGGGGGCCGGGCCTCGGCCTCGGACGCGGCGCATCCGGCCAGCAGCAGGCCGGCCAGGGCGCCGAGCAGGCGACGGGTCATGGGCGGGCTCACTTCTGGCAGGCCGGGCAATAGAAGGTGGAGCGGCCGGCCTGGACCTCGCGGGCGATGGCGCCCTTGCAGCCGGGGTTGGCGCAGGGCTCGCCCTCGCGGTCGTAGGCGCGGAAGCGGTGCTGGAAATAGCCCAGCGCCCCGTCGGCGGCGGCGTAGTCCTTGAGCGAGGAGCCGCCGGCCTCGATGGCCTCGTTCAGCACCTCGCGGATGATCCCGACCAGCGGGGCGATCCTGGCCGGCTTGATCGACCCGGCCGGCTTCAGCGGCGAGATCTTCGCGCGGTTCAGCGCCTCGCAGACATAGATGTTGCCCAGGCCCGCGACGACGCGCTGGTCGAGCAGCAGGGTCTTGGGCCCCTGCTTGCGGCCGGCGAAGGCCCTGACCAGGCGCTCGGCGTCGAAGGCCGGCGACAGCGGCTCGGGGCCGAGGCCGGCGAACCAGGGATGGGTCTCCAGGGCCGCGGTCTCGATCAGGTCCATGTAGCCGAAGCGGCGCGGGTCGTAATAGGTGACGCGCCCGCCGTCGTCGGCCTCGAACACCACATGGGCGTGCTTCGGGTCGGGGTCGGGGGCGTAGTGGAACTCGCCCGGCCGCCGGCGGCCCTCGGGCTGGGCGATCTCGAAGCGGCCGCTCATCCCCAGGTGCATGACCAGGGTCTCGCCGCGGTCGAGCACCGCCATCAGGTACTTGGCGCGGCGCTCCAGCCGCTCGATGGTCGCGCCGGTCAGGCGCTGGACGAAGCCGTCGGGGAACGGAAAGCGCAGGTCGGCGCGGCGCGCCTCGACCCGCGACAGGCGGCGGCCTTCCAGGACCGGCGCCAGGCCGCGCCGGACGGTTTCGACCTCGGGTAATTCGGGCATGGGACTTGAAGTGGCATTTCGCGGCGGCCGGGACAACCTGCTTGGCGGATGCTCGGGCGTGCTTGTCCGGGACCCATTGACGCCTGATCGTGGAGAATGGGGCGCGGCCTTGCCGGGTTCATGGGTCCCGGTCTTGCTGCGCAAACCGGGATGACGCCTGTTTTTCCTCCGGCAGCGTTTGGCGCAAGCTGCTCGGCGGATTTTGAAACACCAAGACCACGAAGGACACGAAGAGCACGAAGGGGCCGTGCTCCCCGTGTCATCCCGGAAAGCCCGCAGGGCTTGTCCGGGACCCATTGACGCCGTGCCTGACGAATGAGGCGCGGCCTTGCGGGTTCCGATCCATCCGGTGTTCATGGGTCCCGGTCTTGCTGCGCAAACCGGGATGACACCTGCTTTTTCTCCGGGGGGATTTGCGCGCCCGCGTCTGGCGCGGTTGGCGTGGTCGGGCTAAGACCCAGGCCATGACCGGACCTTCCGCCACCTTCGGCTTTCGCGACGTCGACGCTTCGGAAAAACCCCGCCTGGTGCGCGGCGTGTTCGACAGCGTGGCCAGTCGCTACGACCTGATGAACGACCTGATGAGCGCGGGCGTGCACCGGCTCTGGAAGGACGCCACGGCCGCCAGACTGAACCCGCAGCCGGGCGAGGTGATCATCGACTGCGCCGGGGGCACCGGCGACATGGCCCGGCGCTTCGCCAAGCTGGCCCGCGCCGCCCAGGAGCGCCGCGGCGGCCCCGACGCCCAGATCATGATCATGGACTACAACGCCGAGATGATCGCGGCCGGCCGCGCCAAGGGCGGCGAGCCGGAGATCACCTGGAACGTCGGCGACGCCCAGCGCCTGCCGCTGCCCGACGCCTGCGCCGACGCCTATGTGATCTCGTTCGGCATCCGCAACGTCACCGACGTGCAGGCCGCCCTGGTCGAGGCCCGCCGGGTGCTGAAGCCGGGCGGGCGGTTCCTGTGCCTGGAGTTCTCGCAACCGGCCACCGAGATGCTGCGCAAGGCCTATGACGCCTATTCCTTCAAGGTGATCCCGCAGATCGGCGAGTGGGTGACCAAGGACCGCGACAGCTACCAGTACCTGGTGGAGAGCATCCGCCGCTTCCCCGACCAGCGGACCTTCGTCGCGATGATCGAGACGGCCGGCTTCAGCCGGGCGGGCTTCACCAACTTCACCGGCGGCGTGGCGGCCCTGCATCACGGCTGGGCGTTCTGATCCATGGGAAGTCTCGCGGCCTTCGGGCGGCTGACCGCGGCGGCCTGGTCGCTGGCGCGCAACGACGCCCTGCTGCCGCGCGAGCTCGACGCGCTCTATCCGCCGCGGGTGCAGAGCCTGTCGCGGGCGGTGCGCGGCCTGGCCGGGCGGCAGGCGCGCGAGGGCCGGCCGGGCGAGCGGCTGGCCCGCTCGCTGGAGCGGCTGGGCCCGGTGGCGATCAAGCTCGGCCAACTGCTCTCGACCCGCGCCGACATCTTCGGCGCCGAGTTCGCGGGCGACCTGTCGCGCCTGAAGGACAGGCTCGACCCCTTCCCAACGCCGGTGGCGCGGCGGGAGGTGGAGCTGTGCCTGGGCCGGTCGATCGACAGCCTGTTCTCGGCGTTCGGCGAGCCGGTGGCGGCCGCCTCCCTGGCCCAGGCGCACGACGCGGTGCTGCTGGACGGGCGGCGGGTGGCGGTGAAGGTGCTGCGGCCGGGCATCGCCCAGCGCGTGGCCCAGGACGCCGAAGCGCTGGCCCTGGCCGCGCGGCTGGTCGAGAAGGTGTCGCCCGACGCCCGCCGGCTGGAGCCCCGCGCCCTGGCGACCACGGTGATCCGCGCGACCGAGCTGGAGCTGGACCTGCGGCTGGAGGCGGCCGGCGGCGACGAGCTGGCCGAGGTGATGGCCAAGGACGGCTACATGTCCGCGCCGAAGGTGGTCTGGGACGGGGTCGGCAAGACGGTGCTGACCCAGGAGTGGGCGCTGGGCGCGCCGCTGTCGGACCCGGCGACCCTGGAGATCGAGGGCCTGGACCGCCCGGCCCTGGCCGACAAGCTGCTGCGCGCCTTCCTGGCCCAGGCGCTGGACCATGGGGTGTTCCACGCCGACCTGCACGAGGGGAACCTGTTCGTGGCCGCGCCGGCGCAGATCACGGCGGTGGACTTCGGCATCGTCGGGCGGCTGGCGCCGTCCGAGCGGCGCTACCTGGCCGAGATCCTCTGGGGGTTCCTGGAGCGTGACTACGAGAAGATCGCCCAGACCCATTTCGACGCCGGCTACGTGCCGCGCACCCATTCGGTCCACGCCTTCGCGCAGGCCCTGCGGGCGGTGGGCGAGCCGCTGTTCGGCCGCACGGCGCGGGACGTGTCGATGGGCCGGGTGCTGACCCAGCTCTTCGAGATCACCGCCCTGTTCGACATGCGCCTGCAGCCGCAGCTCGTGCTGCTGCAGAAGACCATGATGACGGTGGAGGGGGTGGCCCGGCGGCTCGATCCCGACCACGACATCTGGAAGGCGGCCGACCCGGTGGTGCGCCGCTGGATGCTGCGCGAGCTGGGCCCGCAGGCGCAGGTCAGGCGCTTCGTCAGCGAGGGGATCGAGGCCCTGCGCGCCCTGCACCGGCTGATCGAGACCCCGCCCCAGGCGACCGCCGCGGTGGCGGTGGTCGAGGAACGGCCCTCGCGCATGGCCTGGTTCGCGCTCGGCGCCGCCGTGGCCGGGGCGGCGTTCTGGCTTGGGGTGTGGCTGCTCTGAGGGGCGGACTTCGAGGCGCCGAGATGAAGGGGCCGTGGGGGGCGTGGCGCTTTTCGTGTCATCCCGGAAAGCCCGTAGGGCTTGTCCGGGACCCATTGACGCCGCGTCTGACGAATGAGGCGCGGCCGTGCCGGGTTCTGATCCATCCGGTGTTCATGGGTCCCGGTCTTGCTGCGCAAACCG
>NZ_DAMABV010000030.1:0-7563 GCF_031984885.1 Phenylobacterium sp.
CTCCCCGTGTCATCCCGGAAAGCCCGCAGGGCTTGTCCGGGACCCATTCGCGCCGTGCCTGACGAATGAGGCGCGGCCCCGCCGCAAAAGCTCAACTGACTTGATGACGCCTTGGGGCGCCGTGGCTAGCCGCGCGCGCCGCGCCGAGTTTGGCGACGTGGGGGATTACCCCGTTTTTCCTCCCCCATCCTGATGGGGAAGGGGGACCGGCGCAGCCGGTGGAGGGGGCGGCGGCCGGCGATGAGCTTGCGGCTCGCCCCCTCCACCACCCTTCGGGCGGTCCCCCTCCCCCGCTGCGCAGGGGAGGAAAAGGGACATTCAGATCACCAGGTTTCCTTGAACGGGCGGACCTCGGCGAGGAAGGACCAGGCGCTTCTGGGCTGGCGGGCCAGGTGGAAGACTTCGCCGGCGATGTCGTCGGGGGCGATGAAGAAGTCGTCGGGGGCGTCCTTGTAGCGCTCGCGGGTCCAGGGCACGTCGATCACCGCGTCGATCACCAGATAGGCGACATGCACGCCCTTGGGGCCGACCTCGCGGGCGATGGCTTCGGCCAGGATCCGCTGGGCGGCCTTGGTCGGGGCGAAGCCGGCGAAGTTGGCCTTGCCGCGCAGGGCCGAGGTGTTGCCGGTGACGATCAGCGACCCGCCGCCGGCCTCGATCATCTTCGGCGTCACCAGCCGGGCCAGGTGATAGAGCGCCATGACGTTGGTCTGGAAGTTCTGCTCCAGCACCGAGGGATCGATGTCGAGGAAGTTGCCGAAGGCGCCGCCGACGGCGTTGTGGACCACGACCTTGGGTGCTCCGAAGCGGATGACGAGGTCGTCCAGAGCCGCGGTGAGGGCGGCGGCGTCGGAGACGTCGACCGGCACGGCGACGGCGTCGGGAAGCTCCTGGGCGAGGGCGGCCAGGCGATCGAAATTCCGGGCCAGCATGGCCACGCGGTAGCCGTCGGCGGCGAAGCGGCGGACGATCGAGGATCCGGTCCCGGGGCCGACCCCGGTGACGATGGCGAGCGGCTTCATGTGGGTGTTCCTTCTGGAAATCAGGCCGTGAGCGCGCGGCGGAGGAAGTCGAGGCGGTCGTTGCCGAAGAACAGCAGGCCGCCCTCGGTGATGAAGCTGGGGGCGCCGAAGACGCCGAGCTCGACCGCCTCGGCGGTGTTGGCCTCCAGTTCGGCGGCGCGTTCGGGGGCGTCGATCAGCTCGGTGGTGACGCCAAGGTCGGCGAGCAGGGCGGCGACCTCGGCGGAGGTGGCCAGCGGCGCATCCCCGGCCCACATGGCGCGAAACAGCCGGCCGGCGGCCGCCTTGCCATGGCCGAGCGCGCGGGCGGCGAGGGCGGCGTGCAGCAGGCGCGGGCCGTCGACGGCGCTCATGCCGGGATTGGGGCTGAGCGGGGCGCCGTAGAGCGCGGCCCAGCGGCCGAGGTCCTGGCGGGCATAGGCCTGCTTGGGCTTGCAGATGACCGTGGTGGGCACGTTGCCGACCTGCTTCATCAGCGCCAGCACGTCGAACGGGCGCCAGTCGAACTCGCCGGGCAGGTCGGCGAGCCGGGTGCTGGCCAGGTAGCTGTAGGGACTGCGGAAGTCGAAGAAGAAGCGGGTGCGGGTCGGGCTCATTGGGTTTCTCCGAGACGTCTGCGCAGGCCCGGGGCGGCGATCGGCCCGGGCCGCAGGCGGGCGCGGGCCTGGGGGACGGCCTGGCCGGTCTGCGGGTCGACCAGGGCCAGGACCAGCGGACGGCCGGTCTGGCCGTCGACCAGTTCGATGGTCGAGGCGCCCAGGCCGTTGGCGTCCCAGCGGTCGCCCCACTCGCGCAGGGCGGTCAGCACCTTCCAGAGGTCGGCGCCCTTGTCGGTGAGGCGGTAGTCGTGGCGGGGCGGGTTGTCCTGGTAGGGGCGGCGCTCGATGAGGCCCGAGCCTTCCAGGTGCTTGAGGCGGGTCGAGAGGGTGGTGGTCGGCATGCCGGTCGAGGCCTGCAGCTCGTCGTACTTCGACAGGCCCAGCGACAGGTCGCGCAGCAGCAGCACCGCCCAGCGGTCGCCGATCGCCTCCAGCGCGCCGGCGACGGAACAGGTCATGCCGGCGAAGGACTTGGCGCGCATCGGCGGGCTCCCGACTAACTCTTATGATTGGAGTTAGTGGGCGCGACGCGGGATGCAAGGGGCGCGGCGGGGCGGAAACGAAAACGGGGGCCGTGTCGCCACGGCCCCCGTTCGGACGTCTCGGAAACCTGAAAGCCTAGGCTTCGGTGGTTTCGGTGGCGCGGGTGGTCTGGCGCTCGGCGATCCGGGCCGACTTACCGCGACGGTCGCGCAGGTAGTAGAGCTTGGCGCGGCGCACGACGCCGCGGCGCTTCACTTCGATGGAGTCGATGTTGGGCGAGTAGAGCGGGAACACGCGTTCCACGCCTTCGCCGAAGGAGATCTTGCGGACCGTGAAGCTCTCGTTCACGCCGCCGCCCTGACGGCCGATGCAGACGCCTTCGTAAGCCTGGACGCGCTCACGGTCGCCTTCCTTGATCTTCACGTTGACGCGCAGGGTGTCGCCGGCCTGGAAGTCCGGGATCTGGCGGGTGGCGGCGAGGCGGTCGAGCTCTTCTTTTTCGAGCTGCTGAATGATGTTCATGTCGGTCGTCCTTGTCCTACTGGGCTTTACTCGCCCTTTGCCTGTTGATTGGCGAGATAGGCGGCCCAGAGGTCCGGACGCCGCTCCCGCGTGGCCGCTTCGCGCTGGCTCCGCCGCCACTTACCGATATCGGCGTGGTGACCGCTGAGCAGTACGGGCGGTATCTCAAGCCCCTCGAATTCCCGCGGTCTGGTGTACTGCGGGTGCTCCAGGAGCCCGTCCTCGAAACTCTCTTCACTCAAGCTTTCGGCCTGGCCGAGGACGCCGGGCACGAGCCTTACGCACGCTTCGATCGCCACCAGGGAGGCCGCCTCGCCGCCGGCGAGGACCGCGTCTCCGACGCTGATCTCCTCGAACCCGCGCGCGTCGAGCACCCGCTGGTCCACCCCCTCGAACCGTCCGGCCAGGACGATCAGTCCCGGACCCTTGGCCCATTCACTCACGCGCGCCTGGGTCAGGGGCCGACCCCGTGCGCTCATGTACAAAAGCGGCCGTCCCCGCCGCTCCACGCTGTCCAGCGCGGCTGCGATGACGTCCGCTCGCATCACCTGTCCCGGGCCGCCACCCGCAGGGGTGTCGTCGAGGAAGCCGCGCTTATCCTTGGAAAATTGGCGAATGTCCACTGTTTCCAACGTCCAGAGCCCATGCTCGCGCCAGGCCGTGCCGATCAGCGAGACGCCGAGCGGGCCGGGATAGGCCTCGGGAAACATGGTCAGGACGGTGGCGTCGAAGGACATGGGGCGGCTTTTGGACGAAACGCCGCAGCATTTCCACGTTCGCCTTAAGAGAACGCGACTATGCCGCGCCTTGCGGGGCGCGGAGCTTGGGCTTAATCCAGGGCGTTTCGCAGTTGCAGCATTTTTAGAGACCCCATGGAAACGCCCGAAATCCTCACCGAGTCCCTGGCCCTCGAGCGCATCGAGGTGAACACCTTCCGCGGCGTGTCGCCCGAGGACGGTCCGGGGCGGATCTTCGGCGGCCAGGTCATCGCCCAGTCGCTGCTGGCGGCCTACGAGACGGTGGAGGAGCGCATCTGCCACTCGCTGCACTGCTACTTCATCCGTCCGGGCGACCCGCGCATCCCGATCCTGTTCGAGGTCGACCGCTCGCGCGACGGCGGCACCTTCACCACGCGGCGGGTGATCGCCGTGCAGAACGGCAAGCAGATCTTCAACCTGGCGGCCTCGTTCCAGGTCGCCGAGGACGGCTTCGAGCACCAGGCCCCGATGCCGGCGGTGCGCAGCCCCGACGACATGGCCGCCGAGGCCGAGGCCCAGAAGAAGGCCGTGCTGGACGGCATGAGCGAGGAGATGCGCCGGATGATGAACCGGCCGCGCCCGATCGAGATGGTCGGCCGCGACAACTACGGCTTCGGCCGCAAGCCCAAGCCGAGCGAGCCCAAGAGCGACACCTGGATGCGGGCCGTGGCCCCGATCGGCGACGACGCGCGCATGCACCAGGTGATCCTGGCCTACGCCTCGGACATGAACCTGCTGTCGACCGCGATGCGCCCGCACGGG
Organism: Phenylobacterium sp.; assembly: GCF_031984885.1. GTDB lineage: Bacteria > Pseudomonadota > Alphaproteobacteria > Caulobacterales > Caulobacteraceae > Phenylobacterium. Next base: position 4,147 of record NZ_DAMABV010000030.1, read on the forward strand.
GTGGCCTGGCAGACGCCGGGCCTGCAGTCGGCCAGCCTCGACCACGCCATGTGGTTCCACAAGGCCTCGAACTTCAACGACTGGCACCTCTACACCCAGGACAGCCCCAGCGCCTCGGGCGGCCGCGGCTTCGTGCGCGGCGCGATCTACGGCCAGGACGGGAACCTGGTCGCCTCGGTGGCCCAGGAAGGGCTGATGCGGCTGAAGAAGTAGGCGACGCCGCGAGCGGCGAGACGGGCGGGGCCTTCTGCGCCTCAGCAGTCCCCCACCCGGGCCGCATATGGAAGCCGCCTTATTTTTCCTCCCCCATTCATGGGGGAGGGGGACCGGCGCAGCCGGTGGAGGGGGCGGCGGCCGGCAATGAGCTTGCGGCTCGCCCCCTCCACCACGCTGGCGCGTGGTCCCCCTCCCCCGCTAACGCAGGGGAGGAAAAGGGGGAGGGATTATTCCTCGCGGCCTTCGTTGGGGTCGGCTTCGATGACCGTCGGCGGCTCGGCGATCAGCTTGCCCTCGGCTATGCGCACGTCCGGCACGGCCTCGCGCGTGAAAGGCAGCCACCAGCTCGCGCCGGCGCGCGGCTGGATTTCCAGCAGGTCGCCGGCGCCGAAGTCCTGGACGGTCTTGACCACGCCCAGCGGCTCGCCGGCGGCGGTCTCGACGGCCAGGCCGATGAGGTCGGCGAGATAGAACTCGTCCTCCTCGGGCGGGGGCAGGCTGTCGCGATGGATGTAGAGCTTGAGGCCGCGCAGGGCCTCGGCGGCGTTGCGGTCGTCCACGCCCTTGAGGCGGGCGACGATCCCGCCCTTGGCCGGGCGGGCCGATGCGATGGCCAGGGCGGGCGAGCCGTCCTGGCGCAGCAGGGTCTTGTACCTGGCCAGCGCCATGGGGTCGGCGGTGAAGGTCGTGACCTTCACCTCGCCCCGCACCCCATGGGCCGCGCCGACCTGGGCGACGAAAATCAGATTGCGCGTCTCGTCGCCCATGCCGGTTGGTTCGGCTTAGCCTTCGGTCTTTTCGGCGTCGCCTTCGGCGGCCGGGGCGTCTTCAGCGGCCGGAGCGGCTTCCTCGGCGGCCGGGGCTTCGGCGGCGGCTTCTTCAGCGGCGGGGGCCTCAGCAGCCGGGGCTTCCTCGGCGACGGGTTCCGGCTCCGGAGCCGGCTGGGCGGCGGCTTCAGCGGCGGCGGCGGCGCGGTCGGCTTCGCGTTGAGCGCGCTCTTCGGCGCGTTCCTTGGCCTTGCGGCCCGGCTCGGCTTTCTTCGGGTTGTTGCCGGCTTCCCACTTCACCAGGCCTTCGTTGGCCAGGAAACGGGCGACGCGGTCGGTCGGCTGGGCGCCCTTCTTGATCCAGGCCTGGATCGACTCGACCTTCAGGGTGACGCGCGCCGGGTCATCCTTCTTGAGCATCGGGTTGTAGGCGCCGACCTTTTCGATGAAGCGGCCGTCGCGCGGCGAGTGCGAGTCGGCGACGACGATCGAGTAGTAGGGGCGCTTCTTGGCGCCGCCACGGGCGAGACGGATCTTGAGCATGGGTTAGTCCTTTGTAAGCTCTAGGATTTCTTGAAGGGATTGAAGCCGGGCGGCAGGCCGCCGCCCAGGCCGGAAAGGGGGCCGGGAAGCTTCGGGCCGCCGGGCAGGCCGGGCAGTCCGCCCCCCTGGCCGGCGAGCTTGCCGAGCTCTTCCAGTTGCTTGGGATCGGGCGCGGGCAGCTTGCCGCCGCCCAGGGCCTTGAGGCGGTCCATGCCGCCGCCGCCCATCATGCCGGCCATGCGGGCGAAGCCCTTGCCGCCGTCGCGGCTCATCATCTTGAAGGCGTCGGCCATCTGGCGATGCTGCTTCAGGAGTCGGTTGATCTCGGCCACGTCGACCCCGGCGCCGGCGGCGATGCGGCGCTTGCGCGAGGCCTGCAGGATGTCGGGCTTCTTGCGCTCGGCCTTGGTCATGGACGAGATGATCGCCATCTGGCGGTCGATCATCTTGTCGGAGACGTTGGCTTCCGAGAGCTGCTTCTTGACCTTCTGGACGCCGGGCAGCAGGCCCATCAGGCCTTCCATGCCGCCCATGCGCTTCATCTGGCTGAACTGCTCGGCCATCATGTCGAGGTCGAACTGACCCTTGGCCAGCTTCTTGGCCATGGCCTCGGTCTTGGCCACGTCCAGGTCCTGGGCGGCCTTCTCCACCAGGGCCACGACGTCGCCCTGGCCGAGGATGCGGCCGGCCACGCGGCGGGCGTCGAAGGCGTCCAGGCCCTCGATCTTCTCCGAGACGCCGAGATACTTGATCGGCAGGCCGGTGACGGCCCGCATCGACAGGGCCGCGCCGCCGCGGCCGTCGCCGTCGGCCCGCGTCAGCACCAGGCCGGTCAGCGGCAGGCGCTCGTGGAAGGCCTTGGCGGTGCGCACCGCGTCCTGGCCGGTCAGGCTGTCGGCGACCAGCAGGGTTTCGGCGGGGCTGGAGATCTTCGCGATCTCGGCCGCCTCGGCCATCATCGCCTCGTCGATGGTGGTGCGGCCGGCGGTGTCGAGGATCAGGACGTCGTAGCCCTGCAGCTTGGCGGCCGACATGGCCCGGCGGGCGATGTCCGGGGCCGACTGTCCGGCGACGATCGGCAGGCTCTCGACCCCGGCCTGGGTCGCCAGCAGGGCCAACTGCTCCATGGCGGCGGGGCGGCGGGTGTCGAGCGAGGCCAGCAGAACCTTCTTGCGGTCCTTGGCGAGCTTCAGCGCCAGCTTGCCGGCGGTGGTGGTCTTGCCCGAGCCCTGCAGGCCGGCCATCAGGATGACGGTGGGCGGGTTCAGCGAGAGGTTGAGGCCCTCGACCTCGTCGCCGCCGAGCATCTCGACCAGGCCGTCATAGGTGATCTTCACCACCTGGTCGGCGGGGCGGATCGAGCGGATCACCTCCTCGCCGGCGGCCCGTTCCTTGGCCTTGGAGATGAACTCGCGGACGACGGGCAGGGCGACGTCGGCCTCGAGCAGGGCGACACGCACCTCGCGCAGGGCTTCGTCGATGTCCTTTTCCGAGAGCACGCCCCGCCCGGAGAGGCGGTCGAAGACCCCGGAAAGCCGATCTGTCAGTGCGTCGAACACGCGAGACTCCTATCGGCCCAAACGCAATCGACCCCCGTGGACGATCACGTCGACGGGGGGCCTCGCCGCCCTCGTCCCACATGCGTCGTGGGGGTCGTGGCGGTGGAGGGCGCGAATGCTATGCGCCAGAAGGGCGCGCTTATGCGCCTGTGGACGGAATAGGTCAAGGATTTGGCGCCGGGGGCGTGCGTGGCGGGTGTCATCCCGGAAGCCGCAACGCGGCTGTCCGGGACCCATTTACGCTGTCGAAGGCGGCGTCGCACCGCCGGCGCCATCTGGTGTTCATGGGTCCCGGTCTTGCTGCGCAAACCGGGATTGTCTGTTTGAAGTGA
>NZ_DAMABV010000031.1:0-2500 GCF_031984885.1 Phenylobacterium sp.
GCTCGAACAGTCCCTCCACCTCCGACAGCGTCCAGTCGTGACGCGGCTCTGCGGGGATCATGCGCGCAGCTCCACGGGCCAGGGCGTCGCCTGGCGGTGGACGAGCAGGGCGCTCAAGGCCGCCTCGGCTTCGCGGCGTTCCTGTTCCAGCACCTTGAGGCGCTCGGCCAGGCGCGAGACCGCATAGTCGATATGGGCGCTGTGGTCGCCGCCGGCGTCCTGGCGGCGCAGGATGCTGGCGATGTCGTCGAGCGACAGGCCGGCCCGGCGGAACTCGGCGATGGCGCTCAGCCGCGAGAGGGCGTCCTGGTCGTAGCGGCGGCGGTTGAGGTGGTCGCGCTGGGCGCGGACCAGGCCCAGCTCCTCATAGTAGCGGATGGCGCGGGCCGTCAGGTCGAGACGTCGCATGACCTCGCCGAGGGCGAGATGGTCGGCGTCGCTGGGGGATTTCATCTGCATCACGCGAACTCCACGAGCACTTCGTCGGCGGCGACGGAGTCGCCGGCCTTGGGACCGACGGTTTTGACGACGCCCTCGCGTTCGGCCCGGATGATGTTCTGCATCTTCATGGCTTCGACGATGGCGACGGCCTGGCCGGCCTGGACGGATTGGCCGGGTTCGACGTCAAGGCTGACGACGAGGCCCGGCATCGGCGAGAGGATCAGCTTGGAGGTGTCGGCCGCCTGCTTGGGCGGCAGCTTCTGGTGCAGCTCGGCCGACCGGGGGGTGAGCACCAGCACGCGCTCGCTGGCGGCGCGGTGGCGGATCTGGAAGCCCTCGGCCGCCGGCTTGACGCTGGCCGTGAACGGAACGCCGTTCAGCTTGGCCTTGAACAGCGGCTGGCCGGGACGCCAGTCGATCTCGGTCAGGTTCAGCGTGCGGCCGTCCTCGAAGGCGACGGCGACCGCGCCGGCGCCGTTGGTCACGCGGATGTTGCGCTGGTCATGGCCGGCGATCACCACCCACTCGTCGCGCAGCAACTGCGGGGCCGATCGAGCGGTCAGGCGGCGGTGCATGGCGCAGGCCGTGGCGGCCATCAGGTCGCGCTGCAGCGGGGTCGGCTCGGTCCCGTGGAAGCCGTCGGGGAACTCGTCGTTGATGTAGTTGGTCGAGAGCTTGCCGGAGACGAAGCGCTCCTGGTCCATCACCGCGGCCAGGAACGGGATGTTCTGGCCCAGGCCCTCGATGTGGAAGTCCTCGAGCGCGCGGCCCATGGCGGCGATGGCGCTGGCGCGGTCCGGTCCCCAGGTCGAGAGCTTGGAGATCATCGGATCGTAGAACATCGAGATCTCGTCGCCCTCGCGCACGCCCGCGTCATTGCGGACCTTGGCGGCGCCGGCGTCGCCCTCGTGCGGCGGGGCGTAGCGGACCAGGCGCCCGATCGAGGGCAGGAAGCCGCGATAGGGGTCCTCGGCATAGATGCGGCTCTCGATCGCCCAGCCGTTGATCGAGAGGTCGGACTGCTGGAAGGCCAGCTTCTCGCCGTAGGCGACGCGGATCATCTGCTCGACCAGGTCGACGCCGGTGATCAGCTCGGTGACCGGGTGCTCGACCTGCAGGCGGGTGTTCATCTCCAGGAAGTAGAAGCTCTTGTCCTGGCCGGCGACGAACTCGACGGTGCCGGCGCTGTCATAGGCGACCGCCTGGGCCAGGGCGACGGCCTGGGCGCCCATGGCCGCGCGGGTGGCCTCGTCGAGCAGCGGGGAGGGGGCCTCCTCGATGACCTTCTGGTTGCGGCGCTGGATCGAGCATTCGCGCTCGAACAGGTGGACGACATTGCCGTGCTTGTCGCCCAGCACCTGGATCTCGATGTGGCGCGGGCTCTCGATGAACTTCTCGATGAAGATGCGGTCGTCGCCGAAGCTGGCCTTGGCCTCGGCGCGGACGGCCGGGAAGCCTTCCTCGACGTCCTTGGCGTTCCAGGCGACGCGGATGCCCTTGCCGCCGCCGCCGGCGCTGGCCTTGATCATCACCGGATAGCCGACGTCGGCGGCGATCTTGAGGGCGTGGGCGACGTCGTCGATCTCGCCGACATGGCCGGGCACGGTCGAGACGCCGGCCTTGGCCGCGAACTTCTTGCTCTCGATCTTGTCGCCCATGGCCTCGATGGCCTTGGGGTTGGGGCCGATGAACACGATGCCCTCGTCGGCCAGGCGCTGGGCGAAGCCGGCGTTCTCCGACAGGAACCCGAAGCCGGGATGCACCGCCTGGGCGCCGGTCGCCCCGCAGGCCGCCACGATCTTGTCGGCGACCAGATAGCTCTCGGCCGCCGGAGCTCCGCCGATGAACACGCTCTCGTCGGCCATCTCCACGGCCATCGAGTCGGCGTCGGCCTCCGAATAGACGACGACCGTGGCGATACCCATGCGCCGGCAGGTCTTGATGATGCGAACCGCGATCTCGCCGCGGTTGGCGATCAGGATTTTCGAGAACATTAAGCGCGACCTACAGCGGGATGTTGTCGTGTTTTTTCCAGGGATTGGAGAGTTGTTTTCCCTGG